>NZ_BAABFQ010000007.1:233222-714495 GCF_039541135.1 Nocardioides caricicola | reverse complement strand
GTCCGAGGACGCATCCCAACCACCTCCAGTCAGAAGGCGATTGCACTGACCCCTTGAGGCCGCGCCTGCATACCGTGGTGAACCTGCGACGGACCGACCCCCGCGGCACCGCCGCCACGCGCCACGTGCCGGTGCCGACGTGCGGTCGCGCGCCGGGCCGGGCCGATCCCGCGGGCCTCACGCAGCCCGGAATTAAGACACGCGTTCATTGCCGAAATCCCCAGGTCAGGCTGGGTTTCCGGCGGTTCGGCGGGATCGGGCACCCCCGGGTGCGACCGGCTTTCGAGAGTGGTTAACTGTGTTCCGCGACACTTAGTGATTCAGTTCACAAAGTCACAAATGGCCGGATGGAAAGGCGAGGCATGGAGCTCTACACGCCGGTGCTGGTACTGGCTCTCATCGCCGCAGCGTTCGCGGTCGGCTCGGTGGTCATGAGCGCGTTCGTGGGTCCGAGCCGCTACAACCGAGCCCGGCTGGACTCCTACGAGTGCGGGATCGAGCCGACTCCACAACCCGTCGGCGGTGGCCGGTTCCCGGTGAAGTACTACATCACCGCGATGCTCTTCATCGTCTTCGACATCGAGATCATCTTCCTGTACCCGTGGGCGGTGCAGTTCGACGCCCTGAAGTTCTTCGGGCTGGTCGAGATGGTCATCTTCATCGCCACCGTCTTCGTCGCCTATGCCTACGTGTGGCGACGCGGCGGCCTGGAATGGGATTGAGAGCCGTGATGTACGCACCCTGCCGGCGGTCACGTCGGTCGACGACCGCGAGAAGGTCGCCATCCCGTGCCACGGCACGCACCTCACGACTCTCGACGAGCTGGAAGGTCAACCTCGGATGACGGGCATTGAAGAGAAGCTCCCCAGCGGAGTCCTGCTGACGACCGTCGAGGGCGTCGCGGGCTACATGCGCAAGGCGTCGTTCTGGCCGGCCACCTTCGGTCTCGCCTGCTGCGCCATCGAGATGATGACCAGCGGTGGCCCGAAGTACGACCTGGCCCGCTTCGGCATGGAGGTCTTCCGGGCCAGCCCGCGCCAGGCCGACCTGATGATCGTCGCCGGCCGGGTGAGCCAGAAGATGGCGCCGGTCCTCCGCCAGATCTACGACCAGATGCCGAACCCCAAGTGGGTGCTGGCGATGGGCGTCTGCTCGAGCAGCGGCGGCATGTTCAACAACTACGCGATCGTCCAGGGCGTCGACCACGTCGTCCCCGTCGACATGTACCTCCCCGGCTGCCCCCCGCGCCCGGAGATGCTCATCGACGCGATCCTCAAGCTGCACGACCAGGTGCAGAACACCAAGCTCGGTGCGAACCGGGTGCGGGAGATCGAGGAGCTCGAGACCGCCGCGCTGTCCGCGCTCCCGACGTCCGAGATGAAGGGCATGCTGCGGTGACCGAGTCCGACCACACCGACCAGACCCCCGAGAACGTCCCCGCCCCGACCGGCGAGGTCCAGCAGGTCGGTGTCCGCCGAGGCATGTTCGGCGTCCACGGCACCGGCGACACCAGCGGGTACGGCGGTCTCACCCAGGCCGTGGTCCTCCCCGGCGAGGCCCAGCGCCCGTACGGCGGCTGGTTCGACGAGGTCGCCGACGCGCTCGAGGCTGCGGCCGGCGCCGCCGGGCTCGAGCTGGGCGCCAGCCGGGTGGTCATCCACCGCGGCGAGATCACGTTCCACGTCCGCCGTGAGGACCTCGTCGCGGTGGCCAAGCTGCTCCGCGACGACGAGCGCCTGCGCTTCGAGTTCTGCGCCGGGGTGAGCGGCGTGAACTACCCCGAGGACACCGGGCGCGAGCTGCACGCGGTCTACCACCTGCTCTCGATGACCCACAACCGCCGGATCCGCCTCGAGGTGACCGCGCCGGACGCCGACCCGCACATCCCGTCGATCGTGTCGGTCTACCCGACCAACGACTGGCACGAGCGCGAGACGTTCGACATGTTCGGCATCGTCTTCGACGGCCACCCCGCGCTCACGCGGATCCTGATGCCCGACGACTGGCCGGGCCACCCGCAGCGCAAGGACTATCCCCTCGGCGGCATCCCCGTCGAGTACAAGGGCGGCACGGTTCCGCCTCCTGACCAGCGCAGGAGCTACAACTGACATGAGCACCGACTACTACGCCAGCGGCTCGGACACCACCGAGGGCAAGGTCTTCACCGTCACCGGCCAGGACTGGGACTCGATCTCCGACGGCCTCGCGGAGGAGGCCGACGAGCGGGTCGTCGTCAACATGGGCCCACAGCACCCGTCGACGCACGGCGTGCTCCGGCTGATCCTCGAGCTCGAGGGTGAGACGGTCACCGAGGCCCGCTGTGGCATCGGCTACCTCCACACCGGCATCGAGAAGAACATGGAGTACCGCTCCTGGACGCAGGGCGTCACGTTCTGCACCCGGATGGACTATCTGAGCCCGTTCTACAACGAGATGACCTACGTGCTCGGGGTCGAGCGGCTGCTCGACATCGAGGACCAGGTGCCGGAGAAGGCCCAGGTCATGCGGGTCCTGCTCATGGAGCTCAACCGGATCTCCTCCCACCTGGTCTGCATCGCGACCGGTGGCATGGAGATCGGCGCGCTCACCGTGATGACGATCGGCTTCCGCGAGCGTGAGCTCGTGCTCGACCTGTTCGAGCTGATCACCGGCCTGCGCATGAACCACGCGTTCATCCGGCCCGGCGGTGTCGCGCAGGACCTCCCGCCGGGCGCGCTCGACGAGATCCGCGGCTTCGTGGCCCTCATGCGCAAGCGGCTCCCCGAGTACGCCGACCTCTGCAACGCGAACCCGATCTTCAAGGCACGTCTCGAGGGCGTCGGCCACCTCGACCTGGAGGGTTGCCTCGCGCTCGGCCTCAGCGGTCCGGTGCTGCGCAGCACCGGCTACCCGTGGGACCTGCGCAAGACCCAGCCCTACTCCGGCTACGAGACCTACGACTTCGACGTGCAGACCTGGGACACCAGCGACGCGTACGGCCGGTTCCGGATCCGTCTCAACGAGATGTGGGAGTCGCTGAAGATCGTCGAGCAGGCCGCTGACCGGCTCGCGAAGATGGACGGCGCCCCGGTGATGGTCGCGGACAAGAAGATCGCCTGGCCCAGCCAGCTCGCGATCGGCAGCGACGGCATGGGCAACAGCCTCGACCACATCCGCCACATCATGGGGGAGTCGATGGAGGCGCTGATCCATCACTTCAAGCTGGTGACCGAGGGCTTCCGGGTCCCGGCCGGCCAGGCCTACGTCCCGGTCGAGTCGCCGCGCGGCGAGCTCGGCGCGCACGTCGTCTCCGACGGCGGCACCAGGCCGTTCCGGGCGCACTTCCGCGACCCGTCGTTCACCAACCTGCAGGCCACGAGCGTGATGAGCGAGGGCGGCCAGGTCGCCGACGTCATCGTCGCGATCGCGTCCATCGACCCGGTGATGGGAGGCGTCGACAGGTGATCGACGACAACACCAAGAACGAGCTCCGCGAGATCGCGGCCCGCTACCCCGAGGCCCGCTCGGGCCTGCTGCCGATGCTGCACCTCGTGCAGTCGGTCGAGGGCCGGGTGACCCCCGAGGGCATCGAGGTGTGCGCCGACATCCTCGGCATCACCGCGGCCGAGGTCAGCGGCGTCGCGACGTTCTACACGATGTACAAGCGCCGGCCGGTCGGCGACTACCACGTCGGCGTCTGCACCAACACGCTGTGCGCGGTGATGGGCGGCGACGCGATCTTCGAGCGGCTCAAGGGCCACCTCGACGTCGGCAACGACGAGACCACCGAGGACGGCAAGATCACCCTCGAGCACGTCGAGTGCAACGCGGCCTGCGACTACGCGCCGGTCGTGATGGTCAACTGGGAGTTCATGGACAACCAGACCCCGGAGTCCGCGACCCAGCTGGTCGACGACCTCCGCGAGGGCAAGGAGGTCCACTCGACCCGGGGGCCGAAGATCTGCACCTGGCGCGAGGCCGAGCGCGTGCTCGCCGGCTTCCCCGACGGGCGTGCCGACGACGGACCGGCCGCAGGGCCGGCGTCGCTGGTGGGCCTCGACATCGCCCACGACAAGGGTTGGACCGCACCGGAGGCCGACAATGCCTGACACCCTGACCCCGGTCCTCACCGCCAACTGGGGCGACGACCGCGCGTGGACGCTCGCGTCGTACGCCGCCCGCGGCGGCTACCAGGCGCTCGACAAGGCGTTCGCGATGGACCCCGACGCGATCATCGCCGCGGTCAAGGACTCCGGTCTGCGCGGCCGTGGCGGCGCCGGCTTCCCGACCGGCATGAAGTGGGGCTTCATCCCGCAGGACAACCCGAAGCCGAAGTACCTCGTCGTCAACGCCGACGAGTCGGAGCCGGGCACCTGCAAGGACATCCCGCTGATGATGGCCAGCCCGCACACGCTGGTCGAGGGCGTGATCATCAGCTCCTACGCCATCCGCGCCAACAAGGCGTTCATCTACATCCGCGGCGAGGTCCTGCACGTGATCCGCCGGGTGCAGAACGCCGTGCGTGAGGCCTACGAGGCCGGCCACCTCGGCACGAACATCCACGGCTCGGGCTACGACCTCGACGTCGTCGTCCACGCCGGCGCCGGCGCCTACATCTGTGGCGAGGAGACCGCGCTGCTCGAGGGCCTCGAGGGCCGCCGCGGCCAGCCCCGGCTGCGCCCGCCGTTCCCGGCCGTCGCGGGCCTGTACGCCAGCCCCACCGTGATCAACAACGTCGAGTCGATCGCGTCCGTCCCGAGCATCATCGGCAACGGCGCCGGCTGGTTCGCCTCGATGGGCACCGAGAAGTCCAAGGGCTTCGGCATCTTCTCGCTCTCCGGCCACGTCAAGAAGCCCGGTCAGTACGAAGCGCCGCTCGGCATCACGCTGCGCACGCTCATCGACCTGGCCGGCGGGATGCGCGAGGGCCACGAGCTGAAGTTCTGGACCCCGGGCGGCTCGAGCACCCCGATCCTCACCGCCGAGCACCTCGACGTGCCCCTCGACTTCGAGGGCGTCGGCGCGGCCGGCTCGATGCTCGGCACCCGCGCGCTGCAGATCTTCGACGACACCACCTGCGTGGTGCGCGCCGTACTGCGGTGGACCGAGTTCTACAAGCACGAGTCCTGCGGCAAGTGCACCCCGTGCCGCGAGGGCACGTGGTGGCTGGTGCAGGTGCTGTCGGCGCTGGAGAAGGGCAAGGGCAGCGAGGCCGACCTCGACCTGCTGCTCGACCAGTGCGACAACATCCTCGGCCGGTCGTTCTGTGCGCTCGCCGACGGCGCCGTCAGCCCGATCTCGAGCTCCATCCAGCACTTCCGCGACGAGTACGTCGCGCACCTCACCCACGGCGGTTGCCCGTTCGACCACACCGCCTCGACCCTCTTCGCCACCGAGGGAGCAAGCGCATGACGACGACCCCGGAGAAGACCGACGCCGTGGACACCGTCACCGTCACCATCGACGGGATCCAGGTCAGCGTCCCCAAGGACACCCTGGTGATCCGCGCGGCCGAGCAGGTCGGCGTGCAGATCCCGCGGTTCTGCGACCACCCGCTGCTCGCGCCGGTCGGCGCCTGCCGCCAGTGCCTGGTCGACGTGCCGGACGCCGGCAACGGCCGCGGCTTCCCGAAGCCGCAGGCCTCCTGCACGCTGCCGGTCGCCGAGGGCATGGTCGTCAACACCCAGGCCACCAGCCCGGTCGCCGACAAGGCGCAGCAGGGGATCATGGAGTTCCTGCTGATCAACCACCCGCTGGACTGCCCGGTGTGCGACAAGGGCGGCGAGTGCCCGCTGCAGAACCAGGCGATGTCCAACGGCCGCGGTGAGTCCCGCTTCTCCGCCGGTGGCGGCGTGAAGCGCACGTTCCCCAAGCCGATCAACATCTCCCCGCAGGTGCTCCTCGACCGGGAGCGCTGCATCGTCTGCCAGCGCTGCACCCGCTTCGCGTCCGAGATCGCGGGCGACCCGTTCATCGAGCTGGTCGAGCGCGGCGCGCAGCAGCAGATCGGCATCGCCGAGAACGCGCCGTTCCTGTCGTACTTCTCCGGCAACGTCATCCAGATCTGCCCGGTCGGTGCGCTCACCAGCGCGGAGTACCGCTTCCGCTCGCGGCCCTTCGACCTGGTCTCCTCGCCGGCGGTCGCCGAGCACGACGCGTGCGGCTCCGCGATCCGCGTCGACCACCGCCGCGGCAAGGTCATGCGCCGGCTGTCCGGCAACGACCCCGAGGTCAACGAGGAGTGGATCACCGACAAGGACCGCTTCGCGTTCCACTACGCGACGCAGCCCGACCGGCTGACCTACCCGCAGGTCCGTGAGGACGGCGAGCTGCGGCCCGCCTCGTGGCCGGAGGCCTTCGCGGTCGCCGCCCGTGGGCTGCGCGCCGCCGGCTCGGCCGCGGTCCTCACCGGCGGCCGGCTGACGGCCGAGGACGCCTACGCGTACAGCAAGTTCGCCCGCGTCGCGCTCGGCACCAACGACATCGACTTCCGGGCGCGCCCGCTGTCGGCCGAGGAGACGTCGTTCCTCGCGGCCGAGGTCGTGCTGCGCAGCACCGCCACGTACGCCGACCTCGAGGCGGCCAAGACCGTGGTGCTCGTCGGGCTGGAGCCCGAGGACGAGGCCGGTGCGATCTTCCTGCGCCTGCGCAAGGCCGTGATGCACGGCCACACCCGCGTGCTCGCGGTCGCGCCGTACGCCACCCGCGGGCTGGGCAAGCTCAACGGCCACCTGGTCCGGACGGCGCCCGGCGACGAGGCCGCCGCGATCGAGGGCCTGGGTGACCAGGGCGTCGACTCCACCGCCGTCATCCTGGTCGGCGAGCGGCTCGCGACGGCCCCGGGCGCGCTCAGCGCCGCGGCCGCGCTCGCCGCCCGCACCGGCGCCCGGCTGGCCTGGGTGCCGCGTCGGGCCGGCGACCGCGGTGCGGTCGAGACCGGCTGCCTGCCGAACCTGCTCCCGGGCGGTCGCCCGGTGGCCGATGCCGGTGCCCGGGTCGACGCCGCCGCCACCTGGGGCGTCGACTCGCTGCCCGAGACCGCCGGGCGGGACGCCGACCAGATCGTCGCGGCCCTGGCCGCCGGCGAGGTCGGCGGCCTGGTCGTCGGCGGCGTCGACCCCGACGACACCAGTGACCCGGCCGCGACCCGCGCGGCGATCGAGGCGGCGTCGTTCGTGGTCGCCCTCGAGCTCCGGGAGACCGACGTGACCCGGGCCGCCGACGTGGTGTTCCCCGTCGCCCCGGTCTCCGACAAGGCCGGCATGTTCGTGACGTGGGAGGGCCGCCCGCGGCCCTTCGACGCGGTGTTCGCCAACACGAACTCGCTGCCGGACCTGCGCATCCTCGCCGGCATCGCCGACGAGCTCGCCCAGCTCGGACAGGGGAGCCCCCTCGGCTTCCGCACCGTCGCCGAGGCCCGTGCCCAGATGGAGGAGTTCGGACCTTGGGACGGGGCGCGCGCCGCGCACGAGAGCGTCGCGGCGAGCCCGACCGGCGGCGAGGGCCTGGCCCTGTCCACCTGGAAGCTGCTGGTCGACAACGGCTCGATGCAGGACGGCGACAAGGCCTACGCCGCGACCGGCCGGGCGCCGGTCGCCCGGCTCAGCCAGGCGGCGTACGACGCCGTCGGGCCCACCGTCACCCTCACCGGTGACCGTGGCTCGGTCACCCTGCCCGCCGAGCCGGCCGACCTCGCCGACGGCGTGGTGTGGGTGCCGGCGAACTCCTTCGGCCGCGGCGTGCTCGCCGATCTCGCCTCGCCCGGCAGCCGGGTCACCGTGAAGGGAGCGAACCAGTGATCGTGATGGAGGCCGACGACCTCTCGGAGTTCGGCAACGACGTCTGGTGGATCATCCTCGTCAAGTCGCTGCTGATCTTCGTGGTGCTGGTCCTGCTCACGCTGTTCAACATCTGGTGGGAGCGCCGGGTCGTGGCCCGGATGCAACACCGGATCGGCCCGAACGTCAACGGCCCCTTCGGCCTGCTGCAGTCGCTCGCCGACGGCGTGAAGCTGGCGCTGAAGGAGGACATCATCCCGAAGGCCGCGGACAAGTGGGTCTTCCTGCTGGCGCCCGTGATCGCGGCGGTGCCGGCCTTCGTGACGTTCTCGGTGATCCCGTTCGGCCCGGTCGTGAACATGTTCGGCGAGGAGACGCCGCTGCAGCTGACCGACATGCCCGTCGCGGTGCTGTTCGTGATGGCGATCGCCTCGATCGGCATCTACGGCATCGTGCTCGGCGGCTGGTCGAGCGGGTCGACGTACTCCCTGCTCGGCGGCCTGCGCTCGAGCGCGCAGATGATCTCCTACGAGGTCGCGATGGGCCTCGCCCTGGTCGCGGTGTTCCTGTACGCCGGCTCGATGTCGACGTCCGAGATCGTGGAGGCGCAGGACGACCTCTGGTTCGGCCTGATCCTGGTGCCGTCGTTCGTGATCTACGTGATCGCGATGATCGGCGAGACCAACCGCGCGCCGTTCGACCTCCCCGAGGCCGAGGGTGAGCTGGTCGGCGGCTTCCACACGGAGTACAGCTCGCTGAAGTTCGCGCTGTTCTTCCTGGCCGAGTACATCAACATGGCGACGGTGTCCGCGCTGGCGACCACGCTGTTCCTGGGCGGCTGGCACGCGCCGTTCTGGATCGACGAGGTGTGGGCCGGCGCCAACGAGGGCTACTGGCCGCTGCTGTGGTTCTTCGGCAAGGTGCTGTTCTTCATCTTCATCTTCATCTGGCTGCGCGGCTCGCTGCCCCGCCTGCGCTACGACCAGTTCATGGCGTTCGGCTGGAAGCGGCTGATCCCGATCGCGCTGGTCTGGATCGTCGCGGTCGCGACCATCCGCTCGATCTCGCTCGACGGCGGCATCGACCGGCAGTACCTCCTGATCGGCATCGGCGCCCTTGCGGTGGTCTTCCTGGTGCTGTTCTTCATCGGCGCCAAGGAGGAGTCGGACGCCGAGGCGCCCGTCGCCGTCGAGCAGCGGCCGGGAGCCTTCCCGGTCCCGCCGATGCCGGCCGGCGGCGCGGTCCGCGGCGCCGCCAAGCCGCTCACGTTCAGCACGAGCTCCACCGTCACGGGAGGCGACGCCTGATGGCCGACGAACAGTCCAAGAGCCTCAAGGAGCAGTTCTGGGACCCGGTCGCCGGCTTCGGCGTCACGTTCCGGACGATGTTCAAGAAGGTCGTCACCGAGCAGTACCCGTTCGACAAGGACCAGCACCCGACGGCGCCGCGCTTCCACGGCCGGCACCAGCTCAACCGCTGGCCCGACGGCCTCGAGAAGTGCATCGGCTGCGAGCTGTGCGCGTGGGCCTGCCCGGCCGACGCGATCTACGTCGAGGGCGCGTCCAACACCGACCTGCCCGACGGGTCTGGGCGGTTCAGCCCCGGTGAGCGCTACGGCCGCGTCTACCAGATCAACTACCTGCGCTGCATCCTGTGCGGCCTGTGCATCGAGGCGTGCCCGACCCGCGCGCTCACGATGACCAACGAGTACGAGCTGGCCGACAACAACCGGGCCGACCTGATCTACGAGAAGTCCGATCTGCTCGCGCCGCTGCTGCCCGGCATGGAGCAGCCGCCGCACCCGATGCGGCTCGGCGACGACGAGGGCGCCTACTACCGCGGCGAGTACTCCGCGCCGGCGCCCGCCGCGACCGGTCAGGAGGGCGACAAGTGATCGCGTTCTGGATCCTCGCGCCGATCATGGTGATCGCCGCGCTCGGCATCCTGTTCGTCCGCAAGGCCGTCCACGCAGCACTGCTGCTGGCGGTCGTGATGATCAGCCTGGCGGTGCTGTACGCCGGCCTCGACGCGCCGTTCCTCTTCGCGGTGCAGATCATCGTCTACACCGGCGCGATCTTGATGCTGTTCCTGTTCGTGCTGATGCTCGTCGGCGTCGACGCCTCCGACTCGGTGGTCGAGACGATCCGCGGCCAGCGGGTGATGGCGATGCTCGGTGGGCTCGGCCTCGGCCTGGTGCTCGTGATCGGCCTCGGCCAGATCACGCTCGGCACCGCGGTCGGGCTCGACGCGGCCAACGAGGGCGGCAACATCCAGGCGCTGGCCAACATCCTCTTCTCGCGCTACGTCTTCGGCTTCGAGGTCACCAGCGCGCTGCTGATCACCGCGGCCGTCGGCGCGATGGTGCTCGCGCACCGCGAACGCCTGACGCCCAAGGCCACCCAGCAGGCCCAGGCGGCCAAGCGGGTCCAGGACTACGCGGAGAAGGGCACCCACCTCGGGCCGCTGCCCTCGCCCGGTGTCTACGCCCGCCACAACGCGGTCGACACCCCGGCGCTGCTGCCCGACGGCACCGCGGCACCGTCGTCGGTGTCCAAGGTGCTCACCGCCCGCGGCGTGGTCCGCTCCGCGCCCGCGCTCGCCGAGGACATCGAGCCGTTCAACCGCCAGGTGGGCGGCGCTGCCCACGCCGGCGGCCGCGACGCCGCGACACCCGCGTCGACGACCGAGCCCGCACCGGCGACCGGAGAGGACGACCAGTGAACATCACCGCGTACGTGGTCCTCTCGGGGATCCTCTTCACGATCGGCTGCGTCGGGGTGCTGACCCGCCGCAACGCGATCGTCGTGTTCATGTGCGTCGAGCTGATGCTCAACGCCTCGAACCTCGCGCTGGTCGCCTTCGCCAAGCAGCACGGCAACCTCGACGGCCAGATCGCCGCCTTCTTCGTGATGGTGGTGGCCGCGGCCGAGGTCGTGGTCGGGCTCGCGATCATCATGACCATCTTCCGGACCCGTCGCTCGGCCTCGGTCGACGACGCCAGCCTGCTGAAGTACTAGGAGCGACCCGAAGATGATTGCTCTGAACGGAGGCGGCGGGATCCCCGTCGTCGACCCGACCTCCGCGGACGGCGTGTTCGGCCTGCTGTGGCTGATCATCGCGCTGCCCCTGGCCGGCGCGGCGATCCTGCTGGTCGGTGGCAAGTACACCGACAAGTGGGGCCACCTGCTCGGCACGCTGATGCCGATCGGCTCGTTCGTGCTGTCGGTCGTGATGTTCGCGACGCTCCTGGGCCGGTCCGAGGAGGACCGCCAGGTCAGCCAGCACCTGTACACCTGGTTCGAGGTCGGCCACCTCGACGTCGGCATGGACCTGCTGTACGACCCGCTGTCGGCGCTGTTCCTGCTGCTGATCACCGGCGTCGGATCGCTGATCCACGTCTACTCGATCGGCTACATGGCGCACGACCCGCGCCGGCGCCGCTTCTTCGGCTACCTGAACCTCTTCGTCGCAGCGATGCTGATGCTCGTCCTCGCCGAGAACTACCTCGGGCTGTTCCTCGGCTGGGAGGGCGTCGGCCTGGCGTCGTACCTGCTGATCAGCTTCTGGCAGCACAAGCCCTCGGCGGCGGCCGCGGGCAAGAAGGCCTTCGTGATCAACCGCGTCGGTGACATGGGGCTGTCGCTCGCGATCATGATGTTCTTCGTCCTCTTCGGCTCCACCAGCTTCACGGTGATCAGCGAGAACGTCGCGAACGCCTCGGAGACGCAGCTGACGATCCTCGGCCTCCTGCTGCTGGTCGGGGCGTGCGGCAAGTCCGCGCAGTTCCCGCTGCAGGCCTGGCTCCTGGACGCGATGGAGGGCCCGACGCCGGTGTCGGCGCTCATCCACGCCGCGACCATGGTCACCGCCGGCGTCTACCTGATCGTCCGCTCCAACTTCGTGTTCGAGCTCGCGCCCCACGCGCAGACCGCTGTCGTGGTCGTCGCGGTCATCTCGATCTTCTGGGGTGCGTGGATCGGCTGCGCGAAGGACGACATCAAGAAGGCCCTCGCCGGCTCCACCATGAGCCAGATCGGCTACATGATGCTGGCCGCCGGCCTCGGCGTCGCGGGATACGCGTTCGCGATCTTCCACCTGCTGATGCACGGCTTCTTCAAGGCCAACATGTTCCTCGGCGCCGGCTCGGTCATGCACGGCATGGACGACGACGTCGACATGCGCCACTACGGCATGGTCCGCAAGGCGATGCCGATCACCTACGTCACCTTTGCGGCCGGCTACCTCGCGATCATCGGGTTCCCCGGGTTCTCCGGCTTCTGGTCGAAGGACAAGATCATCGAGACCGCGCTCGCCGACAACTGGATCGTCGGGCTCTGCGCGCTCCTCGGCGCCGGCGTCACCGGCTTCTACATGACCCGGATGATGCTGATGACCTTCTTCGGCGAGAAGCGCTGGGAGAAGGACGTCCACCCGCACGAGTCGCCGTCGGTGATGACCGTCCCGCTCATCGCGCTCGCCGCGCTGTCCGTGGTCGGTGGCGTGTTCATCGTCAACGACTGGATCGTCGAGTTCCTCGCGCCGGTCACCGGCGTCGCCGAGCACCACGAGCCGCCGATCCCGGCACTCGCGGTGAGCGCCCTCGCGGTGGCCGTCGTCGCGGTCGGTGTGTGGCTCGCCTGGGTCCTGATCGGCAAGCGCGAGGTGCCGCGCGAGGCCCCGCAGGACGTCTCGTTCGTCACGCGCGCCGGCCGTGAAGAGGTCTACGGCAACCTGATCAACGACACCCTGGTCGTGAACCCGGGACGGCGCGCGGTCGCCGGTTCCCTGGTCCTCGACGAGAAGGTGGTCGACGGGGTGCTCACCGGCGGCCCGATGGCGGTCGGCGGCCTCGCCTCCGTGGGCCGCCGGGTCCAGAACGGCTACGTCCGCTCCTACGCCTTGTCCCTGCTCGCCGGCGCGCTGATCGTCACGCTGGCCCTCCTGGCGGTGAACCTCGCATGAACGACTTCCCCTGGCTCACCGTCCTGATCGCCGTGCCGCTGGTCGGCGCGCTGGTCACGGCGTTCCTGCCCAAGGCGCCCGGCTCGGTCCTGCCGAAGCAGGTCGCGCTCGGCTTCTCGCTGCTCACGCTCGCGGTGGGTGTCGCGATCGCCGCGCAGTACGACACGGGCGACGGCATGCAGATGACCGAGACCCACACGTGGATCGAGGCCTTCGGCGTCCACTACGCGCTCGGCGTCGACGGCCTCGGGCTGTTGCTGATCCTGCTCACCGTGTTCCTCGTCCCGGTCGTGTTCGTGGCGTCCTGGAACGAGGCGGACGGCAACAACGTGCCGGCGTTCTTCGCCTGGGCGCTGGCCCTCGAGGCGTTCGGCCTCTGCGTGTTCGCGGCGACCGACGTGTTCCTCTTCTACGTCGTCTTCGAGGCCACGCTGATCCCGGCGTACTTCCTGATCGGCGGGTTCGGCCGGGAGGGTCGCTCGTTCGCGGCGCTCAAGTTCCTGATGTACCAGCTCGGTGGCGGCCTGGTGCTGCTGGCCGCGGTGATCGGGCTCTACGTCGTCTCGGCCGACGCCGGCAGCCCGTCGTACCTGCTCTCCGACCTGCAGAACGTCGAGATGAGCACCACCTGGGAGCGCTGGCTGTTCGTCGGCTTCATGATCGCGTTCGCGGTCAAGGCGCCGCTGTTCCCGCTGCACACGTGGCTGGCCGACACCACCGAGAAGGCCACGCCGGGCACCAGCGTGCTGCTGGTCTGCGTGCTCGACAAGATCGGCACGTTCGGCATGCTGCGGTTCTGCCTCGGGCTGTTCCCGGAGGCCTCGCAGTGGGCGACGCCGGTGGTCGTGACGCTGGCGCTGATCTCGATCGTGTACGGCGCGTTCCTGGCGATCGGCCAGGACGACATCCTGCGCCTCATCGGCCTGACGTCGCTCAGCCACTTCGGCTTCATCACGCTCGGGATCTTCGCGTTCTCCAGCCAGGGCGCCTCGGGCTCGATCCTCTACATGGTCAACCACGGGATCGGCACCGCCGCGCTGTTCCTGATCGCGGGTTACCTGATCCGGCGCAAGGGCACCTCGCTGATCAGCGAGATCAGCGGCGTCCAGAACCGTGCGCCGGTCCTCGCCGGGCTGTTCCTCGTCGCCGGCCTGGCCACGCTCGGCCTGCCCGGACTCAGCCAGTTCGTCTCCGAGATCCTGGTGATGATCGCGGCGTTCGACTACCACTGGTGGGTCGGCGTCGTCGCGGTCACCGGCATCGTCCTCGCCGCGATCTACGTGCTCTGGCTCTACCAGCGCACGATGACGGGGCCGCCGGTCGCCGGCGACGAGGGGATGAAGGACCTCAACCGGCGCGAGCTGGTCGCGGTCGTCCCGCTGATGCTGGCGCTGGTGCTCTTCGGCTTCTACCCGATGCCG
The DNA here is from genome assembly GCF_039541135.1 of Nocardioides caricicola. NCBI lineage: Bacteria > Bacillati > Actinomycetota > Actinomycetes > Propionibacteriales > Nocardioidaceae > Nocardioides > Nocardioides caricicola. Next base: position 700,355 of record NZ_BAABFQ010000007.1, on the reverse strand, counting down.
CTGCTCGACGCCGCGAACCCGACCGTCGACACCTTGCTGGAGCACGTCGGGGTGTCCGATGACGCCCCGTCCGTCCCGGCCGCCGACCACGCCGAGGAGGGCGAGCACTGATGGACTTCGTCAAGCCCAGCATCGAGTACGCCGAGATCTGGCCGCTGCTCGTCATGTTCGCGGTCGCGTGCCTCGGCGTGGTCGTGGAGGCGTTCGTGCCGCGCGAGCGGCGCTACCTCGTGCAGACGCTGCTCGCCGCCGCCGGACTGGTCGCGGCCCTGGTCGGCACCATCCTCATCGCGGGCGAGCTCGAGGTGCTCGGCGACGGCCAGGCCCGCGGGCTGATCGGCGTCGAGGGCAGCCTGGCCATCGACGGCCCGACGGTGTTCCTGTGGGGCATCATCCTCGTGTTCTCGCTCGGTGGGCTCCTGCTCTTCGCCGAGCGCCGGCTCGAGGGCGGGGTGTCGGCGTTCGCCGGCCAGGCCGCCGCGCTGCCCGGCACCGAGGCCGAGCGGCAGGCGTCGACCCGCGGGCTGGAGCACACCGAGGTCTACCCGCTGATGATGTTCGCGGTCTTCGGCATGATGATGTTCCCGGCCGCGAACGACCTGCTGACCCTGTTCGTCGCGCTCGAGGTGCTGTCGCTGCCGCTGTACCTGCTCTGCGGCCTCGCCCGCCGACGCCGGCTGCTCAGCCAGGAGGCGGCTCTCAAGTACTTCCTGCTCGGCGCGTTCTCCTCCGGCTTCTTCCTGTACGGCGTCGCGCTGGTCTACGGCTTCGCCGGCTCCATGGACTACGCCGACATCAACGAGGCGGTCCGCAACGACGTCGGCAACAGCTCCCTGCTGCTGATCGGCCTCGGGATGCTCGCCGTCGGCCTGCTGTTCAAGGTGGGCGCCGCGCCGTTCCACAACTGGACCCCGGACGTCTACCAGGGCGCCCCGACGCCGGTCACCGGCTTCATGGCCGCCGGCACCAAGATCGCGGCGTTCGGCGCCCTGATGCGGCTCTTCTACGTCGCCTTCGGCTCGGAGCGCTGGTCGTGGCAGCCGATGCTGTGGGTCATCGCGATCCTCACGATGGTCGTCGGCGCCGTCCTCGCGGTCGTGCAGACCGACATGAAGCGGATGCTCGCCTACTCGTCGGTCGCGCACACCGGCTTCCTGCTGACCGGCGTGCTCGGCGTGCAGCAGGCCTCGGAGCTCTCCGACGGCCAGGTCACGTCCACGCAGGCGGTGCTGTTCTACCTGACGACGTACGGCTTCGCGATGATCGGCGCCTTCGCCGTGGTCACGCTGGTGCGCGACTCCGGTGGCGAGGCGTCGTCGTTCGCGCGCTGGCGCGGCCTGGGCCGCCGCTCGCCGCTGGTGGCCGGGCTGTTCGCGTTCTTCCTGCTGTCGATGGCCGGCATCCCGCTGACCGCCGGCTTCGTCGGGAAGTGGGCGGTGTTCACCGTCGCGCTGTCGGCCGGCGCCTGGCCCGTGGTGATCGCCGCGATCCTGTGCAGCATCATCGCGGTGTTCTTCTACGTGCGGGTGATCGTGCTGATGTTCTTCGTGGAGGGCGAGCCCGAGGGCGAGGTGGCCAGCGTGACGCGGCCGTCGATCCTGACCGGCGCGACCATCCTCGTGGGCGTCGCCGCGACCCTCGTCCTGGGCATCCTGCCCGGCCCGGTTCTCACGCTCGCGGCCCATGCGGGAGAATTCGTCAGGTGACGGTCCCTGGGTTGGCGCTTCCCGTAACTGACGACGCTCTCGCCGGTCGGCTCCGTGACCGGATGGTCGTGGTCGAGGAGGCGCTGGCGGGCCACGTCCGCAGCCGGGCCGGCTTCGTCAGCGAGACCGCCGGCCACCTGATGGCCGCGGGCGGGAAGCGGTTCCGGCCGCTGCTGGTGCTGCTGGCCGCCGAGACCGGCGACCACCCGGACTCCGACGAGGTCGTGACCGCCGCGTGCGTCGTCGAGCTCACCCACCTGGCCTCGCTGTACCACGACGACGTCATGGACGAGGCGGACCTGCGCCGCGGCGCCGACACCGCCCACTCCATCTGGGGCAACCACGTCGCGATCCTCACCGGCGACTTCCTGTTCTCGAAGTCGTCCGAGCTGACGGCCGACCTCGGCGCGGACGCCGTCCGCATCCAGGCGCAGACGTTCACCCGCCTGGTCGAGGGCCAGATCCTCGAGACGGTCGCGCCGCAGCCGGGCGAGGACCCGCTCGCGCACTACCTCGAGGTGGTCGCCGGCAAGACCGGCTCCCTGATCGCCACGTCCGCCCGGTACGGCGCCCGCTTCGGCGGCGCCTCCGCCGAGGTCGAGGAGGCGCTCACGGCGTACGGCGAGATCGTCGGCTCGGCGTTCCAGCTCTCCGACGACATCCTCGACATCGCCTCCGACTCCGGTGAGTCCGGCAAGACCCCCGGCACCGACCTGCGTGAGGGTGTGCCCACGCTGCCGGTGCTGATGGCCCGCGCCGCGAACGACCCCGCCGACGCCCGGCTCATGGAGCTGCTCGACGGCGACCTCGCCGACGACGACCGGCACGCCGAGGCGCTCGACCTGCTGCGCAAGCACCCGGCGCTGGACGAGGCCCGCGCCTACGTCGTCGCGCAGGCGGCCGAGGCCAAGGCCAAGCTCGCCGTGCTGCCCGCCGGCCCGGTCCGCGACGCCCTCGAGGCGTTCGCCGACGTGGTCGCCGTCCGCTCCGCGTAGTCCGGGCGCCCGCCCGCAACGATTAGGTTAGGCTTGCCTAAGTAGCGGCCGCCCGGTGCCGCCCCGTTGCCGAGGAGCATCGTGCGCCGTTCCCTGCTCGTCCTGATCACCCCCGCCCTTCTCGCTGGCTGCGGCAGCGACGCGAGCGAGACCGATGCCGGCACGGAGCCCGAGCCGACCACCCGGGTCGTCGAGAGCGCGTACGGCGAGGTCGAGATCCCGGCCGAGCCGCAGCGGATCGTCGCGGACCTGATGACCGTGGACTACCTGACCGCACTGGGCTACGACACCGACACCATCGTCGGGGTCTTCGGCCTCGACTTCTACGCCGACGACGAGACCCACTACCTCCGCGACGAGCTGGCGCGGGAGGGCCTCGTCGACCCCGGCTTCGCCTACGACGCGGACCTCGAGGCGGTGGCCGCGGCCGACCCCGACCTCATCCTGCTGCCGTTCGACCAGATCGACGGTGCCAAGGGCCGCGAGAAGCTCGCCGCGATCGCCCCGCTGGTGGCGGTGCCGACGAGCGAGGAGGACGCCGACGGTGGCCGGTACGGCGGGACCGCGTCCTTCCAGGACTGGCGCGGGACGCTGCGGTCATACGGCGAGCTGCTGGGCCGCGAGGACGAGGCCGATGCCTTCATCGCCGAGACCGAGGACCAGATCGAGCAGCTGCGCGAGGAGCACGCGGACGTCATCGCCGCCACCGAGGTGGTGCAGGCCAAGAGCACGCCGGAGTACGTCGCGATCAACCCGATCGAGACCGACCTGGCCGCGCTCGGCTCGATCCTCCTGGGCGAGCTCGGCTTCCACGAGCCGGCCGCCGTGCAGGACGCCGAGGTCGACGAGTGGGGCTCGGTCGACGTCTCGCAGGAGAACACCTCGCTGCTCGACGGCGACCTGCTGTTCCTCGAGGTCCGCGAGGGCTCCGACCGCCACGAGAGCTCGCCGCTGTGGGAGACGCTCGAGGTCGTGCAGAACGACGGGGTCGTCACGGTCGGCAACCACTGGCAGTTCGGCGGAGCGGTCGGCGCCCGCGAGGTCCTCGCGGACATCGACGCGACGTTGACCGAGCTCGCCGGCTCCTGATGCACCCGCTGGCCGCGACCGCGGCGCGAGCCGACGCGAGCCGGGACTGGCTCGCGATCTCGTACGCCGAGGCCGCCCCGGACGGCTGGTCGCGCTGCAGCGAGGTCGACGCCGACCGGATCGCCGCGTGGGAGGCCCGGGTCGAGGCCTGGCACCGGGCCGAGCTGGGCCGGACGCACGCGATGTCCACCGCCGGCTACGTGCTGAGCTACTACGCCGACATCGCGCCGACCGTCGGCGCGCTGTTCTTCCACGTCGACCGGCGGGTGCCGTCCCTGGCACGCGGTGACCTGGCCTTCCGCACCGAGGACACCTACACCTACCCGGACGGCGTCGCCGTCCTGGGCCGGTCGTTCTGGTGCCTGCCCGGCGACGAGGCGGCGGGCCACCCCGACGCGACCGTGGTGGCGGACGAGCACGAGCTCGGGGCGGTCCTGCGGGCGCAGGTCCGCGCGCACGCGGACGACTTCCTGGCGTCGTACCGGCCGAGCGCGCGGCTGCCGCGCCGGGCCCTGCTCGGCGCGTTCTTCGACGCTCTCGACAGCGGCTTCGGGCCGGAGCGGCCGGACGCCGAGGGCGTGACGGCGACGTTCGGCTCGGCACGGGTGGTCCTGCCGGGCCCGACGCCGCAGTTCGCGCAGGGCACGTCGTACTACCTGGCCGGCGGCGAGCACCTCACCCGCACCCGGGTCGGCTGCTGCTACTACTTCAAGGTCGGCGACGACGGCCCGTGCACCACGTGCCCGCGCACCTCCGCCGAGGAGCGGGCGCGTCGCCTGGCCGAGCCGGCCTGAGGACTACTCGCTCGGCAGCTCGCCGGCGGCCTCGTCGCCGCGCTTGCCGTCCTCGGCCGTCTCCGGTGGTCCCTCGGTCTCGGCCTCCGCTTCCTCGGTCGCCGCCATGATCCGGCTGATGTCGGCGCGGTCGCGCTCCGACGGGAAGCCCCACCCCGGCCGGTAGCCGTAGACCTCGCCGAGGAGCCGGCCGTCGCTCAGGTTGTCCAGGACCTCGACACTGTCCGGCCCGATCAGCGCGGGGTGCTCGACGCCGCACGTCTCGGAGACCTTGAGCAGGTCGCGGCGCAACGTCCTCACGTAGTTCGTCACCCGCTCGGCCTTCGAGAGCGGGTCGAGCCCGTGAGCCAGCCAGGCGTTCTGGGTCGCCACGCCGGTCGGGCACTCGCCGGTGTGGCACTTCTGCGCCTGGATGCACCCCACGGCGAGCATCGCCTCCCGGGCGACGTTGACCATGTCGGCGCCGAGCGCGAACGCCACCACCGCGTTGTCGGGAAGCCCGAGCTTGCCGGAGCCGATGAACGTGACGTCCTCGTGCAGCCCGCGCTCGGCGAAGGCCGCGTAGGCCCGGGCGAAGCCGAGGCGGAACGGCAGCGACACCGCGTCGGTGAAGATCAGCGGCGAGGCGCCGGTCCCGCCCTCGCCACCGTCGATCGACACGAAGTCGACGCCGCGGTCACGCCGGTCCATCAGCTCCGCCAGCTCGTCCCAGAACCCGAGGTCGCCCACGGCGGACTTGATGCCGACCGGGAGCCCGGTCTCCGCCGCGAGCAGCTCGACGAAGTCGAGCAGCGAGTCGACGTCGTCGAACTCCGCGTGCCGCGACGGGCTGAGGCAGTCCACGCCCTCGGGCACCCCGCGCGTCTCGGCGATCTCGCGCGAGACCTTCGGTGCGGGAAGCACGCCCCCGAGCCCCGGCTTGGCGCCCTGGCTGAGCTTGATCTCCAGGGCCCTGATCGGCGTCGAGGCGACCAGGTCCTTCAGCCGTGCGAGGTCGAAGCGGCCCTGCTCGTCGCGGCAGCCGAAGTACGCCGTGCCGATCTGGAACACGAGGTCCGCACCGTTGCGGTGGTACGGCGACACCGCGCCCTCGCCGGTGTTGTGCAGGCAGCCGGCGGCCGCGGCCCCGCGGTTGATCGCCTCGATCGCGTTCCCGGACAACGACCCGAAGCTCATGCCGGAGATGTTGACGACCGACTCGGGGCGGAACGCGTGCCGCCGTCCGCGTGGCCCGCCGAGGACCTTCGCCGAGGGCAGCCGCGCCTCCTGCCCGACGGCACCGTGGGTCGGGTAGGCGCGGGCGAACGTGCGGTGGTGGACGATCACGTTTCCCGAGCTGTGCTCGAGGTCGTTGTCGGTGCCGAAGCCGAAGTAGTTGTTCTGGAGCTTGGACGACGCGTAGACCCAGCGCCGCTGGTCGCGGCTGAACGGCCGCTCCTCGTCGTTGCCGGCCACGATGTACTGCCGCAGCTCGGGGCCGATCGCCTCCAGCCAGTACCGGGCGCGCCCGACCACCGGGAAGTTGCGCAGGATCGCGTGCCGCCGCTGCAGCAGGTCATGGGCCGCCACCGCGCCGAGGGCGGCCACGGAGGCGCCGGCCAACGTCTTCTTCATGCCCTGGCGGTACCCGCACCCTCCGCCGCATGCACGGCGGGACCCCTCAGATGCCCGTGTCGTCGGTCGAGCTGAAGCCGTTGCGGAAACCCCAGGCCACGGCCTGGGCCCGGTTGGTCGCGCCGATCTTGCGGTAGGCGGTGCGGATGTAGGTCTTCACCGTGTTGATGCTGAGGTAGGCGCGGCGGGCGATCTCCTCGTTGGAGAGCCCGCGCACGATGAACGTCAGCATCTCCGCCTCGCGCTCCGTGAGTCCGGCGGCCTGGCCCGGCCAGAAGCGCGTCGGCTCGTCCTGGGTCGGGCCGGGGCCGCTGTCCTCGCCGGTGTGCAGCGCGACGATGGCGCTCACGAGCTCGGGGCCGCTCAGGCTCTTGTGCAGGTAGCCGGCGGCGCCCGCGCGCCGGGCCGCTTCCTCGGGGTAGTCGTCCCAGCTGTAGACGACGACCTTGGCCTCGTTCTCCGCGACCATCTGGCGCAGCTTGACGTCCTCGTCCGGTAGCCGGCCGAAGGTGTCGAACAGGATCAGGTCGGGCTCGTGGAGGAACTGCGGGCTGGTCGTGATGTCGACGATCTGGACCTGGTCGGTGTGGCGCGCCAGCATCGCGGCGAGTCCGAGCAGCGCGATCTCGTAGTCGTTCGAGAGCGCCACTCGGACGGGGCGTTCGAGCTCGTGCGGTGCGGGGTCCACGACTGGAAAGTGCCCACGGCACCGGATCGCATGCGTGAAAGTCCACCCGTTGGGGTGGGATTCACATCACGTGGGCTGCGGTACCGGGGGATCAGGGAAAGCGAGGCCCCGACGACCCCTCACGCAGCGCGGCGTCGGGGCTTCGTTCGCCCCGGTGGTCCCGCCAGGGCAGGGGGTCGTCAGTGGGCCGTGACCCGGCCGTTCTCGACGTGCCACCGCTGGTCGAGCCGGACGTTGTCGAGAAGCCGCCGGTCGTGCGACACCAGCAGCAGGGCGCCGTCGTACGACTCCAGCGCCTCCTCCAGCTGCTCGATCGCCGGCAGGTCGAGGTGGTTGGTCGGCTCGTCGAGGACGAGCAGGTTGACCCCGCGCGCCTGGAGCAGCGCCATCGCCGCGCGGGTGCGCTCGCCGGGGGAGAGCCGGCCGACGAGGCTGGTGACCTGGTCGGCCTTGAGCCCGAACTTCGCGAGCAGGGTGCGGACGTCGGCGGGCGTCATCTGCGGCACCGCCTCCTCGAACGCGTCGCCGAGCGGCCGGTCCTCGGCCAGTCCCGTGCGGGCCTGGTCGATCTCGCCGATGTCGACCGTGGCGCCGAGGCTCGCCCGTCCGGTGGTCGGGGCGAGCCGGCCGAGCAGGAGCCGCAGCAGCGTGGTCTTGCCCGCGCCGTTCGGGCCGGTGACGCCGATCCGGTCGCCGGCGCTGACCTGCAGCGACGCCGGGCCGAACGTGAACCCGCCGAGCGTCGCGGTCACGTCGTCGAGCGTCGCCACGACCGAGCTCGACCGTGGAGCGCTGCCGATCGTGAACTGCAGCGCCCACTCCTTGCGCGGCTCCTCGACCTCCTCGAGGCGGGCGATCCGCGACTCCATCTGGCGGACCTTCTGCGCCTGCTTCTCCGACGACTCCGTCTGCGCGCGGCGCCGGACCTTGTCGTTGTCGGGCGACTTGCGCATCGCGTTGCGCACGCCCTGCGAGCTCCACTCGCGCTGGGTCCGGGCCCGGCCGACCAGGTCGGCCTTCTTGGCCGCGAACTCCTCGTAGGCCTCGCGGGCGTGCCGGCGCGCGATCGCCCGCTCCTCCAGGAACGCGTCGTAGCCGCCGTCGTACACCGTCACCTGGTGCTGCGCGATGTCCAGCTCGACGATCCGGGTCACCACGCGGGCGAGGAACTCGCGGTCGTGCGAGACCAGCACGACCCCGGCGCGCAAGCCGCGCACGAACGTCTCCAGGCGCTCGAGCCCGGCCAGGTCCAGGTCGTTGGTGGGCTCGTCGAGGAGCACGACGTCGAAGCGGCTGAGCAGCAGCGCGGCCAGCGCGGCGCGCGCCGCCTGCCCGCCCGAGAGCGACGTCATCAGCGCGTCGGCGCCGACGTCGAGGCCGAGATCGGCGAGCACCGGCGGCAGCCGCTCGTCGAGGTCCGGCGCACCGCTCGCGAGCCAGTGGTCGAGCCGGTGCGCGTAGTCGTCGGCCGCGGTCGGGGAGTCGCCCTCCAGGGCCGCCGCGGCCTGTTCCATCGCGGTCGTCGCCGCGGCCGAGCCGGTACGCCGGGCGACGTACTGCCCGACGGTCTCGCCGGCGACCCGCTCGTGCTCCTGCGGCAGCCAGCCCACGAACGCGTCGCCCGGGGCCGTCGACACCGTGCCGTCGAGCGGGTCGAGGTCCCCGGCGAGGATGCGCAGCAGCGTGGTCTTCCCGGCGCCGTTCGCGCCGACCACGCCCACCACGTCCCCGGGTGCGACGGTGAGGTCGAGCGCCTCGAAGAGGGTCCGGTGAGCGTGGCCGCCGGCGAGGTTCTTGGTGACGAGGGTCGCGCTCACCGGGAGATCGTAGAGGGGGCTGGCCGGCTCCCTTCAGGTGGTGATGCGCCAGGCGGCGACGTCGACCACGAAGTGCGTGAGCACCAGCGCGCCCAGGTAGAACGTCGACACCGCGAGCGCGGCGCCGACCCGGGCGGGCAGCGAGCGGTCGCGCACCAGCGCGAAGGCCGTCGCCGCCGCCCAGCCCAGCGCGGCCTCGGGAGGTACGACGTACACCGCGACGCCCAGGAGCCGGTGCGTGTCCCCGACCGGCTCCCACAGCCCGAGCGTCGGCGCGAGGATCTCGGCTCCCAGGAACACCAGGCCCGCGAGGAGGGCGGACCGTCCGGGGCGGCAGTCGGCGAGCGCGAGCGCGATGAACAGCGGCGCCACCCACATCGCGGCCATCGCCACCGGGATCACGTCGTCGACGCGGGGGCCGCCGGTGTCGGGGAAGCGCAGCGTGCCGACCAGGTCGGCGAGCACCCAGTCCGGCAGCACCTGGAAGACCGACACCAGGGCGAGGAAGCCCGCTAGGGCGAGGAGGTCCTCGCGACCGGTCGCCCGGCACGCCCACAGCAGCGCGGCGGTGTAGGCGGTGACGACGACCAGCACCCCCCAGCCCTGGGCGGGTGGGTCCAGCGCCAGGGCGACCGCGCCGCCGGCGAAGAGACCCACGTGGACGCCGATGATCGGGCCGAGGCCTCGGGTCGCGGTCACGCGGGACAAGGTAGCGGTGCGCGGCGCCCTCCTGTGACGGATGGTGCATTTGACTATCAGCGAGTCCAGAGTGACAGTTGAACGACTCCCTTCCCCGAGTTCGAGGTCGTCCTCATGTCTCGCCGCACCGCCGTCGTCGTCTTCGGCGCCCTGGTCCTCCTGCTCGCCCTCCTGCCGTTCGTGCCGCGCGGAGGTCCCGACGACGACGGTCTGCTGCCGTCGGGCGACGAGGGGTACGGCGCGGCCCGCCCTGCCGCGACCGCCGGCTTCTCGAAGGTGACCCCCGAGGCGCGCGCCGAGATCGACCGGGTCGTCGCGGAGGGCAGCCGGCTCGCCCGAGCCCGCACGTCCGGCAAGGCGAGCCCCGAGCAGCTGGCCGCGAGCCTGGTGCGGTGCGCGGTCTTCGACGGTCAGCGCTACTGCCTGGGCAGCGGCTGGACCACGGACACCGAGGACGAGGTCCAGGCGCGCGTCGCGCGGACCGCCCGCGCCGTCGCCGCGCGCCCCGGGGGCGCCGTCGAGCACACCGGCGACCTCGATGCCCGGGCGGCGCTCGCCCAGCGGGCCCGGATGAGTCCCGAGGCGATGGCCCGTGCCGACCGTGCCGAGCTCACCCTGGCCGCTCGGTCGGTCGCGAAGGTCTGGCTGCTGCGCCACGAGATCGAGGGCGTGCCGCTGCCCGATGGCTTCCTGGCCGACCACCCGGAGGCGCGGGCCGCCGTACCGGCCGCGCGTGCGACGCCCAGCGCGAGCCCGAGCGCCACCCCGAGCGCGACGCCCGTGAAGGACGCGGGCGACTACCCCCAGCGCTTCCAGATCCTGAGCGGCGTGCAGACCGCCTCGCAGTCCCGCACGTACTGGTGCGGACCGACCTCGATGCAGATGATCGCCTGGGGCTGGCGCAACGAGCCCGAGTCGCAGCTGCACTGGGCGAAGCGGCTGCGGACCACCACGAACGGCACCTCGATCTACGACATGGTCCGGGTCGTCAACCAGGCGACCGGGTGGGACAACCGCAAGCACGCCGGGCCCTACATCGTGCTCGACATCGGGAAGTACACCTTCGCGAAGTGGATGCTGCTGATGATGCGGCACATCCACGACTACAAGGCGCCGGTCGTCCTGCACCCGATCCTGCTCAAGCGGTACTACCCCTACCTCGACGACGACGCCTCGGGGCACTTCCAGGTCGGTCGGGGCTTCGCGCAGCGGGGCGACCGGACCGACAAGCTCGGCTACTTCGAGCCGTGGAACCAGCAGCGGTTCGACCCGTCGGAGCCGTACATCGCCCGGGTCCAGTGGCGCGACGCGTACCGCAGCTTCCGCGCCAACCAGGCCCACTACGCGCACAACGTGGGCGTCTGATGCGCGCCGGCTGGGCAGCCGCAGCGGTCCTCGTGCTCGTCGCGGGTGGGTGCGGAGGCAGCGACGACCCGGCGGCCGAGCCCTCCGCCACCCCCAGCTCTCCGGCCTCCAGCACCCCACCCGCCTCGAACTCGCAGACCCCGGAGCCCCCGGAGTCCAGCGCGCCGCCCGCGTCGGAGCTGGACTGGCAGCCGGTCCCCGGGACGGTGCGCAACACCGTCACCCGCAGCTCCGAGTGGACGCTCACGGTCCGTGGCAACGGCGCCGGCTGGTCGCTCGACGGCCCGACCGGCTCGACCGGTGGCGAGCAGTCCGGCTGGCGGGTGAGCGACGCGCTCCTGGACCAGGACTGGGCGGTCGTGGTGCTCCAGGAGCGCACCGAGTCGCAGCCGAGCCGCGCCGAGGTCACCGAGCTCGCCACCGGCGACACGTTCACGGTCGACGGCTCCTCCGACGTGCCGACCACCAACGGAGGCACCTGGGCGCTCGGCGACGGGCGGTTGCTGCACGCGACGATCGGCCCGGGCGGGTCCTACTGCGTGGCCGCCGTCGAGCTGGCGACGCGCGAGTCCTCGCTCGGCTGGTGCGCCCCGAAGCGGCACGGGTTCAACGGCGCCCGGATCGCCCCGGGCGGCGACTCCGTGCTGAGCTTCGACGCCGGCCGCCCGTCCTGCCGGACCCTCGTGGCCCTCGACGGCACCGAGGCGGTGCCGTTCGAGGGCGTCGCCGAGTGCGTGGCGTGGGACGGGCTGCGCACCGGCGACGGCGCGGTGTGGTCGACGATCCCCGACGAGCGCCGGATCGAGGAGGCCCACTTCTTCGCGACCGCCGCTGGCGAGCGCGTCGACCTGGGGCCGGGTACGGCGGGGAGCCTGGTCTGGTGCGCCGGGGCGGCGTACTTCACCCGCGACCCGGAGCTCGACGGCGACCCGGCCACGCTCGTGCGGTGGAGCCCCACCGACGGGCCGGACGTGGTCTACGAGTCGCCCGGCGGGCGCGCGTTCCTCTCGCAGCCGCGCTGCGGCGGCGACCACCTCACGATCACCGCCGCCGCCGAGGCGGGCGACGAGCAGGTCACCGCCGCGCTGTCGTGAGGCCGTCGAGGGCCGCCATGTCGGCGTCGCTCAGCTCGAACCCGGCGACGTCGGCGTTGGACCGGATGCGGTCGGCGTGGACCGACTTCGGGATCACGATCACCTCGTGCTGCAGGTGCCACCGGATGATCACCTGGGCGGGGGTCCGTCCGGTCCGTTCGGCGATCTCGACGATGACCGGGTGCTCCAGCGTGCCGCCGCGCAGGGCGCTGTAGCCCTCGAGCGCGACCCCGCGCTCGCGGTGCTCGGCCAGGGTCGTGGCGTCGAAGAGCAGCGGGCTCCACTCGACCTGGTTCACGGCCGGCGCGACGCCGACCGCGTCGGTGACCTCGTCGAGGAGCGCGACATCGAAGTTGCTCACGCCGATCTCGCGGGCCAGCCCGGACTCGCGGGCCTCGACGAACGCGCGCCACATGTCGGTGTTGACCGAGCCGTCGCCGGGCCAGTGGATGAGCCAGAGGTCGACGTGGTCGGTCTGGAGCAGCTCGAGGCTCTGGCGCAGGGTGTCGAGCTCCCGGCCGGCCCGGTTCGGCGGGCACTTGGTCGTGATGAAGAGGTCCTCGCGCGCGACCCCGCTCTCGGCGACGGCGCGGCCGACCTCGCCCTCGTTGCCGTAGACCGTGGCGGTGTCGAGGTGCCGGTACCCAGCCTCCAGCGCGGCCGACGTCGCGCGCACCGCCTCGTCGCCCGTGATCTGCCAGGTGCCGAAGCCGAGGAGCGGGATCCGAGCACCTGCGGGGAGGGCCACGGTCTGGTCGGGGAGCTGAGGCGCGTCGGTCATGCCGCGATGCTAGTCAGGCCGCGGTCGTGGCCTCGACCGTGAGCCGCAGCTGACGGCGCCGGTGGTTGACCGCCTCCACGGTGAACATGACCAGCGCGATCCAGACGAGCACGAAGCCGATCCACCTCCCGGCGGGCATGTCCTCGTGGAAGTACAGGACGCCGAGGGCGAACTGGATGATCGGGGCGAGGTACTGCAGCAGCCCCAGCGTCACCATCGACACCCGGGTCGCGGCTGCTCCGAAGCAGATCAGGGGCACGGCGGTGACGATGCCGGTCGACATGAACAGCAGCGTGTGGTCGAAGCCGTGGGTCGAGAAGTTCGAGGCGCCGGTGAACGCCAGCCAGGCGAGGTAGGCGCCGGCGAACGGCGCGATCACGGCGGTCTCGAAGGCCAGGCTCTCGACCGCGCCGACGTTCGCGGTCTTCTTGCACAGCCCGTAGCTGCCGAACGTGAACGCCAGCACCAGCGCGACCCAGGGCAACCGGCCGTAGTCGAGGGTCAGCACGAGCACCGCGACGGTGGCGAACCCCAGGGCCACCCACTGCAGTGGTCGCAGCCGCTCGCCGAGGATCAGCACGCCCATCAGCACCGTCACGAGTGGGTTGATGAAGTAGCCGAGCGACGTCTCGACCACGTGGTCGTGGGTGACGCCCCAGATGTAGGTCAGCCAGTTCACCGAGATCACCGCCGCGGCGAGGGTGAGCAGCAGCCGGACCCGGTGGTCGGCGACGATCGCGCGCAGGTGCGGCGTACGCCGCATCACCAGCACGAGCAGCCCGATGGTGACCGCGGACCACAGGACCCGGTGGGCGAGGATCTCGAGCGCACCGGCGGGCTCCAGGAGTGGCCAGTAGAGCGGGAACACGCCCCACATGGCGTAGGCCGCGACCCCGAACGTCAGCCCACGGCGGGAATCCGGCACCCGCACATCCTAGGTTTACCGCCCGCCCGCGACGGAAACGGTGTGGACGGTTGTGTGGGGCAGGTGCCAAGGCCCCCGCTCTCGGGCGGGGGCCTTGTCCTGTCTCGGTGCTGTTTCAGGTGCAGTGCTGGATCAGACGATCGTCCAGGTGTCGCCGCCACCGATCAGCGCCGCGAGCCGGTCGGACGGCTCACCGGGAGTCGCCTCCCGTGCGGAGGCGACCTGGGCGCGGGCACCGTCGTCGTACGTCGGCCGCTCGACCTGGCGGAAGATCCCGATCGGCGACTGGTTGAGGTAGCCCGAGTCGGTGAGCCGCGAGATCGCGAACGCCGTGGTCGGGTCCTGGTTGTGCGCGTCGTGGACGAGGATCGCGTCCGCGCCGACGTCGGCGACCGACACGATCTTCACGCCGCCGCTCTCGGTGTCGCGGACCAGGCCCTTGGAGCCGTTGCCGAACAGGATCGGCTCGCCGTGCACCAGCGGGATGATCGCGTCGGCCTTGGTGTCGTTGTCCTTGATCGCGTCGAACGCGCCGTCGTTGAAGATCGGGCAGTTCTGGTAGATCTCCACGAACGACGTGCCGCGGTGGGCGGCGGCCGCGGACAGCACCGAGGTGAGGTGCTTGCGGTCGGAGTCGATGGTGCGGGCCACGAACGACCCCTCGGCGCCGAGCGCCAGCGAGACCGGGTTGAACGGGTGGTCCAGCGAGCCCATCGGCGTCGACTTGGTGATCTTGCCGGCCTCGGAGGTGGGGGAGTACTGACCCTTGGTGAGACCGTAGATCCGGTTGTTGAACAGCAGGATCGTCATGTTCACGTTGCGGCGCAGCGCGTGGATCAGGTGGTTGCCGCCGATCGACAGCGCGTCGCCGTCGCCGGTGACGACCCAGACCGACAGGTCTTCGCGGGCCGTGGCGATGCCGGTCGCGATCGACGGCGCGCGGCCGTGGATCGAGTGCATGCCGTAGGTGTCGAGGTAGTACGGGAACCGCGACGAGCAGCCGATGCCGGAGACGAACACGATGTTCTCGCGGCGCAGGCCGAGCTCGGGCAGGAACCCCTGGACGGCCTTGAGAACGGCGTAGTCGCCGCAGCCGGGGCACCAGCGGACCTCCTGGTCGGAGGTGTACTCCTTGCCGGTCTGCGGCTGGTCGTTGGTCGGGACGAGCTCGACGCCGGAGCGCAGGCCGGGGAACGGGAGCTCGGTGCTGGTGGTCACTGTGCAGCCTCCTGCGGGGTCGCGGTGAGGTCCACGGTGACGCCCTCGGCGTCGGCGACGAGTCCGCCGATCGCCTCGGCGAGCGCCGCCGCCTTGATGGGCATGCCGTTGACCTGGTTGTAGCCGATGGCGTCGACGAGGTACTTGCCGCGCAGCAGCAGCGACAGCTGGCCGAGGTTCATCTCGGGGCACAGCACCTTGTCGTAGCGCTTGAGGATGTCGCCGAGGTCCTTCGGGAACGGGTTCAGGTGGCGCAGGTGGACCTGCGCGACGTTGAACCCGGCCTTGCGGACGCGGCGGACGCCGGCGCCGATGGGGCCGTACGTCGAGCCCCAGCCGATCACGAGCACCTTGGCCTCGCCCGACGGGTCGTCGACCTCGAGAGGCGGCAGCGACTCGGCGATGCGGTCCACCTTGGCCTGGCGGGTGCGGACCATGAAGTCGTGGTTGGCCGGGTCGTAGGAGATGTTGCCGGTGCCGTCGGCCTTCTCGATGCCACCGATACGGTGCTCGAGGCCGGCGGTGCCCGGGATCGCCCACGGCCGCGCGAGGGTCTCCTCGTCGCGCAGGTAGGGCCAGTACTCCTCGGTCTCCGTGCCGTCCTTGGCGACGACCGTCTTGTTGCGCTCGGTCGCGAAGTTCGGATCGATCGTCGGCAGGTCCACGATCTCGGGGATCCGCCACGGCTCGGAGCCGTTGGCCAGGTAACCGTCGGAGAGCAGCATCACCGGTGTGCGGTAGGTGACCGCGATCCGGCAGGCCTCGAGCGCGGCGTCGAAGCAGTCCCCGGGCGACTGCGGCGCGACGATCGGGACCGGGGCCTCGCCGTTGCGGCCGAACATCGCCTGCAGCAGGTCGGCCTGCTCGGTCTTGGTCGGCAGACCGGTCGAGGGGCCACCGCGCTGCACGTCGACGACGATGAGCGGCAGCTCGGTCATCACCGCGAGGCCGATCGCCTCGGACTTCAGCGCGATGCCGGGGCCGGACGTGGTCGTCACGCCGAGCGAGCCGGCGAACGACGCGCCGATGGCCGCACCGATGCCCGCGATCTCGTCCTCGGCCTGCAGCGTCGTGACGCCGAACGCCTTGTGCTTGCTGAGCTCGTGGAGGATGTCGGAGGCCGGCGTGATCGGGTAGGAGCCCAGGAACACCGGGAGGCCCGACTGCACGCCGCCGGCGATCAGGCCGTACGAGAGCGCCAGGTTGCCGGTGATGTTCCGGTAGGTGCCCGGAGCCATCCGGGCCGGCTTGATCTCGTACTGGACGACGAACATCTCGGTGGTCTCGCCGAAGTTCCACCCGGCCTTGAACGCCGTGATGTTGGCATCGCGGATGTCGGCGACCTTGGCGAAGCGCTTCTCGAGGAAGGTCACGGTCGGATCGGTCGGGCGGCCGTACATCCACGACAGCAGACCGAGCGCGAACATGTTCTTGGCGCGAGCGGCGTCCTTGCGCGACAGGCCGAACTCCTTGACCGCCTCGACCGTCATGCCGGTGAGGTCGACCGGCTGCACCTGGAACTCGCCCAGCGGGTCGTTCGCGTCGCCGAGCAGGTCGAGCGGGTTCGCGTCGTACCCGGCCTTGGTGAGGTTGCGCGCGGTGAAGTCGTGCGTGTCCACGATGATCGTGGCGCCCTTGGGCAGGTCGCCCAGGTTGGCCTTGAGCGCGGCCGGGTTCATCGCGACCAGCACGTCGGGCGCATCGCCCGCGGTCAGGATGTCGTGGTCGGCGAAGTGCACCTGGAACGACGAGACGCCCGGCAGCGTGCCCTGAGGGGCGCGGATCTCCGCCGGGAAGTTGGGCAACGTCACCAGGTCGTTGCCGAAGACCGCCGACTCCTGCGTGAACCGGTCACCGGTGAGCTGCATGCCGTCACCGGAGTCGCCCGCGAACCGGATGATGACCCGGTCGAGCTGCTTGACCTGCTTGGACACTCGCGTCCACTCCCTCGCGTGTCACTCGTCGCGGGCCTCGCGGCCCGATCCGAGATCGATCGTACTCACGGTACGTCGAAACTGGAACCTGTTCCAGTTTTCCGGTGGCCGGGGCCCTGGTACGGCCTCTCACGATAGTCCGCGTCGCGCTCGGACCGGAGCGATCTCTGCCCGCGGACGTGTGACACGCGACACGAATCATATATTTTCTGACCCCATGCACTTGTATTTCTCGTAAGTCGAGTAGTCTCGTCGGCATTCCACAGAAACCCCACTTTGCGTGGGCCTTGAAAGGGTTGAGATGACGAAGACGATCAAGGTTGCGGCGGCCCTCGCGGCGGCCGGGGTGCTGGCCTTGACCGGATGCTCCTCTGCGGAGGGCGGTTCGGGCAGCGGCGAGACGATCCATCTGAGTGCGTTCTCGGTCATGGAGGCGGCCAACGAGCCGGTCTTCGAGGACTTCGAGGGCACCGACGCCGGCGACGGCGTCGAGTTCGAGCCGTCGTACGGCGCCTCGGGCGACCAGAGCCGTGCGGTCGTGGCCGGTTCGCCCGCCGACGTCGTGCACTACTCCCTGGAGACCGACGTGACCCGCCTCGTGGGTGAGGGCATCGTCGCCGAGGACTGGAAGGACAACGCCACCAACGGCATCGCGACGTCCTCGGTCGTGGTCTTCGTGGTGCGTGCCGGCAACCCGGACAACATCCAGACCTGGGAGGACCTGGTGAAGCCGGGCGTCGAGATCATCACGCCCAACCCGGGCTCCTCGGGCTCGGCCCGGTGGAACATCCTGGCGGCCTGGGCGCACGCCACCGGCGGCACCGACGACGAGGCGGCGGGCAAGGCGTTCCTGACCAAGCTGCTCACGAACACCATCGCGCTGCCGGCCAGCGGCCGTGAGGCGACCACCGCGTTCACCGACGGCAGCGGCGACGTCCTCCTCTCCTACGAGAACGAGGCGATCCTCGCCAAGCAGAACGGCGCCGACGTCGACTACATCGTCCCGCCGGACACCCTGCTCATCGAGAACCCGGCCGCCGTGACCGAGGACGCGGGCGACGCCGCCCAGGCGTTCCTCGAGTTCATGACCAGCCCCGAGGCCCAGGCCGACTACGCCGCGTCCGGCTTCCGCCCGGTCGTCGACGGCGTCGACGTCCCCGAGGTCGAGGGCGCCAACGACCCGAGCGACCCGTTCCCGGCGCCGGAGACCCTCTACACGCTCGACGACAACTTCGGTGGTTGGGGCGTGGCCGCGGACCTGTTCTTCGGTGACGGCCAGGAGGGCAACCCCCTCGGCATCATCACCGAGCTCCAGCAGAGCCTCGGCAAGGAGGGCGAGGAGTAATGACGTCCGCCCTCTCCGGGGCGACGATCGACGCAGCCAGGCCGGCCCCCGATCCCGGGGGCCGGCCGGGCCGCGTCCGCCGTAGCAAGCCCCGTAACACCCTGACCCCCGGTGCCGGGCTGGGCCTCGGCATCGCGATGCTGTGGTTCAGCCTGCTCGTGCTGGTCCCGCTGTCGGCGATCGTCGCCACCGCGGCGGCCGGCGGCTGGGAGAACTACCTCAACGTCCTCCAGGACCCGCAGACCTGGAACGCGCTCAAGCTGACGGTCACCCAGGCCGCGCTCGTCACGCTGATCAACGTCGTGATGGGCACCGTCATCGCCTGGGTGCTGGTCCGCGACAGGTTCCCGGGCAAGGCGATCATGAACGTGATCATCGACATCCCGTTCGCGCTGCCGACCGTGGTCGCCGGCCTCGTGCTGCTCGCGCTCTACGGGCCGAACAGCCCGATCGGCGTGCACTGGGCGTTCACGTCGAAGTCAGTGGCCCTCGCGCTGGCGTTCGTCACGCTGCCGTTCGTCGTGCGGGCGGTGCAGCCGGTTCTCGAGGAGCTCGAGGCGGACGTCGAGGAGGCCGCGGCCTCCCTCGGTGCCAACCGCTGGACGATCTTCCGCCGCATCCTGCTGCCGAGCCTGGTCCCCGCGATCACTGCGGGCGCCGCACTGAGCTTCGCCCGCGCGATCTCGGAGTACGGCTCGCTGGTGCTGCTCAGCGGCAACCGGCCCAACGAGACCGAGGTCGCCTCGGTGCGCATGCTGTCGTTCATCGAGAACGGCAGCTACGCCTCCGCCGCGGCCATCGCCTCGGTCATGCTCGCGGTCGCGCTGTTCGTGATCGTGGTGCTCGACATCGTGCAGAGGCGGGTGTCGCGCCGTGGTTAAGGTCTCCGCTCCCGTCCGCTGGACGCTGCGCCTGCTGGCGGTCGGCTACGTGTTCCTCCTCGTGGCCTGGCCGGTCGGCATGCTGTTCCGCCGTACCTTCGAGGGCGGCCTGCAGAACCTGTCGGACGCCCTTGGTGATGAGGACGTCATCTCCGCCCTGATGCTCACCGCCCAGGTGGCCGGCATCGCCGTCGTGATCAACCTGGTGTTCGGCCTGACGATCTCGATCCTGCTGGTGCGCTACGAGTTCCCCGGCAAGCGGCTGCTGTCGGCGATGATCGACGTGCCGCTCTCCGTCTCGCCTGTGGTCGTCGGCCTCGCGCTCGTGCTCGTCTACAACGGGCGCGACGGCTGGTTCGGCCAGGGCCTCGAGGAGGGCGGGCTCCAGGTCATCTTCGCGACCCCAGGCCTGGTCATGGCCACCTGCTTCGTGGCGCTGCCCCTGGTGATCCGCGAGGTCGTCCCGACCCTCACCGAGATCGGGGACGAGCAGGAGCAGGCGGCCCGCAGCCTCGGCGCCAATGCGCCGCAGACGTTCTGGCGGATCACGCTGCCCAGCATCAAGTGGGCGCTCGTGTACGGCGTGGTGCTCAGCCTCGCCCGGTCGATCGGCGAGTTCGGCGCGGTGAAGGTCGTCTCGAACAACGTCAGCGGCAAGACCCAGACGGCCACGTTGATGGTCGAGGAGAAGTACCAGAACTTCGCTCAGGGCTCGGCCTACGCGATCGCGTTCCTGCTGGTGATGGTCTGCATCGCCTGTCTGGTCGTGGTCGCCGTACTCCGCCCCAACGACGAGCACTGAGACGAGAAGAGGACGAAAGACATGAGCATCGACATCACCGGCGTACGCAAGACCTACGGCGACTTCGTCGCCCTCGACGACGTCAGCCTGACCATCCCGACCGGGCAGCTCACCGCGCTGCTCGGCCCATCGGGCGGCGGCAAGTCCACGCTGCTCCGCGTCATCGCGGGCCTCGAGACCGCCGACTCCGGCACGGTGACCATCGAGGGCACCGACGCCACCAAGCTGCCGCCGCAGAAGCGCAACGTGGGCTTCGTGTTCCAGCACTACGCCGTCTTCAAGCACATGACGGTCGCGAAGAACGTCGCCTTCGGCATGGAGATCCGCAAGAAGCCGAAGGCCGAGATCGCGGCGCGGGTGGACGAGCTGCTCAAGCTCGTGCACCTCTCGCAGTTCTCGCACCGGCTGCCCTCGCAGCTGTCGGGCGGCCAGCGCCAGCGCATGGCGCTGGCGCGGGCGCTCGCGGTCGAGCCGACCGTGCTGCTGCTCGACGAGCCGTTCGGCGCGCTCGACGCCAAGGTCCGCAAGGAGCTGCGCGACTGGCTGCGCCGGCTGCACGACGAGGTGCACGTGACCACGGTGTTCGTCACGCACGACCAGGAGGAGGCCATGGAGGTCGCCGACGAGATCGTGGTGATCAACGAGGGTCGCGTCGAGCAGGTCGGCACTCCCGACGAGCTCTACGACGAGCCGGCCAACGACTTCGTCATGAGCTTCCTCGGCGAGACCACCCGGCTCAACGGCGCGCTGGTGCGGCCGCACGACATCCACATCTCGCTCGCCCCGCAGCTCGCGGGGGCGGCGGAGGGCGTGGTGTCGCGGGTGCTGCGCGTCGGCTTCGAGGTGCGCGTCACCGTGCTCACCGACGACGGCGAGGAGGTCGGCGTGATCCTCACCCGCACCCACGCCCGCCAGCTCGGCGTCGAGGAGGGCGTCCGCGTCTGGGTCACCCCGGTCACCGGCGCCACGACGGTCCCGGCGATGGCGGCGACCGCCGGCTGACCCGTCAGCGCGATAGGAGGCGGACGGAGCCGACGAACGTCCGGTACACGTCCGCCTCCTGCCGCCACTGCCGCGGCGTCGCGCTCCACGTCACCTGGATCCCGTCGCGCAGCACGGTGAGGCCGCGGTACGTCGTACCGCGCTCGCGGTAGCGCCAGGTGAGCCGCTTCCCGTCGACCCGGGCCGAGGTGACGTGCGGGTCGTCGCGCAGGCCCTCGGCCAGCTGCCCGAGGGTGCGCCGCGGCTCGGGCACGATCTCGGCGTACCGCTGGAGCGAGCCCCGGCCCGGCCGGAGGTAGAGGTGGCAGCCGCCACCGGACCCGTCGACCGACTCGGTCTGGGGGACCGGCGGCGCGTACGACGCGGCGCGGTCGAGCCCCCGCGCCGAGCAGATGCTGCGGTCGCTGCGGAGCAGCGCGAGGCTGTCGGTCACCGCGGCGAGGTCGTCGGCTCCGGCCGGCCGGCCGTGCGGGCTGATCCAGGTGAGCCGGACACCGCCGGCCTGCAGCACGAGGTAGTCGAGGCGCTGCCCGTCGCAGTAGCAGTAGTAGCCGAGCCGCTCACCGACCTGGTCGCCGAACACCGGCACGGCGGCGGCGTACTCGACCTCGCCCAGCTGGCCGTCACCCTGGTCGGGTCCCGTGAACGGGTCGACCTCGCGCTCCTTCACCGCGGCGAGGGTCTGCGCCGGGTCGAGCGCCACGTAGAGCTCGCGGGCGATGCCGGCGCCGAACCCGCAGGTCGGGCCGTCCCGGTGGAGCCAGGAGTACGTCGGCGGCACGCCGAACCTGGTCGCCAGGCCGGTGTTGTCGCGGGCCCGCAGGTCGGAGCACTGGGTGACCGGCCAGCCCCGCGGGACGTCGCCCGTCGCGACGAAGGGCGCCGGTGGTTCGGGAGTGCCGGCGCGGACGGTGGCCGGCTCGGCCGCGTCGTCGGTGCAGCCCGCCGCCACCACGAGGACGGCGACGAGCGCGAGGATGCGGGCCCGAGTCCGCACCGGTCAGCGGTAGTTCGTGAACTGCACCGCGAAGTCGTAGTCCTGGGCCTTCACCAGCTGCTGCACGGCCTGCAGGTCGTCGCGCTTCTTCGACGAGACCCGCAGCTCGTCGCCCTGGATCTGCGCCTTCACGCCCTTGGGGCCCTCGTCGCGGATCAGCTTGGTGATCTTCTTGGCGTCCTCCGAGGAGATGCCCTCCTTGAGCGCGATCCCGATCTTGGACTGCTGCCCGGACTGGCGCGGCTCGGAGGCGTCGAGGATCTTGAGGCTCTGCTGGCGCTTGATGAGCTTGTCCTTGAACACGTCGAGGACGGCGGAGGCCCGGTCGTCGGCCGACGCGGTGATCTCGATGGCGTGCTCGCCCTGCCACTCGATGGTCGCGCCGGTGCCCTTGAAGTCGAACCGGGTGGCGATCTCGCGGGCAGCCTGGCCCAGCGCGTTGTCCACCTCCTGGCGGTCGATCTTGCTGACGATGTCGAACGACGAGTCGGCCATGCGGTGCTCCTAGCGAGTGGCCGGAGATGACCCCGGCATTTTTCTGATGCGGATGTGCCTGCGCTATTGTTTCGTCTTGCTGCCAGCGAGCCAAACGGCTCGACCGGCGCACACCCGGCAGGTTGCCCGAGCGGCCAATGGGAGCGGACTGTAAATCCGTCGGCTTTGCCTTCGAAGGTTCGAATCCTTCACCTGCCACATGGGACGGAAGGCCCCGCACAGACTCTGTGCGGGGCCTTCTGCATCTGTGGTTCAAACCCTGGACTGGACAAGGTTTTCGATCGCGACGGCGTGGGGAATCAGTCGGCCATGGAGGGACAGAACTCGATCGTGATGGTGCCGGAAGAGCTGTTGCGCAACCTGGACTGGAACCCGGGGGCGGACGGATGTTGGCGACCGGCGGTGCACGCCACGACCTGACCGGACCGGCGAGGAGCGTCGGAAAGTAAAAACGGTCAAGACTCGTCGGAAAGCGTGACGGCCGCCACACCGGTCGTGCGAGCATCGCCGGCATGCGCAACCGTCTCCTGCTCGCGAGCCTCGCCGTCGCACCCCTGACGTGCGGCCTCCTCGCGGCCGCCCCGCTCAGCTCCGCCGCCCCGACCGCGCCGTCGCGGGCTCCGATCGTCAGCACCGCCGGCGACCTGGAGGCGGTCGTGACCGCCCCGGTCGGCGGCGACTGGTCGGTGCGGTTCACCGACCGGGCCGGCACGGTCGTGGCCTCGGTGGCCCACGACGCGATCGGGCTCGAGACCGCGGCGGGGCGGGTGCTCGCCGACCACGTCGTCGCGGTCGACGGCGGCGTCGTCGAGCTCGGCACGTCGGACCCGGCGCTGACGGCGACCGTCAGCGTCGTCCCGGACGGCGACGGCGTGTTCGCGGTGTCGGTGGCCGGCCACGGCGACGGCGTCACCGGCGTCTCGCTCGACCTGGTGGCGCCGGGCGGCGAGCGCTACCTCGGTCTCGGCGAGCGCTCCGACGCCGTCGACCACCGCGGCAAGAGCGTGCTGAACCGGGTGATGGACGGGCCGTACACCCAGAGCCAGGCAGAGATCGTGCGGCTCTTCGTGCCCGAGCCCGGCCTCGGCAAGCGCCCCGACTCGACGTACTACCCGATCCCGTGGGTGCTCTCGACGGCCGGGTACGGCGTGCTGGTCGACAACGACGAGGACAGCACGTTCGAGCTGGCCACCCCGAAGCACCGCACGGTCAACCGCTTCTCGGTGGAGTCCGACGAGCTCGACCTCCGCGTCTTCGGCGGGCCCACGCCGGCGCGGGCCCTGGCCCGGATGACCGCGGCCATCGGCCGCCAGCCCGAGCCCGAGACCGCGGCCGTCTACGGCGCGTGGTTCCAGCCGCGCGGGGACGCGGTCGCCCAGATCGACGACCAGCGCAGCCGCGGCGTGCCGGTCTCGGTCGCGCAGACCTATGTGCACTACCTGCCCTGCGGATCGCAGGACACCGAGCGGGAGCGGGCGATGACCGCGGCGCTGCACGAGCGCGGCGTCGCGGTGACGACGTACTTCAACCCGATGGTGTGCCAGGACTACCAGCCGGCCTACGACCAGGGCCTCGAGGCGGACGCCTTCACCCGCGCGGCGGACGGCTCGGTGCTCACCTATCCGTACAACACCGCGAGCCACTTCGAGGTCTCGCAGATCGACTTCTCCGCCGACGCCGGCCGCGACTACTTCAAGCAGCTGCTGCAGGAGTCGGTCGACGACGGCTACGACGGCTGGATGGAGGACTTCGGCGAGTACACGCCGGACGACGTCATCTCCGCCGACGGCACCCCGGGCCCGGCCATGCACAACAGGTACGTCGAGCAGTACCACGCGACCGCCCGCGAGTTCGAGGAGTCCGCACCGAGGCCGCTGCTGCGCTTCTCGCGCTCGGGCTGGACCGACGCGGTCAAGGAGACCACGATCGTCTGGGGCGGCGACCCGACCACGGGCTGGGGCTTCGACGGCCTCACCTCCTCGGTCACGCAGGGCATCACGATGGGCACCTCCGGCGTGACGACCTGGGGACCGGACATCGGCGGGTTCATGACGCTGCCCGGCGACCCCTACCTGACGCCGGAGCTGCTCAACCGCTGGATCCAGTACGGCGCGTTCACCGGCGTGATGCGGCTGCAGTCGGGCGGCATCCAGTTCGCCGGACCGACCAAGCCCCTCGTGACCGACCCCGAGGTGCAGCCGGTGTGGAAGACGTACACCCGCCTGCGCACGATGCTCTACCCGTACGTCGCCGGCAGCCACGATGCCTACCAGAGCTCGGGCCTGCCGCTCATGCGCCACCTCGCGCTGACCCACCCCGACGACCCGCGGGCCGCCGCCTCCGACGACGAGTACCTGTTCGGCCGCGACCTGCTGGTCGCGCCGGTGACCACCGAGCGGACCTCGCGGCGTGAGGTCTACCTGCCGCGGGGCCGGTGGCTCGAGCTCGCGAACGCGTGGACCTTCAGGCAGGACGGCCGGTTCACGCTGAAGCGCGCGACGATGACCCCCGGTGGCCGCACGGTCAAGGCGTCGGCGCCGTTGGACACCATCCCCGTGTTCCTCCGCGGCGGCGCGGTCGTCCCGATGCTGCCGCGGACCGTCGACACGCTGAGCGAGTACGGCGACGGCACCGGCATCGGCGCCCTGGCCGACGCGGCCGGCCGGCGTACCCTCCTCGCCGCACCGGTGGCGGGGACGTCCCGCGGCACGCTCGGCCCGGACGAGACGCTCACCTCGCAGGTGCGGAGCGGCGCGTGGACCGTGCGTCTCGACGGTGCGCAGGCGCGGACCTACGACCTCCGCGCGACGCTGACCGGTCTGGCGCCGTCGTGGACGCCCTGCCGGGTCGAGGCCGACGGTGCGAAGGTGCCGTTCGACTACGACGCCGCCTCGCGGGTGCTGACCCTCAGCGCCGGTCTGGCCGCGGACGGCGTGCTGCGCGTGGTCGCCTGCGGTCGCTAGCGCGGCGGCGTCAGCGACCGGTCCAGCGGGGCTCCCGCTTCTCGGTGAAGGCCGCGACTCCCTCGCGGGCGTCGTCGGAGAGCAGGACGGGGCTGGCGAGCTCGCTCTGGCGGGCGAACGCCTCCGCGGGGGTCCAGGTGGGTGCGACGTCGACGATGTGCTTGCCCACGCGGACCGACAGCGGCGCGTTGGCCGCGATGCGGTGCGCCGCCGCGAGCGCGGAGGCCAGGGTCTCCCCGCGCGGGACGACGGTGTTGACCAGTCCCAGCTCGGCGAGGCGCTGAGCCGGGAGCGGGTCGCCGACCAGGGCGAGCTCCAGCGCCACGGCACGGGGGAGCCGGGTGGCGGTGCGCCACAGCCCGCCGGCAGCGGCGAGCAGACCGCGCTTGGCCTCGGGCAGGCCGAACGTCGCGTCCTGCGCGGCGACGATGAGGTCGGCGCACAGGGCGAGCTCGAAGCCCCCGGCGAGCGCGGGCCCCTCGACCGCGGCGATCGTGGGCTTGGTGGGTGGTTCGGCGGTCAGCCCCAGCGGGCCGCGGCGGTCGGTGACCGGGACCTCGCCGCGGTTGGCTCCGGCGAGGTCCATCCCCGCACAGAAGGTGTCACCCGCCCCGGTGAGCACGATGACCCGGACGGTGTCGTCGGCCTCGGCGTCGTCGACCGCCCGCTCGAGGAGCTGGGCGGTCAGCCGGTCGACGGCGTTGCGGGAGCGCGGGCGGTTGAGGGTGATGACCCAGACCTCGTCGCCGTCACGGCCGGTCAGCACCGGGGACGGGGGCGGGGCGGGGAGCGGCTGCCGCTCCCCGTCGACGACGAGGTCGCCGTCCTCGAGCCGCACGGTGCGCCGGAGCGGGTCAGCGGCGGTCAGGGCCTCGATGCCGGCCGCGTCCTCGCGGCGGAGCAGGACCCGCTCACCGCCCGGGGTGATCGCCGAGAGCACCGCACCTTCGACGTTCCCCTCGCGGTCGTGCGAGATCGTCACGGCCTCGATGACCGCGGGCCCGTCCAGCTCGGTGCGGACCGGTCGCGGCGCCGGGCGCTCGAACGCCGGCTTGAGGTGGGCGAACTGCCGCGCGGGCGGGGTCGCGGAGTAGACGCCGAGGGCGTGCTTGGTCGCGTACCAGCCCAGCGAGCTGGACAGCCCGTACTGCTCCGGCTGCGCCCGCAGCAGCGGGACGAGGGTGGCGACCGCGTGCAGCCCGTAGTTGTTGCCGGGGCCGCCGGCCGAGGTGAGACCGCCGGTCACGCTCAGTGGCCGGTCCGGGTCCTGCCACGGGAGGCCGAGCGCTCGGGCGCCGAGCTGCACGGCGGCCGGGAAGCAGGAGTAGAGGTCGATCGGCCCCAGGTCCGCGACGCTGATCCCGGCGTGGTCCAGAGCGGCCGCGCCGGCGGCCTCGATCGCCGGCGAGGAGGTCAGGTCGGCGCGTTCGGAGACGAACCACTCGTCGGTCGCGGAGGCCCCGGCGTGCAGGAAGACCCACCGGTCCTGAGGGACCCCGAGAGCCTGCGCGGCGGCGACGCTGGCCACGATCACGCCCGCGGCGAGGTCGACCTGGAGGTTCGCGCACATCAGCTTGGTGTACGGCTCGGACACCGCCCGGTTGGTCGCGCCCGGCACGCCGATCTCGGTCGCGGTGCGCTCGGTGGGGTCCCAGGCGTAGGGGTTGCCCGCCGCGACGGCGCTGTGCCGCGCCCACAGGTCCGCGATCCGTTGCTGGTGCTCCTCGGCGCCGGCGCCGGACTCGCCGCGCAGCGCGGACTCGATCAGCGCGTACACGTAGATGGGGGCGCCCAGCCCGACGCTCGTCTCGGCCTCGTTGTTCGCCGGCCGGTCCACCCCGATCACCCGGTCGGGCCCGGCGTCCGGATCCTGCCGGGTCCATGCCGGCTCACGACCCTGCGCCTGGAGCGCCGCGACGGTGGCACCGGCCTCGGCGCCACTGACGAGGACGACGTGCGCCGCCTGGTCCGCGACCTGCTGGGCGGCGTCGTTGAGCGCGAGCTGCGCACCGTCGCCGCCGTACGGCGAGGTCTGCACGGTGCCCGCCTCGGTGGCGCCGACCAGCTCGGCCACCAGGCCGGCCTGGTCCGGATAGGTCCACGAGGCGGTGGGCACGGCGTAGACCAGGTCGGCGCGGGCCAGCAGGTCGGCGGAGACGCCCGCGTCGTCGGCGGCCGACCGCAGCGCCCGGACCGCCAGCTCGACCGGCTCGACCGGCGCCGCGAGGTCCGGGGTCCGCTGGACGACCTGGCCGGCTCCGATGACGACCGGGGTCGAGGGATCCAGCATCCTCCCGGTGCGCTCGTGGAGCACGGGCTCGTCCGCGAACCGGCCCTGCCGGCCCGGGCTGCCGTCCAGGAGGCCGGCCAGGGCCTCCAGGGACTCGGTCAGGGCGGTCTCGACGCTGCGGACCGCGGTCAGGCCGACGGGGCCCCGCACCGGTGCCCCGTCCAGCGCTCCGTCCAGGCGCACCGCCGCACCGCCCCGCGCCGCGACGACCGTGCACCACAGCCCCACCGTGATGCCCATCGGTCCCGTGCCGCGGAGCTCGAAGCCGCTCTCGTCGGCCCGCTCGACCCGCCAGCGCGCCTGCGCGGGGATGTCCATGAGCGAGATCTGCTGGACGAACTCGTCACCCACGCCCATCCGGTCCGGGCGCTCGCCGCGCCAGGACAGGTGCAGCGTCAGCCACTCGTGCGCCCGGCCCAGGTCGGAGACCAGGTCGACGACGGCGGCCGGCGCCGCCCCCACGGTCCGCACCGCATGGACCTGCCGCGCGTAGTCGTCGAGACCGTCCGGCGCCGGCACCGAGACGTCCGGCGTACTCGCGTCGGAGCCCGCGCGGAACCTGCCCACGACGTCCGTCACGGTCACCTTGGCGGTCTGCGCCAGGACCGGCGCCAACGTGCGAGCGCTGCGCAGCACGCGGCGCGACGAGGAGGGGCGAGACATCGAGACCAACTTTCCGTCTGACCAGACTGTTTCGGGAGAGCATAGGGTCGCGGCCATGTCGACCGGCCGCCGCACCCAGCAGGAGCGGTCCGCCGCGACGCGCGCCAAGGTGCTCGAGGCCGCCTACGAGAGCCTCCTGGAGCGCGGGTACGGCGGCACCACGGTCGGCGAGGTCCAGCAGCGCGCCGGCGTCGCCCGGGGCACCCTGCTGCACCACTTCCCGACCCGCGGCGCGCTGATGGGGGGCGTGGTCGAGGACATCATCGAGCGCCGCCTGCGGGTGCTCACCGGCCCGGAGCTCGAGGCCGCCACCGCGGCCGGCAGCTGGGACGACGTCGTGGACCTCGTCTGGGACGAGCTCCAGCAGCCGCCGTTCGCCGCTGCCCTCGAGCTGTGGGTCGCCGCCCGTACCGATGCCGACCTCCGCCAGGCGCTGCTGCCCCTGCAGGAGCGGATCTACGCCACGGTTCACCGCCGCGTGACGGTGCTCGCCGGTGACGACCATCCCCGCGCGCCGATGCTCGTGCAGTTCACGATCGACCTGCTGACCGGCTCCCACCTCGCCGGCATCCTCCGCCCCAGGGCCGGGACGTCGGCCGTCGTCGAGGCGTGGAAGTCCGCCGTACGCGAGCTCGCGGAGCGCGACTCCGGCTAGGGTCCCGACCGTGAACTTCGCGAAGCGGCTGGCCAACCGGGCCCTGCTCGCCGGCTGGCGCTGGGCGAGCCGGGCCGGCGAGATCGTGCCCGGCACGCGCGAGGCCGAGCGGTTCGGCAGCTTCGGCCGGGGCAGCAGCCTCGGCTTCCCCGCCGCCACCCTGATGGGCACCCGCGCCATCCACCTCGGCGAGGACGTGCTGGTCGGCCGGCAGGCGTCGCTGTCGGTGGGCTACGGCCCGACGCAGGCGAACCTCCCCGAGCGCGGCCTCGTCATCGGCGACCGCACCGTGCTCGGCGCGCGGATCACGATCGTCGCCCACGTCTCCATCGAGATCGGCGACGACGTGTGGTTCGGCCAGGACGTGTTCGTCACCGACTCCGGGCACGGCTACCAGGACCCGACGCTGCCGATCGGCGAGCAGTTCGGCGCCCACCTCCCGGTCCGGATCGGGTCCGGCTCCTGGATCGGGCACGGCGCGATCATCCTGCCCGGCGCGACCATCGGCCGGAACGTCGTGGTCGCGGCCGGGTCCGTCGTCCGCGGCGACGTCGCCGACCACAGCGTCGTCGGCGGCGCACCGGCCAAGCTGATCCGCCGCTACGAGCCGGGCGTGGGGTGGATCGGCGCCCGCGGCGACGTACGCCCGATCACCTCCGGGCACTTCGGCGGACTCTTCGACGAGCCGGACGACACCATCGTGAGCGCGTAGGGCATAGCCTCGGTGCAGGGGGCAACCGACCGAGGGAGCTGAAGGTGACCACGACGCCGCCCAACCTGCTGGAGGAGCTCGAGCCTGTCGTCGCCGAGAACCTCGACCGGCACCTCTCGATGGCCCAGGAGTGGCACCCGCACGACTACATCCCGTGGAGCCAGGGCCGCGACTTCGCCATGCTCGGCGGGGAGGACTGGTCGCCGGAGCAGTCGCAGCTGTCCGAGACGGCCAAGGCCGCGATGTTCACGAACCTGCTCACCGAGGACAACCTGCCGTCGTACCACCGCGAGATCGCCACCCGCTTCGGCCGGGACGGCGCGTGGGGCACCTGGGTGGGGCGCTGGACCGCGGAGGAGAACCGGCACGGCATCGCGATGCGCGACTACCTCGTCGTCACGCGCGGTGTCGACCCGGTCGAGCTCGAGAGGGCGCGGATGGAGTACATGACCTCCGGCTACGACTCCGGCGACAAGACCGCGCTCGAGGCGGTGACGTACGTGTCGTTCCAGGAGCTCGCGACGCGGGTCTCGCACCGCAACACCGGCAAGGTCACGGGCGACCCGATCGCCGACCGGATGCTCGCGCGGATCTCCAAGGACGAGAACCTGCACATGGTCTTCTATCGCAACATCGTGGCCGCGGCGCTGGAGATCGCGCCGGACGCGACGATGCGCGCGATCGCCGACGAGGTGATCGGGTTCGAGATGCCGGGCGCGACGATGGCGGGCTTCCGGCGCAGCTCGATGCTCATCGCCAAGGCCGGGATCTACGACCTGCGGCTGCACCACGACGACGTGATCATGCCGGTGCTGCGGCACTGGGACGTCTTCGACCGCACCGGGCTCGGCCCCGAGGGGGAGCGGGCCCGCGAGGAGCTCGGGGCGTTCCTCGAGGCGCTCGACGCCCAGGCGACGAAGTTCGTCGACCGGCGCGCGGAGAACCGGGCCCGCGACGCCGCCCGCGCCGACGGCAGGAAGCCCGACATCGTCGCCTCGTGATGAGTTCTCGCGGCGTCACCCGTCACATGGACGACGGGTACGACGACGAGAGGGATGGCGAGATGACCGTGGACACGAGGATGGCGGAGACCGACGAGCAGGAGTTCTCGGCGCTGGCCGAGCGACACCGGCGCGAGCTGCACGTGCACTGCTACCGGATGCTCGGGTCGTTCGACGACGCCGAGGACGCCGTGCAGGAGACGTTCCTGCGGGCCTGGCGCCGGCGCGAGACCTTCGAGGGACGCTCGACGTTCCGCGCGTGGCTCTACCGGATCGCGACGAACACCTGCCTGGACCTGCTCGCGACGAAGCGGCCGGAGCCCGCCACCGGCGGCGAGGTGCTGTGGCTGCAGCCCTACCCCGACCGGCTGCTCGACGACCCGGAGGTCGCGGCCGCGGCGCGGGAGACCCTCGAGCTGGCGTACGTCGTCGCGGTCCAGCACCTCGCGCCGCGCCCGCGGGCCGCGCTGCTGCTGCGCGACGTCGTGGGCTGGCCGGCCAAGGAGGTGGCGGAGCTGCTCGGCGACTCCGTGAACTCGGTGAACTCCGCGCTCCAGCGGGCTCGCGCCGGCATGCGCGAGCACCTGCCCGCCGAGCGGCAGGACTGGACCGGTGGCGAGGACGACGCGGCGACCCGCGAGCTGGTCCGACGGTTCACCGACGCGACCGTGGCCACCGACATCGACACCCTCGCGGCGATGCTGCGCGACGACGTCCGCAGCTCGATGCCGCCGACGCCGGGCGTGCACCGCGGTCGCGACGCCGTCCTGGCCGACTGGGTGCAGGACGGCTTCACGGAGATCACCGGCCTGCGCGGCGTACCCACCTCCGTGAACCGGCAGCCCGCGGTCGCGTTCTACCTCTGGCGGGACGCGGAGGACGCCCACGTCCCGCTGACCCTCGACGTGCTGCGCGTCAGCGGCGGGCGGATCACCGAGGTCACGATCTTCCACGACGACCAGTTCGCACGTCTCGGCCTGCCCGAGCGGCTGCCCGCGACCCGGTGAGGTCCCTCGCGCTGCGTGGCCTGGTGGCCACGCTCGCGGCGACGGCGTCCACCACGCTCGCCGCCGCGCTCGCCCACGCCCTCGGGATCGACCTCGAGGTCTCGGGAGGCGAGGCGATCCCGGTCCCGGGGATCGCCACCGTCACCTGCTTCCTCTCGCTCGTCGGTGTCGGGATCGCCCTGGCGCTCCGGCGGTGGAGCGACCGGCCGGCCAAGCGGTTCGTGTCGGTCGCCGGGACGCTGACCGTGCTCTCGCTGGTCCCACCCCTGCTGCTCGCCGGGGACGCCGCGACGGCGGTCACCCTGGTCGCGCTCCATCTCCTGGCGGCGGCGGTGATGGTCCCCGCGCTCGCGCGGGGCCTGCGCTGAGCTCGCCGTTGCGTGATACCCCTGGGGGGTATATGGTACGAACACCAGTACCCCCCAGGGGTATCATTGCAACGGAGAAGGAGCCCCCGATGAGCACGAGCGAGTACCAGGTCACCGGCATGACGTGCGGCCACTGCGAGATGTCGGTCCGCGAGGAGGTCGGCACGCTGCCGGGTGTCCAGGACGTCCAGGTCAGCCACGAGACCGGCAGGCTGGTCATCACCGCCGCCGAGCCCCTCGACGACGCCGCCGTGATCGCGGCCGTCGACGAGGCCGGATACCAGGCGGTGCGGACCTCATGAACACCGCCCCTCGGCTCGGGTTGTACGGCGCGGGGCTGGCCGTGCTCTTCGTCGGCGCCTTCGCCGCAGCCGGCGCGGTCGTCCCGCAGAGCACGGTCGACAGCTGGACGCAGGAGGCCGACGGCGGCCACGAGATGGGGGCCGAGGACTCGGCCGGTCATGGCGACGAGCACCCCGCGGAGACCGCGAGTGCGGTCCGCGGGGTGAGCAGCGCCCAGGACGGCTACCTGCTCGCGCCGGTCGCCGCGCCGGACCAGGTCGGCGATCGCGGGACGCTGTCGTTCCAGGTGCGCGACGCGCACGGCGAAGCGCTCACCAGCTTCGCCACCGAGCACGACAAGGAGCTGCACCTGATCGTCGTCCGTTCCGACGGCAGCAGGTTCCGCCACGTCCACCCGACGATGGCGGCCGACGGCACCTGGTCGCTGCCCTGGGAGTGGCGTGCGGCCGGCACCTACCGCGTGTACGCCGACTTCGTGCCCGCCGACGACCCCGAGGGCCAGCCGGTCACGCTGACCCGGACCGTCGAGGTGACCGGGGCGTTCGCGCCGGTGGTAGCGACGCCGACCGACACCGCCGAGGTCGACGGCTTCACCGTCGCCCTCACCGGTGACCTGGAGGTCGGCGAGAGCTCGCAGCTCACCCTGACCGTGACCCAGGACGGCGAGCCCGTGACCACGCTCGAGCCCTACCTCGGCGCGTTCGGCCACCTGGTGGCGTTGCGCGAGGGTGACCTCGCCTTCCTGCACGTCCACCCGGAGGGCGACGAGCCCGCCGCAGGTGAGACCTCCGGGCCGGAGATCTCGTTCATGGCGCAGGCGCCGACCCCGGGTCGGTACCTGCTCTACCTGGACT
This sequence comes from Nocardioides caricicola, assembly GCF_039541135.1. Classification (NCBI taxonomy): domain Bacteria; kingdom Bacillati; phylum Actinomycetota; class Actinomycetes; order Propionibacteriales; family Nocardioidaceae; genus Nocardioides; species Nocardioides caricicola. Next base: position 667,298 of record NZ_BAABFQ010000007.1, on the reverse strand, counting down.
TCCAGGTCGACGGCCAGGTGCACAGCGCGCCGTTCGTCGTCGACACCCACACCCACTGATCGCGGAGGAGGAACCATGGGCACCACACCGGTCATCGAGCTCGAGATCGGCGGCATGACCTGCGCCTCCTGCGCGATGCGGATCGAGAAGAAGCTGAACAAGCTCGACGGCGTCACCGCGACCGTGAACTACGCGACCGAGAAGGCGCAGGTGCACGCGCCCGACGGGCTCGACGCGGAGACGTTGATCGCCGAGGTGGCGAAGGCCGGCTACACCGCGAGCCTCCCGGCCGCGCCCGACGCCGACGCGGACGAGGAGCGCCCCGACGCCGAGCTGGTCGCGCTGCGGCAGCGGCTCATCGGCTCGATCGTGCTCGCCGTACCCGTGATCGCGATGGCGATGGTGCCGGCGCTGCAGTTCGAGTACTGGCAGTGGGCGTCGCTGACGCTGGCGGCGCCGGTCGTGCTGTGGGCGGCGTGGCCGTTCCACAAGGCCGCCTGGACCAACCTGCGGCACGGCGCCGCGACCATGGACACCCTGGTCTCGCTGGGCACGCTGTCGGCGTTCGCCTGGTCGCTCTACGCGCTGTTCTTCGGCACCGCCGGCGAGCCCGGCATGACCCACCCGTTCGAGCTCACCGTCAGTCCCACCGACGGCGCCGCGAACATCTACTTCGAGGTCGCCGCCGGCGTCACGATGTTCCTGCTGGCGGGCCGGTACTTCGAGAAGCGGTCGAAGCGGCAGGCCGGGGCGGCGCTGCGCGCGCTGCTGGAGCTCGGCGCCAAGGACGTCGCCGTCCTGCGCGACGGCGTCGAGACCCGCATCCCGACCGCTGAGCTGACGGTCGGTGACGAGTTCGTCGTGCGCCCGGGCGAGAAGATCGCCACCGACGGCGTGGTCGTCGGCGGTACGTCGGCGGTCGACGCCTCGATGCTCACCGGCGAGTCGGTGCCGGTCGAGGTGGCCGTGGGGGACGCGGTCACCGGCGGGACCGTCAACGCCGGAGGTCGGCTGGTCGTGCGCGCGACGCGCGTCGGCGGCGACACGCAGCTGGCGCAGATGGCCAAGCTCGTCGAGGACGCGCAGTCCGGCAAGGCCGAGGTGCAGCGGCTCGCCGACCGGGTCGCGGGCGTGTTCGTCCCGATCGTCATCGCGATCGCGGTCGGCACCCTGGGCGCGTGGCTGGGCGCCGGGTTCCCTGCGGCCGCCGCGTTCACCGCCGCGGTCGCCGTCCTCATCATCGCGTGCCCGTGCGCCCTGGGGCTGGCGACGCCGACGGCGCTGCTGGTCGGGACCGGCCGGGGCGCCCAGCTCGGCGTGCTCATCAAGGGGCCGGAGGTGCTGGAGTCGACCCGCAGGGTCGACACCGTCGTCCTCGACAAGACCGGCACGGTCACCACGGGCACGATGACGCTGGTCGACGTGGTCACCGGCGCGGGGGTCTCCCGCGCGGAGCTGCTCCGTCTCGCCGGTGCCCTCGAGGCCGCGTCCGAGCACCCCATCGCCCGGGCGATCGCCCGCGGCGCGGCCGAGGAGGCCGGGCCGCTGCCGGACCCGGAGGACTTCGCGAACGTCGAGGGCACCGGCGTCCAGGGCATCGTCGACGGCCACGCGGTCCTGGTCGGCCGGGAGTCGCTGCTCGCCGAGTGGTCGCAGCACCTCGACGACGAGCTCGCGGGCGCCATGGCCCACGCCCGGGCCCAGGGGCGGACCGCGGTCGCGGTCGGCTGGGACGGCGCCGCGCGCGGTGTGCTCGTCGTCGCCGACCGCGTGAAGCCGACCAGCCGTGAGGCGGTCGACCAGCTGAAGGCGCTCGGGCTGACGCCGGTGCTGCTCACCGGCGACAACCGGGCAGTGGCCGAGCAGATCGCCGCAGAGGTCGGCATCGACCGGGTCGTCGCGGAGGTCCTGCCGCAGGACAAGGTCGCCGTCGTCCGCGACCTGCAGGGCGAGGGCAAGGTCGTCGCGATGGTCGGGGACGGTGTCAACGACGCCGCCGCGCTCGCCCAGGCCGACCTCGGCCTGGCGATGGGCACCGGCACCGACGTGGCCATCGAGGCCGCGGACATCACCCTGGTGCGCGGCGACCTGCGCAGCGCCGCCGACGCGATCCGGCTGTCCCGCCGGACCCTCGGCACGATCAAGGTCAACCTGTTCTGGGCGTTCGCCTACAACGTGGCCGCGATCCCCCTGGCCGCCCTCGGCCTGCTGAACCCGATGCTGGCCGGCGCCGCGATGGCGTTCTCCAGCGTGTTCGTCGTCGGCAACAGCCTGCGGCTGCGCTCGTTCGCGAGCCACGCCGTCTCCACCACCCCTGAGCAGAGAGACTGATCCCATGACCGCGACCCACAGCCACCACGGCTACATCTCGGACAAGGACCGCTACCTCGCGCGGCTCAAGCGGATCGAGGGCCAGGCCCGCGGCATCCACCGGATGGTCGAGGAGGAGAAGTACTGCATCGACATCCTCACCCAGGTCAGCGCGCTCACGAAGGCCCTCGAGTCGGTCGCGCTCGGCCTCCTCGACGACCACCTCAAGCACTGCGTCATGGACGCGGCGATCGAGGGCGGCCCGGCCGCGGAGGAGAAGCTGAAGGAAGCCTCCGAGGCGATCGCGCGGCTCGTGCGCTCCTGACGTCCAGCGCAGTGGAGCGCGCGTAGTCTCGTCGCTCGTGCCGACGACTCCCTCGCCGCCTCCGACACCGGAACCAGCCGCGGCAGGGCACCTCCCGCCAGACGCCCTTCGACGGTGGTACGGCGGTTGGGAGCCCCTGGACCCCTCGAACATCGCCGAGTTCATGGCTGGCTTCGACCGACCGTGGTGGATCGTCGGAGGGTGGAGCATCGAGGTCTTCACGGGTGTCAGCAGGGTGCACGAGGACATGGACATCTCCATGCTGTCGAGCGACGCCGAGGCCTTCCGGTCGTTCCTCGGCGACCGCTGGACACCGTGGAACGTCGACGAGTCATGGTTCCGGCCGTTCGACGACCGGTTCCGGGAGGTGCGGCCGGACAGTCAGCTCTGGGTGCGGCGGGACGCGCAGTCCCCGTGGGTCCTGGACGTCCCGCTCACGCCGGACACCGAGGGGCGCTGGACGAACAAGCGCTACCTGGCGCACACGGAGGACCTCGAGACGGTCACCTGGGTTGCCTCCGACGGACTGCGCTACTCCAAGCCCGAGGTGGCGCTGTTGTTCAAGGCTGCGCAGGCGCGGGAGAAGGACCGGCAGGACGCGGAGGTGGCCCTCCCGATGCTGGACTCTGGTGCCCGCGCCTGGCTTCGCGACGCGGTCGCCCGGACGACACCGAACCATCCCTGGCTCAGCGAGCTGTAGCGACCCCGGAGGTCAGGAGCCGGCCGCACCCGAGGGCGGGTCGATCTGGTCGAGCATCTCGGTCAGGTGGCGCCGCAACCGTTCGCGGTGCTCGGTCTCCACCTCCTCGAGCTGCGCGATGTGCTCCTCGTGTCGTTGGCGCGAGGCCGCCGCGTCCTCGCGGATGCGGTACGCCTCGACGCGGGCATCGCCGGTCGCCTGCGCCGCCTCCCTCTGCGCGGCGCTCACCAGCCGTTCGGCCTCCGCGCGGGCGGCCTGGACGAGGTCGTCGGACTCGCGGCGGGCCGCAGCCACGAGGGCGGCCGCCTCGCTCCTGGCGTCCGCGCGCCACTGCTCGGTCTCGCGGGCCGTGATCTCCAGCAGCCGGGCTGCCGCCGAACCGTCGGACGCGTCGTCGCCGCCGCCGTTGCCGCCGTTGCTGCCGCCGGATCGTGCGTACGGATCGCCGTACGTGTGCGCGTTGATGCTCATCGCTGCCCTCCCGAGATTGGCATGGACGGTCCATTCTGCCGTTCCCGTCGCCGGTACGGCGTCGCGGCACCCGTTTTACCGCGGCGGGGGCAGGACTGCTACTGCGCGGCGCTGAGGATGCCGGCGACGAGGAACCCGAGCACGGTGAAGAGCCCCGCGAGCCGGCCGGCGCGCTCGTAGGACTCCGGGACCATCGAGTCGGCGAGCATGGTCAGCACGGCGCCGCCCGCGAACGCGCTGGCGATCTCGCCGCTGTGCGAGCCGGAGTCGGCGACGACGTACCCCGCCATCGACGCGAGGCCGCAGACGACGGTCAGGGAGCCCCACATCACGGTGATCCGGCGCTCGCCGACCCCCGACTCCCGCATGTCGGCGGTGCCCGCCAGGCCCTCCGGGATGTTCGACAGCAAGACGGCGGCGAGGAACGCGAGGCTGATCGAGCCGCCGAGGGCCAGGCCGAGGCCGAGGATGAAGGACTCGGGGATCCCGTCGAGCAGCGCGCCGAGGAACAGGGCCGTGCCCGAGCTGCCGCCGCGGTCGACCAGCCGGGCGCCGACGTAGTAGGCGAGCGCGCCGACGAGGAACGCCGCGCCGACCTCCCAGCCGAGATCGAGGTTGGCCTCCGGGATGAGCTCGTAGCCGACCGCGCTGATCAGGGTGCCGCCGCCGAAGGCCATCATCAGCCCGACGGAGCGCCGCGACCCGGCCAGCGGCCCGGCCAGGGCCTGACCCAGGAGGAGGGACCCTGCGGCGAGCAGTCCCCAGAGGAGGGCCTCGGTCATTCGCCCGCGTACAGCGGCGAGGTCTTGCTGGAGACCAGCTCGTGGCGCTCCTCGGGACTCAGCGCCTCGAACTGGGCACGGACGTCGGACGGGTAGCCACTCACCTCGGGCGCGTCCTCGACCGGCACGATCGTGTGCACGATGCGGTCGTCGTACACGTGCAGCATCGAGATCGCCTGGTGCCCGTCCACCCCGGACACGAAGCGGTCGAGCGGCGCCGGGTCGCCGGTGTAGCAGGTCGCGGACGCGACCGAGACCGGGATGCCGGCGAACATCGAGTGCGACGAGAAGTGGAAGTGGCCGCCGAGGATCGCGCGGACGTCGCTGCCCGCCACGACGTCGGCCAGGCGATGCTGGTCGAGCAGCTCGATGATCGCCGCGACCGGCATCATCGGCACCGGGATCGGCGGGTGGTGCATCGCCAGCACGGTCCCGTGCGGCGCCGGCGTGGCGAGGACGTCGCCCAGCCAGGCGAGCTGCTCGTCGCTCAGCTCGCCGTGGTGGTAGCCCGGCACGGTGGAGTCGATCGAGACGATCCGCAACCCGTCGACGTCGTACACCCGGTCCTGCGTCAGCTCGCTGTCCTCGCCGAACAGCTCGCGGGCGTACGTCGCCCGCTCGTCGTGGTTGCCCATGACCCACACGACCTCGGCGCCCATGGCCGCCGCCGCGGGCTCGACGATCTCGCGCAGCCGGGCGTACGCCTTCGGCTCGGCCTTGTCGGCGAGGTCGCCGGTGAAGACCAGCGCCTGCGGGGCCGGGTCGAGCCGCGCGAGCCGGGCCAGGGCCAGCTCGAGGCCGGCCTCGGTGTCGATGACGCCGTACTGCAACGCGTCGGCGAGCAGGTGCGGGTCGCTCAGGTGGGCGACGACATGACCGGGACTCGGGTACTGGCCGAACTGCACGGGTCTCACGCTACCGGCCGAGACCGGACCGCGGGCTCGTCGCGCCGCGCGGGGCGCCTGCGCGGTGACGACCGCTTGTTGCTACGTTTCCGCTATTGCAAAGACTGGGCAATAAGGGAAGCGAGGGGCGGCGTGCGCGACACGGCGGACGAGGTCGCGAGCGCCGACCCGCTCGGGCTCGCGGCCGGCCGGCGACGGACCCGGCTGTGGCTCGCCGGCCTCGCGCTCGGCCTGGTCGCGACGGTCGTCGCCGGCGTCGGCGTGGGTGCCGTCGTGGTGCCCGCGAGCACCGTCGCCCAGGTCGTCGGCCACCACCTGCTGGGCTGGCCCGCCGAGCGGACCTGGAGCGCGCCGGCGGACGCGATCGTGTGGCAGGTGCGCCTGCCGCGGGTGCTCCTGGGTGCGCTCGTCGGCGCCGGTCTCGCGATCTGCGGGGTGGCCCTCCAGGCGATGGTGCGCAACGTGCTGGCCGACCCGTACCTGCTCGGGGTGAACTCCGGGGCGTCGAGCGGTGCCGCCGCGGCGATCCTCTTCGGCGTCGGGGTCGGGTACGTCGAGCACGCCCTGCAGGCGATGGCGTTCCTCGGCGCGCTCGCCGCGTCGCTCCTGGTGTTCCTCGTGGCCCGCAGTGCCGGCCGCGTCACGTCGGTCCGGCTGCTGCTGGCCGGGGTCGCCGTCGGCTACGCGCTCTACGCCCTGACCAGCTTCCTCATCTTCGCGTCCGGCTCGGCCGAGGGTGCTCGGTCGGTGATGTTCTGGCTGCTCGGGTCGCTCGCCCTCGCCGAGTGGGGCACCCCGCTCGCGATCGTCGCGGTGGTCGTGCTCGGCGCCGCGGCGCTGCTGACCGCCTGGGGGCGCCGGCTCGACGCGCTGGCGATCGGGGACGAGACCGCCCACACCCTCGGCGTGCGCCCGGAGCGGTTCCGGCTCCAGCTGCTGCTCGTGGTCGCCCTCTGCGTCGGGGTCGTGGTCGCGGCGTCGGGCAGCATCGGCTTCGTCGGGCTGGTCGTGCCGCACCTCGCCCGACGCGCCGTCGGCGGGCCGCACGTCCGCGTCGTCGCGGTGGCCGCGCTGATGGGCGCGATCCTCCTGGTCTGGGCCGACGTCCTCGCCCGGACGCTCTTCGCGCCGCAGGAGATCCCGATCGGGATCATCACCTCCCTCGTCGGCGCGCCGTTCCTGCTCGTGCTGATCCGCCGGCTGCACGCCACCGGCGTCTAGCCACCAACCCCGAAGGAGAACCGTGCCCACCCAGCCCTCTCGCCGTCCTGCTCCCGGCTGGATCGCCGCGTCCGTGCTGCTCACCGGTGTCCTGACCGCGTGCGGGGCGGAGGCGGACGCACCGGAGCCCGCATCGGCCGGCACCGGCAGCCACCCGGTGACGATCGAGAACTGCGGCGCCGAGGTCACGTTCGACGCGGCGCCGCAGCGCGTCGTGCTGCTCAAGAGCTCGTCGGTGCCCTTCCTCCACGAGCTCGGGGTGCTGGACCGGGTCACCGCGCGGGCCGGGCAGTACCCGCCCGACTACTACGACGACGAGACCCTGGCCGAGCTCGAGGCGATCCCGCTGCTGACCGACGAGCTCGACAGCAGCGGCCACCTCCAGATCTCCAAGGAGGTCGTGATCAGCCAGGAGCCGGACCTCGTGCTCGGCGAGGTCGACAACCTCTCCCGCGCCACGCTCGACAGCGTCGGCATCCCGCTCATCGAGGAGCCCGCGCTCTGCGAGCAGGGCGTCGACGATCCCGGCTTCGACGACGTCTGGGCCCAGCTCGAGCTGTACGGCGAGGTCTTCGGCCGCGAGGCCGAGGCCCGGGCGGCCATCGCAGAGCTGAAGGGTGACCTCGCCGAGGTCGAGGCGCAGGCGGGTGCGCCCTCGGGGCGTACGGCGGCGGTGCTCTACCCGACCGTCGGCGGCGGCGTGACCTACGCCTACGGCACCAAGAGCATGGCGGCGCCGCAGCTCCGGGCAGCTGGCTTCGTGAACGCGTTCGGCGACGTCGACGAGCGGGTGTTCGAGGTGACCCTGGAGGAGCTGCTCGGTCGTGACCCCGACGTCCTGATCCTGCTCCACAGCGAGGGCGACCCGGCCGCCGTCGAGGACGCCATCACCGAGCTGCCCGGCGCGGAGGACCTGACCGCGGTCCGCAACGGCGACGTGATGGCGCAGCTGTTCAACTTCACCGAGCCCCCCACGCCGCTCTCGGTCGAGGGGCTCGAGCGGATCGTGGAACGGTTCGGATCGTGATCCGGGCCGACCAGCTCTCCTGGTCCTACGGCCGGTCCTCGGTGCTGCGGGCGGTGACGCTCGCAGCACCGCACGGGCGGGTGCTGGGACTGATCGGTCCCAACGGGAGCGGGAAGACGACGCTCCTGCGGCTGCTGTACGGCGCGTTGAGCAGCCCCACGGGATCGGTCACCGTCGACGGCGACCCGCTGTCCTCCCTCGCCCCGCAGGAGGCGGCCCGCCGGCTCGCGGTCGTCGTGCAGGAGGCCGGCGGCGAGAGCTCGATGACGGTCGCCGAGGTCGTGCTGCTCGGGCGCGGGCCGCACCTGTCGACGTTCCAGCGCGCCGGATCCGACGACCACGCGATCGCGGCACGGGCGCTCGAGCGGGTCGGGGCCGCACACCTGGCGCGGCGGCCGTTCGGGGGCCTCTCCGGCGGTGAGCGCCAGCGCGTGCTGATCGCCCGGGCGCTCACCCAGCAGTCGACGCACCTGCTGCTCGACGAGCCCACCAACCACCTCGACATCCGGTTCCAGCACGAGGTGCTCGGCCTCGTCGCCCGCCTGGCCCGCGACCTCGACACCACCACGGTCGTGGTGCTCCACGACCTCAACCTCGCCGCCCGCTACTGCGACGACCTGGTCCTCCTCGGCGCCGGCGGCGTCGCGGCCGCCGGCAGCGTCGACGAGGTCCTCCGGGCGGAGGTCCTCGAGCCCGTGTACGGCATCGGCATCGAGCGGATCGAGGCCGCCTGCCGCTTCCACCTGCTGTTCCATCCCTTCGACCCACAGGACGTCACCGCATGAACCCGCAGCTGCAGGACACCATCAACGCGTACTGGACCGACCGGGCGCCGGAGTACGACGCCTACCAGCAGCGGCCCGAACGACGCGACCTCGACCGGGACGCCTGGGTCCGGGTCTGGTCGCCGGCGCTGCCGCCGGCGCCCGTCGACGTGCTCGATGTCGGGACGGGCAGCGGGCACGTCGCCTGCCTGCTCGCCGACCTCGGGCACCGGGTCACCGGGATCGACCTCGCGGACGGGATGCTCGACATCGCCCGCGGGCACGCCGCCGCCTCGGTGCGCCCGCCGCGCATCCTGGCCGGCGACGCGGTGGCGCCCGACTTCCCGCCGGCGTCGTACGACGCGGTCGTCGGCCGCTACGTCATGTGGACGCTGCGCGACCCCGACGCGGCGGTCGCGAGCTGGGTCCGCCTGCTCCGGCCCGGCGGTGTCGTCGCCGTCGTCGACAGCACGTGGTTCACCGACGGTCTCGGCAACCTGTACGGCGACCGCCCCGACGCCACCCTCCCGCTGGCCGACGCGCGGACCATCGACGAGACCGCCGAGGTCCTGCGCCGCGCGGGCCTGGCCGACGTCACCGTGACGCCGCTCGAGGAGGTCCTGGAGCTCGACCGCGCCCACGGCGTCGCGCCCGGGCACGACGTCCAGCTGCAGTACCTCGTCAGCGGGCGGCTGGCCGGCTAGAACATCATCGACGCCGCCGGGGCGACGTCCGTGCGCATCGCCCGCCACAGCTCGGCGGCCGCGCCGGGACGCGCCTCGGTGACCAGCCCGGCTCGCACCCGGCCGACCAGGTTCCCGCCCCCGACGTACGCCGCTCCGAGCGCCTCGACCGGCAGCAGCAGGTCGGCGTCGGCGTCGGTGCGCTCGGCGGTCGCGGCGCCGGAGGCGTCGGCGCGGATCCGCCAGCGGCCGGCGTTCCAGGGGGCGTAGGTGTCGACGACCTCGACGACCACGTCGCACGGCGCGCTCCACGCGCGGGCGGCGAGCGCGGCGGGCAGGTCGACGAGGCGGATCCACAGGCAGTCGTAGGTCGACACCGTCGACGTCGAGCGTGGGCCCCCGACCCAGGTGAGGACCGGGTCCTCGGCGTAGCCGGTGCGCAGTCGGACGCTGCTCACCAGGTCGAAGTCGACCAGCCGGCGCACCAGCGCCAGCCGGGTGGCGGGGTCGCCGACCAGCAGCGGGACGTCCATGCTTCCCGACGGCCGGGCGTCCTCCCACTTCTGGTCGCGGCGCAGCATCGCGAACCCGACGTCGCGCCCGTCCCGCCGCGCGAACAGCACCCGCCACGGCTCCTTGTCGCGCAGCCACTCGGGGACCGACAGGCACAGCCGCTCGTAGTAGGACGCCGCCCCGACCACCGATCCCATGTCGGCGACCGCGCGGTGGCAGGCGTGCATCCGTTCCGGGGTGCCGGCGTCGCGGACGCTCACCAGCTGCGTGGTGATCGCACCGGCCGCCTCGTCGAGCCCGGGCGCGGTCAGCGTGGTGCCGCGCGACAGCGTGATCGGCAGCTCCAGCGACGCCAGCCCGTAGCCGTAGCGGCCGTAGATCGCGGGCTCGCTCGCGTGCAGCGCCGACACCGCGGTGCCGGGGGTGTCGCGCACCTGCTCGAAGTGGTGGCGCAGCATCGCCGACAGCACGCCCCGCCGGCGGTGGTCGGGGTGCACGCCCACCCACGTCAGCCCGGCGCACGGGACGAGCCGGTCGCCCGGGACGGCCAGCTCGAGCGGGTACACGCCGTAGATGCCGGGGTACGTCGTCGGGTCGGTGGGCGCGTCGAGCTCGGCGGCGAAGCGCTGGTCGGCGGGCACGCCCAGCAGCTGCGTCTCGACCGGGGCGGACAGCTCCTCCTGGAACCAGACCACGGTGTCGGTGCGCAGGAACCGCTCGGCGTCGGCGGCCACGCCCACCCGGATGTCAGTCATGGGCCCCAGCCAACAACGTGGCCGTCGGGTCGGACAACCAGATTGTCGTGGGTGAGGAAGCCGCCGCGCGCCCGTCGCGCCGCCGCCCGCACGCCGTGGTCGGGATGCAGCGCCCCGACGACCGGGTCCGGGTCGGCGCCGTACCGGAACGGCGCGTAGAGCCGGCCGGAGTCGATCAGCGCGCGGGCGTCGGGGTCGGTGACCGCGCGCTCGAGCACGTCGCGGCGGTGCGCCCAGCCGGACTCGCTCTGCGGGACGAGGAAGTCCATCGTGCGCGTGGTGACCGCGAGGTTCTCCCGCGCGGCCGCGCGCCGCTCGGCGTCGTACGCGTCCACGATGCTCGGGTCCGCCCAGCCGTGCAGCGCGTAGGCGATGCGCCAGGCGGCGTTCTCGGCGTCGGCGACGCCGGAGTTCAGCCCGCGTGCGCCGAACGGCGCCATGAGGTGCGCGGCGTCGCCCGCCAACAGCACCCGCCCTCGGCCCATCGACGTCGCGCACCGCGAGTGGAAGCGGTACACCGTGCACCAGACGACCTCGTGCTCCTGGTCGCCGACGATCCGGCGGATGCGTCGGTCCAGGTCGCCGTTCGCGCGTTCCTGCTCGAGGTCGAAGCCGGGCGGCACCTGCCAGTCGATGCGGTACGTCGAGTCCGGGCAGGGATGCATCAGCACCTGGCGGCCCGGATTCCAGGCGGGGTCGAAGTAGAAGCGCCGCTCGAGCTCGCGGTCGGGCAGGTCGCAGCGGATGTCGCAGATCAGGAACTGGTCGTCGAACGTGCGGCCCTCGAAGTCCGCGCCGATCGCCCGACGCACGACCTCGCCCCGAGCACCCGCGCAGCCGACGACGTACGGCGCCTCGATGTCACCCCGATCGGTGTGGACGCGCACGCCGCCGGGACGGGCGGTGATGCCGGTGACGGTCGTGCCCCAGCGCACCTCGATCCCCGGCGTGGCCGCGATCCGCTCGTCGAGGACCTGCTCGACGCGGGCCTGCCCGATGTTCACCCACGGCGGGAAAGCCGAGCCGCTGCTGTCGGAGAACGCCACGTGGAACAGCTCGTGCTCGCGGTAGTACGTGCGCGCCACCCGCCAGGTCACGCCCTCGTCCGCGATCGTCCGCCCGGCGCCGACGGTGTCCCAGATGTCCAGGGTGTCGCGCTGCTGGCAGATCGAGCGCGACCCGACGACCTCGCGCCGCGGGTGCGCGTCGACGACCAGCACGGGCACGTCCCAGCGGGCCAGCAGCAGCGCGGCCGTCTGGCCGACCGGTCCGTTCCCGACGACGACCACCGGCGGTCCGTCGTACATGCGGCCAGCGTAGGACTCTTTGCCCGCGCCGACCCTTGAATGCGTAGCCGTCACGGATGTCCGGCGCCCGGCGCTCGCGCGAGGCTGCCCCCATGGCGACCCTGGTGCTCACGATGGCGCTCGACCCGCGGCGCGGGGACACGGTGGTGCGGACCGTCCGCGACGAGGTGCTGCCCTGGGTCCGCCGGCTGCCTGGGTTCACGGCCGGCCGTTGGCTGCGCAGCGAGGACCACGGCTGCTGCCTGGTCGTGCTCGACTTCGACACGACGGACGACGCCCGCGCGGTGGCGGAGCTGCTGGCCGCCGACGCCGGGCACCCGGCCCGCGCATGGAGCCTCGAGAAGGTCGTGCTCGCCGATCAGATCGCGGTGACGTCCCGGCCACCCGCGCTCGGGGGAGCGACGTAGGTGGCCAGCTGGCCGCGACCGCCGCTGCCAGTGCGTTGCAGCAGCCGTGCGACGTGGGTCTCGACGGTGCGCGTCGAGAGGAACAGCCGCTCGGCGATCGCCTGGTTCGTGAGTCCCTGCGCGACGAGCTCGAGCACGTCGTACTCCCGCGCGGTGACGCCGAGGTGCTGCAGGTGGTTCGGCACCGGGCGAGCGCCTGCGGCCTTGCGGGGTACGGCGATCCCGGCGTCACGCATCGCCGCCCGGCAGGCGGACGCGGCCTCGGTCTGCCCGGCCTCGACCAGGCCGTCCAACGTCTGGCGGAACCACAGCTCGGGCTCGCCCCACCCGTCGGCGGCCGCCGCCCGGGCGACGAGGCCGCGCATGTGGACCTCCATCCAGGGCTCGGGTCCCGGATGGGTCCACGTCGCGTCGGCGAAGGTCTGCTCGGCCTCCTCGGCGCGGCCCTCACGGCCGAGCGCGACGGCATCGGCGTACCGCAGCGCGAACCAGTTGTGCGGGCTGGTGATCTGCGGTCCGTCGCGCACCTCGTCGCGCGCCGCGGCGCCGTCGCCGTGCACCGTCTCCAGCAGTGCCCAGAGCCCGCGCATCGAGAACGCCAGCCCGGGGTGCAGCCGGTAGACCTCCATGCCGGCGGCGAACGCGGCCCGTGCCTCGTCGTACCGCCCGCGCGCCAGCGCCACCGGTCCGCGGACATGGGCGTCCTTCCCGGCGATGAGCTCGGGGTCGTCGGGGGCGGTCCGCAGGCCGGCGGCCAGGTCGACCTCCATCTCCTCGGGCCGTCCGGCCAGGCCATGGGTCATCGCCCGGATCAGGTAGGCGCTGCCGAGCGCCGGGAGCCGCAGCCGGGTCATCAACGCGATCGCGGCGTCGGCTGCGGCCATCGCCCGCTCCAGGTCGAGGTAGCGGATCCGGAGCAGGTTGAGCTGGAGGTCGACGATCGCCGCCGTCGCGAGCGAGCCGGCCTCCAGTGCTGCGGCGCGGGCCGCGAGCAGGCGGTCCTCGGTGGGCCGGCGCCCGACCAGGTCGAGGCTGCCGAGCTGCTGGAGGATCCGGGCCCGCCAGTGCCCGAGGCCGTGCTGCTCGGCGATCCGGTAGGCCTCCTCGAAGGCCTCCTCCGCCTGCAGCACGTCGCGCCCGCGCGCGGCCCGGCCGATGACCTCCCACGCCTCGCACGCGACGTCGGCGCGCTCGCCGGCCGCGGCGAGCGCGACCTGCGCCTCCGCCACGGCCTGGTCCGGCTGCAGCCGGCCCAGCGCGACCCCGGCGCGCAGCACCGCGGTCCCGGCGGGGTCGACGCCGTCGATGGGCGCCAGCAGGTCCGCGGCCTCGTCCCAGAGACCTCCCGCGTACGCCGCGCGCGCGAGCCTCAGCCGCACCGGAGCCAGCCGGTCGGCGGCCGCGCCCGACCGTTCGAGGTCGGCGACCAGCGACTCGCCCACCCGAAGCGCCGCCGGCGAGTCGCCCGCCAGGGCGTGCACCTCGAGCAGCGTCTGCCGGACCGCGAGGCCGGTCTCGGAGTCCGGCTCGACCAGGTCTCCGGCGCGGCCGACCATCTCCAGAGCGGTGGCCAACGCGCCCTTGCCGAGCGCGTCCACCGCCGCGGTGTGCCAGGCCCCGGCGGATCGTTCGGCGTCCCCGGCGAGGTCGAAGAGCTCGGCGAGCGTCTGCTGGTCGACGTCGGCGTCGGGCCGCGCGCACGCCTCGGCCAGCCGCCTGGCCAGCTCGGCCCGCTCGGGTGGCAGGAGCGCGGCCAGCACCGCCTCACGCGTGAGCGCGTGCCGGAACGCGAAGCTCTGCTCGCGCGCGGCGACGATCTGCTGGTCGACCAGGGTTCGCAACGCCTGGAGCACGCTCGCATCGTCGAGCTCGAGGGCCGCGGGCAGTGGCGTCCAGTCGAAGTCGGAGCCGAGGACGGCCGCGGCTCGGGCGACCTGCTGGACGACGGGCTCCTGCGTCTGCAGCCGCAGCTGCACGGTCCGCGCGAACGTCTCGGGCACGGCGGCGGTGATGGGGCCGGCGACCTGCCAGGTGCCGTCCGGAGCCGCGACCAGCGCACCGGCCGCCTGCATGCCGGTGAGCAGCTCCTCGACGAGGAGCGGCACGCCCTCGGCGTTGGCGGTCACGAACTGGCGGACCTCCGAGGGCACGTCGCCGCCGAGGCAGGCCGCCACCATCGCGTCGGTCGCGGCGGCGTCGAGGACCGTGAGGTCGAGGCGCTCCGCCGACCCGCGAGTGACCAGGGCGTCCACGAGCTGCTGGGTGGCGGCGGACTCGCCGGGTCGCGTGGTGGCGACGACCAGCAGGGGTACGTCGGCGACGTTGTCGGCGACGTACTCGAACACCGCGAGCGTCTCCGGGTCCGCCCAGTGCAGGTCCTCCAGGACGAGCAGGCAGCCGCGTCCCTCCCCGGCCGCCGCAGCGAGTCGCAGCAGCGCCTCGCCGAGCAGCACCAGGGAGGTCGCCTGCTCGCCCGCACGGCCGTCCCAGAGCTGGGGTGCGAGGCGGGCCAGCGAGGGCCGGAAGGGATCCATGCGCGTCGAGGCAGGGAGCTCGTTGCGGCGCAGCCAGGCGAGCAGCGCCTCGCTCAGGGGACGCAGCGGCGTCGGGGTCGACGCCCGCACCGCACGTCCGGACAGCACGACCAGGCCGTGCTCCTCGGCGTCGGACTGGAGGGCCGCGACGGCCCGGGACTTGCCCACGCCCGGCTCGCCGGAGAGCACGACGGTGCCGCCCCGGCCGTCCACGGCGCGCTGCGTGGCGGCGCGCAGGAGTCCGGTCTCGGTGTCCCTACCGACCAGGACCGGGCACTTCACCCGCTGCACATTAGCTAGATGCGTAGGTGCGCGCACTCGGTTACGTAGTCACGACGGATGTCTCCGAAGTGGGTCCGCGGCGAGGGTTCTGGCAACCGCCGACAACGACGTCGGCACTCACGAAAGGCACCAACCCATGTCACGCCCCACGTCTCGGACCGCTCTCGGCTCGCTGGCCGTCACGGCGCTCACCTCCACCCTCCTCGTCGGGGCGCTGCCCGCCGACGCCACCCCCACCTGGGTGCACAACTCCTCGATCAGCAAGTCCGGCGCCCTGCCGTCCGACGCGACGGTCGCCGTCGCCGACGACGGCACGGCCGTCGCGGCCTGGGTCCGCGAGGTCGGCCCCGACCTGCGGGTGCAGGTCGCCTCCGCCTCCGACGGCGTGTGGGGCACGGTCTCCACCGTGTCGGATGCAGGCAAGGACGCCGCCGACCCGTCGGTCGCGATCAACGAGCACGGTGACGCCGTGGTCACCTGGCTCCAGCCCGACCTGAACGACGACCTCCGGCTGGCCGCGTCCCGTCGGCTCACCAGCTCGACCTGGGACGGCCGGGCCCTGATCTCGCCGCAGGACGCCACCGTGGACGGCCCGGCCGACATCGCCCTCAGCGGCGACGGCCGGCTGCACGCGGCGTACGTCGCGGTCGACGACGCGAACCTCCGGACGGTGCAGGTCACGACCTGGGGCACCGACGGCGACGCCGCTGAGTCCAAGCTCCTGTCCGGTAGCGACGACGGCTATGGCCCGTCGATCGACGTGAACGACTCCGGCGCCGGGCTGGTGTCGTTCCACGACGCCGAGGGCCCCGCTCCGGACGACGTCATCATGGTCAGCCGCCTCGCTGCCGGGGCCACCTCCTGGCAGCAGGCCAAGGAGGTCTCGGAGGGCGTGCACGGTCTGCAGACCGACGTCGCGGTCAGCGACTCGGGCTTCGGGCGGGTCGCCTTCACGCGGACCTGGGAGGGCGACCACCGGGTGTCGGCGGTGAAGGTGCAGCCGAACGGCAGTGCCGGCAACCCGGCGTTCGTCTCGCCCGCGGGCAGCGACGCCGCGGACCCGAGCATCGACATGAGTGCCGCTGGCGACGCCCTGCTGGCGTGGCGATCGACGACTGACGGGACCAACGGGATCGGCTACGCCAGCGGCAAGCCGACCGGCGAGTGGATCCCGGGCGCGCTCAAGGTCGACGTCTTCTCGCCGTCGAACCCGACCGCGCTGATCAGCGACACCGGCGTCACGGCGATCACGTACGGCGGCAGCGGTCGCCTGCTGGCGGCGTACCGCACCCGGTCGATCTTGCCGTTCACCTACTTCGACTCCGGCGACCAGGACTTCAAGTCCGGCAGCGCCGCGGGTGGCATGGACGACCAGGGCAACACGCTCCTGGCCGGGGTCCTGCCCGACGAGCTCGTCGGGGCGTTCCTGGACGTCGCCGGCCCGGTGATCGAGACGTCGGCGCCCGCGAACGCCCTGAAGAAGTCCTACCGGCTGACGTGGAGCGGTCTCGACCGGCTCTCCGCCGTGCAGGACTCCGACGTCGTCGTTCGCACGGCTCCGTGGAACGGCACGTTCGGCGACTCGAAGCAGCTCGCGGAGAACACCGACGCGGATGCGCTGCAGGTTGCGCTGGCTCCGGGTCGGACGGCGTGCGCGTCGGTGCAGATGCGGGACACGGTCGGCAACCTCTCGCTCTGGTCCGAGCGCTGCACCACCGCGCCGGTCGACGACCGGGCCCTGCAGGCCACCACCGGGTTCATCAAGGCGAAGGGCAAGGGCCACTACCGCGGCACGGTCATCACCACGACCGACAAGGGCGCCCGACTGATGCTCGCCGGGGCGAAGGCGAAGCGGCTGGCGCTGGTCGTGGCCAAGTCCCCGAACGCCGGCTCGGTCCGGGTCAGCTTCGCCGGAGTCGACCTCGGCGTCTTCAGCCTCAAGGGCAGCGGCAAGAAGAAGGTCGTGCCGGTGAAGACCTTCGGTGCGGTCAAGAGCGGCAAGCTGGTGATCACCGTGGTCAGCCCGAACGGCAAGCCCGTCGTGATCGACGGAGTCGTCGTCGCGAAGTGACGCAGGCGCACGGCCCCGGACACCTCACTCGAGGTGACCGGGGCCGTTGCGCATTCCTCGACACTCCGTCGCGGACCGTTCACCTGCCCGTCAGGGGCACGCCGGATCCGCTTCCTAGCGTGCGACCGTGCTGACTCGAGGCTTCGTGGGCAGTGTGCTCGTCCTGGTGGGCGGGCTCATCGTGTCCACGCTGCCCCCGTCGACCTGGCTGATGCGCCAGGACCTGCTGCTCGACCTCCGCGGCGCCGAGGCCGGCCGGATGCTCGGCCTCACCGTCGTGCTGGTCGGGCTGGGCATCCTCGCTGCCGAGTGGCTCTCCCTGTGCCGCCACGTCGCGCTCGCCGACGGCGAGGACCGCGCGGACGCGCTCCACCTGGTGCGGTACGCCGTCGTCGTGTGGTCCGCCCCGTTGGTGCTCGCCCCGCCGCTGTTCTCACGCGACGGCTGGTCGTACGCCGCCCAGGGCATGCTCGCCCACCTGGGCATCTCGCCGTACGAGCACGGGCCGGGTGTGCTCCGCGGGCCCGTGGTCGAGGCGGTCGACCCGCGCTGGATGGACACGATCACGCCGTACGGCCCGGTCCCCCTGGTCGCGGGGGACTTCGCCGCGGGCCTGACCGGGAATCCGTGGGTGCTCGTGGTCGGGCACCGTCTCGTGGCGCTGGCCGGGCTGGTGCTGCTCGCGTGGGCGGTGCCGCGGCTCGCGGCGTGGACCGACGTCAACCCGGCGCTCGCGTCCGCGGTCGTCCTCGCCTCCCCGCTGATGCTCGCCAACGGCGTCGGCGGGCTGCACAACGACCTGCTCATGGTCGGCCTGATGGCCGCCGCCCTCGTCGTCGCGGCCGAGCGCGGCTGGGTCGCGGGTGCGGTGCTCGGCGGGCTGGCGGCCGCGGTCAAGCTGCCGGGTGGCCTCGTCTGCGTGGGCGTCGCGCTGGTGACGCTGCCGCTCGCCGCTCCGCTCCTCCAGCGCGTACGCCGGCTCGCGGGCGTCGCGGCCGTCTCCGTGGGGACGTTGCTCGGGCTCGGTGTGGTCACCGGGCTCGGCAGCGGCTGGATCGCCGGGCTCACCGTCCCCGGCACCGTGACGACACCGCTGTCGGTGATGGCGATGCTCGGGATCCGCAACGTGGGGACCGTCGTCGCCGGCGTCGTGGTGGTGGTCGTCGCCCTGCGCTGGCGGACGGGGGAGCGGGACCGTGCGCTGCGCGCGGTGGCGCTGGTGGTCGGCGTGACCGTGGTGCTCGGACCGGTCGTGCACCTCTGGTACCTGCTCTGGGTGGTGCCGTTCCTCGCCACGATGCGGCTCCCGCGGGTCGCGATGGCCGGGCTGCTCGCCGGCTCGACGGTCTTCGGGCTCGTGGCGCCGATGGACTCGTCGCTGCACGAGGCCTACCTCGCGATCGTGCTCGGCAGCCTGCTCATCGCGCTGCTGGTCCCGCTGCTGCTGCTCACCCGTCGCTCGCGCGCCCGGATCGAGCGGATCGTCTCCGCGGAGTGGATCCCGGCGCAGCTGCCTCAGCCGCGCGCCGGGCGGATCACGCCGGTGACCTCACCGAGCGCGATGCGTCCCCCGGAGGTCCCGGGCGCCGCATAGCGAAGCGTGACCTCGTCGCCGTCGGCGAGGAACGCGGACTCGTCGCCCCAGCCGATCTCCAGCAGCGAGCCGCGCTGGTCGGGCGACGGCCCGCTGATCGTGCCCGAGCCGTAGAGGTCGCCGGTGCGCAGGGACGCGCCGTTGACGGTCAGGTGCGCCAGCATCTGCGCGGGCGACCAGTACATGGTGCGGAACGGCGGCCGGCTGACGACGTCGCCGTTCACGACGACCTCGACGTCGATGTCGAGTCCCAACGTGTCACCAGGACCCAGGTACGGCAAGGGTTCCGGGTCCTGTCCGGGGAGGTCGACCCACGCCGCGGCGAGCGCCTCGATCGGGGTGACCCAGTGCGAGATCGACGTCGCGAAGGACTTGCCGAGGAACGGGCCGAGCGGCACGTACTCCCACGCCTGGATGTCCCGCGCCGACCAGTCGTTGAGGCCGACCACGCCGAAGACGTGGTCGGCGAAGGCGCCGTACGGCACCGGGCTGCCGAGCTCCGACGGCGTGCCGACCACGAAGCCGAGCTCCGCCTCGATGTCGAGCCGCGCCGACGGGCCGAACGCGCCGCCCGGGCGCTGGCCGGTCGGCCGCACGATCGGGGTCCCGGACGCGACGACGGTCCCGGAGCGGCCGTGGTAGCCGACCGGGAGGTGCTTCCAGTTCGGCAGCAGCGCGTCGCCGTCGGGCCGGAAGATCCGGCCGACGTTGGTGGCGTGGTGCTCGGAGGCGTAGAAGTCGACGTAGTCGGCGACCTCGATCGGCAGGTGCAGGGCGACGTCGGCGAGCGGTACGAGGTGCGGCTCCACCAGGTCGCGCTCGGTCTCGTCGGTCAGCAGGCCGGTGATCCAGGTGCGCACGGACTCGCGGACCCGTCGCCCCTCGGCCATCAGCGCGTTCAGCGAGCGCTCCTCGAACACGTGGTGGACGTCGAGCATCTCCGCCGCGGCCACGGGCGCGAGGTCGAGCACGCGGTCCCCGATCCGCACCCCCACCCGCGGCTCCTCGCCGGCGCGGGAGAACACGCCGTACGGCAGGTTGTCGACGTCGAAGCGGGAGCCGGCGGCGCCCTCGACCCAGGTGGTTCCGGGCGTGGTCATGATGCCTCCAGCAGGCCGTAGGCGAGCAGGTCGTCGAGGGGCTCCTGGACCGAGCAGGACCCGAACGACGTGAACCAGCGGCGGGCCCGGTCGAGCTCGCCGGCGTCCTCCACGAGCACGGCGGGCTGACGCTCCTCGAGCGTCGCGACGACCTCGTCGAGCGGGGCGCCGTCGAAGGCCCGCCGGGTGGCGACGAGCACGTTGAGGAAGCCGTGGTGCTCGAAGCCGTCCTCGCCCGTGTGCCGGACTGCGCGGTGCAGGCCGGCGGTGCACTTGAACGGCGTCTCGCGGTCCAGCGCCGCGTCGATCCACCGCGCCAGCGCGTGCGGGGCGGGGAACGCCGAGGCGTCCAGCCCGCCGGTGCGGAACTTCAGGCGGAACTCGTGCGCCGCTACCTCGTCGGCCGCTGCCAGCCACGCTCCGGTCGAGCCCACGTGGGGGAGCTCGACGTACACGGGCACCTCGTCGTCGAGCTGGCCGTCGGCCCGGGCCGCGTCGACAGCGGCGGCGACCCGGCGGGCGGCGCCGACCGGGTCGCCGGGGTCGCGTAGCGCGATCTCGATGCCGTCGATCGAGATGTGCAGCTTGCGGGCGAGCGCCGCGGTCCCGGCGATCTGTCCGGCGCCGCCGGTGATCACGACCGAGAGCGCGAGCGGTGTGGCCTTGAGGGCGGGCAGGTCCAGGTCCTTGACGACGAACGTGCCGACCAGGTCGGCGTACGGGTCAGCCCTGCGGGCCTGGTGCGCAGCGGCCGCGTCGGCCAGCGGCGCGTCGCCGGGAGGAAAGATCGCGGCGTCGTCGACCAGCCCGCGCCAGGCGGGTCCGAGGGGTTGCGTTGACACGATGGCTACTCTAACCAGGAGACACATAGCGGACGAATGCGTTCGATAGTCGAACAGTCTGGGGAGGCGGAGGACCATGGCCCACTACCGACGCATCGGGTCGGTACCCCCGAAGCGGCACACCCAGTTCCGTGCCGAGGACGGCCGGCTCCACTACGAGGAGCTGATGGGCGAGGAGGGCTTCTCCTCGGACTCCTCGCTGCTCTACCACCGCGGGGTGCCGTCGGCGATCGTCGCGTCGGAGGTCTGGGAGCTGCCCGACCAGACGCGCACGCCCAACCACCCGCTCAAGCCGCGCCACCTCAAGCTGCACGACCTCACCACGGGGACGGACGCGGTCACCGACCGCCGCCTGGTGCTCGGCAACAACGACGTGCGGATCGCCTACGTCGTCACCGGCACCGACCCCTCGCCCTACTACCGCAACGCGATCGGCGACGAGTGCGTGTACGTCGAGTCCGGCGCCGGCGTGGTCGAGACGGTGTTCGGCGTCATCGGCTACCGGACCGGTGACTACGTGGTGATCCCGCGCGCGACGACGCACCGCTGGGTCCCGGCGGAGGCGAGTCGGCTCTACGCGATCGAGGCGAACAGCCACGTCGCGCCGCCGAAGCGGTACCTCTCGCGCTACGGCCAGCTGCTCGAGCACGCGCCGTACTGCGAGCGCGACCTGTACGGCCCCGAGCAGCCGTTCCTGCAGGAGGGCGAGGACGTCGAGGTGCTGGTGAAGCACCGCACCAGTGCCGGGATCGTCGGCACGCGGATGACCTACGCGACGCACCCGTTCGACGTGGTCGGGTGGGACGGCTGCCTGTACCCGTACACGTTCAACATCGAGGACTACATGCCGATCACCGGCAAGATCCACCAGCCGCCGCCGGTGCACCAGGTCTTCGAGGGCCACAACTTCGTGATCTGCAACTTCCTGCCGCGCAAGGTCGACTACCACCCGCTGGCGATCCCGGTGCCGTACTACCACTCCAACGTCGACAGCGACGAGGTGATGTTCTACGTCGGCGGCGACTACGAGGCCCGCAAGGGCTCCGGCATCGGCATCGGCTCGATCTCCCTGCACCCGGGCGGCTACGCCCACGGTCCGCAGCCGGCCGCGATCGAGGCGTCGTTGGGCGCGGAGTTCTTCGAGGAGTCCGCGGTCATGGTCGACACGTTCGCGCCGCTCGACCTCGGTGAGGGCGGCGTCGCGGCCGAGGACCCGGCGTACGCGTGGACCTGGGCGGGGCGCGGCCCGGACGACCCGGCGGTGTTCAGCAACAGTTGAGCCGGCCCTCCCGAGCGGGTTGAGTGGAGCCATGGAGACGCGCAGGCTCGGCCGGCTGGAGCACCGGAGCTCGGTCCTGATCTACGGCGCCGCCGCGTTGGCGAGCGTGAGCCAGGACGAGGCGGACCGGTCGTTGCAGGAGGCGCTCGACGGCGGCATCAACCACTTCGACGTCGCGGCGGGCTACGGCGACGCCGAGCTGCGGATGGGGCCGTGGGTGCCGGAGGTCCGCGACCGGATCTTCCTGGCGACCAAGACCGGCGAACGCGAGCGGGAGGCCGCGTGGGCGGAGATCAACCGCTCGCTCGAGCGGTTGCAGACCGACCACGTCGACCTGATCCAGCTGCACGCGGTCGGGGACCTCGCCGACCTCGACCGGGCGACCGGCCCCGGTGGTGCGCTCGAGGCGGCGTTGCGCGCGCAGGACGAGGGGATCGCCGGCGCGGTCGGCATCACGGGCCACGGTGACCAGGCCGCCGCCACCCACGTCGAGGCGTTGCGCCGGCACCCCTTCGCGACCGTCCTCACCCCGCTCAACCCGTACCTGTGGCGCGACGCGGACTTCCGCGGGGACTTCGTGGAGCTGGTGCGCGAGGCCCGGGCGCAGGACGCCGGGCTGATGACGATCAAGGCCGTGGCGCGTCGGAACTGGATGCCGAACGCCGAGCACCGCTACACGACCTGGTACGAGCCGTACGACGACCAGGACCGGATCACGGCCGCGGTCTCCTGGGTGCTGGACTTCGCGTTCGTCGCCGGCGTGCCGACCCCGTCCGACGTCCGGCTGCTCCCGATGCTCCTGGCGGCCGAGCGCGACCGGATCGGGCGCAAGGAGGCCGAGCAGGTGCTGGCCGAGGACCCGCTCTACGACTCGCCGTTCGTCACGATCCCGTTCTAGCCACCACGTTGAATCGGGACTTTTGACGCTTCAATCGGGAGTTCCGGTCAGTTGAGTCGGGAGTTCTGGCGCGACCGTGACCGGAACTCCCGACTCAACTGACCGAAAGTCCGGACTCGACGGTCACAAGTCCCGATTCAACGTCGTCGGTGACCGCGGCGTGCACCTCGAGCATCCGGTCCACGGTGGTCTGCCAGGGGAACTGCTCGGCGCGCAGGCGGGCCGCGCGGCGGCGGGCCGCGACCGGCCGGGTGGCCACCTCGAGGACGGCGTCGGCGAGCGCGGCCGGGTGGGCGTTCGCCCAGGCGCCGGAGGTCGCGTCCACCAGCTCGCGGGCACCGCCGCGGTCGGCGGTGACGACCGGGGTGCCGCACGCGAGCGCCTCCAGCACCGCGAGGCCGAACGTCTCGCCGGGGCACACCGACAGCGCGACGTCGGCGGCGGAGATCCGGCGGCTGAGGTCCTCGCGGCCCGCCACGAACCCGTGGAACACCACGGGCGCACCCTCGGCGATCACCCGGAGCTCGTCGAGGTGCGGACCCTCGCCGTACACGTCGAGCCGGACGGGTACGCCGCGGCGGTGCAGCTCGACGGCCGTCTCGACCGCGAGGTGCGGCGACTTCTCGCGCGAGAGCCGCCCGACGTGCGTGAGCCGGATCAGCCGCGCGTCGGCCGCCGTGGGGTGCGGGCGGAACGTGTCGAGGTCGACGCCGAGCGGCACCCGCACCATGGGGCACCCGGCCGCGTCCGCCACCGCCTGGAACTCCTGCTGGGCGTACCGCGAGGTCACCACGACGGTGTCGAAGCTGCGCACCAGGATCCGGTTGAGCATCGCGATCGACACCTTGGAGGTGGTCTCGCGCCCGATGCGCAGCGCGAGCATGTCGTCGAGGCGCTCGTGCGAGAACAGCACCGAGCCGACTCCGCGACGGCGCGCCCACCGCGCCACCGGCAGCAGCGTGAGCTTGTCGCTGAGCTCGACCGACGTGGGCGCGTAGCGCTCGAGCACGTCGATGACCCGCCACGGCTCCACGATCAGCCGGTACCCGCCCCCGACCCGCGGCGCCCGGACCTGCACGACGTCGCCGTGCTCGGTCTCCGTGATCCGGTCGACCGGTCCCGGTACGACGAGCAGCCGCTCGCACCCGGCGGCGACGTACCCGCTCCCGAGCGCGGCGACCGCGGTCTTCATGCCGCCTGAGGCGGGTCCGATGAAGTTGGCGAGCTGGGCGATGCGCACGACGGCGACGCTCCCGCGTCCGCGTGAACGCCTGGCGATGCCGGGGTTGCTGCCGGGTGTCGGCCCGGGTTCGTACGCTACGCATCGTGGAGGACGCCGGGGTCGACAGCCTGCCGACGTACGCCGTGCGCCTGGCACGGGTGGGCGAGGAGGTCGCGATCGGCGACGTCTGTCGCCGCGGGTTCGCCTGGTCCTCGCAGGGACTGCTCTCGCCCGCGAGCATCGAGCGCCAGGCCCAGGCGTACTACGCCCCCGCGCGCGTGCGCCACGAGATCAGCACCGCCGGTGACTCGCCGCAGTGGCAGGGCTACGTCGTGGCCGTGACGGAGCGCGACGAGGTACTCGGGGCGGCCGGCGGTGGTGTCGGCGGTGGTGTCGGCGGTGAGGTCGGCAACGTGTATGTCCTGTACCTGGAACCGGCGCTCCGCGGGCGAGGCATCGGGACGGCGCTGCTCGACTTCGTCACGGCGCAGCAGAGGTCCGTCGGCGCCGCCGAGCAGTGGGTCTCGGTCACCGAGGGGAACGAGCGCGGCATCCCCTTCTATCGCGCGCGGGGCTTCACGCTGGTCGACCGGGTCCCGTACGTCGTCGCCGGTGACGGCACGGTCGAGGCCCACTCGCTGCGGATGCGGCGCAGCATCTGAGCCTGGTCCACCCCGGGTGTCGGTGCGGTGGTGCAGCATGCCGCCATGGGCTGGTCCTGCGAGTTCGACGCGGTGCTGTGGGAGTGGGAGTCCTCGCCCGAGGGCACCGCGTGGGTCTTCCTCACGGTGCCCGAGGACGAGACCGAGGAGATCCGGCTGCGCGCCGGCCCGCCCCGCGGGTTCGGCTCCGTGCGCGTCGAGGTGACCGTCGGCGGCTCCACCTGGGCCACCTCGGTCTTCCCCGACAAGGTCCGCGGGTTCGTGCTGCCGGTGAAGAAGGCCGTGCGCCGCGCCGAGTCCCTCGAGCCGGGGGACTCGGCGCGGGTCACGCTCGAGCTGGTCTGACCGGCGCTAGGCCGCGACCGGCTCGCCGTTGAGCGTCTTGTACGTGTACGCCGTACCGATCAGGACGACCGGGACCGCCACGAGGAGTCCGATGCCGCACAGGATCGCGCCGACGAACCACGCGGCGACGCTGAGCAGGAACCAGAGGATGACGTTGCCGGCGTTGTTCTTCGTGAACTCGAAGCTCGCCTTGATCGCGTCGACCGCGCCCAGGTCCTCGCGGTCCATCAGGAAGTACAGCGTGTACGACGTGAAGAACATGACCAGCAGGCCCGGGATCACGCAGAGGATGAACCCGACGAACGTCGCGATCCCGATCAGCAGCGAGGCGACGACGACGTCGCCGAGCTTGTGCGGCGTCAGGACCTGGGAAGCGTTGGCCTGGCGGCCCTCGGTGATCGCGAGCGCGAAGCGGACGATGCCGGCGCCGATGATCATGGACACGACCCAGCTGACCAGGCTGAAGCCCCACTGGACGAAGAACTGCAAGCTGAAGAAGCCCCCACAGTCGTCGACCTCGCCGGTCTGCAGGTTGAGCTTGGGGTCGCACGCTGCCGCGTTGGAGATCGCGAAGCCGATCACCTGCAGCACGACCAGCGCGCCGACCAGCACCAGCACCGCGACCAGGATCTGGCCGAGGTTCGCGGTGAACTTGTTCCAGCCGTAGGTGAACGCGTCGCCGACGCTGTACCCGCCGGCTCCTCCGCCCGGCGCGGGCGGACCCGGCGGTGGGGGAGGCGGGGTCGACTCGCCATAGCTCTCGTACGGCGGCGGTGGGGGCTCGTTCGTGGACATGGGATTCCTCCTGGCTCGGGACACACCCTGGGAAGGCCAGTCGCAACTTAGTGCCTGCGCCGGTCGGACGAACAGGTCCGATCGGGGCATTCCCTTGGCACCCGCGAGAGGATGGGCCCATGAGGAAGCCGCCGCAGCAGGACATCGACGAGCGGGAGCTGGACGTCGACCCTCCGAAGCAGGTGGCCGCAGGGCCGACCGCGGTGGCGATCACCATGAAGCGCGCGGTCGAGCAGATGGGCGTGCGGCGTACGGCGAAGACGCTGCGGCGGATCAACCAGGCCGACGGCTTCGACTGCCAGGGCTGTGCCTGGCCGGACCCGGACCCGAGCCACCGGCACACCGCGGAGTTCTGCGAGAACGGCGCCAAGGCGGTCACCGAGGAGGCGACGCTGCGCCGGGTCGGCCGCGAGTTCTTCGCCGAGCACCCGCTGGACGAGCTGCGGGACCGCACCGACTACTGGCTCGGCCAGCAGGGCCGGATCACCGAGCCGATGGTGCTGCGTCCCGGCGGCACCCACTACGAGCCGATCTCGTGGGACGACGCGTTCAGCCTGATCGCGGGCCACCTGAACGCCCTGGCGTCGCCGGACCAGGCGATCTTCTACACCTCGGGCAAGACCTCGAACGAGGCGGCGTTCGCCTACCAGCTGTTCGTGCGCGCGTTCGGCACCAACAACCTGCCGGACTGCTCGAACATGTGCCACGAGTCCTCGGGCGTCGCTCTCGCCGAGGTGATGGGCATCGGCAAGGGCTCGGTCAGCCTGCAGGACATCCACGACGCGCAGCTGATCGTGATCGCCGGGCAGAACCCCGGCACGAACCACCCGCGGATGCTGATCGCGCTGGAGGAGGCCAAGCGCAAGGGCGCGAAGATCCTCGCGATCAACCCCCTGCGCGAGGCCGGGCTGGTGCGGTTCAAGAACCCGCAGAAGCCCCGCGGCCTCGCCGGCAAGGGCACCGCCCTCGCGGACCTGCACCTCCCGGTCCGGATCAACGGCGACCTCGCGCTGTTCCAGGCGATCGGGGCGCTGCTGCTCGAGTGGGACGCCGTCGACCGTGACTTCGTCGAGCAGTACACGACCGGCTTCGACGCGTGGGCCGCGCACGTCAAGGACCTCGACTGGGACCTCGTCCTCGACGCCACCGGGCTGACCCGGGCGCAGATCGAGGAGGCGGCGGCGTTGTTCCGCGACTCCGACGCGACCGTGCTCTGCTGGGCGATGGGCATCACCCAGCACCGCAACGCGGTCGCCACCATCAAGGAGTTCGCGAACGTCGCGTTCCTCCAGGGCAACATCGGCAAGCCCGGCGCCGGGCTGTGCCCGGTGCGCGGCCACTCGAACGTGCAGGGCGACCGCACCATGGGGATCTGGGAGCGCCCGCCCGGCCACTTCCTCGACAGCCTGCGCGACGAGTTCGGCTTCGAGCCGCCGCGCGAGCACGGTCTCGACACGGTCGCGTCGATCAAGGCCCTCCACGACGGCGACGCCACGGTGTTCTTCGCGATGGGCGGCAACTTCGTCTCCGCCGCCCCCGACACCGAGGTGACCGAGGACGCCATGCGACGCGCCGCGCTCACCGTGCACGTGTCGACCAAGCTCAACCGCTCGCACGTCGTGCACGGCCGCGAGGCGCTGATCCTGCCCGCGCTCGGCCGCAGCGAGAAGGACCGCACCGGGGGCCGCGACCAGCGGGTCACCGTCGAGGACTCGATGTCGGCGGTGCACGCGTCGCGCGGCCCGCTCGACCCGGCGTCGCCGTACCTGAAGTCCGAGGTCGACATCGTCTGCTCCCTCGCCGAGGCGACGCTCGGCGACCGGCACGGCATCCCGTGGTCGGCGTTCCGCAGCGACTACACCGAGATCCGCCGCCGGATCGCGCGCGTGGTGCCCGGCTGCGACGCGTACGACGAGAAGGTCGACCGGCCGGGCGGCTTCGTGCTGCCGCACCCGCCCCGGGACAGCCGGACGTTCCCGACGAAGCAGGACAAGGCGATCTTCACGGTGAGCCCCACCGACGTCCTGCAAGTGCCGGACGGCCGGCTGCTGCTGCAGACCATCCGCTCGCACGACCAGTTCAACACCACGATCTACGGACTCGACGACCGCTACCGCGGCATCTCCAACGGCCGCCGCGTCGTGTTCGTGCACCCCGACGACATCGCCGCCCTCGGCTTCGAGGAGGGCCAGTACGTCGACCTGGTCAGCGAGTGGGACGGGACCGAGCGGCAGGCGCCGTCGTTCCGGATCGTGGCCTACGACCAGCCGCGCGGGTGCGCGGCGGCGTACTACCCCGAGACGAACCCGCTCGTGCCGCTCGAGTCCACCGCCGAGGGCAGCAACTGCCCGACCTCGAAGTCGGTGATCATCCGGCTGGAGAAGGCCGACGGCGCCGGCCGGCGAAGTGTCGAGACCCCGGCCGGTCGCGGCGACGAGACCAAGCGGCAGGTGGAGCCGGAGCACAACGCGTGAGGAGACGGGCATGAGCAACCTGGAGGACAAGCCGGCCGAGCTCGCCTGCGAGGCGACGCCGGCCACGGGTGTCGAGATCATGACGCCGCGGGACGTCCCGCTCGGTGGCCCTCGTGCGATGCGCGTCCGCCGGACGCTCCCGCAGCGGCACCGGTCCCTGATCGGCGCCTGGTGCTTCGTCGACCACTACGGGCCCGACCAGGTCGCCGACACCGGCGGGATGAAGGTCGCCCCGCACCCGCACACCGGGCTGCAGACCGTGAGCTGGCTGTTCACCGGCGAGGTCGAGCACCGCGACAGCGCGGGCAACCACGCGATGGTGCGACCCGGTGAGGTGAACCTGATGACCGCCGGTCGCGGCATCAGCCACTCGGAGGTCTCGCCGCCGACCACCAGCACCCTGCACGGCGCCCAGCTGTGGGTGGCACTTCCCGACGCCCACCGGCACACCGACCCGGGCTTCGCCCACCACGCGCCGGAGCCGGTGACCGGAGCGGGCTGGGAGGCCCGGGTGTTCCTCGGCTCCCTGCTGGGCGTCTCCTCACCGGTGCCGACGTACACACCCCTCCTCGGTGCCGAGATCCTGCTCGAGCCCGGCACGTCGCTCACCCTCGACGTCGACGCGACCTACGAGCACGGGGTCCTCGTCGACAGCGGCGTCGTGGGCGTCGACGAGACCGACGCGAAGAAGGACGACCTCGCCTACGTCCCGCCCGGGTCCGCCGCGCTCACGTTGACGACGTACGACGAGCCCGCCCGCCTGCTGCTCCTCGGCGGACCGCCGTTCGGCGAGAGCATCGTGATGTGGTGGAACTTCGTCGGCCGCTCGCACGACGAGATCGTGGGCTACCGGGCGGAGTGGCAGGGGCAGATCACGGACGCCGGCCTGGTCGACGGCCGCTTCGGGATCCCGGTCGGCGACGAGCTGCCGCCGATCCCGGCGCCCCCGCTGCCCAACGCGCGGCTGAGGGAACGGCGCTAGTCCGACAGCCTGGGAAGGCACCCACTGTCGGCACCCTCCGTCAGGATGGAGCCATGGGACCGCTGACGGGTGAGGACGGGATCGTGCGCTGCCCGTGGGCCGGTGGCCCGGGCGTGATGCGCGACTACCACGACACCGAGTGGGGCAACCGCGTCCACGGCGAGTCGGCGTACCTCGAGCGGCTGACGCTGGAGGCCTTCCAGTCCGGGCTGTCGTGGTCGACGATCCTCAACAAGCGCCCGGCGTTCCGCGAGGTCTTCCACGACTTCGACGCCGAGGCGATCGCGGCGTTCGGCCCGGACGACGTCGAGCGGCTGATGGCCGAGCCACGCATCGTCCGCAACCGGATGAAGATCGAGGCCGCGGTCACCAACGCCCGCGCGACGGTCGCGCTGCGCGAGGACGGCGGGCTCGAGGACTTCGTGCTCTCGTTCGCCCCGGAGCGGTCGCCCGAGGAGCCCGCCACCCAGTCCGCCGAGTCGGTCGCGCTGTCGAAGGGCCTGAAGAAGCGCGGGTTCGCGTTCGTCGGGCCGACGACGATGTACGCGTTGATGGAGGCGATCGGCGTCTTCGACCCGCACCTCGTCGGCTGCTTCAGGCGAGGAACCCGATGACCTTCTCCGCAACGGCCTCCGGCCGCTCGAGCTGAAGGAAGTGGCCGGCACCGGGCACCGGCGTCGCGCCGGCCAGCCGGGCGAGCCCGACCTCCATGCACCGGTCCTCCTCGCCGTGCAGGACCAGCAGGGGGTGGACCGGGTCGGCCAGCGCCGGCTTGATCCCAGGCCCGAGCATCGCCCGGTAGTACGACACGACGGCCTTGGCGTGCGCGCGGTCGGGCACCGACTCCCGCAGGTGCGCGAGGTCCTCGGCGGCGTCGTAGCCCGGTGACCACAGCCGCCAGAGCCGCGCGGTCAGCCACGCGAAGCTCCGCTCGGCCAGGCCCGGCACCTGGTTGTAGGCGATGTACCAGGAGTGCAACGGCTGGCGCAGCAGAGCCGGGTCCCAGCCGTGCATCGCCGAGAGCGGCGGCACGGCGAGCGCCACGTGCTTCGCGTACGGCGACGCGGGGTCGGCCGCGACCGCGTTGGTCGTGATCGCACCCCAGTCGTGGCCGAGCAGCACGGTCCGCT
The DNA here is from genome assembly GCF_039541135.1 of Nocardioides caricicola. Classification (NCBI taxonomy): domain Bacteria; kingdom Bacillati; phylum Actinomycetota; class Actinomycetes; order Propionibacteriales; family Nocardioidaceae; genus Nocardioides; species Nocardioides caricicola. The sequence goes on along the minus strand of NZ_BAABFQ010000007.1, from coordinate 636,918 downwards.
CGTCGCCGCCCAGCAACGCGTGGAACGCGACCGCGTCGGCGACCAGCGCCCGCACGGAGTAGTCGCGGTCGGTCGGGATCCCCGACGGCGCGTAGCCGCGCAGGTACGGCGCAGCCACCCGCCAGCCCGCGTCGGCGAGCAGCGGCGCGACCCGCCGCCAGGTCAGCGCGGTGTCGGGGAACCCGTGCAGCGCCACGATCAGTGGCCCGTCCTCAGGCCCCCACTCGAGGACCCGGACGATGTGGGTGGGCAGCTCGACGTCGTACTCGCGCACGACCTCAGCGAACCAGAGCAGCAGCCTCCGCGGCGAGCTTCGTGATCCGGTCCCAGTCCCCGGACGCGACGGCGTCCGCCGGCGTCAGCCAGGAGCCGCCCACGCAGCCGACGTTCGGCAGCGCGAGGTACGACGGCGCCGATGCGGGCGTGATGCCACCGGTCGGGCAGAAGCGGGCGGCCGGCAACGGGCCGGCGACCGACTTGAGGAACGCGGCACCGCCGGCGGCCTCCGCCGGGAAGAACTTGAGCTGGGTGATGCCGGCCTCGAGCGCAGCGAGGACCTCCGAGACGGTCGCCGTCCCGGGCAGGAAGGGCAGGCCGGTGTCCTGCATCGCGTGCAGCAGCGAGCCCGTGGTGCCGGGGGAGACGAGGAACTGCGCGCCCGCGTCGGCGGCGAGCTTCGCGTGCCCGGGCCGGGTGATGGTGCCGGCGCCGACCAGGATCCCGGGCACCTCGTCGGCGATCGCGCGGATCGCGTCGAGCGCGGCGTCGGTCCGCAGCGTCAGCTCGATGGCGGGCAGGCCACCCGCGACGAGGGCGCGCGCGATGGCCACGCCCTCGTCGGCGGAGTTCGCGACGACGACCGGCATCACCGGGACGACACTCAGCAGATCGACGTCATGCAGGCTGGACAACACGGACCTCCTGGCCGGGGGCGGTGACGCCCGGGAACACGCTGGCGCCGGTGTCGGCGGACCCGACGGTGGCACGGAACGCCGCGAACAGCTCGCGGCCGGTGCCTGCCCACTCGGGGCCTTGCGGAGCGCGGCCGGTGATCGGCCGCTGCTGGAGCTCGGCAGGATCGACGTGCAGGTCGAGCCGGCCGGAGCTCGCGTCGACGGTGACGAGGTCGCCGTCGACGACGCGCGCGAGCGGGCCACCGAGCGATGCCTCCGGCGTGACGTGGATGGCGGCGGGCACCTTGCCGGAGGCGCCGGACATCCGGCCGTCGGTCACGATCGCGACCTTCTGGCCGCGGTCCTGCAGCACGCCGAGCGCGGGGTTGAGCTTGTGCAGCTCGGGCATGCCGTTCGCCGCCGGGCCCTGGTAGCGGATCACCGCGACGAAGTCGCGGCCGTCGAGCTGGCCGGCGCCGAAGGCGTCGAGGAAGTCGTGCTGGTCGTCGAAGACCACCGCGGGCGCGGTGACCACGCGGTGCTCCGGCTTCACCGCGGACGTCTTGATGACGGCCCGGCCGAGCGGCCCGGTCAGCATCCGCAGCCCGCCGTCGGGGGAGAACGGGTCGGACGCCGGGCGCAGCACGTCGTGGTCGAGCGAGGCCTTCGGCCCCTCCTCCCACGTGAGGTCGTCCCCGCGCAGCACGGGCTCCTGCGTGTAGCGCCACAGGCCCCGACCGGCGACGGTCAGCACGTCGTCGTGGAGCAGGCCGGCGCGCAGCAGCGTGTGCACGAGGAACGCGATCCCGCCGGCGGCGTGGAAGTGGTTCACGTCCGCCTCGCCGTTCGGGTACATCCGGCTGACCAGCGGCACCACCGCGGACAGGTCGGACATGTCGTCCCACGTCAGCGTGATGCCGGCGGCGCGGGCGATCGCGACGAGGTGCATGGTGTGGTTGGTCGAGCCACCGCTGGCGAGCAGGGCGACGACGGCGTTGACGATCGCCTTCTCGTCGACGATCTCGCCGATCGGCGTGGGCTCGCCGCCCTGGCGGGTCAGCTCGGTGACGCGCCGGCCGGCGGCCTTGGTCAGCGCCTCGCGCAGCGGGGTGCCCGGGTTCACGAACGACGAGCCGGGCAGGTGCAGGCCGAGCACCTCCATGAGCAGCTGGTTGGAGTTCGCGGTGCCGTAGAACGTGCACGTCCCGGCGGAGTGGTACGACGCCGCCTCGGCCTCGAGCAGCTCCTCGCGACCGACCTTGCCCTCGGCGTACAGCTGGCGGACCCGGGCCTTCTCGGAGTTCGGCAGCCCGGACGTCATCGGCCCCGCGGGCACGAAGACCGTCGGGAGGTGGCCGAACGACAGCGCGCCGATCAGCAGCCCGGGCGTGATCTTGTCGCAGACGCCGAGCATCAGCGCGCCGTCGAACATGTCGTGCGACAGCGCGATCGCGGTCGACATCGCGATCACGTCGCGGCTGTACAGCGACAGCTGCATGCCGTCGCGGCCCTGGGTGATGCCGTCGCACATCGCCGGCACACCGCCGGCGAACTGCGCGATGCCGCCGGCCCGGATCACGGCCTTCTTCAGCGTCTCGGGGTAGTCGCGGTACGGCTGGTGCGCGGAGAGCATGTCGTTGTACGACGACACGATCGCCAGGTTGGGCTTCACGTGGCCGCGCAGCGCCTGCTTCTCGGTCGGCTCGGAGGCCGCGAAGCCGTGCGCGAGGTTGGCGCACGCGAGCCGGCCCCGGGCGGGACCGGTCTCGCCGGCGGCGCGGATCCGGCGCAGGTACTCGGCGCGGCCCTCGGCGCTGCGCTCGGCGACCCGGGCGGTCACCTCGCGGAGGACGGGATGGAGGGGAGTGGTCACTGGTCCGGCTCCTGCCAGGTTCGGCCGTCCCGCTCGAGGAGCATCGCGGCGGCGATCGGGCCGGTCGTGCCGGCCGGGTAGCGCTTGGGGCGCTCGGGCGTCGCCGCCCAGCGCCGGAGGATGGGCTCGGTCCACGACCACGCGGCCTCGACCTCGTCGCGGCGCATGAACAGCGTGGGGTTGCCCTTGATGACGTCCATCAGCAGTCGCTCGTAGGCGTCGGGCAGCCGCGCGTCGAACGCCGCGGCGTAGCTGAGGTCGAGCGAGACGGGCCGCAGCCGGTAGCCACCGGGGCCCGGCTCCTTCGCGGTCAGGTGCAGGCGCATGCCCTCGTCGGGCTGCACCAGGATGTGCAGCCGGTTCGGGGCGGTGACGCCCTCGGCTCCGGGGAACATCGAGTGCGGCGGCTCCTTGAAGACCACCACGATCTCCGACGCCCGCCGGTCCATCCGCTTGCCCGTGCGCAGGTAGAACGGGACCCCCGCCCAGCGCCAGTTCTGGACCTCGGTCTTCAGTGCCACGAACGTCTCGGTGCGCGAGCCGGAGTAGCCCAGGTCGTCGGCGTACGACGGCACCGCGACCCCGTCGACCAGGCCGGCGTCGTACCGGCCACGCACGGTGTCGTGGTCGACGGCGGTCGCGTCCATCGGCTTCAGCGCCTGGAGGACCTTCACCTTCTCGTCACGCACGGTCTCGCGGCCGACGTACGTCGGCGGCTCCATCGCGACCAGGCAGAGCAGCTGGAGCAGGTGGTTCTGCACCATGTCGCGCAGCGCGCCGGCGTTGTCGTAGTACTCGCCGCGGCCGCCGACGCCGACGGTCTCGGAGACGGTGATCTCGACGTGGTCGACCCAGCGCGAGTTCCACAGCGGCTCGAGGAACGTGTTGGCGAACCGGGTGACGAGGAGGTTCTGGACGCTCTCCTTGCCGAGGTAGTGGTCGATGCGGAAGATCTGCGACTCGTCGAAGACCCGGCCGACGGCCTCGTTGACCTCGCGCGCGGAGGCGAGGTCGTGGCCGATCGGCTTCTCCAGGACGACGCGGGCGCGCTCGTCGACCACGCCGATCTCGTCGAGACGCTCGCAGATCGAGCCGAACAGTCGCGGGGCGACGGCGAGGTAGAAGACGCGGACGGCGTTCTCGGGGTGCGCGCGCTCCTTGAGCAGGGCGTGGAAGCGGTCCCAGTCCGCGGGGTTCTGCGCGTCGAGGCGCAGGTGGTAGAGCCGCGCGAGGAAGCGGTCGACGACCGGGGTCAGCAGCTGCTCGCCGGCGACGAACGTCGTGAGCGCCGCGAGGACCGCGTCGCGCCAGCCGGCGTCGTCGAGGTCCGACATCGAGATGCCCAGGATCCGGTAGTCGGCGGGCAGCTGTCCCTCGAGGTCGCGGTGGTACAGCGCCGGCAGGAGCTTGCGCAGCGCCAGGTCGCCGGTGCCGCCGAAGACGGTGAAGTCGCACGAGTCGGGTAGCACGTGCGAGGTCGGATGCGGCTCCATGTCGTTCACAGTAGGCACCAGTTCGGCATTCAGCAAGCACAACTAAGGTTTTTACGCGATCAAACTGTGGGGGTTTATGCTCTCCCGCGTGAGCCAGCTTGTCGAGACGCGGGAGACCGCGGCGCCCGCCACTGCCGGGGAGCTGCTCGACCTGGTGCGCACCGGTCGGGCGAGCACCCGCTCCCAGCTCCGCATGCTCACGGGCCTGTCCCGGACCGCGGTCACCGCCCGCGTCACCGCGCTGACGTCCGCCGGGCTGCTGCGCCTCGGCGAGGAACTCGCCTCCACCGGGGGCCGCCCGCCCGGCGCGCTGGTGTTCAACCAGGACGCCGGGGTCGTGCTCGCGGTCGCGATCGGCCGCTCGCGCAGCCAGCTGGCGGTCCTCGACCTCGACGGCCAGGAGATCTCCTCCGACTCGCGCGACCACGCGGTCGGCGTCGGCCCCGACGAGCTGCTGCCCGACGTCGTCCGGCGCCTCGGCGGGCTGCTCGACGGCGTCGCGCCGCCGGTGCTCGGCATCGGGCTCAGCCTGCCCGGCACCCTCGACCGCTCGCGCGGCATCAGCATCGGCTCCCCGGTGATGACCGGCTGGGACGGCGTCGAGCTGGCGCCCTACTTCGCCGGCCTCGCCGACGCGCCCTTGTTCGTCGGGAACGACGCCGACGTGCTCGCCCGCGCCGAGCTGCTCGGCGGGGCCAGCGGCCTCGACGACATGCTGGTCGTGAAGGCGTCGACCGGTCTCGGCCTCGGGATCGTCGCGGACGGCCGGGTGCTCAGCGGGCACCTCGGCGCCGCCGGCGAGATCGGCCACACGACGGTCGACGCCGCCGGTGAGCTGCCCTGCCGCTGCGGCGCCACCGGCTGCCTCGAGACGATCGCCGGCGGCTGGGCGCTGGTCGCGAAGCTCGAGGAGTCCGGACAGCCGGTCGGCCACGTGCGCGACCTGGTGTCCCTCGCGCTGCAGGGCGACTCGTTCGCCCGCGGCCTGCTGCGAGACAGCGGTCGCGAGCTCGGCGAGGTGCTCGCGGTCGCGATCAACCTGCTCAACCCCGGTGCGGTGGTGATCGGCGGCGACATGGCCGCGGCGTTCGACTTCTACGTCGCCGGCGTCCGCGAGAGCGTCTACCGCCGCTCCGCCCCGCTGGCCACCCGGGACCTGCAGTTCCTGCCCGCGACCCACGGCGACCGCGCGGGCGTCGTCGGGTGCGCCGCGCTCGCGCTCGACCACGTGCTCGCCCCGGTCGCCGTCGACGCCCGCCTCGCCGCCGCGTCCCTCTGACCCGAGGGCGTCGACGGCGCTACCTTGAGCGGCGTGACGCGCGTGCACGCCTTCTCCGACGACGCCCTGGGTGACCTCGACGCGGTGGGCCTGGTGGGCGCCATCCAGGACGGCCAGGTGTCGATCCCCGAGGTCGTCGAGGCGGCCATCGCCCGCGCCGAGCGGCTCCAGCCCGACCTCAACGCCGTGTCGTACGTCGCCTACGACCGGGCGCGGGCCGAGGCGCGCGATCCCCGCGGCGGGTTCTTCGCGGGCGTCCCGACGTTCGTCAAGGACAACGTCGAGGTTGCCGGGATGCCCACCCAGCAGGGGTGCGACGCCTACCGCGCCCGGCCCGTCCCGCGGGACGGAGACTTCGCGCGGATGTTCCTCGCCACCGGCCTGGTGCCGCTCGGCAAGAGCCAGCTCTCCGAGTTCGGCTTCAGTCCGTCCGCGGAGCACCCGCGGCTCGGCCCGGTCCGCTCGCCCTGGGACGCCGCGCGCACCGCCGGGGCGTCCTCGGCGGGCGCCGGCGCCCTCGTCGCGGCCGGCGCCGTACCGCTCGCGCACGGCAACGACGGCGGCGGCTCGATCCGGATCCCGGCCTCGGTCAACGGCCTGGTCGGCCTCAAGCCCACCCGGGACCGGCTGCCCCAGGACCGGATGAGCCGACAGATGCCGCTCCGCATCGTCGCCGACGGCGTGATCACCCGCTCCGTGCGCGACACCGCGGCGTTCCTCCGCGAGGCCGAGCACGTCTACCGAGCCCTGCGGCTCCCGCCGATCGGCGACGTCACCCGGCCGGGCCACAAGCGGCTGCGGGTCGCGGTCCACACCGCCGGCATCGGCCGGGCGGCGTCGCCCGAGGTCGCGGAGCTGACGCTCAAGACCGCCCGGCAGCTCGAGGAGCTCGGCCACCACGTCGAGCAGGTCGACCACCCGGCGCCGCCCACGATCCCCGAGGACTTCCTGCTCTACTGGTCGATGCTCGCGATGCTGGTCGTGCGCACCGGCCGCCAGCTCGGCCCCGGGTGGGACACCGCCCGTCTCGACAACCTCACCCTCGGCCTCGAGCGGCACTGCCGGCGGCGCATGCACCGGCTGCCCGGCGCGATCGCGCGGCTGCGGCGTACCGCCCGGGTCTCGGCGCAGTTCCACCAGACGTACGACGTCGCGCTCAGCCCGACGCTCGCGCACGAGACACCGCTGGTCGGCCACCTCGACCCGACCCTCGACTTCGACACCGTGATGGAGCGGATCCTGGCATGGGTGGCCTTCACGCCGTGGCAGAACGCCACCGGCGACCCGGCGATCTCGCTGCCGCTCGCGACGACCGCGGCGGGCCTCCCGCAGGGGATGATGTTCTCGGCCGGAGCCGGTCGCGAGGCGCTGCTGCTGGAGCTCGCCCACGAGCTCGAGGAGGCCTCTCCGTGGGCTTCGCTGAGCGGCTGAACCGGCCGATGCGGGGCCGATTTTTCGATCGCGCCGACCCCTGTATATAGTTCTCCGTCGTTGCCCCTTTAGCTCAGTCGGCAGAGCGTCTCCATGGTAAGGAGAAGGTCTACGGTTCGATTCCGTAAAGGGGCTCTGGGTAGGGATCTTGCGCTGGCCGTTAGTCTGGTCAGCGCAGTCGTGCCCTCGTGGCGGGGTAGCTCAGGTGGTTAGAGCACACGGCTCATAATCGTGGTGTCGCGGGTTCGAGTCCCGCCCCCGCTACTCACCACAGCGACACCGTACCGACAACCAAGGACTTCCCGTGGCCAGCAAGAGCTCCGACGTTCGCCCCAAGATCACTCTCGCCTGCGTGGAGTGCAAGGAGCGGAACTACATCACCAAGAAGAACCGCCGCAACGACCCCGATCGTCTCGAGCTGGCGAAGTTCTGCCCGCGGTGCCGCAAGCACCAGGCGCACCGCGAGACCCGCTGATCTGAGTCTTCGCACGTCCGGCCCGCCAGGTTCCCTGGCGGGCCGTTCTGCTTCCTCCTAGACCTCGCAGTCAGGTCCGGTCCACGACCGCACGCGCGAGACGTCCAACCGGATCAGCTGCGGTACGACGGGCCGCCCGCCGAGGTCCTGGTAGTGCCGGGTGCCGGCCTCGCTGACCACCCACAGCGTGTGCCGCCCGACCAGGTCCATGCCCTCGGCGCCCGGGACGAACCCGCGCCGACCCGGGCCGGACAGCACGCCGCAGCGGGTCACCGACTGCGCGAACCACGGCCGGTCGGACCACACCGCGCCCTGGGTCGCCCGCGGTGCGACCGTGTGGCCCTCGGTCAGCTCCTCGGTGATGTCGAGCGCGTCCGAGCCGACCAGCGCGTCCGGGTCCAGCCAGTCGACCTGCGCCCTGCGGTGCGGGTGCCACCGGCCGATGCCCAGCCGGCCGTCGTCGTCGAGCAGCGCGAACGAGCCGCGCAGCGGCGGCTGCAGGGCCCACGCCCGCTCGACCTCCAGCCCCTCGGGGTCGATCAGCCACAGCCGTCCGGTCTCGACCAGCCACAGGCCGTGCTCGTCGCGGACCAGCCCGCCGCCGTGGCGGCACCCCACGGGCGGCCGGTCGCCCACCTGCCCGGTCACCGGGTCCAGGGAGTCCGTCCGTCGCCCGGTGCGCAGGTCGACCTGCTCGACGCGGCAGTACCGGGACCCGACGCGGGCGTTGCCGTCGAACCCGCTCACCCACGCGGTGCGCCCCTCGACCACGAGTCCCTGCGGCACGAAGCCGCGCCCGGTGCGCAGCCACACACCCGCGCAGGCCGCGTGGTCGTTGGGGAAGCGGGCCAGCTCCTGGGTCGCCAGGTGCTGCGGCGGCCGGCCGCGCACCTCGTCGAACGACAGCGGGCCGCACCCCTCCGGGCGCGCCCGCGGCGTGGCGCCCTGAGGGTCGGCCGGCTCGGCCGTGCACCCGGTGGCCACGAGCACGACGACCAGCAGCCACCGGATAGGTTGGCGGCATGCCAGTCGACCAGTCCCTCGTCGGCCGTGTCTTCCCACCCACCCGACCCTATGCGGTCACCGAGGAGGGGATCGGCACCTTCGTCGCCGCCACCGGCGGTGCGTACGACGGCGGCCCCGCGCCGGCGACGTACCCGATCGTGCTGGCGTTCGACGCGATGAACGCGTTCCTCGAGGCCGAGCGGCTGGACCTGTACCGGATCGTGCACGGCGAGCAGAAGTTCGGCTACGAGCGCCCGGTCGTGCCCGGCGACGTGCTGACCGCGACGCTCACGGTCAGCAGCCTGCGCCAGATCGGCGGCAACGACATCATCGGCACCACCAGCGAGATCACCGATGAGTCCGGAGCCCTGGTCTGCTCGACCAGCGCCACCCTGGTGCACCGAGGCGGCGCCTGATGCTCGAGACGCAGACCTACACGATCACCCGTGCCGACCTGGTGGCCTACGCCGAGGCCAGCGGGGACCACAACCCGATCCACCAGGACGAGCAGGTCGCCCTGAGCGTCGGACTGCCCGGGGTGATCGCGCACGGCATGTACACGATGGCGCTCGCCGCCCGCGCGGTGGCGACGTGGTTCCCCGGCGCCGAGGTCGTCAGCCTCGGCTGCAAGTTCACCAACCCGGTCGTCGTGCCCGCCGAGGGCGGCGTCGACGTCGAGGTCGCCGGCGAAGCCGCGGAGGAGGACGGCCTGACGACGGTCAAGCTCACCGTGACGTGCGCCGGCCAGAAGGTGCTGGGGATGCCGAAGGCAGTCGTCCGTGCCTGAGCGGCTCGCCGACCACACCACGCTGCGGCTCGGCGGACCCGCCGACGAGTGGGTGACCGTGACGTCCGAGGCCGACCTCGCCGCCGCGCTCGACACCGACCGCTCCGTGCTGGTGCTCGGCGGCGGCAGCAACCTCGTCGTGGCCGACGACGGCTTCCACGGCCGGGTCGTCGAGATCGCCACCCGCGGCATCAGCCCGGACGTCGAGGACGGCGTCTCCTGCGGCGGGGTCATGGTGACCGTGGCCGCCGGCGAGAGCTGGGACGACTTCGTGGCCCTGGCCGTCGAGAAGGAGTGGTCCGGGATCGAGGCGCTGTCCGGCATCCCCGGCTCGGTCGGCGCCACCCCGATCCAGAACGTCGGCGCCTACGGCCAGGAGGTCAGCCAGACGATCGCCAGCGTGCGGGTCTGGGACCGCACGCTCCGCGGCGTCCGCACGTTCGCCAACGCCGACTGCGGCTTCGGCTACCGCACCTCCCGCTTCAAGGCCGACCCCGGGCGGCACGTCGTGCTGTCCGTGACGTTCCAGCTGCGCCAGGGCTCGCTCGGCGGTCCGGTGGGGTACGCCGAGCTCGCCCGGACGCTCGGCGTCGCGGTGGGGGAGCGGGCTCCGCTGGGCGACGTGCGCCGCGCCGTGCTCGCGCTGCGCGCAGGCAAGGGCATGGTGCTCGACCCGGCCGACCACGACACCTGGAGCGCCGGGTCCTTCTTCACCAACCCGATCGTCGCGGCCGACGCCGTACCGGACGGCGCGCCCGCGTGGCCGCAGCCCGACGGCACCGTGAAGACCAGCGCCGCCTGGCTCATCGAGCACGCCGGCTTCGCCAAGGGCCACGGCAACGAGCGGGTCGCGCTCTCGACCAAGCACACGCTGGCGCTCACCAACCGCGGCGGCGCGAGCACCGCCGACCTGCTCGCGCTGGCTCTCGAGGTCCGTGACGGCGTAGAGCTGGCGTTCGGCATCCGGCTCGAGAACGAGCCGGTCCTGGTGGGCTGCTCCCTCTAGTCGAGGGTGCTGGAGTCGAGGGTGACCACCCAGCCGATGAACAGCGCGAACGCGAGCACGCCGAGCACCAGCAGCACGGTGCCGATGATGCCCATCACCTTGCCGGCGAACGCCTGCTCACGACCGCTGTAGGCACCGGGGTTCGCGTCGATCTCGCGCACCGCCTTGCCGCCGATCGCCCAGGCGAACGGCGAGAGGATCAGCGTGAGCCCCCCGCAGAACAGCAGCCCGATCAGCCCGATCAGGCCGAGCGCCATCGCGGTCGTCGCCGAGTTGTGCGCCGGCGGCTGCGGGGTGAAGTTGTAGGCGTACGGCGGCTGCTGGCCGTAGGGCGGCTGGAACTGCTGCTGGAAGCCCTGCTGGAACCCGCCCGGCTGCTGCTGGTGCGGCTGCTGCGGGGGCTGCTCGCCGTACGGCGGCTGCTCCGGGTTGCTCATCTCGCGCTCCTCAGTAGGACGACTGGTCGTCGAAGCCACCGCTGGCCGCGACTGCGACGATGATGATCACCGCGATGATCGCGAGCACCAGGAAGACGGTGCCGATGATGCCGAGGATGAACCCGGCCTGCGCCATCCCGCGGCCGCCGAGCCGGCCCTCCGAGCGGTCGATCCGCTTCATCGAGATCCGGCCCATGATCAGCGCGGCGGGCGACCCGAGCAGCCCGACGCCGTACAGGCACGACAGCACCAGCGCCGCGATGCCGATGATCATCGAGGCGAGGCCGAGCCCTTCGGTCGGCGGGGCCGCCTGGTACGGCGGGTAGCCCGGCGGCTGCGGCGGGTAGCCCGAGGGCGGGTACGGCTGCTGCTGGTACGGGTTGTACGGCGGCTGCTGGGGCTGGCCGTACGGGTTTGCCGGCGGGGGCTGCTGGCCGTACGGGTTCGCCGGGGGAGGCTGCTGGCCGTACGGGTTCGGCGGCGGGGGCTGCTGGCCGTACGGGTTCGGCTGCTCGGGATCGGAGGAGCTCATGGGGCCATCGTGTCAGGCCTCGTGGTCCGGCGGTGCGGCCAGCCACGCGTCGATGTCCGCGAGGACCTCGCGCTTCAGGGTCTCGGGTGCCCGCGACGCCCGCACCGACATCCGGGCGAGCTCGGCCAGCTGCGCGTCGGTGAGCTCGTGCGCGGCGCGCATCGAGGCGTACTGACCGGCCAGCCGCGACCCGAACAGCAACGGGTCGTCGGCGCCGAGCGCGACCGTCGCGCCGGCGGCCAGCAGCTCCGGGAGCGGGACCGACGTCGGGTCGGAGTAGACGCCCAGGGCGACGTTCGAGACCGGGCACACCTCGAGCGCGACCCCGGCCTGGACGATCCGGTCGAGCAGGGCCGGGTCCTCCGCCGACCGCACGCCGTGGCCGAGCCGCTGGGCGTGCAGCGACTCCAGGCAGACCCGGATGTGCTCGGGGCCGCGCAGCTCGCCGCCGTGCGGCACCAGCGTCAGGCCGGCGTCCTCGGCGATCCGGAACGCGCCCGCGAAGTCCGTGGTGCTCCCGCGCCGCTCGTCGTTGGAGAGGCCGAAGCCGACCACGCCGCGGTCGGCGTACTGCCCGGCGAGCCGGGCCAGCGTGCGGGCGTCGAGCGGGTGGCGGGTGCGGTTCGCCGCGATCACCAGGGCGATGCCGAGGCCGGTCGCCGCCGACGCCTCCCGGACCGCGTCGAGCACGAGGTCGGTGAACGCCGTGATGCCGCCGAAGCGGGCGCCGTAGCCGCTCGGGTCGACCTGGATCTCCAGCCAGCGGCCGCCGTCGCGGACGTCGTCCTCCGCGGCCTCGCGGACCAGGCGGCGCACGTCGTTCTCGGTGCGCAGCACCGAGCGGGCGACGTCGTAGAGCCGCTGGAAGCGGAACCAGCCCTTCTCGTCGGCCGCCGAGAGCACCGGGGGCCAGTCCGCCACGAGCTGGTCGGGCAGCACGATGCCATCGCGGTCGGCGAGCTCGAGCAGCGTCGAGTGGCGCATCGACCCGGTGAAGTGCAGGTGGAGGTGCGCCTTCGGCAGCTCGTGGAGATCACGCAAGCAGGTGCTCCGCCGCCGCCAGCAGCACGCACGTGGCGACGGCCTCCATCGCGCCGGTCACCTCGGCGAGCGTCGGGAACGAGGGCGCCAGCCGGATGTTCGTGTCCTCCGGGTCGTTGCGGTACGGGAACGCCGAGCCGGCCGGGGTCAGCGCGACGCCGGCGCTCTTCGCCAGCTCGATCACGCGGGTCGCGGTGCCCGGCATCACGTCGAGGCTCACGAAGTAGCCGCCGCGCGGCTGGCTCCAGCTCGCGACGCCGAGCCCGCCCAGCCGCTCGGTGAGGATCCGCTCGACCTCGGCGAACTTCGGCGCCAGGAGGTCGCGGTGCTTGGCCATGTGCTCGCGCACCCCGTCGGGGGAGCCGAAGAACTCCAGGTGCCGCAGGTGGTTGACCTTGTCGGGGCCGATCGAGCCGAGGCCCAGGTTGTCGTGGAACCAGGTGATGGTCTCCCGCGAGCCGCCGACGAACGCGACGCCGGCGCCGGCGTAGGTGATCTTGGAGGTCGAGGCGAACAGCACCGGGCGGTGCGGGTTCCCCGCGACCGCGGCGAGCGACACGATGTCGGCGCTCTTGGTCTCCTCGGCCGACAGGTGGTGCAGCGCGTAGGCGTTGTCCCAGAAGATCTTGAAGTCAGGGGCCGCGGTCGGCATCGACGCGAGCCGCTCGGCGACCTCCTGGGAAGTCACCTGGCCGGTCGGGTTGGCGTAGGTCGGCACCAGCCACATGCCCTTGATCGTCGGGTCGTCCGCGACCAGCGCGGCGATCGCGTCGGCGTCCGGGCCGGTGTCGGTCATCGCGACCGGGACCATCTCGATGCCGAACCACTCCAGCAGCGTGAAGTGGCGGTCGTAGCCGGGCACGGGGCACACGAAACGCACCTTCTCCTCGGCACCCCAGGGGCGCTCGGAGTCCACCCCGCCCTTCAGCCAGAGGTAGGTCAGCACGTCCTTCATCAGCGTGAGGCTCGACGTGCCCTGCGCGGACAGCTGCGCGACCTCGAGGCCGAGCAGCTCGGCGAACATCTCGCGCAGCGCGGTGACGCCGGCCAGGCCGCCGTAGTTGCGCGCGTCGACGCCGTCGGGCGTCGTGGTCGTGGTCGGCAGCGTGAGCAGGCCGTCGGAGAGGTCGAGCTGCTCCGCGGACGGCTTGCCGCGCGTGAGGTCCAGCTTCAGGCCCGAGGCCACGAGGTCGTCGTACGCCGCCTGCTGGGTGTCGCGGAAGGACTCGAGGTCCGCGCGAGGAAGCTCCGACAACGGCTGGGACAGGGGCTGCGTGCTCACCCGCCCATCGTGTCAGAGAGACTGGGTCCCGAGTCCACGGGGTATCGGCTCTCGGAACCGGCTCTCGCAGGCGGTTTGGACGCAGCCTTCCTCGACCCCGTAGACTCCACCACTGGTGGATTTCCCACAGGCTCAGCCATGCCCTCGAAGGGCTCGGCGGCCCGTGTGTGGCCCACCTCGCGGGTCACTGCGAAGGGCACTAGCTCAACTGGCAGAGCATCGGTCTCCAAAACCGAAGGTTGGGGGTTCAAGTCCCTCGTGCCCTGCAAAGGGAATGCTGATGAGAACTGGTCGAACGGTCTAAGGGAGTAGGTGAAGGACATGTCGGACAGCAAGGCGGTCCGAGGGTCGCGAGGCGGGAACGCCGACAAGCGCACCAGCCTCCCGACGTTCTACCGGCAGGTGGTCGCGGAGCTGCGCAAGGTCGTCTACCCGACCCAGGAGCAGCTGGTCACCTACTTCATCGTGGTGATGGTGTTCGTGATCGCGATGATGGCGATCGTCGCGGCGATGGACCTGGGCTTCGGCCGGCTGGTCTTCGCGATCTTCACCGGCCCGTCCAACACGTGATTCCGGCTGCCGCCGGATGACCTGGATAACTGAGCAGCAAATCGACGTTGATGGAGCAGTACGTGTCTGAGCAGGAGTACGACTCGGTGGAGACCGACGAGACCGCGGTCGACCCGACCCTGGAGGACCAGTACGGCGAGCCCAACGACGGGCCCGACGTCGAGGAGGACCCGCGTCTGGACGCCGAGGTGACCGACGAGGACACCGACGCCGAGCTGGGTCTGGACGACCACACCGCCGCGGGCAGCTCCATCGAGCTCTCCCACGCCGAGGGTGACGAGGGCGACGAGGCCGTCTCGGGCGACGAGGACGAGGTCGACGAGAACGACCCGCTCGAGGCATTCCGCCGCGAGCTGTGGGCGAAGCCCGGCGACTGGTTCGTCGTGCACACCTACTCCGGCATGGAGAACCGGGTGAAGTCCAACCTCGAGAACCGCATCATCTCCCTCAACATGGAGGACTACATCCACGAGATCGTGGTCCCCACCGAGGAGGTCGCCGAGATCAAGAACGGCCAGCGCAAGATGGTGCGCCGGACCGTCCTTCCCGGCTACGTCCTGGTCCGCATGGACCTCACCGACGAGTCGTGGGCCGCGGTGCGGCACACCCCGTCGGTCACCGGCTTCGTCGGTCACAGCCACCAGCCGGTGCCGCTGTCGATGAGCGAGGTCGAGAACATGCTGGCGCCCGCCGTGGTCGCCCGCGCCGAGGCCGAGGCCGTGGCCGCCGGTGTCCCGTCCAGCTCGGGCGGCGCCGTCGCGAAGAAGCCGGTCGAGGTCGCCGACTTCGACGTCTCCGACTCGGTCATGGTCGTCGACGGCCCGTTCGCCACGCTCCACGCGACGATCACCGAGATCAACGCGGAGTCGCAGCGGGTCAAGGCGCTCGTCGAGATCTTCGGCCGCGAGACGCCGGTCGAGCTGTCGTTCAGCCAGATCCAGAAGGTTTGAGCCCCTGCCCAGAGCTTGCTCTGGGCAGGATCCGGCTCAAAGGTTGAGGGCGTCGACGCAGACCCGAGCGAAGCGAGGGGCTGCGTGACGTGTCTCGAAACCCAGGAGATCGCGAATTCGCTTTAGAGGCGAACCCGCAGCACAATAGACAGGTTGCCCGGCTCGCGAGCCGGGCGGCAGCAGCAGGTGGCAGGGGCCTCTCCGGGGGCCTCGTCATGACCACGAGACAGAAAGAGAAGCAGCATGCCTCCCAAGAAGAAGATCGCCGCACTGGTCAAGGTGCAGCTCCAGGCCGGCGCCGCGACGCCCGCCCCGCCGGTGGGTACCGCCCTCGGTCCGCACGGCGTGAACATCATGGAGTTCTGCAAGGCGTACAACGCGCAGACCGAGTCCATGCGCGGCAACGTGATCCCCGTCGAGATCACGATCTACGAGGACCGCTCGTTCACGTTCATCACCAAGACCCCGCCGGCCGCCGAGCTGATCAAGAAGGCCGCCGGCCTGCAGAAGGGTTCGGGTGTCCCGCACAAGGAGAAGGTCGGCAAGCTGACCAAGGACCAGGTGCGCGAGATCGCCCAGACCAAGCTCCCGGACCTCAACGCCAACGACATCGACGCCGCCATGAAGATCGTCGAGGGCACCGCCCGCTCGATGGGCGTCACGACCGACTGAAACGTGGGAGAGCCGCGCTGGCTCGCTAACCACATCTCCTGAAAGCAGAGGACCATCATGCAGCGCAGCAAGACCTACCGCGCGGCGGCCGACTCGTTCGACAAGGACGAGGTCTACGCCCCGCTGGCCGCGATCAAGATCGCGAAGACCACGAGCAAGAAGAAGTTCGACGAGACCGTGGACGTCGTCATGCGTCTCGGCGTCGACCCCCGCAAGGCCGACCAGATGGTGCGCGGCACCGTCAACCTGCCGCACGGCACCGGCAAGACCGCTCGCGTGCTCGTGTTCGCGAACGCCGACAAGGCCGAGGCCGCCCGTGAGGCCGGCGCCGACGTCGTCGGTGGCGACGAGCTGATCGAGAAGGTCAGCGGTGGCTGGCTCGACTTCGACGCCGTGGTCGCGACCCCGGACATGATGGGCAAGGTCGGCCGTCTCGGCCGCGTGCTCGGTCCGCGTGGCCTCATGCCGAACCCGAAGACCGGCACCGTGACGCCGGACGTGGCCAAGGCCGTGTCCGACATCAAGGGCGGCAAGATCGAGTTCCGGGTCGACCGGCACGCGAACCTGCACTTCATCATCGGCAAGGCCTCCTTCTCCGAGGTCCAGCTCGCGGAGAACTACGCCGCGGCGCTCGAGGAGGTGCTTCGTCTGAAGCCGTCCAGCTCCAAGGGCCGCTACATCAAGAAGATCAGCATCTCGACGACCATGGGCCCCGGCGTCCAGGTCGACCCGAACCGCACCCGCAACGTCGCGGTCGAGGACGAGGCCGCTCAGGCCTGATCCACGCTCCGAGCCGAGGCCCGTCACCGTGAGGTGGCGGGCCTTCGGCGTTCCACCCGGGAGGACGCTCTCGATTTGGCGGGTCCCGCTCGGCCGCGTAAGGTTCTCCACGAAACCAAAGACCGCCGGTTGTCTCGCTGCGAATGCAGCAGGACCGAAGGCTCCGTGGAAGCGGACGACCTGCGCAGGGGACAGAGCACGAAGTCACTTCACGCCCTGAGCCTGCGCTCGGGGCGTTCGTCTTTTCCGGGCCGGGACCGGTGGTCACCACCGAAAGGACACCCATGGCGCGGGCAGACAAGCAGGCGGCCGTCGCGGACATCGTTGAGTCGTTCAACGATTCCGCCGGTGCCGTGCTGACCGAGTACCGCGGTCTCACCGTGAAGCAGCTGCAGGATCTGCGGCGCTCCCTCGGTGCGAACGCCGACTACGCCGTGGTCAAGAACACGCTGGCCAAGATCGCCGCCAATGAGGCGGGCATCTCCGGCTTCGACGACCTGCTGACCGGCCCGACCGCCATCGCCTTCATCAACGGCGACGTGGTCGAGGCGGCCAAGGGTCTGCGTGACTTTGCCAAGGCGAACCCCACCCTGGTCATCAAGGGTGGCGTCCTGGACGGCAAGATCCTCGACGCGAAGGAGGTCGCCAAGCTGGCCGACCTCGAGTCGCGCGAGGTGCTCATGGGCAAGCTGGCCGGCGCGATGCTCGCGTCGCTCAGCCAGGCCGTCTACCTGCTCAACGCTCCTCTCGCCCAGGCCGCCCGTCTCGCGGGTGCGCTCCAGGCGAAGGCCGAGCAGGACCCCTCGATCCTCGCAGGTGGTGCTGGCCAGGCTTCGGCCGAGCCGGTCGCCGCTGACGAGGCTCCCGCCGAGGAGGAGGCTCCGACCGAGGAGCCCGCCGCCGAGGCCGCCTCTGACGAGGAGACCGCCGAGGCCTGAGGCCCCGGCGTACACACCACCTGAAACCCGGTCCGGCGGCGATCCCGCACCGGACCACCGAATGGAAGGAAACGCCACCATGGCGAAGCTCAGCACCGACGAGCTCCTCGACGCGTTCAAGGAGATGACGCTGATCGAGCTCAGCGAGTTCGTGAAGCAGTTCGAGGAGACCTTCGGCGTCACCGCCGCTGCCCCGGTTGCCGTTGCGGCTGCCCCGGCTGCGGGTGGCGCGGCGGGCGGCGACGCCGCTGCCGCGGGCGGCGACCAGGACGAGTTCGACGTCATCCTGGAGTCGGCCGGCGACAAGAAGATCAACGTCATCAAGGAGGTCCGCGCGCTGACCTCCCTCGGCCTCAAGGAGGCGAAGGAGCTGGTCGAGGCCGCTCCGAAGCCGATCCTCGAGAAGGTCGCGAAGGACGCTGCGGAGAAGGCCAAGGAGGCCCTCGAGGGCGCCGGCGCCACCGTCACCCTCAAGTGACGTCTTTCTGACGCACCTCTTCGACGAGGGGCGGTCCACCCGATCCGGGTGGGCCGCCCCTCGTTGCATGTCCCGGTCCAGACCCCCAGGTGTAACGGGCGTCTCACGGGGAAGGAAACCCGCGCGTAACTTCACGCCACCGGTCGCGTTGTTACCGGTCAGTGGGGGAGTGGGGAGTGTCAGGCGGGCCCGACCCGGGAATCGGAGCGCGCGGGGTGTCGTAGGAGGGACAGGCAGGTCATGGGCGTCGAGATCAAGGTCGAGAACCTCAGCAAGTCGTTCGGCAAGCAGCTGATCTGGGGCAACGTGAGCCTGACCGTCCCGGCCGGGGAGATCTGCGTGATGCTCGGTCCCTCCGGCACCGGCAAGTCGGTGTTCCTCAAGACGCTGATCGGCCTGCTCAAGCCCGACGAGGGCTCGATCATCATCGAGGGCACCGACATCGCGACCTGCTCCGAGAAGGATCTCTACGAGATCCGCAAGCTGTTCGGCGTGCTGTTCCAGGACGGCGCGATGTTCGGCTCCATGAACCTCTACGACAACGTCGCCTTCCCGCTGCGCGAGCACACCAAGAAGTCCGAGTCCGAGATCCGTGACATCGTCA
Organism: Nocardioides caricicola; assembly: GCF_039541135.1. NCBI lineage: Bacteria > Bacillati > Actinomycetota > Actinomycetes > Propionibacteriales > Nocardioidaceae > Nocardioides > Nocardioides caricicola. The sequence goes on along the minus strand of NZ_BAABFQ010000007.1, from coordinate 618,392 downwards.
TGGAGAAGATGGACCTGGTCGGCCTCATCGGCGCCGAGGACAAGCTCCCCGGCGAGATCTCCGGTGGTATGCGCAAGCGTGCCGGCCTGGCCCGGGCCCTCGTGCTCGACCCCGAGATCGTGCTGTTCGACGAGCCGGACTCCGGCCTCGACCCCGTGCGCACGGCGTTCCTCAACCAGCTCATCGTCGACCTCAACGCCCAGATCGACGCGACCTTCCTCATCGTCACCCACGACATCAACACCGCCCGCACCGTGCCGGACAACATCGGGCTCCTCTACCACCGCCACCTCGCGATGTTCGGCCCCCGCGAGATGCTGCTCTCCTCGGAGGAGCCGGTGGTTCGCCAGTTCCTCAACGCCCAGCGCGTCGGCCCGATCGGCATGTCGGAGGAGAAGGACGCCGACGAGCTCGAGGCCGAGAAGGGGCAGGAGCTCCCGCCGCTCCCGCCGATCCCGCTGCAGCTCGACCCGTCGAACGGCATCGCGCGGCGCAGCCAGCGCCCGCCGGGCGAGTGGTGCCGCGAGAACGGCGTCACCCCGCCGCCGGGCTCGTTCGAGCAGAACATGACCATGGTGACCGGGGGCTGATCGCATGTCGTCCCTGACCGCGAGCCGCGCGCTCGCTCCGGTCGGGACCGCCGGCAACCTGTTCGCCTTCGGTCTCGACGTGGCGCGGAGCATGTTCCGGCGTCCGTTCCAGCTCCGGGAGTTCATCCAGCAGGCGTGGTTCATCGCCTCGGTCACGATCATCCCGACCGCGCTGGTGGCGATCCCGTTCGGTGCGGTGATCGCGCTCCAGGTCGGTGGTCTCATCAAGCAGTTCGGCGCCCAGTCGTTCACCGGCTCGGCCGCGGTGCTCGCGGTCGTCCGCGAGGCCGGGCCGATCGCCACCTCGCTGCTGATCGCCGGCGCGGCCGGCTCCGCGATCGCCGCGGACCTGGGCGCGCGCAAGATCCGCGAGGAGCTCGACGCGATGATGGTGCTGGGCATCGACCCCATCCAGCGCCTCGTCGTCCCCCGCGTGCTCGCCTGCATGCTCGTCGCGGTCTTCCTCAACGGCCTGGTCAGCGTCGTCGGCGTCGCCGGCGGCTACGTCTTCAACGTCGTCCTCCAAGACGGCACACCAGGGGCCTACCTGGCGAGCTTCACCGCGCTCGCCCAGCTGCCCGACCTGTGGCAGGGCATGCTCAAGGCCCTGGTGTTCGGCCTGATCGCCGCGGTCGTCGCGTGCTACAAGGGCATGAACGCCAAGGGCGGCCCCAAGGGCGTCGGCGACGCGGTGAACGAGTCCGTCGTCATCACGTTCATGCTCCTGTTCGTCGTCAACTTCGTGATGAGCGCGATCTACTTCCAGCTCGTCCCACCGAAGACGGGTTAGCGACGCCATGGCCAACATCCGCGCGGTGTACGACAAGCCCGCCCGTTTCCTCGACCGCCTCGGCGAAGAGCTCGCGTTCTACGTCAAGGCCCTGTCGTGGACCCCCCGCACGATCCGCCGGTACAAGAAGGAGGTCCTGCGGATCCTCGCCGAGGTCACCCTGGGCTCCGGCGCGCTCGCGGTCATCGGCGGCACCGTCGGCGTCATCACCGCGATGTGCTTCTTCACCGGCACCGAGGTCGGGCTGCAGGGCTACGCCGCGCTCAACCAGCTGGGGACCGCGGCGTTCTCGGGCTTCGTGTCCGCCTACTTCAACACCCGCGAGATCGCCCCGCTGGTCGCGGCGATCGCGCTCGCGGCGACGGTCGGATGCGGCTTCACCGCCCAGCTCGGCGCGATGCGGATCTCCGAGGAGATCGACGCGCTCGAGGTGATGGCGATCCCGTCGCTGCCGTTCCTCGTGACCACCCGGATCATCGGGGGCCTGATCGCGATCGTCCCGCTGTACGTCGTCGGTCTGCTCGCGTCGTACTTCGCGACCAGGCTCACCGTCACCCAGTTCTTCGGGCAGAGCGCGGGCACCTACGACCACTACTTCAACCAGTTCCTGCCGCCCGGCGACGTGCTCTGGTCCTTCGGCAAGGTCCTGGTGTTCGCGGTCGTCGTGATCCTGATCCACTGCTACCACGGCTACAACGCGTCGGGCGGCCCCGCCGGCGTGGGCGTCGCGGTCGGCCGCGCGGTCCGCACCAGCATCGTCGCCATCAACGTCATCGACCTGTTCCTGTCGATGGCCATCTGGGGCGCCACCACCACCGTCAGGTTGGGTGGGTGAGCGATGCGTCGTACGGCCGGGCACAAGCTCCTCGGGGTCGTCTTCATCTGCCTCCTGCTGGCAGGTGTCTACTTCACCTACGCGATCTTCACCAAGAAGTTCGCGGACTACGAGGAGGTCACCCTCGAGACCTCGACGATCGGGCTGCAGCTGCCCATGCGCGCCGACGTGAAGATCCGCGGCGTCCTGGTGGGCGAGGTGCTCGGTTTCGAGCCGTCCGGCGACGGTGCTGAGGTGACGCTCGGCATCTTCCCGAGCGAGGTGGACACGATCCCGGCGGACGTGACCGGCGCGATCGTCCCGAAGACGCTCTTCGGTGAGAAGTACGTCGCGCTCCAGGTGCCCGACGACCCGTCGCCGGAGCCGATCGCGGCCGGCGACGTCATCGAGCGCACCGAGGTCTCGACCGAGGTCGAGCAGGTGCTGTCCGACCTCTACCCGTTGCTGCGCACCGTCCAGCCCGCCGACATCAACATGACGCTCAACGCGCTCGCGACAGCGCTGGAGGGCCGCGGCGACCAGATCGGCGAGAACTTCGAGACCGTCGACAGCTACCTCAAGCGACTGAACCCGCAGATCCCGCAGCTCGTCGAGGACCTGCGGCTGACCGCGAAGACGTCCGACACCTACGCCGCCGTGATGCCGCAGATCGCCGACATCCTCGATGACACGATCACCACCACCGGCACCCTCGAGGACCGCGAGGCCAAGCTCAACGCCCTGTTCGACGACGTCTCGAGCTTCTCCGACACCGCACGCGCGTTCCTGGAGGAGAACGGCGACAACCTGATCCAGCTCTCCGACGTGAGCCAGAAGCAGCTGGCGGTGTTCGCCCGTTACGCGCCGGAGTTCACGTGCCTCACCAAGGGCATCGTGACCGCCGGCTCCCGCCAGGCCGAGGCGTTCCGCGGGTTCGTGCTGCACATCCAGCTCGAGACGCTGCCGAACCAGCCGCGCGCCTACGGTCCGAACGACAAGCCGCACTTCGGGGAGGACCGCGAGCCGCACTGCGGGAGCCTGCCCAACCCGCCGTGGAGCCAGGACAACCCGTTCCGCAACCAGCCGAACTTCGACGACGGCGTGGACGAGCCCACCGGCAAGGGCACCACCCGGGTGGTGCCGAACCAGTACTTCCGCAGCACGGCCGGCTCCCCCGAGGAGACGCAGCTGCTGCGCGAGCTGCTCGGACCGGCGCTCGGCGTCAGCGCCGCGGAGGTGTCCGACCTCGGCCTGCTGCTGGTCGGGCCGATGGCGCGCGGGGCGGAGGTGTCGCTGCGATGAAGGTCCTCGACAAGCGCACCACCCTCGACCTGACCAAGCTGCTGATCTTCATCGTGGTCACCACGATGGCGACCGCCGTGCTGGTCATGACGATCGGCAACATCTCGTTCTCGCCGAAGAACTCCTACAAGGCCGAGTTCGTCGACGCGACCGGCGTGGTGAAGGGCGACGACGTCCGGATCGCCGGCGTGAAGGTCGGGTCGGTCACCGGCGTCGACATCGTCGACCGGACCCGCGCGCTCGTCACGTTCACGGTCGAGGAGGACGCCGCGCCCAGCGCCGCGACCCACGCGGCCATCCGCTACCGCAACCTCGTCGGACAGCGCTACATCGCGCTCACCGACGAGATCGGGGACACCGAGCCCTTGAAGGAGGGCGAGACCATCCCCGTCACCCGGACGTCGCCCGCGCTCGACCTGACGGTGCTGTTCAACGGGTTCAAGCCGCTGTTCCAGGCGCTGTCCCCGGCGGACATCAACCAGCTGTCGTACGAGATCGTCCAGGTTTTCCAGGGCGAGGGCGGCACGCTCGAGGGCCTGCTCGCGCACACGGCGTCGGTCACCTCGACCCTGGCCAGCCGAGACCAGGTCATCGGGGACCTGATCGACAACCTCAACGAGGTCCTCGACCACGTCGGCGACCGCGACGAGCAGCTGAGCCGGCTGATCACGACCTTCCGCACCTTCGTGGGCGGCCTCGCCGACGACCGGGAGGCGATCCTGGGCGCGCTGGACGACGTCTCCGAGCTGTCGGTCGAGACCGCCGACCTCGTCGACGGCATCCGCGAGCCGTTCGTCTCCGACATCCACCAGCTGCGCCGGCTGGCCGGGAACCTCGACGCCGGCCGCGCCGAGATCGACCGGTCCCTGCAGGTGCTGCCGATCAAGCTCAACAAGATCGGCCGCACGGCGACGTACGGATCCTGGTTCAACTTCTACCTCTGCAACTTCCAGGGCCGGGTGCGCCTGCCCGGAGGCCAGTCCGTCCCGGTCGACTACGCCACCGGCTCCGACAGGTGTGATCTCGGATGAGCGGCTCCTTCCGCGAGAAGAACCCCGTCGTGATCGGGGCGGTCAGCCTCGCCGTCATCGCCCTGCTCATCATGGCGGCGTTCCGCGCCCAGGACCTGCCGCTGATCGGGGGCGGCGACACCTACTACGCCGCGTTCAGCGAGTCCGGCGGGCTCAAGCCCAACGACGAGGTCCGCATCGCCGGCGTTCGCGTCGGCAAGGTCGAGACGGTCGAGCTCGACGGCGACCACGTCAAGGTGACGTTCCGCGTCGACACCGACTCCGCGTTCGGCGACGAGACGCACGCCGCGATCAAGGTGAAGACGCTGCTGGGCGCCATGTACCTCTCGCTCGAGCCGGCCGGCTCCGGCCAGCTGGACGAGGGTGCCGAGATCCCGGTCGAGCGGACCAGCTCGCCGTACGACGTCGTCGACGCGTTCTCGGGCCTCGCGGAGACCTCCGAGCGGATCGACACCGACCAGCTCGCCGAGTCGCTCACCACGCTCGCGGACCTGACCCGCAACACCCCGGAGGAGTTCCGGGCCGCGCTGGACGGGGTGTCGCGACTGTCGACGAACATCGCCGCGCGCGACGAGCAGATCAACACGCTGCTGAAGAATCTGAAGCGGGTCTCGAGCGTCCTCGCGGAGCGCGACCAGGACATCGTGGGGCTGATGCAGGACTCCGACGTCCTGTTCCGCGCGCTGGTCGCACGCCGCGCCGCAGTGCACGACCTGCTCACCTCGACCACGCGACTGTCGAACGAGCTGACCGCGCTCGTCGAGCAGAGCCGCGAGGACCTGAAGCCGGCGCTGCTCCACCTCGAACGGGTCGTGCAGGTGCTCAACAAGAACGAGGACAACCTCGACAACAGCCTGCGCCTGATGGCGCCGTTCTACCGGGTGTTCGCCAACACCCTCGGCGGCGGCCCGTGGTTCGACACCTACATCCAGAACATGCCCCCGGTCCCGCAGGTGGGTGGCTGACATGAAGAGCACCGGCATCCTGAAGCGGGCGGTCATCCCGGCCGTCATCGTCCTCGCGCTCGTGGCGGCGGCGTTCACGATGTTCACCGGCGACGACACCAAGACCGTGACCGCGCACTTCCCGCGCACGATCTCGATCTACGAGGGCAGCGACGTCCGCGTGCTCGGCGTGCCGGTCGGGACGGTCGACACCGTGACCCCGTCGGGCACGGACGTGGTGGTCACGATGACGTACGACGCGGACGTGAAGGTCCCGGCCGACGCGAAGGCCGCGATCATCGCGCCGTCGGTCGTGGGCGACCGGTTCGTGCAGCTCACCCCCGTCTACACCGGCGGCGACGTGCTGGCCGACGGCGAGGTCCTCGAGGAGGACCGCACCGCGGTGCCGCTCGAGCTCGACCAGATCTACACCAGCCTCGACGACCTCACCGTCGCGCTCGGCCCGACCGGCGCCAACCAGAACGGCGCGCTGTCGGACCTGCTGGAGACGACGGCGGAGAACTTCGGCGGTCAGGGCGCGAAGTTCCACCAGACCATCGAGGACTTCGGGAAGCTGAGCCAGACGCTCGACGACAACAAGGAGGAGCTCTTCGGCTCCGCCCGCGAGCTGCAGGGCTTCATCAGCACCCTGGCGGCGAACGACTCGACGGTACGGCGCTTCAACGAGTCCCTCTCCGACGTCTCGTCGATGCTGGCCGGCGAGCGCGACGAGCTCAGCGCGTCGCTGGAGAGCCTGGCCACCGCGCTCGGCCAGGTGAAGACGTTCGTCGCGGAGAACCGCGAGGTCCTCGGACGCAACATCTCGGGGCTGACCCGGGTCTCGAAGGTCCTGGTCAAGCAGCGCGACGCGCTGTCGGAGATCCTCGACTACGGCCCGCTGGCCCTGAACAACCTGGCGCTGACCTACAACCCCCAGGCCGGCACGCTCGACACCAACGCCAACATCGGCGAGCTGGTCCACCAGATCGAGTCCGACCCGGCGACGCTGCTCTGCGGCTTCCTGTCCCAGGCCGACCGCTCGGGCGCGCTGTGCGACCTGGTGCAGACCGCGTTGCCGCGCGCCGCGACGCTCGGCCAGGGCAAGGGCGCCCCCGCCTCGGGCGACCGCTTCGACCCGACGCTCGGCGGCTTCGTGGAGGTGGACCGATGAGGACCCCGAAGGTGCTGCGCGCCCTGGTCGCCGTCCTGGCCGGCACGATCCTGCTGACCGGCTGCGACTTCGACGTCTACCAGCTGCCGCTCCCCGGAGGCACCGACGTCGGCGACGACCCGATCACGGTGACGGCCGAGTTCCGAGACGTGCTCGACCTGGTCCCGCAGTCGACGGTGAAGGTCAACGACGTCAGCGTCGGCCAGGTGACCGACGTGGAGCTGAAGGGTCAGCACGCCGAGGTCACGCTGGAGCTGCGCAACGACGTCGAGCTCCCCGACAACACCATCGCCGAGATCCGCCAGACCAGCCTGCTCGGCGAGAAGTTCGTGTCGCTGAGCCCGCCCGAGGGCATCGAGCCGACGGGCGAGCTGGAGACCGGCGAGGTGATCCCGCTCGACCGCACCGGGCGCAACCCGGAGGTCGAGGAGGTGCTCGGCGCGCTGAGCCTCCTGCTCAACGGCGGCGGTGTCGCCCAGCTGAAGACCATCGCGACCGAGCTGAACAACGCGCTGGAGGGTCGCGAGGAGGACGTCAGCTCGGTGCTGGAGCAGGTGCGCCTGTTCATGAGCCAGCTCGACGAGAACAAGGACGACATCGTCACCGCGATCGACTCCCTCAACAACCTCGCGGTGTCGGTCAACGACCAGATGGACTCGATCGACGCCGCCCTCGACGAGCTGCCGAGCGCCCTGGAGTCCCTGGACCAGCAGCGTGCCGACCTCGTGAAGATGCTGAAGGCGCTCGACCGCCTCGGCGGTGTGGGTGTCCGGGTCATCAAGGCGTCGAAGGACGCGACCATCGAGTCGCTGCGCCAGCTCAACCCGGTGCTGACCGAGCTGGCCGACTCCGGGGACGCGCTGGTGAAGTCCTTCAACGTCTTCCTGACGTACCCGTTCGTCGACGAGGTCGTCGGCCGCGACCCGCAGGTCGCGCGCAACCTGCACATGGGCGACTACACCAACCTGTCGGTCGAGCTCGACATCGACATCTCCGGCGGTGTCACCGGCCTGCCGACCGGGATCCCGACCGAGCTGCCGACCGTGCTGCCGACCGACCTCGACCCGACGGTGATCCTCGGCCGCGTCGCGCGGTGCATCGCCAGCGGCGACGTCACCAGCAAGCCGTGCCGCAAGCTGCTCTCGACGGTCCAGGGCTTGGCGAACCTCAAGGACGCCTGCCTGAAGAAGAAGAACGAGAAGACCGTGGTCTGCCGCATCATCAACCAGATCCCCGGCCTGCCGCACCTGCCCGGCGGTGAGCTGCCGAGCGGCCTCCCGACCGAGCTCCCGTCGCTGCCCGGCCTCGACCTCGGCGGCATCCTCGGTCTCGGCCGCACCGGCGTCGGGCCGACGCAGGCCGCGCAAGGCCCCACCCTCGGCCAGCTCAGCCGGGTGTTCGACCCCGCCCTCGTCCGCCTGCTCGTCCCCGGGATGGTGACCAGGTGATCACCCGCCGCACCCGCATCCAGCTGGTCATCTTCGTGCTCATCACGCTGTTCGGCGTCAGCTTCGTCGGCGCGCGCTACGCCCAGCTCGACCGGATGATCATCGACGACAGCTACACCGTCGTCGCGCACTTCCCCGACTCCGGCGGCATCTTCGCCGGCGGCGAGGTGACCTACCGCGGCGTCAAGGTCGGCCGGGTCAGCGAGCTCGAGCTCACCGACGCCGGCGTCGACGTACACCTCGAGGTCGACAACGGCTACGACGACATCCCGGCCGACTCGCTCGCCGTGGTCGGCAACCGGTCGGCGGTGGGGGAGCAGTACGTCGAGCTGCAGCCGCAGGTGGACACCGGGCCGTACCTGCGCGACGACTCCGAGATCGACACCGAGGACACCCGCACGCCGATCCCGACGCAGAAGCTGCTCGCCGACATCTCCAACACGGTGTCCTCGGTCGACCAGGAGGCGCTCGCCACGACGGTCCGCGAGATGGGGGACGCGTTCGCCGGCACGGGCGAGGACCTCCAGCGGATCATCGACACCGGTGACTCCTTCATCAACGAGGCGAACGCCAACTTCGACGTGACCACCGCGCTGATCCGCGACAGCAACACCGTGCTGCGCACCCAGGTGAGATCGGCGAGCGCGATCCGCAACTTCGCCAGCCAGATGAGCCTGTTCAGCGACACGCTGGCCGGCTCGGACGCGGACCTGCGCCAGGTGATCGACGACGGCTCCGCTGCCGCCACCGAGCTGCGCACGTTCCTCGAGGACAACGAGGTCGAGCTCGGCGAGCTGATCAACAACCTGCTCACCACCGGCCAGGTGATCGTCGAGCACCTGCCGGGCGTGCGGCAGATCCTGGTGATCTACCCGTACGTCGTCGAGGGCGGGTTCACCGTCGTGTCCAAGTCCCCCGACACCGGGCTGTACGACGCCCACTTCGGGCTGATCCTCACCACGAACCCGGTGTGCCACCGGGGCTACGAGGGCACCGACACCCGCCCGCCGCAGGACGGTTCGAACCGGCCGATGAACGAGAACGCCCGGTGCACCGAGCCCGCCGCGATGAGCAACGCCCGCGGCTCGCAGAACCTCAACCGCGCGGGGGCGGCGTACCGCGCCCCGATCGCGTCGTACGACCCCGACACCGGTCGGCTGCGGTGGGGCAGCAAGGCCCACCAGGACGACTCGCAGGCGGCGGCCCCCGCGCCGCCGAGCTTCGGAGAGGACTCGTGGAAGTGGCTATTTCTCCAGCCGTTGACCAGTATCCAGAGGTGACCACGGTCGATCCCGCCCCGGGCAACCAGCCGAACCAGCGGTTCCGGCTGGTCCTGCTGGTCGTGCTCCTCGTCGCGCTGGTCGCCTCCGCCGCCACCCTCGGCTGGCTCCTCGTCGACCGCGAGGGGGGTGGCAGTGACAACCAGGCCGATCGCGAGGCCGTGATGTCGCAGACGGAGCAGTTCGTGCTGCGGCTGAACACCTACGGCCCCGACCAGCTCGACGGCCAGGGTCACCTCACCGAGTACCGCGACCAGGTCAAGGAGGTCATCACCGCGAAGTTCGCCAGCGACTTCGAGACCTCCGGCCTCCCGATCGCCGAGGAGACCGTGAAGACCGCCGGCTACGGCCGCACGGCCGAGGTGTACGGCGTCGGTGTCGAGTCGATCGACGCCGACTCCGCCACCGTGCTGGTCGCCGCGGGCCTGACCGGCAGCTACCCCGACCCGAAGCAGCCCGACGACCCGTCGAAGCGCGTCGACGCCGACGAGGACGTGCTGCGCTGGGCGGTCGACCTGGTCAAGACCGACGGGGAGTGGCTGGTCGACGACTACACCCCGGTGAACCAGGAGGAGGAGCAGTGACCGGCAGCGGGAACCCCACCTGGTACGACATCCTCGGCGTCGGCCCGGACGCCCCGGCCGACGAGATCCGCGCCGCCTGGCGAGCCCAGATCGCCGACCTCGACCCGACCGACCGGCGCTTCTCCGTCCTCAACCAGGCCGCCGAGGTCCTCCTCGACCCCGAGCGCCGGGCCGTCTACGACGCCGAGCTCGCCGCGGCCGCCGCCGAGCCCGAGCCGGAGCAGGAGCCGGTCGCCGAGGTGGACACGGCGCCGGCCGCGGACCCCGCGCCCGCTCCCGCCGGCGGGCGGACCATCCCCGGCTGGCTGCTGGCCGGTCTCGCCGCGGTCACGCTCGCCCTGGTCGCGGTGACCGCCGTCGTCTGGAGCCAGGAACCCTCCTCGGCGTCGGTCGAGAGCGACACCCGCGCCGCCCAGGCCGCCGCCGAGCGCGCCGTCGTCCCGATCCTGTCGTACGACGCCCGCAACCTCGACACCTCCAAGGCCGCCGCCCACCCCTACCTCACCAGCGACTTCCGCGAGGAGTACGACAAGCTCTTCGACGGGATCATCGCCGAGAACGCCCCCTCGACCGGGACCGTCCTCGACGCCACCCTGGTCAGCTCCGGCGTCGTCCGCGCCGGCGAGGACCGCGTCCAGGTCTTCGCCCTCGTCGACCAGACCCGCACGAACAAGAAGTACACCGAGCCGCAGGTCTACAAGAACTGGGTCACGATCACCATGGAGAAGGTCGACGGCGACTGGCTGGTCGCCTCCCTCGACACCTGACCTTCCCCCCATAGGAGGCACGACCGAGGAGCGAGCGGGCAAGCCGGACGCCGAAGGCGACCGGCGTCGCCGATGGAGCGTCAAACCGAGGCGTGGCGAGCGAAGCGAAGACACGGCGAGGTAGCGACGAGGCGACGGCGTGTGCGCCTGAGGCGGCCGGAACAGCACGCTGCAAGACGACGAGGGAGACAACGATCCCGCCGCCACCGCGGCGCCGTCGCTTGACCCAGCCCGATTCCCCGTTCATGATCGTCGCCAACGCGACCCCCGAGGCGAGATCCGGGGTTTGTGAGGTGTCCGCGCGTGCGGTAGGCTGCTTCTTTGCGTCTGCCCTCAAATGCTCTTCGGCCTGCCCGGTGGCTGATTTTGTGGTGGGCTGACGCAGATCGAAGAGCGAATCGTCGAAGGACACCTCTTGGCCGCGCGCACCACCTCTGGTAACTCCCGCCGCATCTCTTTCGCAAAGATCACCGAACCTCTCGAAGTTCCTCAGCTCCTCTCGCTCCAGACCGACAGCTTTGACTGGCTGGTCGGGAACGAGAAGTGGCAGGCCGCCGTCGAGCGCCGCCGTGCTGAGGGTGAGGACGTCTCCAGCAAGTCCGGTCTCCAGGAGATCTTCGAGGAGATCTCCCCGATCGAGGACTTCTCCGAGACGATGTCCCTCTCGTTCGAGAACCCGGTGTTCTACGACCCCAAGTACACCGTGGACGAGTGCAAGGAGAAGGACTTCACCTACTCCGCTCCGCTGTACGTCTCCGCGGAGTTCACCAACAACGACACCGGTGAGATCAAGGGCCAGACGGTCTTCATGGGCGACTTCCCGCTCATGACCGACAAGGGCACCTTCATCATCAACGGCACCGAGCGCGTCGTCGTGTCGCAGCTCGTCCGTTCGCCCGGTGTGTACTTCGAGCGCACCGCCGACAAGACGTCCGACAAGGACATCTACACCGCGAAGCTCATCCCCTCGCGCGGCGCCTGGCTCGAGTTCGAGATCGACAAGCGCGACCTGGTCGGCGTCCGCCTCGACCGCAAGCGCAAGCAGAACGTCACGGTGCTGCTCAAGGCCCTCGGCTGGACCAACGAGCAGATCCGCGAGGAGTTCGGCCAGTACGAGTCGATGATGCTGACCCTCGAGAAGGATCACACCGAGACGCAGAAGGACGCGCTGCTCGACATCTACCGCAAGCTCCGTCCGGGCGAGCCCCCGACGGAGGAGGCCGCGCAGACGCTGCTGAACAACTACTACTTCAACCCGAAGCGCTACGACCTCGCGAAGGTCGGTCGCTACAAGATCAACAAGAAGCTCGGCCTGGTCGAGGCCTTCGACCAGCAGACGCTGACCATCGACGACGTCGTCGCCGCGATCAAGTACATCGTCGCGCTGCACGACGGCCGCGAGCAGATCGAGTCGCCCCAGGGCACGCTCGACATCTCGTCGGACGACATCGACCACTTCGGCAACCGCCGGATGCGCACCGTGGGCGAGCTGATCCAGAACCAGCTCCGCACGGGTCTGGCCCGCATGGAGCGCGTGGTCCGCGAGCGGATGACGACCCAGGACGTCGAGGCGATCACGCCGCAGTCCCTGATCAACATCCGTCCCGTCGTGGCGGCGCTGAAGGAGTTCTTCGGCACCTCGCAGCTGTCGCAGTTCATGGACCAGACCAACCCGATCGCCGGCCTGACGCACAAGCGTCGCCTCTCGGCGCTCGGCCCGGGCGGTCTGTCCCGTGACCGCGCCGGCATGGAGGTCCGTGACGTCCACCCGTCGCACTACGGCCGCATGTGCCCGATCGAGACGCCGGAAGGCCCGAACATCGGTCTGATCGGCTCGCTGGCCTCCTACGGCCGGATCAACCCGTTCGGCTTCGTCGAGACGCCGTACCGCCGGGTCGAGAAGGGCAAGGTCACCGACCAGGTCGACTACCTCACCGCCGACGACGAGGACCGCTACGTCATCGCGCAGGCGAACGCCGCGCTCGACGACAAGGGCCGCTTCGCCGAGGAGCGCGTGCTGGTCCGCCAGCGCAACGGTGAGGTCTCCGAGGTCCTGGCCGACGAGGTCGACTACATGGACGTCTCGCCGCGCCAGATGGTGTCGGTCGCGACCGCGCTGATCCCGTTCCTCGAGCACGACGACGCCAACCGCGCGCTCATGGGCGCGAACATGCAGCGCCAGGCCGTGCCGCTGATCCGCAGCGACGCGCCGCTGGTCGGCACCGGCATCGAGTACCGCGCCGCGGTCGACGCCGGCGACGTGGTCACCGCGACCGCCGCCGGTGTGGTCAAGGAGGTGTCGGCCGACATCATCGAGACGATGAACGACGACGGCACGTACTCGACGTACAAGCTCGCGAAGTTCAAGCGCTCGAACCAGGGCACCTGCATCAACCAGCGCCCGCTGGTCGCCGAGGGTGACCGGGTCGAGGTCGGCTCGCCGATCGCCGACGGTCCGTGCACCGACGACGCCGAGATGGCGCTCGGCACGAACCTCCTCGTGGCGTTCATGCCGTGGCAGGGCCACAACTACGAGGACGCCATCATCCTGAGCCAGCGCCTGGTCCAGGAGGACATCCTCACCTCGATCCACATCGAGGAGCACGAGGTCGACGCCCGCGACACCAAGCTCGGCCCCGAGGAGATCACCCGGGACATCCCGAACGTCTCCGAGGAGATGCTGGCCGACCTCGACGAGCGCGGCATCATCCGCATCGGCGCCGAGGTCACCACCGGTGACGTCCTGGTCGGCAAGGTCACGCCCAAGGGCGAGACCGAGCTGACCCCGGAGGAGCGCCTGCTCCGCGCGATCTTCGGTGAGAAGGCGCGCGAGGTCCGCGACACCTCGATGAAGGTGCCGCACGGTGAGTCCGGCACGGTCATCGGCGTCCGCGTGTTCGATCGCGAGGACGGCGACGAGCTGCCCCCGGGCGTCAACCAGCTGGTGCGCGTGTACGTCGCCCAGAAGCGCAAGATCTCTGTCGGCGACAAGCTCGCCGGTCGCCACGGCAACAAGGGCGTCATCGCGAAGATCCTGCCGATCGAGGACATGCCGTTCATGGAGGACGGCACCCCGGTCGACGTCGTGCTCAACCCGCTCGGCGTGCCGCGACGGATGAACATCGGTCAGATCCTCGAGCTGCACCTGGGCTGGCTGGCCAAGCAGGGCTGGGACCTCAACCTCCACGAGGACGACAAGAAGTCCGACTGGAAGCAGCGCCTGATCAAGATCCACGCGGACAAGGCCGACCCGAACACCCGGGTCGCGACCCCGGTCTTCGACGGCGCCCGCGAGGACGAGATCACCGGCCTGCTCGGCTCGACGATCCCCAACCGCGACGGCGTGCGGATGATCGACGACACCGGCAAGGCGTCGCTGTTCGACGGCCGCTCGGGTGAGCCGTTCCCGGACCCGGTCTCGGTCGGCTACATGTACATCTTGAAGCTGCACCACCTCGTCGACGACAAGATCCACGCGCGCAGCACCGGCCCCTACTCGATGATCACGCAGCAGCCGCTGGGCGGTAAGGCCCAGTTCGGTGGCCAGCGGTTCGGTGAGATGGAGGTCTGGGCGATGGAGGCGTACGGCGCCGCCTACGCCCTGCAGGAGCTGCTCACGATCAAGTCCGACGACGTGCCTGGTCGCGTCAAGGTCTACGAGGCGATCGTGAAGGGCGAGAACATCCCCGACTCCGGCATCCCCGAGTCGTTCAAGGTTCTCGTCAAGGAGATGCAGTCGCTCTGCCTGAACGTCGAGGTCCTCAACCAGGACGGCGCGCAGATCGAGCTCCGCGACGCGGAGGAGGACGTCTTCCGCGCCGCCGAGGAGCTCGGGATCGACCTGTCCCGTCGCGAGCCCAGCTCGGTCGAAGAGGTGTGAGTCGCGGGGCCGGCTCCGGCCGGCCCCGCCTCCGCCCCCTACTTCACTTTTCTAGAACTACCGAAGGGTTGCAGCCACCGTGCTCGACGTGAACTTCTTCGACCAGCTTCAGATCGGCCTGGCCACCGCGGACGACATCCGCACGTGGAGCCACGGCGAGGTCAAGAAGCCGGAGACCATCAACTACCGCACGCTCAAGCCGGAGCGTGACGGCCTCTTCTGCGAGAAGATCTTCGGTCCCACCCGGGACTGGGAGTGCTACTGCGGCAAGTACAAGCGCGTGCGCTTCAAGGGCATCATCTGCGAGCGCTGCGGCGTCGAGGTGACCCGTTCCAAGGTGCGCCGTGAGCGCATGGGCCACATCGAGCTGGCCGCCCCGGTCACCCACATCTGGTACTTCAAGGGTGTCCCGAGCCGCCTCGGCTACCTGCTCGACCTGGCCCCGAAGGACCTCGAGAAGGTCATCTACTTCGCGGCGTACATGATCACCTCCGTCGACGAGGACGCCCGCCACCGCGACCTGTCCTCGCTCGAGGGCAAGGTGCAGCTGGAGCGCGAGCGCCTCGAGAAGCGCCGCGACGGCTCGCTCGAGGACCGCACCAAGAAGCTCGAGGAGGACCTCGCGACCCTCGAGGCCGAGGGCGCCAAGGCCGACGCGCGCCGCAAGGTCCGCGACGGCGCCGAGCGGGAGATGAAGCAGCTGCGCGACCGCGCGCAGCGCGAGATCGACCGCCTCGACGAGGTGTGGAACACCTTCAAGTCCCTCAAGGTCCAAGACCTCATGGGCGACGAGATGCTCTACCGCGAGATGAAGAACTGGTTCGGCAAGTACTTCGAGGGCCACATGGGCGCCACGGCGATCCAGAAGCGCCTCGAGAGCTTCGACATCGCGGCCGAGGTCGAGAGCCTGCGCGACACCATCGCCAACGGCAAGGGCCAGCGCAAGGTCCGCGCCCTCAAGCGCCTCAAGGTCGTCGACGCGTTCCGCAAGACCGGCAACAAGCCGCAGGGCATGGTCCTCGACGCCGTCCCGGTCATCCCGCCGGACCTGCGCCCGATGGTGCAGCTCGACGGTGGCCGCTTCGCGACCTCCGACCTGAACGACCTGTACCGCCGCGTCATCAACCGGAACAACCGCCTCAAGCGGCTGCTCGACCTCGGCGCGCCCGAGATCATCGTCAACAACGAGAAGCGGATGCTCCAGGAGGCCGTCGACTCGCTGTTCGACAACGGCCGCCGCGGTCGTCCGGTCACCGGCCCGGGCAACCGGCCGCTGAAGTCGCTGTCCGACATGCTCAAGGGCAAGCAGGGTCGTTTCCGTCAGAACCTGCTCGGCAAGCGCGTGGACTACTCGGGCCGTTCGGTCATCGTGTCGGGTCCGCAGCTGAAGCTGCACCAGTGCGGTCTGCCCAAGCAGATGGCGCTCGAGCTCTTCAAGCCGTTCGTGATGAAGCGCCTCGTCGACCTGTCGCACGCGCAGAACATCAAGTCCGCCAAGCGGATGGTCGAGCGCGCCCGCCCGGTCGTGTGGGACGTCCTCGAAGAGGTCATCACCGAGCACCCGGTGCTGCTCAACCGGGCGCCCACGCTGCACCGCCTCGGCATCCAGGCCTTCGAGCCCCAGCTGATCGAGGGCAAGGCCATCCAGATCCACCCGCTCGTCTGCTCGGCGTTCAACGCCGACTTCGACGGTGACCAGATGGCGGTGCACCTGCCGCTGTCGGCCGAGGCGCAGGCCGAGGCCCGGATCCTGATGCTGTCGACGAACAACATCCTGAAGCCGTCGGACGGTCGCCCCGTGACCATGCCGACGCAGGACATGATCATCGGCCTGTTCTTCCTCACCACGGACCGCGAGGGCGTTCCGGGTGCCGGTCGGGAGTTCTCGTCCGTGGCCGAGGCGATCATGGCGTTCGACCGCAACGAGATCGCGCTGCAGAGCCCGGTCAAGATCCGGTTCAACGACATCGTCCCGCCGCTCGAGCTCGGCGCCGACTGGGAGGCCGGCCAGGCGATCACCCTGGAGACCACCCTGGGTCGCGCGCTGTTCAACGAGACCCTGCCCGCCGACTACCCGTTCGTGAACTACGAGGTCGGCAAGAAGGCCCTCGGCGCGATCGTCAACGACCTGGCCGAGCGCTACACCAAGGTCGAGGTCGCCGCGTCGCTGGACGCCCTGAAGGACACCGGCTTCCGCTGGGCCACCTTCTCCGGCGTCACCGTCTCGATCGACGACGTGACCACGCCGCCGGAGAAGGTGCAGATCCTCTCGGGCTACGAGGACCAGGCAGCCAAGGTCCAGAAGCAGTTCGAGCGTGGTCTGGTCACCGACGAGGAGCGCCGCCAGGAGCTCATCGAGATCTGGACCCAGGCGGCCAACGAGGTCGGCAAGGCGATGGAGTCGACGTTCGACCGCGCCAACCCGATCTACATGATGGTCGAGTCGGGCGCCTCCGGAAACATGAACCAGATCCGGCAGGTCGCGGCCATGCGTGGTCTGGTGGCCAACCCGAAGGGCGAGATCATCCCGCGCCCGATCAAGTCCAACTTCCGCGAGGGCCTGACCGTTCTCGAGTACTTCATCGCGACGCACGGTGCCCGCAAGGGTCTGGCGGACACCGCGCTGCGGACCGCCGACTCGGGCTACCTGACCCGTCGTCTGGTGGACGTCTCGCAGGACGTCATCATCCGCGAGGACGACTGCGGCACCGAGCGCGGTCTGCCCAAGCGGATCGGTGAGCGCCGTGAGGACGGCACCGTGGTCAAGGCGGAGAACGCCGAGACCGCGGCGTACGCCCGCTCGGCCGCCGTCGAGGTCACCCACCCGGAGACCGGGGAGGTGCTCGCCGCTGCTGGTGAGGACCTCGGTGACGTCAAGATCGGTGAGCTCGTCGCCGCCGGCATCGAGGAGGTCAAGGTCCGCTCCGTGCTGACCTGTGACGCCCGCACCGGCACCTGCGCGAAGTGCTACGGCCGCTCGCTGGCCACCGGCAAGCTCGTCGACATCGGCGAGGCCGTCGGCATCATCGCGGCCCAGTCGATCGGTGAGCCCGGCACGCAGCTGACCATGCGTACCTTCCACACCGGTGGCGTGGCCTCCGCGGACGACATCACGCAGGGTCTGCCCCGCGTGGTCGAGCTCTTCGAGGCCCGCTCGCCCAAGGGTCGCACCCCGATCTCCGAGGCCGCCGGTCGCGTGGAGATCGAGGACACCGACAAGTCCCGCAAGGTGCTCATCACGCCGGACGACGGCTCCGAGGTCCAGGAGTACCCGGTCTCGAAGCGCTCGCGCCTGAACGTCACCGACGGTCAGCACATCGAGGTCGGCCACCACCTCACGTCCGGTACGCCGGACCCGCAGGACGTGCTCCGCATCCTCGGTGTCCGCCGGGCGCAGGAGCACCTGGTGGACGAGGTCCAGGCCGTGTACCGGTCGCAGGGTGTGTCGATCCACGACAAGCACATCGAGATCATCGTGCGGCAGATGCTGCGCCGGGTCACGGTGATCGAGTCCGGTGACACCAACCTGCTCCCGTCCGACCTGGTCGACCGGGTCCGGTTCGAGGAGGAGAACCGTCGCGTGGTCTCCGAGGGCGGCAAGCCGGCCTCGGGTCGCCCGGTCCTCATGGGCATCACCAAGGCCTCGCTGGCGACCGAGTCGTGGCTCTCGGCGGCCTCCTTCCAGGAGACCACCCGCGTCCTCACCGACGCGGCGATCCACGGCCGCTCGGACTCGCTGCGCGGTCTGAAGGAGAACGTGATCATCGGCAAGCTGATCCCGGCTGGTACCGGCCTCGAGCGGTACCGCAACATCCGGGTGGAGCCCACCGAGGAGGCCCGCGCCGCGGCGTACTCCGTCACCGGTTACGACTCCTACGACTACGAGTTCGGCAACGGCACCGGTCAGGCCGTCGCCCTGGACGACTTCGACTTCGGGTCGTACCAGAACTGACGTAGCAGACAGAACGCCCCGCCACGCATCGCGTGGCGGGGCGTTCTGCGTCCCTCAGGCGGCGGCCGGATCGGGCCAGGGCGGTCGACGTGTTCTCCTCAGGACCGGGTCCCGGGGTGCCGATAGACCTACGTCACCTCGACGCGCCCCTCTGGCCCCGCGTCCCGCCCCGAACCTCGGCCCCGTCACCCCCTCCCGGGCGGCGGGGCCGACGCCTGTGACCGGTCTCCCTCGATCCGCTCGCCGATTTCCTCATGCCGGCCGCCTCAGCGGCCGATAAGAACTCTTGCCACCTACCTGCGTACACCCCCAGGTACACGCTGGACGGTGGCCGCCGCTGGACGGATCCGGCGGTGTTCCTATCCGTAGACCAGCAGGAGACCCCCCATGTCTAACCGGAATCGGACGCCACGGACGGCGGCCCTCTTCCTCAGCCTCGCCCTCGCCGGCGGCGCTGTTCTGACCACGGTGCCGGCCATGGCCGCCGACGCCCCCGTTACCACCGTTGCCCGGCTCTCGGTCGCCAAGGCGCACGCCGGCGACACGATCCTCGTCAAGGGCGCCAAGCTGGCCACCAAGGACAGCGAGGGCGAGTGGGTTGCCAAGGCCGTCAAGTTCGGCGACAAGACCGTCACCGCCTCGGACGTCGACGCGCTCTCGGGCTCGACCCTCCTCGTCGACGTCCCGACCACCGCGGCCGGCTCGGTCAACGTGACCGTCGGCGACGCGCTCAAGGGCCCGAAGTTCACCTACCTCGCCACGATCACCACCGACCAGGACGACCTGGACGACGTGGTCCCGAGCAGCGAGTCCGGCCTCGCGGCCCAGACCGTCGTGGGCGACCACATCACCAAGAACACCAAGGTCTTCGTCGGCGGCAAGTCGGTGAAGTTCGACAAGGTGACCGGCGGCCCGTCCGCTGACGGCACCAAGTTCACGTTCGACTACCCGGCTGGCCTCACGGGCGAGCAGGACGTCATCGTCACCGACGGTGGCGAGACCGACTACCTCGGTTACGTGACCTACTCGGCCACCAAGCCGGCCATCTCGGCCGCGAGCGTCTCGGAGGTCCTCGTCGAGGCCCCGACCGCGGTGACCCTGACCGGCTCCAACCTGGACCTGGTCGTCAGCGCGACCTTCAACGACACCGAGAAGGTCACGTTCGCGAAGACCACGGACAAGACCAAGCTGACCGTCACGATCCCCAAGGGCACCGCGGTGGCCGACAAGGACCTGGTCGTGACCACGAAGTTCGGCGAGACCGCCTCCTTCACGCTCGACCGCGTTGCCGCCAAGGCGCCGACCGTCACCGCCATCTCCGGCCAGAAGGCCGCCGGCGGCGAGGTCACCCTCACCGGCACGAACCTGGTCGGCCTGAAGGCCGTCAAGGTCTACAGCACCACCACGACCGTCAAGATCTACTCGGGCTCGAAGATCTCGGTCGTCTCCCCGACCTCCGCCAAGGTGACGCTGCCGATCCTGCCGGACAACGCGGCGTACAAGGTCGAGGTCACGACCTGGTTCGCGACCCCGTCGGCGAAGTTCGACTTCGAGGTCGGCACCGTCTCGACCCCGACCCCGGCGCCGGTCCTGTCCGACGCGACCTACACGTTCGAGGCTGACGCCCCGGGCGGCAAGGCCACCATCGACCTCGAGGGCACCAACCTCGTCGTCGGCCAGAAGGTGCGCTACTACACCACCGCTCAGGGTCAGGCCGGCGCCGTTCAGGGCACCGTCGCGACCGTGGGCAGCGGCGGCACCATCGGTGCGGTCGAGCTGGCGGCCGACCTGGCCGACGGCACGTACCACGTCCAGATCAGCAAGGACGGCGGCACCACCTGGGAGACCGCGGTGATCGACTTCACCGTCGCGGCTGCCTGACAGCTCCAACCTCTCGACCGGCGCAGTCCCCTCTGGGGGCTGCGCCGGTCGTCATTTCCGCGGTCGCGCCTCCCGATGGTGCTGGTGGTGGGTGACGATGCCGGCCGGGAGTGCCAGAAGGCCGACCGCATGCCACGGTGACGCGCGCGGCCTGAGACACTAGGAGGGTGAGCACTCCCGCGCAGACCGACGTCCTCGTCGTGGGTGCCGGCCCGGCCGGGTCGGCCGCCGCGGCGTGGGCTGCCCGCGCCGGCGCGGACGTGGTGCTCGTGGACGCCGCGGTGTTCCCGCGGGACAAGACGTGTGGCGACGGGCTGACGCCGCGGGCGATCGGCGAGCTGCAGCGGCTGGGTCTGGAGGACTGGCTGCGTGCGCACACGGTCAACCAGGGTCTGCGGGCACACGGCTTCGGCCAGACCCTGCTGCTGCCGTGGCCGGGTGGGTCGCTGCCCGACTGGGGCTCGGCGGTCGCGCGCACCGAGCTCGACGATCATCTGCGGACCACGGCGATCAAGGCCGGCGCGATCGCGGTCGACGGGCACCGTGCGGTCGACGTACGACGTGACGGAGACCGGGTCAGTGCGGTCGTGTTCAAGACGGAGAACGGGCCCGTCGAGATCGGCTGCCGGCGCCTGGTGGTCGCCGACGGCGTGCGGTCCCCGCTGGGCAAGGCGCTCGGTCGGGAGTGGCACCGCGAGACCGTGTACGGCGTGGCCGGGCGGTCGTACGTCGCCTCCGAGATGTCCGACGACCCCTGGATCAGCTCGCACCTGGAGCTGCGCGGCGAGGACGGCAAGATCCTGTCGGGCTACGGCTGGATCTTCCCGCTCGGCACCGGTGAGGTGAACCTCGGCGTCGGCACCCTCGCGACCGCGAAGCGGCCCGCCGACATCGCGATCAAGCCGCTGATGGCGCACTACGCGGAGCAGCGTCGGGACGAGTTCAAGCTGTCCGGCGAGCTGCGGATGCCGACGTCGGCGCTGCTGCCGATGGGTGGCGCGGTGTCGAACGTCGCGGGGCCCAACTGGGCGCTGATCGGCGATGCGGCCGCTTGCGTGAACCCGCTCAACGGTGAGGGCATCGACTACGGCCTCGAGACCGGCCGGCTGGTGGCGGAGATGCTGGCGGAGCACGAGGACCTCTCGGTGCTCTGGCCGGCGCTGCTGCGCGAGCACTACGGCGAGTCGTTCTCGATCGCCCGGCGGCTGGCCGGGCTGGTCACGGTGCCGCGGCTGCTGCCGACCCTCGGACCGGCCGGCATGCGCTCGGACTGGCTGATGACGCTCGCGCTGCGCTGGATGGGCAACCTGGTGACCGACGAGGACCGTGACCGCGCGGCACGGGTGTGGCGCTGGGCGGGCCGCCGCTCGATCGCCCTGGACGACCGCCCGCCGTTCAGCTGATGTCCGGGCTCCCGAAGCGGCAGCGGGTCGCGGCGTACGCCGTGATCCTCAGCGGGGAGCGGATCCTGCTCAGCCGGCTGTCCCCGGCCATCTCGGCCGACGAGCTCTGGACCCTGCCCGGCGGTGGGCTCGACCACGGCGAGGACCCGCGCGACGCCGTCGTGCGCGAGGTGCACGAGGAGACGGGGCTGGACGTCGAGATCGGTGAGACGGCCCGCGTCTACTCCGCCCACCTGCCGGGAGTCTGGCGCGACGGCCACCGCGTCGACGCGCACGCGCTGCGGATCGTGTACGACGGCTGGGTGCCGGTCGACTCGCCGGCTCCGCGCGTGGTCGAGGTGGACGGCTCGACGGTCGAGGCGGCGTGGCAGCCGCTGGCGTCCGTCCTCGACGGGACGGTCCCGGTCGCGCCGATGGTGCTGGAGGCGCTGGCCGACCACCGCCCCTACCGGCACCAGCGGCTCGGTGCCTACGCACTGGTCCGTCGAGAGGACGCGGTGCTCCTGGTGCGGATCTCCGCGCGCGGCTTCCACACGGGCTCGTGGACGCTGCCGGGCGGCGGTGTCGACCACGGCGAGCCGCCGCGCTCGGCGCTGGTCCGCGAGGTCCGCGAGGAGTGCGGCGTCGAGTGCGGGGTCGGCGAGCTGGTCGCCGTCCACGACGAGCACTTCAGCGGGACGGCCCCCTCGGGGCGCTTCGAGGACTTCCACTCGGTGGGGCTGGTGTTCGCCGCCACGATCGAGGACGACGCCGAGCCGCGGCTGGTCGAGGAGGGCGGCACCACCGACGCGGTGGCGTGGGTCCCGGTGGCGGACGTCGAGTCCGGCGCACTGCCCGTGCTCGAGGTGGTCAGGGCGGCGCTCAGGGCAGCGGAGCCGCGGCGATCTCGCAGTAGTTGAGCTCGGGGCGGGCGGCGCTGTTGCCCTTCACGTACGACGACAGCACCCACGCCTTCTTGACGCCGTCGACCGACCACCAGATCCGCATCATGCCGTTGGTCGGGACCGGGACCGGCCCGACGAGCCCGGTGAACGGGTCGCGGCCGAGGTTCTTGTAGTGCACGACGTGGTCGGTGACCGCGCCCTCCTCGGTGATGTACTCGTAGTCCATGAAGGCGTTCGGGTCGTCGGTGGCCAGGGCGACCGAGCGGGTGCCGTTGCGGCCGGTCTCGCAGCGCAGCTGCGCGGTGCCGAAGCCGGGGATCGGCGTCGAGCTCGTCGAGGTGTTCGCGGCCTCGTCGTCGCCGTGCCAGCTGAGCCCGAACTGCCGCTCGGTGTCGGTGTGCAGCTTCAGCGTCATCTTGCAGTACTGGCTGCCGGGGTAGGCGAACCGCTCCCACCACCAGTTCAGCTTGAACGACGTCGCCGGCAGCGCCAGCGGCCCGCCGCCGCGGTTGTGGCGGCCCGGGCGCTGGCTGATCACGCCGTACGCCGACCCGGTGCTGAAGTCCTCGATCGGGTTCCACTGGTTGAGGCCCTCGTGGGCCTGCCATCCCGTGCCGCCGGTGCCGTCGTCGGCCGCGGTGTCGAACGTGTAGATGCGCAAGGTCTTGACGGCGACGACGCTGCGGCCGTTCTTGGTCTCGAACTTCGCCATCCACATCTGGGTCTCGGCGCGCCGGTCGTTGGCGCGGATCCGCAGGATGGTGTTGTTCGGCCGGCAGATGAGCTCGGTCTGGCCGATGCCCGGCACGTCGACGACCTTCTGGTACTTCGGTCGGGGCTGCTCGCCGTGCCAGACCACCCGGACCTTGTCCGACACCTGGAGCCGGCGCTCGCCGGCCCGGTCGGCGCCGGCGTACGTCGGTCCCACGCCGAGCACCGCGAGGGCCAGCAGCACGGGCACCGCCAGTGCTGCCAGGCGCGTGGCCCGTGGGGTCATCGCGCAGGCACTTCGCTCTGCACCGGTTGGGCCGGAGCGGTCGCGTCGTCGTCGGGAGCCACCAGCAGCGGCGCCTGCTCGCCGTTGAGCCAGGCCAGCTCCAGCTCGACGGTCTCGGCCGTCAGTGGCACCAGCCGCGCCTCGCTCGCCGAGTCCTGGGCGTTGCGCAGGAAGTGGATCATGAAGTCCCGCACCTCGGCCCGCTGCAGCGAGTCGGTGGTCGTGGTCATCAGCAGCTGGCGGGCGAGCGGGTACTCCCCGCTGACGATGGTGCGCTGGCTGGGGAAGATGCAGTTCATCTGGCCGTTGGAGTCGGTGATCTCGAAGGGCCGCAGCTGGTCCTCGAAGAGGTTGTAGTAGCTGAACCGGAAGTAGGCGACGTGACCGCGGTAGGCGGCGT
Source organism: Nocardioides caricicola (assembly GCF_039541135.1). NCBI lineage: Bacteria > Bacillati > Actinomycetota > Actinomycetes > Propionibacteriales > Nocardioidaceae > Nocardioides > Nocardioides caricicola. The sequence continues at coordinate 594,274 of NZ_BAABFQ010000007.1, read as the reverse complement.
AGAGCCGGCGCGCGTCGCTGACGCCGCGGTAGACCTTGTCCCACTCGTCGTAGCGGCTCTTCATGCGGTTGTAGCGGATCACCGCGGCGGAGCGCCGCTCGTAGGCACGGTCGACGCGTCGCTGGTCCTTGGCCTTGTCGGCCGCGCTGCGCTCGTCGCGGATGCCCTTCTCACGCTCGGAGAGCGCGATCGCGAGCTCCTCCCGCGCAGCGAGCAGCTCGTTGCGGGCGTCCTGGACGGCCTGGTCGGACTGCGCCCGGTGCCGGCTCACGTCGTCGAACCGGGCGACACGGGCCGCGAGCGCCGGGTTGCCGACGACGAATCGGCGCGCCTCCTCGTCGGTGCGGGCCAGGAAGTAGTCCGAGCGCAGGTCCACCTGGGACGGCTCCGGGGCGTCGAGGACGTAGCGACCGAAGAAGCCGAACCCGTTGTTCTCCGGGCTCGGGCCACCGACCTTGAGCGGTACGTCGTCGAAGCCGAGCGGCTGCTGGCTCCAGTTGGTCAGCGGCGAGCCCGCGCGGTACAGGTCGCGGACCTGGTCGACCGACAGGCAGTCGGCGCCGACGTCGGTCTCGGACTTGATCGCGACCACGATCGCCTCGGCGGCGACCTGGAACTGCACGACGTCGAGCCCGACGGCCTGGCAGGCCTCCCACTCGGCGCGACTGATCGGGCGCGCCGAGTCGACGAGGTCGATCTGGCCGGAGCAGAGCTCCTGGAACGCCTGGTCCTCGCCGTTGTCGGCGACCTGGATCTCGGCGGCGTTCGGGGTCGCCTCGTAGAGCCCGACCTCGAGCGCGGTCAGCGAGCCGCCGGTCGAGCCGTCGATGCTGACGACGCCGGTCGGGCGGTCCGGCAGCGCGTCGTGCGCCCGCTGGACCTCCTGCAGCTGAGCCTGCTCGTCGCGGAAGTTCGCGGCCTGGTCCTGGCTGACCGAGTCGCTGGCGTTGTCGTTCGGCTCGGAGCACGCGGTGACGAGGGCCAGCCCGACCGCGCAGGCGGCGAGGGTCCCGAACAGGCGCTGGCGGCTCATTGGGTCACCTCGCCCGTGGGGGAGCTGGTCGGCGACTCGGTGGGCGAGGCGGTGGTGGTCGGGTCGACCACCAGCTCGCCTGCGACGACGTCGCGGTCCGGCGGGTAGACGTAGCGGCGGCCGAGCGGCAGCACCTCGAAGTCACTCAGGCGCAGGCCCTGGAGCTCGTTGCCGCGGATCAGGTTGTTGGTCGCGTCGCGCTGGGCGTAGAGCGTGGGCACGGCCGCGCGGTCGACGACGATGGCGCCGTACGTGCGCAGACAGGCGACGATCGCGTCGGCGAGGCGCTGCTGCAGCGGGGTCAGCTTGATCGGCTTGCCCGTGCGCGGGTCGACCGGTGCCGGCAGCACCACGTCGCGCTTGAGGCGGATCCGGGCCCCCTCCGGGATCGAGCCGTTGCGGCCGTTGCCGTCGGTCGACGACGCCGGGGAGACGAACCAGCCGGCGGCCGGTCCGGGCAGGCTGATCGCGAGCGCGTGCCGGATCTCACCGGACTGCAGCTCACGCGGGCGGATGAGGCCCGCGAACAGCGGCAGGCCCGAGCCGCGGGCGCCCTCGTGGTAGGCCTCGCTGTAGCCGGGGCCGTTGAGGTCCCACTTGCGCATGTAGTTGTACGAGATCGTGTCGTCGTCCTCGCGGCGCGCGCGCCACAGGTCGTACGCCGTGGACGAGCTGGTGTCGAACACGGTGTACCAGCCGTCGTAGCGCGGGTCGGGGTCGACGTCCTCGGGGATGTTGAGCACGGTGGTGTTCGCGCCGTCGCCGCAGACGAGCTGCCGGCAGACCAGCGACGTCGGGGTGCCGCCCGCGACGACCGGCACGGTCCAGCGGTCGGTGTTGATGTACACGCCCTCGTCGATGCGCAGCTTGCGGGTGATCGTCTGGCCGGTCGGGCCCTCGTAGACGCCGATCCGGTAGTGCGCGAGCTCGATCATGCTCGCGGAGTTCGGCGCGATCTGCGCGGTGTCGATGCGCTGGTTCCACGGCGAGTCGTCGCTGAAGAACTGCCGCTCGGGCACGATGACGCCGGTGGACTCCTCCGGGTCGACGGTCACGACGACGTCGCCCGGCGAGCGGCCGCTCTCGTCCTCGCCGTCGCCATCGCCGTCGCCACCGCAGCCTGCGAGCAGCACGGCGAACGCGGCGGTCACGGCGACGGCGTACCGAGCCCGCCGCCTGTGCTGGGTACTCATGTCCGATCCCTCCGGCGGGCCCGGGCCGAGGCCAGGCTCGACTCCGTGGTGTCGGCGACGCGCGCGACCGAGTCGCTGAACACCGACAGGCGGTGTCCCTCGCCGTCCGGGTCGTCGTCGACGTCGTCGATCTCGCCGGCGCGCATCCGCGCGGCGCTGATGATCGCGTGCGCCTCACGGCGCGACTGCAGCCGGATCAGCTCGGCGTCGAGCTCGGCCTGGGCGGTGACCAGCTCGTAGCGCCGGCTGGCCTCGACCTCCATCGCCTCGATGTGGCGCAGCACCGCCTCCTCGGCGGCGTGCATCCGGGCGATCACGCCCTCGGCGACCTCCTCGACCACCCGGGCGACGTCACGCTGGACGACCGGCGCGACCGCCGGCGGCAGCGCGTCCTCCGTCTCGGCGACCGGCTCGGGCTCGGGGTCCGCGGGCGCCTCTGGCGCCAGCTCCAGGACGGGCGCGGGCTTGTCGGCCTTCGCTGCGGCGCGCAGCTTCTTCGACTTGGCGGGCTTCACGGCCTCGACGACCGGCTCGGGCTCGGGCTCGGCGGCCACGGGCTCCTCGACGACGGGCTCAGGCTCCGGCTCCGGCTCGGGCTCGGGCTCGGGCTCGGGCTCCTCGGCGACCGGCTCGTGGACCGGCTCGGCGATCACCGGTGCCGGCGGCGGCGGGACCCGGCGCAGCGTCGGCGCCGGGGCAGGGGGCTCACGACGCTCGGGCGCGGGCTCGCCGAGGCTGGCGGTGAAGTCCACCTTGCCGATGCGGGTCTCGTCCAGCAGCGACGACAGCACGTCGTCGACGGAGGGCGGCGGCGCGATGCGTGATGCGCGGTCGTCGGTCATGACGCGTCCCCTTCCTCGTCGGTGGTGAGAGAGGTCGTGGAGGTGGTCGGGGCGGCGTCGGGCCGGTAGTCCGCGGGGACGCCCACCAGGACGTAGCGCGGGGTGCGGTAGACGACCTGGAGCCGCGGGTCGGACCCGGCGGCGGCCTCCGGGTAGAGCTTGTAGAGCAGGTCGCCGTTGTCCGAGGTCGGGATCAGCATGTAGTCGACGTACTTCGCGGGGTCGCGCGCGGCGACCTTCCACGGGCCGTCACTCTCGTCGACGCGGTCGAAGAAGTACTCCGGGTGCCCGGTCAGCATCATCACGGCGTAGGTCTGGGCGTTGTCGGTGAGGATCGAGTCCTCACGCGTGATGTTGTTGCGGATGTAGGTCGCCATCGCCTGCTCGGACTCGACGCCGACCTTCTCGTTGTTGAGCGTCTCCGCGCCCTCCTGCGACTCGCCGGTCGTGAGCGCGGCGGCGAACGGCGCCTCGAGGTTCTGGTACCGGTAGGTCTTCATCTGCTGCAGCGTCCACGGGATGCTGATCACGAGGCCGACGACGATCAGGGCGGCCACGAGCGTGCTGCCCTCGTCGGCCGACCTCGCCAGCCAGATCGCGCCCACCATGGAGAGCAGCAGGATCGGCAGCGCGTTGCGCATCAGCATCGGCGAGTCGGTCAGGCGCAGCACGATGGCCATCGCCGGGGTCAGGATCGCCGCGCCGAGCAGGACCCCGAGCCACAGCGCGAAGGGGTTGCCGCGCGCGAAGCCGACGAAGATCAGCGCCGGGAGCACCACGATCGCGATCGGAGCGCCGTACAGCACCAGCTCGCCGGTGGCGCGGAGCAGCTCCACGCCCGAGAACTGGTCGAGCCCGCCGGAGGAGGCGGAGTCGCTGCTGCGGGTGATCCAGGCGAACGGCCGGCCGAGCAGGATCAGGTTGAACACGGTCCAGAGCGCGATCACGTAGACCGTGGGCGCGCCGAAGCCCACGACGGTGCCCTCGACCTCGGTGCCGTCGGCGCCGAGACGGGCCAGGATCGCGCCGATCATGATCGCGCTCAGCACGAAGAACGTGAGGCTGGAGTAGCCGGACAGCGCCGCGAACGCGTAGGCGATGCCGGCCAGCATCACGAACCGCACGTCCGCGGTGATGTACCAGGCGAACAGGGCCCCCAGGCCGGTGGCGAGGAAGGCGATCCAGACGAAGTGCCGGGTGCCGGTGGTGGCGTAGAGCAGCACCATCGGGTTGGCGCCGAGCGCGAGCAGCACGGCGTAGCGCAACGGGCCGCTGACCAGGGCCCGGCGCATCATCGTGTTGAACGCGACCATCGTGATGCCGGCGAACAGCGCCGACGCCAGGGGCACGACGATCATCGAGGTCACGAAGCCGCGGAACACCGCCAGCGGGGCGATGAGCAGCGTGGCCAGCGGCGGGTAGTCGAAGCCGATCGCGGACAGCTTGGCCGGCTCGTTGTGCCACACCATCAGGGCGCGGTTCAGCCGGTCGAGCGTCTCGAAGCCGACCACGTGCATGTCGACGACCACCCAGTGGCCGAACCAGGTGTAGGCGACGGTGAAGAACGCGAAGACCAGGAAGCTCTCCCACCAGCGGCGCGGTACGTCGTTGTTGCGGCGGCCGACCGCCTGCACGACGCCACTCAGGCGCTCCTTGGTGTGGACGACGGTGACGGTGCTCGTCGTGGTGCTCGCGGTGGTGCTCGTGGTCGCGCTCGTCGTGGTGGTCATGAGTTCGACCCCTCGTCGAGGCCGTGGGTGGTCTTCTCCCAGTAGAACGGGTTCGTGAACAGCTGGATGAAGCCCTTCCAGGCGGCCCAGCTCATCAGGCCCCAGTACAGCGGTGCCAGCAGGGCGGTCCGGGTCAGGCCGAACTCGCCGCGCTGCAGGCTCCCGGCCAGGCTGAGGTAGACGAACACGAAGTTGCCGACGAACAGCAGCGCGCTCGCCGTGTAGAAGATGACGCCCGGGAAGAGGCTCTCGATGATGCCGGCCTGGGTGAACACGTACAGCGTCGTGAGAGCCCAGAAGATCGGGTTGAGCAGCAGCACGAACGCGCTGGCCATCGTCAGGTTGAAGCTCATGAACCCGCGGATCCCGGTCTGCGACAGCAGCGCGAACGGGTGCCGCATGTGGACCAGCCAGGTCTGGATGTAGCCCTTGATCCACCGGCTCCGCTGACGGATCCAGTTCGGGATCTGGGAGTTGGCCTCCTCCAGCGTGGTGGAGTCGATCATCGCGGTGCGGTAGCCCTCGCGGTGCAGCCGGATGCCGAGGTCGGCGTCCTCGGTCACGTTGAACGGGTCCCAGGCGCCGAGCTCGCGCAGCTTGGCGGTCACGAAGTGGTTGGAGGTGCCACCGAGCGGGATCGGCGACTCCGCCGCGCCCATCGCCGGGAGGATCAGCTCGAAGTGCATCGAGTACTCGTTGGCGAACCACGCCGTGAGCATGTTCTGGTCCTGGTTGAAGTGGTTCAGCTTGGCCTGGACGCACACGACGTTGTCGTCGACCCGGGTGAAGGCGATGATCGCCTTCTTCAGCTGGTCCGGGTCGGGGCGGTCCTCGGCGTCGAAGATCACGGTGTACTCGCCGGTGGCCAGCTGGAGGCCGTAGTTGCACGCCTTCGGCTTGGTCTTCGGCTGGCTGTCGGGCACGACCACGAGGTGGAAGTGCGGCGGGAGCTGCATCGCGCGGATCTTGTCGACCGTCTCCTCGTCGTCCTCCTCGCAGAGCAGCTTCACGTCGAGGCGGGTGCGTGGGTAGTCCAGCGCGTTGATGTCGCGCACCAGGCGCGGGACGATCGCGGCTTCCTTGTAGAGCGGGACGAGGATCGTGTAGATCGGCAGGTGCCGCTCGTCGAGGGCCGCGATCTCCTCGTCGGTCACGTCGGTCTCGAGGTGCGTCCCGAGCGCGCGCAGCGTGAGGCGGAACTTGTAGAACGACACCACCAGGTAGAGCAGGCTGCAGAACGCGACCACACCGATCGCGGTCTCCAGCGGCCAGATCACGCCGCAGACGACGAGCACGATCAGCGTCATCACCAGGCCGGCCTTCTGGCCACCCGAGATGACGACGTGCGCGGAGTCCTCGGGCCGGGTCTCCATCAGCAGCCGGGTGGACACCTCGGCGTAGTGCCGGGCGTGCACCCGCTGGATCAGCTGGTCGAGCTCGGTGCGGTTCGCCAGCAGCTGGCGGAACGGCGAGCCGAGCGCCTCCTCGACCTCGGCGGCCTGCTCGGTGTCGAGCGGGCGGGCGACGGCGAGCAGGACCAGGTCGTCGGTGGCGGCGACGGGCACCGCCTGGAACTCCTGGGCGAGCGGCTCGGGCAGCCGGCGGGCGACCTCGAGGTCGGGCGTGAACTCGGCGAGCCCGACGCGCTGCATCTGGTACATCTCCGACAGCGCGGCGACCAGGACGTCCTCGGTGATCGCCTCGTGCGAGACGAGGATGTCGCCGAGCGGATCGCCGGTGCGGGAGTACTCGAGCATGGCGCGCTGCAGCTGGTCGTCGGTGATCAGCCCGCTGCGGGTGAGCATCTGGGCCATCTGCATCCGGGCCCGACGGGCCTCGGGCGACTCGACCTCGGTCTCCTGCGGCGGGTAGACCGCGTCGATCGCCGCGACGATCTCGTTGACGGTGTGCCGGACCAGGCTGACCGGGCGGTCGATCCGCTCGGCCACGACGTGGGCGGTGATGTTGTCGTCGGCGTCCGCGGCGGCGACGAGGACCGTGCCGTCGACGGCGGCGTACGGCATCACCCGGAACGTGCGGCAGATGCCCTCGGGGATGAGGAAGCGCAGCTTCGGGTCGACACCGTCGGTCAGCCGGGGGTTGGTGCGGGTCTGGATCGTGGTCACGACGCACCAGCTCCGAAGCCGTGGGACGCCGTGCCGGGCTGGCGCGGCTCACCGGGGGCCGCGGGGCCGCTCGACTTCTTGCTGCGCGGCCGCCACACGACGTAGGCGAGGTAGGCCAGGCCGAGGGCGACGAGCGGCGCGATCAGGAACGCCAGCAGGACCGCGATGCAGATCACGAGCGTGATCAGCAGGTTGACGAAGGCGGAGCCGAGCGACTTGGTCGCTGAGCGCGACGAGCTCGCCTGCACCGTCATGATGCAATCCCCCCTGCTCGGTGAAGCCTCTCCCGAGACCTTCGCCTTTCATGCTGACACGCGAGGTCGCGCGCCGTTCACCAAATGGTGAGTCCGATGCGGTAAAGGTAGACCCCTTCCCGAGGGGTCCTGGGCCGGTCTGGTCCACCGTGGGGAATCTGTGGACGAAGCGTTGCCGAGCCGTGCATCAGGTGTGGATTTCAGCCGCCGGTGTGGCCGGTCAGCCAGTCGCGGGCGAGGCGTCCGTACGCCGTCGGCCGGCCCTTGTCGTCGGCGACCAGCGCCATCGGGTCGGCGGGGTGGTCGGCCCAGACCCAGAACAGCGCACCGAGGTTGTGCTCGTCGGACCACGCCAGGTAGTCGTCGACGTAGCCACCCGTCGGGTCCTCGGCGCCCAGCTCGGAGGTCAGCACCGGCACGCTGTCGGCGAGCCGGCCGACGACGCCGTCCCAGCACTTCTCGGTGCCGCACTCCTTGAAGTCGTAGGAGTGGAACGCCGCGATCAGCTGGTCGTCGTCCGGCGCGAACTCCTGCCAGTGCGAGAGGTCGTTGGCGTAGTCCAGGCCGCCGAGCAGGATCGGCTGGCTTGCGCCCGCGTTGCGGATCGCGCTCACCATCGCGTCCATGCCCTGCACGACGTAGGTCACCCGGGCGACGGTGGCGCTCTGGTCGTCCTCGATGGGTGCCCGGCAGCCGCCGTCGCGCCAGCACTGCCAGGTCAGGTCGAACAGGTAGCGGGTGCTGCTGGCGTTCCACCGTGAGTACGGCTCGTTGAACGCGTCGAACAGCACCGACGGGTTGTCCTGGTACGCCGAGGCGACCGAGGTCCAGAACGCGATCGACTCGGAGTCGGGCATCGCGAGGTTGCCGAACTCGGGCTGCCCGATCCGCTTGCGGCTGTGCAGGTCGAGGATCACGACGACGCCCTCGCGGTTGAGCGCGGTGACGAAGTCGTGCACCTCGGCTCGGTAGCCCTCGACGGTGCGCTCGACGTACTGGTCGCTGACTGGTGCGCCGCGGGTGCCGAGCCAGCAGTCCTGGTTCAGCGGCAGCCGCACGGTGTTGGCGCCCCACCGGGCGATCGCCTTCGCCTGCGCGACGGCGGGATCGCGCGCCACGACGCTGTCGAGCGAGGACATGCCCCAGCCCTGGGCGCAGGCGTACTCGAAGCTGCTCCAGTTGACGCCGCGCGGCACGAACTCGCGCCCGCTGCGGGCGTCGACGATCCGGTTGCCCTGCACGACCGGGTGCGCGGCGCCGGTCTCGGCGACCCCTTCCGCGGACACGGGCGGGCGCATCTGGGCGTACAGCGCACCGCCCGACAGCAGCACGATGACCGCGGCCAGCGCGATCCAGCGCGCGTATCGCATGGAGCCCCCCCTCGAAGCACCGCAATCGTACGGTCTGCCCGGGCCGTTATGTTGGGCGAATGAGCGAGACCGTCTTCACGTACGCCGCTCCGGCCCTCAAGTTCGGCACCGGCGCGTCCGCCGAGGTCGGCCACGACCTGGCGGCGTACGGCGCCCGCCGGGTGCTGCTGGTCACCGACCCGGGCGTCGCGGCGACCGGGCACCCGGCGCGCATCGCCGAGCAGGTCGCGGCGCGCGGGGTCGAGGTGACGACGTACGACCAGGTGCACGTCGAGCCGACCGACGACTCGATGAACGCGGCGATCGCGTTCGCGCGCGATGCCGGGCCGTTCGACGCCATCCTCGCCATCGGCGGCGGCTCGTCGATCGACACCGCCAAGGCGGTCAACCTGCTGACCACGAACCCGGGCGAGCTGATGGACTACATCAACGCGCCGGTCGGGAAGGCGCTCGCGCCGAGCCAGCCGCTGCTGCCGCTGGTCGCGGTGCCCACCACGACGGGGACCGGCGCCGAGAGCACCACGATCTGCGTGCTCGACGTGCTGGCCCTGCACGTGAAGACCGGGATCAGCCATCCCGCGCTGCGGCCGACGCTCGCGGTGGTCGACCCCGCGCTGACGCTCAGCCAGCCGACGCTGGTGACCGCGGCGTCCGGCATGGACATCCTGTGCCACGCGCTCGAGAGCTACACCGCGCGGTGGTACGCCGACTTCGACGCCAAGCAGCCCGAGCAGCGGGTGCCGTACTGCGGCGCGAACCCGATCGCGGACATGTGGTCGGAGAAGGCGCTCTCGCTGCTCGCCGGGGCGTTCCGCACCGCGGTGCGCACCGGCTCGGACGAGGCGGCTCGCGAGCAGATGGCGATGGCGGCGACGTTCGCCGGGCTGGGCTTCGGCAACGCCGGCGTGCACATCCCGCACGCCAACGCCTACCCGATCGCCGGCCGGGTCCGCGACTACCGGCCCGAGGGCTACCCGGACGTGATGGTGCCGCACGGGATGGCGGTCTCGCTGACGGCTCCCGAGGCGTTCCGCTTCACGTTCGAGGCCGCGCCCGAGCGGCATCTGCGCGCCGCCCGGCTGCTCGATCCCAGTGCTGCGGACGGTCCCGACGCGCTGCCCTCCGTGCTCACGTCGCTGATGCGCGACATCGGCATCCCGAACGGCCTCGCCGAGGTCGGGTACGGCGAGGCCGACGTCGCGGACCTGGTGGGCGGGGCGCTGCAGCAGCAGCGGCTGCTCGCGACCGCGCCGCGGCGTCCCACGGATGAGGACCTCGCGTCTGTGTTCCGCGGCTCGATGGAACACTGGTGAGGTGACCGTCAGCCCCGATCTCGTCGCCGCGCTGCGCGACCGGGGCGTCACCGACGTCGACGACTCGACGCTCACCCGGGCGCTCTACTCCTCCGACGCCTCGCTCTACCGCGTCGTCCCGCAGGTGGTCGTCCGCCCGCGGCACCCCGACGAGCTGGACGCCGTCCTCGACGCCTCCGCGGCCACCGGCGCGCCGGTGACGATGCGGGGGGCCGGCACCTCGATCGCGGGCAACGCCGTCGGCACCGGCATCGTCGTCGACACGCTCAAGCACCTCAACCGGGTCGTCTCGATCGACCGCGAGGCGCGGACCGCGGTCGTGCAGCCCGGCGTCGTGCACGCGGACCTGCAGCGCGCGGCCGCGCCGCACGGGCTGCGCTTCGGCCCGGACCCCTCGACCCACACCCGCTGCACGATCGGCGGGATGATCGGCAACAACGCGTGCGGATCCCGGGCGCTCGGCTACGGCCGGACGTCCGACAACGTCCTGGGGCTCGACGTCGCCTACGGCCCGGGCGCTGCGGACGTCGAGGCGCGGCTCGGCGCGCTGGTCGACCAGCACCTCGGCCACATCCGCACGTCCTTCGGCCGGTTCACCCGCCAGGTCAGCGGCTACTCGCTCGAGCACCTGCTGCCCGAGAACGGCCGCAACGTCGACCGATTCCTGGTCGGCTCCGAGGGCACGCTGGCGGTGGTGCGCTCGGCGACCGTGCGGCTGGTCGAGGACGACCCGGACCGGCACCTCGTGGTGCTGGGCTACCCGTCGATGGCCGAGGCCGCCGATGCGGTCCCGGCGCTGCTGGCGGTGGCGCCGTCGATGACCGCGTGCGAGGGCCTCGACTCGCGGATCGTCGACCTCGTCCCCGGCGCGCCGGCGCTGCCGCGTGGCGCGGGCTGGCTGTTCGTCGAGGTGCCGGCGGCCGAGACCGCCGCGGTGATCGCCGCGGGCGGGGCGCTCGAGCACCGGGTGGTCCCCGACGGCCCGGAGGCGGCCGCCCTGTGGCGGATCCGCGAGGACGGCGCCGGGCTGGCTGCCCGGTCGCTGTCGCGGCCGGCGTACTCCGGCTGGGAGGACGCCGCGGTGCCGCCGGAGAAGCTCGGCGCGTGGCTGCGCGACTTCGACGAGCTGCTGAAGGAGCATCGCCTCGACGGCGTGCCGTACGGCCACTTCGGCGACGGCTGCGTGCACGTGCGCATCGACTTCCTCTTCGACGACGGTGGCCGGTCGTTCCGGGACTTCCTGACCGCGGCGGCGCTCAAGCTGAAGGAGCACGGCGGCTCGCTGTCGGGCGAGCACGGCGACGGCCGGGCGCGCTCCGAGCTGCTGTCGACGATGTACGACGAGGAGTCGCTCGCGCTGTTCGGCGCGGTCAAGGCGATCTGCGATCCCGGCAACGCGCTGAACCCCGGCAACATCGTCGACCCGGCGCCGCTCGACGCCGACCTCCGGCCGGCCCGCCCGCGCCCGCTGATCCCGCTCGCGGACGCGATCCATCGCTGCACCGGCGTCGGCAAGTGCGTCGCCCCCAAGACCAACGGCGTGATGTGCCCGTCGTACCTCGCGACCCGCGACGAGAAGGACTCCACCCGGGGTCGCTCGCGGGTGCTGCAGGAGGCACTCGACGGCGAGCTCGTGAAGGGCTTCGCCGATCCCGCCGTGCACGAGGCGCTCGACCTCTGCCTGGCCTGCAAGGGCTGCGCCTCCGACTGCCCGACCGGCGTGGACATGGCGACGTACAAGGCCGAGGCGCTGCACGCGACGTACACCGGGCCCGACGCGCGGCGCCGTCCGCGCAGCCACCTGCTGCTGGGCCGGCTGCCGAAGTGGGCCCGGATGACCGCTCCGGTCGCGCCGCTGGCGAACCGGATGATGCGGCTGGGCCCGGTCGCGCGGATGGCGAAGGCGACCGCGGGCATCGACCAGCGGCGCAGCATCCCGGCCTTCGCCCCCAAGACGCTGCGGCGTACGACGGGCGTGCCCGAGGTCGTCCCCGACGTCTGGATCTGGGCGGACTCGTTCACCGACCACTTCCTGCCGAGCACCGGGCTTGCCGCGATCGAGTTCCTGGCGTCGGTGGGCGTCACCGCGCGGGTGATCCGCGACGACGCGTGCTGCGGGCTGACCTGGGTGACCACGGGCCAGCTCGACGAGGCGCGCGCGATCATGACCCGCACGGTGCGGACGCTGAAGCCGTACGTCGAGTCCGGGGTCCCGGTCGTCGGGCTGGAACCGTCCTGCCTCGCCACCCTCCGCAGCGACGTGCCGGAGATGGTGGGGGAGCGCCTCGACGTGCTGTCGTTCGCCGAGCTCCTGGAGCGGCTCGACGTGGCGCTGCCGGACCTGACCGGCGTCGACGTGGTGGCGCAGCCGCACTGCCACCACGCGTCGATCATCGGCTGGGCGGCGGACAAGCGACTGCTGGAGAGGGCCGGCGCGACCGTGACCCAGGTGGCCGGGTGCTGCGGGCTGGCCGGCAACTTCGGCATGGAGAAGGGCCACTACGAAGTCTCGGTCGCCGTGGCCGAGACGCACCTGCTGCCGGCGGTGCGCGCGAACCGCGACGCGGTGGTGCTCGCCGACGGCATGTCCTGCAAGGTCCAGCTCGACGACCTCGCTGACGTCCCCGCGATGCACCTCGCGGAGCTGCTCGCTTCTAGAATCGAGAAGTGACTCCCCGCCAGCGCCGTCTCGTCATCCCGATCGCGCTGGTGGCGCTGCTCCTGATCGTGATCATCGCGGCGGTCGTCTGATGGGCAACGAGCCGCTGCTGCGCGCCCTCAACCGGATGCGCGGGTTCATCCTCGACCCCGACGTGCTGGTCAAGGCCGTCGCGTCCGGGAAGCAGAAGGGCGAGCAGCCGACCTGGCGGCGCGTGGAGCTGCGCTACGTCGACCTCAAGGCCGGCCGGCACCTGCAGGTCACGTCGTACGACGCCACCCAGGCACACACCGCCAACCACGCGGTGGGCGACGCCGCGCGGGACGCCGTGGACGCCCTGCTCGACGAGCCGTTCGGCAACTGGCACGTCGACACCACGACGCAGAGCCACCAGGTGCGGGTCACCAAGAAGCTCGAGGCGGTCGTGCACACCACCGACCGGGAGGCCGAGGTCGAGGCCGACCGTGGGCACGACCGCGACAAGCCCCGGCTGCTGGCCGAGGACGATCCCGTCTTCATCGCGCTCGGCATCTCGGACGCGAACGGGAAGCTCAAGCCCAGCCGGCAGGCGAAGTACCGCCAGGTCGAGGAGTTCCTGCGGCTGCTCGACGCCTCGATCACCGAGGCCCGGCAGAAGGGGCACCTGCGCAAGCCCACGCCCGAGGACCCGCTGCGGATCGTGGACCTCGGCTGCGGCAACGCCTACCTGACCTTCGCCGCCGAGCGGTTCCTGTCCCAGCGGCTGCCGGTCCGGCTGACCGGCGTCGACGTCAAGGAGCAGTCGCGCGAGCACAACTCCGCGGTCGCCGCCGAGCTCGGCATCGACGCGGACTTCGTGGTCGGCAGCATCGGTGGCGTCCAGCTCGACCGGGCGCCCGAGGTCGTGCTGGCGCTGCACGCCTGCGACACCGCCACCGACGAGGCGCTGGCGCGCGCGGTCGAGTGGGACGCGCAGCTGGTGCTGGCCGCTCCGTGCTGCCACCACGACATCTCCGCCCAGCTGCGCAAGGCGCCCACGCCCGCGCCGTACCAGATGCTCACCCGGCACGGGATCCTGCGCGAGCGGCTCGCCGACACCCTGACCGACGGCCTGCGCGCCTCGCTGATGCGGCTGCAGGGCTATCGCGTCGACGTCGTGCAGTTCGTCGAGAGCCAGCACACGCCGCGCAACACCATGCTGCGCGCGGTCCGCACCGGCGCCCCGGTCAAGGGCGGCTCGGCGCGCAAGGAGTACGACGAGATGGTCACCACCTGGGGCCTGCGGCCGAAGCTGGCGGAGCTGCTCCACTGATGCTGGATCGCGTCCTGGGGCTCGTGTCGCTGGTGCCGTTCGCGATCGGCTCGATGGCCGCTCCGGCCGCGGCGCCGTCCTCGGTGGACTTCGAGTTCCAGGACCCCGCGATCGTCGAGTCGAGCGGGCTCGTGGTCCAGGGCGGGCTGTTCCTCACGACCAACGACTCCGGCGACGGGGGCCGCGTGTTCGTGGTGGACGGGACCGGCCGGACCGTCGGCACGACGTCGTGGGAGCCGGAGCCGGAGGACGTCGAGGCGCTCGCGCCGGCCGAGCCCGGGTTCGTCTGGGTCGGCGACATCGGTGACAACTCCGCGGCCCGGGAGTCGGTCACCGTGCTGCGGGTGCCGTACGGCCGGACGGCGCAGGAGGTCGAGCCGGCGTCGTACACGCTGGTCTACCCCGACCACGCCCACGACGCCGAGACCCTGCTGGCCCATCCCCGGACCGGGCAGCTCTTCGTCGTCTCGAAGAACGTCTTCGGCGGCACGGTGTACGCCGCGCCGCGCACGCTCTCGGAGAGCGAGCCCAACCGGCTGCGCGAGGTCGCCGACCAGGTCAAGGGCGTGGCCACCGACGGGTCGTTCTTCCCCGACGGGCGGCACTACGTGCTGCGCGACTACGTGGACGCCACCGTGTACACGTTCCCGGGGCACGAGCCGATCGACTCGTTCAGGCTGCCCGCGCAGCGGCAGGGCGAGGGGATCGCGGTCGACGAGCGCGACGCCGTGCACGTGAGCACCGAGGGGCAGTTCACCCAGGTGCGGTCGGTGCAGCTGCCGCCGAAGCTGCAGGCTGCGATGCAGCCCGAGCGGCCCGAGCAGCCCGCGACGACGCCGCCGTCGGAGGTCGAGGGCGCGCAGGCCGATGAGCCGGTCTGGCCGTGGCTCCTGCTCGGAGCGGTGGGAGCCGGGTTTGTGCTGCTGATCTTGCGGAAACTCACTCGGCATGGTGCGGCTTCGTAGGACGTCTCCCGACCAGCCCGGCTGGTCACGCCGGCGCGCCGGTCGCGGCTTCGTCTACCTCGACCAGCACGGCGACCGGCTCCCCGAGGAGGACGTGCAGCGGATCCGGGACCTGGTGATCCCTCCCGCCTGGACCGACGTGTGGATCACGCCGTACGACAACGGGCACCTGCAGGCCGTCGGCACCGACGACGCGGGACGGCGGCAGTACCTCTACCACCCGGACTGGCGTGCGCGGCGGGACGCGGAGAAGTTCGACCGGATGCTGGAGTTCGGCAAGGCGCTGACCAAGGCGCGCGAGCTCGTGGTGCTCGACCTCGGCCGCGAGGGGATGCCGCTCGAGCGCGCCTGTGCCGCCGCGGTGCGGCTCCTCGACCTGGGGTACTTCCGGATCGGCAACGACGTGTACGCCGACACCAACGGCTCCTTCGGCCTGACGACCCTCGAGCGGCGGCACGTGCGGCGCCGCCAGGACCGGCTGGTGTTCCAGTTCGTCGGCAAGTCGGGCGTCGAGCACCGCATCGAGATCGACGACGCGACGGTGATCCAGGCGATCGACGTC
Organism: Nocardioides caricicola; assembly: GCF_039541135.1. NCBI lineage: Bacteria > Bacillati > Actinomycetota > Actinomycetes > Propionibacteriales > Nocardioidaceae > Nocardioides > Nocardioides caricicola. The sequence continues at coordinate 578,936 of NZ_BAABFQ010000007.1, read as the reverse complement.
ATGCGCCGCCGGCGCGGGTCCGACCTGCGACTGCTGGCGTACAAGAACGGTCGCGGGTGGCGCTCGATCCTGCCGGACCTGGTCAACGAGTACGTCCGGACGTCCACCGGGCTCGAGGTCACCGCGAAGGACTTCCGCACCTGGCACGCGACGGTCCTCGCCGCCGCCGCGCTCGCGGAGAGCGAGGAGCCGGGGCAGACGAAGGCGTCGCGCAAGCGCGCGGTGGCCGGCGCGATGAAGGAGGTGGCGTCCTTCCTCGGCAACACCCCGACCCTGGCGCGGTCGTCGTACGTCGACCCGCGGGTGATCGACGCCTACGAGGAGGGCCGCACGATCGCGCGCGCCACGCGGCGCCGCTACGACACCACCGACGAGCGACAGGCGGCGCTCGAGCGTGCGACCCTGCGCCTGTTGAAGGGAAGCTGATGGAGATCACGGTCGTGCGGGGCGACATCACCACCCAGCGGGTCGACGCGGTCGTCAACGCGGCCAACCGGGCGATGCGCGGCGGTGGCGGCGTCGACGGCGCGATCCACCGGGCCGGCGGGCCGGCCGTGCTCGCGGACTGCGTCGCTCGGTTCCCGCGCGGGCTGGACACCGGCGCCGCCGGCTGGACGACGGCGGGGGAGATGCCGGCGCGGTGGGTGATCCACGTGGTCGGCCCGAACTACACCGCCGGCGAGCGGGACCGGTCGCTGCTGCTGTCCTGCTACACGCGGGCGCTCGAGGTCGCCGACGAGCTCGGCGCGTCGTCCGTGGCGTTCCCGCTGGTGTCCGCGGGCGTGTACGGCTGGCCCAAGGACGACGCGATCGCCGCGGCCCTGGAGACACTCCGCGCCTCGGCCACCGAGGTGACCGAGGCGCGGATCGTGGCGTTCGACGCCGCGACGTACGACGACGTCCTGGCGGCTACGAGATCGTGACCGCCTGGGTGCCGGACGCCTCGGCCCACCCGAGCTTCGGGACGTACTTGATCGTGATCGTGCCGGAGGCGGTCGGCTTGATCGTCGCCTTGTAGTCGCCGGTCGTGTTGGTGGTGACGTTCAGCGTCCCGGTCTTTCCGCCCACGAGCGGGTAGGTCACGGTGATCCGCGACGACTTGAACGGGATCATGTCCGAGCCGGAGGCCTGGGTGAGCTTGCCGGTCACGATCACCGCCGTGCCCGCCGTGACCGTGCTCGCCGAGAGCGCGGAGGTCAGCTCCGTCGCCCGCGGGGTGACCGTCAGGCTGATGTCGTCGCTGGTCGAGGCCACGACGATGCCGGTCTTGCTGACCTTGCCGGCGTAGCGCGCCTGCAGGGTCGCCGTCCCGAGCGGCTTGATCACGGCCGAGTAGGTGCCGTCGCCGAGGGTCGTCGCCGAGCCCGCGGTGGTCCACTTGGTCGAGCCCGGGTACTGGTACCAGAACGTCACCTTCTCGCCGGCGGCCGGAGCCTCGTCGGCACCGGTCGGCGTGCGGGAGAGGGTGCCGGTCACCGTCACCGGGTCGCCGGCGTTCGTCGTGTCGTCGTCGACCTCGGCGGTGACCGCGGTCGCGCAGTCGCCGGACGGGATCGTGACCACGATCTCCGAGCTGGCGACGCTCGGGATCGCCTTGGTCAGCGTGGTCGCGACGGAGTACTTCGCGGCGACCATCGACACCGGCTTCGAGGTGGCGACGCCGTTCACGTCGGTCGTGGCCGTGCCGGCGCTGGCCGGCTTCAACGCGGTCGCCGTGAGCTTGCGGAACGTGACGCCGATGCCCTTCACGCCGACACCGGTGCTCTGGTCGACGACCTTCGCGCTCAGCACGCCCTTGCCGCCCACGCACGTGACGTACGCCGCGGCGTCCGAGCCGTCGATCTTGAACGTCGGGGCGACGGTGCGCGGCGTCAGCGAGAAGGTGATCGGGATGGTGCGGACGATCGTCTCGCCTGCCGAGTCCGTGACGGTCGCGGTCACGGTCGATGCGCTCAGATTCTTGGCGTCACAGGTCACGGTCGTCTGCACGGCCGTCCGGTCGGCGAACACGCAGTCGCGGCGCTTCGACGTCCAGGCGATCGTCGTCGTCCGCCCCGCAGGCACCTCGAGGCTCAGCGCGACCTGGGTCGGCAGGCCGGCGACGGCCGGGTTGTTGACCGTCATCGAGCCGCCGAGCTTGGTCGGTACGCCGGAGGATCCGCCGCCCGAGCCGTCCCCGCCACCGATCAGGAACCGCGAGTCCGCGGCGTTCCAGTGGGTGTCCAGGTAGGAGCCGCCGGTCGGGAACGTCGAGAAGTAGTCGTCGTCGTTGCAGTCGAGCAGGTGCTCCTGGTCGGTCGCGCAGATCTGCTGCATCGCCTTGCCGCCACCGTCGGCGTAGCACATGGTGTCGGACTCGTCGTAGCAGTGACCGGCGTTGGTCCCGTGCGGGGCGTCGCTGAACACCGAGCCCATCGTGTGCGCGAGCTCGTGCGCCTCCACGGAGTGCGAGGTCGCCGTACCTCCCTGGCCCCAGCAGGGGGCGTCGGTGCGGGCGTACTGCGGGTACAGGCCGTTGTTGGGGTTGGACTGGTCGGCGGGGGTGCTGTACGGGTAGGTCACCGCGATGCCACAGATGCCGAAGCCGCTGCCGTCGACCCACATGAGGTACTTGCGGTTGGGGTTGTTGTAGCCGAGGTTCTGCAGCGCGGCGATCGAGGAGTTGAACGACGCGAACGAGCCGGCCGGGACCGTGACGTTGAGGACCTTCGCGGAGCAGGTGCCGTCACCGTTGTCCTCGGTCACGTAGCGGACGTTGCGCACGCCGCCGGTCTTGGCGGCGGACAGGTTGAACACGGTGTCCACGCCGGCAGCCCACTGCTGGATGTCGTCGGCGAGGTCGGCGTACCGGTTGGGCTTGTCGGCGGTCACCATGTAGATGGCCTGCGTCCGGAAGCCCGAGGTGCCGTCGCCGTCGCACTCCACCTCGTCGGAGACGGCCGCGACCTCGGCGGGCACCGGGATCCCCTCGTCCTCGGCGGCAGCCACGGCGGCGGCCGCGCCGCCCTCGCGCTCCTCGAGGACCGAGGTCGGTACGTACTTGTCCAGGTCGACGCCCATCGGAGGCTCGTCCGCGTGGGCGCAACCCTGGGGCGCGCCCGGCTCCGCGGGAACGATCACCTCGTCACACTGCGCCCACACGTCCGAGACGTCGGCGTAGGTGCCCTCGCGCGAGTGGTCGGCCAGCGTGCTGACGCTGACGGCGACACCACCGATCGCGAGGGTGGTGGCCGCGAGGAGCGCGACGAGGCGACGAGGGGACCTGGGCGAATTCATCCGTGAACTCCATGACTGTCCGGACGACTCATCCGTGAGTCGTCTGCTAGATCGTCTATCGGCCTCCCGGGCCCCGGACTTGAGGCGTTGCCGCCATGATGTGTCCCGTGAGGCTCGTGGTCGCAGCGCTGGTCCTGCTGCTCGTGGGGTGCGGCTCGTCCGACCCCGCCTCGCCGCCCACCGACATCGCGTCGACCACCTGGATCGGCATGCAGCCCGGCGACGCCCGCGCCTTCGACGGCCCCGGCGGCGAGCTGGTGCTGGTCTACGTGGACGAGACGTACGACATCGGCGCCGACGACTACGCCTCCGCACTCACCTGGTCACACGGCGGCGAGTACACGACGGACTACTGGATCCAGGACGACGACGGCACCCTGTGGTGGTACGGCCGCAAGGGCAAGTGGCGCGCCGGCAGGAACGGCGAGGAGCCGCGCGAGGTCGACCTCGCCGGCGGTACGGCGACGTTCGGCGACACCGTCATCACGCTCTCCGACGACGGCCCCACACAGGTCGAGACGCCGCACGGGGTCTACACGCCGTGATCGAGGTCGGATGAACGTCCTGCTGTACGCCGACCTTCGCTACTCCTGCGGGAACTGAACGGTGCCGGCGCGTGTGACGCGGTAGCGCCGGCCGTGTGGGCCGGTCCAGGTGTAGGTGCCGTCGGGTTCTCGTCGGTATCGCCATCGTCGTCTGGTCTTGGCGCGGTGGTGATGTCGGCAGAGCGGCGCAAGGTTGAGGGGCGATGTGGCGCCGCCGTCGTCGTACGGGATGACGTGGTCGAGGTCGCAGGAGCGGGCGTCAGTGGCGCACCAGGGGAAGACGCAGTGCTGGTCGCGCAGGATGACCTGCTCGCGCATCCAGGCGGGCGGGTCGTGGCGGTCGACGGCGTCGGTGCGGTCCATCCGGATGACGGGGACGACGGTGACCGCGCTGTGGCCGACCCAGTCCTTGATGCGCTGCACGCTGAGGGGACCGAGTCGCTCGACGGAGCCGACGCCGAGGGTGTCGTCATCGAGGCCCGACTGATCGGTGTGCACGTAGAGCCGGACCCGGGGTCGGGCTCCGGTGCCGAGGTGGCGGACGGCGAGGGCGCGGCGTACGTCGAGGGTATCGGCGTCGGGGAGCTTCTCGGCCTCGGTGGTGAGGCGTTCGTAGAGCTGGGTGAGGTCGGCGGTGTCGCCGGTGATCTCGAGGATCGAGGAGCCGACCCACCGGCCGGGGCCGGCCATGGGTCCGTGGAAGAGCCGGACGCCCCAGCTGGTGCGGTCGATGACCTCGGCGTCGATCTGCTCGGGCGCCTGGGTGGCGTCGGCGATCGCGCGGTCGATGAGCCGGTGTCCGCAGGTGTGGGCCTTGGCCGCGAGAACCTGGTCGACCTCGGCGGCCTGCCCGGCCGTGAGCTGGCTGGTGGCCTGGGCGATGCGGCGGGCGCGCCAGGCGGGGACCTCGAGGGCCTCGACGCGCGCCCAGGTGCGGGGGAGGCGGTGGTGGAGGTCGAGGGCGTCACTGATGAGCTGACGGGCGGCGTGGGTGGTGATCTGGAACGCCGCGCCGAGGGGGTCGGCGGTGAACTCCTCGACGTCGGGGGTGCCGTCACCGCCGGCGTGCTCGACGTGACCCTTGGCGGCGTCGGCCGGGTCGGCGGGGTGCAGGTGGGCCCAGTGGAGGGCGTAGCGCAGCCGGCGTCGTTCGGCCCGGCGGGACTCGGTCTCGGCGTCCTCGCACAGCGCCAGCAGCCAGTCGGCGTCGACGTCGTCGACGACGATCGGCTGGTGGGTGCTGTCGGTCTCGATCACATGTCCACTCAAGCACTGGCCACCGACAGTCAGGGCTCAAAATCCCTTGTTCTGACCGGGATGTGGACACTTTTCAGAAACACTTCTGCGGTTCCTCGGGCGCCTCACTCGCCGTGCCGGCGCCGGGCCGCGAACACACCGATCCGACCGGATGCCGGCGTCCTTCCGATAGGGGCCGCAGACTGCGCCGTACGGAAGGACGACGCAAGTCCGGCAACAGCTACCTGTGCTCGATCACCCAGTCGATGCAGGCGGTGAGGGCCTCGACGTCGGCGGGGTCGACGGCGGGGTACATCGCGATGCGCAGCTGGTTGCGGCCGAGCTTGCGGTAGGGCTCGGTGTCGACGATGCCGTTGGCGCGCAGGGTGGCGGCGACGGCCGCGGCGTCGATGGACTCCTCGAAGTCGATGGTGCCGATCACCAGCGAGCGGTGGTCGGGGTCGGCGACGTACGGGAAGGTGTGCGGCGACTTCTCCGCCCACGTGTAGAGAACGTCGGACGAGGCGGTCGTGCGCGCGACCATCCCGGCGAGGCCGCCGTTCTCGTTCATCCAGTCCAGCTGCTCGGCCATGAGGAACAGCGTGGCGACCGACGGGGTGTTGTAGGTCTGGTTGAGCGCGGAGTTCGAGATCGCGGTCGGCAGGTCGAAGAACGCAGGGACGTGCCGGCCCGAGCCGGCGATCGTGGCCGCCCGCTCCAACGCGGCCGGCGACATGATCGCGCTCCAGAGACCGCCGTCGGACGCGAAGCACTTCTGCGGCGCGAAGTAGTAGACGTCGCACTCGCGGAGGTCGACGGGCAGGCCGCCGGCACCCGAGGTCGCGTCGATGAGGACGAGGGCGTCGTCGGCCGCGCCGGCGGGCCGCACGACGGGCGCCATCACCGCGGTGGAGGTCTCGTTCTGCGCCCAGGCGTAGACGTCGACGCCGTCCTCGGCGACCGCCACCGGCCGCGAACCGGGCTCGGACCTGATCACGGTCGGGTCGGCCAGCCAGGGCGCGGCGGCCGCGGCGGAGGCGAACTTCGCGGAGAACTCACCGAACGACAGGTGCTGGCTCTTCTGCTGGATCAGCCCGTACGTCGCGATGTCCCAGAACGCCGTGGCGCCACCGTTGCCGAGCACCACCTCGTAGCCCTCCGGCAGCGAGAACAGGTCGGCGAGCCCGGACCGGACCCGTCCGACGACACCACGGACCGGAGCCTGCCGGTGCGACGTCCCCATCAGCGACGAACCCGTGGCAGCCAGCGCGTCCAGGTGCGACGTCTGGATCTTCGAGGGTCCCGCGCCGAAGCGGCCGTCGGCGGGGAGGAGGTCGCGGGGGATCTGCGGGGCGTCGCTCACGGCCCCTATTCTGTCAGCCTCGGCCCCAGACTCTCGGGAGATGACAGATCATGAACAAGCGCACGCCGGGCCAGACCCTGCTCCTCGTCGTGGGCATCATCGTCTTCCTGGGCGGGCTCGCGTGCGTGGTCGCGGGCTTCGGAGGCTTCGTCGGCTCCTCGGACGACCCGGCCGGCGACAGCGGGTCGAGCAGCCTCATGCTGTTCGCCGCGGGTGGCTTCTCGATGGTCGTCGGCTTCGGCATCGTGGCCTTCACGCGCGCGGCGATCCTGACCGGGAACGGCGCCTACACGCGGGTGACCATCGAGCAGGGCACGGCGCCGCGTGGCGCCGGACCGTTCTGCTCGCAGTGCGGGTCGCGCAACGACGCCGAGGCCCGGTTCTGCGACGCCTGCGGTCAGCGCCTGCCGACCACCACGTAGCGCTCGTCGTCGATGCGCTTGCCCCAGTACGCCGGGTCCGCGAGCGGGCGCACCGACGCGGTGAGCCCGGCGCCCTCGACCAGGGCCGCGGTGCGCTCGGCGGTCAGTCCGGTGCCGGTCGACCACTGACCCTCGATCAGCAGCAGCCGCCCGTCGCGCGCCAGCAGGTCGACCCAGCGCGCGAGGGCCTCCGCCGGCTCCGGGATCGCCCAGAGCACGTGCCGGCACAGGACCACGTCGTACGCGCCCTGCTCGAACGGGGGCACGGCGGCGTCGCCGACGACGAACCCGACGCCGGGGAACGTGCCGGCCTTGGCGTTGGCGCGCCGCACCATCTCCGGGGAGACGTCGATGCCGTCGACCCGGTGGCCCTCCTCGGCGAGCAGCAACGAGAGGCTGCCGGTGCCGCAGCCGAGGTCGGCGACGCGGCACGGCGCCGGCGGCGTCAGCCCGACGATCAGGCTCCGCCACGCGTCGTGGACCTGCGGGTCGCGCAGGCCGTGGTCGGGCTCCTCGTCGAACCTCGCGGCCTCACCGTCCCAGAATTCGCGATCGGCGGAGGTCATCCCCTGACACTAGGCTCCTTGCCGTGCTTCTGCCTCCCCAGGTGGCCCAGGGTGTCGCCGACGGCTCGGTGACGTTGGCGTTCCGCCGCTGGCGCAAGCCGGACGTCCGGCCCGGCGCCGAGTTCCGCACCGTGGCCGGTGTGGTCCGCGTGGACGCCGTCGAGGTCGTCGCGGAGATCACCGACGAGGAGGCGGTCGCAGCGGGCTGGCCGGACGCCGCCCGGCTGCGCAAGCAGCTGGACAAGGTCTCCCGGGACCAGGGCGCTGAGCTGCCGACGTACAAGGTGACGCTGTCGTGGGCGGGCCCCGACCCGCGGGTCGCGCTGCGCGAGAGTGCCGACCTCACCGACGACGACGTGGCCGCGATCGATACGAGGCTCGAGCGACTCGACCGCGCCAGCAGCCACGGTCCCTGGACGATGGCGACGCTCGACGTCATCCGCCGCCGCCCGCACACGCGGGCGCCGGACCTCGCCGCGGAGCTGGGCAGGGAGCGCGACCCGTTCAAGATCGACGTCCGCAAGCTCAAGAACCTCGGTCTGACCCGCAGCTTCGAGGTCGGCTACGAGGTGTCCCCGCGGGGCCTGGCCTACCTGGAGCGCACGAAGCGGACGTAAGGTCTTCGTCCATGCGCCTTCTCGGGATCGCTGTCCTGCTGTCCACCCTGCTCGTCGCGCCGCCGGCCGTCGCGGAGTCCGACATCGAGGACTACGCGTCGTACGAACCGTCGTCGAAGTGCCATCCGCGGGCCCGGCCCGGCACCGACTACCTCGCGCACTGGATGGTGCGGAAGTTCGGTGGCGGCTTCGGCGGCACGGCGCGCCCGTGCGATCGCAAGGCCACCTCGGAGCACCAGAACGGTCGTGCGTTCGACTGGAGCCTCGATGCCACCAAGCGCGCCGACCGTCAGCGCGCCCGGACCTTCATGTCGCGCATCTTCCAGACCGACCGGCACGGCAACACCGACGCATGGGCGCGTCGGATGGGCGTCATGTACATCATCTGGAACGACACGATGTACCCCGCCTGGGACCACTTCGAGCCGGAGCCGTACCTCTCGTCGAGCTGCCCCCGGCGTCCGCGGTGCTCCAAGACGCTGCGGCACCGCGACCACCTGCACCTCTCGCTGACCACCCGCGGCGCCCGCGGCCTCACCAGCTGGTACGACGGCCGGCTCTAGCGGCGGCCGCCCCGCTCCCAGCGGTGCGTCTCGGCGACTGCGCAGCCCACGAGGGCACCGCGCGCCGCCTCCTCGGTCGCGCCGAGCGCGGCCGCGCCCAGCAGCATGGCGCCGTCGTCGGAGAGCAGCGGGCCGAAGCCGGCCAGGTCTCTGGGGGGCGCCGGGAGGTCGTCGTACGGCGCGGGCCGGTCGAGGAAGCCGATCGCCAGGCACCCGCCGGTCACGGACATGTCGAGCACCTGCCAGGCGGTCCGTCGCAGCAGCACGTCGCGGTAGGCGCCGGCCTGGTAGCTCGGCTCGTCGAACACGAACGCGCGCGCCGCGGCGACGTCCGGCACCTCGACCACGTGCACGCTGCCGGTGAGCGTGTCCTCGTCGAGGAACGTCGGGCCGCGCGCGATGAGCTCGAAGCGGTCCATGTAGGACCAGTGCTCCTCGACCAGATCGGCGCGCAGCGGGGTCGAGCCCGTGCGGTCGCGGTGGTAGCAGAAGAACTGCACCGCGCTACTGGCCCCACTCCTCGCGCCAGCCCTCGACCTCGGTCGCCGGCCGGGCCGGGGGACCGGTGTAGATCGCGGACGGCCGGATCAGCCGGCCGGTGCGCTTCTGCTCGAGGATGTGCGCCGACCAGCCACCGGTTCGCGCGCACGTGAACATCGAGGTGAACATGTTCGCCGGGACCTCGGCGAAGTCGAGCACGATCGCGGCCCAGAACTCGACGTTCGTCTCCAGCACGCGGTCCGGGCGGCGCTCGCGGAGCTCGGCCAGCGCGGCCTGCTCGAGAGCCTCGGCGACCTCGTAGCGCGGTGCGTCCAGCTCGCGCGCCGTACGGCGGAGCACGCGGGCGCGCGGGTCCTCCGCGCGGTAGACCCGGTGCCCGAAGCCCATCAGCCGCTCGCCGCTGTCCAGCAGGCCCTTGACGTACGCCCGGGCGTCGCCGCTCTTCTCGACGTCCTCGATCATGCCGAGCACGCGCGACGGGGCGCCGCCGTGCAGCGGACCGCTCATCGCGCCGATCGCACCGGAGAACGCCGCCGCCACGTCGGCGCCGGTCGAGGTGATCACCCGGGCCGTGAACGTCGAGGCGTTCATGCCGTGCTCCGCGGCCGACGACCAGTAGGCGTCGATCGCCTTGACGTGCTTGGGGTCCGCCTCGCCCTTCCAGCGGATCAGGAACTTCTCGGCGAGCGTCTTGCCCTCGTCGACCGCCTTCTGCGGTACGACCGGCTGGTGCAGACCGCGCGCCGACTGGGCGGCGTACGACAGCACCATGACCGCCAGCCGGCCGATGTCCTCGCGGGCCTGCTCGTCGCTGATGTCGTAGGTCTGGCCGAAGCCGAACGCCGGCGCGAGCATCGCCACCGCCGCCTGCACGTCGACGCGCACGTCGCCCGTGTGCACCGGCAGGTTGTAGGGCTCGGCCGGGGAGAGGCCCGGGGTGTAGGCCCCGTCGATCAGGAGGCCCCAGACGTTCTCGAACGGCACGCGGCCGACGATGTCCTCGATGTCCACGCCGCGGTAGCGGAGGGCGGAGCCCTCCTTGTCCGGCTCGGCGATCTCGGTGGCGAAGGCGACGACGCCTTCCAGTCCGTGTTGTACGTCGGTCACGGAGTGGAGTCTAGGGTCGGGTCATGGATCTCGCCGCCCTGCGTCAGGAGTACGGCCGGGCCGGCCTGGACGAGGCCGACCTCGCGCCCGACCCGATCACGATGTTCGAGGGGTGGATGCGCGACGCGGTGGACGCGCAGCTGTACGACCCGAACGCCATGGTGGTCTCGACCGTCGGTGCCGACGGCGCCCCGTCCTCGCGGATGGTGCTCCTCAAGGGCCTCGGCCCCGACGGCTTCGTCTTCTACACGAACACGCACTCCCGCAAGGGCGAGGAGCTGGCCGCCAACCCGCGCTGCGCGCTGCTGTTCCCCTGGCACCCGCTCGAGCGCCAGGTGCGGGTCGACGGGGTCGCCGAGCGGCTGCCGCAGGAGGCCGTCGACGCCTACTTCGCGGTCCGTCCGCGCGGTTCGCAGCTCGGCGCCTGGGCCTCGCCGCAGTCGCGGGTGGTGACCCGGGACGACCTCGCCGAGGCATACGCCGCCGCGGAGGAGCGCTATCCCGACGCGGTGCCGGTGCCCGACGAGTGGGGCGGGTACGTCGTGCGCCCCGAGGCCGTGGAGTTCTGGCAGGGCCGGCCGGGGCGGATGCACGACCGGCTGCGGTACCGCCGTACCGGCGAGACCTGGGCCGTGGAGCGGCTGGCACCGTGAAACCCATTTGTGAGTGAGTGCTCACTCACTCTAGGCTCGCGGTCATGTCACCCCGAGCCCGGCCGATGTCGCCCGAGGAGCGCCGCGCCGACCTGACCGACGTCACGCTGCGCCTGCTGCGCGTGCACGGCCGCGACGTGACCACGCGCCAGATCGCCGAGGCCGCGGGCATCGCGGAAGGCACGGTGTTCCGGGCGTTCGCGTCGAAGGACGAGCTGATGGACGCGGCGGTCGCGCGGGCGTTCGAGCCCGGCGACGTCGTCGCGCGCATCGAGGAGATCGACGCGGACCTGCCGCTGCGCGAGCGCCTGGTGCTCCTGGTCTCGATCCTCCAGCAGCGGTTCCGCGCGACGTTCGACCTCATGCAGAAGATGGGTTTCGTCGGACCGCCGCGCCACCTGCGCGACCAGGCCGCGGTCGAGGAGTGGCGGGCGCGCCAGGAGCTGCTGCTCCTGGCCGTGGTCGGCGACGACGCCGACCAGCTCCGCGTCCCGGTCACGGAGTTCGTGCACGTGCTGCGGATGCTCACCTTCGCCGGCAGCCACGACCACATCGCCGACGGCCACCTGCTCACGCCCGACGAGATCGTCGACACCCTCCTGCTCGGACTCCTGAGGAGGCCCGGATGCTGACCCAGCTGCTGCGCGAGCGGCTCGCGCCGTACAAGACCTGGATCGCCCTGGTGGTGCTGTTCCAGTTCCTCGGTGTCGTCGCGATGCTGTACCTGCCCAGCCTCAACGCCGACATCATCGACCGGGGCATCGCCACCGGCGACACGGGCTACATCCTGCGCACCGGCGCGGAGATGCTCGCGATCTCGTTCGGCCAGATCATCTGCTCGGTGCTCGCCGTGTGGTTCGGCGCGCGGACCGCGATGTCGTTCGGCCAGGACGTGCGAATCTCCCTGTTCCGCCGCGTCGGCACGTTCTCGGCCCGCGAGGTCCAGCAGTTCGGGGCCCCGTCGCTGATCACCCGCAGCACCAACGACGTCCAGCAGGTGCAGATGCTGGTGCTGATGGCGTGCACGATCGCCGTCCAGTCGCCGATCATGATGGTCGGCGGCGTGATCATGGCGCTGCGCGAGGACCGCGGGCTCGGCTGGATCGTCGTGGTGGCGGTCCCGGCCCTGTTCCTCTGCGTCGGCTTCGTGGTCAGCCGGATGGTGCCGAGCTTCCGCGTGATGCAGGCGCGCATCGACGAGGTGAACCGGGTGCTGCGCGAGCAGATCTCCGGCATCCGCGTGGTCCGCGCGTTCGTGCGGGAGCCGCACGAGGCGCAGCGCTTCGGGAAGGCGAACGACGACCTCACCGCGGTGGCGATCAGCGCCGGTCGCTGGATGGCGACGATGTTCCCGCTGGTGATGCTGGTGCTGAACGTCTCCAGCGTCGCGGTGATCTGGTTCGGCGGCCACCGCATCGACGACGGCGAGATGATGCCGGGCGCGATGACGGCGTTCCTGTCGTACCTGATGCAGATCCTGATGTCGGTGATGATGGCGACGTTCATGCTCATCCAGATCCCGCGGGCCGCGGTCTGCGGCGACCGCATCGCCGAGGTGCTGGGTACGACGACGTCGGTCGAGCCGCCGGCCGACCCGGTGGCGCCGGACCCCGCGCTGCGCGGGCATCTCGCCCTCGAGCAGGTCACGTTCGCCTACCCGGGCGCCGAGGAGCCGGTGCTGTGCGACGTCTCGTTCGAGGCGCGGCCGGGGCAGGTGGTCGCGGTCATCGGCTCGACCGGCGCCGGCAAGACCACGCTGGTCAACCTGGTGCCCCGGCTGTTCGACGCGACGTCCGGGGTGGTGCGGGTCGCCGGCCAGGACGTGCGCGACCTCGACCCCGACGTCCTGTGGGCGCAGCTCGGCCTGGTCCCGCAGAAGGCCTACCTGTTCAGCGGAACCGTCCGCAGCAACCTCCAGCACGGCAAGCCCGACGCGACCGACGAGGAGATGTGGGCCGCGCTCGAGGTGGCGCAGGGCCGCGACTTCGTCGAGGCACTGCCCGAGGCGCTGGACGCCCCGGTCGCGCAGGGCGGCACGAACTTCTCGGGCGGTCAGCGGCAGCGGCTGGCGATCGCCCGGGCGCTGATCCGCAAGCCGGCGATCTACCTGTTCGACGACTCGTTCTCGGCGCTGGACCTCGCGACGGACGCGCGGCTCCGCGCGGCGCTGAGACCCGAGACCGTCGACGCGACGGTGGTGATCGTCGCCCAGCGGGTCACCACCATCAAGGACGCCGACCTGATCCTCGTGCTCGAGGACGGCCGGGTCGTCGGCAGGGGCACGCACCACGAGCTGCTGGCCGACTGTGCGACGTACCAGGAGATCGTCACCTCGCAGATGAGCGCGGAGGAGGCGGCCTGATGGCGAAGACGCAGGAGTTCAAGGCCACCGAGCGGATCGAGGCGCCGCAGGGCGGTCCGGGCCGCGGGGCGATGGGCGGCGGCATGGTCGGCCAGAAGGCGATGGAGTTCGTCCCGTCCGGCAAGCGCCTCGCCGCCCGGCTGCGCCCGGACCGTGGCAAGGCCGTGCTGGTCGTGCTGCTCGGGGTCGTCAGCGTCGCGCTGATGTCGGTCGGTCCGCGCATCCTCGGCCACGCGACCGACATCGTGTTCAACGGCTTCATCGGCAAGCAGATCCCGCCCGGTACGCCGGAGTCCGAGTGGCCGCAGGCGGTCCAGGGCATGGACGTCGTCCCCGGCCAGGGTGTCGACTTCGACGCGGTCGCGCACGTGCTGATGATCGTGCTCGCGATCTACGTCGGCGCCTCGGTGCTCGGCTGGCTGCAGGGCTTCATCCTCAACACCGTCGTGCAGAACACCGTCCGCACGTTGCGCCAGGACGTCGAGGACAAGATCAACCGGCTCCCGCTCGGGTACTTCGACCGGTCGCCGCGCGGCGAGCTGCTCTCGCGGGTCACCAACGACATCGACAACGTCAGCACCACGCTGCAGCAGACGATGAGCCAGCTGCTGACGTCGGTGATGACGGTGTTCGCGGTGCTCGCGATGATGTTCTGGATCTCGCCGTTGCTGGCCCTGGTCGCGCTGGTCACCGTGCCGATGTCGCTGCTGGTCACCGCGCAGATCATGAAGCGGTCGCAGGGGCAGTTCGTCGCCCAGTGGCGGCGTACCGGCGCCCTGAACGCGCACGTCGAGGAGTCGTTCTCCGGCCACGCGCTGGTGAAGGTCTTCGGTCGCCAGGAGGAGGTCGAGGCGAAGTTCGCCGAGGAGAACGACGAGCTGGCGAAGGTCAGCTTCGGCGCCCAGTTCGTGAGCGGGCTGATCATGCCGTCGATGATGTTCATCGGGAACCTCAACTACGTGCTCGTCGCCGTGATCGGCGCGCTCCGGGTCGCGAACGGCCAGCTCTCGCTGGGCGAGGTGCAGGCATTCATCCAGTACAGCCGACAGTTCACCCAGCCGCTCACCCAGATCGCGTCGATGGTGAACCTGCTGCAGTCCGGCGTCGCCTCGGCGGAGCGGGTCTTCGAGCTGCTCGACGCCGACGAGGAGCCGGTCGACGCGACCGGCGCCGCCGCACCCGGTCGACGTGGCGAGGTGGCGTTCGAGCACGTGTCGTTCCGGTACGACGAGGACCGGCCACTGATCACCGACCTGTCGTTGGTCGCGCGGCCCGGGCAGACCGTCGCGATCGTCGGTCCCACCGGTTCCGGCAAGACCACGCTGGTGAACCTCGTGATGCGGTTCTACGACATCGACGCCGGCCGGATCACCCTGGACGGCGTGGACATCACCGCGATGCCCCGGGCCGCGCTGCGCAGCCAGGTCGGCATGGTGCTGCAGGACACCTGGCTGTTCGCGGGCACCATCCGCGACAACATCGCCTACGGCCGGCCGGGCGCCACCGAGGACGAGATCCTCGCGGCCGCGCGGGCGACGTTCGTCGACCGGTTCGTGCACTCGCTGCCCGACGGCTACGACTCGCTGATCGACGAGGAGGGCTCCAACCTCTCCGCGGGGGAGCGGCAGCTGATCACGATCGCCCGGGCGTTCCTCACCGACCCGGCGCTGCTGATCCTCGACGAGGCGACCAGCTCGGTCGACACCCGCACCGAGCTGCTGCTCCAGCACGCGATGGCCGCGCTGCGCACGGACCGGACCTCGTTCGTGATCGCCCACCGGCTCTCCACGATCCGCGACGCCGACCTCATCCTGGTCATGGAGGAGGGCGCGATCGTCGAGCAGGGCACCCACGAGGAGCTGCTCGCCGCCAGTGGCGCCTACGCCCGGCTCTACCAGTCGCAGTTCACGGCGGCGGCGGTGGGCGAGGAGGTCTGAGGCGGCGGCGGTTTCCCCGGTGCACCGGGGAAACCGGCACTTCTCGGCCGATGCAACGCCTGAGAAGTGCCAGGAAAGCCTGAGCAGTTAATCCCTTGAACGGCGTGGGGCCACGACCTACCGTGAACGCACACGGGAAAGGAGGTGGTCCGAAGAATGAGTTCTTTCAGGACGCGTGAGGTGACTGCTCGCTAGCAGTCCATCAGCAGTTGGCTGCTGGTGAATCCCAAGCAGTCGCCCGACCCGCAGACGATCCGGTCAGTCACGTCCGCCGGAGTGGCTCCCCTCAGGGGGCCGCGTCTGCGGGTCGTTCCATTTCCGCCTCGAGGCGCGCGGCCTCCCGCTCGGCCTCCGCCTCCGCCTCGGCGTCCGCGATCGCCTTCTCGGCGGCGCGGACCGCCGCCTCGTTGGCCTCGACCACGCCGCGCGACAGGTTCGCGACCAGTGAGCAGCCGGCCCACGCGGCCAGCAGGCAGACGAGCAGCCGCTGGTAGGCCACGTCCGCGGACAGCGTCCCGTCGACCTGAGCAGCCCACAGCGCCGGCCACCCCATCAGCAGGGTGCACGCGACGACGGGCAGCGACCAGGGCGTCATGCGGGGCCCCTCATGCGTGCACGAGCCTCGGCTCGGCCCCGACGACGCCTTCGGAGCGGATCTGGTCGGCGCCGGTGAGCTCCTGGTAGGAGAGCACGGCCAGGCGCGGCGCCATCGGGCTCACCAGGCGGTGGACCGCGGCACGGATCTGCGGCGCGCACACGAGCACCGGACGGATGTTGCGGTTCTCGACGTCGGCGGCCATCTGCGCGAGGTTCGTGAGCAGTGCCTGGCTGGTGTCCGGGTCGAGCGCGATCGCGTGGCCGTGCTCCGACGGCCGCAGCGACTCCAGGATCCGCTGCTCGAGCTGCGGGTCCAAGGTGATGACGTGCAGGGCCTTGTCCACCAGGTACGGCGCCACGATCGCGGGGCCGAGCGCCATGCGGGCGGCCTCGACGAGCGGGTCGAGCTCCTTGGTGCGGGCCGCGCGCAGCGACAGGGCCTCGAAGATCCGGACCAGGTCGCGGATCGAGACTCCCTCCGCGAGCAGGGACTGCAGCACGCGCTGGACCTCGCCGAGGCTGAGCTGGGCGGGGGTGAGCTCGTCGACGACGACGGGGTGGGTGCGCTTGACGACGTCGGTGAGCATCCGCACGTCCTCGCGGCCGAGCAGCCGCGCGGCGTGCGCGGTGATGACCTCGGCGAGGTGGGTCGTGATGACCGACGCGCGGTCGACGACGGTGGCGCCGGACAGCTCGGCCTGGCTGCGCAGCTCCGCCGGGATCCACTTCGCCTCGAGGCCGAACACCGGCTCCTGGGTGGGTACGCCGGGCAGCGAGCCGAGGTAGTCGCCGATGGCGAGCACGGTGCCCGGAGGCGCCTCGCCGCGGGCGACCTCGACGCCGAACAGCATGATCGCGTAGGTCCGCGAGGGCAGCTGCAGGTTGTCGCGGGTCCGCACCGGCGGCGCGACGATGCCGAGGTCGGTGGCGATCTTGCGACGCAGCGACTTCACGCGGTCGAGCAGGTCGCCGCCGCTGGACGGGTCGACGAGGTCGATGAGGTCCGCGGAGAGCTCGAGGCCGAGCGGGTCGACCTGGATCTGCTCGGCGAGCAGCTCGGGGGTGTCCGGCGTCGCGAGCGCGGTCGACGGGACGTCGGCCGCGGCCTCGGCCGCGACGTCCTCGTCCTTGGGGAGCCGGGCCGAGAACAGCAGCAGGACGCCGCCGGCCAGGACGAACGGGAGCTTGGGCATCCCCGGGATCAGGCACAGGCCGAGCGCGGCGAACCCGGCGACGCGCAGCGGCATCCGGTTCGCGCCGAGCTGGCGGATGATGTCCGAGCCCATGTCGGACTTGCCGACCGAGCGGGTCACGATGAGGCCGGTCGCGACCGACAGCAGCAGCGCGGGGATCTGGGACACCAGCCCGTCACCGACGGACAGCAGGCTGTAGGTCTCGATCGCCTCGCCGAAGGACATGCCCTGCTGGGCGACGCCGACCGCGAAGCCGCCGATGAGGTTGACCAGCGTGATGATGACCGCCGCGATGGCGTCACCCTTCACGAACTTCGAGGCGCCGTCCATCGAGCCGTAGAAGTCGGCCTCGGCGTGCACCTCGGCGCGCCGGGCGCGGGCCTCGTCCTCGGTGATCAGGCCGGAGTTGAGGTCGGCGTCGATCGCCATCTGCTTGCCGGGCATCGCGTCGAGGGCGAAGCGGGCCCCGACCTCGGCGACGCGGCCGGCACCGTTGGTGATGACGACGAACTGGATGACGAGCAGGATCGCGAAGACGATGAGGCCGACGATCAGCGAGCCGCCGACCACGAAGTGGCCGAACGTCTCGATCACCTTGCCGGCGTACCCGTCGAGCAGGACGAGGCGGGTGGCGCTGACGTTGAGCGCGAGTCGGAACAGCGTCATCACGAGGACGACGGCTGGGAAGCCGGCGAAGTCGAGCGGCCGGTTCACGAACATGGCGACGAGGAGGACCAGGAGCGCGCCCGAGATGTTGAACGCGATCAGGAGGTCGAGCACCACGGCAGGCAGCGGCACGACCAGCATCACGATGATCATCACGATGCCGACCGGTACGGCCAGCTGGGACAGCCGCTTCAAGGGCACGGAACGCCTCCATGAGTCGATTCGACGAGCGCCGTCCCTGGCACCACACTCCGACTCCGTCCTGGCGTCAGCAGTCTCATCGGCCGGCGGTGGCGTGATCTGAAGGGTTACGGCGACCAGGTCGCGAGATCTCCGGGAGCGGGGCGTCGATGCGCGGGCTCTTGTGCTCGCCGCCGCGCTGGCCCTTGGTACGCCGGCTGATGACGAACGCGAGCACCTGGGCGACGGCGCCGAAGAGCTCGACCGGGATCTCCTGGCCCACGGTCGTGCTGTGGTACAGCGCACGCGCCAGCGGCACGTCGCGCACCAGCGGGACCTCGGCGTCGTTCGCCTTCTCGCGGATGGTCTGCGCGATGACGCCCGCGCCGCGAGCCACGACGCGCGGTGCGCCCTTCTCGGCGTCGTACTTCAGTGCGACCGCGAAGTGGGTCGGGTTCACCAGGACGACGTCGGCGGTCGGGATGTCGGCCATCATCCGGTTGCGGGCCATGGCCAGCTGGCGGGAGCGGATCGCGCCCTTGAGCAGGGGGTCGCCCTCGGACTGCTTGTGCTCCTGCTTGATGTCTTCCTTCGACATCTTGGTCTGCTTGCCCGTCTTGTGCCGCTGGAAGCCGTAGTCGGCGACCGCGAGCACCACGCCGACGAGCGCGACGTTGCGGATCATCCCGAGCGCGTTGTCCTTGAAGCCGTCGATCACGGCGGCCATCGGCACCATGCCACCCACGTAGGGCAGCATCGCCTTGATCGACATCCACACGAGCAACGCCACCAGGCCGCTCTTGATCAGCATCTTCGCGCCGTCCCAGAGCAGGCGCATGCCGAACATCCGCTTGAAGCCGGCGAGCGGGTTGATCTTGCTGAGCTTCGGCTTGAGGGACTTGGTCGCGAGGAAGAAGCCTCCCTGCGCGAGCGCACCGGCGACACTCACCAGCATCACCCCGACGCCGAGGAGCAGCAGCGCGAGCAGCACGTGCATGAGCCCCCGGCCGAGCAGCTCCAGCGCGAGCGCGATGTCGGCCTCGCCGGCGGCCGAGAGGCAGGTCGCCATCAGGTCCTTGAGCACGCCGATCTCGTGGCCGACCAGCTTGGGGATGGTGCCCGCGAACAGCAGCAGCGCCGCCCAGGCGCCGACGTCCTGGCTCCGCGGGACCTTGCCTTCCTTGCGGTTCTCCTTGTTCTTCTTGGCTGTGGGCTTCTCGGTCTTCTCACCGCTCATCGGTCACTCACCCCGCTCCCGACATCGTGGACATCGCCTGCGTCGAGAGGTCGACCAGGTGGTCGATCGCGCCGGGCAGCACGGGGAAGGTCAGCCCGACCAGCAGCAGGGTCAGCCCGATCTTGACCGGGAACATCACGTTGATCGCGTTGAGCTGAGGGGCGACCTTCGTGAGCAGCGCCAGGCCGATGTCGGCGATGAACAGCACCGCGATCAACGGCAGCGCGATCTGCACGGCCGTGGTGAAGAACAGGTCGAACGCCGTGAGCAGCACGCCCTCGAACGTGTTCCACTCGGGCGACGTGCCGAGGGGAAGGAACTCGAACGTCTTCAGCAGGCCACCGATCACGATCAGGTAGCCGCCGCTGACGAACAGCAGGACGGTCGCGAGCATCTGGTGGAACTTGCCGAACACGGTCGTGTTGTTCATCGACATCGGGTCGAACCCGGAGGCGAGCGAGAACCCGCCGAAGACGTCGATGAGCGAGCCGGCCGCGGCGATCGCCTCGAAGAGCAGGCGGCACACGAACCCCATGGCCACGCCGATCAGGACCTGGGTGAAGACGTTCATCAGCAGGCCGATGGTGGTCGCCGGGATCTGCTGGCCGCTGGGAGCCACCGCGAAGGCGAGACCGAGCGAGAGCACGGCCTTGGCCATCGGGGGCACGCTCCTGCCGGAGAACGGCGGGACCACGGCCATCCAGGCCGCGATCCGCACCGACGCGAGCAGGAACGCGATCAGTGGCTCGCCGGCGACGGTGAGCGTCATCGGCCGGTCAGTTGAGCATCGCGGGCAGCCCCGCGAACAGGTCGTTGGTGAACGTCACCAGGGTGTGCATCATCCAGTTGCCGCAGAACAGGAGCGCGATGCCGACGCCGAGGAGCTTCGGCACGAACGACAGCGTGACCTCCTGGATCTGGGTCAGCGACTGGAAGAGCGAGATCGTGAACCCGATGACGAGCGAGGTGACGAGGATCGGCGCCGAGAGCTTCAGCGCGACGACCATGGTGTGGAGCGCGATCTCGATGATGGCGGTGTCGGTCATGAAGGCCCCTAGGTTCCGTAGCTCGAGACGAGCGCTTTGATGACCAGCGCCCATCCGTCGACGAGGACGAACAGCAGCAGCTTGAACGGCAGCGACACCATGACCGGCGGCATCATCATCATGCCGAGCGCCATCAGCGCCCCGCTGACGACCAGGTCGATGACCAGGAACGGGATGAAGATGATGAAGCCGATGATGAACGCCTGCTTGAGCTCGGTCAGCACGAACGCGGGGATCAGCGTCGTCATCGACACCTCTTCCCGGTTGGCCGGCAGCTCGCGGTCGGCGACGTTCGTGAGCAGCACCAGCTCGTCGTCGTCGGTGTTGTCGAGCATGAAGGTCTTGAGCGGCTCGGTGCCGGCGTCGATCGCCTGCGACGCGGTCTTGTCACCGTTGAGGTAGGGCTGCAGCGCGACCTCGTTGATCTCGGAGAGCACCGGGCCCATCACGAAGAGGCTGAGGAACAGCGCCAGCCCGGCGAGCACCTGGTTCGGCGGGGTCTGCTGGAGACCGAGCGCGTTGCGGGTCAGTCCGAGGACGATGAAGATCTTGGTGAACGCCGTGCAGCTGAGCAGGATCGCGGGCAGCAGGGAGATCAGCGTCAGGCCGATCAGCACGACGACCGAGTTGCTCGGGTCGTTCGTGACGCCCTCGAGGTTCACGGTCACGTCCGAGCCGCCGTTGCCGCCGCTCGGTCCGTTCGGCCCGTTCGGACCGCCGGGAACGGCGGTGGCCGCGGCCGGGAGCAGGAACACCGTGACCAGGACGGTCGCGGCGACGAACAGGGCCCGGCCGAGCTTGCGGCCGATCACGACGCCCTCTTGGTCGCGGCCGCGAGGGCCTGCTTCCAGGTGTCGACGCTCAGGACCGAACCGGCGAGCGGGGACGTCGAGACACCCTGCTTGGGGAGCGAGACCAGAGGCTTCTCGGACGCGCCGTCCTCGACAGCCTCCTCGAGCTCGGGGAGCTCGATCTCGTCGGGGTCGAGCTCGGTCAGCACCCGGACCTGGTGCTCGGTGGTGCCGAGGACGAGGACCTTCGAGCCGACCGACACGACGGAGATCGTCGAGCCGCGGGTGATGTGCTGGCGGTGCAGGATCTGCACCATCGCACCGCTCTTGCCGCGGAACTTGCGGCCCCCGACGCGTGCGAGGAGGAGCAGCAGGCCGAGGACGAGCGAGAGCGAGAGGACCAGGCGTACGGCGAGCTCGACCACGTCAGCTCGCCGCGCCGTCGGTGATGATCTCGGTGATGCGCAGGCCGTAGTCCTCGTCGATGACGACGACCTCGCCGCGGGCGATCAGCCGGCCGTTGACCAGCAGGTCGGCCGGGCTGCCGGCGGCGCGGTCCAGCTCGAGGACGGTGCCGGGGGCGATGTCGAGCAGCTCGCGGACGGTCATCCGCGCGCGGCCGATCTCGACGGTGACCTCCATGTCGACGCCGTGCAGCATCTCGATGCCGCGGGGCTGCGTCGGTCGCGGCGCCTCGGCGGCAGGGGCGGCCGGCGCGGCGGCCGGCGACGACGGGACCGTGAAGGCGGCGTCGAGCAGGACTGCCTCGGGGACCAGGATCGCGGCGGCGGTCTCGGCGCCGTTCAGCGGGATGGTCACGAACGGGAAGCCGACGTCGCCGACGACCAGGCCCGGCTCGATCTGGCGGGCGGCGCCGGCGCGAGCGCCGAGCGCCTGGGCGAACGAGTCGATCGCCGGCTGGAGCGCGGCGGCCAGGTCGAGGCCACCCAGCGGGCTCGAGGCCAGGGCGGCGACGAGGTCGTCGCCGACCAGCACCGCGACCCGACCGGTCGCGTCGCCCTCGAGGTCCGCGATGACCGCGCCGGCGAACGGCTCGGCGACACCCTCGCCGCCCGGCAGCGGGGTGCCCGCGGTGAGCGGCTCGGCGGCCGGCAGGACGGCGGCTGCGGCCGCGGCGGCCGTCAGGGCGATCTGGATGTCGGCGGTGGGCGCGGTGGTCATGCGTTCTCCTTCGAGGTGCCCACGATGAGGGCGGCGAGTCGGTGTCCACTGGCACCGGCGGTGGCGTGGGCGAAGCTGATGCCGTCGACGACCACCTCGAGGGGGGCCGCGGCGGGGTGGGCGAGGCGGAGGGCGTCACCGGGCTTGAGGGCGGCCAGGTCGACCGGGCCGAGGTTGGTCGGCCGGAGCCGGACCGCGACGTCGACGGGGACCCGCTGGAACTGCTGCTTCAGCTCGGCGGCGGCGCGCTCACGCTTGACGCGCTCGTGGTCGGACAGCTCGGCGGGGGCGCCGGCACGGACCAGGTGGGGGAGCAGGCCGGAGAACGGCATGCAGAGCGTCATGCGGAAGCTGCGCTCGTTGATCCGGAGCTCCAGCGCGGCGGCGACCATCACGTCGGCCGCGCCCGCGACCTGGGCGAACTGGGGGCTGTACTCGACGCCGCGGACCTTCGGCTCGAACGAGCCGATCGTCGTCATCGAGTAGCGCATCTCGCCGAGCAGCCGCTCGATCATGCCGCCGGCGACGCCGGCCTCGATCTCGGTCAGGGGGCGCTCGGGCTGGTCGATGCGCCCGGGGCCACCGAGCATGTGGTCGACGCAGGTCATGATCGCGACGAGGGGGAGCTCGAACACGCCCTGGGCGAAGAGCGGGTCGGCGGAGAAGATCGTCAGGTACGTCGAGTTGTCGAGCGAGTCGATGTACTCGGCGTAGGTTCGCTGGTCGACCGACGTGAGCGTGACGAGGCAGACGGTGCGCAGGGACGACGTGAACACGGTCGTCGCCTGGCGGCAGAAGCCGTCGAGCGCCAGCTGCAGCATCCGCGAGTGCTCGCGCGACAGCTGGATCGGCTGCCGGAAGTCGTACGGCTGCGGCTCGGGCCGCCGGTCGCCTCGGGCAGGCGCGTCGGACGTAGCCGCCTCGGGGTGCGCGGTGAGCTCATCGGTGGGGGGCACACCCAACCATTCGGCGCTACGGACGCCGACTTGAGTGGATTCGAAGATCCGCCCGAAGTGTGACCCAGATCACATATCGGGTAACGAAGGGGTCACTGGGTGACGAAGTCGGTGAAGTACACCTCCAGAACCTCGCCGTGGTACAGGTGCTCGAGCTCCTTCTGGAGCTCCTCCTTCAGGTGCTTGCGCTCCTTCGGCGCAGTGACCTCCTCGATGCTCTTGCCGCTGAACAGCTCGATCGTGGCGTCGAGGGCCTTGCTGCCGTCGACCTCGTCTGCACCCTCCACCAGCTGCAGGGCGAGACCGACGCGCAGGTAGTGCCCCTCGTCGAGGTTGATCTGGATGGCCTCCAAGGGCGCGACCTCGCCGGGCACGGGCGCCGCCTCGGCGCCGGACGGCTTGAGGAAGAACCAGTAGCCGGCGCCCGCCACCAGCACCACCACGAGGGCGATGATGATCAGCTTCTTCTTGCTCTTCTTCGGCTGGTCCGCGCCGTCGGCAGTGGTCTCGGCCTCGTCCTTGGTCTTGGTGCTCATCCTTCGTCTCCCTCGTGGGTGCCCGCATGGGGGGCTGCTGACTCGTGGGTGCCCGACTGGGCGTTGGTCTCGTGGGTGCCGGACGTGGCCTTCGTCTGCTGCGTGCCCGAGCGGGCGTTGATCACGTCGTCGATCAGCTGGCTCGACATCGCGTCGGTCGCCGGGAGGACCACGATGTCGACCCGCTTGTTGATGTCCTGTGAGCTGGCCAGGCTCGGGTCGATCAGCGGCTCGGTGTGGCCGAAGGCGGACGCGGACAACCGGGTCTGCGGGATGCCGTGCAGCTCGTTCAACCGGCGCAGCACCGTCACCGCGCGCGCGGCCGACAGGTCCCAGTCGGTGGCGTAGAGGCGCGGGCGGACCTTCTCCTGGTTCGTGTGGCCGTCGAGCCGGAGTGCGTTCGGGATGTCGGCCAGGACGGGTGCCAGGGTGTCGACGACCTGCTGGCCGCGCGGGCTCAGCGTGGCGACGTCGGGCTGGAAGACGACGTGCCGGGACACCAGGCTCACCACCAGGCCGCGCTCGTCGATGACCGTGCGCACGTCGTTGCTCAGACCCTTCGCCGCCAGGGCGCCCAGCAGCTTCGCCTCGACCGCCTTGAGGCTGTTCGCCTCGGCGCGGGCCGCGGCCAGCTGGCGCTGGCGCTCGGTCTCCGCGTCGGAGGTCACCGGGCTGCCGGGCGTGCTGTCGAGGCTGTCGATCAGGGCACCGGTGACCAGGTCGGGCTCGACCGCGGACTCCTTGTCCTCGAGGATCGACTGACTGCCCTGGAGCACGCTGCTCTCGGCGCCGAACCCGACGGACAGGCTGTCGCGGAGCGCCTCGTACTTGGTCTGGTCCACCTGGCTCATGGCGAACATGACGATGAACAGCACCATCAGCAGCGTGAGCATGTCGGCGTACGTCACGAGCCACCGCTCGTGGTTCTCGTGCTCCTCGTGATCCTCGTGCCGGCGGCGCCTGCGGGCGGCTGACATCAGGCGGCCTCCTCCTCGCGTTGGCTGGCCGGGAGCAGCGACCGCAGACGCTGGGCCACCAGGCGCGGGTTGGACCCGGCCTGGAGGGCGCCGACGCCCTCGATCACGAGCTCCATCTGGGCGACCTCGAGCTCGCCGAGGCGAGTGATCCGGGCGCCGAGAGGCAGGAAGAGCGCGTTGGCCGACAAGACGCCCCACAGGGTGGCGACGAACGCGCCGGCGATCAGGTGGCCGAGCTTCTCCGGCTGGGCGAGCTGCTCGAGCACGTGGATGAGGCCCATGACGGTGCCGACGATGCCGATGGTGGGGGCGTAGCCGCCGGCCGCGGTCCAGAACTTCGCCGCCTGCTTGGTCTCGGCCTTCTTGGCGTGGACCTCGGCCTCCAGGATGTCGCGCAGCTCCTCGGGGTCGGTGCCGTCGATCGCCATGGTCAGCGCCTTGACGAGGAACGGGTCGTCGAGGTCGGCGACGTAGTCCTCCAGCGCGAGCAGGCCCTCGCGGCGGGCCTTGTCCGCCAGCGTGACCAGCTCGGGAACGAGCTGGGCCGCGCTCGGCGCGGGGCTCGTGAAGGCCTTGACCATGCCCTGCATCGCGAGCTTGGCGTCGCCCATGGTGCCGCCGGCCAGGCAGATGACCAGGGTTCCACCGAACACCAGCAGCATCGGGGGGATCAGGATCATCGCCATCGGGTTGCCACCCTCCATGACGTTCACCACCACGACGATGATGAAGGCCAGGGCGATGCCGATCAGGGTTGCCGGATCCATCAGCTTTCCGTCCCGTCGATGCGGTGGAGCTCGGTCACGGTGCCCAGGTGTGGCGGAGCGGGCTCACTGAACGGCTCGACGTCGAGCAGGGTGCTCAGGGCGAGGATCTCGCCACGGTGGCGCCGCACGGCGGAGACGACGTCCTCGAGGGCGTCCACGACGACGTACTTCTTGCCGTCGACGAGCGTGATCACCGTGTCCGGAGTCGCGTCGATGCGCTCGATCAGGTCGGAGTTCAGAGCGAACACCGTTCCGGAGAGTCGCGTGAGCGTGATCATGGGTACCGTCCTTGGGCTGTGGTGCGAGCGGCCGTCCGTGGCTGCTCGGTCTATAGATCGGCGTCAGCGGTCCAGACCTGAGACGTACGTCCGAAAAAGCAGGGCGCCCGGCACCGCTCCCGGAGGAGCCGGTGCCGGGCGCGCAGGCCGGCCGTTCGTCGTCAGCGCTTGATGTTGACGAGCTCCTCGAGGACCTGGTCGGAGGTCGTGATGACCCGCGAGCTGGCCTGGAAGCCGCGCTGGGCGAGGATCAGGTTGGTGAACTCCTGGGCGAGGTCGACGTTCGACATCTCGATCGCGCCGGAGATCATCGAGCCGCGGGTGCCCTGGCCGGAGATGCCGAGCTGCACGCCGCCGGAGGCGGTGCTCTCGCTGAAGCTGGTCTCGCCGGACTTGTTCAGGCCCATCGGGTTCGCGAAGTCGGCGATCGCGATCTGGGCGATGACCTCCTTGGAGCCGTCCTCGAACGTGCAGGTCACCTTGCCGTCACGGCCGATCTCGTACGACTGCAGGTCGTAGGTACCGGTGGTGTCCTGGGCCGGGAGCGAGATGTTGATGAGGTCGCTCGCGTCCGACGGGGTGCTCATCACGGCGTCGCCGGAGGCGTCGACCGCGTAGCCCTGGACGTAGCCGCCGCCGGGGTTCACCAGGTCGCCGTTCGGGTCGAAGTTGAAGGCGCCGGCGCGGGTGTAGGTCGTCGTACCGCCGCGGTTGATCACGTA
The DNA here is from genome assembly GCF_039541135.1 of Nocardioides caricicola. Taxonomy (NCBI): domain Bacteria; kingdom Bacillati; phylum Actinomycetota; class Actinomycetes; order Propionibacteriales; family Nocardioidaceae; genus Nocardioides; species Nocardioides caricicola. The sequence continues at coordinate 552,660 of NZ_BAABFQ010000007.1, read as the reverse complement.
GAACCCGTCGCCCTGGAGCATCAGGTCGGTCGGGCGGCCGGTGGTCTGCGCGGAGCCCTGGTTGAAGTTGGTGTTGGTCGCCGCGACCTGGACACCGAGCCCGACCTGGATCGGGTTGCTGCCGCCGACGCCGGCGCCGGCCGCGGAGCCCGCGGTGAGCATCTGCGACAGCGTGTCCGAGAAGACCGTCGAGCTGGACTTGAAGCCGGCGGTGTTCGCGTTGGCGATGTTGTTGCCGGTCACGTCGAGCATGGTCTGGTTGACGCGCAGGCCGCTGATGCCGGCGAAGAGGGAGCGAAGCATGTGGATCTCCTGGGTGGTGTCAGTGGAGCTGGGGGGTCAGAGGTCAGGGGTTCAGGGAGCGGGGGTGTCGTCGGTGGGGGTCTCGTCGGTGGCCGTGTCCGTGTCCGTGGCCGGGGTCCCGGTGGCCGGGGTGCCCGGGGCAGGCGGCGTCCCGACGGACTGGACCTGGCCGAGCGAGACGCTCTGGCCGCCGATCTGGAGCATCGGCCCGCTGGCGTCGAAACTGACCGAATCGACCACACCGGAGATCGCCTCACCGTCGGCGTCGATGTAGGTGACGCTGCGGCCCACCATGTTGCTGGCGCCGAACGACACCGACGTGGCGAGCAGGGCCGCGGTCTGGTCGGCGACGTCCTGCATCTTCTCCAGCGACGTGAACTGCGCGGACTGGGCGAGGAACTCGCCCGAGTCGGCCGGGTTCAGCGGGTCCTGGTAGCGCAGCTGGGCGACCATCAGGTTGAGGAACATCTCCTTGTCCTCGCTGCTGGTCGAGCTGGGGGGCGTGTAGAGCCCGGGCTGCGTCGTCCCGACGGCTTCAGTGGCTCCAACAGTCACGGTGGCTCCTCACATGGTCACGTCGAGGCCCGTGTGGGCCCGCGTGACGGAATCGGTGGACCGCGACGGGTTCGTCGGGGCCGGGGTGCCATCCGTGGCGTTGCTGCTTCCGTTCGTGTGGTTCCGGGACTGCTCGCCGGTGGCGGCCTCGCCACCCGGTCGCCCGGTTCCGGTGCCGGCACCGCCGGCGAGGTCGGTGGGTACGCCGGAGCCGCTGGCCGCGGGCGCCGGCTGGCTGACCGTCGTGCTCGGCACGGTGCCCGCGAGGTCGCGGACGACGATGCGCGAGTCGCCGCGGCCGATCAGGTCGAGCAGGCGGTGCAGCTCGGACGCGCCGTCGGTGATGGCGGCCCGTGCCTCGGCGCCGCCGGCCAGGCTCACCTCGAGCTGGCCGCTGCGGCTGGTCAGCACGACCCGCACCTCACCGAGCGCCTCGGGGTTCAGCTTGATGGTGACCCGCTGGGGACCGTTCGGGTTGTTGACGACCCGGACCACCTCGGGGAACACCTGCTGGGTGACCTGGCTGGAGTCGACCGGAGCGGCCGTGGTCGTCGTGACGACCGGCGCGGGCCCGGCGACCGGGGCCAGCGCAGTGGGCGTGGTGGTCGGGGCGGTCGTCGACGCGGCTGCCGGGCGCTGCTCGACGCGCGTGACCGCGACGTCGGGCAGCTCGGCGTCCGGCGTGGACGACTCCGGGGTCGTGGTGGTGCCGGTGGCGGGCTCGTCGGCCTTCGCCGGCTCCTCCCCGACCGGAGCTGCCGGAGCAGCCGCGGGGGCGGCAGCCGCGACGGCGGCCGTGACCGCGGGCGGGCTCGCGAGCGTCGCGACCGCGGCGACCGTGGGGGCTGCGGCGGCTGCCGCCGGTGCCTCCTCGGCCGGGGCGGCCGGCTGGGCCTGAATGATCATCGGCACCACGACCGGGACGACGGCGGCGGCCGCGGTGAGGTCGGGCAGCGCGACCGGCGCGACCTCGACGGCCGGCGACCCGGCGGGCACGGGCTGCGCCGCGTCCTCGGCCGTCGGCGCGACGAGCGTGTCGACGAGGTCGGCGTTGGCGGGGTCCGGGGTGGCCGCGGCGAGGTCGACGGCCGGCTGGGCCCCCGCCTCGTCGAGCAGACCCTGCACCAGGGCGAGGAAGGCGTCGCCGGTCGAGCCGGAGGTACCCGGCTGCCCGGTGGACGCACCGGCCTGGCCGGCACCGAGCCCCGGGAACAGACCGGCGATGGGAGTGGTGGTCATGCGGCCTCCAGCTTGGACATGATGGAGCGGACGTAGTTCGTTGTCTCCGTGTACGGCGGGATGCCGTTGTAGCGGAGCACCGCGCCCGGGCCGGCGTTGTAGGCCGCCAGGGCGAGCTCGGTGCTGCCGAACCGGTCGAGGAGGCTGCTCAGCAGCCGGGCGGCGCCGTCGACGGCCTGGGCCGGGTCGTAGGGGTTGGTGACACCGAGGCCCTGCGCGGTCGCGGGCATCAGCTGCATCAGGCCCTGGGCGCCGGCCGGGCTGGTCGCCCGCGGGTCGAAGGCGGACTCCTGGCTCGCGACGGCGGCCAGCAGCTGCGCGCTCACGCCGTACTTCTGGCTCGCCTGCTCGAACAGGCCGGCGTACGGCGTGCCCGCGGCGACGCTGCCGCCGGTGGCGACCGCCGGGCTCACCGCAGCCGACGGGTCGGGGAGGACGCGGCGGATCGCGGTCGGAGTCTCGTAGACCGAGCTGATCTTCACGTTCTCGCCGGGGCGCGGCGCCTCGATCATCTTGTTGTCGCCGATGTAGATGCCGACGTGGTGCACGGGCGAGCCGAACGCGAGGATGTCGCCGGGCTGGGCGTTGGCCAGGCCGCCCTCGACGGGCCGGCCGGCCTCGGCCTGCTGGTAGGACACCCGCGGGAGCTCGTAGCCGAGGTCCTTGTAGACCCGCTGCACCAGACCGGAGCAGTCGAGACCGTTGTTCGGGTCCGTGCCGCCCCACACGTAGGGGACGCCGAGGTACTTCTTCGCCGCGGCGACCACGGCCTCGCCCTGGGTCCCGCCGGTGGCGGTGGTCCCGGCGGTGAGCTGGCTGAGCTGGTCGGCGAACTGAGTTCCCGCGGTGCTCGTGGTGCCCGCGCTCTGCGCCGGGGCGAGCGCCGCCAGCTGCGCCTGGATCTGCGCGATCCGGCTGGTCACGTCCTGGACACTCATGCCGATGCCTCCAGCTCGGTCTGGGCGCGGCGCCAGAGGTCGGTGCCGACCTCGTCCTGCTCGCGGTCCTCGCGACGGCGGCGCTCCTCGAGCGCGGCGGCGACGCGGCGGGCGACGAGGGACTCGACAGCGGCGAGCCGGCTGCGGTCCTCGATCCAACGGTTGCGGGCCAGGAGCGTCAGCGCCTGGGCGGACTCGAGCTCGACGCGCGCGGCGACCAGCGCCTCCCCGAGGGCCTCGCGGTGGTGCTGGCTGGCCTGGAACGACGCCACGTCGGTCGTGCCGGCGGTCGAGACCTCCCGCAGCTGACGCTCGAGCTCGGCGATGCGGTCGAGCACCGCACGCTCCTCGCCGAGGGCGGCCGCGAGACCGATCCGGCTGTCGCGCTCGCGCACGCTGCGGAGGCGGACCAACCCACGGAGGTTCGAGCCGGCGCGCTTCACGAGGCCATCAGCTCGTGCAGGGCCGACCAGGTGTCAGCGGCGGGCGTGGTCTCGTCCATGTCCTGGCGCAGGAAGGCGTTGATCTGGGGGAGCAGTGCGATCGCCGCGTCGGCATCGGCGTCCGCGCCGGCGACGTACGCGCCGATCTCGACGAGCTCCTTGACCGAGCGGTGCGCGGCCAGCAGCCGACGCAGCCGGTTGGCGTCCTGCTTGCCCTCCGGGCTCGTGATCGCCGAGGCGACCCGGGAGATCGACTCGAGCACGTCGATGCTCGGGAAGTGGGCCGAGGTCGCCAGCTCGCGCGAGAGCACGACGTGGCCGTCCAGGATGGAGCGGGCGGCGTCGCCGATCGGGTCCTGCAGGTCGTCACCCTCGACGAGGACGGTGTAGAGGCCGGTGATGCTGCCCTCGGGCGAGGTGCCGGCGCGCTCCAGCAGGCGGGGGAGGAGCGCGAAGGCGCTGGGCGGGAAGCCGCGGGTCGCCGGCGGCTCGCCCGCGGACAGGCCGATCTCACGCTGGGCGAGGGCGACGCGGGTGAGGCTGTCCATCATCAGCACGACGTGGCGGCCGCTGTCGCGGAACCACTCGGCGATGCGGGTGGCCACGAACGCGGCCCGCAGCCGGACGACGGGGGGCTCGTCGGACGTCGCGACGACGACGATCGAGCGCGCCAGGCCCTCGGGACCGAGGTCGTTCTCCAGGAACTCGCGGACCTCTCGGCCACGCTCGCCGATCAGCGCGATCACGGAGATCTCCGCGTCGGTGCCGCGGGCGATCATCGAGAGCAGGCTGGACTTGCCGACGCCCGAGCCGGCCATGATGCCGAGGCGCTGGCCGCGGCCGCAGGCGATCAGGGAGTCCATGGCGCGGACGCCGAGTCCGAGCTGGGTGTCGATGCGCGGTCGGCTGAGCGCGGCCGGCGGGGTGTTGTCGACGACCACCGTGTCGAGGTGGCCGAACGCCGGGCCGCCGTCGATCGGGCGACCGAGACCGTCGAGCACGCGGCCGCGCAGCGCCTCCCCGACGGGGATGCGCAGGCCCTCGCCGGTCGCGCGGACGTGGTCGCCGGCGCGCAGGCCGGTGGTCTCGGCGAGCGGAAGGCAGGTGAGCAGGGACTTGTCGCTGGCGACGACCTCGATCGGGACGATCCCGGCTGCGCCGTCGACCTCGAGCAGGTCGCCCAGCGCCGCGGAGACGCCGGCGACGGTGACCCGCAGGCCGAGCAGGCCGACGACGCGACCGCGTTGGGCGGGACGGACCGCGAGGCGCGCCCGCTCCACGCGGGTCTCGGTGAGCACGGTCATCGCAGCGCCTCCCGGAGCCGGTCCAGGGCGGTGTCGATGCGCAGGTCGATGGCGTTGGTCTCGGTCTCCACGACGGCGTCGTGGAGCGTGAGCTGGGGGTCGACCACGAGACGGACGCCGTGCTCGGCGAGCGCGGCGACCGCGTCGCTGTGCACGACGGAGGGGTGCAGCCGGACGGTCGTGGTGGGGTCGTCGGGGAGGACCGCGAGGACCCGGGTGACGACAGCGGCGCCGGGGTCGGCTTCGCACGCGAGCTCGTGCCCGACGATCGTCTCGGTCAGGTCGAACGCGAGGTCGACCGCCTGGTCGGCGATCCGGGTCGCGACGTCGTGGGCGGCGGAGCGCAGCGCGTCGGCGGCGGCGACCAGCGCGGCGACTGCGGTCTGGTGCTCGCGCTCGCGGCGCAGCTCCTCCTCCCGGTGGCGTTGCTCGACCATCGTCGCCGTGGTGGTGGCCAGCTCGAGCGCCTCGCGGCGGCCCTCGGCCCAGCCGACGGAGTAGCCCTGGGCGCGCGCAGCGTCCCGGGTCCGCTCGGCGAGCAGACCGAGGGCGGCCTCGGTGACCTCGTCGCCGAGGACCGCGTGGTCGCCGAGGCGGGTCCAGACTCCGTTGCGCAGGTCGGGGCGGGCCACGGACTCGTAGCCGGCCGCGTCCAGCTCAGAGGACAAGCTCATCGTCACTGCCCCGGTGGATGGTGATCTGGCCCTGCTCCTCGAGCTGGCGGATGACCCGGATCACCGACTGCTGGGCCTCCTCCACCTGGACCAGGCGGACGGCACCGAGCAGCTCGATCTCCTCGACGAGGTTCTCGGCGGCGCGGGACGACAGGTTCGACGTGATCTTGTTGCGGACCGGCTCGCTGACGCCCTTGAGCGCGAGGGCGAGGTCGGCCTCGACGACCTGGCGGACGACGAGCTGGATGGAGCGGTCCTCGAGGTGGATGATGTCCTCGAACATGAACATCCGGCTGCGGACCTCGTCGGCCAGCTCGGCGTCGAGCGCCTCGAGGCCCTCGACGATCTGCCGCTCGGTGAGCCGGTCGGACCGGTTGATGATGTTGACCAGCGGGTCGACGCCACCGACGCGCGACATCTCGCTCGGCTGGAGCACCGACGACAGCTTGCGCTCGAGGTTGGCCTCGACCGTCCGGATGATCTCCGGGGAGGTCCGGTCCATGACCGCGATGCGGTGAGCCACCGCTGCCTGCTGGCTCGACGGCAGGCCGGACAGCACCAGCGACGCCTTGTCCGGCGTCATGTGGGCCAGCACCAGCGCGATCACCTGGGGGTGCTCGTCGGCGATGAAGGTCCGCAGCTGGACCGGGTCGGCCCGGTGCAGGAACTGGAACGGCATCTGGATGGCGGCGGCCTGGAGCCGCTCCATGATCTCGGCGGCCTTCTCGGAGCCGAGGGACTGCTCCAGCATGTTCTTGGCGAAGCCGAGGCCACCCTGCGCCCAGTTGGCGCGCGCCTTGGCCATCTCGCGGAACTCCTCGAGGACCGAACTGCTCTCCGAGGCGTCGACGTACTCCAGGCGTGCGATCTCGGCGGAGATCGCCTCGACCTCGCTGTCCGAGAGGTGGCTGAGCACCTGCGCGGCAGCGTCCTTGCCCAGCTGGATCAGGACGATGGCGGCCTTGCGGACGCCCATGCTTGCAACGTTGACGGTCATCAGGAGCGCTCCACCAGCCAGCCGCGCAGCAGCGTGGCAACGTCTTCAGGCTGGCCGTCGGCGAGGCTCGCGAGCTCGAGTCGCATCTCGTCGGCCACGTTGTTCTCGGCAGCCTCGAGCGCGGCGAGCGCCGGGTTCGGCTCGATCGCGACGGCGGACGCGGCCCGCTCGGCTGCGTCGAGACGCAGCTGCTCGACGAGGTAGGCGGTCTGCTCCTCCTTCTTCTTGGCGCGGCGGCGAGCGCTGAGCCAGGCGATGAGGACGATGAGCAGGACCGCGACGCCGATGCCCAGGTTGCGGGCCAGGCGCCAGGTCTGAGCCTGCTTCTCGGCCGCGGCGGCGGCGGCGAGCTCCTTGGCGGCGGCCTCGTCGGCCGTGCGGTCGAACGGCATCGTGGAGACCTCGACGGTGTCACCGCGCCGGAGGTTGATGCCGAGCGTCCCCTCGATCAGCTCCTGGACGTCGGCGACGTTGACCGCCTGGGCGGCCGTGGTGTCGAGGACGGCACCCACGTGCATCGAGTTCACGCTGCCGGGGGCGGTCTCGCGGTGCTCGACGGTCTTGTCGACGCCCCTGTCCTCGGTCACCGAGCTCTTGGTGTAGGCGGAGTTGCCACCGGTGCCGGCGTTCCCGAAGGAATCCATCTGGCCGTCCGGGCCGACGACGCCGGTCGCGCCGGTGCCGCCCGCGGGGCCGCTGTACTTCTCGGTGTTGCGGTTCGACGAGAGAACGGGGGCTTCCTCGTCCGTGCCGTAGGTCGTGGACTCCTGGACGGACTTGTCGAAGTCGAGGTCCGCGGTCACCTGCACGATGGAGTTGCCGGGGCCGAGGATCGTGTCCAGCATGGTCTGGATCCGCTTGACGGTCGCCTGCTGGAAGTCGTTGAGCTGCTGGTCGCGCGAGCTCGCACCCATGGCACCACCGTCGTCGCCGTTCGACAGCACCTTGCCCGATGCGTCGGTGACGGTGACGTCGGCCGGGTCGAGACCGTCGATGCTGGAGGCGACCAGGTGGACGACGCCCTGGACCTGCTCGGGCTCGAGGCTCGTGCCGGCGCTGGTGTCGACCAGGATGGACGCGGTCGGCGGGTCCTGCTCGTCGGAGAAGACCTCCTTCTCCGGCAGCGCGAGGTGGACGATGGCGGTGTTGACGCCGTCGACGGCCTCGATGGTGCTGGCGAGCTCGCCCTCCATCGCGCGCTTGAAGTCGGTCTGCTCCTGGAACTCCGAGGTGGAGATGTCCTGGCCGTCGAGCAGCGAGTAGCCGGTGTCGCCACCGGACTCGGGCAGGCCCTTGCCGCTCAGCGCGATCCGCGTCGAGTAGACGTCGTCGCGCGGCACCATGATCGTGCCGCCGCCGTCGGCCAGCTGGTACGGCGTGCCCTCGGCGGTGAGCTCGTCGACGATCGCCGACGCGTCCTCCGAGGCCAGGTTGCTGTACAGCGGTGCGTAGTTCGGGGTCGAGACCCAGCGGAAGACCATGAACGCCGCCAGCACGAGCGCGGCGACACCGACGACGGTGACGACGCGCTGACCCGGCGTGAACGCCATGAACGTGGTACGGACGCGGGTGAGCGTCCGGTTGAGGTTCTGCTTCATCCGATCGGCATCCGCATGATCTCGTTGAAGGCCTCCATCGCGCGGTTGCGCACGGCGACCGTGAGCTGAGCGGTGACGGAGGCTTCAGTGGCGGCGATGGTGTAGTCGTGGATGTCGTCCAGGTCGCCGGTCGCGGCCTGCACGGCCAGCCGGTCGGACTTGTCCTGGACGGCCTCGAGGTGGTCCAGGCCCTCGACGAGCATGTCGCCGAACTTGGCGCCGGTGACCTGCGAGGAGCCGTTCACGGCCTCGGTGCCGGCGGGCATCACGGGAGCGACGCTCGGCGTGAAGCCGAGGGCCTCGATTGCGTTCACACTCATCAGGCACGTCCGATCTGAAGCGCCGACCCGTAGGTCTCCTGCGCGTCCTTGGTGACCTGGGCGGCGGCCTGGAAGCCGCGCTGCGCCATCACCAGCTGGGTCATCTGGGAGGAGAGGTCCATCTCGGGGGCTCGCACGTAGCCGTCGGCGTCGGCGAGCGGGTTCGACGGGTCGGAGACCAGTCGGCCGGCCGGGTCGCTGACCGCGATGCCGGCGACCTCGACGCCACCGCCCTGCGACTCGCGCATGATCAGCATCTGGGCCTGGAACGCGTCCTGGTCGGTGCTGGTGACGGTGTTGACGTTCGCGATGTTCGACGCGAGCGTGTCGAGCCAGGTCTGGTGCGCACCCAGCGAGGAGCTCGCGATGCGCAGCGTGTCGAAGGCGCCCATTACTGAGCCACCGTCTTCATCAGGTCGAAGCGGTCGGTCGTCGCCCGCGTCATGATCTGGTACTGGAACTGGGTCTGGACCGCGGCCATCGTCTCCTTGCGGAGGTCGACGTTGTTGCCGTTGGCACCCACCGGGGTATCCGTCGCGAGGAGCGCGGGCTGGAGGTCAGCGGTGAAGTCGCCGGAGTCGATCGCCGCGCGCAGGCTCGTCTCGAAGTCGACGTTCACGGCGCGGTAGCCCGGGGTGTCGACGTTCGCGATGTTGTCAGCGATGACTCGCTGCCGCTGGGCGATTCCGTCCAGTGCTGAGTCGAGCACCGCACCGACCGGACCTGAAATGGCGAACGACACGCCAGCCTCCGTAGATACGAGGGTGGTGCCGGTCCTTCGGCCAAGGGGGAGAGCAATCCGTCGCTCAGTGATTACTTCGGCGTGCGGGCGCTCGACTTGAGGAGATGTCGAGGGAGATTCGCCCTGTTTTGAGCGTGATTCAGGCGTCGACGTCGAGGTACAGCGAGGGAACGCTGCGTCCTCCGGTCGCGCGGTCGACGCGTGCGGCGAACTGGTGCTGCCGGCGGGTGCGGTCGACCACGTGGGCCAGTGCGCGCTCGGCGCGCTCCTGGCGGGCGCGGATCTCGACCGCGCGCTCGACCAGGTCGTCCGGGATGGGACCGGCCAGCTGCGGCTCGTCCCACGGGTCCAGCGCCTCGTGGTCGGACTCGGGGTCGACGAGGAGCCGCTCGACGTAGATGACCTCGAGCTCGAGGCGGTCCAGCGCGGTCTCCCAGTGCAGGTGGTGGCGCGCGTCGAGCGCACCCGGCTGCAGGTCGTCCGACGTCAGTCGGGTGATCCGGCGGTGCGCGGTGGTGCTCATGCCGAGGCCTGGAGGAGCGACATCGCGGCGGCCCGCCAGGTGTCGCGGAGCTCCGCGACGAGGGACAGGCAGGACTCGGTGATCTTGAGGTCCTTGCCCATGTTGGCCTTGATCAGCTGCGAGTGCAGGAAGTCGTAGATCGCCGCGAGGCCCGGCCCGCCCTCCCAGGCGTCGACCTTGAGGCTCGCGCGGAGCTCGAGCACGATCTCCTGAGCGTGGAGCAGCGGCTCGTGGGCGTCGCTCGGACGGCCCTGGCGCAGCGCTTCGGCGGCACGCTCCATGTCGAGGTTCAGCCGCTCGCAGAGCATCACCAGCAGCTGGGCCGGGCTGGCCGTCTGCACGGTCGCGGCGAGGTAGGTGTCTCGGGGATTCTGCATGCTCATGGCTTGGTACCTCACGACCAGCTCGGGAGGCCGGCGATCTGGCTGGCGAGCCAGTTGCCCTGGCTCTGCAGGCCGGACAGCGCGGTCTCGAGTGCGGAGTACTGCTTCTCCAGTGCCGCCCGGCGAAGCTCCAGGCGGTCGTCCCAGTCGGCGATCGACTTGGTGAACCGGGTGACCGTCGCGTCGCGGCTGGCGATCGCGGAGGTGAGCGTGCCGCTCACCCGGTCGCAGGCCAGCGTCGCGGTCGACTTGAGCCGGGCGGCCCAGCCGTCCTCCGCGGTCGTGGCGCCTGCCGTGAACATCGCGGCCACGGCAGCGGGGTCCTTCGCGTAGGCCTCCTTGAACTTGGCCTCGTCGAAGACGAGCTTGCCGTAGCGGTCGGTCTGGATGCCGACGTCGGCCATCGTGCTCGTGCCGCCCTGGACGAACACCGTCTCGAGGAGCGAGTTGCGGACGCCGCGCGCGGTGGAGTCGCCGGCGAGAGCGCCCCCCGCGGAGGTCGCGGTCTTGGTGGCGGTGAGGCCGTCGATGCCGCCCAGCAGCGAGTTGAGCTGGGTGACCAGGGCCTTGACCGTGTCGGTGATCGTGGTCGGGTCCTGCGCGACGGTGACCGTCGCCTTGGAGCCGATGGTGGCGCTCGGGTCGAGCGTGACGTCCACGCCGGGCGCCAGGTTCGTGAACGTGTTGCTGCTCGAGGTCGCGGTGATGCCCGCGCCCAGGCTGATCTGGGCGTCGGAGCCGGCCGAGACGGTCGCGCCGCCGAGCAGGTCGCTCTCGTCGTCGTTGGTCAGCGTGAAGTCGGTGGTCGCGCCGGTGGCCGTGGACTGGGCCAGCAGCCGGTAGGTGCCGTCGGCGGTCTTGACCGCGGTCGCGGAGACGCCGGTGTCCTTGCTGGACGCGTTGATCGCGGAGACCAGCTCGGTCAGCGTGCCGCCGCCGGTCGCGATGTCGTGCACCGTGCCGTCGTGGGTGGTGATCTTGATGCCGGCGCCGGCGACCACGACGTCGCTCATGTCGGCGGAGTCGGTGAAGCCGAGCTGGGTCCGTGCGGCCAGCTTGTCGACGGTGACGTTGAAGGTGTTGGCGAGAGCGGTGCCGGCGACCTTGACGGTCACGCCGGTCGCACCGGGACCAGTCACGGTGCCCTTCACGGTCTGCCACGTGGTGGCCTTCGAGAGGGCGTCGGCCTTGTCGCGCAGCAGCGTCGTGTCGGTGTTGGTCGCACGGAGCGCAGCGAGCTTGGCCTTCTCGGTCGCCTGCTGGTTCTCGAGACGGGTCTGCGGGAGGGCTTCCAGCTGCATGAGCTGGTCGATGATCTCAGCGGTGTTGAGCCCGCTCGCCAGCCCGCTGATGCTGCTCGTAGCCACGAAGTCCTCCTGCTGTGTTCGAAATGGTGGGCAGGCCTAACTGCCCGGAATCCCCGGGGGAGTGGTGACACTCCCCCGGGGATTCCATGGGAACCGTCGGTGGATCAGCGGGTGGCCGATCCACCTACGAGATCAGCGCAGCAGGGAGAGAACGCCCTGCGGGGCCTGGTTCGCCTGCGCCAGCATGGACGTACCAGCCTGCGACAGGATCTGCGAGCGGGTGAAGCTCATCATCTCCTGGGCCATGTCGGTGTCGCGGATGCGGCTCTCCGACGCGGACAGGTTCTCGATCGCGGTGTTGACCGAGTTGATGGTGTGCTCGAACCGGTTCTGCAGGGCACCGAGCGACGCACGCTGCGTGGAGATCGAGTTGATCTCGGTCTGCACCGTGGTGGAGTCGGTGATGACCGCGCCGGAGACGTCGAACGCCTTGAGGGCGGCCGCACCGTCGACGGTGATCGTGTCGGCGGTGTCGTAGCCGACCTGGAAGGTCAGGTCAGCGTCGTTGAACAGGGCCACACCGTTGAACTTGGTGTTGTCCTTGATCCGGACGATCTCCGAGTGGAGCGCGTCGAACTCGCCCTGCAGGGCGGCCTCGGCGTCGGCGTTGCCGGTGACCGCACCGCTCTGGTACTGGACCGAGAGGTCGTTCATGCGCTGCAGCATGGAGTGAACCTCGGTCAGCGCACCTTCAGCGGTCTGCACGACCGAGATGCCGTCCTGGGCGTTGCGGGCGCCGACCTTGAGGCCGCCGACCTGGGCGCGCAGGCCCTCGGAGATCGCGAGACCGGCGGCGTCGTCGCCGGCACGGTTGATCCGGTAACCGCTCGACAGCTTCTCGAGCGACTTCGACAGCTGACCCTGGGTGACCGAGAGGTTCCGGTACGAGTTGAGGGCGTCGACGTTCTGGTTGATGCGGAGTGCCATGAGGGGGGTTCCTTCCTTGGGGGGTGTGACTGCTGGACCCCATCCGTGGGATCCGTCAGGAGATCTATCGGTCGGTCTCGAGGCGGCTTGAGGAGGATTCCGAGAAAACTTCGAAGAATCTTCCGCGGCCGTCGGTCACGGTCAGGCGCTGGCGTTGTACGACGTGCTGGGGGCGCTCATCATCTGGCCGGTCATCTGGCCGGTCATCTGGCCGCGCAGTCCGGCGGCGTGCCGGTCCGCGACGGCGGTGAAGTACGCCTGGCGGCGCCGGGCGGCACAGCCGTTCGGGCGCGCGGCCGGCTCGACGAGCTCGGGGTCGAGCGCCATGTTCAGGGCGTCGCGCAGCAGCACCATCGCCTCGGCGCGGAGCTGGGAGACCCGCGACTCGGTCACGCCGAGGGTCTCGGCGATCTCGCCCATCGGGCGCTCGGCCAGGAAGTACTGCTCGACGACGAGCCGCAGCCGGTCGGGGAGCTCGGCGATCGCCTCGGTCAGGTACGTGAGCCGCTCGCGGTGCTCGAGCATCGCCTGCGGGTCCGGGGCGTTGCTGACCAGGCGCTCGCCGATCATGTCGTCCTCGGAGGCGCTGAGCGAGAGCACCTGGGCGCGCGACACGTCCTCGTCGTTGGCGATGACCTCTTCGAGGGTGATGCCGGCGGCCTGGGCGACCTCGGCGGTCGTCGCGGTCCGGCCGAGCACGGTGGCCAGGTTGGCCCGCGTCATGTCGAGCTCGCGGGACCGGCGGCGCACGGAGCGCGAGGCCCAGTCGATGCTGCGCAGGTCGTCGACGATCGCACCGCGGATGCGGGTGGCGGCGTACCGGTTGAAGGGCACACCGCGCTCGGGGTCGTAGGCGTTCGCTGCTTGGACGAGTGCGGTCAGTCCGGCGGAGGTGAGGTCGTCGCGGTCCACGTGGGACGGCACGCGGGACATGGTCTCGCGGACGATGTGTCCGACCAGTGCCATGTGCTGCACGATCAACGCCTCGGAGCCCGGCGGGACGTCATTCTTCGGGGGATTCACGCCGGAAAGCGTGCATAGAAAATCCGGCGTTGTCATCCAATACCGGGGAATTCGGGCCGAATTCGAGAAGTGGGCTGAATCACCCTCAAGTCCCCCTAAATCGGTGCCGATGCATGACCCAGGAAAGTCTCGCACTCCGGTGCGAAAGCCGGCGTTCTGAAGCCCTCTGAGGCTCCGCCCGTCCCGCGTGCGTCACGCGTGCTAATCCGTGCGCGCAGCACAGCGAAAGCTCTCGGCAAAATCCCTCAACACCGCCGCGCGCTGTCCGATGGAGTGATCTAGACCAAGAAATCACCATCGATGGGAGCAGGACACGTGGAGAAGCTGACGTGGGTCCTCTGGAGGGAGCGCGAGCTCCTGGAAGGTCTGCTGTACCGGCTCGAGCTCGAGGAGCTGGTCATGTCCAGCGGGCGCACCCGATGGATCGCGGCCTCGGCGCGCGACGTCGAGGAGGCGGCCCGCCAGATCCGCGAGGTCGAGGTGCTCCGCGCCGTCGCCGCGGACGAGGCCGCCGAGACCGTCGGCCTGCCGCCGAACCCCAGCCTGAGCGCTCTGGCCACCGCGGCTGACGAGCCCTGGGCCACGATCCTCACCGAGCACCGCGACGCGCTGATGGTGCTCAGCGACGAGATCATCAAGGCCGCCGCCACCAACCGCAGCCTGATCTCCTCCGGCCTGCGTGCCGCGCACGAGACCCTCCTCGGCCTCGGCAACGGGGCCAAGACCTACACCGCCGACGGCGCTGTCGCTGTCGGACAGACCCGCTCGGCCGTCCTCGATCGGAGCCTCTGACACACATGGCTGGCACCTTTTCCTCCATCAACACGGCGCTGACGGCGCTGCGCTACCAGCAGGTCGCGCTCGACATCGCGAGCACGAACGTCGCGAACGTCGGGACCGACGGCTACGTCCGCCGTCGCGTGGTCGGCGAGACCCTCGGCGCGGCCAGCGGGCCGGCCCTGTGGGCCCGGTCGAACGACACCGCCAGCGGTGTCCAGACGTCGCGGGTCGACCGGATGACCGACGCCCTGCTCGACGTCCGGGTCCGTCGCGAGCGCGGCCGCCAGGCCTACCTCGACATGCGCGCCCTGTCGATGGCTCGCGTGGAGACCGGTCTCGCCGAGCCCGGCGACAACGGTGTCGCGAACGCCCTCGGCAAGTTCCGCGCCGCCCTGGGCGACGCCGGGAACGCCCCGGGCAGCGACGCCGCCCGCAGCCAGGTCCTGGCTGCGGCGAACACGCTGGTCGACGCGATCAACCTCCAGGCCACGCACGTCAACGACGAGATCTCGGACCAGCAGGCGCACCTCGACGCCGGTGTCACCGAGATCAACACGCTGGTGAAGAACCTGGCGGAGACCAACCGGACGATCTCGGCCGCCAAGGCGGGCGGCTCCGACACGACCACGCTGATGGACGCCCGCGACGCGATCGCGCTGCGGCTGGCGACGCTCACGGGCGCGAAGGCGACCGAGGGCGCCGACGGCCTCATGAGCGTGACGCTCGACGGCAAGGAGCTCGTCACGGGCTTCGACTCGGCCACGCTCAAGGCGACGGCCGGACCGCCGGCCACCACGTTCGAGCTCGACCCCGACGCCACCGGCGCCACGGTCACGCTGACCAACGCGGGTGTGGGCGGCGACCTCGGCGCCACGGCCGAGCTGCTCGACAACGACCTCCCGCAGTACCTCGCCGACCTCGCCGTGGTCGCCCAGGACCTGGCCGACCACGTCAACGCCCAGCACAACGCCGGGTACGACGCAGCGGGCAACGCCGGCGGCGACCTCTTCTCCTACACCGCCGGCGACGTGCTCGCGACCCTCAAGGTCCAGATCACCGACCCGAACGAGCTGGCCCTCTCCGAGGTCCCGGGTGGCGGCAAGGACGGCAACAACGCCGCCGCGCTGTCGAAGTCCGTCGACGTCGACGACTCCTACCAGCGCCTGGTCAACGGCTTCGGCAGCAAGGTGAACTCCGCCAAGCAGCTCGCCGACAACCAGCAGGCCCTGACCAAGCAGGTCGACAACGCCCGCGAGCAGCTCGCCGGAGTCAGCCTCGACGAGGAGACCGTGAACATGGTCAGCGCGCAGCGTGCCTACGAGGCCGCAGCGCGAGTGATGTCCACCATCGACCAGGTGCTCGACACCCTGATCAACCGAATGGCGGTGTAGTCGCATGCCCACCGTGCGCATGACGCAGACGATGATGAGCCACCAGGCCATGGGTGGCATGCAGATCGGCCTCAACCGGCTCGCGAAGGTGCAGGAGCAGCTCGCCACGGGCCGGATCATCAACCGACCGTCCGACGACCCGACCGGGGCGACCTCCGCGATGCGGATCCGCACCTCGGTCGCGGCCCAGGAGCAGTTCACCCGCAACGGCGAGGACGCGATGGGCTGGTTGAACCAGCTCGACGCGAGCCTGGCCGACGCCACCGACCAGGTACGCCGGGCCCGCGAGCTCGCCGGTCAGGCGACCAGCGGCGCCGTGGGTCAGCCGTCGCGCGACGCGCTCGCCGCCGAGATCGACCAGATCCGCGACGGCCTGATGGCCACCGCGAACGCGACGTACCTCGACCGCCCGGTCTTCGGTGGCGTCACGTCCGGCAAGGTCGCCTACGAGAAGGACGGCGCGGGCGTGATCACGTACGCGCCGACGGCCACCGCGACCCAGGGCGTGCTGCGCACCGTCGGCGACGGTGCGGTCGTGCGCGTCGACATGGAGGGCCCGGACGCGTTCGGCCCCGACGGCGACTCGGTGTTCGACCACCTCGCGGCGCTCGCGACCGCCCTGCGCAGCGGCGACGCCGCCGGGGTGACCGCCGCGGCCGACGCCCTCGACCTCGACGGCAAGAACATCATCAACTCCCAGGCCGAGATCGGCGCGCGCACCAACCGCGTCGAGTACTCGCTCACGGCGGCGTCCGACGCCGCCCTGCGTCTCAAGTCGTCGCTCTCGGAGATCGAGAACACCGACATGGTGAAGGCGACCGTCGACCTCCAGCTGCAGACCGTGGCGTACCAGGCCGCCCTGGGCGCCACCGCCAAGGTCATGCAGCCCAGCCTGTTGGACTTCCTGCGATGATGATGACCACGACCCTCACCGGGGAGTCCCGGACGTCCCGACCCGATGGAGACACCGTGACTGTGACCGAGACCGACTCCGAGCTGCCCGTGATCGAGCTCGTGCACCCGATGCCCGGGTTCCCCGACCTCCACAAGTTCGCCCTGGTCCAGCTCGACGACGCCGGCCGGCTCTCCAGCCTGACCTCGCTCGAGCAGCCCGACCTGCGCTTCCTCGTGGCGCCCCCGGCGCCGTTCTTCCCCGACTACGAGCCGGAGGTCGACGACGAGGTCGCCTCGGAGCTCGGCATCGTCGAGGTGGAGGACGTCCTCCTGCTCGTCGTGCTCAACGCGGGCCGTTCGCTGGCCGAGACGACCGCCAACCTGGCGGCTCCGGTCCTTGTGAACACGGTCACGCGACGCGCCGCTCAGGTGATCTTGGACCGTCCGGGCCTGCCCGTCGCCGCACCTCTCATCGCATGAGTGGGTAACGTGGGCGCATGCTGGTTCTGAGTCGCCGTGCCGGAGAGAGTGTCGTGCTCGGTGAGGACATCACCGTCACGGTGCTCGAAGTGCGTGGCGACGTCGTCCGCATCGGTATCGATGCCCCACGTTCGCTGAAGGTCCACCGCGCCGAGCTGCTCGCCCAGCTCGAGGAGAGCAACCGGCAGTCGGCGTCCCCGAGCGAGGACGTCGTCGCGGAGCTCTCCAAGGCGCTGGGCCGCGACAAGGAGTAGGGCCACCCCCGCTCCGCACCACCCGGGCGCCCGTCGCGAGACGGGCGCCTTCTTTCGGGAATATAGTTGTCATTGACAACCTTATAGTCGTTCGTGAAGAGAGTCACCGTGCCCCAGCCCCCCACCTCCGCAGCGCCCGCCGGTGCGCCGGCCGCCGACGTGCCGATGTCGCACCGCGAGATCCTGGAGGCCCTCAGCGGCCTGCTGCTCGCGATGTTCGTCGCCATGCTGTCCAGCACCGTCGTGTCGAACGCGCTGCCGGTGATCGTCAGCGACCTGAAGGGCAGCCAGACCGGCTACACCTGGGTCGTCGTCGCGACGATGCTGGCGATGACGGTGAGCACGCCGATCTGGGGCAAGCTCTCCGACCTGTTCAGCAAGAAGATGCTGGTCCAGCTGGCGCTGGTCATCTACATCGTGGGCTCGGTCCTCGCCGCGTTCGCGCCGAGCATGGAGGTGCTGATCGGGGCCCGGGTCGTCCAGGGCCTCGGCGTCGGCGGCCTGACCGCGCTGGTGCAGGTCGTGATCGCGACCATGGTGTCCCCGCGCGAGCGCGGTCGCTACTCCGGCTACATGGGCGCCGTCTTCGCGATGGCGACGGTCGGCGGCCCGCTCATCGGCGGCGTCGTGGTCGACTCCGCCCTCGGCTGGCGCGGCTGCTTCTTCATCGGCCTGCCGTTCGCGGTGGTCGCGTTCTTCCTGCTCCAGAAGACCCTGCACCTGCCGGTCATCAAGCGGCCCGTGAACATCGACTACCTGGGCGCCACGCTGATCACCGGCGGCGTCTCCACCCTGCTCGTGTGGGTCTCCCTCGCCGGCAACCAGTTCGACTGGGCCTCGACGGCGACCGCCGCGCTGGTGGCGCTCGGCGTGCTCCTGCTCGTCGCGGCGGTGTACGTCGAGGCGAAGGTCGCGGTCGACCCGATCATCCCGATCCGCTTCTTCAAGGACCGCACGATCGCGCTGGCGACCATCGCCTCGGTGATGATCGGCGTGGCGATGTTCGGCTCCACGGTCTACCTCAGCCAGTACTTCCAGATCGCTCGGGGCATGACGCCGACGGAGGCCGGCCTGATGTCGATCGCGATGGTCGGCGGGCTGTTCGTGTCGAGCATCGTCACCGGCAGGATGATCACCGCCACCGGCCGGTGGAAGCGGTTCCTGGTCGGCGGCATGGCCTTCGTGGTCATCGGCCTCGCCCTGCTCAGCACCATCGACGACACCACGAGCCTGGTCGCGATCGGCGGTTTCATGCTGGTCCTCGGCCTCGGCCTGGGCGCAACGATGCAGAACCTCGTGCTCGCCGTGCAGAACAACGTCTCGATGTCCGACATCGGCTCGGCCAGCGCGGTGGTCGCGTTCTTCCGCTCGATGGGTGGCTCGATCGGCATCTCCGCGCTCGGCGCGGTGCTCAGCTACTCGGTCGCCGAGAAGGTCACGTCCGGGCTGGCGGCCATCGGGATCGACGCGAGCGGCCAGGAGAGCCACTCCGTGCCGGACATGAGCTCGCTGCCCGAGCCGATGCGGGTGGTGTTCGAGCACGCCTTCGGCATGGCCTTCGGCGAGCTGTTCCTCATCGCGGTGCCGTTCGCGGTCGTCGCCCTGGTCTGCGTGGCGCTGATCCGCGAGGTCCCGCTGCGGACGTCGAACAGCGCTCCGGTCGTCTCCGCCGGCGCCGAGCCCGCACCCGCTAGCGTGTGAGGATGGCGTCCACGACCGGGCCCGCCACGCGGGCGGACCTGCTCGCCGGCCTCGACGGTGAGTTCACGGTGCTGGTGCGCCGGATCCGCCGGGTGATCCGGCAGCAGGCCCGCGAGGTGCACCCCGACCTGCAGATCGCGTCGTACCTGCTGCTGGCCTGGCTGGCGAACAACGGGCCGCAGCGCGGCTCCACGGTCGCCGAGCAGCTCGGCATCGACAAGGGCGCGATCAGCCGGCAGGCGCAGCACCTCGAGGAGCTCGGGCTGCTCAGCCGTTCCGCGGACCCCGACGACGGCCGGGCGATGCTGCTGGCCGCCAGCGACGGGGCGGTCGCTCGTCTCGCGCGGATGCGAGACGAGCGCCGCCGGACCCTCGACGAGCGCCTCGGCGACTGGTCCGAGGCCGACCTCGCGTCGTTGGTGAGTCTCCTCGGGCGCTACAACCACGCCCTCGAGGTCTAGCTCCGCAACCAGACGGCGGTGTCGGGCGCGAGCGTGCCGTCGACCGGTCCGCTCGCCATCGCCACCTCGCCGGCCGGCAGGTCCACCGGCGTGGTCCCGCAGTTCAGCAGCGCGGTGATCGGACCGCGGCGGAACGCGACCACGTCGTCGCCGAGCGAGAGCACCTCGACGTCGTCGCCGGCGGTCGTCGCGAACGTACGGCGCACCGCCAGCGCGGCCCGGTAGAACTCGAGCGTCGACTCGGGGTCACCGGCCTCGGCCTCGGCGGTGAGGTGCGCCCAGTCGGCGGGCTGGGGGAGCCACGGCTGCCCGTCGCCCGGGCCGAACCCGTACGGCGCGGCCGTGCCGCTCCACGGGATCGGCACCCGGCAGCCGTCGCGGCCACCCTCGCCGGTGCGGATGAAGAACGGGTCCTGCCGGAACTCCGGTGCCACCTCGACCTCGGGCAGCCCGAGCTCCTCGCCCTGGTAGACGTAGGCGGAGCCGGGAAGCGCCAGCATCGTCATGGTCGCCGCGCGGGCGCGGGCGAGACCGACCTCGCCGCCGCCGTACCGCGTCATGTGCCGGACGACGTCGTGGTTGCTCAGCACCCACGTGGGGGAGCCGCCGACCAGGCCGACGGCGTCCATGGTGCCGGTGATCACCTCGGTGAACTCCGCGGCGGACCAGTTCGCGAGCAGCCACGCGAAGTTGAAGGCCTGGCTGAACTCGTCGTCGCGGATGTACGCCGCCATCGACTCCGGGGTCTGCGTCCACGCCTCGGCGACCATCATCCGGTCGCCGTCGTACTTGGCGAGGACGTCGTGCCAGCGCCGGTAGACGTCGTGCACCTCGGGCTGGTCCCACATCGGCTCGTCCCGCACGGTGCGCTCGACCATCGGGACGTCGGCCGCGTCGCGGCCGTCGCTGCTCGGGGTCTTGCCCTCCTCGACGTCCTGGTCACGCAGGCTCTCCTCCTTGAAGAGGCCGTGCGCGACGTCGACGCGGAAGCCGTCCGCGCCGCGGTCGAGCCAGAAGCGCAGCACGTCGACGAACATGTCGCCGACCTCGGGGTTGCGCCAGTTGAGGTCGGGCTGGCTCGAGTCGAAGAGATGGAGGTAGTACTGCCCGTCGGGCGCCTGCGTCCAGGCCGGACCGCCGAAGACCGACATCCAGTTGTTCGGCAGGGAGCCGTCCGGCTTCGCGTCGCGGAAGATGTAGCGCTCGCGCTCGGGGCTGCCGGGGCCGGCCGCCAGCGCCTGCTGGAACCACACGTGCTCGGACGAGGTGTGGTTGGGCACCAGGTCGACGATGACCTTGAGGCCGAGCTCGTGCGCGCGCTCGATCATCGCGTCGGCGTCGGCGAGCGTGCCGAACAGCGGGTCGACGTCGCAGTAGTCGGCGACGTCGTAGCCGTGGTCCTTCTGCGGCGACGTGTAGAACGGCGAGATCCAGATCGCGTCCACGCCGAGGTCGCGCAGGTACGGCAGCCGCGAGGTGATGCCGGCCATGTCGCCGACGCCGTCGCCGTTCGCGTCCGCGAAGCTGCGCGGGTAGATCTGGTACGTGACCGCGTGCCGCCACCACTCCTGGCCCGACACCGACATTTGATCGTTCAAAGTCATGCTCTCCATTTTGTCAGGCGAACCCGGTTGTCAAGCGAACCGGGCCGGGTCGACGGCCACCCAGAGGTGCTCGGCGCGACCGACGACGCGGCCGTCCGGACCGACCAGCGCCGACGACGTGTGGGTCTTGCGCCCGTCCACCGCGCCGCCGAGCCCGAGCACGACGTGCTCGGCGCCGACCTCCGGGAGCTCCTCGACCCACGCGGTCATCCGGGCGAGCACCATCAGCCGCTCCTCGAGGTCGCCGGCCCAGCCGCCCACGCAGTCCAGCGCGGCCCAGGTGGTCGCGAGGTCGCTCTCGGCAGGGGTCCAGGTCGCCGCGACCCGGGCCCGGCCGGCCTGGGACGCGACCTGCCCGGGGAAGATCCGCAACCCGTCGGCCCGGTCGGTCCCGCACGAGTAGCAGGTCGGGAAGGGGTGCGCGCGGAGCCCGGCGTACGACGCCTGCGCCGCGCGGGCCTCGTCGGCCGGGACCGGGTCGATCTCCACCTCCGGCGCCCTGCTCGGGGCCGGCTCGGCGCGGGCGACCGGTGCGCCGCCGTACGTCGCGACCGCGGTCGTGCCCACGACCTCGACGTCCATCTCGACGTCCAGCGGCGGTGGCGCGAGCAGCGAGACCGTGACGCCGAGCGCGGGATCGGCCCCGGTCAGGGCGGCGAGAGCGCCGGCGGTCCAGCCGCCGTTCCCCGACGAGGGCGGGCCGCAGAAGCGGTGAGGCACGAGGAGGTCAGGCACGGTCCTGACGGTGGCACGTCGGAGGGCTCAGGTCGAACCCCGGGCGCGCTCGCCGGGCACCCCAGGCGCTCAGTCCGACCATCAGCGCGAGCAGGACGACGTTGTGGCCGTACTTCTCGGCGTCGCTGACCTCCCCGATGGGCGTCGTGAGGAACGCGGTGCAGCCGGCGGCGACGACCACCCCGCTGGCGAGTGCGAGGACGTGCGCCTGGCCCCAGTCCCCGCGGTGCGACCAGCGCCAGACGAGGACCACGGCCGCGAGCGCGAGCAGCGCAGCCAGCGTGGTGCCGGTCCGCGTCGGCGGGAGCGCGACCCAGGCACCCGTCGCCAGGAGCGCCGCGGCCCAGACCGCCATCGGCCGGGGCACCGAGCCCGGCACGATCAGCGCCGGTCGCCGTCCGACGACGAAGGCGGCGATGACCAGCGCGCCGGCCGCTGCCGTGGAGGCCGCCAGCTGGCCCCAGGTCGCGGTCGCCTCACCGGCGTCGTAGGAGCCCTTCATGACCAGCGCACACGCCGCGAGGTACAGGACCACCACCACCCAGAGCATGCGGCGCCCGAGCCAGGGAGAGCGACGCCGCCGGCGGGTCAGCGTCTCCACCAGGGCGATCGGGGAGCCGAAGCTGAGGACCATGTGGCCGCCGACGAACAGGAGGGCGAGGTAGAGGCTCAGCCCGATCGGCGCCACGTACGTCGGCGCCGCCATCTCCTGCCAGTAGGGGATGTCGCGGTAGTCGGTGGACCACATCGACTGGTCGACGATCGCGGCCTGGACGACGCCGCACGCGGCGGCCAGCAGCAGGATGCCCGGCCACCCGAGACCGCGGCGCCGGGCCAGCTCACGGATCAGCAGCGCCGGTGCGCCGTACAAGGGCGAGAAGATGATCAGGTTGCCGATCAGCGTGGCCGGGTGCCCGGTGCTCTCGTCGTAGCCCCAGAGGTACTCCGCGCACACCGGGGCCAGGATGAAGAGCCCCAGGGCGGGCAGCCAGGCGGTGCGCACGCTCCGACGCTAGGGACCGCGCCCGGCGAGCGGATCGGCCCCGGGTCGCGCGCTGTGCGACCAAAGTCGGTGCCCGCTGCGCCCATCGGCCCGGCGTGCTGGCGCGATGGGACAGAATGTCCGGCGTGAGCGACCTGATCGACACCACCGAGATGTACCTCCGCACGATCTACGAGCTGGTCGAGGAGGACATCGTCCCGCTGCGCGCCCGGATCGCCGAGCGGCTGCACCAGAGCGGACCGACGGTGTCGCAGACCGTCGCCCGCATGGAGCGCGACGGGCTGCTCACCGTCGAGGGCGACCGGCACCTCGAGCTCACCGACGAGGGGATGCGGCTCGCGACCCGGGTGATGCGCAAGCACCGGCTCGCGGAGCGGTTGCTCACCGACGTGATCGGCCTCGAGTGGGAGCTGGTCCACGAGGAGGCGTGCCGCTGGGAGCACGTCATGTCGGAGACCGTGGAGCGCCGTCTGCTGGACCTGCTCGGGCACCCCACGGAGTCGCCGTACGGCAACCCGATCCCGGGGCTGGACGAGCTCGGCCAGACCGAGCTCGGCGAGGAGTTCATGGAGGGCGTCGAGCCGCTGTCCAAGGTCGCCGCGCGCGAGGAGGGCCGGGTGCTGGTCCGCCGCATCTCGGAGGAGATGCAGAAGGACGAGGTCCTGATGAGCGCCCTGCGGCGCGTCGGAGCGCTGCCCGACAAGACCATCACGGTGCTGGCCACCGACGACGGCGTGCTGGTCGGTTCAGGTGGTGAGACGGCCGAGATCGTGCCCGAGGCGGCCGACCACATCTTCGTCCGGCGGCTCTGATCTGTGGGCCTTTCGACGTTCAGCGCGTAGGATGTGAGTCGGGTCACCAAGATTTGACGCATCTGTGGACTTCTCGTGGGCATTTTGTGGTTAACGGGTGCAGATCCGGGCACTAAGTTGGCGGTACGCGGTCAGAAGAGACGGCGTTTCCTTGGCCAGGGACGGCCGTCACAGGGAGATTCACATGGAACTGATGGAGCTCACGGGCCCGGTCCGAGTGACCGGCGACCACATGCTGGTCATCCCGCACGGACGCACGGCGCTCCGTCGCGGCCTCGACCACGGTGAGTCCGTCGTACTGAAGTCCGCGCAGGGCGACATGTACGCCGCGCAGGTGCTCGACATCGGCTTCGAGCCCGAGGACACCATCTACACCCTCCAGGTCGGCGCCCGGCTGCCCAAGGAGCTCGCTGAGGAGCGGATCGCGGGCCTCGACCCCAAGATCCACGACCTCGCGATGCACGAGCTCGTCGACCTGCTCGGCCAGCTCGCCCACAAGCCCGAGCTCTACCGGCTCGGCATCGGCGCCGTCTGCTGATCGGCCAGTAGCCCGAGGAACTCGCTGCACCCGGCGTCCACCGTGTACGTCGCCAGCTCGTCGCCTCGCGTCGCGCCCCGGTTGACGATCACCACCGGGGTCCCGGCCTTCGCGGCCCGGCGCACGAACCGGAAGCCCGACATCACCGTCAGGCTGGACCCGGCCACCAGGAGCGCCCCGCCGCGCTCGGCCAGGGCGTCGACCGCCGCGTAGCAGCGCTCCACGCGTGGGGCCGGCACGTTCTCGCCGAAGAACACGACGTCCGGCTTCAGGATCCCGCCGCACTCCCGGCAGTCCGGCACCACGAACCCGGCCGTCTCGTCGAGCTCGACGTCGCCGTCGGGGCGGACCTCGACGGCGGCATGACGCTCGGCGAAGCCCGGGTTGAGCTCGGTGAGCCGCTGCTGGAGGGCCTGCCGCGGCGACGTCGCGCGGCAGCCCAGGCAGATGACGTCCGCGATCCGGCCGTGCAGCGCCACCAGCCGCGGGCTGCCGGCGCGCTCGTGCAGGCCGTCGACGTTCTGCGTGATCAGCAGGTCGGGGTGCACGCGGACGAGAGCGTGGTGCCCGGCGTTCGGGTCCGCCCGGCGCATCCGGCCCCAACCGAGGTGGCTGCGGGCCCAGTAGCGCTGCCGCGCGTCCGGGCCGGAGACGAACTCCTGGTAGGTCATCGGCATCCGTGCCGGCGAGCCCGGACCGCGGTAGTCGGGGATGCCCGAGTCCGTGGACAGGCCCGCGCCGGTGAGGACCACCAGCGGGCGGTCCCGCAGCAGGTCGAGCGCCTCCCTCACTCAGCCATCACCGGGCGTACCGCAGCTCGGCCCGCGCACGGGCCTTGGCCGCCTCGACCTCACGGTTCTTGGGCGGGGCGGTCGTCACCAGGTCGTCCAGCAGGTGCTGGGTGAGGTGTGCGATCTCGCGGACCGCCTGGTCGAAGGCCGCCTGGTTGGCCTGCGACGGCTTGGTCGTCCCGCTGACCTTGCGGACGTACTGGAGGGCGGCGGCGGTCACCTCGTCACGCGTGGCCGGCGGCTCGAAGTTGTTGAGCGGGCGGATGTTGCGGCACATGCCACGAGCCTACGTCGCAGAGCCGTCCCCAGGGACCTGCCAGAGTGGCTCGCATGTCTCGTGAGTACGACGTCGTCCTGCTCGGTGCCACCGGCTTCACCGGTGCCCTGACCGCCGAGTACCTCGCCCGGCACGCGCCGGACGGGCTGCGCTGGGCGCTGGCCGGCCGCAACAGGGCGAAGCTCGAGGCGGTCCGCGAGCGGATCGGCGTCGACGTACCCCTGCTGCACGCGGACTCCACCGACCCGGCCTCGCTGGCCGAGGTCGCTGCCGCGACCCGGGTCGTGATCACGACCGTCGGGCCGTACCTGCTGCACGGCGAACCGCTGGTGGCGGCGTGCGCCGCGGCCGGCACCGACTACGTCGACCTGACCGGCGAGCCGGAGTTCGTCGACCTGATGTACCTCGCCCACCACGAGACCGCCGAGCGCACCGGGGCGCGGATCGTGCACGCCTGCGGCTTCGACTCGATCCCGCACGACCTCGGGGCGATGCACGCCGTCCAGCAGCTCGCGGCGTCCGGGCCGGTGCGGGTGCGCGGGGTGGTCCGCGCGGCCGCGATGTTCTCCGGCGGCACGTTCCACTCGGCCATGGGGGCGTTCGCCGGAGCCCGCCGATCGAGCGCCGTCCACCGGGAGCGCCGCGCCGCCGAGCCCCGGCCCGAGGGGCGGACGTCGCGGGCGGTCGCCGGCAAGCCGCACCGGGACCCCGACCTCGGCTACTGGCTGCTGCCGCTCCCCACGATCGACCCGATGGTCGTCGCCCGCAGCGGCGCCGCGCTCGCGTCGTACGGCTCGGACTTCCGCTACTCCCACTACGCCGGGATGAAGCGCCTCACCTCGGCCGTCGGCGCCACCGGCCTGGTCGGCGGGATGTTCGTGACCGCCCAGGTGCCCCCGCTGCGCCGCCTCGCGCTGAGCCGGGTCAAGCAGGGCGACGGCCCGGACGAGGCCCGCCGCGCGCGGTCGTGGTTCACGGTCGACTTCGTCGCCGAGGGCGACGGCCGGACCGTCCGGACCCGGGTCAGCGGCGGCGACCCGGGGTACGACGAGACCGCGAAGATGCTGGCCGAGTCCGCGCTCTGCCTCGCCCTCGACGACAACCCGGCTACGGCCGGCCAGGTGACCACGGCGCAGGCGATGGGGGAGAACCTGCTGACCCGGCTGCAGGCCGCCGGGCTTCGCTTCGAGGTGCGCTGAGCGGGGGAGCGCTGGGTGCCCCAGGCCAGAGTCGAACTGGCGACCTTTCGCTTAGGAGGCGGCTGCTCTATCCACTGAGCTACTGGGGCAGGTGACGGCGCACAGTGTGCCACGCGCGTCCGGTCCGCGAATCACAGCGCCAGTGAGATGGGGGTAGGCGACCGGCCTGGTTGCTGCCGTCGAGACCTCGGAGGTCGTGGCCTGAGTCACAGGTCGAGGCGGCTCGGAGCGCTGACGTTTTGTCTCAACCATCGGCTCACAGGGACACTTAAGGATCGAGCCCTACGCTCGCCCACGTCCCCGACCCGATCCCCCGAGGTGTGTCGATGTCCGACGCTGCGCCTGAGAGCGTCCAGCCGGACTCCACCGCGCCCAAACGCCGGGGCAAGGTGCGCAAGCGGCACACCGTCGGCAGGGTCCTCCTGATCACCGTACTCGTGCTCGCGATGGTCACCGGACTCGGCACCATCTGGCTCTACCGCCACCTCAACAACAACATCAACGTCTACGACCCCTCGGCGCAGATGTCCAACCGGCCCGACAAGGTCGTGGTGGAGGGCCCGAAGGAGCCGCTGAACGTCCTGGTCATGGGCTCGGACAACCGCGACTGCGACGGCTGCAACATCGACAACCTGACCGGCGGCGGCGCCCGGTCGGACACGACGATCCTGCTGCACGTCTCGGCCGACCGGCAGCGCGCGTACGGCATCAGCATCCCGCGTGACTCGATGGTCGACCGGCCGGAGTGCCGCACCGAGGACGGCGACGCGATCCCGGGCGCGGACTACACGATGTGGAACGAGGCGTTCGCCCTCGGCGGCCCCGCGTGCACGATGCAGCAGTTCGAGCAGCTCACCGGCGTCCGGCTCGACCACTTCGTGGTCGTGGACTTCGAGGGCTTCCAGGACATGGTCGACGCCGTCGGCGGCGTCGAGATGTGCATCCCCGAGCCGATCACCGACCCCGCCCATGGCATCAACATCGAGGCGGGGACCCGCAAGCTCAAGGGCTTCGAGGCGCTCAACTACGTGCGGGCGCGCTACACCGTCGGCAACGGCTCGGACACCGGGCGGATGAAGCGGCAGCAGGCGTTCATCGCCTCGATGACGCACTCGGTCGTCTCCGCCGGCACGCTCGCCCGGCCGGACCGGCTGATCCGGTTCCTCGACGCCGCCACCGACTCGCTGACCGTCGACCCCGGCCTCAAGAACATCGTGAAGATCGCCGACCTCGGGATCCAGTTCAAGGACATCGGGCTGAACAAGATCCAGTTCATCACCATCCCGAACATCCCCGACCCCAACGACCCGAACCGGCTCGTCTGGTCCGAGCCGCAGGCGACGGACGTCTGGGACAAGATCGCGAACGACGAACCGCTGACCAAGAAGCTCAGCGAGGACGTCATCAGCGCCGGTGACCTGCCCGGCTCGGGCTCGTCGTCCGGACCGAAGAACGAGGCCGACGCGCAGGCCCTCGAGGACGCCGGGCTCTGCACATGAGCGACGGCACGCCCGAGACCGACTGGCAGCGGCGCAAGCGGCTGGCCGAGGTGTTCGGTGACGCCCTGCCGGAGACGACCCGCGACGAGCGCGACGACGACGCGCCCGCGCGCGAGTCGGCCTCCGACCGGTGGCTGCGGGAGCAGGTGCCCCCGCACCACGGCAGCTAGGGCGTCGGCCGGCCCTGCTGGGCGGCGAGCAGGTCGCGGATCTCCTGGAGCAGCTTCACGTCCTCGGGCGTGCCCGGCTCGGGGCTCGGGAAGTAGCGCTCCTTCGCCTTTGTGTACGGCGCCACGATGACGAAGTAGACGACGGCGGCCATGATCACGAAGGCCACCACCGCAGTGAGCCAGTCACCGATCCCGATGCCCCGATAGTTGTACGCCGAGAAGTTCGGGGTGCCCCCGGCCTTGCCGATCAGGTCCATGAGCAGGTCGACGGTGGCCTGGACGACGGCGGTGAACGCCAGCGCCATGATCAACGCGACGGCGAGCTCGACGACGTTGCCGCGGAGGATGAAGTTCTTGAATCCGGTCATGCAGTGACGCTAGCCCCCGAACGCGATCGTGACGAAGGTCCGTACCGACGCATCGGCGATCGCCGCGACCTCGGTCGGTGCGGCGCCGACGACCACGAGCCGTCCGGTGAGGCCGGACGCCCCGACCTCGGGCTCGGCGTCCGGGATCGCGAGGACGGGCACATCGGTCGCGACGACCTCCGCGCCGCCACCCTGGGGGTCGGCGGAGACCAGGTCGATCCGGTCACCCACGCTCAGCAGGCCCGCCATCGCGGCGTCGGGCAGCCGCACCGGGACCGCCGCGAGGCCGGGG
Organism: Nocardioides caricicola; assembly: GCF_039541135.1. NCBI lineage: Bacteria > Bacillati > Actinomycetota > Actinomycetes > Propionibacteriales > Nocardioidaceae > Nocardioides > Nocardioides caricicola. The sequence goes on along the minus strand of NZ_BAABFQ010000007.1, from coordinate 524,075 downwards.
TAGCCCTCGGTCAGCGCCGGCCCGACCAGGCGTACGTCGGTGACGGGTTCGCCGGCCCGCAGCGGCGCGGCGAGGGTGCGCCCGGCCGTGTCGTCGGCCAGGCCGGCCGGGACCGACTCGGGGGCGAAGGCGACCGTCGTGAGGTCGCCCGGCGCCAGCACCGTGCCGGCCGGCAGGTCCCGCGCGGCGACCGGGACCGACACGTGCGGGGGTGCCGGTGCGGCGACGGCCTGCAGCCCGGCCAGCACCGCGACCGCCGTCAGCGCCGCGGCGAGCAGCCGACGGCGCGCGAGGACCGCCCGGCGTACCGGACGGATGATCGAGGTGAGGCGCTCACGCATGCCTCGACGCTAGGAGAGTTCGGCTCGGCGCGAGCCGGTCCTCCACAGGGTCAGTCCGCGGAGCCGGAGCTCGCCGTCGCGGCCGGCTTCGACTCCGACTTCGACTCGGACTTCGTCTCGGTCTTGGTCTCGGTCTTCGTGGTGCTCGCCGACTCCGACGCGGTCGACGAGCCGCGGCTGTCGGTGCGGTAGAAGCCGGAGCCCTTGAAGACGACCCCGACGGCGTTGAACAGCTTGCGCAGCCGGCCCTGGCACTCGGGGCAGCTGGTGAGCGCGTCGTCGCTGAAGCTCTGGACCTGCTCGAAGGCGTGGCCGCACTCGGTGCAGGCGTACTGGTAAGTCGGCACTGGTAGTTCCCTCGTTGGCACTCGACCCGGACGAGTGCCAATCATAGCCGACGACCGAGGAGGACCAGGCCCGATGGCGTCGCCGCGCAGGCCACCGGCCGGTCGTGCGGCTCGACGGGCACGTCGACGCCGACCTCGCCGTCGTACAGCAGCACGCAGGTGAACGTGCCGACCGGCACCCGCCCGAGCGCCCGGTCGTAGGAGCCGCCGCCGCGGCCCAGGCGTGTGCCGGCGCTCGAGACCGCCAGGCCCGGGACGACGACGACGTCGGCGGTCGCGATCGCTCCGGGGCCGAGCCGTTCGCCCGAGGGCTCGAGCAGGCCGCGCGAGGCCGGCGCGAGGTCGGCCTCGGAGCGGTAGACCGCCCAGTCCAGGTCGTTGTCGGGGAGCAGCACCGGGAGGATCACCCGCTTGCCCGCCGCGCGGAGGCCGTCGAGCAGGGGAGCGGTGCCGGGCTCGTTCCCGACCGAGACGTACGCCGCCACGGTCGCCGCCCGGCGTACCACCGGCGCCTCCAGCAGGTGGCCCGCGAGGTCGCGCGCGGCCTCCGAGATCTCGGCGAGCGGGCGGTGCCGGCGGGCCGCGAGCAGCTGGTCCCGCATCGCGATCTTGGCGGGTGATTGCGTGGCGCTCACGCGGGAAGCCTACGATCGTGAACATGGGTAGCGCTGGCTTGAACAGGGCACGCGACAAGATGCGTGACGCTGGGGTGGACGAGGTCGCGATCGAGACCTTCGCCCACTACTACCGACTCCTCGAGCACGGTGAGACGGGCATGATCCCGGAGTCGTCGATCGACCCCGTGGACATGGAGTCCCTCGCGTCGGTCGAGGTGTCCGACGAGGACGCCGCTGCGGCGATCCGGACCACCGCCGTGATCAAGCTGAACGGCGGGCTCGGCACGTCGATGGGCATGGACCGCGCGAAGTCGCTGCTGTGCGTGCGCCGCGGGCTGTCGTTCCTCGACATCATCGCCCGGCAGGTGCTGCACCTGCGGGAGAAGTACGACGCCCCGCTCCCGATGATCTTCATGAACAGCTTCCGCACCTCCGCGGACACGATGGCGGCGCTGGCGCGCTACGAGGACCTGCAGGTCGAGGGGCTGCCGCTGGAGTTCCTGCAGAACAAGGAGCCCAAGCTCCTCGCCAAGGACCTCTCGCCGGCGAGCTGGCCCAAGGACCCCGACCTCGAGTGGTGTCCGCCCGGGCACGGTGACCTCTACACCGCGCTGCGCGGCACCGGACTGCTGGACCAGCTGATCGAGGCCGGCTACCAGCGTGTGTTCGTGTCCAACTCCGACAACCTCGGCGCGGTCCCGGACGCCCGGGTCGCCGGCTGGTTCGCGACCAGCGGCGCGCCGTTCGCGATCGAGGCGGTGCGGCGTACGCCGTCGGACCGCAAGGGCGGCCACTTCGCGCGCCGCAAGAACGACGGCCGGATCGTGCTCCGCGAGACCGCGCAGACGCTGCCGGAGGACCAGGCCGCGCTGGCCGACCTCGACCGGCACAAGTACTGCTCGACCAACAACCTGTGGTTCGACCTGGTCGCCATGCGTGACGTGCTCGACGCGCGTGACGGCGTGCTCGGGCTGCCGCTGATCCGCAACGAGAAGACGCTCGACCCCGGCGACCCGTCGACGCCGAAGGTCATCCAGATCGAGTCCGCGATGGGTGCGGCCGTGGAGGTCTTCGAGGGCTCGCGACTGATCGAGGTCGGCCGCGACCGGTTCGTGCCGGTCAAGACGACCAACGATCTGCTGGTGCTGCGCTCGGACGTCTACGACATCGGCAGCGACTTCGTGCTCGACCAGGTCGCCGCCGACCTGCCGTTCGTCGACCTCGACCGCGACTACTACCAGCTCGTGGGCGAGTTCGACCGGCGCTTCCCCGAGGGTGCGCCGTCGATGAAGAAGGCGGCCGCGCTGAAGGTCGAGGGTGACTGGACGTTCGGCCGCGGCGTGCAGGTGGTCGGCGACGTGACGCTGAAGGCGAGCTCTGCGAACCGGGTCGCCGCCGACACCGTCCTCACCGATGGCTGACCCGGGGACCTCCGTCACCTCGGTCGACGACTACCTCGCCAGGATCCTCGCGGCCTTCGAGCCGCTCCCGGCGTTCCAGCAGCCGCTGATGGACGCGCTCGGCCTCGCGGTGGCCGAGGACGTCGTCGCCGGCGTCAGCCTGCCGTCCTTCGACAACTCCGCCATGGACGGGTACGCCGTCCGGCACGCCGACGTCGTCACCGCCTCCACCGACGCCCCCGTGCACCTGCCGGTGGTCGGCGAGATCGGGGCCGGCCAGGCCCGGCTGCTCGCGCTCGCGCCGGGCACGGCCGCCAAGATCATGACCGGAGCTCCCGTGCCGGCCGGCGCCGACAGCGTGGTGCCGTACGAGTGGACCGACCGGGGCACCGCACAGGTGCGCATCGAGCAGGCGCCGAAGCCCGGGCAGCACGTGCGGCCCGCCGGCGAGGACGTCGCGGTCGGCGACATGCTGATCTCGGAGGGCACCGTGCTCGGCCCGCGCCACCTCGGCCTGCTCGCCTCGGTCGGGCGGGCCAGCGTGCTGACGCGGCCGCGGCCGCGGGTCGTGGTGATCTCGACCGGCTCCGAGCTGCGCGACGCCGGCACCGAGCTCGGTCACGACTCGATCTACGACGGCAACTCCTACCTGCTCGCGGCCGCCGCCCGCGCCGCCGGCGCGATCGCGTACCGGGTCGGGATCGTGCCCGACCAGCCGCAGGCGTTCCTCGACGCGGTCCACGACCAGCTGGTCCGCGCCGACGTCGTCGTCACCAGCGGCGGTGTCTCCCAGGGCGACTTCGACGTCGTCAAGGAGGCGCTCGCGCCCCTCGGGACCGTGTGGTTCGGACCGGTCGCGATGCAGCCGGGCAAGCCGCAGGGCTTCGGCCACGTCGGGGAGGACCGGACGCCGATCTTCACGCTGCCGGGCAACCCGGTGTCGTCGTACATCTCGTTCCAGATGTTCGTGCTCCCGGCGCTGCGCAAGCTGATGGGACGCACGCCGTACGCCCGGCCGACCGTGGAGGCCACGCTGACCCACGCGATCTCGTCGCCGCCGGGCCGGCGGCAGCTGGTGCGGGCGGAGTACGCCGACGGCGTGGTGACGCCGGTGGGTGGACACGGTTCCCACCTGATCGGGGATCTGGCATCGTCCGACGCGCTCGTGGTCGTGCCCGAGGACGTCACCTCGGTCGCCGCCGGCGAGCAGGTCCAGGTCCTGAGGCTCGACGAGGAGTTCTGATGTCCGAGCGACTCACGCACGTCGACGAGACGGGTGCTGCTCGGATGGTCGACGTGTCCGGCAAGGACGTGACGGCCCGGACCGCCACGGCCTCCGGCCGGGTGCTGGTGTCGGCGGAGGTGGTCGCGCTGCTGCGCGGCGAGGGCGTGCCGAAGGGCGACGCGCTCGCGGTCGCGCGGATCGCCGGGATCATGGGCGCCAAGCAGACACCGGCGCTGATCCCGCTCTGCCATCCGCTCGCCGTCTCCGGTGTCACGGTCGACCTCGCGGTCACCGACGACGCCGTCGAGATCCGGGCGACGGTGAAGACCACTGACCGCACCGGTGTCGAGATGGAGGCGCTGACCGCGGTCTCGGTGGCCGCCCTGACGGTCGTCGACATGGTCAAGGCCGTCGACAAGGGCGCGGTGATCACCGACGTGCGGGTCGAGACCAAGACCGGCGGCAAGTCGGGGGACTGGTCGCGATGAGCCTGCGGGCTGAGGTCGTGGTCGCGTCCAACCGCGCGGCCGCCGGGGTCTACGAGGACACCACCGGGCCGCTGATCGTGGAGCTCCTGACCGAGCTGGGGTTCGCGGTGAGCGACCCGGTCGTCGTGCCCGACGGTGAGCCGGTGGGGGCAGCGATCGCCGCGGCCGCGAACGGCGGCGCGCGGGTCGTGCTCACGACCGGCGGCACCGGCCTGACCCCGACCGACCGCACCGCTGAGGTCACGCGGACGCTGCTCGACTTCGAGGTGCCGGGCATCGCCGAGGCGATCCGGGCGTACGGCGTGAGCAAGGGCGTGCCGACGGCGATGCTCTCGCGCGGCGTCGCCGGCGTCATCGGGCAGTGCCTGGTGGTGAACCTGCCCGGCTCGAGCGGTGGGGTGAAGGACGGGCTCGAGGTGCTGCGGCCGGTGCTCGTGCACGCCGTGGAGCAGGTCGTGGGGAGCGACCATTGAGCGGATGGCCGGCGTGGCTCTCCGCGGACGAGGTCACCCTCCGCCCGCTGACCTACTCCGACGCCCGCGCCTGGCGTGAGCTCCGGCGCGCGAACGCGTCGTGGCTGCGGCCGTGGGACGCGACCGCGCCGCCGGGGTCGAACGCCCGGCCCTCGTCGTTCCGCGGACTGGTCTGGCGGCTGCACTCCCAGGCGCGCGCGGGGACGACGTACCCCTTCGCCGTCGAGGTCGACGGCCGGTTCGCCGGACAGGTGACCGTCAACAACATCGTGCGCGGCTCGGCGCAGTTCGCGTCGGTGGGCTACTGGCTGGGACAGGAGTTCGCCGGGCGCGGGGTGATGCCGCGCGCCGTCGCCATGGTGATCGACCACTGCTTCACGACCGCGGGGCTGCACCGGATCGAGGTCGCGATCCGGCCCGAGAACTCCAACTCGCTGCGGGTGGTCGAGAAGCTCTCGCTCCGCGAGGTCGGGTACGCGCCGAAGTTCCTGCACATCGACGGCGCGTGGCGCGACCACCGGATCTACGCGATCACCCGGGAGGAGTGCCCGGACGGGCTGCTCGCGCGGCTCTCGTCCCATGAGTCACACGAGTGAATTTGCGACACACCTGTGGACATCCGCGGGGACCTGAGGTATCGCTCATAACCTCTGACTCGTGGACCTGAGCGCACTGATCTTCGTCGCCCTCGCTGTGGCGTGGGCCGTCTACCTCGTCCCGAAGGCGCTCCGTCACCACGAGGACGACGTCCGCAGCCGTTCGGTGGACCGGTTCTCGCACACGATGCGCGTGCTCGCCCGCCGCGAGCCCGTGGACAGCCGCACCTCCCAGCTGGTCACGCCCGGACAGCCGGCCGTGACCGTGGAGGCCGCGCCGATCGAGGCCGCACCCGCACCCGCGCCCAGCCCGGCCGCCCGCCGGGCCGCCGCCAAGCGCGCCACCAAGCGTCGCCGCAACGTCCTCGGACTGATCCTCGTCGCGACCCTGGCGGTCACCGCCGTCGCGGCCTTCGGCGTCATCTCCTGGTGGTACGTCGCGATCCCGGTCGGTGTCCTGGCCGCGTGGCTGGTGGCCTGCCGGATCATGGTGAAGGGCGAGCGCAAGGCCCTGGCCCCCGCCGCCCGGCTGCCGTTCGTGCCCGCCGAGGAGGAGACCGAGCCGGCCACCGAGGTCGCGACCACCGCGTCGGCCGAGACCGAGACTGACGAGATCGACCCGATGGCCGACACGTCGGCCGGCATGGCCGCGATCGTCGACCCCACGCTGTGGGACCCGGTGCCGGTCACGCTCCCGACGTACGTCACCAAGCCTGCCGCCACCCGCACCGTGCGCACGATCGCGTTCGACGACACCGGCGTGTGGACGTCGGGCCGCACCGACGCCGACGCGCAGATCGCGCGCGAGGCGGACGAGGCCGACAAGGCCGACCGGGCCGCGCGCCAGTCGCGCGAGGCCGGCGACCGGGCGACCGGTTCCTGACGCCGGGGTCGATTCGGTGTCGGCGTGGAGCTGGTGCTAACGTTTCGCACCGCAAGATCCTGGGGCTGTGGCGCAGTTGGTAGCGCGTCTCGTTCGCAATGAGAAGGTCAGGGGTTCGAATCCCCTCAGCTCCACCAAACGAAGAAGGCCTCTGGCCAGCCGAAACGCTGGTCGGGGGCCTTTCTCGTTGTCGGGACGCCTTCGCCGGGGCTACCCCGGGGGCTAGTTCGCTCGGGTGCGCTGGGGTTCGCCATGCGCCTAGCCTGCCCCGTCTCCTAGTGACGTCGTAGCGCGTGGACGCGGCAGCGGTAGCCCTCGCGGGCGCGTGGGGCCAGAACGCGGGTACAGCGGCAGCAGCAGCCCACCGAAGACCGGCAGTCAGCGGCGACTCGGGCAGGTCCACGCGGACCGCGAGAACTTTCTCTGAGCTCGTCTCCGCAGGTAGATGCCGAGATCGCCTCCGCCCCCTCGGTTGGAGGTCTGAACATTCGCCGCGATCTTCTGCACGGTGGTCGCAACGACAGCCCAGACCGGGCCGTCACAGCAGCCTAGGAGGCTCAGCATGACCACGAAGACCGCCACCAAGACTCCGGCGAAGAAGACCACCGCACGTCCGGCCGTGAAGCCCGCAGCGCAGAAGGCGACCCCGGCTCCGAAGGAGCCGAAGCCGACTGCGGGGGCGAAGGCGAAGGAGAGTGCTCACGCGTCCAAGAAGGTCACGAAGCCCGAGCCGAAGACGCTGATCGAAGCGCTCACCACGAAGCAGGCCGCGCTGATCAAGGTCCGGGCGAACGGCACCCGTCGCTCGCTGCCCTACCTCGCGGTGGGGACTGATGAGCGGAAGGCAGCCGAGGCGGTCGCGGCGCGGGCGTCCAAGGGAGAGACCGTCGCGGCAATCGCTGAGGATCTGAACGTGTCGCTGGCGACGGCTCGCCGCTTCCTCACGAACCTCGCCCTCACCCACGCGGTTGAGGCTGGCAGCCACGACAAGTCGTGGAAGCCGGGTACGAAGGAGGTCGTGGTCCACACCGTGACCGCGAAGGCGTGACGCCTCAGCACTACCCGATCCGAGGGGCTGGCCCGTGAGGGGCTGGCCCCTCGTGCCGTTTGTGCTGACACTGATCTCCCGTCAGAAGGAGGAGACGTGCCAGCAAGCATCAAGCGCATACGTGAGTCCTGGAACGTGAAGCAGACCGCCCGCAACAAGGGCATCACCCTCACGATCAAGGTGACCGCGTACGACAACGGGATGGTCGAGGTCGACGGCATCCCGATCAACATCGCGCCGCACTACGACGCCGGTGGCGGCTGGCTCGGCGCTGCCGACGTGATCACGACGACGCTGAGCGAGTTCCGCAAGGAATCGGTCAAGCGCAGGGCTGCGAAGTCCTAGCAAGGGGACAGCCCCCGAGTCGAGACCCGAGGGCTGCCGTGGTGGACGACCTCAGGTCGTCAGACAGTACTCAGCGACTTCCCCGTCGCTGCGGAGTCACTTGGACTCTTTGACCGTCGTGTTCGGGTTCGCCTTGCCATGCTTCGGCGTGACGTAGCGTCCCGTCTTCGCGCTGCGGTACTTACCGCCTCCGCTGGACTTTCCACCCTTGGGCACCGTTCTCACCTCCCTCCCCTTTAGTCACATCTGTCACACCGAACATACGTGCGAAGAACTCAACATGTGGGAAGGCGCGCCGGTATTCGATCTAGATGTAGTGGTCGCTCGCCGATCTAAGGCGTGAAGACTGCGAGCTCGGCCCCTTGGGCCGACCGGGGGCTGCTCATCGGTCTACGGGCTGATGCGTCAGCCCGGTCGGCTGACGCGGCGCGTGGGTAGGTCAGTAGCCCGAGGGCATGGCCAGGACGGCATCGATGGGCTGGGTCATCGTCTCGTAGTTGGCGGTGGTGAAGGTTGCGCCGATCAGTCCGGCTTCCTTGGCGACGACCGCCTGCATCGCCCACATGAGCGCGTTCTCCAATGACGGACCGCGAGGAGCCGCAACGGCCTGACATGCGAGGAACCATGCGAGGTCGGCTCGTGCGTAGAACTGCCTCCGGGTCGCGTCAGACGCTGCCGACACGACCGTGTTGAGGTTCTGTCGCGCCGTCTCCACAGCCGCCTTGGTGCTCGTGTATGTGCTCTCGATGGTGTCGCGCTGAGCGGTAGTCGTTGACGCGAGCAGGTCAAGGATCGCGGCGACCTTGCGCGTGGAGCCCTCGTCCCCAGACACGACCTGTCGGAGTGTCCCAACCCCGACGGACGATCCAGGCCACGTCACGGACTGCAAGCCGTACGTGCCCGCGCCATCGTTGACGACGGGCGTACCCGTCACCGGGACGACCCTGTAGCCCCCATCGGAAGGCCAAGGGACGGGCTTCCCGCCATAGCCGCTCTGCTCCGACAGGTACGTGACCAGCAGACTCGACAGCACCCAAGCGTGGTTGTAGACCTGCGTGCCGAGCGTGTTGCCAGAGTCGTCAGTCACGATGGATGGGTCACGGACAACGCGGTAGATCGCATCAGAGAAGCCGGTCGGAGCGATGATGTCGCGCGGCTCGACGGAGTAGCCCTTGGGCTTGAACAGCGCGCCGTACGCCGCGAACGTCGCCGGATCAACGCCGACCGGCGTGGAGCCGACCTGCAACGTCACGTTGTCGAGGAACACTTCCAGCGCCGCGAACGCCGACGCCGAGTTCTGAGCAGTCAGGGAGACCAGCGCGGGGTCAACGCCGTTCGGCACCGGCAGCCCGTGCGTGCGGGTGTCGAGAGCAGTCCACGTCGTGCCGTTCGGGGAGACGGAGAAGGTGAACTTGCCATCCTTCTCCGCGATGCGCCACCAGCGATGGTTGGTGGAGTCGTACGCGCCCACATCGAGGGATGCCTGGCCCGTGATCTTGGTGAGAAGGCGTCCGCTCTCGATCGAGAACTGCGCCGACCCGCTTGCAGCCGCACCGAACCAGTTTGCCGACAGTCGCACGGTCTGGCCGTTCGCGCTCGCGGTCACCGCGACCTCGGCGGTCAGGGTCACGTCATCCCAGCCAGCCCACGTACTGCGGGACAAGCCGCTGTCGCCGTTGATGCCCGAGGGAATGTTGATGCGCGCTCGTCCTGACACCAAGGTCGGGTTGAAGTCCTGCGCCTCGGTGTCGTAGTTGTAACTGCTGCCGGACCAAGGGCTCAGACCCGAAGCGAAGTCGTTGCTAAAGCCTTGGTCGGCGGCAGTGACGGTCGTCGGTCCTGAGCCCTGCGCGAAGGTCGGTCCTGATGCGCCGGGAGTTCTCTCCAGACCCTTCCCCGCTCGGGTCACCATTAGGTAGTTGATGGTCATCGTTCTCTCCTGACGCGATGGGTTGGTTGGAGACCGCGAGGCCGTGGGCGGAGCGGAGAGCCGCCCGGCGCAGACCGCTGTCACGCCCACGACCCCACAGCAGCCCGCCGAGAAGAGGGGATGGCGGGCTTACCTCGCCCTAGAGAAGTAGGCCAGGACGAGGGGGCGAGGGATCAGGGGTCCAGCAGGTCGCCGGACTCGGCGTAGAAGCGTCGAAGCTCGGTGTTGGTCACCAGCCCGCGCTCGTTCACCGAGAGCAGGTCGTCGGCGATCAGTTGCCGGACGAAGGACGAAGGCTTCTCCCACATCTGAGCGATCTGTCCGATGGGGTAGGAGTCGCCGTACGAGACGGTCGGAGTGCGGGCAGTGCGCCTGGAGGTCTGGGGGCTTGAGGCCATGGGAGTTGCCCGTCCACCGTTCGATCCGTAGGCACGAGTGCCCGGAGGCTGATTGACGCCGCTCATGATGGTGTCCCTTCTGGTTGGGACACCCCATTACACAGAAGATCGGGACCAATCTGGGGCGACCGAAGTTCGTCAAACCGCAAGCCCCGCCTCGAATCACAACTGAGTAACTCAACAAACGCGCCGCGAAATAACTTCACCGCATCGTCGAGATGTGTCCCGCCGCAATCCCCGCGATCGGGTACGATCTCCTCGAAGGAGGTTGCGATGCCCATCAATCCCACTGTCGCCCGACACCTCAATGAGGCGCTCGCGGAACTTCGCGCCCAGCGCGGTGAGCTCGATGCTGCGATCAAGGAGGTAGAGGCAACGATGGCAAGGCTGGGCGGAAGCGCGCCTGCCGCCGAGGCCGCGGCTGATCCCACGAAGGTGGAGGTCGATGCGACGATCATCGCGCCACCCATGAAGGACGCGGTGCTGGACTACATGAAGCAGATCGATCGCGCGGTGACTACGGCACAGGTCGTGGATGCTCTCGCCCCTCGCTACGGCTGGGAGCCGGCGAGCATTCGGTCGCTGATGTCGAGGATGAAGAAGGACGGCGTGCTGGGGAACCCGCAGCGCGGTGTCTACAACCTGGATCCGACCAGCACCCCCGAGACGTCCGAAACCCCCGACGCTGAGTCAGGGGTTTCGGATGAGGTTGCAACTACTGAGGCGGCAGGAGGTGATCGCGATCAAACACCGCCGGGTCCGAGTGACAGTCTCAGTTTCTGAAGACGGGACTGTCACCGTGACGATCGAGCCGCCATAGTGCGCTGATCGTCGCAGGGGTCAGGCGGGCGTCGTTGGCGCGGCGTCCGTCTGGCTCTCTCCCCGGAGCAACCAGCAGTATTCAGTTTCTTGCGACCAAAATGTACACCCGGTCACGAATCCTTGTGCCGTTTCGTCGTTCGGCGCTTTGTTCGAGCGACACGAAACCCACGGTTCGCGTCCATGCCGCGTGCGTCTCTGGCATGCTCTCGACCGGTTGCTGGATTGAGCCCGGCTTGCCGGGTCCTGTCCCTGTGCCTCGTCCTACTTGCAGTTCTGCTCCACATGTTCTCCGACTGTGTCTCCCACATGTTCAACCGAGACAACGAAGGGGAGGTGGTCCGCATGACCGCTTCAATGATGATGCGTAGTGGCCTATCCGCCGCTGCGTTGGTTGCGTCAGACGTTCTTGTAAACGTTGCAGTCATCGCAGGGTCAGGCTGAGTCCAGCAATCTCAGAATGGCTTGCGCTTGCCCGAGCGCCGCAGTTGCACCACGTTGTCCGAGACCTCCTCACCCCGAGCAGCGGCGCGACGTTTGCTGAACTCCTTGCTGTAGTCGCGGCTCGCTTCCTTGAACAAGTGCGCGTAGGTCCGCAGCGTGAAGGCCGCCGACTCGTGACCGAGGTAGGCAGCCACGTCGACCGGGCTCATGCCAAGGTCGATCAGGAAACTCGCGCAGTGGTGCCGCAGCCCGTGGAAAGTCATCTCGATGTGCAGCTCGTCGGCGGCAGGCTTGATCACGCGCTTGTAGAAGTTCCCGTGGTTGAGCGGTCGCGGCTTGCCCTCGTCGTCGTGGTCCCCGAACACGAAGTCTCGCGGCTTGAGGTTGGCGCAGTGCTTCCGCAGCCTGCGTTCGAGGATCTGATCGTGGATCTTGATCGTTCGGGCGCTCGCCTCACTCTTGGGTGTGTCGAGCCGCAGCCCTCCTCCGGCCTCGTACTTGCCCGGGAGGTCGATCACGGTTCGCACGACGCTGAGTTGATCTCCGCGAATGTCCCGGGCCTGTAGTCCCGCGAGCTCGCCGGCTCGGAGTCCGGTGTAGGCAGCAGTCTCGACCAGGAGAGCCCAGCGACGATCGGCCGGGCGTTCCTTGAGCATTCGACCCCAACTGTCTTGACGAGGGGGCGTAGGCAGAGACAGGCGAGAGATGAGGGCTTCGACCTGCTCTGTGCTCGGCATCTTCTTCTGAGGCTTGCGTGCCTTGACCTTGTCCAGGTCGGCGCAGGGGTTCTCGAGGATGAGTTTCCGCTTGCGGGCATGCTCGCAGATTCCGTGCGGCACGAGCATCGTGCGCTTGACCGACGACGGCGCGGGCCGGTCGCCGTTGACCTTCGGCTTGCTGAGGTTCGCTCGGAAGGTGGAGACGGCCCGGTAGTCCAGGTTCTTCATCCGCACGTCGTGGAGGGGCACGAGCTTCTTGTCGACCGTCCACTCGTACGACTCGTACGTGCGCGGCTTGAGATCAGGCTGCTTCACTTCCAGCCACTCCCGAGCAACGTCGATGAACCGTGCGCTGGCGTCCCGAGGTGAGACGTGCTGGCCCTTCATCACGGATGCCTTCGCTTCGATCAGCGCATCGCGGGCGTCCTTGACCCGGTGGCTGTCGACCGTCTTGAACTGGACCTTGCCGCGAGCGTCGGCGTACTTGATCCGGAACTTCGTGACGACCCGTCCGTCGTCGTAGGTGCGGATCACCTTCTGGACACCGCGTTCGACCGACTCGTAGGTGACCTCTGGCCGCGCCATTACTGACCGCCCGTCTGCGATGCCACCGATTCGAGGTCGAGCCGGTGGGAGTTGAGCACCCGGCGCACGGTGCTCGCCCGCCAGCCGTCCGCACCTCGCGTGGTCGGAATCTCGGCGTCCGTCAGAGCCTGGGCGATGGCTCGGAGACTGAGGCCGGTAGCACGCAGATCGACCACCCGGTCAACGACGTCATCCGGGGTAGCCCTTGGCCGTCCGAGGCGTTGGCCCCTCGCCTTGGCTGCCGCGAGGGCCTCCCGCGTGCGCTGCGCGATGATGTCGCGCTCCCACTCCGCGATCTGAGCCATGAGCCCGGCGACCAACTTGCCGTTCGGAGTGGAGGTGTCCACACCGAGGTCGAGGAGCACCATCGCCCAGCCCTGCTTCTTCGCGAGGGCGAGAGTGTTGGAGAAGTCCACGACGGAGCGGCTGAGGCGGTCTAACTTCGCCACGATCAGCGCACCGACCTCGCGAGCGGCCAGTAGCCGCAGGGCTTCGGTCATCGCCGGCCGATCAAGGCTCTTGGCGCTGTAGCCTTCGTCAACGAGCCAGATGACGTCCCAGCCCTTGTGTGCGGCCTCAGCCGCGATGCGTGCGCGTTGAGCTTCTAGTCCGAGTCCACTCGATGCCTGTTCGTCAGTACTGACTCGGAGATACCCGATGACTTGCATGCCTGCTCCCGGTGTTCGCGAACCCCAGTTCGGGTTCGACCGAGGGCAGGCTCTAGAAGGTCGGGCGGGATGTTCAGGAGTCCAGGCACTCCAGATAGAACGGGACATGGGTCACCTCGGGTCGTAGTGATGACCCGTCACGTGACGCCCGGCTCTGCTGCCACATCCCCCGCAGGAGGCGTCCCGTTTCGACCTCGGTGTGGGGGAGTGGATGCCTGCCGCTCAGCGGCTCGCCACTCGTCCTGTTGGTCTAACGGAGATAGTTAGAGATTACCGCCGCGCCTAAAGGATCTCCTTCATGTCCTTCTCGATCTGCTTGCGCTGAAGATGCCCCTCGTAACGCTGGCGGAACGTGTAGAGGTAGTTGACGAGAGCTTCGAAGAACGCGATGGCGTCGTCCGCGTCCTCACGCGACAACGAGGCGTCAACGTCATGTGCGCCAGAGTTCCCAATATTCCGAACAACCGAGGACCACTCGTGCAGGCGCTCATCGATGACCCCAGCGTCCTTCAAGGCGGTCAGTTTCGCGGCGAGAGTCCCGTTCATCTGGCCCTGCTCGGCGCACATGGCTTCGACGCCTCTTCTCGCCATGAGAGCGGCAGCCGTGTAGCAGCGGAACTTGCGACAGCGGATCGCTTCGTCATGAGAGTCCCGGATGCTCTTCGGAACATTCCGGGGTAGCGGCTGGTCAGTCATGGGGAACACCTGCTCCAGAGGACTGTCGCCTCCGTCGTAGTCGGCGTCGCGTCCGAGGACGTAAGGCATTGCGCAACTCGTGCACTTCGCCATCACTCTCTCGAAGGGGTCGAACTCGTCGTCCTCGTCGGGCGTGACCCACCAGCGCTCGACTACTGCGAGGGTTGTCGGCTTCTCGCAGTAGTCGCAGTGCCACGGAATGGTCGGCCGAGGCGCACCGGTCGCCCACGGATCAGTCATGCAGTCGAGGCTAGATCAGATCGCGACTCCTGAACGCGAAACCGGCTCGCGACCCGAACCCGGCGTATCGCGTTCGCCAGACGTGGGGGCGAGGGCGGAGACGGGAGACAGTGCGGCTGCCTACGGCCTGACAGACGCGGGTCGGCCCCGGTGCCCGACGCTGGCCTGATCCTGCGTTCTAGCCCGACTGGCGTCGGCCGCTGCTACCGACCACGTAGCCGGTTGCCCCTGCCGTAGTGCGGTGGGTCTTCGGCCAGCCTCGTGGAGCCTTTGTCCCAGTCGACGTCGCTCGGAGGCAACTGCCGGTGGTCCTCGACGATCTCCGCGTCGACGATGTCTTCATCAACCTCATCAGGCTCGTACGAGACGAGCAGCTCGCCGATGTTCTCCTCCCACTTCGCGAGGGTCAGAGTGATCTCGTTCCGGTTCTCGTACGTCAACAGGAACTCGGCACATCGACGTCGCTCCGCGAACGGGATCTTCTCGTTGCTGAGTGCTCGAACGAGCAGTGAGGCGGCGTCGTCCTGCGCCATCATGATGCGCTCTTGAGCCTTCCTGCGGACCTGTGGCGCGGCTCCACCGTGAGATGCACAGACCGTTGCGCCCTCAATCGGATACTTCTTGCACCGCTCACCGAAGCGGTTCCTGGCGATGCAGCGCTCCGCCGTAGGCAGGATGCCCGCCTTCCGCCTGCGCTTCCTATTGCCCTTGCTCATCGTGCACCTCCATGGGTGATCTCGTCCGTGTGGTCCATGACCAATTCACTCGAAGTCAGCGAGGTTGACCGCGTAGTAGCAGGTCCACTGGACTCGACACGACGGACACGCGTAGGTGCCGTCGAGGCCGCCATCTGACACTTTCGTCTTGACGGGCCAGCACGTCCGACCACACTTCTCGCAACCGTCCGCGTAAGGCAGAGACGCTGCCATCTGCTCGACGAGTTTGAGCCAGTGACGCTGCCCGTCCTCGTACGTGTCGGCGGCGGGACCGACCTCGTTCCGGTTGATCGCCCAGACGAGTTCGTTCAGGGCCTCGCGGACCTTGAAGTACTCGGGCAGCAACCTGTCTCCATGGTCGTAGCTCTCGACTCCAGTCTTGTTCTCACTACTCGGGTTCATCCTTGTTCTCCTAACTAGTTCGATCTGATTCCGGTTGCTGACTCAGCCCATCGAGGTAACGGGGTAACGGAAGGTAACGGCACCACCGGGGGTAACGGCGTACACACCACCGACCTAATTGGTAACCCTTTTGTTAGTAGTAGAGGAGATCCGGTACCCCTATCCCAAGCACAGCCGTTACCTCCCGTTACCTGCGTTGCTTCACGCGTAGATTCACGCATCACGACGGCTTCCGATCACTACCTGCGTGTCGTCTTCACCGAGGTATCTCGTCCACACATCGGCCAGTCCTTCAACGTCTCCGGCCTTGCTGGGCTCGCGGCTATAGCCACGTCGCGGCTCGCCTTGATACTTCACCTGTCGGGACTTCACCCCGTACTGCTCAAGCAGCGTTGCGAGGTCCTTCGCCTCGAGCTCGCGCCCGTAGTAGTCCGACCACGGCGACTCCTCAAAGCCGATCAGCGACTCAAGAATCTCGTCGGTCGGAAGGAACTTCATGGGCTTGCCGCTGTCGCGGTACCTCATCGCAAAGACCGTGCGGAGGTCGCGAAGCAGACGTGTCCGCATCGTCTGCTGTGAGTCCAGGCGGTCGCCCGTCAGAATCGTATCGAGTGCCTTTCGCAGCTCGGCACCCTTCCCGGCGAGGTCGGCGATCGCGAACAGCGAGAAGCAACCTTCCTTCATCCGGTCACTGATGCGTTCGGGCAGATCGCTCGGACGATCATTGGCGGCGGTCTTGCCGTACTCAGCCGCCCAGGCTTCGACGCGTTCCACCAGCGGCGCCGCCTCCTCAACGACGTCCTGGTAGATGAACTCGTCGATCGGCTCGTCCGGCCGGCGACGCTTGAGGCTGATAGGGATCGATCGACGCGACAGCGTGTCCGGGAGGGTTCCGATGCCCGCGAACACCTTGGGGCAGTAGACGTCGAACTCCTTGACCTTGTCCCCGATGAAGCGAGGAACCCGGCCACGTCGGCGGTGACCCTGGTCGAGCATTCCGCGCTGCTCCTCGTGGTACTGCGCGGACTTCGGATTGAACACCGCGTCGATCTCGTCCCACAGCAAGGTGGGCATTGAGTCGTTGACCTTGCGGAACAGCACCGCATCGGAGGGATTGACGATCATCCACGGCTCACGGACCAAGACATCCAAGACCTCCATCAGCCGCGACTTGCCGCACTCCGGCTCGGGCGAGTGGATGAAGATGTAGGGCGTCTGCTGACATCGCTTCGCAATGTGCGTGTGGATCACGTAGACCGCCATCACGAGTCGCTGTTCGTCGCTGAGCACCACGAACCTGCCGATGAACGAAGCCAGGTCGTCGATCAGCGCGAAGTGCTGAGTCTTCTTGGGCTTCTTGCTCATGACGCGAGCCGTCCCTGTTGCCTCGGCCCCCTCGTCGGCGCGGCCTGCACCAGAGCCCGCAGATCGTTTGGGGTGTGCCCAGCCACGAAGTAGTCATCTAGGCCCTGCTTGGCACCGTTCTGTCCCGCTGGCAGGTCAACCCAGAAGACCCGTGCGCCGCGTTCCCGCAGGAACCGCGTGAGACGCCATCGAGCATCCTGGACACCGGGCTTCGAGACGAGGTCGCTGTCGTAGACGATCGTGAAGGCGCGGCCATCCGTGGGGATCGCGTCCCACTCGTCGCAGAGTTCGGAGTCAGCTCGTCGGCCGTTCTCGTCCCGAGACCGGTAGACGAAGTTCCACACGCCGGACAGGCCCAGGCACACGAGCCCTCGTGACGTCGCCGCGTCCGCCTTCTTGTGGCCCTCGGTGATGAGCACATCGACCGAAGAGTCTTGTAGCGCCTCTCGCATGGACGGGTGGACGTCGATGTAATTGCGAGCGCCGTCAGGGTGCGCGTACTTCATGACTTCGCGCTTCCCTGAACGTGAGGAGTACGTGATCGGCACGTCGGGCCGATAGATCACTGGCGGAACGTCAGAGGCGGGGGCACTAGCGGGAAGGTGGAGAGGGATCAGCAGGCCCTTGTCGCTTCGACGCCAGGACGCACGCGGACGGAAACCGAGTTCTCTCAACTCGTCCAGGCTGCGAACGGTGCGATAGCCGCGCTGCTCGATGACCTCGCGCGAAATGCCGCTCTCCTGCGTCAATTGCCGGAGATGTCGCCCGCTGAGAGGCTTCTTGGACATGGCTACTTCCTTCAAGTCTGTGTTCGGGCGCGGTTGGTAGACCGAGTGAGGCGAGGTAGAGGCGGGGACTGCCTCTTTACAACCGGGGACCTCGCCCCACTCGGGGTCAGGCGGCTACCAGTTGTCGCGGCGGCGCTTCTCGGAAGCGGGGACCGGCACGACGTTGAGTCCACCGCGTCGGTCGTTGAGAGCCGTGAGCACGAGCGCCGGAAGACGCTCGGCCTTCTCCTGCTTCGACAGGTGCCGGTACTCAGCGGTGAGGTAGTAGAACAACTCGCGGAGCGGACAGACCGAGCGGAGGCCGGACTGATCCCGGAGCCACTGGTCGTAGATGCCGCGGATGAGCTCGGCTTCGACCGTACGTGGACCCGACTGCTGGTTGGCCGTGATGCCGTGGCTGTTCTTCAACGCGAGGACTTCGCGCCATGTGAACGGCGGCCGATCGACAACGCTGGTGGGCTGATCTTCCTTAGGCTTTGCGGTGAACACCACGCACTCTCCTTTGGCGTGAGAGGCCCTCCACGGCGATGTTGGCTGCGCCGTCGTGGAGTGGCCGGTGGTGAAGTCGCTAGCCTCTGTCGACTTCGGGATTTAGTCGGTCAGCGACGACTGCGATAGCGGTTCATCTCGTCGGCGAGTCGGGGAACCTGATGGGCCAGCGCGGGCCACTTCTCGAAAAAGGCCTCGTAGTAGCCGTCAGGATTCGCCTCAACTCCGGAGATGGTCTCCTCGGTCGTCGCCACTGCCGAGATAGCGTTGGCATGCGCGTTCTGCGCACGACGAAGGCGCGTCAACTCCGCAACGAGCTCGTCGATCGAGTCGTATGCGCCATCCTGTGCCATGACAATGAGATCGTCGGCGGCACGCGTTTCCTCGCGAATCGTCTTCGCCAACTCTGCACACCGATCCTGATTGCGCTGCTTGGCTTTTCTAACCCAGTCGAGGCCGACCTTCCGACGACGAATACTCTCGCCTCGCGTGTATCGCTCAGCATGGGCGAGTTCGTTGGGGCTCACGTTCGGCTGATCCTTGAACGAATCAAGCTCCTGCTCGGGAGTGGGGATCACGGGCATGTCAGATTCCTCGGTTCTGGAGGTGAGGAGGCAGCGCCTCCTGCCGGACGGTCTGGGCGGATGCCAGCGCAGCGTCAAGTTCACGCTGCCGTCGCTTCTCTCCGAGCACGGCGTCCTCGGCCTGACGGATCTTGCGCTGAAGGTTGGATAGATGGTCACTTCGAAGCTCACCGGCCGACGGCATGGCAAACCTCCTCAAGGGTCGTGTCGATCGTCGCGATTGCGTCGTCCACCTGCTGATTTACGCGCGCTTGTTCAATCAGGGCTCGAATGAGCTTGCTCGGCTTGATTCCGCTCATTCCCGAGATATCCCGAAGAAAAGTCATCTGCTCTGCCGTCAGACGCACGACAATCTGCTCTGGAAAATCGGACTTAGTCTTGGGCATCTTCACTCCTCCCGCATGTCGGCGGTTCTGCTAACCGCATTGCCATAAACCTACAAAATTGGCAATGCAATCTGGGGTGATCTGCATCTCGATCTTTCCGCGTAAAGAATCGAGGTGGTTTATCGAGATAAATATCAGTCGCATTCCAAGTTGCTTTCGGCCCACGATGCGAGATCTGACTCGCGGTACTTCACTCGTCGGCCGAACTTCACAGCGCGCAGGTCGCCAGATCGTCGGGCTCGGATCAGAGTGCTGACATGGAGGCCGTACAGCGCGGCAGCCTCGGGCTGGTCGAGCAGCCGCTCAACCTTCGGTGTGGTTCTCATCGGTGTTCCTCACGGTGTTGACGACGACCTGAGAAACAGAAACGCCCAGGGGGACGCCGCTGTCGCGGTCGTCGCCTCCTAGGCGGTAATCGGTGCTATTGAGTTGTGCAAACACAAGCCTAAGTCAATCCGGGCCGTCCGTGCGTCGGGATCGAAGCCGTGTAGCCGGGGCTACTTGCGGGGCTACCCGCCGAGCGAAGTCCGACGAAGTCCGACGAAGCCCGGCGAACCCGGACGAAACTCGAAACCGGCCGCTGGCCTGGCGAAACTCGGTTGGCACGCTCAGGTCGAACTTCTCGGAGGATGGGCCGAATCAAGTTCGCAATGAGAAGGTCAGGGGTTCGAATCCCCTCAGCTCCACCAGGAACCCGCAGCCCCGGCTGCGGGTTTGTTGTTGGTAGCGCGCTCTGCCGTTGGCAATGAGAAGGTAAGGGGTTCGAATCCCCTCAGCTCCACCAGGAACCCGCAGCCCCGGCTGCGGGTTTGTTGTTGGTAGCGCGCTCTGCCGTTGGCAATGAGAAGGTCAGGGGTTCGAATCCCCTCAGCTCCACCAGGAACCCGCAGCCCCGACTAGCGCATGCGGAACCGGAGGCTTCGAGCCTCCCCGGTCCACGCGAACGACAACGACCCGCAGCCCACGGCTGCGGGTCGTTCGCGTGGTGAGGTCAGGCGAGGTCGATCGCGACGTCGATGTTCCCACGGGTGGCGTTCGAGTACGGGCAGACCTGGTGGGCCTGCTCGACGAGCTGGCGCACGACGTCCTCGTCGGCGTTCGGCACGCTCACCTCGAGGCGGACCGCGAGCTGGAAGCCGCCGGCGTCGTTGCTGCCGAGCGAGACGTCCGCGACGACCTCGGAGTCGGTGGTGTCGACCTTGGCCTGGCCGGCCACCAGGCGCAGCGCGCTGTGGAAGCAGGCGGCGTACCCGGCGGCGAACAGGAGCTCGGGGTTCGCGGCGTCGCCGGAGCCGCCGAGCTCGCGCGGGAGGCGGACGTCGAGGTCGAGGACGCCGTCGGTGGACTGGACGTGGCCGTTGCGGCCGTCGCCGGTCGCGGCGACGGAGGCGGTGTAGAGAGAATTCATGTGCGCAATCATATTGCGCGCAATCAGATCAGGTCAACGCTAAACTGGGTGCATGACCGCCCGGCACCCGCAGCTGGCCCTCGACCAGCAGATCTGCTTCCCGCTGTACGCCGCCAGCCGGGCGATGACGCGGGCCTACGCCGACCTGCTCGGCCCGGTCGGGCTCACCTACCCGCAGTACCTCGTGCTCTTGGCGCTCTGGGAGGCGTCGGTGCCGATGAGCGTGGGCGAGCTGGGTGCGCGGCTGCAGCTGGACTCCGGGACGCTGACCCCGCTGCTCAAGCGCCTCGAAGGCATGGGGCACGTCGAGCGCCGCCGCGACCCGGACGACGAACGGCGGGTGCTCGTGGAGCTGACCCGGTCCGGCGTCGATCTGCAGGACGCGGTCGCGGAGGTGCCGGCCGCGCTGATCGCCGCCGAGCCGCTGACCCTCGAGCAGGTCGAGGACCTCCGCCGCCGCCTCGACGAGGTCCTGGCCGCGGCCCGGGCCGGCTGAGCCGCCCCTCTCAGGTGGCCGAGAGGTCGGCGATCTCGCCGGCCCGGAAGGCCTCGACGAACAGCGCGTGGTCGCGCCGGGCGGTGGCGGCGTACGACACCGCGAAGTCCACGAGGTCCTCGACGAACTCGTCCTCGCGGTCACCGATGACCGCCACGATGGCCTCCTCGGTCTGGAAGTCGACGAGCCGCTCGTCGCTGTCCTCGTCGGAGGCGCAGTGCACCTTCGCCGTCGCGCGACCGAGGTCGGCGAGCAGGGGAGCGATCTCCTCGGGCTCGGTGACGTCGCTCCACTCCAGGTCGAGCTCGTACGGCGAGAGCTCCGAGACGACGAAGCCGGTGTCGTCGATCGTGGTCCAGCCGAGGAGCCGGTCGGCATGGGCCTGCAGCGCCCGCTGGCTGACCACCGTGCGGTGGCCGTCGTTCTCGAAGAAGTCCGTCAACCGCTCGTCGTCGACGACCCGGGCGAGGGTGGGCCGGTTGCCCTGCTTCATGGAGATGACGATGTCGTTCTCGAGCGCCTGGTTGAAGCCCTCGATCAGCACGTTGTACGCCGGCAGCCCGGCGCTGCCGATGCCGAACCCGGTGCTGGCCACGACGTCCTTGACGTCGTAGAACACCGGCTGGGAGAACCGCTTCGACTCGGGGATGGTCTCGAGGTACCGGTTGAACGCCGCCAGCACCTGCGAGCGCTCGGACGCGCTCAGGTGCCGGGCCTGGTCGCCGTCGGCGAACCGGCGCTCGTGGTCGACCACCTCCGTCATCGAGTCGAGCATGGCGATCCGGGTCTGCGTTCGGGCCGCCTGCAGCACCGCGTGGACGGGTCCCTCGGTGTTGTCGAGGCGCAGCGAGAAGTCGCCGAGGTCGTCGTCGGTCGCGCAGTAGCGGCGCACCTGCTCGAGGTAGGAGCGGAGGTAGAGCGCCGCCAGGTCACGGATGTCCTCCTCGGGCAGCGCCTTCTGCCAGCACATCAGCGCCAGGCTCGCGCAGAAGCGGCGCAGGTCCCACGAGAAATGACCGAGGTAGGCCTCGTCGAAGTCGTTGACGTCGAAGACCAGGAAGCCCTCGTCGTTCATGTAGGTGCCGAAGTTCTCCACGTGCAGGTCCCCGTGGATCCACACCCGCGACGTCCGGTCGTCGGCCCACGCGTCGTCGAGCTCCGCCACGTCGGCGGAGAACAGGCACGCCGACCCACGGAAGAACGCGAACGGGTCGGCCGCCATCTTGCGGAACTTCGTCCGGAAGCCGTGCGGGTCGGCGCGGAGCAGGGCGGCGAACGCGTCACCGAGCACGTCGGAGATCTGCTGGCTGCGGGCGTCGTCCTTGCTTCCCATCCCAGCAGCCTAGGCGGACGCTCAGGCTCCGCCCGCCGGCAGCGCCTCGAGCAGGATCTCCGGGTTGTCGCGGGCGGTGACGTTCGCGCGCCAGTTGTCCACGAACAGCGCCAGGTGCGTGCCGTCGGAGCGCTCGAGCACCTCGACGCCGCGCATGCCGGCCAGGGCTGTCGCACCCTCGGCGTTCGTACGCCGCGCGACCTGGTAGTCCAAGCGGGACAGGCGGATCGGTGAGTTGAACTCGTTGGTCATCCGCTCCTGCACGACCTCGAACTGCATCGGCCCGACGGCTGCGAGCACCGGGCTCTGGTCGCCGCGCAGGTCGGAGCGCAGCACCTGGACGACGCCCTCCTGGTCGATCTGGTCGATGCCCTTGCGGAACTGCTTGTACCGGCTGATGTCCGCGGCGGTCGCGGTCATGAAGTGCTCCGGCGCGAAGCTCGGGACCGGCGGGTACTCGATCGCGTCGCCGACGTACATCGTGTCGCCGACGCGCAGCGCCTGAGCGTTGACCAGGCCGATGATGTCGCCGGGGAAGGCCTCGTCGATCGAGGTCAGCTCCCGGCCGAAGACCGCCTGCGCGTACTTCGTCGCGAACGGCCGTCCGGTCGCTGCGTGGGTGACGATCATGCCGCGCTCGAACGTGCCGGAGACCACGCGCGCGTAGGCGAGCCGGTCGCGGTGCGAGGCGTTCATGCCGGACTGCACCTTGAAGACGAACGCGCTGAACTCGTCGTCGACCTGGCGCACCGACCCGTCGACGCCCTCGGTGGGACCCGGCGCGGGCGCCAGGTCGAGCAGCAGCTCGAGCAGCTGCGCGACGCCGAAGTTCTGCAGCGCGGAGGCGAACATCACCGGCGTCGTCTCGCCGGCGAGGAAGCGCTCCTGGTCGTGGTCGGCGTCGTCGAGCGTCAG
This sequence comes from Nocardioides caricicola, assembly GCF_039541135.1. Lineage (NCBI taxonomy): Bacteria > Bacillati > Actinomycetota > Actinomycetes > Propionibacteriales > Nocardioidaceae > Nocardioides > Nocardioides caricicola. Next base: position 500,931 of record NZ_BAABFQ010000007.1, on the reverse strand, counting down.
CAGCTCGTGCTCCTCGACCGCCACCTCCCAGACCTGCTGGTCGTCGGCGTCGACCTCGGAGGCCGGCATCCGCCGCTCCGGCGCGCGGGTCGCGCCGCCGGCGGTGCGGGTGTACTTCACGAACTCGCCCGTACGTCGGTCCAGCACCCCGCGGAAGTCGCCGGCCTCGCCGACCGGCCAGGTCAGCGGCGTCGGGCGCAGCTTGATCTGCTTCTCGATCAGGTCCATCAGCTCCAGCGCGGACAGGCCCGGCCGGTCCCACTTGTTGATGACCGTGATCACCGGGATGCCGCGCAGCGCGCAGACCTTGAACAGCTTGAGCGTCTGCGGCTCGAGACCCTTGCCGGCGTCGACGAGCATCACGGCTGAGTCGACGGCCGAGAGCACCCGGTAGGTGTCCTCGGAGAAGTCGCTGTGGCCCGGGGTGTCGACGAGGTTGACCACGTGGTCGCCGTACTCGAACTGCAGCGCGGCCGACGTGATCGAGATCCCGCGCGCCTTCTCCATCTCCATCCAGTCGGAGACGGTGGCGCGTCGCCCGCCCTTGCCGTGCACGGCGCCGGCCTCGGTGATCACCCGCGCGTGCAGCGCGAGGGCCTCGGTGAGCGTCGACTTCCCGGCGTCCGGGTGGCTGATGACGGCAAAGGTACGGCGGGGACGGGTGTCGGACACCCGCAGAATCTACCGGGCGTCGGCACTCGGAACCGCTTCGGCGAGAGCAGGACGGGACCCCGGCACTCGGGTACCGGGGTCTCGCCGTACGGGGTGCTCCTCGATCAGTCGATCTTCTGCAGCGATCCTCCGAGCTCGGGGTCGGGGAAGATCGGGCCGACGACGTAGGGGTTCTCGGCGACGTCGACACCGCCGGGCAGGATCAGCTGGCCAGGCACCAGCTCGGTGATCGTGGCCGTCCCGCCGTGGCGGCCACGGTGGTGGTTGCCGTAGTTCTTGCTGACCACATACAGGCCGCCGACCTCGGCGCCCGGGATCGGCGTCGGGCTCTCGACCGCGAGCCAGCTCATCTTCGACAGCGTGAGCGCATAGATCCCGCGGTAGCCGGCGCCGAGGTCCACGATCGAGGTCAGGCCGTCGGCGTACCGCTTGCAGTCACCCCAGGGGTGCTCGGGGTCGCACACCGCGTCCGTCGTGCCCGGCTTGATCCGCCAGATCTGCGACGTCCCGGGGGTGGCGGGATAGCCACGCAGCTCGCCGACGTACCAGTTCCCGTCCTTGCCCACGGTCACCGAGGTGGCGACCGCCTCGGCCGCGACCGTCTTCCCCGCGTCGGGCAGACCGGCCGGGGTCACGACCTCGCGCGGCATCAACCGCGCGACCGTCTCGATGTCGCCGTACCTCGACACGCGCAGGAGGTCGTTGCCGGCGGCGTCCGCCACCAGCACGCTGCCGTCCGCGAGCGCCGCGAGGCCGAACGGGTTGCTGTCCTTCGGGAGGTTCTCGAGGTCGTAGGGGTCCGGGTCGGACGCCTGGTACGCCGCGATGTTCGCGACCTCGACCGGGTCGTCCCAGCCCCAGCGCCACTTGTACAGACGGGCCGCGGTCGGGTCGGTCGGCTCACCCCCACCCGTCAGGAGCCAGACCGTGCCGTCCCGGCCGGCCGAGATCGCCGGGGCGAACCCGGTCTCGATCTGGCCGAGCGGGATCTTCTTCGTCGTGGACCCGGACGAGCCGTGGCGCTCACCGCGCCAGACGCGCTTGCCCTCGACGACGAGGCTGAACGTGCCGTCGCCCTCGGTGATCAGGGCCTTCCCGTGTCCGAGGGCGTCGAGCCCACGCGGACCGCTCAGCCCGTCCAGGACGGGGTGCAGCGTGCCGGGATAGTCACTGTCCCAGCCGCCGTGACCGGCGACCGCCGGTCCGGGTGCCCAGGCCGTGAGCATGAGCGCGAGCGCAGCTCCGGCCGTGCCGATCATGCGCGTCCGTCGTGTCGTCATGAGTCCCCTCCCGAGGCTCTGGAGATGTCTCCTTCTGCCTATGCCCGCGACACGACACCGGGCAATTCCCAAAACTGGGTACGTGGGAGGTGGGTCGCTCAGCCGGCCGAGGCCCGGCGTGCGCTGCGCTGCTCCTGGCGCGTGGCGCGCAGCCGGCGCAGCCGCCGGACCAGGCGCGGGGCGTGCGCCTCGGCGGCCGGGTTGTCGATCAACCGGTTCAGCAGCTGGTGGTAGCCGGTCGGGTCGAGCGCGAACCGCGCCTGGACCTCGGCCTCCTTGGCGCCGGCGTGGCTCACCCAGTCCTGCTCGAACTCGAGGATCTCCCGATCGAGGTCGGTGAGCTCGGGGTGGTCGGCGTGCATGGGTACCAGGGTGACATCCAGCGGCGGGTTCGGCGAAGTCGGCACGCGCTCAGACGTTGCCGAGGAACCGCTCGATCTCGATGCGTACGGCGACCCGCAGCGGGTTCGGCTGGGGCTGGCGGTAGCGCAGCGCGTACTGGTCCATCGCCCGGCGTACCGACTGCTCGTCGTTGTGCACGCGCGCCGTGCCCTCGAGCGTCGACCAGCGGCCGCCGTCGACCTGACACGCCGCCACCCGCACCGAGTGGGTCAGGTTGGCGACCTTCTGCGAGGTGCTGAAGGTGATCACCCACGCGCACTTGGCCTCCGTGTCGAGCGCGACGCCGACCGGGACGACGTGCGGCGTGCCGTCCGCGCGGAGGGTGGTGAGCGTGCACAGGTGCCGCTCGGTCCAGAAGTCCAGCAGGGGCCGGGGAAATGCGTTCCAGTCGGGGCGCCAGGAGGTCACGGCGCCACTCTGTCAGATCCAGCGGGAGAACCAGACCCGGTCCAGCCACTCGGAGTGCGTGAGCAGCTGGTTGGTGTAGATGGGCCAGAACCACGCGAAGTTCAGCAGCGCGAGCAGGAAGAACGTGCCGGAGAGGATCACGCCGAAGGTACGCCGGCCCGAGGGGGCGGTCGACGCGCCGATCAGCTTGCCCATCGCCAGCACCAGCGCGAGCACGACGAACGGCAGCGTCAGCACGGCGTAGAAGCTGAAGATGGGCCGGTCGTCGTACAGCAGCCAGGGCAGCCAGGTGGACGCGACTCCGACGACGGCGACGCCGAAGCGCCAGTCCCGCGCGCCGACCCACATCACCAGCGCGAACGCGACCGCGGCGATGCCGCCCCACCAGATGGTGGGGTTGCCGAGCAGCAGCACCTGGCGCAGGCAGTCGCTGCCCTCGGGGGCGTTGCAGCCCTGCGTGCCGGGCTGGATGTCGACGTCGGCGGCGACGCCGACGGGGCGGTTGAGCAGCAGCCAGCCCGAGGGCTTCGAGGCATACGTGTGCGTGCTGCAGTTGAGGAAGTGGCTGTGGAACGCGTAGAGGTCCTGGTGGTAGTACCAGAGCGACCGCAGCGACTGCACGGCCTCGCCCGCGCCGGAGGCGTCCGGCTCGGTGGCGGTCGGCCAGCGCGCGTCCTCGTCCGGGTTCTCGGATACGAACGAGTCGCCCTCGCAGTGGCCGGAGCCGGTGAACTTCGTGTACTGGGTCGACGACAGGCTGTCCTCGTACTTGTCGGCGTGCACCAGCCAGCCCGTCCAGCTGGCGACGTACACGACGAACGCGACCAGCACGAGGTGCACGAACGCCGGGATCCCGTCGACGACCGCGGAGCGCAGGGTCGCGGCCCGGACGCCGAACGAGCGCCGGGCGCCCGCGGACCAGAACCAGACGAGCAGGCCGAACGCCGCGAGCGGGTACGCCGCGGTCCACTTGGTGCCGAGCGCCAGACCGAAGCAGAGCCCCGAGGCCAGCAGCCAGGGCCGGAACAGCAGGCCGCGGACGGGCCCCCACGCAGAGGTGTCCTCGATCTGGGCGGGCACGAGCCGCGCCATCTTCGCGCGGTACCAGTCGCGGTCGGCGACCGCGCAGTGCACGCCGCAGAGCACGAAGAACGCCAGGAAGATGTCGAGCAGCGCGAGCCGCGACAGCACGAACTGCAGCCCGTCGAAGCTGAGCAGGAGCCCGGCGACGATGCCGAGCGCGGTGGACCCGGTGATCCGGCGCGCGAACCGGCACATCACCAGCACCATGAGCGCGCCGACGACGGCCGCGGCGATCCGCCAGCCGAACGGGTCCATCCCGAACGTCTTCTCGCCCAGCGCGATCAGCCACTTGCCGACCTCGGGGTGGACGATCATCGACGGGCCGTCGGTCCAGTGGCCGTCGACCTGCCCGTCGAGGATGCGGTCGTTCGCCTTCTCGGTGTACCCACGCACGTAGCCGTGGTTGAGCAGCGACCACGCGTCCTTGGCGTAGTACGTCTCGTCGAACTCGAACTCGTGCGGCTTGCCGAGCTTCCACAGCCGCAGGAACAGCGCGAGCAGCGCGACGCTGATGCTCGCGGTCCAGCCGACGAAGGGGTCCTCGAGCCGGATCCGGCCGCGGGCCCGGGCCCAGGCGGACGGGACGGGACGGCCCGCGGCGTTCGTGGAGAGAGTGACCCGCTCCTGCTGAGGCTCGGGAGGAGCGGCGGTCGTCACGGGCCGAGGATACGGGCTGACAGGATGGCCCCGTGGATCCTGACGCCGGTGTGCTCGTGCTCGCAGCCACCCCCATCGGCCGGGTCGCGGACGCCCCGCCCCGGCTGGCCGAGGAGCTCGCGACGGCCGACGTGGTCGCGGCGGAGGACACCCGCCGGCTCAAGCGGCTCACCACCGACCTCGGCGTGAGCGTGACGGGGCGGGTGGTGTCGTACTTCGAGGGCAACGAGTCCGCCCGCACGCCGGTGCTGCTCGAGGCGCTGCTGGCCGGGGAGCGGGTGCTGCTCGTCACCGACGCCGGCATGCCGAGCGTGTCCGACCCCGGCTACCGGCTGGTGGCCGCGGCGGTCGAGCACGACGTGCTGGTGACGGCCGTCCCGGGCCCGTCCGCGGTGCTGACCGCGCTGGCCGTCAGCGGGCTGCCCGTCGACCGGTTCTGCTTCGAGGGGTTCCTCCCGCGCAAGGCGGGCGAGCGGTCACGCCGGCTCGCGGCCCTCGGGAAGGAGGAGCGGACGATGGTGTTCTTCGAGGCGCCGCACCGCACCGAGGCCGCGCTGGCCGCGATGGCCGATGCCCTCGGCGGGGACCGGCCGGCGGCCGTGTGCCGCGAGCTCACCAAGACCCACGAGGAGGTACGCCGCGGCTCGCTGGCCGAGCTCGCCGCGTGGGCCGCCGACGGCATCCGCGGCGAGGTGACCATCGTCGTCGCGGGCGCCGCACCCTCCGCCGAGGTCGGCTCGGACCCCGACAGCCTGCGCGCCGCCGTCGCCGACCTCGAGGGCGAGGGCGTCTCGCGCAAGGAGGCGATCGTCGAGGTGGCCCGGCGGGCCGGGGTGCCGAAACGGGAGGTCTACAACCTGGTCCACGGGGCACCGAGCTGACATGAGCCACCCGATCACCCAGTTCACCAACGACGGCCTGACGTTCGACGTCCTCGACGAGGGGCCGTCCGACGGCCCACCCGTGGTGCTGCTGCACGGATTCCCCGAGCGGTCGAGCAGCTGGCGGCACGTCGCGCCGCTGCTGCACGCCGCCGGGTTCCGGACCCTCGCGCCGGACCAGCGCGGCTACTCGCGCGGCGCGCGGCCGAGCCGGCGACGCGACTACACCCTCCGGCGCCTGGTCGGTGACGTGGTCGCGCTCGTCGAGCGGGTCGGCGGGCCCGTGCACCTCGTCGGCCACGACTGGGGCGCCAGCGTCGCGTGGTCCGTGGCCGCGCTGCGGCCCGACCTGGTCCGCACCCTGACCGCGGTCTCGGTGCCGCACCCGGCGGCGTTCGTCGAGGCCATGCTGAGCTCCAGCCAGCTCGCGAAGTCCTGGTACATGGGACTGTTCCAGCTCCCGTGGCTGCCGGAGTGGGCCGCGCACCGCCCGGGCGGCCAGTTCGAGCGCGCCCTGCTGCGCGGAGGGATGACCGGCCCCGACGTCGAGCGGTTCCGCGCCGAGATCGTCGAGGACGGCGCGCTGCCGTACGCCCTGAACTGGTACCGCGCGATCCCGTTCCTCGACCCGGGCGCCACCGGTCAGAAGGTCCGCGTGCCCACGACCCACGTCTGGAGCGACCACGACGTCGCGCTCGCCCGCCGCGGGGCCGACCGGACCGAGGACTGGGTGGACGCGCCGTACGAGCTCGTCGTGCTCGAGGGCGTCACCCACTGGATCCCCACCCAGGCGCCGGCGGCGCTGGCCGAGGTGATCCTCGAGAGGATCACCGCATGAGCCGTCCCGAGGCGCCGGAGCCGCTGCCGCACCCGGTCGTCGACAACCACTGCCACCTCGACATCGCGCGGGGCGACGAGGCCGCGCTGCCGGTCGAGGAGGCGCTCGCGGCTGCCGCCGCGGTCGGCGTGACCCGGATCGTCCAGATCGGCTGCGACCTGGGCGGCGCGCGCTGGGCCGTCGAGGCGGCGGCGACGTACGACGCCCTGGTGGCCGGGGTCGCGCTGCACCCCAACGAGGCCCCGCGGCTGCCGTCGCTCGACGACGCCATGGCCGAGATCGAGGCGCTCGCGTCGGCGCACGACAAGGTGCGCGCGGTGGGGGAGACCGGCCTCGACCACTTCCGCACCGCCGAGGAGGGGCGCGCGGTGCAGGTCGAGTCGTTCCGCCGGCACATCGACCTCGCGAAGCGGCTCGACAAGACCCTGGTCATCCACGACCGCGACGCCCACGACGACGTGCTCGCGGTGCTCGACTCCGAAGGCGCGCCCGAGCGCTGGGTGATGCACTGCTTCTCGGGCGACGCGGCGTTCGCGCGGCGCTGCCTCGACCGCGGCGCCTACCTGTCGTTCGCCGGCACCGTGACGTTCAAGAACGCCGAGCCTCTCCGGGAGGCGCTCGCGGTGACGCCACGCGACCGGGTGCTCGTCGAGACCGACGCGCCGTACCTCACGCCGATGCCGCACCGCGGCCGCACCAACGCGTCGTACCTGGTCCCGCTCACGATGCGGCTGATGGCGTCCGTTCGTGGTGACGACCTGGGTGAGCTGTGTGCCGCGGTGGACGCGAACACCGAGGCGGCGTTCGGTGGGGCGTGGGGGTGAGTGTCGGATTCCCCGGTGCACCGGGGAATCCGTCACTTCCTGGGCGTTGCAACCCCTGAGAAGTGACAGAACTGCCTGAGAAGTCCGGGCTAGCGCGCCTCGGCGAGCACGGCGTCGCGGTCCTCGGGCAGGACGAAGCCGGCGGCGATCGCGGCATCGGTGGCCGCGGTGTACGCCGCGAGGTACTCCTCGCGCGAGCCGTACGCCGGCGCCGCCAGCGCGAGCGTGCGGCCGAACAGCGCACAGATCGGTGACGCCCCGGGTGCGGCGTACCCGGACAGCACGTCCGCCGGTGCGTCCACGGCCGGGGTCCGCACGCCGCCGAGCACGTTGCCGTGCGGGTCGCGCTCGAAGTCGTCGCCGGTCACCGTGAGACGCGGCGCCGACGGCGCGGCGGGTCCGCCGCGCGCCCAGCCCTCGAGCCAGCGCAGCGCGGCGCGGACGACGTAGGCCTGCTGGCCGCGGTTGACCGGGTCCGGGCAGCCGAGGAACGACTCGAGCTCGCCGATCTGGAACAGGTCCGCGTGCGCGGCACCGGCGACCTCCCAGAGCCGGAACCGCTCCGCGTCCGGCTGCCGCGCCGGCAGGAAGTCGAGCCGGCCGAACAGGTCGCCCTCGGTCTGCACCACGATCACCGGCACGCCGACGTCGGGGACCAGGGTCGGCTCGTCGGTGTGCAGCGCCCCACCCGGCCGGCTGTGCACGAGGAAGCCGTCGAAGAGCGAGGCGCCCAGGACGTTCAGGTACGTCGTCAGCGCAGCCGCCGACTGCGACTCACCGATCGCCAGCACGCAGTCCGCGCCCACCTCCGCGGCCAGGCCGCGGGCGACCTGCGTGAAGATGTCGAAGGAGTACCGGTCGCCGGGGTGCGTGAGGTCGCCGTACCGCTGCGGGTCCTGGACCTTCAGGCCACCCGGCCCGAGGCCGGTCGCGACCCGCGCCGCGCCGCCCTCGACGCCGGTCCGCTGCGCGGAGACGCCCGCCCAGGCGTGGCCGCGGCGCACGATCTCCTCCGCCAGGTAGGTCCAGTCCGGCGCCGCGTCCGAGCCGCTGCTGACGTTGAGCCACTCGGTCACGAGGGTGCCGCTGAAGCCCGCGGTCGGGCGCCGGACGACGACCCGGGTCGCGTACGGCGCCGTCGCGGGCTCGGCGTACGAGCTCGCCGTCCCGGCCGCGCGGAGCTCGGTCTCGTCGTACCCGTGGGCACCGAGGTCTGGACCGGGATTCGCCGACATCAGCGAGACGCCGTTTCCGCTGGTCAGCGCGGTGAATGTGGCGCTCGGGGCCTCGGGCACGAGGGAACTTTACTCACGAGACCCTCCTCACGTCGGCCGGAAATATGACACGTTTGGTTTGCATTCGACCCCGAAGGCTGGTGGTCTGGATGACTGATGGCCGGGATCGGGAACGAATCTGACCAGTGCAGGTGGCCGTATGAGGGCCCCACTGCTCCACCCCCGAACAGCACGAGAACGACGTTCGGACGCGCTGGCACCCGAGGACCGGGACGTACGACGTTCGGAGAACTGTGCCCAGCAACGACCAGGGCCACGAGCAGAACAAGCTCGCCCGCGCCTTGAGCCGCGCTTCCCGCAGCCGCACCCTCGTGATCGCCCTCGCAGCGGTCGTCGTCCTGGCGGTCGCCGGGTCCACGTGGGGCTACAGCAAGCTCAGCAAGACCGTGACCCTGTCCCTCGACGGGAAGTCCCAGGAGGTCACCGCGTTCGGCGGGACCGTCGGCGACGTCCTCGACGCGCAGGGCATCGAGGTGAGCAGCCGCGACGTCGTCGCGCCGAGCCTCGACGAGCAGGTCGCGGACGGCACCAAGATCACCGTCCAGTTCGCCCGGCCCTTCGAGCTCGTGGTGGACGGGGAGAGCGAGACCTACTGGGTCACCGCCACCACCGTCTCCGACGCCCTCGCGAACGTCGGCGGCACGTACGCCAACGCGGAGCTCTCCGCGAGCCGCGGCGGCAGCATCGACCGCGGCGGCATGACCCTCTCCGTGGTCACCCCCAAGACGCTCACCGTGAAGCTCGGCGGCCACAAGGCGACCAAGCGCACCATCACCGCGCTGACCGTCGAGGACGCGCTCGAGGACCTCGGAGTGGAGCTCGGCAAGCACGACGAGGTCCGTCCGGCCCCGACCGCGACGCTCGAGGACGGCGACAAGCTGGTCTTCACCAACGTCCGCGTGGTCACCAAGAAGGTCGACCGCGAGGTCATGGACTTCGACACCGTCGAGCAGGAGGACGGCTCGATGTTCGAGGGCGAGTCCTCGGTCGTGCGGTCCGGCGAGACCGGTCTGCGCAACGTCACCTACCGGATCGTCTACCGCAACGGTGAGATCGCGGTGAAGAAGGTCGTCAAGCAGACCGTGCTCGACGCCCCGGTCGACGAGATCGTGAAGGTCGGCACCAAGGAGCCCGTGGCCAACTTCGCCGGCGGCAACACCGTCTGGGACGCGCTCGCCCAGTGCGAGTCCGGCGGCAACTGGGCCATCAACACCGGCAACGGCTACTACGGCGGCCTCCAGTTCAGCCTCGGCACCTGGCAGGCGTACGGCGGCACCGGCCTGCCGAGCAACGCCAGCCGCGAGACCCAGATCGCCATCGCGACCAAGCTGCGCGACGCTTCCGGCGGGTACGGCGCCTGGCCGGGCTGTGCCGCCGCACTGGGGCTCCCGCGCTGACCGATAACCTTTCGGACATGTCGACGTCCGCGGGTCCCCGACTGCTGGGGCCCGCGGACGTTCGTTCGTTGGCCGCCGAGCTCGATCTCCGTCCAACCAAGCAGCGCGGGCAGAACTTCGTCATCGACGCCAACACCGTGCGCCGGATCGTCCGCGAGTCCGGCGTCACCGAGTCCGACGTCGTCATCGAGGTGGGACCGGGTCTCGGCTCGCTGACCCTCGCGCTGCTCGAGGTCGCCGGCCGGGTCGTCGCGATCGAGGTCGACGACAAGCTCGCGGCTCGGCTGCCGGAGACGATCGCGACGTACGCCCCAGAGCAGGCGGACCGCTTCGAGGTCGTGCTCGCCGACGCCATGCGGGTCGAGGAGGTGCCCGGCCCGCCGCCGACCGCGCTGGTCGCGAACCTGCCGTACAACGTGTCCGTCCCGGTGCTGCTGCACCTGCTCGCGCTGCTGCCGTCGCTGCGGCACGGGCTGGTGATGGTGCAGTCCGAGGTCGCCGACCGGCTGGCCGCCGCGCCGGGCTCCAAGGTGTACGGCGTGCCGTCGGTCAAGGCCGCCTGGTACGCCGACGTACGCCGCGCCGGTGCGATCGGCCGCAACGTCTTCTGGCCCGCCCCCAACGTCGACTCCGGGCTGGTGGCGTGGACCAGCCACGAGCCGCCGCAGACCACCGCCACCCGCGAGCAGGTGTTCGCGGTCGTCGACGCGGCGTTCGCGCACCGGCGCAAGGCGCTGCGCGGCGCGCTCAAGGTGCTGGCGCCCGCCGAGGCCGTCGGCGCCGCGCTCGAGTCGGCCGGGGTCGACCCGCTGGCCCGCGGCGAGTCGCTGACCGTCGAGGACTTCGCCCGCATCGCCGAGGGGCTGCCATGGACGAGCTGACCGTCCGCGCGCCGGCCAAGATCAACCTGCACCTCGGTGTCGGCGCGCTCCGCGAGGACGGCTACCACCCGCTCGTGACCGTCTACCAGGCCGTCGGCCTGTACGACGACGTCACGGCCCGGGCCGCCGACGGCTGGAGCCTCGGCATGACCGTGCCGGACTGGATCGGCGCGGACGCCGTACCCCCGGCCGGCGAGAACATCGTCGACCGGGCGGCCGACCTGCTCGCCGCCCACCACGGCGTCGCGCGGATCGGCGCGGTGCACATCGCCAAGGACATCCCGATGGCCGGCGGCATGGCCGGCGGTTCCGCCGACGCCGCCGCCGCGCTGGTCGCCCTAGACCGGCTGTGGGGGCTGGACACCACCGACGACGACCTGCTCGCGCTCGCCGCGCAGCTCGGCAGCGACGTCCCGTTCGCCCTGGTCGGCGGCACCGCGCTCGGCACGGGGCGGGGCGAGCTGGTGACGCCGGTCGACGACCGTGGCACCTGGTGGTGGGTCGTCGTCCCGTCCGAGGTGGGACTGTCCACGCCGGAGGTGTACCGGCACTTCGACAAGATGTTCCCGGACGCTCCGTCCGAGCCGGTCCCGGCCGATGCGCTGCTGCAGGCGATCGCCGACGGTGACGCGTGGGCGCTCGCCGACGCGCTGCACAACGACCTGGAGGCCGCGGCGATCGACCTGCGGCCCGAGCTCGGCAAGCTCATCGAGCAGGGGGAGGGCGCCGGTGCGCTGCGCGGCATCGTGTCCGGCTCCGGCCCGACCTGCGTGTTCCTGTGCGGCTCCGCCGACCACGCCCGCGACCTGGCCGCCACCCTCTCGAACGCCGGCCACCCCGTCGTGCTCGCCGCCAACGGCCCGGTCGCGGGCTCGCACCTGGTGTCGTATGCCTAGCGCCCCCAACCTGCTGAACCTCGAGAAGGTCTCGAAGTCGTACGGCGTGCGCCCGCTCCTCACCGATGTGTCCCTCGGGATCGGGGCCGGCGAGCGGATCGGCATCGTCGGCCGCAACGGCGACGGCAAGACCACGCTGCTCGAGGTGATGACCGGGCTCGAGGAGCCCGACAGCGGCCGGGTCTCGCAGCAGCGCGGGCTGCTGATCGGCTACCTCCACCAGGGCGACGAGCTCGAGGACACCCACAGCGTCCGCGAGGCCGTGCTCGGCGGCCGCGCCGACCACGAGTGGGCCGCGGACGTGCGGATGCGCGAGATCGTCGAGGAGCTGCTCGTCGGCATCGCGCTGGACCGGCCGGTGCTCGGCCTCTCCGGCGGCGAGCGGCGGCGCTGCTCGCTGGCCGCGCTGCTGCTCGGCGACCACGACCTGATCGTGCTCGACGAGCCCACCAACCACCTCGACGTCGAGGCGGTCGCCTGGCTCGCCCGGCACCTGGTGCAGCGACCGTCCGCGATGGTCGTCGTCACCCACGACCGCTGGTTCCTCGACGAGGTCTGCCAGTGGACGTGGGAGGTCCACGACGGGGTCGTCGACGCGTACGAGGGCGGGTACGCCGCGTTCGTGCTGGCCAAGGCCGAGCGGCAGCGGCAGGCCTCGGCCTCCGAGGTCCGCCGCCAGAACCTCGCCCGCAAGGAGCTGGCCTGGCTGCGCCGCGGGCCGCCGGCTCGCACGTCGAAGCCGAAGTTCCGCATCGACGCCGCGAACGCGCTGATCGAGGACGTGCCGCCGCCGCGCGACCGGCTCGAGCTGCAGCGGTTCGCGACGCAGCGGCTCGGCAAGGACGTCATCGACATCGAGGACGTCGACCTGGTCCGCGGTGAGCGCACCCTGCTCGCCCACGCCACCTGGCGGCTCGGTCCTGGCGACCGGGTCGGCATCGTGGGGGTGAACGGCGCCGGCAAGAGCTCGGTGCTGAACCTCATCTCCGGCGACCTCGCGCCCGCGGCGGGCAAGGTCAAGCGCGGCCGCACGGTGGCGCTGCGGCACCTCAGCCAGCAGCTCGACGACGTCGACCCCGACGGCCGGGTGCTGCCGACGGTCGAGTCGATCCGCCGGGTGACCCGCACCGCGGACGGTGAGATCACCGCGACCTCGATGCTGGAGCGGTTCGGGTTCACCGGCGACAAGCTCACCGCGCGCATCGGTGACCTCTCAGGTGGCGAGCGCCGGCGGTTCCAGCTGCTGACCCTGCTGCTCGACGAGCCGAACGTGCTGCTGCTCGACGAGCCGACCAACGACCTCGACATCGAGACCCTCAACGTCCTCGAGGACTTCCTCGACGGCTGGCCGGGCACGCTGATCGTGGTGTCGCACGACCGGTACTTCCTCGAGCGGGTCACCGACTCGGTCTGGGCGCTGCTCGGTGACGGGCAGATCTCGATGCTGCCGCGCGGCGTCGACGAGTACCTCGAGCGCCGCGCCGCGCAGCTGCACCACGACGCCACTCCCGCTGCGGTGCAGGCCGAGCCGGCGTCCGCCGTACCCACGAAGGCGAAGCCGGGCAGCGCCGAGGAGCGCGCGGCCCGCAAGGCGATCGCGCGCATCGACAAGCGCCTGGAGAAGATCGCCGAGCAGGAGGCGGCGCTCAACGCCGAGGTGCTCGAGCACGCGCAGGACTACGAGAAGCTCGCCGAGATCAGCGCCCGGCTCGGCGTCCTGGCCGACGAGAAGGACGAGCTCGAGCTGGAGTGGCTCGAGGCGTCCGAGCTCCTCGACTAGTCAGCGAACGGCGACAGCAGGGTCCGCAGCAGCGCGGCCAGCCGCGCCTGGTCCTTCTCCGGCAGCCCGGCGAGGAAGGTGCGCTCGGCCTCGAGCAGCGCCTCGAAGGCGTCGTCGACGGTCGCGCGCCCGTCCGGCGTCAGCCGGACCAGCACGCCACGGCGGTCGTGCGGGTCGGGCAGCCGCTCGACCAGCCCGCGGGCGGCCAGCCGGTCGACCCGGTTGGTCATGGTGCCGCTGGTCACCAGCGTCTCGCGCAGCAGCCGCCCCGGCGACAGCTCGTACGGCGCCCCCGCGCGACGCAGCGCGGCGAGCACGTCGAACTCCCACGACTCGACCCTGGCCGCGGTGAACGCGTCGCGGCGGGCCAGGTCGAGGTGCCGCCCCAGCCGGCTGATCCGGCTGAAGACCTCCACCGGTGCCAGGTCGAGGTCCGGGCGCTCACGCGCCCACGCCTCGACCAGCTCGTCGACCTCGTCCCGCATGGCAGGGAGCCTAGCGGATGCGTCGAGAATCTTGACATCAAGATAAATGTAGGCGCACGATGAGCCCATGGCGCACACCTGGGACCCGGACCGCTACCTCACCTACGCCGACGAGCGCGGCCGCCCGTTCGTCGAGCTGCTGGCCCGGATCGGTGCCGCCGATCCACGCACGGTCGTCGACCTTGGCTGTGGTCCCGGCAACCTCACCTCCCTCCTGGCCGACCGTTGGCCCGGTGCTGCCGTGGTCGGCCTCGACTCGAGTCCCGCCATGATCGCCGCGGCCACCGACACCAGGATCAGGTTCGACGTCGCCGACCTCCGCACGTGGACGGGCCAGGCCGACGTCCTGGTCTCGAACGCCACCCTCCAGTGGGTCCCCGACCACCTCGACCTGCTGCGCCGCCTGGTCGCGCAGGTGACACCGGGAGGCTGGTTCGCCTTCCAGGTGCCGGGCAACTTCGCCGAGCCGAGCCACACGATCCGCGCCGAGCTCGCCGCGGAGGAGCCGTACGCCGCGCACACGCAGGACGTCGCCGTCCCGAGCAGCCACGACCCGGCGGTCTACCTCGACGCGCTCGCCGCGCTGGGCTGCGCGGTCGACGCGTGGGAGACGACGTACCTCCACGTCCTCACCGGGCCCGACCCCGTCTTCACGTGGGTGTCCGGCACCGGCGCTCGCCCGACCCTGCAGGCGCTGCCCGACGGTCTCCGCTCGGAATTCGAGGCGGAGTTCAAGCGCCGGCTCGCCGCGGCCTACCCCGAGCGGGAGCACGGTGTCGTGCTGCCGTTCCGCCGGGTCTTCGCGGTCGCCCAGGTCCCGGCATGAGGCTCCACCACGTGCAGGTCGCCTGCCCCCGCGGTGGTGAGGACGCGGCCCGGCGCTTCTACGGTGAAGGCCTCGGCATGACCGAGGTCGCCAAGCCCGAGGCGCTCGCCGGCCGGGGTGGCTGTTGGTTCCGCGCCGGGTCCGCCGAGGTCCATGTCGGCGTCGAGGAGCCGTTCGCGCCGGCCCGCAAGGCGCACCCGGCCCTGGTGGTCGACGACCTCGACGCGGTCGGTGCCCGGTTGGCCGGGCTCGGCTTCGAGGTCGACTGGACCGAGCGGCACACGTTCCCCGGGTTCGAGCGGTTCCACACGTTCGACGGCCACGGGAATCGGGTCGAGGTGCTCGGCTACGTCCCCGTCAGCGTGGTGCCGTGTTCGGCGTGACGGGACTCGCGCTCCGCAACGCCGCCGACGGCTACCGCTCCGCGGCGACCGAGTTCGGGCGCCGGTCCCGGGTCGCCAGCGACGCGTGGGACTCGGCGACGCCATGGTGAACGAACCCGAGGCCCGGCAGGTCCGGCTGATTCCGCCGTGGTGGACCGCGACCGTCGTGGCGTTCCTGAGCATCCTCACACTGCTGTTCGCCGGGCTCGGGCTCGGGTTCTCGGGTGCGATGGCGACCGCGTCGCTGGCGCTCGCTGTCGCGACCGGTGGATGCCTGGTGGCCGCCTGCTCGACGCTGACCAGGCGCCGCCCCCGTCGGGCCGCCCTCGACACCCGTGCGGACGGAACCGTCGTGATCGACTCGCCGGTGCTCGCGTCGGTGGGTCTGTTGGTGTCGTGGGGCGGACTGCTGGTGGCCTGCGGCATCTACGCCTGGGTCGCGGTCACCGACTTCGACGAGAACGAGTCTCCGGGGATGACCCTGATCGCGGTTCTCGCAGCGCTCGGCACGGTTCCGGACCTCGTCCGGCTGGCCCGCGGCCGCCTGTACCGGTGGCGGCTGACGCTCGCTGGCGACGGCATCACCTACCGCGGCTATCGGACCTCGGTCCACGCAGCCTGGGGCCAGGTCCGACGGGTCGAGATCCAGCGCCGCGGCCCGGCAGGAGTCCGGGTGGAGATGAAGGACGGCAGCTTCGTCGTTCCGGCGGCAGCGTTCACGGTTCCGTCCGAGCAGATGCTCGACGAGATCCGTGCTCGCGCACGTCGCTGAACGCTGCCCGGCCCGCAAGGCAAAACCTCAGAAAATTGTCCACACCCCAACAAAACAAGGGGTTCTGGGCCCCTGAGTGTCGGTGGTCAGTGCTTGGGTTGAACCATGACAGCGCAGACCACACGGCGACACCGGGTGTCGGTCGCGACCGCACAGATGCGGGCCGCGGCCGATGCTGTGGCGGACGCGTCGGTGTGGTCGATGGACGCTGCCGAGACCGCCGCGACGTTGGTCGAGCTGACCCGGCACGAGGCCGAGGTGGCGGAGCTCAAAGCCCGGGTCGCCGCGCACGCCGACGACCTGCACGTCGGCCAGGAGGTCGGCGCATCGGACGCCGCGAGCTGGTTGGCGCACGCCACCAAGACCACCCGGCCGGCGGCGCACGGCGTGGTGAAGCTGGGCCACACGCTCGAGGTCCACCCGCAGACCCGCGACGCCCTCGCCCACGGTGACGTGCTGCTCGACCAGGCCCGGGTGATCATCGAGGCGGTCGACCAGCTCCCTGGCGACGTGGACACCGGCCGAGCGGAAGCGCATCTCCTGGCCGAGGCCCAGCATCACGACGCGAAAGCGCTGCGAACGTTGGGCAAGCACCTGTTCGAGGTCATCGCCCCCGACGAGGCCGACGCCCGCGAAGCCGCGATCCTCGAAGCAGAGGAACGGGCCGCGGACCGGTCGTGCCATCTGACGATGTACGACGACGGGCACGGCAAGACCCACGGCCGGTTCACGTTGCCGACGCTCGAGGGTGCAGCGCTCCGCAAGATGCTGCTGGCGTTCGCCGCGCCCAAGCACCTGGCTGCCACCGGCGCCGAGCGGCTGTCCACGCCGGAGTCCATGGGGCAGGCGTTCAAGGAGCTGATCCTGCGCATCCCCGCCAAGAACCTGCCCGAGTCCGGTGGGCTGCCCGCGACGCTGCTGGTCCTCATCGACGAAGACTCACTCATGGGGCGCGTCGAGAAGGCGGGCATCCTGGACACCGGCGAGAGGATCAGCCCCGCCCTGGCCCGTCGGCTCGCCTGCCAGGGCGAGATCGTCCCCGTCGTCCTGAGCGGCGACTCCGAGCCGCTCGACATCGGCCGCGGACGACGCCTCCACACCCGCCACCAGCGCTACGCGATGCTCGCCCGCGACCGCGGCTGCCGGGCAGCAGGCTGCGACCGCACCCATGGGCTCCACGCCCACCACAAGGTCGAGTGGGCCAAGGGCGGCGACACCAACGTCGTAGACGGCGTCACGCTCTGCCACTGGCACCACATGAAGGCCCACGACGCCAGCTACGCGACCAGCTACCAGCCCAACGGCGACGTCACCTTCCACCGACGCCAATAGCCACGGGACCGAAGCGCGCTCATCTGCCGATGAGCGGTTCTCTGAACTCCGGGCCGCGACCGAACAGTCTGCTGTCTGCGCTGGTTGCTGGCGCCGCGCTCCTCATCATCGCCGGAACGGCTCGGCTGACCCGTGCCCCGCGCTCTAGGGGCGCACGTCCGGTCCGCTCCTGAGCGCTCTGCAAGACCGGCCAACGCGGTCACAGCGCGCTCACGCGATGAGCGGGCATCCGCGCGAGGGACGGCCACGCAACGTGCCCTAGAGTCCTCGCGTGGTTTACATGGGCAGGTTCATTCTCGGTGTCGCTCTCTTGATCTCGGTGGTCCAGGTGACGTCCGATGGCGAGGAGGCGCTCCCGCTACTGGTCCTCTCACTCCTGGTCACTGGACTGGCACTCTGCCTTCCCTCTGGTCGCCGGGACGACGCGGGCAAGTAGGGCAGGGTTTCCATGGGAGCCGGACGTTGACCGGCGCCATCAGGACGAACCCCACTCATCCGCCACACTGATGCCGATGGCGCGAACGTCCGCATCTGCCGCGATCCGCACTCTCATGCCGATGAGCGGGGATACGCCTTCCATGCGATTCACGACTGACAGACTAGGAACATGACCGAGGCCGTCGCGACGACAGACGGGCCGCTGCGTCCATTAGACGGGCCGTGGGGTAGAGCCACCCTCGTCTTTCAACTCGCGCTGTTCATGCTCCCGGCGATCACAGCATGGACCTCGACAGCAAACGCAACGATCTTCCTGCCACTGGTAGCGCTGCCCACCGTGCTCGTCGCCGGGCTCGTCATGCTCGCGTTGCCAGCCTGGCGCGCCGTCGGGATCCGGGTCTGCCTGGCCACGCTGCTGGCAGCGTTACTTGAGGTGGGCTTGTCCCTCGCTCTGATCGCGGCGTACTCATCGCAGAATCCTGGCTGGGACCTGTCCTAGCCCATCCACGCTCCGCGGGCCAAGGATGCGCAACCATCCGGCTGCCGCAATGCGCACGCACATGCCGGCGATCCCGCCCAACGCAGTGCGGACTCGGATGTCGGCGAGCCGGTCCATGAGCCTTAGCTCGCTCCCTCTGACGCTTCGGGCTCGACAAGTCCGCGGCGGACTGCTTCTTCTAGAGCGGTCCATTCTTCGGAACCCACGTCAGGCATGCGCACGGCATAGCCCTCGCAGATGCGCCACGCTATTTGCAGCCATTCGAGGTCTTGACGGACCCTTTCGTCATCTCTAGGGAGTTTGGAATGGGTATCGGCGCGGACCGAGAGCGAGTTGGCCGCCTTGTCGAGCATGTACTGGAGATCAGAGACGTCAAGATCCAGATCTGTCGTCGTGATCTCATGGGCTGACCGCGCTGCGCGCACGACGTCGCCGTCGGCGAGCGCCGCGCAGGTTTCTACCGCGGCTGAGTCACGCTCCTGTCCGCACGCCGAGATACTCGCCCCGACAATGGCAAGTAGAACGGCCGTTCCGGCCCACGGGTGAACGCCGCGTCTGAACCGGTGCATGTAGGCCATCTTCCAGGTATCAGAGCGGCACTTCGACCTCGGAGTGAAGGCTGGCACCAATCTGGTGTGATGAGGCGGACGGCCAAACGTCCGGATCTGCCGCGTTGAGGCGAAGCGGCCTTCCCCAGCCCCGGGCGACGCTTCCTTACCGCTGGGTCGGCCCCAACGCGGTCCTGAACCTACGCACGCATCTGCCGCGATCCGCGCACTCCTGCCGAGGCGCGCCTCACGCCAGCGGACCGTACGGGCTAGGTCCTCCTGACTTCGCCATGGAGTGAACGCCGACCGGGTCGAGCAGGGTGCACCGAAGCGTGTAGTGGCCGTCGTGACCCCAGGTGTCGGTCGCCTCGAGATTCCGCCAACGCCTGCGCTGCGGGTCGCTGACCGTCATCGGACCTTCGTCTGGTCCGACGTAGAGAGGGTGGCCGAACTCGACACGCATGCCGGGGGACGTGTCCAGACGGATCTCCTCGACGCGCCAGGTGTAGATGAGCGGTGGCATTCCTTCGCGGGTCGCAAGGCCCTCCATGTACGCGAAGTGGTCGACGTGCAGGTAGAGGTCGCCGCCCAGTCGGACCCCCGCCGCCGGGGGTCCGAGGTCGCCCAGGACCATCCACTCCTTGTACGCGAGCAAGCCGAAGTCCAGGACGAAGCAGTCCTTCATCGGTTCCCGCGCAGCTCGGACGACGTCGGCGCTGACGCGATACAGCCCGGCATCGTCGACAGCAGTGCAGGACAGTTCCGGCTCCGACGTCGGCTGGAGGCGATCGTGTCGCGGGTAGCCGAACTCGAGCGCGAACTGGCGGACGTCACCGACCGCGAAGTCGCTGTAGTTCCCGTCCTGCAGCACCCAGGCCGCAAGCCCGATCCACCAGTCCTGCTCCGTCACGGCTTCACGCACGGGCGATCCTGGCTAGCGCCCGAACGCCTTGCGGCCGAGGACGACCACGCCGGCGCCGAAGAAGCCGATCATCGCCCAACCGATCGGGCCGCTGCCGTCCGCGACGAGGGCGACGCCGGCGACCACCGGCACCAGGCAGGCCAGCGCGGCCAGCAGGAGGGACCAGCTCATCACTACCCCCAGATCTCTCGGGCCAACGGGGCGACGGCGGCCGCCTGGGCGCGGCCGGCGCGGGCCGAGGCCGCCCGCCGGGCCGGGTCGAGGACGTTCTTGCCGATCGCCTTCACGGAGTCGGCGTCCGGCGACACGACCAGGTGCGGCGTCGAGCCGAGGAGCTGCCCGGCGCTGCGCAGTGGCCCGAAGGCGCGGTCGAGCGGCGTGAACGCGAGGACCCGGTCGCAGTCCGCGACCAGGTCGGCGTTCGAGCCCGACCGCACGCCGCCGTCGACGTACTGCCGCCCCTGGATCGGCACGGGCGGGTAGACGCCGGGTACGGCGCAGCTCGCCGCCACCGCCTCGAGCAGCGAGACGCCGTCGGAGCCGTCGAACGTCCGCAGCTCGCCGGTCTCGACATCCACCGCGGTCACGTGGAGCCGGCCGCCCGGGCCCCACTCGAGGACCGGCAGCCGCTCGCGGACCGCGTCGAACCGCTCCTCGACGCTGGGCAGCTTCCCGGCCGCAGCGCGCTTCGCCGACCACTGCCCGACCTCGCGCCCGAACGCCTCGAGGTCAGCGCGGGCACGGGCCATCGCGCGGACGTACCCGAGCAGCACCAGCGGGCTGATCCGGGCCAGCGGTGCGGGCTTGGGTGGGGAGACCTGGTAGTCGAACAGGTCGCTCAGCGCATTGCCGGTCGTGAGCTGCGCGCCGACGACCGAGCCGGCCGACGTGCCGACCACCCGGTCGGCGGTCGTGACGTCGACGCCGAGGTCCTGGAGGCCGAGCAGCAGCCCGGTCTCCCAGGCGATGCCGGTGATGCCGCCGCCACCGAGGGCGAGTCCGCGTGTTGCCATGCCCGGACGCTACTGGGCGGACGCCAGCCCGAGCGCGTCGAGGTCCCGGATCGCGGTGCAGCCGCGCGCCACCATCGCGGCGAACATGCGGTCGCCGCGCTCGGTCCGGTTCGTGCTGTATGCGCAGCCGAACGTCGCGACCAGCGGCACCTGCAGCAGCGCGAACGCGTAGTCCTCCCAGCACAGCTCGGCGGGATAGTCCGTGACGCCGTACCCCACCAACGCCTGGTGGTACGCCGCGACCAGGTCGCGCTCGTGGGTGCGCCGGTCCTCGACCGAGAGGCTGGTGGCGATCACGTAGGCCAGGTCGCGCGCCGGCAGCGCGAGGCTGAGCGTCTGCCAGTCGACGGCCGCGACCTCGCCGGTGGGGGAGAACAGCAGGTTGTCGAGGCGGTAGTCGCCGTGCACCAGGCCGAACCGCTCCTGACGCGCCAGCAGCCACGGCCCGATCGCGGGCACGCACGCGCGCAGCGTCGCCGCGTCCTCGGGTGAGACCAGGTCGCCCAGGCCGTCGAGGAACAGCTCGGTCGTCGGGCCGTACATCTCGAGCAGCAGCTCGATCTCCTCGGGCCCGTTGAGCGAGAGCGAGTCGACCTCGGTCAACGTCGGGTCGCACCAGCGCGGGCCGTGCAGACCCGCGAGGTTCACGACCGCGGCGCGCGCCTCCTCGGGCGTGCAGCCGGCGATCTGCTCGCCCGGGACGGCGGGCGCGAGGTCCTCCATCACGATCACGAAGTCGCCGGTCTCGTCGATCTCCGCGTGATGGCAGTACGGCGTGCGCACCGCGACCGTCGACGCGACCTGTTGGTAGAAGCGCACCTCGGCGCGGTACGCGCCGGCCATCATCTCCCGCTCGCCGGCGTTCGCCGGCGGCAGCTTCACCAGCACGGTGTCGCCGTCGTCCATCCGCAGGCGGAAGCACGTCCCGATCTGGCCGGTGCCGATCTGCTCCGCCTCGACGCTCCCGACTGGGCGCCCGAGCACGCCGCCGAGCCAGTCCGGCGACAGGTAGAACGTGTTCTTGTTCACCCCGGGGACGCTAGCAGTTACCGATGGGTAATATACCGGGCATGAGCCAGGTCCAGACGATGTGGAACACGACCAGCCGACTGCCGCTCGGCGACCGGGTCTTCTCGCTGCTGTTCGCGCAGAAGGCGCCGTACTTCGCCTCGATCCGGCCCCGGTTCACGGTGATCGAGCCGAACCACGTCGAGCTGCTGATCCCCAAGCGCCGCCGGGTGCACAACCACCTCAAGACCGTGCACGCGATCGCGCTGTGCAACGGTCTCGAGGCGGCCATGGGGGCGCTCGCCGAGGTGACGATCCCCGCGGACAAGCGGTGGATCCCCAAGGGGATGGAGGTCTCCTACACGGCGAAGGCGACCGGCGACGTCACGTGCGTCGCCGAGACCGATCCCGAGCAGTGGACGGCGGAGAACCCCGATCTCCCCGTCCGCGTCCGGGGTCAGCTCGCGGACGGGACCGTGGTGATCGAGGGCGTCATCCGGTTGTGGGTCACCCCTCGGCGCTGACCGCCGTCAGGAAGATCGGGTTCGTCAGCGCCACCATCGGGCTGATCGACGAGGTGCCGCGGCGGACCTCCGCGCGCACGAACGGCGTACCGCCCGGAACCATCGCGTCCAGGGTGATCGTGCCGTCGACCGCGGTGGCCGTGCCGAAGCTCGTGAGCCCGGGGCCGAGCAGCGTGGCGGTGCAGTCCGGGACACCGGAGACGTCGAGGTGCACCGCGACCTGCTGGCCCGGGTCGCTGGGCACGCGGTCGCCGCACTGGCCGCTGACGTCCTCGAGGGTCGCGGTGAAGTGCAGGTCGACCGCGGACGACTCGGCGATCCAGGAGTGCCCGCCGCGGTAGCCGGCGATGATGGCGGCGGCCGACAGCCCTTCGGCGCGGACCACGGTCTGCGCCCGCCCGATGGCGTTGCTCTCCCGGTGGGTGTCGGAGTTGCCGACCGCCGGCTTGAACGTGCCGGCGGTGAGCAGCTCGTGCCAGCGCCGGAGCGCCGCCTGGTTGGTGGCGGCGTTCGTGCCGCTCCACGGGCCGTTCCACACCTCGATGGCGTCCATCGCGGCGAACGTGGGCTCGAAGTCCCATCGGATGGAGGGGACCGGGACGTTGGGGTGCGCGGCGATCGCGATGCCACCCGCCTTGCGCACCTGCTGCGTGAACCGGGCGAGGTTCTCGTCGTCGGTGTAGCGCCAGTCGATCCAGGTCCCGGCCGGGATCCCTGTCGCCAGCCAGTGCCCGGCCCGTGTGGTGACCTCCTCGCCGGGGATCACCAGGAAGTCGTCCGGGACGTAGCGACCCCAGGTCTGGGTCGCCGAGCTGGTGTTGTGCTCGGACGTGCCGATGAAGTCGAGGCCGGCGGCCTTGGCGTAGCCGAGCACGTCGACCTGGGTCTGGGACCCGTCGGAGTGGACGGTGTGCACGTGCAGGTCGCCGCGGTACCAGCCCTGGCCGGTCCCCGTGACCTCGACGGGAGCGGGCGTCGGGACGAACGCCGTACCGGACTTGCCGAAGTGCAGCGTGATCGTCACCTCGTAGTCGACGCGCGAGATGACCTGGTACGGCCCCAGCGCGATCCGCCACCTGCCCGGCGTGATCGGTCCCGGCACGTAGCCGGGCGTGGCCGAGGTCTTGCTGAGCTTGAACGACGTACGCGCCCCGCCGGACCAGCCGCGGAACCCCTGAGCGTTGCCGAGGCCGTTCCCAGGCGGGTCGAAGATGCCGATGTCGATGACGTTCTGGCTGTAGCCCGGGCCGGGGACGGTCGGCGGGTAGGAGTACGACACCTCGATCTGGCGCACGCCCTTCGGCACCTGGAACGGCAGGTAGTGCCAGTCCTGGCTGTTGGTCGGGCCGAAGTGGCCCCGGAGGACCTTCCTCGTGCTCGAGCCGGCCGCGGCCGGTTCGAAGGTGGTCAGGGCGGCGGTGGTGGCGATGCCGGCGCCGGCGAGCAGCAGGGCGCGACGATCCAGGTGACGGTTGCTCATGAGGGCCACAGGATGACTCACCGCAGTGCGCGATGCGCGCCGATTGCCGCAAGCGTCAGCAAAACTCCACCGGCGACCGCGCGGCTCGGCAGCCGGCCCTTCGTCCGACGGCCCAGGAGTGCCTGGTTCGACTGGCTCGACAGGACCGACCCGTTGCTCTGGTGCGAGAACGCCGACCCGGTGCTCTGGTGGGAGAAGGCCGAGAGCGCCGACATGGAGGACGCGATCGACGCGGCGGACGCGAACGAGAACAGGCTGCCGGCCGAGGCGATGGATCCGGCGCTCCCGATCGACAGGATCGAGTCCTGCGAGCAGATCGACAGGATCGAGTTCTCCGAGCGCCACGACCAGATGTTCGCCATGTCGCGCAGCGTAACCAGAGTTCAGACGGCGCGGCCGCTGACCAGGTCGGGGCTCTCCATGATCGGCTTCTCGCCGACGTACTTGCGCTGCAGCCAGGTCGCGAGCGCCGCGAGCATGAGGTTGACGGTGATGTAGATGGCGGCGAGGACCACGGCGGTCTGGAACTGGTTGCCGAACTCGATCCAGATCTGACGCCCGACGGTCGTGAGCCCGGGGGCCAGGACGTAGAACCCGAGGCTGGTGTCCTTCAGCGCCACGATGCACTGGCTGATGATCGCCGGGATCATGATCTTCACCGCCTGGGGCAGCTGGATCGTCATCATCACCTGGGTCTTGCGCATGCCGAGCGCGTACGCCGCCTCCGCCTGTCCCTTCGGCACCGCCAGCACGCCCGCGCGGAAGATCTCGGCGAGCACCGACCCGTTGTAGAGCGTCAGGCCCACGACGACCGCCCAGTAGGACGGCAGGCTCGCCGGGCCGAAGAACAGGAACAGGATCAGCAGCAGCAGCGGCACCGCGCGGAAGAACTCGACCACCAGCCAGCAGGGCCACCGCAGGAGGCGGTGCACCGAGAGCTTGCCGACGCCCAGCGCGGCACCCACGAAGACGGCGAGCACGACGGCGAGTGCCGCCATCGCGAGCGTGTCGAGCAGGCCGCCCCACAGGACCTCGACGAACGCCGGGGTCACGAACGGCTCCCACAGCTCGTAGGCGAGCTCGCCCTGCTCGTTGAGGTACCAGACGAACCACACGGCCAGGCCGAGCAGGACCACCGCCGAGACGAGTGTGTAGACGCGGTGCCGGGCCCGGGTGCGCGGGCCGGGGGTGTCGTAGAGGACCGAGCTCACCGGGTCACCTCGCTACCCGCCAGCGGCGCTCGAGCCCGATCGCGCCGGCCGAGATCGCCTCGACGAGCACGATGTAGAGCGCGGCGAACACCAGGAAGATCGCGGTGTCGTCGGCGCTGTTGTTGGTGAAGTAGCGCATCCGCCCGGTCAGCTCCATCAGCCCGAACACCGCAGCGATGGAGGTGTTCTTGGTCATCGCGATCAGCACGCTCGCCATCGGCGGCACCACGGCGCGGAACGCCTGCGGCAGCACGACCGCGCTCATGGTCTGGGCGAACGTGAGGCCGATCGCGCGCGCGGCCTCGGCCTGGCCGAGCTGCACGGCGTTGACCCCCGAGCGGATCGCCTCGCAGACGAACGCCGACGTGTAGACGCTGACCGCGATCACGCCCTTCACCAGGAACGGGGTGCTCACGAACCAGCCCAGGTTGGGGGCCGCGACGAACACGAAGATGAAGACGATCAGCAGCGGGGTGTTCCGCACCAGGGTCACGTACGTCGTGGCCACGCCCCGGAGCAGCGCGATCGGACCGACCCGCATCGCCGCGAGGACCGTCCCGAGGACGAGCGAGCAGAGCCCGGACAGGACGGCCAGCTGGATGGTGAGCCAGAAGGCCTGGAGCACCAGGTCCCAGTTCTCCAGCATGTCGTCCATGCCCGGATCCCTCCTCGGTCAGCGGTGTGGTGCGTGGGTCAGTCGGCGGGGCACTCGTCCATCGCCGGCGGCTCAGGGGTGTCGACCCCGGACTGGCCGAGGGTGGCCTCGAAGGCCGCTGCCCAGGCGCCGTCCTCGTAGGCGTCCTCGATCGTGTCGGTGATCCACTCGCACATCTCCGGGTGGTCGAGCGAGTAGCCGACGCCGTACCGCTCCTCCGAGAACGGCTCGACGACCACCTTGAGCTGGTCGGGGTTCTGGGCGGCGTACCCGAGCAGGATCGCACCGTCGGTCGTCATCGCGTCCACGGTGCCGTTGAGCACCTGGTCGACGCACTCGGAGTACGTGTCGAAGCCTCGCGGCTTGGCGCCCTCGGCCTCGATGTTCTCCAGGGACGTGGAGCCGGTCACCGAGCAGACCTCGGTGCCCTTGACGTCGTCGAGGCTGTCGATGTCGCTGTCGGAGCGGACCAGCAGCTGCTGGCCGGTGACGTAGTACGGCCCGGCCTGGCCGACGACGGCGCGGCGCTCGTCGGTGATGGAGTACGACGCGATGACCAGGTCGACCTGGCCGCCTTGGATGAACGGCTCGCGGTTGTCGGAGATGGTCTCCTTCCACGTGATGTCCTCCGGCGCGATCCCGAGGTCGGCGGCGAGGATCTTGCCGATCTCCGGGTCGAGACCCTGGGGCATCGAGTCGGTCGCACCCTTGAACCCGATGCCCGGCTGGTCGAACTTCACGCCGATCACGACCTTGCCGGAGTCGGCGAGCTCCTTCATCCGGGTGCCGTCGTCGAAGTCGTCCGCGGCGCCCTCGGCGACGTCGACGTCGGTGCCGCTGTCGTCGTCGTCTCCCGCGTCGCCGCACGCGGCGAGTGCCGCAGCCAGGACGAGGGCGACCGCAGCTGCCTGGGCCCTCCTGATGTGTCGCATGTCTTCTCCTCTTCCGAGTAAGGGTGAAGCGCTGACGGTCAGTGCTTGAGGATCTTGCCGAGGAAGTCTCGGGCGCGGTCGGTCCGCGGGTTGCTGAAGAACTCGTCGGGGGTGTTCTCCTCGACGACCACGCCGTCGGACATGAACAGCACGCGGTCGGCGGCGGTGCGGGCGAAGCCCATCTCGTGGGTGACGACGATCATCGTCATGCCGCGCTGGGCGAGGTCGACCATGACGTCGAGGACCTCCTTGATCATCTCCGGGTCGAGGGCGGAGGTCGGCTCGTCGAACAGCATCACCTTGGGATCCATCGCCAGCGCGCGGGCGATCGCGACCCGCTGCTGCTGACCGCCGGAGAGCTGAGCGGGGTACTTGCCGGCCTGGCTGTCGACGCCGACTCGTCGCAGCAGCTCCATCGCCCGCTGCTCGGCGTCCTGCCGGCCGGTCTTCCGCACCTTGATGGGGCCGAGGGTGACGTTCTCGAGGACGGTCTTGTGCGCGAAGAGGTTGAAGCTCTGGAACACCATGCCGACGTCGGAGCGCAGCTCGGCCAACGCCTTGCCCTCCTGGGGGAGCGGTTGGCCGTCGAGCGTGATCGTCCCGCTGTCGACCGTCTCGAGCCGGTTGATGGCCCGGCACAGCGTGGACTTCCCCGAGCCGGACGGCCCGATCACCACCACGACCTCCCCCCGGCGCACCGTGAGGTTGATGTCCTGGAGGACGTGCAGCTCGCCGAACCACTTGTCCACGTGGTCGAGCACCACGAGCGCGTCAGCCGCCATGCACCAGGACACTAGTCCAGAGATGGCCCGTTCGGGCCATGCCGTGCCTGGGGTGCCGGAACCGTTACGAGATGGCGACCTTCAGGTGGGACCACACGTCAGGCCCCTCCCAGGCCTCCTGTCCGGGTGCGAGCACCCACTCCAGCCCGACCAGGCGGGGACAGTCGCACGTCAGCTCGGGGTCGGCGCCGAGCGCGGCGACGCCGGGGTCGACCTCGACCCGGAAGATGCTGGAGGCGCCGTCGTCCCCGCGATGCTCGACCCGGCGGACGAAGGCGGACCACGTCACCTGGAGCCCGACCTCCTCGGCGACCTCCCGCCGGACGGCGTCCGACGCTGACTCGCCGGGCTCGATGCCCCCGCCGGGCAGCGTGAGGTACTCCTCGCCCAGGTGACGGCCGCTGGCGTCCTTCGAGCGGTGTCGCACCATCAGGACCCGCCCCTCGCGCTCGATGATCGCGGCGACCCGTTCTCGCATGGCTGCAGTGTGCCTGGCTCGGTTGGGCCGGTCGCGGGCACCCGCCGTACCCTGGGACGGCTATGGCGAGCGCGTCCCGTACCTATGAGGTCCGCACCTACGGGTGCCAGATGAACGTCCACGACTCCGAGCGGCTCACCGGGCTGCTGGAGGACGCGGGGTACGTCGCCGCACCCGCCGACGAGCAGGCCGACGTGGTCGTGTTCAACACCTGCGCGGTGCGTGAGAACGCCGACAACAAGCTCTACGGCAACCTGTCGCACCTCGCGCCGGTCAAGGCCGCGAACCCCGGCATGCAGATCGCCGTCGGTGGCTGCCTGGCGCAGAAGGACCGGTCGACGATCACCGCGAAGGCGCCGTACGTCGACGTGGTCTTCGGCACCCACAACATCGGCTCGCTGCCGGTCCTGCTCGAGCGCGCCCGGGTGATGGAGGAGGCGCAGGTCGAGATCCTCGAGTCGCTCGAGGTCTTCCCGTCGACGCTGCCCACCAAGCGCGACTCGGCGTACGCCGCCTGGGTGTCGGTGTCGGTCGGGTGCAACAACACGTGCACGTTCTGCATCGTCCCGAGCCTGCGCGGCAAGGAGAAGGACCGCCGCCCGGGCGAGATCCTCGCCGAGGTCGAGGCGCTGGTCGCCGAGGGCGTCTCGGAGATCACGCTGCTCGGCCAGAACGTCAACGCGTACGGCGTGGAGTTCGGCGACCGCCAGGCGTTCTCGAAGCTGCTGCGCGCCTGCGGCGACATCGAGGGCCTGGAGCGGGTCCGCTTCACGAGCCCGCACCCGGCCGAGTTCACCGACGACGTGATCGAGGCGATGGCCGAGACCCACAACGTGATGCCGCAGCTGCACATGCCGCTGCAGTCCGGCTCCGACAAGGTGCTGAAGGACATGCGCCGGTCGTACCGCCAGGCGAAGTTCCTCGGGATCATCGAGCGGGTCCGCGCCGCGATGCCGGACGCCGCGATCACCACCGACATCATCGTCGGCTTCCCGGGCGAGACGGAGGAGGACTTCCAGGCGACGCTGGACGTCGTCCGCGAGGCGCGGTTCTCGAGCGCGTTCACGTTCCAGTACTCCAAGCGCCCCGGCACGCCCGCGGCCACGCTGCCCGACCAGATCGCGCCCGAGGTGGTCAAGGGCCGCTACGAGCGGCTGGCCGCGTTGGTCAACGAGGTCGCGTGGGAGGAGAACAAGCGCCTGGTCGGCCGCACGGTCGAGCTGATGGTCGCCGAGGGGCAGGGCCGCAAGGACACCGCCACCCAGCGGCTCTCCGGCCGGGGTCCGGACAACCGGCTCGTGCACTTCGCGCCGCCGTCGGGAGTGGAGGTGCGCCCCGGCGACATGGTGACCGTCGAGATCACCTACGCGGCGCCCCACCACCTGGTCGCGGACGGCGACGTGATCGACGTACGCCGTACTCGCTCCGGCGACGCCTGGGAGGCGCGGACCTCCGCCCCGGCGCCGGCTGGAGTCTCCCTGGGCATGCCGGCGATCGGCGTGCCCGCCCCACTACCGGAGGTCGACGCCTGTGCCCGCTGACGCACCCACCATCCTCGCGACCTCGGGAGGTGCAGGAGCTCACGAGCGCCTGCGCTGGGGCGTCGCGCCCCTGACCGACCTCGCCGTCGAGCTGTCCGGCGTCAGCGGCCGGGCTCCGAAGGTGACCTTCCTCGGCACGGCGTGCGGCGACGACGCAGGACTGATCCGCGACTTCTACAACGCGGCGCAGGACCGGGGATTTCACGCCTCGCACCTGCAGCTCTTCACCATGCCCAACGTCGAGGACATCACCGCGCACCTGCTCGAGCAGGACGTCGTGTGGGTCTGGGGCGGCAGCGTCGCCGGGCTCCTCGCGATGTGGCGGCTGCACGGCGTCGACGAGGCCATGCGGTCCGCCTGGGAGGCCGGTGTGGTGCTGACCGGCGTCTCGGCCGGCTCCCTCTGCTGGCACGTCGGCGGGACGACCGACTCCTTCGGCCCGCAGCTGCGGCCGATCACCAACGGCCTCGGGTTCCTGCCGTGGTCCAACGGGGTCCACTACGACAACGAGCTGCAGCGGCGTCCGCTCTTCCAGTCCCTCGTCGCCGACGGCACGCTGCCCGCGGGCTACGCCACCGACGACGGGGCGGGCCTGCTCTATCGCGGCACCGAGATGGTCGGCGCGTACGCCGAGCTCGACGGCGCCGGCGCGTACTTCGTCGAGCGCGGACCGGACGGCGCCGCCGTCGAGACCGAGCTCGAGGTCACCCGCCTGCGCTGAGGTTCATCCACAGCTCCCGAGAAGCGCCTTGCCCGGCGCGTCCGTGGGGTCGAGGCTTCTCGCCTTCACACCTCATCTCGGGAGAGGAACACCCTTCATGCGCTCGATCCCTGTCGCGACCGCCGTCCTCGGCGTCGTCGCAGCCCTGCTGACCACCGCTGCCCCCACGACCGCGACCACCGGCTTCGACGCCCGCGCCAGCCTGTCCGGCCAGCGGACCTGCGCGAAGACCGCCACGACCGGCGTCACCCGGCGCACAGTGGTCCTCGACAACTCCCGGTCCGCGCACCGCGTGCAGTTCAAGGTCGTTCGCGTCGGTGACCACCTCGCCCAGCACAAGGTCTACGTGTGGGTCCCGGCTCACCGGACGAGGTCGGTCGTCGTCTCCGTCCCGCAGCGCACCACCGCCTCGGTGCGCGTCCGCGTCCCGGAGATGGGCGGCCGGGCCCTGCGGCTCTCCGCGACCGTCTCGGCGCTCCGCTCCTGCTACGTCGCGACCGTCGCGCCGAAGGCGGCCTTCGGCGGCGTCTCCTGCCACCACGGCGACTCGATCGCCCAGATCGTGCTCGACAACCGAGCCACCAGCGACGAGAAGGTCGACTACACCGTCGCGTCGTCGTACGGCGACTCGACGGCGACGTTCACCGTCCGGCCCGCCTCGGTGGCCAACTACTACCTGCCGGTGCCCGCCGGGCGGTCGACCCGCGTCAGCGTGACCGCAGCCGGTCAGCGGGTGCTCTCGACCGACATCGCGGCCGCCGGCTGCCGGTAGCGGTGGCGGTGGATCCGAGACAGGACTCGCCCTTCCTCAACCACCGTTCGAGCGGGGGTCCTTGCTCGGGTAGCCCGCCTTGGGCGGGATGCCGGTCGGGTTCTCTTCCACGCTGCCGGGCGCCTGCTCGGGCGGGGGGTCCTCGTCCGCCGCGCGGTGCTTGGGCGAGGTGTCGCGGACTCCGTCGTCGCCGTGCTGGTTGGAGTTGGAGGCGCGGAGCTCCTCGTGCGGGTTCGTCTCCGGGTTGAGCTCGCTCATGCCGGCGACTCCTCGGTCTCGTCGTGCTCCTCGTCCCGCGTCGCCTTGGTCGAGGTGTCCTCGCCCTCCTCGACCTCGTCCATCATCGGATCGGGGACCTTCTCGGCGATCGACGGGTTGCTGCTGACCGGGGGATCGGGGATCGCGCGGTCGCCGTTCTCGGGAAGCGCGTCGACGCCGCCGGGGTTGGGCTCGCCGGGCTCGATCTCGGGCTCGGGCATCGGGCCGAGGTCGTCGTCGGACGTCATGGTCGCCTCCTCAGAAGCCAAAGGTGGAGTACGCCGTGGCCGTACCCGTTCGCAACCCGTCCAACACGGCACGCTCGTGCGGCACCACCGGGTCCGGCAGCGCGTCGAGCGCCCACCACCGGAGCTCGGCGGCCTTCTCGGTCTCGACGATGCGGGGCTCCCCGGCCCAGGAGCGGGCGGTGAAGAAGAAGTCGATCCGCTCGTCGATCGGCTCGCCGCCCCGCGTGCGCTGCATCGCGGTGACGAACGTCAGCTCGACGTCGGTCACGCCGAGCTCCTCGAGCGCCTCGCGGTGCGCGGCGTCGTACGCCGTCTCGCCCTTCTCCACGTGGCCCGCCGCGGCCGCGGCCCAGTGGTCGTCCATGTAGCCGGTGTTCTGTCGCAGCTGCAGCAGCACCTCCGGGCCGGTGTCGCCGTCGCGCATCAGCAGCACGTAGGACGCCGGCACGACGACGAAGCGACCGTGGGTCACTCCGCGGGCTCCTCGTCGGTGTCGAGGTCGTGGGGAGTCGCCTCCGGCTCGCCGAACTCGTTGTAGTGGGTGCCGGTGTCCTCGGAGTCCGCACCGGGCTCGGTGCCGTCGAACTCCTCCTCGTCCGGCTCCTCCTCCGGCTGGATGTCTTCAGTCAGGTCGAACTCGCTCATCACGCACCTCCTGCGTCGTCGGACGGCTCGTCGAGCGACGTCTCGGCGTTCTCCTCCTGGCCGTCACGCGCCGGACCCTCCGGGTCACGCTCGTCGTGGTGGGGCTCGGGCGGCGTCGGTGTCTCGCTCATGTTTGCCAAACTAACCACATGCCACCCAACCCACACGCGCCGGTGGTGGCCGTGGTGGGTGCGACCGCTTCCGGCAAGACCGGTCTCTCGCTCGACCTCGCCGAGCGCCTCGACGGCGAGATCGTGAACACCGACGCGATGCAGGTCTACCGCGGCATGGACATCGGCACGGCGAAGCTCCCCGAGGCCGAGCGGCGCGGCATCCCGCACCACCTGCTCGACACCCTCACCGTCCGCGACCCTGCGACCGTCGCGGAGTTCCAGGGCTGGGCGCGCGCGGAGATCGCGGAGATCCGGGGCCGCGGCCGGACGCCGGTGCTGGTCGGGGGCTCGGCGCTGTACACCCGCGCGATCCTGGACCGCTTCGAGTTCCCCGGGACCGACGACGCCGTACGCCGTCGTCTCGAGGAGGAGCTCGCCGCGGTCGGGCCTGCGGCCCTGCACGCCCGGCTCCGTGAGCTGGACCCGGAGGCGGCCGGTCGGATCCTCGTCGAGAACGGGCGGCGCACCGTCCGGGCGCTCGAGGTCATCGAGCTCACCGGCCGGCCGTTCACCGCGTCGTTGCCGACGATGGAGTACGTCGACCCGCGCACGGTCCAGATCGGCGTCGACATCGACCGGCCGACGCTGGACGCGCGGATCGAGCAGCGCGTCGACCGGATGTTCGCCGACGGGTTCGTCGCCGAGGTCGAGCGGCTGCTGGCCGAGGGCCTCGCCGAAGGCCGCACCGCCGGGCGGGCGATCGGCTACCGCGAGGTCGCGGCGTACCTCGGCGGCGAGCTCAGCCTCGACGAGGCCCGCGAGCGCACGGTGATCGCAACCCGGAGGTTCTCCCGTAAGCAGGACTCGTGGTTCCGCAAGGACCCGCGGATCACCTGGATCCGGTACGACGACCCGGAGCTGCTCGACAAGGCGCTGGCGGCGGTGCCGGCATGAGGCGCTGGCTGGTCGTCGGCCTGCTTCTCGTGTCGGCGTGCGGCGTCGAGGTCGAGGAGGAGGTCGTGGCCACGCCCAGGGCGGTCGGGCCGCTCGGGCCGCCGATGGCGTCGAGCGGCTCCTTGGTCACCGCCGTCGGCGGCGAGATCGTCGCCTGCGAGGGGTGGGGCGGCGGCGACTGCGACACCGTCTACGACATCGGCTCGGTCACCAAGCAGTTCACGGCGGCCGCGATCGTCGAGCTGCAGTCGATGGGACGGCTGGACGTCCGCGACCGGATTGGCCGCCACCTCGACGGCGTACCGCCCGACATGCGGTCGATCACGATCCAGCAGCTCCTGACGCACACGTCCGGACTCGTCGGCTCGCTCGGTGACGACTACGAACCGCTGTCGCGAGACGACCTCCTCCGCGAGGCCTTCGCGTCCGACCTGCGGTCGGCGCCCGGCACGCGTTACCTCTACTCCAACGTCGGCTACACCCTGCTGGCCGCGATCATCGAGTCGGCGTCGGGCGAGGGCTACGAGCAGTTCCTGGCACGCCACCTCTTCGAGCCGGCCGAGATGACGAGAACCGGCTACGTGCTGCCGGACTGGGAGAGCGCCGACGTCGCGGTGGAGTACGACGCCCGTGGCCGCGCCCACGGGACGCCGCTCGACCACCCGTGGGCCGAGGACGGGCCGTACTGGAACCTCCGCGGCAACGGCGGCATCCTCTCGACGGCGCGCGACATGTTCCGCTGGAGCCGGGCCCTCGACGGCGACGAGCTCAGAGAGCTGTTCCGTCCTCGCGTCCGCGAGGGCGCCCACGCGGACACCTGGTACGGCTACGGCTGGGTCGTCCTCGACAGCCCCGTCGGCCGGGTCCAGTGGCACAACGGCGGCAACGGCTTGTCGTACGCCGAGGTCACCCGCACCCCCGCCGAGGACGCGTTCGTCTTCTGGGTCACCAACCGCAGCCGCGGCCCGGGCTGGAACCTGGAGCGCAACGGCCTCACCAACGCGCTGGTTTCGAGGCTCGCTTCGCTCGCACCTCAACCACCGCTCTGAGCAAGATCGGTCGGGTGGTTTCGAGGCTCGCTTCGCTCGCACCTCAACCACCGCCTCCCGGTGGTTGAGGTGCGAGGAGCGCCAGCGACGAGCCTCGAAACCACCTGAGCAAGATCGGTCGGGCGGCCGAGGGCGGTTCCCCGCCAGACTGAGGACATGACGGGGATGGACAGGCTGCGCGAGCTGCTCGACGCGGTGCTCGACGAGCAGCACCGCACGCTCGACGAGATGGCCGAGGGCGCGTTCGTGTCGCCGTTCCACTTCACCCGCCAGCTGTCCGCCGGCGCCGGCGAGCCGCCGGTCGCGATGCGGCGGCGGGTGATGCTCGAGCGGGCGGCCTGGCAGCTGCGCCACGGCAGCAGCGTCACCGATGCGGCGTTCGCGGCCGGCTACGAGTCCGTCGAGGGCTTCGCCCGCGCCTTCGCCCGGGCCTACGGCCACCCGCCGAGCGAGCGCACCGACGGTGGCCACTGGCTGCCGGCGCCCAACGGCATCCACTTCCACCCGCCCATGTCGCTGTGGGTCCACACCGGGGAGAGCACGATGAGCCAGCCACTGGAGCTGATGGTCCACCACGACCTCGACGACACCCGCTACGTCATCGACCTGGCCAAGCAGCTGTCCGAGGACGACTACCGCCGCGAGGTGCGCACCCGCGTGCACGGCTGGGAGGGCGAGGAGGCCAGCGTGGCCGCCGTCCTCACCAGCCTGGTGTTCACGAAGGAGGTGTGGCTGGCCGCGATCCTCGGCGAGGACTTCCCCGACGGCCGGCCCGACGACGTGGTGGCGCTGCAGCGTCGGCACGACGACGTCGCCCCGCGCTGGCTGGAGATGGTGCGCGACGTCGAGCGCCGCGGCGCCTGGGACGACCGGATCGTCGACGCGCTCTGCGACCCGCCGGAGAGCTTCGTGCTCGGCAGCATCGTCGCGCACGTCCTGTCGTACGACGCGCACCGTCGGCTCGGCGTCCGCGCGATGCTCACCGAGCTCGGGGCGGAACCCGACGAGGGCGACCCGATCAACTGGCTGCGACGGCGTACGGAGGCCACCGCGTGAAGACGACGTTCTACACCGCGACCACGCTCGACGGCTTCATCGCCGACGAGCACGACTCCCTCGAGTGGCTGTTCGTGCAGCCGCAGGACGAGGGCGGGCCGATGAACTACGACGACTTCATCAAGGACGTCGGCGCGATGGCGATGGGCGCGACGACGTACGAGTGGCTCGTGGACCACCTGGCGAAGACCGGTGAGAAGTGGATGTACGAGATCCCGTGCTGGGTGTTCACCCACCGCGACCTCGAGCCGATCGGTGACGAGATCACGTTCACGTCGGCACCGGTGCCGGAGGTGCACGCCGCGATGGCCGCGGCGGCCGGGGGCAAGGACCTGTGGATGGTCGGCGGCGGCGACCTCGCCGCCCAGCTCGCCGAGCACGGACTGCTCGACGAGCTCGTGCTGTCCATCGCGCCGGTGACCCTCGGCGCCGGGCGCCCGCTGTTCCCGCGGCGCTGGAGCTTCGAGCTGCAGGAGCTCGACCGCAACGGCGCGTTCCTGTGCGCGCGCTACGCGGTTTCCGGCCCGCTCTGAGCGGGCACCGACCGGTATGCGCCGCCTCGCGATCGCCGTACCGCTCGCCCTGCTCGCCACCCTCCTGGCCACGCCGGCGCACGCCGACCCCGGACCCCTCAAGGTCCCCACCCGTCAGGGGTACGGCGGCGCGGTCACCTCGGTCGACCCCTACGCGTCCCGCGTCGGGCTGCGGGTGCTGAAGGCCGGTGGCAACGCCGTGGACGCCGCGGTCGCGACCGCCGCCGCGCTCGGGGTCACCGAGCCGTTCAGCGCCGGCATCGGCGGTGGCGGCTACTTCGTCTACTACGACGCCGAGACCGGGAAGGTCCGCACGATCGACGGCCGCGAGACCGCACCGGCCGCGATGCCGCGCGACGCGTTCATCGACCCCGAGACGGGCGAGCCGTACAACTTCTCGCCGGAGCTGGTCACCAGCGGCGTCTCGGTCGGCGTGCCCGGCACCCTCGCGACCTGGCAGCGCGCGCTGCGCCGGTGGGGCACGCTCCCGCTCGACCGGGCGCTCGCGCCCGCCGAGGTGCTGGCCCGCCGCGGCTTCCGCGTGGACGCGACGTTCCGCGGCCAGGTGAAGCAGAACCTCGAGCGGTTCCGGGCGTTCACCTCCACCCGCGCGCTCTACGGCCGGCTCCCGAAGGTCGGCTCGCTGTTCCGCAACCCCGACCTCGCCGACACCTACGACCTGATCGCCGACCACGGCCCGCGCCGCTTCTACGACGGCGCCCTCGCTCGCGAGATGGTGCGCGCCGTACGTCGGCCGCCGACCACGAGCAGCACGCAGCTGCCGGTGCCCAAGGGCTTCCTGGCGGTCGGTGACCTGCGCGGCTACCGCACCATCGACCGGGCGCCCACGCACGTCGAATACCGCGGTCTCGACGTCTACGGCATGGCGCCGTCCTCGTCGGGCGGCTCCACGGTCGGCGAGGCGCTCAACATCCTCGAGAACCACGACCTCGCGGGCGCCACGCCCGAGCAGGCGCTGCACCTCTACCTCGAGGCGAGCGCGCTCTCCTTCGCCGACCGCGGCGCGTACGTCGGCGACCCGGACTTCGTCGACGTGCCGCTGGACACCCTGCTGAGCGACGAGTACGCCGCCGAGCGCGACGAGCTGATCGACCCCGGGAGCGCGATGACCAAGCCGGTCGGTGCGGGCGACATCCCGGACACGGAGAACGTCGAGACCACGAACCTCACGGTCGCCGACAGGTGGGGCAACGTCGTCGAGTACACGCTCACCATCGAGCAGACCGGCGGCTCGGGCATCGTGGTCCCCGGGCGCGGCTTCCTGCTCAACAACGAGCTCACCGACTTCAGCCCGGTCTACGACGAGGCCGACCCCAACCGGATCGAGCCGGGCAAGCGGCCCCGCTCCTCGATGTCGCCGACGATCGTGCTCCGCGACGGCAAGCCGTTCGTCGCGGTCGGCTCGCCCGGCGGCTCCACGATCATCACGACGGTGCTGCAGATCCTGCTCAACCGGATCGACCTCGGCATGACGCTCCCGCAGGCGCTGCGCGCGCCCCGGGCCACGCAGCGCAACACGGCCGCCGTGCTCGCGGAGCCGGGCTTCGTCGACCGGTACGCCGAGGCGCTGGAGGCGCTCGGACACGACGTGCAGACCTACGAGGACATCTTCACCGGCACCCAGGAGATCGGTGCGGCGACCGGGATCGAGTTCGGACCGGGCCGCCTGTTGACGTCGGTCGCCGAGCGTGACCGCCGTGGCGGAGGCTCGGCGCTCGTGGTGCGACCTCGCTAGCATCGGGTCATGAAGGCGGCTGACGTCTACGAGCTCTCGGTCGAGCGGCACCTGCACCGGTGGACCCGTCCGCTGCACGTCGTCGGCGCGCTGACCGAGGCGCTGCTGTTCGGCAGGTCCCATCCGCCCTCGGCCGGTGACCTCGTCGTCCGTCGGAAGGCCGACCACCAGGTGGTGGTGCGGTTCGCCGACGACCATGCCACCTACTTCGAGGTGGAGAACCAGCTCGCCACGATGAGCGCGGTGGAATTCCAGGAGGCCTGGGGCATCACCGCCGGTACCGTTGAGGCGTGACGACCGCGCCCGCCTGGACCGAGATCACCACCGTCGACGAGCTCGTCGACCTGCTCGGCGAGCCGATCCCACGGGTGCGTGACAAGGACCGGCCCGCGCTGCTGCCGGTCGACCGGGACTGGCTGGCGGCGTCGCCGTTCTGCGTGCTGGCCACGGCGTCGGCCGACGGCCGCTGCGACGCCTCGCCGAAGGGCGACCCGGCCGGCCAGCTGGTGCACGTCATCGACGACACGACCATCGCGCTCGCGGAGCGTCCGGGCAACAAGCGGGCCGACGGCTACAAGAACATCATCGAGAACCCGTTCGTCGGGCTGAACTTCCTCATCCCCGGCCGTGGCGACACGCTGCGCATCAACGGCCGGGCCCGGCTCGTCGCCGACGCGCCGTTCTTCGACGAGATGGTGGTCAAGCGCCACCGGCCGGTGCTCGCGGTCGTCGTCGAGATCGAGGAGATCTTCTTCCACTGCGCGAAGGCGTTCCTGCGCTCCGGGATCTGGAAGCCGGAGACGTGGGACCCGGACGGCGTGGTGCCGCGGCGCGCGGTGCTCGCCCACGAGGTCGAGCCGAGCGGGATGACGCTCGAGCAGCTCGACGAGTACTACAAGCCGGAGAACTACGAGAGGGGGATGTATGCCTGAGTACCCCTTCCTCAAGGGCCACGGCACCGAGAACGACTTCGTGCTGCTGCCCGACCACGACGGCAGCATCCACGGTGACCTGTCCGCCGACCGCGTCCGCGCGCTGTGCGACCGGCGCGCCGGCATCGGCGGGGACGGGGTGCTGCGCGTCGTACGCCGCGGCGACGGCTGGTTCATGGACTACCGCAACTCCGACGGCTCGATCTCGGAGATGTGCGGCAACGGGATCCGCGTGTTCGCGCGCTACCTCGTCGACGAGGGCCTGGCGACCTCGCCGATCCCGGTCGAGACCCGCGACGGCGTCAAGGTGCTCACCGTCGACGGCGACCTGATCACCGCGGACATGGGCACCCCGAAGGTGCTGGGTGAGAGCAAGGTCGGCGTCCCGGGACACACCTGGGTCGCGCGGCACGTCGACATGGGCAACCCGCACGCGGTCGCGTTCGTCGACTCGCTCGACGACGCCGGGACCCTGCTCGAGGCGCCCGAGCACGACGACGACACCTACCCCGACGGCGTCAACGTCGAGTTCGTCGTACGCCGGGGCGAGCGGCACGTCGCGATGCGCGTGCACGAGCGCGGCTCGGGCGAGACCCGCTCCTGCGGCACCGGCGCCTGCGCGGTGATGGTGGCCGCGGCGGTCGCCGACGGCAACGGGCCGGGCTCGGCGTACCAGGTGGACGTGCCGGGCGGCACGCTCACCGTGACCTGGACCGAGGACGACCGGGTGCTGCTCACCGGCCCGGCCGTGATCGTCGCCCGGGGCACGACCTCGCTGTAGCCGGAGACCAGCACGCTGACAGTCGAACTGTGAGCATGGCTATGCTCCGAGCCATGGACATCAACGGAGCCAGTGCCATCGTCACGGGCGCAGCGTCGGGCATCGGCGCCGCCGCCGCCCGTCAGCTCGCCGCGAAGGGGGCGATCGTCGTGGTCGCCGACCTCCAGGCCGACAAGGGCGAGGCCCTTGCGAAGGAGATCGGGGGCGTCTTCGCCCAGGTCGACGTCACCCAGACCGACCAGATCACCGCCGCGGTGAACGCCGCCGCCGAGATCGCGCCGCTGCGCGCGGTGGTGAACTCCGCCGGCATCGGCTGGGCGCAGCGCACCATCGGCCGCGACGGCCAGATCGAGTCCGCCCACGACCTCGCCGCGTTCACGCGCGTGATCGCGATCAACCTGATCGGCACGTTCGACGTGGTCCGCCAGGCCGCGTCCGTGATGAGCCGCAACGAGCCCGACGCCGACGGCCAGCGCGGCGCGATCGTGAACCTCGCGAGCGTTGCGGCGTTCGACGGCCAGATCGGCCAGGCGTCGTACTCCGCCTCCAAGGGCGGTGTCGTCGGCATGACCCTCCCGGTTGCCCGCGACCTGTCCGCCTCGGGCATCCGCCTCAACACCGTCGCGCCCGGCCTCATCGACACCCCGA
The DNA here is from genome assembly GCF_039541135.1 of Nocardioides caricicola. Taxonomy (NCBI): domain Bacteria; kingdom Bacillati; phylum Actinomycetota; class Actinomycetes; order Propionibacteriales; family Nocardioidaceae; genus Nocardioides; species Nocardioides caricicola. The sequence goes on along the minus strand of NZ_BAABFQ010000007.1, from coordinate 461,342 downwards.
TCTACGGCGAGGGCCCGGACTCCGAGGCCTTCAAGGCCAAGCTCGGTGAGAGCGTGCTGTTCCCGAAGCGTCTCGGCGTGCCGGACGAGCTGGCCAGCATGGTCGTCGAGTGCATCACCAACAGCTACATGAACGCCGAGGTGATCCGGGTCGACGGCGGCATCCGGATGCCTCCCAAGTAGCCGCCGGGATCGGGTCGTCCGCCTCAGGAGTGGCTATAGCCCCGTGAGAGGCGGACGACCCGATCCACCTCAGGCCCGGCGACCCATCCGGGCCAACAGCTTCGTCTGCCGGTCGGCGTCCTCCGGGGCGTCGACCGGCTGCTTGAAGACGCCCTCGTCGTAGGCGTGCTCGCCGAACCCCACGAACGCCTGCTCCATCGCGTCCATGTCGGCGTCGGTGAACGTCGTCGGCTGGCCCGAGGCCGAGCCCAGGTCCCAGCCGTGGACGACCAGGTCGAAGCCGTAGAAGTCGTCGAGGGTCGCGCCGATCGTGGTGCGGCCGAAGAAGCCGTCGTACTCCCGCGCGCGCAGGTCGTCGGTGACGCGATCGCGTACGGCGGACAGGTGCGCCGACCAGATGGTGTCGGGCGAGCCCTCCGGACGCGCCCCCAGCTCGGCGCCGTGGGTCTCGAGGAACTGGCGCTCGGTGTCGACGACGTGGTCGACGACGTCGGCGGCGGTCCAGCCCTCGCACGGGCTGGCGGCGGACCAGTCGGGGGTCGCGGAGACGGTGGCGGAGAAGCGGTCGGCTGCGTCGTCGAAGAAGGTCATGGCGCCAGCATCCGTCGCGCGATGTCGGCGGGGCTTGTAAGAATCCGACACATGACCCGGCGGATCGACCCGACTCCCGGACAGGTGGCAGAGCGCGCGCACCTGCTCGACGCGAGCGGGTACACGCCGCCGATCCACCGGTTCGCGCCGTCGCCGGAGCTCGCGCCGCTGGTGCGCCGCTACTGGATGCCGGTCTGGTCGCTGCCCGACGGGCACACCTCGGTGCAGCGGGTGCTGCAGTACCCCGTCTGCCTGATCGTGGTCTCCCACGAGTACGCCCTGCTCGTCGGCCCGACCAGCGGGCTGTCCAGCCAGGAGCTCACCGGCACCGGCTGGGCGCTCGGCACGATGCTCCAGCCCGCTGCCGGAGTCGCGCTGGTCGGCGGCTCCGTGGATGCCCTCACCGACAAGGCCGTCCCGCTCCCCGACGAGGCGCTCACCGCCGCGATCCGCGCCGCGATCGGAGACGACCCCGACGACCCGGACCGCCAGCAGGCCGGTGTCGATGCCGTCGAGCGCGCGCTCGACGCGCACCTGCCGGTGGACGAGGAGGGTCTGCTGGTCAACGCGATCGTCGAGTACGTCGAGGGCGACACCGAGGTGCACCGGGTCGGCCAGATCTGCGAGAAGTTCGCGATCACCGAGCGCACCCTGCAGCGGCTGACGGCCCGGCGGATCGGGCTCTCCCCGAAGTGGCTGATCCAGCGGCGTCGCCTGCACGAGGCGGCCGAACGGCTGCGCGAGAGCGATCGGGACCTCGCCCGGATCGCCGCCGACCTCGGCTACACCGACCAGGCCCACTTCGGCCGCGACTTCCGCACGGTCACCGGGCTCACGCCGGGGGAGTTCGCGGCGGAACCCACTCGCTGAGGTCGACCACGACGTCCGCCCGGCGGGCCGCCTCCTCGATCCGCGCGGCGTTCGCCTCGTCGACCCGGGCGACCCAGGCCCGCGCCTGCGCAGGGTTCTTGCCGAACGCGACGTGCCGCGCCACCAGTCGCTCGATGCGGACCGCGTCGTCGACGACCAGGTGCCACACCACGTCGAGCTGCGCGCGCACCGCGCTCCAGCGGGGCTGGTTGAGCAGCAGGTAGTTGCCCTCGGTCACGACCGTCCCGGTCGCGGGCACGGGGATCGCGCCGGCCAGCGGCTGCTCGAGGCCGCGGTCGAACATCGGCGCGACCACGTTCCACTCGCACGCCTTGACCCGCCGGAGCAGGGCGGCGTACCCCTCCGCGTCGAACGTGTCCGGGGACCCCTTCGAGTGCAGCAGCCGGCGCCGCTCGAGCTCGACGTCCGCGTAGTGGAAGCCGTCCATGGGGATCACCGGGAGGCCGAGCGCGGCCGCGAGCGTGCTCTTGCCGACCCCGGGCGAGCCGGTGATGCCGAGCAGCCGGATGTCTGCAGGGACGGGAGGGATCACGCGGACACGGTACGGGTACCGCGACCTCATGAGGGTGGTCGTCACGGGAGCCAGCGGCAACGTCGGGTCGGCGCTGGTGCGCGCCCTGCGGGCGTCGGACCACGACGTCGTCGGGGTCGTACGCCGGCCGCCGCCTTCCGGGACGCCGGGCTGGGCGGGCGTCGCGTGGGTGGTCGCCGACCTCTCGACCGACTGCCATGCGCGGCTCGTCGACGCGTTCCGCGGGGCCGACGCGGTCGTGCACCTGGTGTGGGGGTTCCAGCCCACGCACGACGTGACCTACCTCCACGAGGTCGGCGTCGGTGGCACCCGGAGGGTGCTGGCCGCGGCTGCCGACGCGGGCGTGCCGCACGTGGTGCACCAGTCGTCGCTGGGCGCCTACGCGCCGCGCCGCGACCTGCAGGCGGTCGACGAGTCCTGGCCGACGACCGGGATCGCCGGGTCGCCGTACAGCCGGCACAAGGTGGAGGGCGAGCGGCTCGTCGAGGAGTTCGCCCGCCGGCACCCCGACGTGGTCGTCACCGTGACCCGGCCCGGGATCGTCGCGCAGCACTCGGCCGGCAGCGGCCAGCTGCGCTACTTCCTGCCGACGGTGGTGCCGCCCGCGGTGCTCCGCTGGCTGCCCCTGCTGCCGCTGGACGAGGACGTCGTGATCCCGGTCGTGCACGCCGACGACCTCGCGGCCGCGATCACCGCGATCGTCGAGAAGCGTGCCGGCGGTCCCTTCAACCTCGCGGCCGAGGCGCTCGGCGCGGACGCGATCGCCGAGGTGCTCGGCGCCCGCCGGGTGCCGGTGCCGCCGGCGCTGCTGCGGTCGGCGGCCGCGGTCAGCTGGCACCTGCACCTCCAGCCGGTCGACGCGGGCTGGGTCGACATGGCCCACCAGGTGCCGGTGCTCGACTCGAGCCGCGCCCACGTCGAGCTCGGGTGGCGCCCGGCGTACGACGGCACCGCGGCGCTCGCGGAAGCGGTCGCCGGCATGGTCGCGACCGGCCACGACCAGACCGCGGTGCTGCGCCGCCGCACGATCGCGGACGGGCTGGTGCGCGCGGTGCGTGAGGGTCCGGTCGCCCGGCGGCGTCTGCCGTGACGTTAAGGGTTCGCGCTGGTCAGGAGCGCGAACGTACTCTGGTGGACGTATGAGTAACGCACCTGACTTCCATCTCGACGACGAGCTCGAGGCCACCGACGACTGGGACGACCCCGAGGACGGGGAGGAGTTCGAGTCCGGACTCAGTGACTCCTGGCCAGACGAGCCCGACCCCGAGGACCTCACCACCGGTGAGCTGGACCTGGCCGAGCGCCACCAGCTGCGCCGGGTCGCCAGCCTGCGCACCGAGCTCGAGGACATCACCGAGGTCGAGTACCGCCAGCTCCGCCTGGAGCGCGTGGTGCTCGTCGGCGTGTGGACCGAGGGCACCGTCGAGGACGCCGAGAACTCCATGGCCGAGCTCGCGCTGCTCGCCGAGACCGCCGGCTCAGAGGTCCTCGACGCGATCTACCAGCGTCGGCAGTCGCCGGACCCGGCCACCTACATCGGGCGCGGCAAGGTCGAGGGCCTGGCCGAGATCGTCAAGGCCAGTGGCGCGGACACCGTGATCTGCGACGGCGAGCTGGCGCCCAGCCAGCTGAGGAACCTCGAGGACCGCACGAAGGTCAAGGTCGTCGACCGGACCGCGCTGATCCTCGACATCTTCGCCCAGCACGCGAAGTCCAAGGAGGGCCAGGCGCAGGTCGAGCTGGCCCAGCTGAACTACATGAAGCAGCGCCTGCGCGGGTGGGGTGGCAACCTCTCCCGCCAGGTCGGCGGCCGGGTCGCCGGCGGCGCCGGCATCGGTGGCCGTGGTCCCGGTGAGACCAAGATCGAGACCGACCGACGCCGGATCAACACCAAGATCGCCAAGCTCCGCCGCGAGCTCAAGGAGATGAAGGGGACCCGGGACACCAAGCGCCAGGAGCGCCGTCGCAACCACATCCCCAGCGTCTCGATCGCCGGCTACACCAATGCCGGCAAGTCCTCGCTGCTGAACCGGCTCACCGACGCCGGCGTACTCGTCGAGGACGCGCTGTTCGCGACCCTCGACCCGACGACGCGGCGTACGACCACCGCTGACGGGCGGGTCTACACGATGAGCGACACCGTCGGCTTCGTGCGGCACCTGCCGCACCAGCTGGTCGAGGCGTTCCGCTCGACGCTGGAGGAGGTCGCCGACTCCGACCTGATCCTGCACGTGGTGGACGGGTCGCACCCCGACCCCGAGGGCCAGATCGCCGCGGTGCGCGAGGTGTTCTCGGAGATCGGCGTGGTCGATGTGCCCGAGCTCGTGATCATCAACAAGGCCGACGCCGCCGACCCGATGGTGATCGCCCGGCTCCGCCAGCGCGAGCCGCACTCGGTCGTCGTCTCGGCGAAGACCGGCGAGGGCATCGCCGAGGCGCTGAAGGTGATCGAGGGCGAGCTGCCGCGCCCGGGCGTCGAGTTCAAGGCGCTGCTGCCCTACGACCGCGGCGACCTGATCAACCGGCTGCACCAGCACGGCGAGATCGAGTCCATGGAGCACACCGGCGAGGGCACGATCGTCGTCGGTCGCGCCAACGAGGACCTCGCCGGCGAGCTCGAGGCGTACGCCGTCGGTTAATCGCCGCCCAGACGCTTGAGGTCGGCGAGGATCTCCTCGAGCCGGTACATCAGCGTCAGGTGTCCCTCGTCCTCGTACAGGTGCGTGGTCACGCCCGGGATGCGCCCGGCGAGCCAGCTGCCGTGGGAGTACGGCACGAACGCGTCCTGGCGGCCGTGCCACAGGGCGACCGGCACGCGGATGCTGGCCAGCTCGAAGCCCCACGGCTGCATCGCCGCCAGGCCGTCGTCGCGGACGCCCACCGCACCCTGCGTGGCCGCATGGTTGAAGGAGCGGCTCAGCCAGTTCGAGAAGTCGGCGGTCAGCACGGCGGCGTCGACCGGGGTGACCAGGCCGCCGAACGCCTCCTCCAGCTCGTCGGCGGACGTGTGCAGCATCGGCAGGGTGTGCTCGACGAGGTAGGCCTCGTAGACCTCCGGCCCGGCCTGGGCGGAGGTGTACTCCTCGTGGTTCTCCTCGGCCATCCCGTCGTACCAGTCGAGGCCGTCGGCATCGAACGGAGCCACCCCCGACACCGTCGCGGCGGCGCGGCAGCGCTGGGGGAGCAGGGCCGCGCAGCCCAGCGCGCGCGGTCCGCCGCCGGACCAGCCGAGCGTCAGGAAGTCGTCGACCCCCAGGTGGTCGAGGACGGCGACGGCGTCCGCGACGTCGTCCACGTAGGCGCCGGGGGCCGGGCGCGGGGTCGACCGGCCGTACCCGGGGCGGGAGTAGGTGACCAACCGCAGCCCGTTGCGCCGAGCCGCGTCGTCGAGCATCGGGAACTCCGCGACGGCCGACGGCGTACCTCCGTGGAACAGCAGCACCGGACCGTCGAGGGCGCCCTCGACGAGGACCTCGATGGTGCGTCCGGCGGGGCCGGCGACGAGCAGCCGAGTCATGTGCGGCAGTGTGTCAGGCATGTCGGACCGGTCGTGAAACGCCGGCGATTTCTTGCGGCTCCCGGGCGACTTTCCAAGATCGCCCTCGCGATCCGCGCTTCCCTCGCATCATGGTGGCGTGGTCCATCGGGGGGTCGCGAGCCCGGGCTCGCAGGCGTCGGTACGTCGGCGCACGGTCGTGCTCGGCGCGCTGCTGGCGTTCCTGATCGCCTCGCTGCTCGTCGTGCACGTCGCGAGCCGCGCCGGCGCCGGTGTGGACCGGTGCGACCGGTTCGCCTCCGACTCCCGCGACCGCGCCGCGACGGACACCGGGTCCGGTGCCCGGGTCGTGGTGATCGGCGACTCCTGGTCGGCCGGCCTCGGACTCGACCGGATCGCTGACTCCTGGCCGTCGCGCCTCGACGGCCGCGTGCACGTCGCCGGCTTCTCCGGCTCCGGCTTCAGCGCCGGGGCGGGTGCCTGCCGGCAGGTCTCGTTCGCCGTACGCGCTCCGGCCGCGCTGCGCGGCGGTGCCGACCTGGTCGTGGTCGAGGGCGGTCTGAACGACTTCGATGAGCCGGCGGCCGACATCAGCGCCGGGTTCGCCGACCTGATGCAGAGCCTCCAGGGTGAGCGCGTCGTCGTGGTCGGACCCGCTGCCGCGCCGGCCCGGGCCGACCGCGTGCCCCGGGTCGACGAGCTGCTCGCCGCGCTGGCTGAGGAGTACGGCGTGCCGTACGTGCGCACCTCCGGACTGGCGCTGCCGTACCTCGACGACCGGCTGCACCTCACGCCCGAGGGGCACGAGCAGTTCGGTGACTTCGTCGCTCAGCAGATCCGGGACCTGCCCGCGCTCTAGGATCTGCGCGTGCGTCATTCCCTCGCCGGCCGAGCCGAGAACGCCATGCAGGCCCGGCTGCTGGCCCAGCTGCGCGACGAGGGCGCGCTCTCGAAGGCCCAGCTCGCCGACCGGCTGGAGGTCTCGCGCACGACGGTCGCCGCCGAGGTGGGGCGCCTCGTGGAGCTCGGGCTGGCCCAGGAGGTCGGCCCGGCCGCCTCGCGCGGCGGCCGCCGCTCGACGCTGGTCGACCTGGCCGAGGACATCCGCTTCGTGGGCATCTCGATCGGGGCGACCGGCATGTCCGTCGGCGTCACCGACGGGCGGCTGTCGGTGCTCACCACCCGGCACCGCGACTGCGACATCCGGCAGGGCCCCGAGGTCGTGCTGGCCGTGGCGCTGGAGCTGGTCCGCGAGGTGCTGGACGAGGTCGGCGTCGACCGGCCGATGGGTGCAGGCGTCGGCGTACCCGGTCCGGTCGACTTCCACCGCGGCGTCTCCGTGTCGCCGCCGATCATGCCGGGCTGGGACGGCTACCCGGTGCGCGACGCGGTCTCGCGCGAGCTCGGCTGCCCGGTCGTGCTCGACAACGACGTCAACGTGCTGGCGGTGGGGGAGCAGCACGCGGGCGTGGCCAAGGGCGCGCGCGACTTCCTGTTCGTGAAGATCGGCACCGGCATCGGCTGCGGCATCGTCATCGACGGCGAGCTGTACCGCGGGGTCGACGGCTGCGCGGGCGACATCGGGCACATCCGGGTCGAGGACTTCGGCCCGACCTGCGCGTGCGGCAACACCGGCTGCCTCGAGGCGTTCTCCGGGGGCGCGGCGCTGGCGCGCGACGCCACCGCGGCCGCCCGGGCCGGCCGATCCCCGGCCCTCGCGGCGATCCTCGAGGAGAAGGGCGAGCTGACTGCCGCCGACGTCGGCCGCGCGGTCTCCCAGGGCGACGCCCAGGCGGTCCAGCTGATCCGCGAGAGCGGCCGCCACATCGGCCAGGTCCTCGCCGGCCTGGTGTCGTTCTTCAACCCCGGCCTGATCGTCATCGGCGGCCGGGTCACCGGCCTGGGCCACGCGCTGCTCGCCGAGGTCCGCGGCGTCACCTACCGGCGCTCCCTGCCGCTCGCCACCGGCAGCCTCCCGATCGTGCTCAGCGAGCTCGGCGACGAGGGCGGCGTCATCGGTGCGGCCCGGTTGATCAGCGAGTCGGTGTACGCGCCGTAGCGAGCGGGTCGATCCCGGTTCTCCGGGGATCGAACCATCCCGTCAATGGCCTCCGATTACCCAACTTTGTCCAATCACTTTTAAAAGTTTCACGCTCAGTTTGATTTCAATGGCGCGGAACGCTTGCTCTGGTGCGAGATCTGCGCCTACTTTGTGCGGCATCCCAACAAATGGGTGACGACAGTCACAAGGTGAGCGGAGGTGGAGATGAGCGGCAACCTCGGCCTCGTCCTCCGCCGGCTCCGCGACCAGGGCCCCCGCTCGCGGGCCCGGCTCGCCGCCGAGCTCGGCCTCACCCGCTCGGCCGTCTCCGCCCTCGTCGGTGAGCTCGAGGAGCGCGGTCTGGTCCGCGCCGCCGGCGTCGAGCGCGGCCACGTCGGCCGCCCCGGCACCAGCGTGGAGCTCGACGGCCACGCCGTGTGCGGCATCGGCGCCGAGATCAACGTCAACCACGTCTCCACGATCGCGCTCGACCTCGGCGGCAACGTGATCGCCGAGCACCGCGCCGGGCTGGACGCCAACAAGCTGGCCGTCGAGGAGGTCCTCGACCGGCTCGTCGCCCTGATCGCCCGCACCGAGGCCGACGTGCGCTCCGCCGGCGCCGAGACCGTCGGGGTCGCCGTGGGCGTCGCCGGACTGCTCGACCGCACCCGCGACATGCTCACCGTCGGCCCCAACCTCGGCTGGCGCGACGTCCCGGTCGGCGCGGAGCTCCGCGGCCGCCTCGGCGCGGCGTACCCCGTCCTCGTCGACAACGAGGGCAACCTCGCCGCGATGGCCGAGGCCCTGCCCGGCGACCCCGCGCGCCAGGACGTCCTGGTGATCTTCGGCGAGGTCGGCGTGGGTGGCGGGATCGTCGCCGACGGCCGACTGCTGCGCGGCCGGCAGGGGTACGCCGGGGAGTTCGGCCACATGATCGTGCAGCCGGGCGGGCGCCGCTGCGGCTGCGGTCGCGTCGGCTGCTGGGAGACCGTCGTCGGTCTCCGCGCCCTGCTCGACGCCGCCGCCGACCCCGACGACCCGGTGCGCGACCCCGCGCTCGGCCTCGACGACCGGCTCGCCGAGATCAACCGGCGCGCCGACCTCGGCGACACCCGCACGCTCGCCGCGCTCGACCAGGTCGGCGGCTGGGTCGGCATCGGCGCGGGCATCCTCGCCAACGCCATCAACCCCGGCGCCGTCGTGCTCAGCGGCTACTTCGCCGAGGTCGGTGAGCGGATGCGTCCGGCGATCGAGGAGCAGCTGACCGCGGGCGTGCTCGCGCCGCAGGCCGGCGGCACCCGCGTCGAGCTCTCGACCCTCGGCTTCACGGCGGCGGTGCGCGGCGGCGCGGCGCTGGCGCTCGAGGCCGTCTTCGACGACCCCACCCTCGTCGGGCGGCGCACCGAGGCCGTCTCGGAAGGAGTCCGATGACCCAGTCGACCCAGGCGCCGCTGCTGCAGATGCGCGGCATCGTCAAGGAGTTCCCGGGTGTCCGGGCGCTCGACGGCGTGGACCTCGACGTCCGCGCCGGCGAGGTGCACTGCCTCCTCGGGCAGAACGGCGCCGGCAAGTCCACCCTGATCAAGGTGCTCTCGGGCTTCCACCAGCCCGACGAGGGGACGATCACCTGGAACGGCGAGCCGACCTCGTTCTCCACGCCCGCGAAGGCGATCGAGCACGGGGTCGCGACGATCTACCAGGAGCTCGACCTGGTCCCGCACCTCGACGTGACCGAGAACGTCTTCCTCGGCCACGAGGTGTCCCGGGCCGGCTTCACCCAGCGCAGCCAGGCCCGCCAGCAGGTCCGCGACCTGCTCGCCCGGCTCGGCCACTCCGAGATCTCGCCGACGCGGATCGTCGGTGACCTCCCGCCGGCCGCGCAGCAGGTCGTGAGCATGGCCCGGGCGCTCTCGCACGACACCAAGCTGCTCATCCTCGACGAGCCGTCCGCGGTCCTCGACGGCGAGGAGGTCAAGAACCTCTTCCGCGTGATCCGCGACCTCACCGAGGAGGGCGTCGCGGTCGTCTACATCTCCCACCGGCTCGAGGAGATCCGCGAGATCGGCGACCGGATCACCGTCCTCAAGGACGGCCGCACCGTCGCCACCGGCCTCGCCGTCGCCGACACCCCGACGCCCGAGCTGATCAAGCTGATGACCGGCCGCGCGATCGAGTACGTCTTCCCGCCCCGCCCGGAGGAGGACCGCGCCCGCGGTGACGTCGTCCTCGACGTGCAGGACCTCACCCTCGCCGGGGTCTTCCGCGGCGTGAACCTCACCGTCCACGCCGGCGAGATCGTCGGTCTGGCCGGGCTCGTCGGCGCCGGCCGCTCCGAGATCCTCGAGACCCTGTACGGCGCCCGCCGCGCCTCGGCCGGGACGGTCACCGTCGACGGCAAGCGGATGCGCCGTGGCTCGGTGACCGCGACCGTGCAGGCCGGGGTCGGTCTGGCCCCGGAGGAGCGCAAGAGCCAGGGGCTGTTCCTCGACGAGGCGGTGTTCCGCAACATCACGATGTCGACGATGGGCCGCTTCGCGCGGCTCGGGTTCCTCAACCGCCGCGAGGAGCGCCGCCGTGCCGAGGAGCTGACCACCAGCCTCGACGTACGCCCCGCCGGCGTCGGCCGCGCGGTGCGCACCCTGTCCGGCGGCAACCAGCAGAAGGTCGTGCTCGCCCGCTGGCTGCTGCGTGAGTGCCGGGTGCTGCTGCTCGACGAGCCCACGCGGGGCGTCGACGTCGGCGCCCGCTCGGAGCTCTACCAGCTGGTCCGATCGCTGGCCGACAGCGGCGTCGCCGTCGTGGTCGTGTCCAGCGAGATCGAGGAGGTGCTCGGTCTCGCCGACCGGGTCCTCGTCGTCCGTGAGGGCGTGGTCGTCCACGAGTCCTCCGCCACCGAACTCGACGAGGCCACGGTCCTCGACCTCGTCATGGAAGGAAAGGTCTCGGCATGAGCCAGGACAGTGTCAGAGTCGAGCAGGCCGCCCTCGAGACCGAGCGGGAGCCGAACCCGGTCCTCGCGGTGCTGCGCACGAGCGTCGGCCGCAACGCGGGTCTCGTCGTCGCGCTGCTGCTGATCTGCATCGTCGGCGCGATCACCGCGGGCGGTCGCTTCACCGACCTGGACAACGCCCAGACGATCCTGCGGCTGGCCGCGGTCACGGGCGTGGTCAGCATCGGCATGACGTTCGTGATCATCGGTGGCGGCATCGACCTGTCGGTCGGCGCGATCGTCGCGCTCTCGTCGGTCTGGTGCACCACCTTGTCGACCCGGATGATGGCCGAGGACACCCACTGGCTCGTCATGGTCGGCGTCGCGCTGCTGGTCGGCTCGGCCTGCGGCCTGGTCAACGGCCTGCTGATCGCCTACGGGAACATCGTGCCGTTCATCATGACGCTGGCGATGCTCGCCAGCGCGCGCGGCCTCGCCGAGATCATCAGCGACAAGAAGACCCAGACCCTCGGAGGCGGGGGCGTCGACGTCGGCGGGTTCAACGACTTCTTCAACCGCGACCTGCTCGGGGTCGACGTGCAGATCTGGCTCTTCGTCGTGGTCTCCGTGATCGGCTGGATCATGCTCAACCGCATGACGTTCGGGCGTCGTACGGTCGCGGTCGGCGGCAACCCCGAGGCGGCACGCCTCGCCGGCATCAACGTCAAGCGCCAGACCGTCTACCTGTACGTCCTGATCGGCTTCTGCTGCGGGATCGCCGCGCTGATGCTCGTGGCGAAGACGACGACCGGCAGCTCGACGCACGGCAACCTGCTCGAGCTCGACGCGATCGCGGCGGTCGTCATCGGCGGCACGCTGCTCACCGGCGGCCGCGGCACCATCGTCGGCACCGTCCTGGGCGTCCTGATCTTCTCGACGATCACCAACATCTTCATCCTCAACAACCGCTCCTTCTCGGAGCAGTCGCTCTTCAAGGGCGCCATCATCGTCGCCGCCGTGCTCCTGCAGCAGAGGTTGGCGTCTCGGAACAGCAGCACCTAGCACCACCACCACACCACACCTCCGCACCACACCTCCGCACCACACCAAGGAGCAGCACCATGTCCCTGCGGTCCACCACCATCACCTCGAGGAAGCGGCTCGCGACCGTGCTGGTCGCCGGCATCGCGACCCTCTCCCTCGCCGCCTGCACCAGCAACGACTCCGGCGGCGACGACGAAGCGGACACCAGCGGCGGTACGTCGAACGCCGCGTCGGGTTCGAACGACGAGCCCGGCGACAAGGTCGTCATCGGGTTCTCCGCACCGGCTGCCGACCACGGCTGGATGGGCTCGATCACCGCGTCCGCGCAGACGGTCGCCGACCAGTACGACGACGTCGAGCTCCGCGTCGCCGAGGGCACCAACGACGTGAGCGTTCAGATCAGCCAGGTCGAGACCTTCATCAACGAGGGTGTCGACGCGATCGTGCTGCTGCCGTTCGACGGCGCGGCGATGACGCCGATCGCGCTCGAGGCGATGGCCAAGGGCATCCCGGTGATCAACGTCGACCGCGAGTTCGACGACCCGAACGCCGCCCGCGTCACCGTCCTCGGCGACAACTACGGCATGGGCGTCTCGGCCGGTGCCTGGGTCTGCGAGCAGGCCGGTGACAACTCCGACGCCATCGTCGCCGAGATCGCCGGCATCGACTCGCTGCCGCTCACGCAGGACCGGAGCCAGGGCTTCAAGGACGCGCTCTCCGAGTGTGGCCTCGACGTCGACAACCGCGTCGCCGCCGACTTCACCGTCGAGGGTGGCGAGGAGGCCGCGGCGAACCTGCTCCAGGCCGCGCCGAAGATCGACTTCCTCTGGAACCACGACGACGACCAGGGTGTCGGCGTCCTCGCGGCGATCGACAACGCCGGTCGCGACGAGTTCCAGATGATCGGCGGCGCCGGCTCGGCGAACGCGATGCGCGCGATCCAGGAGGGCGACAGCGTCCTCAAGGCGACCGTCATCTACCCGTCGACCCAGGCCGCTGACGGCATCAAGCTCGCCCGCCTGCTCGTCCAGGGCAAGTCGATGTCCGACCTGGTCGAGGTCGAGGTCCCGCGCACCGTCCAGCTGTACGCCCCGGTCGTGACCGCGGACAACGTCGACCAGTACATCGACACCGCGTTCGAGTCCTGACCGACGGCACACCTGTGGCGTGCCCGTCCCATCCGTCCGGGACGGGCACGCCCACGAATCGGGGAGCACAGCGATGACCGACTCACTCCGCGTGGCCATGATCGGGCACGCGTTCATGGGCAACGCCCACTCGCACGCCTGGCGCACCGCGCCGCACTTCTTCGACCTTCCGCTGCGCCCCGAGATGGCCGTCGTCGTCGGCCGCGACGCCGACCGCGCCGCCGAGGCGGCGTCCCGGCTCGGCTGGGCGGAGAGCGCCGACGACTGGCACTCCGTCGTCACCCGTGACGACATCGACCTCGTCGACATCTGCACCCCGGGCGACACCCACGCCGAGATCGCCATCGCCGCGCTCGCCGCGGGCAAGCACGTTCTCTGCGAGAAGCCGCTGGCCAACACGGTCGCCGAGGCCGAGCAGATGACCAGCGCCGCGGCCGACGCGCGCTCGCGCGGCGTCCACGCCATGGTCGGCTTCACCTACCGCCGGGTGCCGGCGATCGGGCTGGCCCGCCAGCTGGTCGCCGACGGCCGGATCGGCGACATCCGCCACGTCCGGGCGCAGTACCTCCAGGACTGGATCGCCGACCCGGAGGCCCCGCTGTCGTGGCGGCTCGACAAGTCCAAGGCCGGCTCGGGGGCCTTGGGTGACATCGGCGCGCACGTCATCGACCTCACCCAGCACATCACCGGTGATCGGATCGTCGAGGTCTCCGGACGCCTGGAGACCTTCGTCAAGGAGCGGCCGTACGCCGCCGCCTCCACGGCCGGCACGCTCGGCGGCGGCGGTACGTCGACCGAGCGCGGGCCTGTCACCGTCGACGACGCCGCGTCGTTCCTCGCGACCTTCGCGAGCGGCGCGATGGGCGTCTTCGAGGCCACCCGCTTCGCGACCGGCCGCAAGAACGCGATCCGGATCGAGATCAACGGCTCGAAGGGCAGCCTGGCGTTCGACTTCGAGGACATGAACGTCCTCGAGTTCTTCGACGCCGCGAATCCGGCCGAGGAGGCCGGCTTCCGCCGGATCATCGTCACCGAGCCCGGGCACCCGTACGTCGGCGCCTGGTGGCCGGCCGGCCACGGGCTCGGCTACGAGCACGGCTTCACCCACCAGGTCGTCGACCTGGTCACCGCGATCGGGGCCGGCACCGACCCCTCCCCGACGTTCGCCGACGGCCTCCAGGTCCAGCGTGTGCTGGCCGCCGTCGAGACGAGCTCCGACACCCGTACCTGGCAGGAGATCTCTTCGTGACCGACCGCTTCGCACCCCGCCCGGAGGACAAGTTCAGCTTCGGTCTCTGGACCGTCGGCTGGCAGGGCACCGACGTGTTCGGTCCCGCGTCGCGCGACCTGCTCGACCCGGTCGAGGCGACGTACAAGCTCGCCGAGCTCGGTGCCGCAGCCGTCACGTTCCACGACGACGACCTGCTGCCCGACGACGCGACCCGCGACGCCACGCTCGACCGGTTCAAGAAGGCGCTCGCCGACACCGGATTGGCCGTGGAGATGGTCACCACCAACACCTTCTCCGACCCGGTGTTCAAGGAGGGCGCGATCACGGCCAACAACCGTGAGGTGCGCCGCTACGCGCTGGCGAAGGTGCTGCGCAACATCGACCTGGCCGCCGAGCTGGGCGCGAAGACGTTCGTGATGTGGGGCGGCCGTGAGGGCGCCGAGCACGGCGCGAGCAAGAACGTGCCGGCCGCGATGGACCGGTTCCGCGACGCCCTGAACATCGCGTGCGGCTATGTGAAGGAGCGCGGTTACGACATGCGCTTCGCGCTCGAGCCCAAGCCCAACGAGCCGCGTGGCGACATCCTGCTGCCGACGATCGGCCACGCGATCGCGCTGATCTCCGAGCTCGAGCACCCCGAGATGGTCGGCCTCAACCCGGAGGTCGGGCACGAGGAGATGGCCGGGCTCAACTTCGCCCACGGCATCAGCCAGGCGCTGTGGCACGACAAGCTGTTCCACATCGACCTCAACGGCCAGCACGGCCCGCGCTTCGACCAGGACCTGCGCTTCGGCGCCGGCAACCTGCGCGGCGCGTTCTGGACCGTCGACGCCATGCTCGGCGCCGGCACGTCCAAGCGGTACGACGGCTACGTGCACTTCGACTACAAGCCGCCGCGCGCCGAGGCCATGGACGGCGTCTGGGAGTCGGCGCGTGCGTGCATGCGCAACTACCTGATCCTGCGCGAGAAGGTGCAGGCGTTCCGGGCCGACCCCGAGGTGCAGTCCGCGCTCGAGGCGGCCGGCGTACCCGAGCTCGAGCAGCCCACCGTGGCGCCGGGGGAGTCGCTCGACGACGTCCGCAACGCCACCTACGACCTCGACGCGCTGCGCGCGCGCAGCGTCGCCATGGAGGCCCTCGACCAGCTCGCGATGGAACACCTCCTGGGTGTCCGCTGACCCTCGCTGAAAGGAACTGACATGCCACGACCGATCACGCTGTTCACCGGCCAGTGGGCCGACCTCCCGTTCGAGGAGGTCGCGAAGCTCGCGTCGGGCTGGGGGTACGACGGGCTCGAGATCGCCTGCTGGGGTGACCACCTCGACCCGTGGCAGGCCGACGACGACGCCTACGTGCAGGGCAAGCTCGACCTGCTGGAGAAGTACGGGCTGAAGGTCTTCGCGATCTCCAACCACCTCAAGGGCCAGGCGGTCTGCGACGACCCGATCGACGGGCGCCACGAGGCGATCCTGTCGGCCAAGGTCTGGGGCGACGGCGACCCCGAGGGCGTCCGGCAGCGGGCGGCCGAGGAGATGAAGATGACGGCCCGACTGGCGCAGCGGCTGGGGGTCAAGACCGTCATCGGCTTCACCGGGTCGTCGATCTGGAAGTACGTCGCGATGTTCCCGCCGGCCACCGAGGAGATGGTGGCCGCCGGTTACCGCGACTTCGCCGACCGGTGGAACCCGATCCTCGACGTGTTCGACGAGTGCGGCGTGCGGTTCGCGCACGAGGTGCACCCGTCCGAGATCGCCTACGACTACTGGACGACGGTCGCGACCATGGAGGCGATCGGGCACCGCGAGGCGTTCGGCCTCAACTGGGACCCGTCGCACTTCGTCTGGCAGGACCTCGACCCGGTCGGCTTCCTCTGGGACTTCAAGGACCGGATCTACCACGTCGACTGCAAGGACGCGAAGAAGCAGGTCGGCAACGGCCGCAACGGCCGGATGGGCTCGCACCTGCCGTGGGCAGACCCGCGGCGCGGCTGGGACTTCGTGTCCACCGGGCACGGCGACGTCCCGTGGGAGCAGTGCTTCCGGATGCTCAACACGATCGGGTACGACGGCCCGATCTCGGTCGAGTGGGAGGACGCCGGCATGGACCGGCTCGTCGGGGCACCCGAGGCGCTGGAGTTCGTGCGCCGGCTCGCGTTCGACGCCCCCGAGGCCGCGTTCGACGCGGCGTTCTCGACGAAGGAGTAGCCCCAGGTTCTTCTGCACCAACACATGTCCATCTCGGGAAAGGAACCACCTCATGTGTTTCGGCTTCGACGGCGACCGCGCGCTGCGCGACTCGCTCGCACGCAAGGGCGCCAACCGCCGTACCCTCCTCGCCGGAGCGGCGGCCGGTGCCGCGGCCATCGGGATCGCGGCGCCGGCCGCCGCGACCCGGGGCCAAGGCGGCGGCCACCACCACGGCAAGCGGTCGGTGCCGCACCACGAGATCAGCATCCAGCTCTACACGCTGCGCTCGGTGATGCAGGACCGCGCCGGCTTCGACCTCGTCCTCCGGCGGCTGGCGCAGTACGGCTACGAGAAGGTCGAGCTGGCCGGGTACGGCGACCGCACCGCGGCCGAGCTCCGGGAGTTCCTCGACGACGTCGGCATCCGCGCGTCGTCCAGCCACGAGGGGATCAGCGCCTCGACCGCGGCGATGCACACGAAGTTCCAGAACGCCGTGACGCTCGGCCAGAAGTACGTCGTCGTGCCGTACCTCCGTGATCCGAACACCCCGGAGCAGTGGAAGGCGTGGGCGGACCAGATGAACGCCGAGGCGGCGGTCGCGCGCAAGTACGGGCTGCGCTACGGCTACCACAACCACGCCCACGAGTTCGTCCCGTTCGCCGGGTCCACGACGTCGCCGTGGGACATCCTCACCGACCGTCTCGACAAGCGACTGGTGCACCTCGAGGTCGACCTGTTCTGGGCCTACACCGGCGGCGTCGAGACCGGCGAGGCCGACCCGTTGCGGTTCGCGATCGACGTGATCCGCGAGGCGCCGCAGCAGGTGCGGCAGTACCACGTGAAGGACCGCGACGAGACCGGCCCGGAGGGCAACAAGTTCGCCGACCTGGGCACCGGCGTCATCGACTTCGCGAAGATCTTCCGCGCCCACGGCGTCGAGGAGTACATCGTCGAGAACGACCAGCCCGACGTCACCCCGCTCACCACCGCGGCCGTCGGCCACCTCTACCTCGACCACCTGAGGTACTGACGGCCGCGGTGGTGGTCTCCCGCCGCTTGTAACGCGGGGTTAGACCCTCTGGTGACCCCGAAATTTCGGGGTGCCTAGTGGTCCTAACCCCGCGTTACAAGCCGCCTGTGCACCGGCCGTCCGGGCTGGGGGAGGTCGCGGCTAGGGTTCTCCAGTGCCTGATACGCCGTCCGTGACCGAGCTGCTGAGCACCGCGGTCGCGGCGCTCGGCGGGCAGGAGCGGGCCGGGCAGGTGCAGATGGCCGAGGCCGTCGCCGAGGCGATGGAGGGCGGCCGGCACCTGCTCGTCCAGGCCGGCACCGGCACCGGCAAGTCGCTGGCCTACCTCGTCCCCAGCCTGCTCCACCGGGACCGGGTCGTGGTCGCCACCGCGACCCTCGCGCTGCAGCACCAGCTGGTCGAGCGGGACCTGCCCCGGCTGGTCGAGGCGGTGAAGGACAGCGGCGTCGACACGTCGTACGCCGTCCTCAAGGGCCGCTCCAACTACGCCTGCCTGCACCGCATCCGCGAGGGCGTGCCCGACGACCAGGGCACGCTCGAGGTCGAGCTCCCGACGGGGTCGCTGGGCAAGAAGGTGCTCGAGCTGCGCGAGTGGGCCGAGGAGCAGTCCGAGGACGGCGGCACCGGCGAGCGCGACAACGCGCCGCGGCACACCGACAAGGAGTGGCGCCAGGTCAGCGTCAACCACCGCGAGTGCCTCGGCGCCGCCAAGTGCCCGTTCGGCCAGGAGTGCTTCGCCGAGCGCGCCAAGGAGAAGGCGCAGAAGTCGCACCTCATCGTCACCAACCACTCGCTGCTCGCGATCGACGCGATCGAGGGCGTGCCGATGATCCCCGAGTACGACGTCGTGGTGATCGACGAGGCGCACGAGCTCACGACCCGGGTCACCCAGGCGGCCACCGACGAGCTGTGGGCGGCCGAGGTGGAGCGGGCCGCCCGGCGCAGCCAGCGGCACGTCGACGGTGACCAGGCCAACGACCTCGCCGATGCGGCCGACGCGCTGCGCGCGGCGATCAACGACGCGCGCCCCGGCCGCTTCGACCGAATCCCCGAGGACCTCGCCGACGCGCTGGTGCTGGTCCGCGACGCGGCCCGCGCGTGCGTGTCGGCGTACCCCAAGGCGGACCAGTCGGGCAAGGACGACGACGGCGACGCCGGTCTCCAGCAGGCCAAGGGCGCGGTGCAGGAGGTGTTCGCGACCGCCGAGCGGATGGCCGCCGACCTCGACTCCGACGTGCTCTGGATGTCGGAGGGCACCGAGCGGATGCCGCCGCGCCTGTGCGTCGCGCCGCTGCAGGTGTGGGGCCCGATGCGCGACAAGCTGCTCAGCGACAAGACCGTGGTCTTCACCTCGGCGACCCTGATGCTCGGCGGTGACTTCAACTCGATCGCCACGAGCGTCGGGCTGAAGCCGTCCGAGCGCGAGGCCGAGCACACCCCCGACACGATGCCGTGGCGCGGGATCGACGTCGGCAGCCCGTTCGACTACGGCCGGCAGGCGATCCTGTACGTCGCCCGGCACCTGCCGCAGCCGGGTCGCGACGGGATGGCGCCGGCGATGCTCGACGAGATCGTCGACCTGGTCGATGCCGCGAACGGCCGCACCCTCGGGCTGTTCTCGAGCCGCCGCGCAGCCGAGGCCGCGGCCGAGGTGGTCCGTGAGCGGCTGCCGCACCTCACGACCCTCGCGCAGGGCGACGCGCAGCTGCCCGAGCTCGCCGCGCAGTTCGTCGGCGACCCGCACACCTGCCTGTTCGGCACGCTGAGCCTGTGGCAGGGCCTCGACGTCCCCGGCGACACCTGCCAACTGGTGCTCATCGACCGGATCCCGTTCCCGCGCCCCGACGACCCGCTGCTGAGCGCCCGGCAGAAGGCCGCCGACCAGGCCGGCGGCAACGGCTTCATGCAGGTCGCCGCGACGCACGCCGCGCTGCTGCTCGCCCAGGGCGCCGGCCGGCTGATCCGCACGACCACCGACCGCGGCGTGGTCGCGGTGCTCGACCCGCGGCTCGCGACGGCGCGCTACGGCGGCTTCCTGAAGTCGAGCCTGCCGCCGATGTGGACGACGACGGACCCGGCGGTCGCCCGGCAGGCCCTGGCCCGCCTGGCCGCTACCTGACGGCGGTCGCGCGCAGGCGGAACGGCAGGTCGTCGTCCTGCGGGGTGCCCTGGCACGACCAGCTCGACCCGCGCCAGCAGCGCCCGTAGCCGATGCCTGCGTTGGCCAGCGTCACGTCGACGTGGGTGACGCCCGGCCCGAAGTCGACGGCGGTGGCTGCGTCGCCGTACCGGTCCAGGCCGATCGTGACCACGGTCGGGCGTCCGGCGGCGCGGTACACCGTCGCCACCGCACCCGGACCGCGGTTGAGCCTCGGCAGGTCGAGCTGGAGGTCGAGCGTGCGCGCGCGCATCCCGGCGGAGCGGTTTAAACGGAGCGTGCGCGCGGCCAGGTGGTCGATGGTCCGGCGGATCGAGCCCGAGTCGCGCCGGCTGCCGTTGAGGGCGAACGTCGCGTCGAGCCGGGCGACCGGGTAGCGGTTCGCCGTGCCCTCGTCGTACGTCGCGCCCGGCCTGCGGTTCGCGGCCGCGAAGCGGGCCCAGGTCCGGCGCAGACCGGGTCCCTGAGCGGCGAGCACGCGCGCGACGGCCTGGATCGAGTAGTCGTCCGGTGCGCTCGCCGTCGAGCCGTCGGCGCGCTCCCAGATCCGGCGCACGATCACCGGCAGCCCGCCGGCCCGCTCCGGGAACCGCTCGGAGAGGTAGCGGAAGAAGATCCAGTCGCCGTACTGGCGCATCCCGCCGAAGTGGTCCATCGACTGCCGCGGCTGGGCCAGCGGGCTCTCGCCGAGGTACTGCACGTTGTCGTCGACGTCGTCGTACAGCTCGTCCTCGGCCCACGTGGCGGTGGCCTCCATGAACCAGCCGTCCTCGTAGTAGTCGTAGCCGAACTGCACCGCGTGGAAGAGCTCGTGTGCCGCGGTCACCTGGAGGTTCTCCAGCGGTGTGTGGGTCGGGAACTCCGCGTAGTTGTTGTCGAACGCGCAGTACGCCGGCGCGCCGTACGGGCCGGCGCTCGGCGGCGGGTCGTCGCTGTCGCAGTAGCCGTAGAGGCCCTGGTTGCCGAGGTCCTCGAGGTAGATGTCGAGCAGCCCGCTGCCGCCGCCCCGGGTGCCGTCCGACATCGGCGGCCGGTAGCCCGCGTCCGCGTAGACGCCGAGCACCCGGTCGGCGATCTGGCCGACCTTGTCGACGTAGGCCGAGGTGGCGTCGCCGGTGAACCAGTGCACGCGCACGGTGTCGAAGTCGCGGGTGCGGTCGCCGCCGGGGCGGCGGAGCAGCCGGTCCGCCGTGAGCCGGTCGGTGCCGACGAGCTCGTCGCGCTGGGTGCGCAGGTCGCGCAGCGCGAGCGTCATGTCGCGGTCGCTCTTGCCGCCCAGGACCGCCTGCACCTCGTCGAGCGCCTGCACGGCCGCGCGGCTGCTGGTCGGCCCGGGGTCGGTCGTGGTCCCGGACTGGGCCTGCGCGGGAACGCCGGCGAGCGTGGCGGCGAGGGCCGCGGAGGCGGCGAGCGCGAGGGCAGGGCGGAGATGCACGCGCCAACTCAACCAAAGGATGCTGTGAAACACCCAAGCGCCGGTCAGAGCAGGGCGCGTCCGTCGTACCCTCCGGCGGGCCGGCCGACCCCGAAGAACGCCGCGAGCGTGGGCGCGACATCGAGGGTGCGGGCGACGCGGGACGACACCGTCGCGGTGGGTACGGCGGGGTGGCCGCCCGCGATGAAGAACGGGATCGCGCGGGTGGCGGGGTGGCCGTGGTTGCCGGGGATCGGGTTGGAGGTCAGCGGGTCGGGATCGCTGAACCGCCAGCCGGCCTGGCAGAACACCACGACGTCGCCGGCCTCCGGGCCCAGTCGCAGCCAGTCGGCGGTGCGGGCGTAGGCGGCGAGCACGCCGTCCTGCTCGCGGGCGATGGCGCGCATCCGCTCGATCGCCTGGTCGCGTTGGGCGCGCGGGCCGGTCCAGTACAGGAGGTCGGCGCCGCCGTTGTCGGCGATCTGGACCTTGCCGGCGAGCAGCGGGTCGGCGGCCAGCGGGCCGGCGAGGGAGATGACCTTGTCGGGCGTCGACCAGTCCATCGAGTGGTCGGCGAGCACGATGACGACGGCGTTCTCCCAAGCCCCGCTGGCCTTCAGCGCGTCGATGAACCGCTGCACCTGCACGTCGGTGTCGGCGAGCGCGAGCTGCCGCGCGAGCTGGAGCGTGGTGCCGGTCAGGTCGGCGTGGCCGAAGCGGTCGATGTCGCCGAGGTTCACGAACATCAGGTTGGGGTCGAGCTCCTCGTGCATCGCCAGCGCGGCCTCGATGGTGAACACGTCCGGCGCGTGCTCGGTGATCGGCAAGGTCGGCGACGGCTCCCACCGGTGCGTCGCCCGCCCGCCGAAGACGCCGTACAGGTAGTCCTTGCTGAGCACCGTGCCGGTGGTGTGCCCGCGCCGGTTGAGGCGCCCGATCAGCGTCTCGCAGCGGATGTCGGACGGCCGGTCCAGGTCGCGGACCTCGCCGAGCTCGCGGTCGTAGACCGAGTTCGCCGGCACGCCGGTGCGGTCCGGCCGGAGCCCGGTCATCATCATCACGTGGTTGGGGATGGTCTCCATCACCGGCATCGACATCGCCTGGGCGAACCGGAGCCCGCCGTCGCGCAGCGCCGCGAGGTTCGGCGTCAGGCCGGAGTCGAGCTCGTCGGGACGGCAGCCGTCGATCACCAGCACGTAGGCGCGCTTGCGGCTGCGGGCGGTGTACGCCGGAGCGTGGGGGAGCGAGGAGAACACCAGGCCGGCGGCACCGGCCTGGAGGAACGTGCGCCGAGACGCCCTCATACCGGCTCCCCGGCGGGCTCGATCCGGCCGGTGCCGGTCTTCGTCGCCCACGACGTCGCCCACGTGACGGTGGTGTCGCGGTCGGCCCGGTCGCCGATGACGTACCAGTCCATCTGGGCCCGCGCCGGCGTCAGGTCGAGCACGGAGAAGCCGTGGCTGTCGAAGTCGAGGTACTTGATGTGCCGGTTGTTGGCGATGATCAGGGCCTCGACCGCGAGGCTGGTCGTGCGCGGCGGCGTGCCGGTGATGTCCTTGAGGTTGTTCGAGGTCACCGACGAGCAGACGAACTCGACGCCGGCGGAGTCGCCGAGCGGGTACGTCGACGCGTCGTACGGGAGCTCGCACGCCCAGCCCGAGTGGATGTCGCCGGTGATGAACAGCGCGTCGGTGACCTGGTGGTCGCGGATGTGCTGGAACACCTCGCGCCGGTCGTCGGTGTAGCCGTCCCACTGGTCGACGTTGTACGGGACGCCGTCGCGGGGGAGCAGCCCGGTCACGTCGTTGATCGGGTCGACGAGGGCGTCCGGCAGGCCGGCGAAGTCGACCGGCGCGATCATCACGGGGTTGCCGATCACCTTCCACTGCGCGCGGTCGCGGCGCAGCGAGTCCTTGAGCCAGTCCAGCTGCTGGCGGCCGATGATCGTGCGGTCCGGGTCGTTGACCCCGGAGTCGGGGACCGGGACCGGCTCGGGCAGGGGCGTGGGCACCTGCGCGTCGCGGTAGGAGCGCAGGTCGAGCATGCTGATCTCGGCGAGCCGGCCGAAGCGGAGCCGCCGGTAGAGACGGTCGCCGTCGCGCAGCCGGGCGGTGCCGTCCATGCGCACCGGCATCCACTCGTCGTACGCCCGGTGCGCCCGCGCACGGCGCTGGAGGTAGTCGCCCTCGCCGAGGTCGGTGTTGTGGTTCTCCGCGCCGTCTCGGTACTGGTCGTTGGTGACCTCGTGGTCGTCCCACGTGACGATCCAGGGGTACTTCGCGTGCAGGTCCTGCAGGTCGGCGTCGCGCTTGTACTGCGCGTGCCGCCGCCGGTAGTCCTGCAGCGACAGCATCTCGTGGGCGGGCTCGTGGCTGCGGATGTCCTCGTCGTCGAAGCCGTAGCCGTACTGGCCGGGCCCGTACTCGTAGAGGTAGTCACCGAGGTGCACGACGGCGTGCAGGTCGTCGCGGGCGGCGAGGCCGCGGTAGGCACTGAACCAGCCCGCCTGGAGGTTCGCGCACGACACCACGCCGAACCGCAGGTTCGCCGGGAGGGCGTCGTGGGCCGGGGCGGTGCGGGTGCGACCGACACGGCTGGCGACTCCGGCGTAGGTGAAGCGGTAGTGGTACCAGGTCGCCGGCGACAGGCCGGTGACGTCGACCTTGACGGTGTGGTCCCGGCTCGCGCTGGTGGTGAACGTCCCGCGCCGGACGACGTCGCGGAAGCGGGCGTCGCGCGCCACCTCCCACTGCACGTCGGCGCGAGTGCTGCGGGTGGTGACGCGGGTCCAGATCAACACGGCGTTCGGGAGCGGGTCGCCCGACGCGACGCCGTGCTGGAAGTAGGACCGGGCGGCGGCGTGGCTCGGCGGCGCGACGGTGAGCGCTGCGGCGCCGACGGTGGCCGTGCCGAGCACGGTGCGGCGATGGACTCGCCCAGGAGAGGAAGGCTGCGGGGTCACGCCTCAGTCAACGACGACGGCGTCCTCGCGTGATGGTCGTTCATCCACTGTTCGACTGAGGGTTCGCCGGCGCAGCAGTGGTGGCACCGGGATCCGGCCGACCGCCACCGCGACGGCCCAGGCCAGCACGATCACCATCCAGCCGACCAGCGCGTCGATCACCCAGTGGTTGCCGGTGCCGACGATGACCACGACGGTGCCGAGGGCATAGACCCACCCGAGCACGCGCACCCACTTGCGGGTGGCGTAGAACTGCAGCGCGAGCGCGACCCACAGCGCCCAGCCGGCATGCATCGACGGGAACGCCGCGAGCTCGTTGGTCAGGCCGCCGAGGCCTCGCGGAGCGGAGGCGTCCGCGCCCCACCAGCCGTCGGCGGCGTGCAGCCTGAGGACGTCGACGTACCCGGCGATGAAGCGCGGCGGGGCGGTCGGCAGCGAGATGTAGGCGACCAGCGCGAGGAGCGTGCCGATGGCCAGCGCGCGGCGGGCCGGACCGTAGCGGTCGGCGCCGAGACGCCAGAGCCAGATCAGCACCGACGCGGTGACGACGTAGTGCAGGGTGGCGTACCAGTAGCTGCCGAGGAGGCCGAGCACCCGGTGGTCGGTGAACAGCTGGTTGAGGGCGAACTCCCACTGGATGCCCATGACGCCCTCGACGTGCAGCAGCTCGTTGGCGCGCGCGAGCGCGGGCTGCATGTTGGTGTCGGCGAGCAGCCGGGCGAGGCTGTAGACGACCCAGAAGGCGACGATCAGCAGCAGCTCGAGCAGGGCACGCGCCCAGCCCGGCAGACCAGAGGTGCGGGCAAGCGCAGGTGCTGAGGCCACAGCACCAGCGTTGTTCATGCACCCTCCCTGTGCCATCCGGGTCCTACCCGGAACCAACACCAGGGTCTGCTCAGGTGATTCCCCGATAGTGCGAGAAAACGTCAGACCCGGCGCAGCACTGCTGTCACTTTACCCAGGATCGTGGCGTCAGTGCCGTCGATCGGATCGTAGGCGGGGTTGTGGGGCAGGAGCCACACATTTCCGTCCTTGCGCTGGAACGTCTTGACCGTCGCCTCGCCGTCGATCATCGCGGCGACGATCTCGCCGTTCTCGGCGGTCGGCTGCTGACGGATCACGACGTAGTCGCCGTTGCAGATCGCGGCGTCGACCATCGAGTCGCCGGAGACCTCGAGCAGGAACAGCTGGCCGTCGCCGACGAGCTGCTTGGGCAGCGGGAAGACGTCCTCGACCCGCTCCTCGGCCAGGATCGGGCCACCGGCGGCGATCCGGCCGACCATCGGGACGTACGCCGCAGCGGGCATCGCGTCGCCCACGCCGGTCTCGTCGTACGACGTCTCCTCGGCGCTCGACATCGACCGGCGCGCGGCCATGACCTCGGGCAGGAAGACCTCGAGGGCGCGCGGCCGGTTGGGGTCGCGCTTGAGGTAGCCCTTCTCCTCCAGGACCTTCAGCTGGTGGGCGACGCTGGAGGAGCTGGTCAGCCCGACCGCCTCGCCGATCTCGCGCATGCTCGGCGGGTAGCCGCGCTTCTCGATGGAGTCCTTGATGTGCGCGAGCACCCGCTGCTGGCGCGGGGTGAGGCCGGTGGCGTCGGCCGGACCGTCGGGGAACTCGGTGACGCGCTTCGCCTCGGTCTTGTCGGCGGTCTTCTTGGTGGCCATGGGCTCACCGTAGCCACCCACGGCCGCGCATTTCAAACATCTGTTCGAATCGCGTGTCGCGGGAATCGATTCGAACAAATGTTCGCGTCACCCTTGAATTCG
The DNA here is from genome assembly GCF_039541135.1 of Nocardioides caricicola. NCBI lineage: Bacteria > Bacillati > Actinomycetota > Actinomycetes > Propionibacteriales > Nocardioidaceae > Nocardioides > Nocardioides caricicola. Next base: position 435,738 of record NZ_BAABFQ010000007.1, on the reverse strand, counting down.
TTCGAACAGGTGCTCTAATCTCGTACACATGTTCGATCGAACGTCTGATCGAGCAGGCGGTCCAGACAGGTCTCGGAGCACTGTCGGTGGCCACCACTAGAACTGGACACGTCAGCGACCCAGCCCCCTTCCCCCGGAGGTCCCGATGAGCACCGTCACCCTCGACCAGATGACCTGGACGCCCACCCAGCGCCGCAGCACCGTGCGGCTCACCCGGCGTGGCCGGCTGGTGGTGTTCCTGGTCGCGCTGGTCGCGGTGCTCGCGGTCGGCATCGTCCTCGCCCAGGGCTCGGTCGCCTCCGGCGAGAAGGGCACCCCCGCCCCCACGCGCGTCGTGATGGTCGGCGCCGGCGAGACGCTCTGGGACATCGCGGCCGACATCGCCGAGGACGGCGACGTGCGCGGCATGGTCCACGAGATCGAGGAGCTCAACGCCCTCGAGTCCGGCATGGTCGCTGCCGGCCAGGAGCTGCGCGTTCCGCTGCAGTAACCACCACAGACTTCGTCAGCCGCTTCGACCCCGGCTGACGAGCCGGGGAAGACGAGGGGCGGGATCCCGTGATCCCGCCCCTCGCGGCATTTGGTGTCGAGGCTCGGTTCGCTCGCACCTCAACCATCGTGCAATCGGTGGTTGAGGTGCGAGGAGCGCTAGCGACGAGCCTCGAAACCACCTCGAAGTCACCGCACGAACGCGAGCGACTCAGCGCGCCGCGCGCCGACCGCCGACCGGCCGGGGCTCGTCGCCGGTGTCGCCCTTCGGCTTCTCCGGCGGCTTGGTGATGCCGAGCCGGCGGGAGATCGCCGCGATCAGCATGAGCCCGACGAACAGGCACGCCACGGCGCCCACCGACGCAGTCGCGAGGAACCACCAGGCCGTCGAGTTGCCGCTGCGCGCGGACGAGCCGAAGTCGATGGCCGCCCAGACCAGGTAGCCCCACGCCACGATGCAGGCGGTGACGCCGAGTGCGAGCCCCAGCAACGCCGGCTGGAACCGGGTCCTCTGGCGAGGTCCACGGCGCGAGCCGGCGCGCTTGCCTCCGCTCGTCCCCGTCACGGGGACATTGTCGCCGATCGATGGTCGGGCATCGGCCCGGCCCTCGACGCGGCGAGCCTCAGGCGGCCAGCTCGAGCTCCAGCTCGTCGCGCAGCCGGGCGAGCAGCCGCGTCAGCAGCCGGGAGACCTGCATCTGGGTCACGCCGATCTCCTTGCCGATCTCTGACTGCGTGCACCCGCGGAAGAACCGCATCTCCACGATCTTGCGCTCGCGGGGCGAGAGCTTGGCCAGCACCGGGGTGAGCATGGCGCGGGCCTCGGCGTGGTCGAAGCCGGGATCGGTGAACCCGATCCGCGGGCCGAGGGCATCGGCCTCCGCGTGGGTCGGGGCGTCCAGGGACGCCGGCGCGAAGCAGCCGCTGGCGCCGAGGGCGTCGATCACGACCTCGAGGTCCAGGTCGAGGTGGCGGGCGATGTCGGTGGGCCGGGGTGCACGGCCGAGCAGCTGGTAGAGCTCCGGCTCGCTGGCGATGATCTTGGTCTGGGTCTCCTGGATGGAGCGCGGCGGTCGTACCGTCCAGCCCAGGTCGCGGAAGTGCCGGCGTACCTCGCCCCGGATCGTCGGGATGGCGAAGCTGAGGAAGTCGTGGCCCCGGTCGGGGTCGAAGCCGCGCACCGCCTTCACCAAGCCGAGGTAGGCGACCTGCTCGAGGTCCTCGGTGGCGATCCCGCGGGAGCGGAACCGGCGCGTGGCGTCGACGGCGACGGGCATGTTCAGGCGGACGATCTCGTCCTCGATGATGGCCCGGCGGTCGGCGGGGGCCTCGACCCGCTCGGCGAAGAGCCGCGCGGTCTCATCTGAGCGGTTCAGCGTGACAGTCATCGTTGACCTCATCTTCCTCGCGGGGGTGTGGCGCCGGCCCGAGACGTCCGGCGCCACTTAGAGACCTCCCGTCGTTGGTGCAGCGTTAAACCACCCGGAGGGGTGGTCCGGGGGGGCGTGCCAGAGTGGCCTCATGGCGTGGCTCGGAACGCTCCTGGCGGCAGTCCTGACGGCGGGACTCGCCCCTGTCCCTGTCCCTGTCCCTGTCCCTGCGGCCGGGGGCGGACTGGTCGGACCCGGTCGTGGTGAGGTCGACCTGCCAGCAGCAGGGCCGACCGCACCCAGGTGAGGGTCGACGGCTTCGGCGTAGCGGACCGGCGCTGGTCGGGGGAGTACTGGCTCGAGGTGGGCGTCGACGACACGAACGACGAGTACCTGCGGTTCCGCTCCCGCGACGGCCGGTTCCACCAGGCGTTCGACGTCGCGGGCACCGGCACGGCGGCGAGCCTCGACCTGGAGCGGCGGCGTCCCTACGCGTGTTTCGCCGGGTACGACGAGAAGCCCCGCTACACCGTGCTCAGCGGGACGGGCATGCGCGTGCTGGTGCGGCACCGCGACGACGAGCCGGTGGGGGTCCGGGGCTCGGTGGACTGCCGGGTCGGCACGGCGTGGCGAGTGACGGTCCGCGTCGAGCTGGGCGGTCGCGAGTCTCGCTTCGAGAGCCGCGAGCGGCGCTGCCGCCGGGGGTGGACGGAGTTTGGCGGGACGACCGGCCTCGACGCCGCGTCCGCCGCCCGGCCGGCTCGCATCGTCCTGGTTGCGCACGAGGTCGGGGGACAGGTCCGGCGGGCCGAGTTCGTGGGCCGGTCGAGGGCTCGCCGAGCTGCGCGACACGCCCTGCTCCGGACCCGTTCTCCGGCCCCGCGCATGCCCTGACCTGCGGCTTTACCGTCGCCGTCGCGGTGGCGCCAGGAACTTCTCGGCACTACTTGCGTGGCCCGTCGCCCGGGCGTACGGTTACCCCTACATGTAGTACTTACACCGGTGTAGTTATCCACATCTAGTGCACAGCGCAGGTGCGGAAGACCCACAGCCGGCCCGTGGTTCTACACAGAGTGACCCCCGTTATCCACAGCCTCGCACCCTCCCTCACGGGAGTTGCTGGCGCGCCCTGAGGAAGGAGCTCCCGATGCACTGTCCGTACTGCCGGCACACCGACACCCGGGTGCTCGACTCGCGGGTCGCGGACGACGGGGGCTCGATCCGGCGGCGGCGTACCTGCTCGTCCTGCGAGCGCCGGTTCACCACCGTCGAGATGATGCAGCTGACCGTGCTCAAGCGCTCGGGCGCCTCCGAGCCCTTCACCCGCGACAAGGCGATCTCGGGCGTCCGGAAGGCCTGCAAGGGCCGCCCGGTCACCGAGGACCAGCTCGCCTGCCTCGGCCAGGCGGTCGAGGACGCGCTCCGGCTCGAGGGAGCCGCCGAGATCCCGGCCCACGAGGTGGGCCTGGCGATCCTCGGCCCGCTGCGGGAGCTCGACGAGGTGGCCTACCTGCGCTTCGCGAGCGTCTACCGCGCCTTCGAGTCGGCCGAGGACTTCGAGAACGAGATCGCCGCGCTGCGCGCGGAACGTGAGCTTCAGCCCCTCTCCACGGGCTGACACAGACCGCCCGGCGCGGGTAGTGGGGAAGCTGCGCGCGCCGGGCGCTCCATCGTCGGCACCGATGTCGGTGCCACCAGCAAGAGTCAGCAGTAGCAGCCAGCAGTAGCAACAGTTCGCAACACACAACCTCGACAGACGGGACACAGAGGGATGACCGAGACGGTGAGCGGGGCGGCCGGCGCCAAGGCCAAGACGGGCACGGGCGCAGGGCTGAAGATCGAGCGGGTCTTCAGCACCGAGGGGGTGCACCCGTACGACGAGATCACGTGGGAGCGCCGTGACGTCGTGCAGACGAACTGGAAGACCGGTGCCACGGTCTTCGAGCAGCGCGGTGTGGAGTACCCCGACTTCTGGTCGGTCAACGCCTCGACCATCGTCACGACCAAGTACTTCCGCGGCGCGGTCGGCAGCGACGCCCGCGAGTGGAGCCTCAAGCAGCTCATCGACCGGATCGTGAAGACCTACACCAAGGCCGGCATCGACCACGGCTACTTCGCGACGACCACCGACGCCGAGGTCTTCGAGCACGAGCTCACCTGGCTGCTGGTGCACCAGTACTTCTCGTTCAACAGCCCCGTCTGGTTCAACGTCGGCACCCCGTCGCCGCAGCAGGTCTCGGCCTGCTTCATCCTCTCCGTCGACGACTCGATGGACTCGATCCTGAACTGGTACAAGGAAGAGGGCTTCATCTTCAAGGGCGGCTCCGGCGCCGGCCTGAACCTCTCCCGGATCCGCTCCTCCAAGGAGCTGCTCTCCTCCGGAGGCACCGCCTCCGGCCCGGTCTCCTTCATGCGCGGTGCGGACGCCTCCGCGGGCACCATCAAGTCGGGCGGCGCCACGCGCCGGGCGGCCAAGATGGTCGTCCTCGACGTCGACCACCCCGACATCGAGGAGTTCGTGATGACCAAGGCGCGCGAGGAGGACAAGATCCGCGCGCTGCGCGACGCCGGCTTCGACATGGACCTCGGCGGCGCCGACATCACCTCGGTGCAGTACCAGAACGCCAACAACTCGGTCCGCGTCTCCGACGAGTTCATGCGCGCGGTCGAGGACGGCACGGATTTCGGCCTGCGGGCCCGCAAGACCGGCGAGGTCATCGAGCGCGTCGACGCTCGCGACCTGTTCCGCAAGATCGCGACCGCCGCGTGGGAGTGCGCCGACCCGGGTCTGCAGTACGACGACACCATCAACGACTGGCACACCAACCCCGAGACCGGCCGGATCACCGCGTCCAACCCGTGCTCCGAGTACATGTCGCTGGACAACTCCTCGTGCAACCTGGCGTCGCTGAACCTGCTCAAGTTCCTCAAGGAAGACGACACCTTCGACGCCGAGCTGTTCGCGAAGGCCGTCGAGTTCATCATCACCGCGATGGACATCTCGATCTGCTTCGCCGACTTCCCGACCGAGGCGATCGGCCAGACCACCGTCGACTACCGCCAGCTCGGCATCGGCTACGCCAACCTCGGCGCGCTGCTGATGGCGATGGGCCTCGGCTACGACTCCGACGGTGGCCGCGCGATGGCCGCCACCATCACCTCGCTGATGACCGGCACGTCGTACAAGCGCTCGGCGGAGCTCGCCGCGATCGTCGGCCCGTACGCCGGCTACGCCCGCAACGCCGAGGCGCACAAGCGCGTCATGCGCAAGCACCAGGCCGCCAACGACACCGTCCGCACGCTCGGCATCGCCGACGGCCAGGTGCACAAGCTGGCCACGCAGGCGTGGGCCGACGTGATCAAGCTGGGCGAGACCAACGGCTTCCGCAACGCGCAGGCCTCGGTGCTCGCCCCGACCGGCACCATCGGCTTCATGATGGACTGCGACACGACCGGCATCGAGCCGGACTTCTCGCTGGTCAAGTTCAAGAAGCTCGTCGGCGGCGGCTCGATGCAGATCGTCAACCAGACGATCCCGCGGGCGCTGAAGAAGCTCGGCTACGTCGAGGAGCAGATCGAGGCGATCGTCGCCTACATCGCCGAGCACGGCCACGTGATCGACGCCCCCGGCCTGAAGACCGAGCACTACGAGGTCTTCGACACCGCGATGGGTGCCCGCGCGCTGAAGCCGATGGGCCACGTCCGGATGATGGCGGCGGCCCAGCCGTTCCTGTCCGGCGCGATCTCGAAGACGGTCAACCTGCCGGAGACGGCGACCGTCGAGGAGATCGAGGAGGTCTACCTCCAGTCGTGGAAGCTCGGCCTCAAGGCCACCGCGATCTACCGCGACAACTGCAAGGTCGGCCAGCCGCTGGCCGACGGCGGCGGCAAGGCCAAGAAGGACGCCGCGGACGCCGAGGCGGCGACCGCGGCTGCCGCGGAGGCCACCAAGGTCGTCGAGAAGATCGTCTACACCCCGGCGCGCAAGCGGCTGCCGAAGTCGCGCGTCTCGCGCACCACCTCCTTCACGGTGGGTGGCGCCGAGGGCTACATGACCTCGGGTGCGCACGACGACGGCCAGCTCGGCGAGGTGTTCCTCAAGCTCGGCAAGCAGGGTTCGACCCTGGCCGGCGTGATGGACGCGTTCTCGATCGCGGTCAGCATCGGCCTGCAGTACGGCGTCCCGCTGGAGACCTACGTCTCGAAGTTCACCAACCTGCGCTTCGAGCCGGCCGGCCTCACCGACGACGCGGACGTCCGGATGGCGCAGTCGATCATGGACTACATCTTCCGCCGCCTCGCCCTGGACTACCTCGACTTCGACGCCCGCCAGGCTCTCGGCATCTACTCCGCCGACGAGCGCCAGCGCTACCTCGAGACCGGCTCCTACGAGCCCGTCGAGGAGACCGGCTCGGCCGCCGAGCTGATGGAGACCCCCGTGGTCGAGATCATCGACGCCGAGGAGGAGGCCCCGGCCCCGGTCGCCGAGGCCCCGAAGGTCGAGCGCCAGGAGGCCCACACCTCCGCCGAGCTCCTGGAGAAGATCACCGGCACCGCCGTCGACTCCCCGCTCTGCTTCACCTGCGGCACCAAGATGCGCCCCGCCGGCTCCTGCTACGTCTGCGAGGGCTGCGGCAGCACCAGCGGCTGCAGCTGACCGAGAGTCGCAGCAGGCCCGACACCGATTGCGGTGTCGGGCCTGCTTGCTTATGGTCAGCCACTCATACATCCGTCTGACGGCGGCTGGAGTTCTCGTCTCGCCTAGTCGCTCAAGGCCGTCGCGGAACTCGCCGATACCTCCTGAAACTCTTGGCGAGTGCAGAGGTCGTGAGATGACAAGGTTCGAACCGTTCTCGCGTGGTCGGTTCCGTGAGCTACAACGTTCCTGGCTGAGGCGGAACCGCATTCTTGTGGCCGGGCTATCCGCCGGCGCCCTAGCCGTCCTTGTCCTCGAATTTCTCATCCTGTCGGTGTCCGACCCGTACTCGTCGGCATTCCGCTGGTGGCTGCTCGGTGCGATCCAGGCGGCGACCGTTGTCGCACTGATCGCGATGCTCAGCGTTGGCTTCTTGGTTCACGATCGCGATGCGATCCTCCAGCTGCGAGGAGCTTGGGGTGAGGAGAACACGCGCGATGAATTGGCGCGCGCCAAACGAAGGCACTTGATCTGGGGTTGGGTTGACAGCATTCCTCTTCAGATCGGTGATATGGACCACTTCGTGGTGACCCGACGAGGCGGTCTTGTCGTTGTCGATTCCAAGTGGCGTTCAGCGGCGGTCACTGATGCCGACGACATGGCGCGGGCGGCACGTCGGGTCAGGACGCGGGCCGAAGGAGTCGTGAGATCGTGCATAGCTCGCGACCGGGCAGGCAAGCACCGAGGCAAGGTGAATCCGCTCGCTGTGCGTCCAGTCGTGGTGTTGTGGGGGCCCGCACAGTATGACCTCCAGCCTGGATACATAGTCGACGGAGTCGAGTTCGTGGCCGGCCGGCGGCTCTTCGAATGGTTGAAGGCGCTCGACAGTGGTCGAACTGATCGTGAAGCCGCCACGCAGTTGCTGCAGCAGCTCTCCGCGTTCCGAGCGCAAGTCCGTCGCGAGACGGTCGCACGCTAGGCGGTGGCCACCAGCCGGGTCGCCTCGAACACAGCTTCCGGCAGTCGCTGCCTCAGTCTCCACGTGAGACCTACCGGGCGTTCACCTTCCAACTCACCCTCGAGGTCGACGAGTCCAAAGCAGCGGAAGGTGCCATCGATTCGACCAGCGCTCCTTTCACGTACGAAGAGCAGCCGGTTCTTCGAGCCCTCGGGTCCAGCGCCAATGCACTTCAACATCGCGGTGCTGTCTTGACGCCAGTTGTTCGGGCTCTCCCAGTGGAACAGTTGAGGGGAAATCGCGTAGTCGCGGTACTGGACGCTGGAGGAGAACTTCCGGTCGTCCTTATGCAGCGTCACAAACATCAGCTGAGTCTGGGTTGCTGCGTGGAAGTAGGTGCCGGACTGGTGGGTGAACTGCTTGTCGACGGTGGCTACGCCCAGTGCTGCGAATACCTCCGCACGTGTGTAGCGAGCGAATGCATGGATTGGGACATCGACAAGTCCCAACAGAGGTGCGGCTTGCACGTCGACTGCCGCATGGGTCAGCTTGAGAAGGTCGGCGATCTCCACTCGCACCGCCGGCTGTCGCCAGAAGACGTCGAGGCCGCCTTCGAGCGTGCCTGGCTTCTGGCCTAGCTGATGGAAGAGTTGGATGAGCGATCGTCGGTCAACCTCCGAGAGCTCCTGGATGCGTGGCGGGGCGTCCTGGCTGAGCCACCCCCTCCATTGGGCGACTCGGTAACCGTCGGCAACGTGCAGAAGGTGACTCATTCTTCGCAGTAGCGAACTCTCCTCATCGGAAAGCGCGGCATCCGTGTGAACCGCGGGAGCGTTGGGGAGGTCGGCGCGACGCTGAAGACGCGTCCACGAGACCTGGCCGGCATCGTTCGAGTAGAACTCCTCGAGTCCGCGGCCGGTCGCCTCAAGAAAGGTTTCGAGCGTCGTTGACCGCACAGCCGCGAGGTCCGTGGTCAGTTGCCGCATCCCGGTCCGGGCCCTCGCGGCCTTCAAAGCAGTCAGAATTCGCTCGCGGGGCACGCGTTCGAGCGTCATTGCGCACCCGGATGGCAGGAACGGGAAGTCGGCCTCGATCTGCTTCGCTGGTGAACCGTGGGTTGGGTCGAGCAGCACGCGAAGCCGGTTCTCGTGTCGGTACTCGGCCCGATGCTGTCCGATGAAATCGAGCACCAGACAACGCGCCTTCCCGGGCGTGGATCGCAGTCCGCGCCCTAGTTGCTGGGAGAAGAGCGTGGCGCTCTGGGTCGGCCTGAGGAGCAAGAGGGTGTCTACGTCAGGCACATCGACTCCTTCGCCGAGGACTTCGACACTGAAGACGACCTGCAGAGCCCCTGCCTTGAGCTTGGCGAGGGTGGCGTCGCGGTGTTCCTGACCATGGGAGCCAGAGAGGTACTCGGCGGCGACTCCCCGGCTCGTGAACTGTTCGGTCATGAACTGGGCGTGCTCCACCGACACGCAGAAGCCGAGTGCGCGCATCGCGTGTGGGTGTTCGACCCACCGGTCGATTGCTTCCACGATGCGCTTCACTCGCTCGTGGTCCGCGGTATACAGATTGGTCAGTTCGCCGGCGGCGTAGTCCCCCTGGCGCCAGGTCACGTTGCTGAGGTCGGTCCCATCGTCAATTCCCACGTACTCGAAGGGAGCGAGCAGTTGATCGTCGATCGCTTCCCAGAGTCGGAGCTCCGTGGTGTAGGTGCCGCCGAAGAGATCAAGGATTGACGTGCCATCGGTCCGTTCGGGGGTCGCGGTTAGCCCGACCAGCTCCGCCGGTGCGAGATGCTGAATGACCTCGCGCCACGACTCTGCCGCCCCGTGGTGCGCTTCATCAATGTAGACGACCTGGTAGGCCTCCGAGTCGAACTGTCCCAGGCGACGATGCAACGTCTGAACCATCGCGAAGACGTGGACGGCGTTGGTGGTCAGCGAACGCGACCCGGTCAGAATCTCCCCAAACGCAGGGTCTCGAAGGGCCTTGCGAAAGGTCGACCGGGCCTGCTCCAAGATCTGCTCGCGGTGCGCCACGAACAGCATCGACGGACGTGGTTTCCCCGGGACGCACAGGCGCGCGTAGTCCAGGGCAGCCATTACTGTCTTGCCTGTCCCTGTGGCGGCGACAACCAGATGCCGGTGCTCGTCAAACTCCTCTCGCCGCAGCTTGAGGCGGTCGAGCACGATCCGCTGGTGATGCTTGGGTTCCAATGCGAGCTGGGAGTAGACGTCTTGCAGCTCCGCGCTCAGGCTGTCGATGACCTTCTGGGCGCGGCTGCTGAACGCGGCGGCGGCCGTGCCCTTCGCTGCTGCCAATGCGGACTCGAGACGTGGACGGTCGGAGAGGCTGTACGACTCGTAGGGTTCGGCGTGCCAATAGCTATCAAAGGTGTGCTGGATCCTGGCGAATACGCCTGGAGCATCCGCCCGAGCCAGTCGAACGTTCCACTCGAGGCCCGAGAACAATGCCGCCTCGGACAGGTTGGAAGAGCCAATGAAGGCGGTGTCGAGTTCACCCGTCCTGCGAAACAACCACGCCTTAGCGTGCAGCTTGGTCGCCGACCCTTGGTAGTTGACTTTGACCTGCGCGCCAAGCCTGACGAACTCGTCGAGCGCCTTCGGGCTAGTTGAGCCGAGATACGTCGAAGTGATGACGCGGATTCGGCCACCGCGCTCGATGAGCTTGCGGAACTCGTCACGAAGCGGCTCGAAACCCGTGTATCCGACGAACGCACAGATCAGATCAACCTCGTCGGCGCACCGCAGTTCCTCAAGGAGAACCTTGCCGAGCCCGGGCTCGCCTTGCCCGTTGACGAACAACTCACTCGATGTCAGGGGGACAGTCGGATGGGCTGGCAAGGACTGGGCGAGGCCGAGTGCAGGTCGTACTCCGGTGAGAATCCGCGGCGGGACGGCCACGCGGTCCTCGTCAAAGCCCAGGGCCGAGATGGCATCGTTCACTTGGCCGACACTTGTCTCCAGCTCCGCAGCATCGTCGGGGGTCCGCAGGCGCCGCGCTACTCGAAGCAGGTGCTTGCCGAGTCGCTCGATAGCGTCCGCAGCGCTGAGCTCCTCTTCGGATGCCTGCCCCTCGCTGAGTTCAGCCAGGGCCTCGCGAAGGTTCTCCGAGATCAACTCGTTGCGTAGGCCTGGCGCGACCAGTTCGTGAGGCACTCCTGCTCCTACTGTTTCGCGGTCACGTACTCCGCAGAGGCTAGGGCCTCGCGATCATTCGGCGGAGCGCAATGTGCTTAGTCAGCCGCCGATCGCCCGCGCATACCGCAACGAGAGCGCCCGCAGGTTCTCGACGAGCGCGGGCGGCTCGCTGACGGAGAAATCCAGGCCGAGCATGCCGATCCAGACGGCGACGACCTCGACGCTGTCGCCGCCGGTGACGAGGTCGGACTCGGTGTCGCTGACCGCCTCGACGGTGCCGACGGCGGGGTTGATGCGGGCCATCACCTCGGTGGCGGGGGCGTGGATGCGGATCCGGACGTGGACGGCCCAGCCGGTGCGGGCGACCTCGCGGACGACGAAGTCGGTGAGGTCGCCGGGAAATTCAGCAGGCGTGAAGCGGCGGCCGCCGGGGGTGCGCAGGTGCAGCCAGTCGACGCGGTACGGCGCCCACGCGCCGCTGGCCGGGTCGCGGGCGACGAGGTACCAGCGGCGCTGCCAGCCGACCAGGTGGTACGGCTCGAGCTCGAGGCGGGTGTCGCGGTAATCGCAGCGCAGGCCCTGGTGGTCGCGAATGGCAGCGGCCAGCTCGTTGAGGAGCTCGGGGTCAACGACGGGGTCCTCGACGTTCGAGTCGGTGTTGACCGGGCCGGCGCTGGTGGCCTGGCGGAGCGCGGCCAGGCGCCGGCGCAGCTTGTCGGGGAGCACCTGCTCCAGCTTCGTCAGCGCGCGGGCGCCGGTCTCCTCGAAGCCGGCCATGCCGGTCGCGGCGCGGAGGCCGACGGCGACGGCGACCGCCTCGTCCTCGTCGAGCAGGAGGGGCGGGAGCTTGGCTCCGGCGCCGAGGCGGTACCGGCCGCCGGGGCCGCGGACCGCGTCGACCGGGTAGCCGAGCTCGCGCAGCCGGGCGACGTCCTTGCGGACGGTGCGGTCGGTGACGTCGAGCCGTTCGGCGATCTCCGCGCCGGACCAGTCGACGCGCGACTGGAGCAGACCGAGCAGCGCCAGGAGGCGGGCAGAAGTTTCCAGCACGACGTCAAAATACAGGAACGTAGTGTTCCGGAACCGGTTCTAGCGTCGTCCTCATGAACACCAACCAGAACACCCAGATCCGTCCCTTCCGCATCGAGGTCGCGCAGGCCGAGCTCGACGACCTCCGCGCCCGGCTCGACCGGGCCCGCTACGCGCCGGCCGCGCCCGGCGACTCCTGGGAGTACGGCACGCCCGTCTCCTACCTGCAGGACATGGTCGAGCGGTGGAAGTCCTTCGACTGGCGCGCGGTCGAGAGCCGGCTCAACGCGCACCCGAACTTCACCACGGAGATCGACGGCCAGACGGTCCACTTCATCCACGTCCGCTCCGACAACCCGGACGCCACGCCCCTCCTGCTCGCGCACACCTACCCGGGGTCGGTGATCGAGTTCCTCGAGATGGTCGAGCCTCTGCGCGAGAGCTTCCACCTCGTGATCCCGTCGATGCCGGGCTTCGGCTTCTCGACCCCGCTGGCCGGCGGCGGCTGGACGATGGCGCGGGTGGCGGCGACGTACGACGCGCTGATGCGTCGGCTCGGCTACGACTCCTACGGCAGCCACGGCAGCGACGCCGGCGCGATGATCGGGCGCGAGCTCGCGGTCCTGAACCCCGAGGGCTTCCTCGGCGCGCACGTGCTGCAGCTCTTCTCGTTCCCGTCCGGGGCGCCCGGGGAGATGGACGGCTTCGGAGAGAAGGAGTACGGCGCCCTCGCGCACCTGCAGTGGTTCGTGAGCGTGGGCGGCTACAACCAGATGAACGGCACCCGCCCGCAGACGATCGGCGCCGCGCTGGCGGACTCGCCGGTGGCCGTGCTCGCCTACAGCGAGCTGTTCGAGAACTTCGGCAACGGCACCAGCCTGGTCCAGCCCGAGCAGGTCCTGGCGCAGGTCAGCCTCTACTGGCTGACCAACACCTACGCCACCGCGGCCCGCTACCACTTCGAGGAGCAGCGCGCCGGCGCAGAGCCCGTTGTCAGCCAGGGCCGGGTCGGGGTTGCGGTGTTCAAGGACGACTTCCGGACGATCCGGGCGTTCGCCGAGCGCGACAACGCCAACATCGTGCACTGGACCGAGTTCCCTCGAGGTGGCCACTACGCCGCCCTCGAGGCACCCGACGAGCTGGTCGCCGACCTGCGGACGTTCTTCGGTCAGGGACCGGTCAGCGGCTGACCCGCGCGATGCACACCTCGCCCGAGGCGCGGTTGACGGCCCGGAACTTGAAGGTGTCCTTGCCGGGGGCGTTCGCGGTCCGGCGCTCGACCTCGAAGGAGCCGCTCGGGCCGCGGGTGGTGCTGGTGCCGCTGTCGGCGTACCGGCCGTTGTGCCGCAGGGTCCAGTCCCAGATCTGGCGGTTGCGGTTGCTGTCGATCTCGGCCTCGACCTCCATGCGGCCGTCGTCGGGGCCGGCCTTGATCTTCCAGTTCGTGCTGCCGGCGCAGGACCCGGACCGCTGGCGGTCGTCGTCGCCCGCGTGAGCGGGCGCGGCGAGGGCCACGGTGGAAGCGGTGAGCAGGGCGGCGGTGGTGAGGGCAATGGTCTTCATGGCTCCACCGTTCCCGTCCTGGATGGGACCCATGTGAGGCGGCGGTGAGAGTGCTCTCATGTCACCCCTTCTGGGGGACGCGTCCGGGCGGCGGGCGTGGTTCGGTGCAGGTATGTGCCGGTGGATGGCGTACTACGGCGACCCGATGCTCGTCGACGACCTGCTGTTCCGGCCCGTGCACTCGATCATCGACCAGAGCCTGCACTCGCGGATGGGCGCGACGACGACCAACGGCGACGGCTTCGGCATCGGGTGGTACGGCGAGGGCGCGGAGCCGGCGGTGTTCAAGGGCGTCGACCCGGCGTGGAACGACGCGAACCTGCGGGAGGTCTCCCGGCAGATCCGCACGCCCCTGCTGTTCGCGCACGTGCGGGCCTCGACCGGTACGGCGGTGCAGCGCAGCAACTGCCACCCGTTCCGGTGGCACGAGTGGCTGTGGATGCACAACGGCGTGCTCGCGGGCTTCCATGACTACAAGCGCGAGCTGGCGATGCAGGTGGACCCGGCGCTGTACGCCGACATCGAGGGCTCGACCGACTCGGAGATGCTGTTCTTCCTCGCCCTGACGTTCGGGCTGCGCGACGACCCGGTCGGCGCCGTGGAGCGCGCGGTGGGGCTGGTCGAGCGGGTCGCCGCCGAGCACGGCGTGGTCCACCCGGTGCAGATGACCGTCGCCACGTCGAACGGCGAGTCGGTCTGGGTCTTCCGCTACTCCAGCGAGGGCACGTCGCGCTCGCTGTTCTACTCGACCGACATCGCCCGGCTGCGCGAGCTCTACCCCGACATCGAGGTCATCGCCCGCGCCGGCGACGAGACCAGGCTGGTGGTCTCCGAGCCGCTGCGCGACCTGCCCGGCGCGTGGAACGAGGTCCCCGAGTCCTCGGTGTACATCATCGGCCCGGGCGCCGACGAGCTGGTCGGGTTCCAGCCGCGCGCCTGACCTCAGCGACCACGCAGGCGGCGTACCTCCGTCTCGAGCGAGCGCACCCGGTCCTCGAGCGCGAGCACGTGCGCGATGCCGGCGAGGTTCAGGCCGTCCGCGAGGAGCTGGCGGATCCGGTGCAGGCGCTCGATGTCGTCGGCGCTGTAGAGCCGCGTGCCGCCGGCGGTGCGGTCGGGCTCGAGCAGGCCGCGGCGCTCGTAGACGCGGAGGTTCTGGATCTCCATCGACACCATCTCGGCGGCGACCGAGATCGCGAAGACACCCCGGCTGCTTGCTCGATCTCCCTGGGCCACGGACTTGATTCTTCCTGATGATCGGAATATAAAAAACCTGTACTGAACGTTACAGGTACGGACCCGGTTCACGGGCCCCCGACAGCAGAACCAGGAGGACAGTGATGTTGCTTCGCACCACCGACCCGTTCCGCGACTTCGACCGGCTCACCCAGCAGCTCCTCGGCACCACCAACCGTCCCGCGGTGATGCCGATGGACGCGTGGCGTGAGGGCGACCGCTTCGTGATCGAGTTCGACCTGCCCGGCGTGGCGAAGGAGAGCATCGACCTGGACGTCGAGCGCAACGTGCTCACCGTCCGGGCCGAGCGGGTCGCCCGCAACGGCGACTGGGAGGCCCTGGCCACCGAGCGCCCGAAGGGCGTGTTCAGCCGCCAGCTCGTGCTCGGCGACAACCTCGACCTGGACCGCATCGAGGCGGCGTACGCCGACGGCGTCCTGCGCCTGGTCGTGCCGGTCGCCGAGAAGGCGAAGCCGCGCAAGATCGAGATCAACGCCGGCTCGAACGAGACGGAGCGCACCGCGATCGAGGCCTGACGCTCACGCAGCCGTCAGCCCAGGAGAGGGGCCGCCCGGAGGGGCGGCCCCTCGTGTCATGGTTCGATCGCGCGCTCGTCGGCCTCGTGGCCCGGGTCGAGGTGCGCGGCGTCCGACACCCGCAGCGGGGTGAAGCTCCCGGCGCTCTGCGCGTCGACGACCCGCGTCATCAGGCACACGTGGTCGCCGCCGTCGTCGAGCAGGGCGGTGCGTTCCAGGACGATCCGGTTGGGCAGCGCGTCCACGAGCGGTACGCCGTACTCGCTGTCGGAGACGTCGAGGCCGGCGAACTTGTCGACCTCCTCGCCGGTCTGGGTGCCGAACCGCTCGGCCATCGGCAGATCGTCGGCGCCGAGGAAGTGCACCGCGAGGTGGGAGGACCGCAGGGCGACCCGGTAGGTGTGGTTCGCCTTCGACAGCCACACGCAGTAGCGCTCCGGGCCGATGCTGGACTGCGCGTGGAAGCCGACGAGGCAGCCGGCGCGCTCGTCCTCGGCGACCGTCGTGACCACCACGAGCGGCGCGTCCACGGACGCCATGATCTGGTCGAATGCGTCGTCAGGCACGACTTCACCCTAGATGGGGTACCACGTACCTGTGACCGCCGACCTCGTGTACGTCGTGGCGGGTGCGGCGCTCCTGCTGGCGGTCGTGCTGCCCGCGCTGCTGGACCGCTACGCCATCTCCGCGCCGATGGTGCTCGTCGCCGTCGGGCTGGCGATCGGGTTCACCCCGCTCCCCGACGGACTGCCCCTGGACCCCCAGGAGAACCGCGCCACCATCGAGCACGTCACCGAGCTCGTCGTGATCGTCGCGCTGATGGGCGTGGGCCTGGCGATCGACCGGCCGCTGGAGCTGCGCCGGCGCGCGTCCTGGGGGAGGTGGAGCACCACCTGGCGGCTGCTGGGGATCGCGATGCCGCTGGGCATCGGCGCGATCGCGCTGCTCGGCTGGGCGATGGGGGCCTCGGTCGCGGTGGCGCTCCTGCTGGGCGCCGCGCTCGCGCCCACCGACCCGGTGCTCGCCTCGGACGTCCAGGTCGCCGGGCCGCAGACCGGTGACCACGAGGTCGACGAGTCCGACGAGCTCCGGTTCACGCTGACCTCGGAGGCCGGCCTGAACGACGGGCTGGCGTTCCCGTTCGTGTACGCCGCGATCCTGCTGGCGACCGAGGGCGCGCTCGGGCTGGAGTGGGTCGGCTGGTACCTCGTCGGCAAGGTCGTCATCGGGGTCGCCGCCGGCATCCTGGTCGGCCGCGTGCTGGCGTACGTCGCGTTCCGCTCCAGCAGCCGCTCGCTGCGGGTGGCCGAGCGCGGCGAGTCGCTGCTCGCCCTCGCGGCGCTGGTGTCGGCGTACGGCGTCGGCGAGATCGCGGGCGGCTACGGCTTCCTGTCGGTGTTCGTCTGCGCGATGACGTTCCGCTCGGCCGAACGGTCGCACGACTACCAGGCGGCGATGCACGAGGTCGCCGAGCGGCTGGAGCGGTTGCTGACGCTGTTCGTGCTGCTGGTGCTGGGCATCGCGCTCAGCCGCGGGCTGCTCGAGGCGCTGGACTGGCGCGGCGTCGTGATCGGGGTGGCGCTGATCTTCCTGGTCCGTCCCGTCACGGGCCTGATCGCGCTCAGCCCGATGGCGCGGCGCGAACAGCCGCCGCTGGACCGCGGGCAGCGCTGGGCCGCGGCGTTCTTCGGCGTCCGCGGGATCGGCTCGATCTACTACCTCGCCTACGCCGCCGGCGAGGCCGACGAGCTCGCGGCGGACTGGCTGTGGTCGACGGTGGCGTTCACCGTGGTGCTGTCGGTGTTCGTGCACGGCGTCCTGGCCTCGCCGGTGATGCGGCGGATCGACGCCTGATCTCGGCATCCGACAACGCCTAAGGCCGGCCCGTTCCGAGCCGATGGGGTCCAGGAAGACACCCACGGAAGGGTACGGACATGAGCGCCGAGCCGATGGAACGGCTGGTCAGGCGGCATCGCACGCGTGCGACTGGAGCGATCCTGGACTCACTGCGCGCAGACGGCTGGTCGGTGTTCTCCAGCGTGCGCTGGCCAGGGAGCCGGCGCGGCGACGTCTCGCACGTCGTCGTCGGTCCTCCGGGTGTCTTCGTGATCGACGTGAAGGACTGGGCCGGCCGGATCGAGGTCCGGGAGAACAGCTTCTGGTGCCGCGGTCGCCGTCAGCACCGCGTGATCGGCCAGGCCAGTGAGGCCGCGCTCGCCGTCGCCGGCCTGGTCAGCGGTCCCGCCGCGACCACCGTGCGCTCCGCGCTCTGCTTCGAGCGCGAGGAGCCGCTGGTCGGCTGGTGCCACGACGTGATGATCTGCTCGACCGCGAACCTCCGGGAGATGCTGACGCGCCGCCCGCCGATGCTGTCCTCCGACGAGGTCACCCTCGCGTCGATCGAGCTCGACCTCGGGTTCCGCGCCGCGGCCGGTCCGCCGCCGCGCACCCCGCGGCTGCAGATGCCGCGGCAGAAGCGCCTGCCGCGCGAGCTCCGCGAGCCGCGGGTCCGTCGCCCCGAGCCGCGGATCAGCCGCTCGTTCCGCCGCGGCGTGCTCAAGCTGACCGTCCTCGCGCTGATCGGGCTCCTCGCGGTCTCCCAGCTGCCCAAGCTCGTCGACTACGGCGAGAACCTGAAGGACCGCGCCGTCGAGGCCGTCCAGCCCGAGAGCATGCTGCCCGCCATCGGCTTCGACAGCTGCCAGGCACTGCGCGAGGTCTACCCCGACGGTGTCGGCACGGTCGCCGCCGTGCGCCGGGTCAAGGGCCCGTGGGGCGTCCCGGCGATCCAGCCGGAGGTGTACAGGGCCAGCGCGGTCCTCGACAAGGACCGCGACGGCCTGGTCTGCGAGCGCTCAGACCGCTAGCCGCGCGGTGGGCGGGGGACGAGCTTCGGCACCCGGTCGACGACGTCCTGGTAGGACGGGCGCCGCTCGAGACTGCGCTTCTCCATCATCGGGATGCTGACGGTGAGGAACAGCAGCAGCATGGCGAGCGCGCCGACGAAGACCCACCACCAGTCCGCCGGAGAGGCGGCCAGGCCGAAGAGGCCGAGGGCGAACCAGAAGCTGATCTCGCCGAAGTAGTTGGGGTGGCGCGACCAGCCCCACAGCCCGCGGTCCATGACCTGGCCCGGCTCGCGGGTGCGCAGGAAGCGGTGCATCTGGGTGTCCGCGACGAGCTCGAGCGCGACGGCGCCGAGCCCGATCGCGACGGCGAGCCAGTCGAGCCAGCCCACGGCGCGGCCGGGCTGGGTGAGGGCGACGTACGCCGGGACCAGGCCGAGGAACACCTGGAGCGTGGGGACCAGGTGGATGCCGACGAGGTCGGCGACGAGCTCGAAGCGACCGGCGTTCGCCCGCACCATCGGGTAGCGCCAGTCCTCGTGGTGCAGGCCCGGGAAGGTGTAGACCCAGTTCGCGGTCAGCCGCACCGCCCACACGACGATGACCCCGCAGACCAGCCAGGCGCGCAGCTCGTCGGGGTCGCTCTCGCTCCACCAGTAGACGGCGAGCAGCGGCGGGATCACGCTCCAGTACGCGTCGTAGAAGCTCGAGTTGTGGTGGAACCGGCTGAAGCCGAAGATCACCAGCGTCGCGAGGACGTCGGCGATCAGCCCGTCCAGCCAGAGGTACGCCGTGTCGGGCCCGGCGTACAGCCACGCGGCGCCGACGCCGATCGCGACGACGTAGGCGAGAAGGACATGGGCCAGCGACCGGGTTCTGCTCACGGCGCCCGACCGTACCGGCTGCGTCAGCTGCTGGCGCGCGGAACGGGGATGTGCGCGGCCACGGTGTCCGGGTAGAACTCCGGGTCGCGGACGTAGGTGCCGCGCACGGACGGCAGCCGCATGTAGGAGAGCCGGCTCGTCTCGTGCCGGGACTTGCGGATGCCGTCGATCACCAGGCCCGCGAGGAACAGCAGGCACGAGATCATCACCAGGAAGGACGAGACGATCAGCGTGGGCATCCGCGGCACCATCCCGGTCTGGACGTACTGCACCAGCACCGGGATCGCGAGCACGGTGGCGAGGAACATCAGCACCGCGGAGATCAGCCCGTAGAAGTAGATCGGACGCTCGTGCCGGGTGAGCGTCATGATCACGTTGAGGATCTTCCAGCCGTCGCGGTAGGTGCGCAGCTTGGACTCGGAGCCCTCCGGCCGGTCCTTGAAGCCGACGTCGACGGTGGCCGACGGGATCCGCAGCGCGAGCGAGTGGACGGTCAGCTCGGTCTCGATCTCGAACTCGCGCGACACCGCCGGGAAGCTCTTCACGAACCGGCGCGAGAAGATCCGGTAGCCGGAGAGCATGTCGCCCATCGTGTCGCCGAAGATGCCGGTGACGATCCGGTTCAGTGCCTTGTTGCCGGTCTCGTGGCCCGCGCGGTACGCATCGCCGCGTCGTACGCCGACGACCTGGTCGAGGTTGTCGGCGAGCAGCTTCTCGATCATCGCGGGCGCCGCGCCGGCGTCGTAGGTGTCGTCGCCGTCGATCAGCAGGTAGATGTCCGCGTCGATGTCCGCGAACGCCCGGCGGACCACGTTCCCCTTGCCCTTGTGGGGTTCTGAGCACACGATCGCGCCCGCCTCGCGCGCCCGCTCGACCGTGCGGTCGGTGCTGCAGTTGTCGTAGACGTAGACCGTGATCCCAGGAACCGAGGCGACGAGGTCCGCGACCACCGTCGCGATCGCCGCCTCCTCGTTGTGGCAAGGCACGACCGCTGCGATGCGGTAACGCTCGGCTGCTGTGGACACACGACCTCCTTGGGCGACCCCCGAGATCGACATGTCCCGCTCAACGGGAGAGCGAACCTGGGGTTACGGCCCGGTAGACATCCTCCAGCCGGTCCACGTGCACGTCCCAGGAGTACGCCGCTCGAGCGAACGCGGCTCCCTCCGCGCCGAGCCGCCGCCTCTCGTCGGGGTCGGCCGCCAGCTTGCGCAGCGCCTCGGGCAGGTCGCCCGCGGCCATGTCGACGAACCGCACCCCGGGCCCCGCGGTCCACGGCGAGTGCAGGGCGGGGTCCTCCCTCAGCAGCACGGGAAGCCCGCTAGCCATCGCCTCCAGCACGGTCAGCGGGCACTCGCCGACCGAGGCGACGACCATCACGTCGGCGGCGGCGTAGACCTCCGGCATCTCGTCGGCGGGCACGGCGCCGAGGAAGCGAAGACGCGGATCCTCAAGCCCTGCTGGGCGTTCGCCGCCGGCGAAGGCGATCTCGTACTCGTCGCCCGCGGCTGCCGCGACCAGGTCGAAGCCCTTCTTCGGCACGAACCGCCCGACGAACAGCGCCACCGGCCGCTCGCGGGCCACCGGCGGGCGGGGGTGGAAGCGCGCCGTGTCGACGCCGTTGCCGAGCACGACGACCTTCGACGGGTCGGGCAGCCCGGCCGCGACGTGCTCGTCGATCGGCAGCACGGTGCGGGCGCCGCCGAGGACGAGCCGGCCGAACGTGGCGAGGACGACTCCCTGCACCAGCCGCACCAGCGCGGAGGAGTGGTGCACGAAGCCGACGTGGCGGTGGACGACGTACGGGGTCCGCAGCACCAGGCACCACAGCGCCGCCACCCAGCTCGACAGGTAGAGCACGTCGTGCACGTGCACGAGGTCCGCCCGCCGCACCTCGCGCGCCAGCACCCACAGCAGGCGTGGCGAGAACAGCGGGAACGGCACGCCGTACCGCTCCTCGAGCCCGTTCCACGCGCGCACCCGCACCGTGCGGATGCCGTCCTCGACGCGGGTGCCGGCGCCGCTGCTGACGACCGTGACGTCCCAGCCGCGGTCGCGGAGCCCCCGAGTCTCCGCGCCCACGACCGTCTCGAGCCCACCGAGGTGCGGCAGCACCTGGTGGGCGACGTGGAGGACGTGTGGTCTGGACCGTGACACGCGCCCTATATGCCCCGGCGTAACCGGCCCGACACCCTCCCGTTGGACAGCCGTGGACTCACCCCACTGGTATCGACGCGTGCTCCCGCTCACCGCGCTGGCGGTCGGTCTGGTGGCGCTGCTCGCCGCGCTCTTCCCGGGCGTGCGGGACCAGATGGCGCTGTCCGCCTCGCACCAGCCGCAGGAGTACGTCGCGCTCTCGTTCGCCCGCTCGTCCGACGGCACGGTGCCGGTCTGTGGCGGCAGCCGCACCGAGCTCACCGTGAGCTTCACCGTCGACAACGCGATGAGCGACGTGCGCACCTTCGACTACGTCGTCACCGCGGGCGACGTCCGCCGCACCGGCACGGTCGCCGTCGACCCGGGCGAGACCGCCGATGTCACGCAGGTGCTCGCCCGGCCCGCACGCGACTTCGACCTCGCGGTCCGGCTGCCCGGCGCCGACCGGGAGGTCCTCGCCCACTGCCGAGGTGCCCGGCGATGAGGGTCGCGGTGGTCTCCCCGCGCTTCGCGCCCGAGCCCGGGGGAGTGGAGCAGTACGCCGCCTGGGTCGCGCGCACCCTGCGCGACCGCGGCCATGACGTCATCGTGGTCACCACCGGCCGCGCGCGGCGCACCGTCGAGACGTCGTACGACGGCATCCGCGTGGTGCGGCTCGGCACCTGGCTGACGCTCTCGAACACCCCGCTGAACCCGTGGTGGGCCTGGCAGCTGCGCCGGCTGCTGCGCGGCGTCGACGTCGTCAACGCGCATGCGCCCGTGCCGGGGCTCGCCGACCTCGCGGCGTTCACGTCGCCCGCCCCGGTCGTGCTGACCTACCACTCCGGCTCGCTGGTGAAGGGCGACCACCGGGTCGACGGCGTGCTGCGTGCCTACGAGAAGCACGTGCTGCCGCGGGTCTTCGCCCGCAGTGCCGCCCTGGTCGCGGTGTCGCCCGTCTCGCTCGCGCACGCCACCGGTCGCGCGCGGCTGATCCCGCCGGGCGTCGACACCGAGATCTTCACGCCGAGCGGCGAGCCGCGCGAGCGCCGGGTGCTGTACGTCGGCCGCGTCGAGCAGTCGTCGCGGTGGAAGGGCCTGCAGGTGCTGGTCGACGCGCTGCCCCGGCTGCGTGCGCTGGTGCCGGACGCGCGGCTCACGGTCGTCGGCTCGGGCGATGACGTCGTCGCGCTGCAGAAGCAGGCGGCCGACCTCGGCGTCGCCGACCTGGTCGAGTGGGCCGGGCACGTCGACCACGCCGCGCTGCCGGCGTACTACCGCCGCGCCGGGGTCACCGTGCTGCCGTCGCTGACGGAGGCCGAGTCGTTCGGGATGGCGCTGGCCGAGGCGATCGCGTGCGGCTGCCCGGTGGTGGGGTCCGACGTCGGCGGGATCCCGTACGTCGTCCGCGACGGCGTCGACGGCCGCCTCGTGCCGCCCGGCGACCCGGTCGCGCTGGCCGACGCGCTGGCCGAGGTGCTGACAGGGGAGATGCAGGTCGAGCCGTCCCGGTGGGCCTGGCGTGGGGACGAGATGGAGAGCGTGATGAGGGAGGCCGCCCGATGGTGAGCGAGGAGACGGTCGCGCGGCTGCGCGCGGCGGTGCCGACGACGCTGCTGCCCGCGCTGGTGCGGGCGCGGACCCGCGCGGCGTGGCGGAGCGAGTCCGTCCGTGAGGACGCCCGCGCGCAGATGCGCTTCCTGCTCGAGCACTCCCGGCCCGACGCCGACCTCGACGAGGTGGCGCGGGCGTACGTCGCCTACCAGGCCCGGCGCGGCGAGCTGCGCTGGCACCCCGAGCTGATCACCAGCCTGCGTGTGCAGGGCATGCACTGGCTGCGCGAGGCGCGCGCGCTCGGGCGCGGCGTCGTGCTCAACTTCATGCACCACGGCTACTACGACGGCGCCTTCGCGTCGATCGCCCGGCTCGGCGTCCCCGGTCACCTGGTGGCCTACCCCTACATGCTCGAGCCCGACGCGCCGGCCTGGCTGCGCCAGCACGTGAAGGTCGCGACCACCCACGGTGGCACGCCCGTCAGCGCGGCCGTCGGCACCGACGGGCTCACCGCGCTGCTGAACGACGGCAAGGTCGTCGCGATCGCCACCGACGTCCCGGGCCGGACGCCGCTGCGCTTCGCCGGACGCGAGGTGCTGGGCTCGTTCGGGGCCGCCCGCCTGGCCATCGGCACCGACTCGCCGGTCGTGGTGATCACCTCCGAGGAGGACGACCAGGGGCCGTTCATCCAGGTGCACGAGCCGTTGCTCCCCGCCGAGTTCGCCGGGCCCGAGCCGCTGCTCCACCGGATGCTCGCGATCCACGAGGCGGTCGTGCTCCGCTGGCCCGAGGCGACCGACCTGCCGCTCTCGCGCTGGGGATCGGTCGAGGACCGGGTCGCGCATGGTTGACACCGTCCTCGAGCGCGCCGACACGTCGTACGTCGACGTCACGCCCCGGCGCCGGCGCGAGCCGCTGCGCTGGCGGGTGCTCGCGCTGGTGGCCGCGCAGGCCGTGGTCGCGCTGGACCTCGACCTGCCGGTGCTGCGCGCGACGGTCGCGCTGGTCACGTTCGTCGCGCTGCCGACCCTCGTGCTCGCCCGCCGGGCGACCCGGTTGCCGTACGCGTTCGGCCTCAGCCTGCTCGGCCTCGTCGTGGGCGGGCTGCTGCTCGACACCGTGCTGCCCTGGGTCGGCGTGGACCACCCGCTCGCGCCGCTGCCGCTGGCGATCACCTGGCTCGTCGTCGACCTCGCGCTGCTGCTCTGGCGCCGCGACATCCCCCTGGCGCAACCGGGCGCCCTCCGTGCCGTGCTCGACGCCCAGCTCGTGCTCGCGCCCACCCTGGCCTCGGTCGCGCTGCTGCTGTCGGTGACGGGCGCGATCCGGCTCAACAACGGGGCTTCCGGACTCGTCGCGGTGGTCGCGGTGCTCGTCGGCGCCGCCGCTCTGCTCGCCCAGGTCCTGGGGACGCGGCGTGCGCACGACGGCTGGGTCCTCGGCCTGGTCTCCGCCGGCCTGCTGCTCGCGACGTCGCTGCGCGGCTGGGTGATCACGGGCCACGACATCCAGGCGGAGTACCTCGCGTTCCGCCTCACCGACGGTGTGCAGAACTGGGAGATGAGCGCGCTGCCCAGCGCGTACAACGCCTGCCTCAGCGTGACGATCCTGCCGACCGTGCTCGCGCAGGCGACCGGTCTGTCGGGCGTCGTCGTGTTCAAGCTGCTGCTGCAGCTGGTGTTCGCCGTCGTCCCGGTGTTGACGTACCTGTTCGCGCGGCGGTTCGTCCCGCGCCGGCTCGCGTTCGCTGCCGCGGTCCTCACGATCGCGTTCCCGACGTTCTTCACCGACATGCCGTACCTCGTGCGCCAGGAGATGGCGTTCTTCTTCCTCGCGCTGCTGCTGCTCGCGGCGACCGAGCGTCACCCGAATCGGCTCCTGGTGTACGCGTTCGGCGTCGGTGTGGTCCTGTCGCACTACTCCACGACGTACGTGCTGCTGATGGCGATGGTCGCCGCCCTCCTCGGGCTGACGGTCCTCCGCCAGGTGCGGCGCACGCCGCTGGTGCTGCTGCACCCGCTGATGGTCGGCGCGCTGCTCGTCACGACGCTCGCCTGGGCCGGGCCGATCACCGGGACCGGCGGCCACGCGCGTGAGGTGCTGAGCGAGACCGTGCAGGCGATCACGGGCTCCGGCGACGACGGGCCGAGCTCGTCCGACACGTCGTACTGGCTGCTCTCCGGCGACCAGACCTCGCCCGACGAGCGGATGTCGATGTTCGTCGACGCGACCCTCGACTACCGCGCCGCGGAGATCCCGGAGGAGCAGCAGACCCTGCCGGACCCGGGTCCGGAGGTGACGTCGCCGGAGCTGCACCCGGTGGCGTCCACGCCGGTCAAGCTGGCGTGCGCGCTGGTGATGCAGGCGTTCCTGCTGCTCGGTCTCGTCTGGCTGCTGCGGCGCCGCAAGGACAGCGGCTTCCCCCGCGAGGTCGTGTTCCTGGTGTGGGGATCGATGGCCGCGCTCGGCCTGATCGTCGTGGTGCCGAACCTCTCGGTCGACTACGGCGTGCTGCGCGCGTTCCAGCAGACGCTCCTGGTCGTCGCGCCGGTGATGGCGATGGGCATGTGGTTCGTGCTGCGGCGGCGGGTCCTGTGCGCGGTCGCGCCGGTCGCGCTGCTGGTCGTCCTCGCGGCCACCCAGCAGCGGATCGCGCTCGCGAACGCCGGCGTCTACTACGACCGGTTCTTCGCGACCGACTCCGCCATCAACGGCATCGGCTGGCTCGGCGCGACCGACCGCGCGGACAAGGACAACGAGCGGATCATCGCCAACCGCAACGTCAACGTCCGGCTGCTGGCGATGAGCGACAACCGGGCTCCGGTGTCCGACCGGCTGTTCCCGACGATGCTCTCGGACGACGGCTACGTCTTCGTCGACGGCCAGATCCTCGACCAGGGCGAGTCCACGGTCTTCTGGACCGGCGACCTGCTCACCTACACCTACCCGATCGGCGCCCTCGACCGGCGCCTCGACCGGATCTTTGACGCCCCTCAAGCCCGGGTGTACCGATGAACAGCAAGCTGCTGAGCAACTCGCTGCTCGTCCTCGTCACGACCCTGCTGATGGCCGGCGCGGGCGCGCTGTTCTGGGTGATCGCCGCGCGGCTCGCCTCGCCCGAGGACGTCGGCCTGGCCGGCTCGCTCGTGGCCGCCGGCGACGCGCTGGCGCTGTTCGCCCAGCTGGGCCTGAACATCGCGATCGTGAAGACTCTCCCGGCCAGCTCCCGCAAGGCGGCCGACGTGGTCACGGCCGCGCTGGTCGTCGCCGGCGCGGGCGCGACGTTCGCCCTCCTGTACGCCGTGCTGCTGCCGGCCACGTCGCCCCGGCTGGCCGAGGTGCTGCACTCGCCGCTGGTGATCGCGGCGTTCTGCGTGCTGGTCGCCGCGACCGCCCTCAACGTGCTCACCGACAGCGTGTTCCTGGCGATCGACCGGGTCTGGTCGTTCCTCCGGCTCAACGGCTTCCTGATGGGCGTGCTCAAGTGCGGGCTGCCGTTCCTGCTCGCCGGTGCGGGCGCGTTCGGGCTGTACGGCTCGTTCGGCCTCGCGATCCTCTGCTGCGCGCTCGCCAGCCTCGCGGTGATCCTGCGCCACGTCCCCGGGTCGCGGCGGCCGTCGCCGTCGCCCCAGCTGCTCGCCAACCGCGGCTTCGCGGCCGCGGGCTACGTGACCTACGTGCTCACCGTCCTGCCCCTATTGGTGTTCCCGCTGCTGGTCGTCAACGCGCTCGGGTCGGCCCAGGCCGGGTCGTACTTCATCGCGTTCCAGGTCGCGATGCTGCTCAACGCCGTGGTGCTCGCGGTCGCCAACGCGACCTACGCCGAGACCGAGCGCGCCGAGCACGGCCGCCACGCCGTCGTGCGCAAGGGCGGGCTGCTGATCGCGGCGGCATCGGTCGGCGGCGCCCTAGTGATGCTGCTCCTGGCGCCGTACCTGCTCGCGATCTTCGGCTCCCACTACGCCGACGAGGGCACCGCCACGCTGCGGGTGCTGGCGCTCGGCGCGGTCGGCGCCGCCTTCAACTACTGGGGGATGATGCGGCTGCGGCTGGCGGCCAACCTCGTCGCGATGATCTCGGTGCAGGCCGTCAGCACCGTCGTGATGCTGACGCTCGCGGTCTCGCTCGCCGACCGGGGCACGGTCTGGGTCGCGGCGGCGTGGGGCATCGGGCACGCCGTGGGCGGGCTGCTCGGCTACCTCGTCACCGCGACGGTCGCCCGCTTCTCCGACGACGCGCCCGCCCGTGCCGAGGAGCTGACGCCGGCATGAGGGACGTGGCCGTCTCGATCGTCCTGACCCTGCTGCGCGTCGGCCTGCGGGTCCTCGAGCGCGTGGTCCCGCAGACCCGGTCGGTGGTGTTGTCGGCCTACCCGGAGACCGAGGGCAACGGCGTCGAGGTGGCGCGCGCGCTCGTGGACCGGTACGCCGGCCGCGTGGTCTGGCTGCGCGACGGCGGCCCGGTGCCGCCCGAGGTCCAGGCCCTCGCCGCGCGCGGCCTGGTGCTGGTGCCGAAGGCCAGCCCGGCCGGGCTGTGGGCGTACCTGCGCGCCGAGGCGGTGCTGTTCACGCACGGGCTCTACGGCAGCCCGCGGCTGCGCAAGCCGGTCGTGAACATCTGGCACGGCGACGGCCCGAAGGGGATCGCGCCGTCGAAGGACGCCGGGCGGCTGATCGAGAGCACCTACTTCGTGGGCAGCACGCCGCTGTTCAGCCACCACCAGGCGGCGACGTTCGGCGTCCCCGCCGAGCGGGTGCTGCTGACCGGGAACCCGCGCACCGACCAGCTGTGGCGCCCCGCCGGCGCGGATCGCCTGGCCGCGCTCGGCATCACCCAGGAGTTCGTGGTGTGGATGCCGACGTTCCGCACCGCCCGCGCGGTCGGCGCGATGCGCGCCGGTGGTCCGGTGACCGAGGACCGCGCCGGGCTCGCCGAGCTCGCCGCCGGGCTGCGCGCCCAGGGCCGGCAGCTGGTGGTGAAGCCGCACCCGATGGATGCCGACCGGCGCGCCTGGCCGGGCGCGGTGACCCTCGACGAGGGCGACCTGAGCGCCGCGGGCGTCACGCTCTACGAGCTCCTGGGCGCGTCGTCCGGCCTGGTGACCGACTACTCGAGCGTGTGGGTCGACTACCTGCTCACCGACCGGCCGATCGCGTTCCTCGTGCACGACCGCGACACCTACGACCGCCCGCTGCACCCCGCCGACGTCCTCGACTGGGTGCCCGGCGAGGTCGTCGACCTCGACCGGGAGCCGTTCGCGCGGTTCCTCGCCGACCCCGACGCGGGCCTGCGCCGCGAGGTCGCGACCCGGATCGGGCTCAACCGGTCGGCGACCGCCGCGGACGACCTGGTGACCGCGCTGGTCAAGCTCGGGGTGCTGGAGTCGGCGTGACCGCGCGGGCCGGGCTGAGCACGTCGCCGCGCGGGCGCAGGAACGGCCGCTCCAGGTAGCGGTAGCTGAGCACGGTCAGCGCGACCGCGGAGGCCACCGCGACCAGCCCGAGCAGGGGCTTCGGCCCCGGCGCTTCCTCGAGCAGCAGGAACGGCACGACGTGCCAGAGGTACAGGCTGTAGCTGTGCCGGCCGACGGTCGCCAGCCACGGGTGGCCGAGCAGCCGGTGCACCGGGCCGTGCTGCCCGCCGTACCCGGTGTGGATCAGCACCACCCCGGCGACGACCGCGAGCGGGACGCCGACGTACCGGTAGACCGGGCTGTCGCCGTCCGGCCCGAGCAGGGAGTACGCCGCGACCGCGGCCAGCGCGAGCGCCGCGGGCGCGGTGCCGCGGGTGGTGGTGGGCCGGCCGCGGTCGAGGAACCACAGTGCGAGCGCGGCGCCGACGAGCAGCTCCGCGCAGCGGGCGGTCGGCCCGAAGTAGAACCAGAACGTGCCGAGGGCCAACGAGAGGCTGTAGTCGACCGCGGCGACCGCGACCGAGACCGTCGCCAGCCGGCGCGCGCTCCAGCCGCGCCGTCGCGCGGCGATCACGGCCACCGGCCAGAGCGCGTAGAAGTACCACTCGACCGCCAGCGACCAGGTCTGGCCGAACGGCTGGAGTGCCGGCAGCCACAGGCTGCCCTCCTGCTCGGCGGCGTACGGCGACGACAGCTGGGTGAGCACGACGACCCCGCGCCGGGCGACCTCGGCGGGGTCGAGCGGCGCCCACGGGACCACGGCGTACAGGACGACCGAGCCGGCCACGAGACCGAGCAGCGCGGGGTAGAGCCGGACCAGCCGCCGGCGCATGAACGGGACCCAGCCCGACGGCGTGCGCCACAGCATCGTGGTGATGATGAAGCCGCTCAGCACGAAGAACAGGTCGACGCCGATCACGCCGCCGTGGAAGATCGGGACGTACCAGCTGAACCAGTGCAGCGCGAGGACGGCGACGATCGCGACCGCGCGGATGCCGTCCAGGTAGTCGAAGCGTCCGGTCGCCACGAGTCCGTAACGAATGGCGACCCGCGCGCGTTATGGGAGGACCATGCGGATCGCGACAGCAGTTCTCGGGGCGCTCGTCCTGGTGGCGGGGATCCCTGGTTCCGCGAGCGCCGCCCCGCAGCCGCAGCCGGAGCCCCAGCCGATCCCGGCGGTCCAGGCCGACTCCGTCGTCGACGGCTACGGCGTCGGCATCCACCTGAACTTCCTCAACACGCCCTACCGCGACGAGGACGCCGTCGCGGCACTGCTGCGTGACCTCGGTGTCCGCCACGTCCGCGACGACCTCTACCTCGACGCGCCGTGGCAGTACGACGCCATCGAGACCGTCGCCGAGGACGCCGGCGTCCGCTTCGACCTGATCATGGGCCGCCCCGGCACCGGCGCGGTACCGGCCGACTACGTCGCGACCGTCGCCGAACAGTTCTCGCCCGGGGTGGTCGAGAGCATCGAGGGCGTCAACGAGTGGGACCTGTTCGGCGGCGAGGAGTGGGTCACCGAGATGCGGACCTGGCAGGAGGGGCTCTGGGCGGCCGCCGGGGCGAACCCGGCCACGGCCGACCTGCCGGTGCTGTCGCCGGCGCTGGCCTTCCGCTGGAACTACGCCGAGGTCGGCGACCTCTCGCCGTTCGCCGACGTCGCGAACGCGCACATGTACCCCGGCGGCCACAAGCCGTCGAACCAGGTCACCCGGATCACCGAGGCGCTGAAGCAGGCCGTGCCCGGCCGACCGGTGGTGACCACCGAGGCCGGCTACCACAACGCGATGGCGGCGGAGAGCACGCACCCGCCGGTGCCGGAGGACGTCGCGGGCGTCTACCTGCCGCGGCTGCTGCTCGAGCACCTCGGCCGCGGCGAGCAGCGGATGTACAGCTACGAGCTCATCGACTCGTTCGACGACCCGGCCCAGACCAACCCCGAGGCGCACTTCGGGCTGGTGCGCCACGACCTGACGCCGAAGCCGGCGTACAGCTCGATGAAGGCGCTGCTGGCGCTGCTCGCCGACCCCGGCCCGGCGTTCCAGCCGGGCTCGCTCGCCGTGGCCGCCGACGGGCTGCCCGAGGACGCGCGCTACCTCCTGACCCAGAAGCGCAACGGCGACTTCGTGCTGCTGCTGTTCCGCGACGTGTCGCTGTGGGACCCCGACGCGCAGGCGTACCTGCCCGAGCGCACGGCCGACGTGACGCTGCGGTTCGCCGAGCCGGCCGAGCTCACCGTGAACCGGCCGTCGGACCGCGGTCACGTGCCGTCCACGACGCGAGGTGCGTCGCTGCCGATCCAGCTCGACGGGCAGGTCACCGCGGTCACCGTCGACACCAGCATCGCCCCGAGCGCGCCCTCGATCGTGTCCGCGAAGCCGGGCAAGCGTCGCGTGACCGTTCGGTGGGAGCCGCCGGCCGGTTCGGTCACGGCGTACCGGCTGACCGCGCTCGGTCGCACGGTGACGGTCGGACCCGGCCGGACGCAGGCGACGCTCACGAGGCTGCCGGCCGGCAAGCGGCTGCGCGTGGCCGTCCGCGCGCAGAACGAGCACGGCTGGAGCGCTCCGGCGTACACGCGGTATCTGAAGGTCTCAGGGTGACCGAGGCACACTGGTGAGGTGAGCATCACACTGACCTCCGGTGAGCTCGAGCTGCTCGGCAAGGAGCTCGACACCATCCGGCAGGACGTCCTGGACGACCGGGGCGCGCGCGACGCCGCCTACATCCGGCGGCTGGTGCGGGTGCAGCGGGGGCTCGAGCTCGGCGGCCGCGCCATGCTGATGGGACGCCGCAGTCGTACGTCGTGGCTGCTGGGCACCGCCGCGCTCACCGTGGCGAAGGTCCTCGACAACATGGAGATCGGGCACAACGTCCTGCACGGTCAGTGGGACTGGATGCGCGACCCGAAGATCCACTCCTCGACGTGGGAGTGGGACCACGTGACGCCCGCCGCGCAGTGGAAGCGCGCGCACAACGACACCCACCACCGGTTCACGAACATCATCGGCCAGGACAACGACCTCGGCTACGGGATCATGCGGGTCGACGAGGCGCAGCCGTGGCAGCCGCGGTACCTCGCCCAGCCGGCGTGGAACTTCGTGACCGCGTGCATCTTCGAGTACGGCATCGCGATGTTCGACCTCGACCTCGGCGACCACATCCGCGACAAGCGGACGATGACGCCCGAGAAGAAGGCCGAGGTACGCGTCGCCCTGGTGAAGGCGCGCAAGCAGCTCACCAAGGACTTCGTGTTCTACCCGGCGCTGTCCGGGCGGGCGTGGAAGTCCACGCTCGCCGCCAACGCGACCGCGAACCTGCTCCGCAACCTGTGGAGCCACTCGGTCATCATGTGTGGCCACTTCCCTGAGGGCGTGCAGGCCTTCGAGCAGGAGTCGCTGGACCGGAACGAGACGCGCGGGCAGTGGTACCTGCGGCAGATGCTCGGCTCGGCCAACATCTCCGGCCCCCGGTCACTGCACCTGATGACCGGCAACCTGTCGCACCAGATCGAGCACCACATCTTCCCGGACCTGCCGTCGAACCGGTACTTCGAGATCGCGCCCCGGGTGCGCGCGGTGTTCGACCGGTTCGACCTCACCTACAACTCGCGCCCACTGGTCAGGCAGGTCGCGAGCGCCTGGCACAAGGTGGTCCGGCTGTCGCTGCCGAACGGGTGGCTCGCCGAGACCAACCGGCGCAACCTGCTCCCGCAGCTGCGCCGGCTCACGGTGCGTCCGGCCTAGGCCGATCGTGTCCAACCGGCAGCAGAGACGGCTCGGGCTCAGACCTGCGCCCGCTCGGCGGGCTCGGCCTCGTACTCCGCCTGCGGGCCGGGCACGACGTGGGTGGTGGCGCGCACGACCGGCACCAGGATCGCGACGATCGTCGCGGCCGCGCCGGTGATCCCCAGCAGCAGGAAGCCGTGCGAGTAGCCGGACTCGGTGGGCAGGCCGCTGGCCTGGAGCTGGCTGGTGACCACGGTGGCGATCACGGCCGAGCCGATCGCGCCGCCGACGGTGCGGATGTTGGTGTTCATGCCGCTGGCGACACCGGTCTGCGACTGCGGGACGGCGGCGACCACGAGGTTCGACATCGCGGCGAACGCGAGGCCGAAGGCCAGGCCGAGGAACGTCGTCTCGACGAGGATCATCCAGACCTCGTCGTGGAAGAACGCCAGGCCGAACATGCCGAACGCGGTGAGCCCGGCGCCGAACACCAGCAGCATCTTGGAGCCGACGCGGGCGGCCAGGCGACCGGCGGCGACGCCGCCGATGAAGCTGGCGACGGTCTGCGGGAGCAGCAGCAGGCCTGACTCGGTCACCGTCGCGCCGAAGCCGTAGCCCGCGACCTCCGGGGTCTGCAGGAACTGCGGCAGGAACGCGAAGCTCGAGTACATCCCGAAGCCGAACAGCAGCGCGACGAGGTTGACCGTCCACACGGTCGGGATCCGCATCATCCG
Source organism: Nocardioides caricicola (assembly GCF_039541135.1). Classification (NCBI taxonomy): domain Bacteria; kingdom Bacillati; phylum Actinomycetota; class Actinomycetes; order Propionibacteriales; family Nocardioidaceae; genus Nocardioides; species Nocardioides caricicola. Next base: position 403,459 of record NZ_BAABFQ010000007.1, on the reverse strand, counting down.
CATGTCCACCAGCGGGTCGCTGCTGCGCGTCTCGGCGATCACCCAGACCGGCAGCAGCACGGCGGCGGCGACGAACAGGCCGATCACGCGCGGGGAGTCCCAGCCCCAGTGGTGGCCCTGGCTGACGGCGACGAGCAGGGCGACCAGCCAGCTGGACATCAGCAGCGCGGTGGCGACGTTGATCCGGCCCGGCGTGCGCTCGGGGGACTCCGGCACCCAGATCGCGGCCGCGACCGCGGCGACGGTCGTCATGATCATCGGGATCCAGAACAGCCAGTGGTAGCTGAGCGCGTCGACCAGCGGGCCGGCGATGACGAGGCCGACCCCGCCACCGACCGCGAGCAGCGCGGCCGCCGTACCGATCGCGGAGGCGACCTTCTCGCGGGGGAACTCGTCGCGGATGATGCCGAACGTCAGCGGCAGCACGCCGCCGCCGATGCCCTGGATCGCGCGGGCGGCGATCATCACGCTGACGCTGGTGGCGACGGCGGCGAGCAGCGAGCCCACGGCGAGCGCGCCCAGCGCGACCACGAGCATCCGCTCCTTGCCGACCTTGTCGCCGATGCGGCCGATGATCGGCGTGAAGACCGACGCGGACACGAGGTACGCCGTGAGCACCCACGTCACCGTGGTCTGGTCCGTGCCGAGTGCCTCCTGGATCGTCGGCAGCACGGGGTTGACCATCGACTGGAGCAACGAGAACGACGCCACGCCCACGCAGAGCACCACGAAGGTGACCCGGTAGTCGGTGCGGCGGTCGAGCGGGGCGGTCATCGAGATCCTCACGGGCGCAGGGGCGGGCACAACCCCTAACCCGCCGCCCTACTGGTTGATTCCGGCAACCTTTCGGCCGGTGATGTGATCCCGGTCGCGCCAGGCGCCGGTGGACCACAGGGCCCAGAGCACCAGCACCGGCTGGAAGAACAGGCGCACGAAGCGCTTCTGGTCGGTGTCCAGGCCGAAGGCGTCGGTGCCCTCGACGTACTGCGCGATGTTCCCCGGGAAGATCGCGACGAAGAACGCCGCCACCACCCAGCCGACCGGCACCCGGCCGCGGGCCCAGCCGATGAGGGCGGCACCGAGCGTCACCTCGACGATGCCCGAGACGATCACCACCGCGTCGTCGTCGACGGGGAACCAGCTCGGGACCTGGGCCTGGAACTCCTCCCGGGCGACGGTGAGGTGGGTGACCCCGGCGAAGGCGAGGATCGCGCCGAGCGCGACCCGGGCCAGCGTGCGCGGGGCGGACGTGGGCGGCGCGTCGAAGCGGCTCATGCCCGCACGCTAGCCGCAGTCGGCAAGCGCCGGGGCGCCCTCTCCTAGGCTGGACGGACCATGCTGTGCCACCACTTCGACGCCGGCCGCTGCCGCTCCTGCAGCCTGCTCGGCCTGCCGTACGACGTGCAGCTGCTCGACAAGCGGCGGCGGGTGGAGGACCTGGTGGCGGGCGTCGCCTGGCTCCCGCCGGTCGCGAGCCCGCAGCTGGGGTTCCGCAACAAGGCGAAGATGGTCGTGCACGGCACGGTCGACGAGCCCACGCTCGGGATCCTCAACCCGGCCGGGGCCGGCGTCGACCTGCGCGACTGCCCGCTGCACACCCCCGGCATCCAGGCCGCGCTGCCGGTGCTCGCGGCCTTCGTGACCCGCGCCGCGATCGCGCCGTACGACGTGCCGACGCGCCGCGGCGAGCTGAAGCACCTGCTGGTGACCGAGTCGCCGGACGGCGAGCTGATGGTGCGGTTCGTGCTGCGCTCCCAGGAGCCGGTGACGCGGATCCAGAAGCACCTGCCGTGGCTGCGCGAGGCGCTGCCCGCGCTGGGGGTCGCGTCGGTGAACCTCCAGCCCGAGCACAAGGCGGTCCTCGAGGGCGACCGCGAGCTGGTGCTCACCGAGCAGGAGACGCTGCGGATGCGGGTCAACGGGATCGACCTGCACCTGCGGCCGCAGAGCTTCTTCCAGACCAACACCGCGATGGCCGCGGCGCTGTACCAGCAGGCGCGGGCCTGGGCGGACGAGAGCGCGCCGGGCTCCGTGTGGGACCTGTACTGCGGCGTCGGCGGCTTCGCGCTGCACCTCGCCCGGCCCGGCCGCGACGTCCTCGGCGTCGAGATCAGCACCGAGGCGGTCGCGTCGGCGACCCTCAGCGCCCAGGAGGCGGGGTTGGCGGCGCGGTTCGAGGCCGGGGACGCGACGTCGTACCTGCTCGACCGGCCCGCGCCCGACCTCGTCGTGGTCAACCCGCCCCGCCGCGGCATCGGGTCCGAGCTGAGCGGCTGGCTCGAGGAGTCCGGCGTACGCCACGTCCTGTACTCCAGCTGCAACGCGCAGACCCTCGCGACCGACCTCGCCGCGATGCCGTCGCTGCGCCCGGTGCGCGGCCAGCTGCTCGACATGTTCCCCAACACTGGGCACTACGAGGTGCTGGTGCTGCTGGAGCGGTGAGGGGGAACCCGGCGCTGGTGGCGCCTACTTCGGCGGCAGGCTCCGGGCGTAGGTGACGCCGACGTCGGTCCATCGCTCGAGGACGGCGTCGTCGTCGAGGTGGTCGGGCCGCACCCGCAGCCAGCCGGTCATCGGGGTGTCGCCGCGCATCGTGAACTCGTGGGCGTCCGGGTCGCCCAGCAGCTCCTCGGTCCGCTCCGGCGGCACCCGCAGCAGCAGCCCGCCCTCGTGGCTCGCCGCCACCGCCATGTTCCCGTTGACGAGGAACGCCAGGCCGCCGAACATCCTCCGCTCGGTCAGCCCCGGCTCACCCAGCACGACGTCCCGCACCCGCTGGGCTAGATCTTCGTCGTACGACACGCCCCGATCGTGGCACGCTCGACTCATGAGCACGGAGGAATCGTCCTTCACTCTCGGTACGGCGTTTCGCCCGGACACGATCGGCGATGGTGCGGTCCGGGCGATGGTGGGCGTCCTCGACGCGCAGGACGTGGCTCCGTCGATCGAGCGGCTCCGGGCCTGGGCGCTGGCCGCCGGCGACGTCCAGCCCGGCGAGGTCTGCGTCGACGTGGGCAGCGGCACCGGCGTGATGACCCGCCGGCTGGCGGCGCTGGCCGGGCCCGACGGACAGGCGATCGGCCTGGAGCCGAACGAGATGCTGCGCGCGGTCGCCACCGAGCGCGCGGCCGCGGCGGGGTCGACGGCCGAGTTCCGGCCGGGCCTGGCGACCGATATCCCGCTGCCCGACGCGAGTGTCGACCTGGTCTGGTGCGAGCGGGTGCTGCAGCACGTGCCCGACCCGGAGACCGCGATCCGGGAGGTCGCCCGGGTGCTGCGGCCGGGTGGCCGCGCGCTGCTGCTCGACTCCGACCACGAGTCGCGCGTCGAGTCCTCGATCGACCCCGACGTCGCCCGCGAGATGCTGGTCGCGTTCCTCGGCCAGCTCGCCAACGCGCGCTCGGCGCGCGACATCCCACGCCTCGCGATGCAGGCGGGACTGGTCGTGGACCCCGACATCGGGTCGTCCGCGCTGGTCTACACCCAGGAGGAGCTGCAGGACTTCGAGCTGTACCGGCTGTCGGGCGACCAGGCCGTCGCGGAGGGCCGGATCACCCGCGCGCAGGCCGACGAGGCGGTGCGGTCGATGAGCGAGGCGGCACGGCAGGGGTGGGCGTTCTCCGCCATCACCGTCTTCGGCTTCGTGTGCCGCAAGCCCGGATCGGGCACAGTGTCGTCATGAGAAGGCTCGGGATCCTCGTCGCCCTCGTGGTCGCCCTCACGGCTGTGCCGGCGTCCGCCGCCGTTCCCACCGAGCGGACCGTCACCGACCCGGCCGAGCCGGGCATGGCGTGGGACATCCGCAGCGTGACCCTGCAGGCCGCGGACGGGCGGTACGCCCGGGTCTTCGTACGGCACGCCCGCGCGGTCGACGTCGGCGACAACATCGAGGCGTGGTTCGACACCGACGACGACCGGGTGCCCGACGTCTACCTGACCGGGCTGGGGTTCTCCGAGTACGCCGTCTACAAGGCCCGCGGCTGGCGGGGCCACGGCCGCGAGATCAGCGACCGCGGGTGCGCGACCCTCAAGATGGTCGGCCGGCGCTCGATCGTCCGCTTCGACCCGAGCTGCCTCGCGCCGTCCGCGCGCTACTCGGTCTCGGTGCGGTCCTCCGTCGAGGAGCAGCCCGTCTCCACCGTCGACTACGCCCCGGACCGCCGGCAGCTGACCCGCCCGGTGAGGTCCTACCTCCCCGGTCAGTAGCCTCACGGCATGGAGCAGCGAACCCTCGGCAGGACCGGCCGCGAGGCCTCGGTCATCGGACTCGGCACCTGGCAGCTCGGTGCCGACTGGGGCGACGTCTCGGAGGACGACGCACGGTCGGTGCTGCAGGCCTCGGTCGACGCCGGCGTGACGTTCTTCGACACCGCCGACGTGTACGGCGACGGCCGCAGCGAGCAGGTGATCGGGCGCTTCCTGCAGGACAACCCGGGGATCACCGTCGCGACCAAGATGGGCCGCCGGGTCGAGCAGCTCCCCGAGCACTACACGCTCGACAACTTCCGCGCCTGGACCGAGCGCTCCCGCCGCAACCTGGGCGTCGACACCCTCGACCTGGTCCAGCTGCACTGCCCGCCGAGCGCGGTGATCGACGCGGACGCGACGTACGACGACCTGGACACGCTGGTCGACGAGGGCGAGATCGCGGCGTACGGCGTCAGCGTCGAGACCGTCGACCAGGCGCTGTCCGCGATCGCCCGCCCGCACGTCGCGTCCATCCAGATCATCCTCAATGCGTTCCGCCTCAAGCCGCTGGACGCGGTGCTGCCCGCGGCCGCCGAGGCCGGGGTCGCGATCATCGCGCGGGTGCCGCTCGCGTCCGGTCTGCTGTCGGGCCGGTACGCCGCCGACACGACGTTCGCGCCCGACGACCACCGCACCTACAACCGGCACGGCGAGGCGTTCGACGTCGGCGAGACGTTCTCCGGCGTGGACTACGAGTCCGGGGTCCGCGCGGCGCAGGAGTTCGCGGCGCTGGTGCGCGACCTCGACGTCACGCCGGCCCAGGCCGCGCTCGCGTGGGTCGTGCAGCAGCCGGGCGTGACCACGGTGATCCCCGGCGCGCGGAACGCCGAGCAGGCGCGGGCGAACGCCGCCGCCGGGCTCGTCGAGCCGCTGCCGGAGCGCGTCCTGGCGGGCGTCACCGAGATCTACGACCGGTACTTCCGCGAGGCCGTGCACGGCCGCTGGTAGTCGCTCACGCGAACTGCTTCAGCAGCCGTGCCCGACGCTGGAATCGGCGCTGGCGACGCCGCCGCGGGCGCGCCGCGGGGTGCACCTGGCCGGTGGGGTCGATGTCGAGGTGGGTGAGCATCAGGGCAGTGGTGGGGTCGGTCATCATGTCGAGGACACTGCTCGCCTGAGGTGCCCCGGCACATCGGGAGACCTGCCTAGATCGAGGTCCGCGTTACCTCAGGTCGGCCTCGGCCCGATCGGGAGCGCGGGTTAGGCTGAACCCGATGAGCGCCGAGGACTACTGCGACCTGTGTGACCTGCCGCTGTCGACCTGCGTGCACGGGATGCCGCCCGCTCCGCCGCCGCCCCCGGCGCCCGTCAAGGCGCCGCGCGTGCGGACCACGACGGCCCGGAAGGCAGCCTCCCCGGCGACGACGACCCGTACGGCCCCGCGCCGGTGGACGCCGCCGGAGGTGCTCGCTCCCGCGATCGTCGCCACGCTGACCGAGGCCGGCGGCGAGCTCGACCAGGAGGAGCTGTTCACCCGGCTCGAGGAGCTGATGGCCGACCGGCTGACCGACGCCGACCACCAGACCACCCCCGAGGGCGAGCTGCGCTGGCGGTACGCCGCCCGCAAGGCGCGCCAGACGCTGGTCGCCGAGGGCGTGATGGTCAAGGGCCGGCCCGGCGCCTGGGTGCTCGCCTGACGTAGCGTGCCCGGTGTGGACGAGCTGAACGTGCTGGGCGGACCGCTCGAGCCGTGCGGGACCGACCCGATGACCGGGTTCTACCGCGACGGGAGCTGCTCGTGCGGCCCGCAGGACATCGGCCTGCACGCGGTGTGCGCGGTGATGACCGCGGAGTTCCTCGAGCACCAGCGCGCGATCGGCAACGACCTGTCGACGCCCATGCCGGACTACCGGTTCCCGGGCCTGCTGCCCGGCGACCGCTGGTGCGTGGTCGCGGCCCGGTGGCTGCAGGCCTACGAGGCCGGGGTCGCCGCGCCGGTCGTGCTCGCGTCGACCAACGCACGGGCGCTGGAGCTGGTCCCGCTGGAGTACCTCGACGAGCACGCCGTCGACGTGCCCGGCGACCCGAGCTCGCTGCTGTAGCCGGAAGAATCGTCTAGTCCAGCGCTCGGAAGTCCCCCGGACCCGGCGGCGTGCGCCCTAGCCTCAGACCTCCGCCTGTCTCCGTTCTGAGGACCTGTCATGAGTGACACGAACGACTCCGTACCCGCCCCCGACACCACGTCGGCCGCGGCGCCTCCGCCGTACTCCGCGCCCTCGGGTGCGGTCACCCCGGCGCCCGCCGCCCCGGTTGCGGGGTACGCCGCTCCCGCTGCGGGACCGGTGGGCAAGATCCGCGGCACCGGTGCCTGCATCCTGCTCATGATCGTCACGTTCGGGATCTACGGCATCTGGTGGTACTTCAAGACCCACGACGAGATGAAGCGGCACTCCGGCGAGGGCATCGGCGGTGCGCTCGCCCTGCTGCTGGCGCTCTTCGTCGGGATCGTGCTGCCGTACATCAACTCCAGCGAGGTCGGGAAGCTCTACGAGCGCCGCGGCCAGCCGAGCCCGGTCAGCGGCGCCACGGGTCTGTGGTACTTCCCGGGCATCTTCATCCTGGTCGGCCCGATCGTGTGGTTCGTCAAGACCAACGGCGCGCTCAACGAGTACTGGCGCTCGCAGGGCGCCCAGGGCTGAGCCCTCGTCTCACGGTCCGGTGACGACCGGGATCTCGATCCCGAGCCGCGCGGCTCCTCGGAGCTCCAGGTCGTCACCGGACCAGAACTTCCCCGGGTCGTAGTAGTTCGTGGGGCGATCGCTCCCCAGCAGACCCATCGCCTCGTACGTCGCGGCGACCACCTCGGCGCAGTACGTCAGCTCGGCGGACGCCGCCCGGCGTACCCGCCCTCGCGCCCAGCGCCCCACCAGCTTCGCTGTCGAGGGGAACGGCGTCCCGTCGAGGCGGGCGATCGTCGTGAGGACCGCGTCCTCCATCTCGGGCGTGACCCGCGCGTCGAGCTGGCGCAGCCACGCCTGCTGCTCGTAGCGGCCGGTCCACTGCTCGACGGCCTCGCGCAGGTCGTGCAGCTGCACGCCGCGGTGGTGGCTGTTGGTCCACACGTCGCGCAGGCCCTTGCCGAGCTCGGCGTGCCACATGAGCGGCGGCAGGTCGTCGAGGACCACCGCCATGCCGACGTGGTTGACCGGCGCGTTGGTGAGGACCCGGATAGCGTGGTCGGCAGCCGACTGGCCGCGGAACAGCCAGAGGTCGCCGGTGCGGGTCAGGTCGACCGCCTGGTCCAGCGTCAAGGTCATGGAAGGTGTCCTCGTGAAGCTGTGGAAGTGGCTCGGGCTCGCAGGTCTGGCCGGGGTGGCCGCGACCGGGGCCATCATCGCGCGTGACCAGCGGCAGCGGGCGCAGCTGAGCCCCGAACAGGTCCGCGACCGGCTCCACGAGCGGCTCGACGAAACTCGGTCGCGGCCCTCGCCCGGTGCGTGACAGGCTTCTCCAAGTCGACTCCAAGCAGGCTCCAAGCGGGGTGTTCCACGATTGTCGTGCCCGCCAAGGAGGCGGGCAGACGACAGAAGGGAACCCGTCATGAAGACCGCGACCATCGAGCGACGCCACGCGTGGAAGGCGCTGTCCAAGCAGGACAAGCAGGACCGTCTCCAGGTGATGCGCCGAAGGCACCAGTCCCAGGTCGAGTTCGAGATCCTGCGACTCCAGAACCTGCGGTGAACCGCTCGTGCGCCCGGCTGCGGCCCGGTGCTGACCCGTCGAGATACGTGATACGGCCCTTGGAATGTGATTCCAGGGGCCGTTTCACGTTTCTCGACGGTTGGTGCCGTCGCTGGTGGCCGCTCGGACGCGGTCGGCGATGTGGGTGAGCCATTCGCGGTAGGACACCCCGTCATCCGGCATCACGTCACAGCCGAGGCGGTCGAGGACCGCTTGGAGCTCGGACTCGCTGTCGTGCGCGCTCAGGAGCCACGCGACCTCATCGGGGAGTGTGGCTGCTCTTCTCGGGTTCTTGCGGGCGAACTCGTCGATGTTCTCGTCGACGGTGCCGATGATGTCGAAGTCCTGGTGCAGCCAGCCGCCCATCAGCTGGGCGAGCCCTGGCATCTCCATCCTGGCCTCCATCAGGGGATCGGGTAGCTGGTGATGATCCGGTAACCCTCGGGCATGGTGTCGTCGACCGCGAGGACGGTCCGGAGCCCGGTCGCGTCCATCATCCCCGTGATGCGATCGGCGATGCGACCGATGACACGCTGCGCGCCGTCTTCGAGGATGAGGTAGTCGTCGGAGTTCGAGGTCATCCATTCTCTGATCTCCTCGGAGCGTGAGCGCAGCTGTCGCTCGATCAAGCGTTCACCCACAGCGCGCTCCGAGAACGTGGAAGCCCGCCTCGGGCCGCCGCGGGAGAGTACGCGGGCCATGAGGTCGTGGTCCGACTTGCCGAAGTGCCGCTCGAGGGCGTGGCCGCGCCGAGCTCCTTCGTGCCGCTCGAGCAGGCTGCGATGCTCCCTCCCCATCCGGATGCTGCCGCGCTCGGTCCGCACGAGCGGTCGTGCGGCTCGCAGCCGCGAGAAGTAGGCCCGCGCGTCCCGCAAGGTCAGTGACACCGGCCGCAGGGTGCCGGCAGTCCCCGTCGTGAGCAGCCGCAGCGAGTCCACGATCAGCTTCAGCTCGCGCGAGGCCCAGGCGAGGCGGGCCGAGCCGACGGCGCCGGCGGCGGGGGCGGCGAGGCCGCCGGAGATGACCGAGAGCGCGCCGCCGACGACCGCGGTGGCGGCGAGCTCGATGGAGAGGTCGGTGAGGAGGTCGAGCATCTCGTCGCGCTTGGCGTCGACCTGGTCGGCGTAGGCCTCGCAGGCCAGGCCGATGGCGGCGAGCTGGTCGGAGAGCGAGGCGGCGCGGGTGCGTAGCTCCTCGGTGGTGGCGACGGCGAGCGGGATCTCGGGGGAGCGCTCGTCGGCGAGGTCGCCGAGCGCGGTGTCGCAGTGCGCGGTGAGCAGCGAGACCGCCCCGGCGGCGGTGCGCCAGGAGCCGGCGGCCGACCGCAGCCGGTCGGTGTCGGCGTCCGGCCACACGACCCCCTCGATCTGGTCGAGCACCCAGGCGACCGGGCCGGGGACCGACGCGGCGTCGCCGCCGAGCGACGTGGGCGGCACGGCGACGAGCATCCCGACGCTGTCGTCGGCACGCGTGGGCGGCGACGAGACCGAGCCACCCGACGCGACCTCGGCGCCGTGGTGGTTGGTCAGCGACGCCTGCGCGAGGCGTCCCAGCGACCCGAAGGCGCCGACCAGGTCGCCCAGGGCGGCGAGCGCCTCCGCGGCGGCCTCGTCGTACGACGCCGCGAACTCGCCCGCCGTCGCGTCGTCGCCCGCCATGCCGCCGCACCCGGCCAGCCGGTCGGCGAGCGCGGCGCAGGCGTCGGCGGCGAGCAGGTTGCCGCTGACGAACGCCTCGACCGCGCCGGCGTACCCCTGCCCGAGCACCGCGACCCTCATCGGACCTGCTCCCACATCCGCAGGTTCGTGTCGGCGGCATCCGCGTAGTTCGCGTGGGCGGTGTCGGCGGCCGCCCGCATCTCGCCCAGCGCCGCGCGCATCGAGCGGAAGCCCGCCTCCCACTGCGCCTGCGCCGCGGCCTGGGCGTCGGCGGCGCGACCGGACCACGGCAGCTGGATGCGCGCGACCTCGTCGAGCAGCGCCTCGAGCGCGGCGCCGCAGCGCGCCATCTCGTCGACCGTCGCGACCAGCTCGTCGAGGTCCACGCCGTACAACAGCGAAGCCATCAGCCCAGCCGATCCGTCAGCCGATCCGTCAGCCGGCCGAGGTCCGCGCCGGACCCGACGTCGGTCGCGGTCACGTCGGCGTGAGCGGCCTCCAGCAGGTCGGCCATCGTGGCCAGGCCGGCCAGGACGGCTGACGCGGACCGCTTCCAGTCCGCCCAGCCCTCGGCGTACGCCGACGCCGCGGCGCCGCTCCAGCCGCTGTCGAGCAGGTCGTCGACCCGTCGCGCGACGCGGTCGCAGTCAGTGCCGAGCTGGTCGGCGGAGCGGCGGACGTCGGCGACGGCGGAGAGGAACGTCATGCCGACAGGGTTCCCGGCAGCCGACCGCCCCGACACCGCCCGTTGGCGGCCTGTGGACAAACCCTACGAGAGCGGCTCGACCTCGTCGTACCCGCCGACCCCGGCAGCCAGCTGCGCGAGGTGGTGGTTGCCATCGCCGAGCAGGTGGTCGAGCGCGGTCAGCCGGCTGGTGTAGTTCCCGATGGCGTACTCCGCGGTCACGCCGATCCCGCCGTGCAGCTGGATCGCCTCCTGGCCGATGTGCCGACCGGCCCGGCTGACCTGCAGCGACGCACGCGAGGCCGCGACGGCCGTGTCGCCGTCCTCGGCCAGCACCATCGTCGCCCAGGTCGCGAGGCTGCGCGCGAGCTCCAGCGACACGTACATGTCGGCGGAGCGGAACGTCAGCGCCTGGAAGGTGTTCAGCGTGACGCCGAACTGCTTGCGGCTCTTGAGGTACGACGCGGTCATCTCGAGCGCGACCTCCATCAGGCCGACCGCCTCGTTGCAGGCGGCGATCCGCGCGCTGTCGAGCACCCGCGCGATCACCGCGGTGGCATCGCCACCGTCGCCCAGCGGGGTCGCGGCGGTGCCGGAGAACGTCACCTTCGCGGCGCGGCCCCCGTCGTGGGTGGGATACGACGTCCGCTCGGTCGCGGAGCCGTCGACGACGAACAGGCCGGTGCCGCCGCCCTCCAGCGCCGCGCTGACGATCAGCACGTCGGCGCGCGCGCCCTGGACGACCGGCTCCTTCACGCCGTTCAGCGAGCCGCCGGAGGCGGTCACGTCCGCGGCCGAGGCCGACCAGCGCGAGCCGGGCTCGGCGTGCGCGAACGTCAGCAGCGTCTCGCCGGACGCCAGGCCGCCGAGCAGCGTCTCCTTCTGCTCCGCCGACCCGGCCGCGGCGACCAGGCCGCCGGCGAGCACGACCGACGTCAGGAACGGCTCGGGCGCGAGGACCCGGCCGAGCTCCTGCGCCACGATCCCGACCTCGATCGGGCCGGCACCCATGCCGCCGTACTGCTCCTCGAACGGCAGCCCGAGCACGCCCATCTCGGCCAGCTGCTGCCAGACCTTGTCGGAGAAGCCGGGGTCCTCGCCGACGGTGCGGCGGCGGTTCTCGTAGTCGGAGTAGGCCTTGCCGACCAGCCCGCGGACGGCCTCACGCAGCGCCTGCTGCTCGTCGTCGTAGGTGAAGTCCATGTCGCTCTCCTCCAGAGGTGGGCTCAGAGACCCAGGATCGTGCGGGCGATGATCTGGCGCTGCACCTCGTTGGAACCGCCGTAGATCGAGGCCTTGCGGAAGTTCAGGTACGTCGGCGTCGCGTGCCGGGTCCACAGCGGCAGCGCCGAGTCGTCCGGGGCGCCGCTGGCCAGCGAGGCCGGCCCGGCGAGGTCGACGACCAGCTCGGTCACGGCCTGCTGCAGCTCGGTGCCCTTGAGCTTGAGCACCGACGAGGCCGGGTGGGGCTTGCCGTCGGCGGAGTGCGCGACCACGCGCAGCGCGGTGAGCTCGAGCGCGAGCAGCTCGTTCTCGAGCTCGGCGAACCGGGCCGCGAGCAGCTGGTCCTCGAGCAAGGGGCCGGCGAGCTTCTTGGCCTCGGCGAGCACCCGCTTCGTGGCGCCGACCGGCGCGACGCCGACCCGCTCGTTGCCGAGCAGGAACTTCGCGTAGTCCCACGCGCGGTTCTCCTCGCCGACCAGGCAGTCGAGCGGCACCCGCACGTCGGTGAACCACACCTCGTTGACCTCGAACCCGCCGTCGATCATCTCGATCGGCCGCACCTCGACGCCGGGCAGCGTCATGTCGATGAGCAGCATCGAGATGCCGGCCTGCTTCTTGGCCTCGGGGTCGGTGCGGACCAGGGTGAAGATCCAGTCGCCGTACTGGCCGAGCGTGGTCCACGTCTTCTGGCCGTTGACGACGTACTCGTCGCCGTCGCGGACCGCGGCGGTGCGCAGCGAGGCGAGGTCGGAGCCGGCGTCGGGCTCGGAGAAGCCCTGCGACCACCAGATGTCGAGGTTGGCCGTCGCCGGCAGGAACCGCTCCTTCATCTCCTGGGACCCGAACTGCGCGATCACCGGCCCGATCATCGAGGCGTTGAACGCGAGCGGCTGCGGCACGCACGCGCGCTGCAGCTCCTCGTGCCAGATGTGGCGGCGCAGCGGCGACCAGTCCTGGCCGCCCCACTCGACGGGCCAGTTCGGCACCGCGAGGCCGTGGGCGTTGAGGATCCGCATGCTCGTGACGAAGTCGTCCTTCGAGAGCTCCCGTCCCTCGCGGACGGCGTCGCGGATCTCCTGGGGAACCTGGGTGGTGAAGAACGCCCGCATCTCGTCGCGGAACTCGGCATCCTCCACGGACAGCGCCAGCTGCATGTGTCTCCTCCTGGGGCTCGACCCCCACACGCTACTGGCAGGTAGATGGGATGTCTGGGTAGTAGCCCGCCGCCAGGGGTGACGACGTACGATTCAGAGGTGGTCTGGGGGAGGGCGGTTCTCGGCGCGGCGGTGGTCGCGATGCTTCCGCTTGCTCCGGCGCTGGCCGACAGCACCGTCGTCGTGCACGGCACCGCGTTCCCGAGCGGCCGGGCCGCGCAGCTGTCGTTCGTCGGCTGCGACGACCCGTACCTCCGCGCCCCCGAGCAGCCGCAGCCGTACGTCGGCATCGGCCCGGACCAGGCGCCCGCCGGCACCCGCAGCCTCGGCTACGACGCCGCCGGCGGCAACGCCGTCGGCTCGGTCCACTACGTGGACTCGATGCTGCGGACCACGGTCGCCGGCATGTCCGTGCACGCCCCGGACGGCGCCTCCGGCGTGACGTACGCCGGCTACCAGGAACCGGCCGACTGGGGCACCGGCAAGGTGTGGTTCGGCCGGGCCGCGCTCTCCGCGCCGGCCGGCGGCTGGACCCGCGTCGACGCCGCCGGGCTGGCGTTCACCTGGACCAAGTACGACATGCTCACCCAGCGCCGCCTCGACCAGACCGCCCCCGCGAGCAGGATCCCGGCGTTCGTCAAGGCGCACGGCGGTGACGGGCCGGGGTTCTTCACGATCGGCTTCGGCTGCGACGGTCGCGCGTTCAGCATGGACGCGTGGCGGATCGGCGGCCCGGGCGGTGTCACCACCTACGACCTCGAGGGCCTGACCACGACCACCTCGATCAGCGGCCCCAACGGCGTGATCGACCCCGGCCAGGAGGTCACGCTCCACGGAGCGGTGGTCGACAACACCGGCGCGCCGCTGCCGGGAGCCCGCCTCGTCCTCGAGGCGCAGGGCGAGAACGGCGCGTGGACGCTGGTCGAGGGCGCCGGGGGCGCCGACCCCGCCCTCACCGTCGCGCCCGAGGCGACCACGACGTACCGCTGGCGCTTCGTGGACCGCCCGCTGGCCGAGGGCAGCGCGTCGGCGCCGTTCACCGTCGAGGTGCGCAAGGCCGAGCAGGCCCCGGAGCAGACCCGCAAGCAGGCCCGGGAGCAGACCCGCCAGCAGGCCCGGGAGCAGACTCGCAAGCAGGCCCGGGAGCAGGCGCCGGAACGTGCGCCGGAGCGGGCGCGCCGCCACCGCTAGCCGCGTTCGGCTGCCTACGGTGATCGGATGCGTCGTCTGATCCCGAGTCCCGCGATGGTCGTCGCGCTCCTGGCGCTGCTGCTCGCCACGGGCGGCGTGGGGTACGCCGCCGGGCAGATCCGCACCAAGGACCTGCGTGACGGGGCGGTGACCAGCGTCAAGATCCGTGACGGCGCGGTCGCGCCCGCCGACCTCGCCCCGGCCACGCGGGCGTCGATGCGCGCCCGGGCGTGGGCGAACGTCGACCTGGAGGCCCAGCTGGTCGAGTCGCGGACCAAGGGCTTCGCGTCGGTGACCCGGCCCCGGACCGGCGTGTACTGCCTGACGCTGAGCGACGACACCCTCGACCCGGCGACGACCGCGCCGGTCGTGACCGTGGACTGGGACGCCTCCGCGGCGCCCAACATCACGGCGCACCTGTCGACGTCGGCCCACCAGTGCCCGGAGTCCGCCGACCTCGGGGTGCGGACCTACGCGTGGGTCGCGGGACGCAACAGCAAGCTCGCGGACACGGTCGCCTTCACCATCGTCGTACCGTGAGGGCATGCAACCCCTCGTGGTGATGGGTGTCTCGGGCTCCGGCAAGTCGACCGTGGGCGCCGCCCTGGCGCAGCGACTGCGGGTGCCGTTCGAGGACGCCGACGACCTCCACCCGTCCGCCAACATCGCGAAGATGAGCCGCGGCGAGCCGCTCGACGACCACGACCGCTACCCGTGGCTCGAGCTCGTCGGCGAGTGGCTCGCTGTCCACGAGGACGGCGGGGTGATGAGCTGCTCGGCGCTGAAGCGGAAGTACCGCGACCAGATCCGGGGGGTGGCGCCGGGCGTGCGTTTCCTCCTGCTGGACGGCACCCCCGAGGTCATCGCCGCGCGGCAGGCCGCGCGCCCGGGCCACTTCATGCCGCCGTCGCTCCTGGCCTCCCAGTTCGCGACCCTCGAGCCGCTGCAGCCCGACGAGGACGGCGTCGTGCTCGACGTCGACCAGAGTGTGGATGCGATCGTGCAGGGGTATGTGGACCTCATGACTCGGGACACCCACAGCTGATGGACGTCGTCGAACCCGTAGCGGCGGGCTGGCAGCTGATCACCGCAGCCCTCGCCGCGATCGCGCTGATCGTCGTCCTCATCACCGTCGTCAAGGTCCACCCGTTCCTCGCGCTGATCCTCGGCGGGCTGACCGTCGGCATCATCGCCGGCGAGAACGTCAACGACGTGCTGGCGTCGTTCACGACCGGGTTCGGTACGACGGCCGCGGGCGTCGGCGCGCTGATCGCGCTCGGCGCGATGTTCGCCAAGCTCCTCGCGGACTCGGGCGGCGCCGACCAGATCGTCGACACGATCGTCGGCCGCGCGTCGCCACGGATGCTGCCGTGGGCGATGGCCGCCGTCGGCGCGATCATCGGCCTGCCGATGTTCTTCGAGATCGGCCTCGTGCTGCTGATGCCGGTCATCTACCTGGTCTCGCGGCGCGCGCAGATCTCGCTGATCACGGTCGGCATCCCCGCGCTGGCCGGTCTGTCGGCGATGCACGGCTTCGTGCCGCCGCACCCCGGCCCGGTCACCGCCATCGACTACCTCGGAGCCGACCTCGGGGTCACGCTCGCGCTGGGCATCGCGGTCGCGATCCCGACGATCGTCGTGGCCGGTCCGCTGTTCGGCGTCCTCGCCGGCCGCTGGGTCGTGGTCGAGGCGCCCTCCACCTGGGACGCCCCGGACCGCGACGAGAGCTCGCGGCCGTCGTTCGCCGTGACCATCGCGACGGTGCTGCTGCCCGTGGTGCTGATGCTGAGCAAGGCCGTCGCCGACATCGTCATCGACGACCCCGAGGACATGGTCCAGCAGGTCTTCGACCTGATCGGCAACCCGTTCGTCGCGCTGCTCATCTCGGTGCTGGTCGCGATGCTGACGTTCGGCGTCGGCACCGGCATGAACCGCCAGAAGATCTCCGACACCGTGGGCAGCTCGCTCGGCCCGATCGCGGGCATCCTGCTGATCGTCGCCGCCGGCGGTGGCTTCAAGCAGGTGCTCATCGACACCGGCATCGGCACCCTGCTCGCGGACTGGGCCTCGGACAAGAACATCTCGGTCCTGCTGCTCGCCTGGTTCATCGCCGTCCTGATCCGGCTCGCCACGGGCTCCGCCACGGTCGCCACGATCACCGCGAGCTCGCTGATGGTCACCCTGGTCGAGGGGATGTCGACCGGCGAGGTCTCCCTCGTCGTCCTGGCCGTCGGAGCCGGCTCGCTGTTCTTCTCGCACGTGAACGACGCGGGCTTCTGGCTGGTCAAGGAGTACTTCGGGATGACGGTCGGGCAGACCATCAAGACGTGGTCGCTGATGGAGACCGTCCTGTCGGTCAGCGGTCTGGTCGTCGTGCTGATCCTGGGGATCTTCATCTAGCTGCGGCACTACGGTGCTGCCGTGACGGAAATGGCGCACGAGAGCGACCGCGACGCCGCGGTCGCGCTCGTCCAGGCTGCGTTCGCCGTGGGCGAGATCGTCGAGGCGGACCGCGACAAGCGCATCGAGCAGCTGCGGATGGCGCAGACGCTCGACGAGATCCGGATGGTCACGCACGACATCCGCTCGGCGGCGCCGGAGGTGGACTACCCGACGCTGCAGGAGATCCAGGCGACGAAGGACCGCCCGCCGCGGTCGAAGGCGGTGATCCTGGTGCCGCTCGCGGCCGTGCTGGTCGCCGCCATCGCGCTGGTCGGCGGGCTGGTCGCGCTGATCCAGAACAGCTCCGACGACGACGGCTCCGGGGTGCTCGGGATCGGGTCGGAGGAGGCGGACGTGCTCAGCGAGGAGGGGTATCAGGACCTGCTCGCCGCGGTGCGGGACGAGACCGGCGGCAGCACGGCGTTCTCGGCAGTGCTCTACCCGACGTACGCCGTGGTCGAGCTGCCCGTCGACGAGACCAGCCAGCGCGAGGAGTACTGGTACTGGGACGGCGAGGAGCTCACGAACAACGGCACCAAGAGCACGTCGAGCTTCCCGCGCACCGACCTGGCGCAGATCGACCCGGCGCTGGTCGTGGAGCTGGTCGAGCAGGTGCGGACCAAGGTCGAGGAGCCGACGTCGTGGTACGCGATCGTGCGCGCCCCGGACAGCGATCGCGCGGTGGTGTGGGCCTACGCGTCCAACGAGTACAACGAGAGCGAGTACGTCGGCGCCCGCCGCGACGGGACGATCACCTACGACTCGACGGAGAACTGACCGGGGTCACGCGAGCGCGTAGAGGTAGCGGCTGCTCGGCACGAGCTCGAGGTTCTCGCCGGCCCCGAAGCGCGCCACGCTGGCCATCAGCTCGGTGAGCCGGCGGTTGAGCTCGTCGTCGTCGCCACCGCTGCCGTAGAACGCGTGCATGTCGGTGATGCCGGCGCTGGGGAACAGCTCCTCGACGAGGGCGTCGATCGGCGGCGCGTCCGCGGTGACCGCGCCGGTCACGATGTTCTGCACGTAGCCGAACGTCGCCTGGGTGCGGATCGCGACCGGCGTGTGGTCGACCATCCAGATCCGCAGCCACTCCTCGCGGGGGAGGTCCGCCGGCCGCCGCAGGATCGCGACGTTCGCCAGCGCGTCCGCGCGGCTGCCGTCCCACGCCTCCGGCGGGTCGAGGCGGCGGCGCTCGTCGACGCGGTAGCCGTGCACGCGGCCGACATCGGCCAGGGCCGTGCTCACCGCGGCCGGGTCGGCGTCCCAGGTGCTCACGATCGCGCGCACCGGCGTCTCGAACTGTCCGAAGCGCATCGCCCCGGCCACCGGCTCGTCGTCGACGTTCAGCTGGAGGTGGTGCACGCCGGCGTCGCGGAGCGCCGCGTGGAGCGCCTCGTCGTGCAGCGCGGTCGGGTCGGCGTCCCACAACAGGAACATGTTCTTGTTCACGGGGTGACGGTAGCGGGCGGTTTCCCCGGTGGGCCGGGGAAACCTGACGTTCTGGGCCGAAACTTCGCCCGAGAACGTCAGGGAATGGCCGAACAGTCGGTGTGTCATTCTGCCGGGGTGCGCCGCGACCGGATCGTGATCCAGCCGTACGACGCCGCGTGGGTGGCCGGCTTCGAGACGCAGCGGGCCGTCCTCGAGCCGGTGCTCGGCGTGCCGGTGCACCACATCGGCTCGACATCGGTGCCGGGGCTTCCGGCCAAGCCGATCATCGACATGCTTGCTGTCGTCGAGGATCGCGACCAGGTGGACCTCGTCGCAGTCGAGGCAGCCGGATGGCGGCACGCGCCCGAGCCTGGCGACGAGGAGCAGCGCAAGCTGTCGTTCTGCCATCCGACGGTCGAGCATCGCACTCATCACCTGCATGTGGTCGAGTACAGCTCCGAGGGTTGGCGGGACTGGTTGCTGTTTCGCGACTACCTGCGCGAGCACCGGGACGAGGCCGAGCGTTACGCGGCGCTGAAGCGCGAGCTCGCCGCAGCCGACGACACTGACCGGCCTCGCTATCGGGCCGGCAAGGCGCCGCTGATCGCGGAGCTGATGCTCACCGCCCGGTCGTGGCGACTCGCCTGATCAGGCGGATCGTCGGGTGACGAGCTCGTCGGGTGGGAGCGGCAACGTCGCCTCGTCGGTGGCGAGGTGCAGCGGCTCCAGCTTCACGCCGGCCCGGTGGCCCGCCTCGAGAATCATCCGCCCCCAGATGATGTCCTCGTCCAGGACGCGTGATCCTCCGGGCCGTGAGATCAGGAAGGCGAAGCTCCCGCCGATCCCGTCTTCATCCAACCCGGCGAGCACATCCGCGAACCCACTGGTCAGCTCTGGATCCGGCAAGCCGTCGCACTCCGCGATCTCGGTGATGACGGGCAGGAGGGTCCGCTCCTCGTCCAACCTGACCATCCAGATGCTGCGGCGACCGAAGCCCCAGGGGCCCATGAGGCGAGCCCACACGCCCTCCAGCTCGGCCTGGGTGTGAACGGTGGGTCGGTACGGCTCATCCATGCCACGACGGTGTCACGCTTCGCACGGGACCGTCGGTGCTCATCCACAGCCTCAGAGCACGGAGCGGTAGACCTCGACCGTCCGCTCGGCGATCGCCTCCCACGAGAACGACGAGATCGCGCGCTCCCGGCCGGCCCGGCCCATCTCGGCCGCCCGCGCCGGGTCGGACACCACGGCGGTGAGCGCGGCGGCGAAGTCCGCGACGTACTGGTCCGGGTCGAGCGGGGTGCCGGTGCCGTCGGTGGCCTGCGCGATCGGGACCAGCAGCCCGGTGGTGCCGGAGACGACCACCTCGGGGATGCCGCCGGTGGCGGTCGCGACGACGGCCGTCTCGCAGGCCATCGCCTCGAGGTTCACGATGCCGAGCGGCTCGTAGATCGAGGGGCAGGCGAAGACGGTCGCGTTCGTCAGCAGCGCCACCACGTCCCGGCGCGGCAGCATCTCCGGGATCCACACGACGCCGGAGCGCGAGGCGCGCAGCGACGCCACGAGCCCCTCGACCTCGGCCAGGATCTCCGGCGTGTCCGGAGCTCCCGCGCACAGCACGATCTGCACGTCCGGCGGCAGGGCCGCGCAGGCGCGCAGGAACAGCGGCAGCCCCTTCTGCCGGGTGATCCGCCCGACGAACACCACCGACGGCCGGTCGGGGTCGACGCCCAGCTCGCGCACGCGGTCCGGGTCCACGACGGGCGCCCAGTCGGCCGTGTCGATGCCGTTGTGCACGACGTGCACCCGCGCCGGGTCGATCGAGGGGTACGACGTCAGCACGTCGTCGCGCATCGCCGCGGACACCGCGATCACCGCCGCGGCCGCTTCGTACGACGTTCTCTCGACGTACGACGAGACCGCGTACCCGCCGCCGAGCTGCTCGGCCTTCCACGGCCGCAGCGGCTCGAGCGAGTGCGCGGACACGACGTGCGGGACGCCGTGCAGCAGCGCGGCGAGGTGGCCGGCGAAGTTGGCGTACCAGGTGTGCGAGTGCACCAGGTCGGCGCCGGCGCACGCGTCCGCGATCGCCAGGTCGACGCCCAGGGTGCGCAGCGCGGCGTTCGCGCCGGCCAGCTCCGCGAGGTCGGCGTACGACGACGTCAGCTCCTCCGAGCGCGGCGCGCCGAACGCGCGCACGTGCGCCTCGACGTCGGAGCGGGAGCGCAGGGCCCGGACGAGCTCCGCCACGTGGACGCCGGCGCCTCCGTAGACCTCAGGTGGGTACTCCTTGGACAGGACGTCGACTCGCACGTCCCCGAACCTATCCCTCGACCACTAGGTTGTGACCATGGTCAGCTCCCGGAAGAAGGTCCTCGCGATCGTCCTCGCCGGAGGCGAAGGCAAACGGCTGATGCCGCTCACGGCGGACCGCGCCAAGCCCGCGGTGCCGTTCGCCGGCATCTACCGGCTGATCGACTTCGCGCTGTCCAACGTCATCAACTCGGGCTACCTCAAGGTCGTCGTGCTGACGCAGTACAAGTCGCACAGCCTCGACAAGCACGTCACCCAGACCTGGCGGATGTCGTCGATGCTCGGCAACTACGTCGCGCCGGTCCCTGCTCAGCAGCGGGTCGGCAAGAACTGGTACCTCGGCAGCGCCGACGCGATCTACCAGTCGCTGAACCTCATCCGCGACGAGAAGCCGGACATCGTCGTGGTCGTCGGCGCCGACCACGTCTACCGGATGGACTTCCACCAGATGGTGAAGGCCCACACGGCCAGTGGCGCGGCCTGCACGGTGGCCGCGATCCGCCAGCCGATCGAGCTGGCCGACCAGTTCGGCGTCATCGACGTGCACCCCGACGACCCGACGAAGATCCGCGACTTCCTCGAGAAGCCGACCGACCCCGTGGGGCTGCCCGACAGCCCCGGCGAGGTGCTCGCCTCGATGGGCAACTACGTCTTCGACGCCGACGCGCTGGTCGAGGCGGTGACCCGCGACGCGACCGAGATCGGCTCCAAGCACGACATGGGCGGCGACATCGTGCCGTCGTTCGTGCGCCGCCAGCAGGCGGGCGTCTACGACTACAAGGACAACGACGTCGCCGGGTCGACCGACCGCGACCGCGGCTACTGGCGCGACGTCGGGACGCTCGGCTCGTACTACGCCGCGCACATGGACGTCGTGTCGCCGCTGCCGGTCTTCAACCTCTACAACTTCGACTGGCCCGTCTACACGTCGTACGGACCCCAACCGCCGGCCAAGGTGGTGCAGGGTGCCGCCGGCTCGACGGCGACGGTCGACGAGGCGGTGCTCTCGCCCGGGGCCGTCGTCGTCGGCGGCCATGTCCACCGCTCGGTGCTGTCGCCGGGCGTCTTCGTCCAGGACGGCGCGGAGGTCAGCGGCGCGGTGCTCATGAACGGCGTCCGCGTCGGGCCGGGCGCGGTCGTGCGCAACGCGATCCTCGACAAGAACGTCGTGGTCCCGCCCGGAGCCGAGATCGGCGTGGACCTCGACGCCGACCGGGCCCGCGGCTTCGTCGTCGAGGACGGCCTCACGATCCTCGGCAAGGACCAGGTCTTCCCGGGCTAGCCGGCGAGCGGCAGCCGCATCCGGAACGTCGTGCCCTCGCCGAGGGCGCTGTCGACGGTGATCGTGCCGCCGTGGGCGTCGACGATGGTGCCGGCGATGTCCAGGCCAAGCCCGGTGCCGGGGATGTGCTGGACGTTCGCGCCGGAGCCGCGGAAGAACCGGTCGAAGACGTGGGGGAGGTCCGTCTCGGGGATGCCCATGCCGGTGTCGGTGACCTCGAGCTCGAGCTCTCGGTCGCAGTGGCTGAGCGCGACCCGCACGGCGTCGCCGCACGAGCTGTACTTCACGGCGTTGGAGAGCAGGTTGTCGATCACCTGGCGGATCCGCTTCTCGTCGACCATCGCCACCACGCGGGGCGGCAGCTCCGCGGTGAGGCCGACCCCGGCGCGTCCGGCGTGTGGACGGGCCGCCTCCGCCGCCTCGCGGGCGACCCGGGCGACATCGACCTGGGCCCGCTCCAGGGTGAGACCCGACTCGGTGAACTGCGCGATCTCGAGCAGGTCGGACACCAACGACTGGAGCCGCAGCGCGTTGCGGCGCACGACGTCGACCTGGGAGCGGGCGGTGCCCGGGAGCTCGTCGTTGTCGGCGAGGATCTCGAGGTAGCCGAGCACCGAGGTCAGCGGGGTCCGGAGCTCGTGGGACATCGAGGTGACGAAGTCGTCCTTCACCTTCATCGCCCGCATCAGCTCGGTGACCTCGTGGTAGGCCAGCGCGGCGCCGAGGTGCTCCCCGGACGGGCTGCGGACCGTGCGCGCCGAGGTGATGAAGGCGCGCCGGTGCTGCTCGTCGGTGCCGACCCAGGTGGTGAGGTCGTCGAACTCCTCGCCGTGCATGGCGCGGTACGTCGGCAGCTCCTCGGTCTCGAGCGGGGTCCGGCCGTCGGCGGCGAAGATCTGCCCGGGGATCCCGGCCCGGCCGTGGTGACCGTCCGGGTGGGCCACGTCCAGGGCCTGGGCGTGCCGGCGGTTCATGCGCACGTACCTGCCGTCCGGCCCGATCAGCACCAGCCCGACCCGTACCGCGTCGAAGATCGCCTCCAGCTGCTCCTCGCGGACCTGCTGCTCGGTGATGTCGAGGATCTGCGCCACGAAGTGCTGCGGCCGTCCGTCCGGGTGGTGCAGCAGCGTCACCGAGACGTCGGCCCACACGACGTGGCCATCGGCGTGGAGGTAGCGCTTGCGCACCCGGTAGGAGTCGGTCTCGCCGGCGAGCGCGCGGCGGAAGCTGGTGGTGTCCTTGTGGACGTCGTCGCGGTGGGTGATGTCCTGGAGCCGGCCGCGGATCAGCTCCTCGGCGCAGCGGCCGAGCATCTGCTCGAACGTGCGGTTGACCGCGAGCAGGCGCCCGTCGAGGCCGACCTTGGCCATGCCGAGGGGCGACTGCTGCACCGGCAGCTGCCACAGGTCGGGTGCCTCCACCTGGGAGGAGTCGGCATCCGGGCGGCCGATCTGAAGGTTTCCGGCGCTCAGATCACGCCCGCAGCCCGCGCCGCCGCCGCGTAGGCCTCCGCCAGCGACGCGACGGTCTCGTGCGCGTTCAGTCCGCTCGGGTTCGGCACGATCCAGAGCTCGGCGCCGGCGAGCTGCTCCGGCTGCCGGCCGAGGGCGGCCTTCCGCCGGCCGAACGCCGTGCGGTACGCCGTGATCCCGGCGATCGCGACCACCTTCGGCGAGGTGCGGCGTACCGTCGCCTCGAGCTCCGCGCCGCCGGCCCGCAGCTCGTCGCCGGACAGCTCGCTGGCGCGCGCGGTCGCGCGGCGCACGATGTTGGTGATGCCGATCCCGCGGGCGCGCAGCCGGTCGCGGTCGGCGTCGGTCATGCCGTCCGACGGGCTGATCGGCTCGGTGATGATCCCCGCGGCGAGCAGCGCCGGGTAGAACCGGTTGACCGGGTGGGCGAAGTGGGTCCGGGTCGCTGCGGTCCAGAGACCGGGGTTGATGCCGACGAACAGCAGCTTGAGGTCCGGCCCGAGCAGGTCGGGGACCTCGGCGTCGCGGTAGGACTCGAGCTCGGCGCGAGTGAAGCGGGGCACCCGGGCAGCCTCCCATGTTCGGAACCCTCGCCCGCCGGGCACCGTCTGATCACCATGCGACGAACTCTCGGAACGCTCGCACTCCTGCTGACGATCGCCGGCTGCGGCAGTGACACCGCGGTGGAGGGCTCCCCGGACCCGCCGAGCGCAGAGGTCATCCTCGTCTCGGGCAGCGCGGGAGGCGGGAGGGTGGAGTCGGAGCCCACCGACGTGAGCGACGACGCGGACCTGGACGCCTACGTCGCCCAGTTCGGCGACGCGCTCGCGGCCGACGTGTCCGCCGCGGTGCGGAAGGTCGACGGCGACGTGGTGCTCGCCCAGGTGGTCTCGGTCGGCTGCGACGTACCCCCGGGCGCGTCCCTGCAGGACGGCGTGATCGTCGCGGAGAAGGTCGCGAAGCCGCTGCAGGAGTGCTTCGCACCGGTGACGACCGTGGGTGTGGCGGCGGGTTAGCCCTTCGGCGGGGTGTAGGTGACCTCGATGGCGTTGGCGACCGAGCGCAGGAAGCCGTCGGACGGCCGGTTCAGGACCCGCGTGCGGGTGCCGCGCCTGCCGACCATCGTCGAGGAGCCGCCGCCGTCGAGGTTGACCGCCTCGTCGGCGCCGAGGTCGATCATCAGGTTCGCGAGCTCGACCATCGTGTAGCCGCGGCTGCTGCTGCTCCGGCCGTCGACGACGAGCAGCAGCACCTCGCCGGTGTCGGAGTCGACGCCGATCGCGGTGCGGGGATGCATCTCCCGGTCGTCGACGACGTGGATGATCCCGTCGCTGACGAGGAAGCGGTTGCCGCTGATCGCCATCTGCGGGTCGCCCGCGAGCGTGCGCTGCACCGACACCCTGGTGCCGACCGGCAGCTCGCGGCGCAGCTGGGCCGCGCTGTCGCCGCGGCCGATGATGACCAGGCCGGCGATGTCGGTGCCCTCGCTGAGCTTGCGCCGGTTCATCACGACGCGCCCGCGCTCCACGGTGACCTGGCGGACCTGCTGGCGCTGGCCCTGGGTGACGCCGTACCCGGCGGTCCGGCCCCATCGGTGGGTGTAGATCCCGATGCCGCCTGGGGTCACGAACGGCGAGTTGAGGTTGGTGATCGTGAGGTCGCGGTGGAAGCGGATCCGTGCGGTCATCGGGAGGTCGCCGATGCCGGCGCGCCCGCGGCGGTCGATGTAGAAGGCGTTGTTCCAGCCGCCCTGGCGCGCGTGCAGCAGACCGAGCTGGCGGTCCTTGCCGAGGCCGAGCGGGGCGCCGGTGTGCCCGATGTCGTAGAAGTCGCCGTTGACCCCGGCGACCGCGTTGTTCTTGGCGAGGATCGACGGCACCGGCGCGGTCCGGCGTACGGCGCCCATGCTGGCGTAGTCGATCTTGAGGCCCGGTGTCCGGGGGTTGATCGTGAGCAGGTGCGCGACGATCGGCCCACGGGCGTCGGTCTGGCTCCACTGGCGGAACTGCACGCCGGGGGCCACCTGCCAGGAGGCCATCAGGGTCTGGGTCGACCGCCCGCCGAACAACGGCGCGAGCGGCGCGACCGGGCCGGGCTGGTCGCCCGAGGTGTGCTGGGGGTGGAGCGAGCGCTGCTCGTCGTGGCGCCGGTCCGCGGGCGCGTCACCGGGACCGGCGAGGGCCGGCGCGGCGGCGAGCAGGCCGCAGGCGGCGAGCGCCGCGGCGACGGTCAGGCGAAGGTGCACCTGATCAAGGCTAAGCGCCGGGCCGCCCCGGTTGGGGATCTCCGGAGCCGTGTCACCGGGCCTCAGCGGCAGGGGCCGGATCCCAGGATCGACAGGCCGTCGAGGTCGCCCGCGCCGAGGGTGCTGCGGCTCGTGGTCTCGGCGTACATCAGCTGGCCCGGGTCGTCGACGTGCTCGAGCCCGACCACGTGCCCGAGCTCGTGGGTCACGACCGCGCGCCGCAGGGTGTGGCCCATCTCCGCGAACGGGTCCCGGTCGAGCACGACCACGCCGGTGACGTAGGTCAGCCGGTCCCGCTCGAGGTGGGCGGCCTCGGCGCCACCGACCCCGGCGACGTCGCCGGCGAGGTCCGGGACCTCGTCAGGGGTGGCCCAGCCGATCAGCACCGGCGCCGGGGTCGTGTCGAGCGGGCCGCTCCGGTCGCTGAAACGGCGGTCGTCGGTGGTGCCGACGTAGTCGAACCTCAGGCCGGTCGCGCGGCTGATGTCGGCGACCGAAGCCGTGACGACCTCGGCGTACCCGGACGGCGCGCCCTCGGGGTTCACGACGTACCGGATCTCGCGGCAGGGGTCCCACGTGACCGGCTCGAGCCCGTCGGGCTGCAGCACGGCGAACTCGTAGCCGGAGCCGCCGCTCGTGGTGATCGTGAACGTGAGGTCCTGCCCGATCCCGAGCATCCCGCGCAGCTGCTCACCGGTCGACGTCGGGTTGAACACGACGACGAGCGCCGTCAGCGCCACGGTGAGGACGAGCGACGAGCGGGTCCGCCCGTGCGCCGAGAGCTTGCGGAACACGGCTCGATTGTCCGGCGTGCGCGCGCTCCGCGCCGGTGATCGCCGAAACCCGCACTAGGGTCGCCCCGTGACAGGGCCGTGGAACACGTTCGTCGAGGGCGACAACCTCGACGTGCTGCCCAGGCTGGGTCTGACCGCGGACCTGATCTACATCGACCCGCCGTACAACACCGGCAACGACTTCGCCTACCGCGACGACCACGGCAGCCACGCCGCGTGGGTGGCGATGATGCGGCCGCGGCTGGAGGCGGCGCGGGAGGTGCTCGCCGAGACCGGCGCCATCTTCGTGAGCATCGACGACAACGAGGTCGCGCACCTGCGGCTGCTGATGGACGAGGTGTACGGCGAGTCGAACTTCCTCGCCCAGGTGGTGGTCAACCTCAACCCCAAGGGCCGTCAGCTCGGCGGCGGGTTCGCGACCAGCCACGAGTACCTGCTGGTCTACGCGCGCGACGCGCGGCGCACCGTCCTCGACGCGACCACGACCGACACCGTCGACGAGCGGGACTTCCCGCTGACCGCGCCGGACGGGCGCCGGTTCCGCCACCTCCCGCTGCGCAACACCAACAAGAAGTTCAACCCGGTCACCGCGCGCACCCTGCACTTCTCGGTGTGGGGCGACCCCGACAGCGGGCTCGTGCGGACCACTCCCTTCGAGGGTGCGGTCGAGATCAGCCCGGTGTTCGGCGACGGGTCGCCGGCGGTGTGGCGGTGGAGCCGCCCGCGCATCGACGAGCGCCCGGACGACCTGGTGTGCCGGCGTGTGAAGGGGCGCGGCGGCGAGCGGGTCGATGTGTTCCAGCGCGACTGGCTGCACCGCGACACCCCGGGAGGCCGCCGCAAGAAGCTCCGCACCGTCTGGCTGGCCGAGGAGGTCGGCTCCACCGACACCGCGGTCGCCGAGCTCAAGGCGATCGTGGGCCACGTGTTCGAGTCGCCCAAGCCGACCGGGCTGATCCGGCGGATCCTGGGCACCATGCCCGACGACGCGGTGGTCCTCGACTTCTTCGCCGGCAGCGGCACGACGGGCCACGCCGTCGCGCTGCAGAACGCCGAGGACGGCGGCACGCGGACCTGCATCAGCGTCAACTCCGCCGAGCCGACGCGCGAGGGCTCGAACGCGCGCAACGCCGGACTGCTCACCGTCGCCGACATCACCCGTGCCCGGCTGCGGGCCGTCGCCGAGACGGTGGGTGGCGGGTTCGACGACCGAGGCGGCACGATCGAGCCATGAGTCGTTCCGGCAAGGGCCGTGTCGCGCTGGTCACCGGTGGGTCCAGCGGGATCGGGAAGGCGTCCGCCTACCGGCTCCGCCGGGCCGGCTTCGACGTGTACGCCGTCGCCCGCCGGCTGGACAAGCTGGCGCCGCTGCAGAAGGACGGCATCCGCACGTTCCGCATGGACGTCACCGACGAGGAGTCGATGACCGCCGGCGTCGACCGGGTCCTGGCCGAGGCCGGCCGCGTCGACGTACTCGTGAACAACGCGGGGTACGGCTCGTACGGCGCGGTCGAGGACGTGTCGATCGACGAGGCCCGGCGCCAGTTCGAGGTCAACCTCTTCGGGCTGGCGCGGCTGACCCAGCTCGTGACGCCGTCGATGCGCGAGCGGCACCGCGGCCGGATCATCAACATCTCCTCGATCGGCGCGGTGATCTACGAGCCGTTCGGCGCGTGGTACCACGCCACGAAGTTCGCGGTCGAGGGCTTCAGCGACAGCCTGCGGGTGGAGCTGCGGCCGTACGGCATCGACGTGGTGATCGTGCGGCCCGCCGGGATCGTCACGGAGTGGAACCGGATCTCCCGCGAGGCCCTGGTCGAGACCAGCCGCGGCGGCCTGTACGAGGAGCGCGCGGTCGCCGCCGCGCGGACCCTCAAGCACGTCGACAACCGGCTGCTCTCCAGCGGCCCGCGAGCGGTGGCCAAGAAGGTCACCAAGGCCGCCACCGTGGGGCACCCGCGCACCCGCTACCCGGCCGGGCGCGGGGCCCGGGTCATCCCGCTGGCCCGGCAGGTGCTCCCGGACCGGGCGTTCGACCTCGTCCTCGAGCGCGTGTACCTGAGGTGATCCGATGCCCGTGACCTTCCAGCTCGTCGTCGACTGCCGGTCCGCCGACCGGCTCGCCCGGTTCTGGGCCGAGGCGCTGCACTACGTGCTCGAGCCGCCGCCCGAGGGCCACGACTCCTGGGACGACTTCTACCGCTCGATCGGCGTCCCCGAGGACGAGCTCGGCCTGGGTGCCGACTCGATCTCGGACCCGAACGGCGAGGGCCCGCGGATCTGGTTCCAGGTCGTGCCCGACGAGAAGACCGTGAAGAACCGGCTGCACATCGACGTCCACGCCAGCGGTGGTCGCAGGGAGCCGCTCGACGTACGCCGCGAGCGCGTCGAAGCCGAGGCCGCACGCCTGGTCGCCCTCGGCGCGACCCGGCTGCACGCCAACGCCGAGGAGGGCCTCGACCACTACGCGGTGGCGATGCTCGACCCCGAGGGCAACGAGTTCGACATCAACTGACCGCCTTCTCGAGCGCGGTCACCTCCGCGTCGAGGTGGGTCAGCATCCGCTGCAGGCTCGGCACGGTCCGGCGGCAGCCGGTCAGGCCGAAGCCGAGGTTGCCGTCGTACGAGATGCAGGTGATGTTGAGCGCCATCCCGTTGATCGGGATCGACAGCGGGTAGTGGCCGACGAGCTTCGCGCCGTTCCAGTACTGCGTGTTGCGCGGTCCCGGCACGTTGCTGATGATCAGGTTGTACGGCGGGCGCACCAGGCCCGACGCCCGCAGGATCGGCGCGATGATCGCCGGCGCCTGGCCCAGCGCGCTCATCGCCATAATCTGGGTGGACGTCATGCCGGCGAGCGCCTCCTTGCCGGCGTTCATCGAGGCGGAGATGTCCAGCAGCCGGTCGAGCGGGTCGGCGAAGTCGGTGCCGAGCCGGCACATCACCGAGCCGACCGCGTTGCCGCCCTCGGTCGAGGCGATGTGCGACTCCTTCGCCTTCAGCCCGATCGGCACCATCGCGACCAGCGGGGTGTCCGGGAGCGCGTCGAGCTCCAGGAGGTAGCGACGTACGGCGCCACCGCACATCGCGAGCACGACGTCGTTGATCGTCGTCCCGGTGGCCGCGCCGATCGCACGCAGCCGCGCGATCGGCCAGTCCTGGGCGGCGAAGCGGCGCGAGGAGGTGATCTTCTGGTTGAAGATCGTGCGCGGGGCGTACAGCGAGACCGACGACGTCTCGTTGCGGACGCTGCGCGTGAGGGTCTTGATCAGCGCACCCGGCATGCCGGCCGCCTCCGCGGTGATGCCGAGCGCGGTCCGCATCGCCTGGGTGGAGATCTCGGTGATCCCGGCGGCGTCGTCGGAGGACGTGGAGCGCGCGGGGCGGCCGCGGCGGGTGCGGGCGTCCCACGGCGGCGGCATCTCGCGCAGGTCCGGGTCCGGGGTGAGCGTGCTCTGCACCAGCCGCATCGCGGAGATGCCGTCGACCAGCGAGTGGTGGACCTTGGTGTACAGCGCCACGCGGCCGTCGCGCAGGCCCTCGATGACGTGGGCCTCCCAGAGCGGCCGCTCCCAGGCCATGCGGGTGCCGTGCAGGCGGCCGCAGAGGTCGAGCAGCTCCCGGATCCGGCCGGGCTTCGGCAGCGCGCTGTGCCGGATGTGGTGGTCGATGTCGAACTGCTCGTCCTCGACCCACACCAGCTGCCCGGCGGTCGTCAGCGACCGGTGCGGGCGCTTGAGGAACAGCGGCGCGATCTCCTCGACCTCGCGCATCGACTCGTAGAGCTGGCGCCCGTAGTCGCGGCCGGCACCCTCGGGCTTCTCGAACAGCTGGAGCCCGCCGACGTGCATCGGCATCGACCGGTTCTCGGCGAGCAGGAACGCCGCGGCGGTCGGGTCGATCAGGTTGACCACGGGTGCTCCTCTGTGTCGGGTGCCGCCGACTATGGCTGCTCGGCCCACATGCCGTCCACAGGCGAACGTCCCGACCGCGTCATCCACAGGTACCTCCCCGCCCGGCCGAGAACGTCGCCGCCGGCTCCTAGCGTCGCTCGTGCGTCGGAACCTCCGGCGCAGGAGCACTCACTCGGGAGCAGCCATGAAGTGGTTCGTCAGCGTCGCCCTGGTCGTCGGGATCTGCGTCGGGGGGTTCGGTGCGGCCGCGCTCGCCGCCGTCGACCCGCCTCCGGGCGACACCATCGTCGAGGTGACCGGCGACGCCGCCAACGGCTTCGAGATCCGACACTACGACGGCACCGAGCTGTTCCCGCCGACCGACTCCGAGGCCCGCGCCGAGTGCGGGGAGTACGACCTCCGCGCGGACCGGATCCGCTGCCGTGTCGAGGTCCGCACGTGGTACCGCGACCTCGCCGACCTCCGCCAGGCGCTCGAGTGGGCGCACGCCCGGTGAGGGCGCCGGCCGTGCCCGCGTTCGTGGCAGGATCGCGTCCATGGAGGCGGGACCACTCGATCGGGCGTGGCTCCGCAGCCGGACGTCCGCGCGGGCGCGCCTCGCCCGGCTGGACTCCAAGCGCTGGCAGATCGGGCAGTGTGCGATCGCCGCGGGGCTCGCCTGGCTGATCGCCGCCGACCTGTTCGGCCACCCGACGCCGTTCTTCGCCCCGGTCGCGGCCGTGGTCGCGCTCGGCACGTCCTACGGCCAGCGGCTGCGCCGCGTCGCCGAGGTGACCGTCGGCGTCGCGGTCGGGGTGTTCCTCGCCGACCTGCTGGTGGTGCTGCTCGGCTCCGGCGCGTGGCAGATCGGGCTGATCGTCGCGCTGTCGATGTCCGCGGCGCTGCTGCTCGACGCGGGCCAGCTGTTCGTGACCCAGGCCGCGGTGCAGTCGGTCGTGGTCGCCTCCCTGGTCCCGGACCCGGGCGACGCGTTCCTGCGCTGGACCGACGCGGTGATCGGCGGGCTGGTCGCCCTGGTCGCGGCCACCGTCGTCCCGGCCGCACCGCTGCGGCGGCCGCGGGAGCAGGCGGCCGTGGTGATGCGCAAGATCGCCGGGCTGCTGCGGGCGGCCGGGGAGGTGATGGACGACGGTGAGTCGCAGCGGGCGATGTCGCTGCTGGCCGACGCCCGGTCGACCGACTACCTGATCCGCGAGCTCCAGTCCGCCGCCGACGAAGGCCTGTCGGTGGTCGACTCCTCGCCGTTCCGGGTCCGGCACAAGGACAACCTGCGCCGGATGGTCGACCTCGTCGAACCTCTGGACCGGGCCCTGCGCAGCACCCGCGTGCTGGTCCGCCAGACCGCGGTCGCGGCCTACCACCGACGGCCGGTGCCGAAGTCCTACTCGCTGCTGGCGCTCGACCTGGCCGACGCCGCCGACGCGGTGGCCGCCGAGCTGGCGGCGAACCGGATGGCGGTCGCGGCCCGGCCGGCGGTGCTCGCGGTGGGCGACGCGACCGGCCAGGTGGAGCGCAGCGAGGTGCTGGCCGCCGAGGCGGTGCTCGCGCAGCTGCGCTCGGTGGTCGTCGACCTGCTGATGGTCACCGGGCTCGACCAGCTCGAGTCGACCGACGCGCTGCCGCCGCCGCGATGACCGGTGCGCAGGGCGCGCCCGGCCAGCCCTGGGTGCTGCACGTCGACCTCGACCAGTTCATCGCCGCGGTCGAGGTGCTGCGCCGCCCCGAGCTCGCCGGCCTCCCGGTCGTGGTGGGTGGCCGCGGAGACCCGACCGAGCGGGGTGTGGTCGCGACGGCGTCGTACGAGGCGCGGGCGTTCGGCGTCGGCTCCGGCATGCCGCTGCGGGTGGCGGCGCGCAAGTGCCCGGACGCCGTGTTCCTGCCCGTCGACCACGACGCGTACAACGCCGCCTCCGACGAGGTGATGGCCACGCTGCGCGGGCTGGAGTGGGGCGGCGTGCCGGTCGTGGTGCAGGTGCTCGGCTGGGACGAGGCGTTCGTCGCGGCCGGCGAGGGGCACGGCGACCTCGGCGACCCGACGGAGCAGGCCGAGCGGATCCGCGCCGCGGTGCTGGACGCGACCGCGCTGCACTGCTCGGTCGGCGTCGGCGACAACAAGCTGCGCGCCAAGATCGCCACGGACTTCGGCAAGCCGCGTGGTGTGTGGAGGCTGACCGCCGAGAACTGGTTCGAGGTGATGGGCCAGCGGCCGACCACCGCCCTGTGGGGGATCGGCTCCAAGACCGGCAAGAAGCTCGCCGCGCTCGGGATCGACACCGTCGAGCAGCTGGCCGACTCCGACGCCCGGGTCCTCGCCGCCGAGATCGGCCCGACGATGGGGCCGTGGTACCACCGGCTCGGCCGCGGGGTCGACACCAGTGCGGTCGACGCCTCGCCCTGGGTGCCGCGCGCCCACGGCCGTGAGGAGACCTACCAGCAGGACCTCGAGGACTGGGCCCGGGTGGCCGAGGAGGTCCGCTCCCTGACCCGGCGGGTGGTCGCCGACATCGACCGCGAGGGCCGTCCCGCCGCCCGCGTGGGCCTGAAGATCCGGTTCAAGCCGTTCATCACGGTCAGCCGCAGCCTCACCCTGCCCGAGCCGACCAACGACCCGGCCGTCCTCGGCGACGCAGCGGTGTCCCTCCTCGACCGCGTCGACCACGACCGCCCGGTCCGCCTCCTCGGCGTCCGCCTCGAGATGACCGAGCCCGCAGGCGGCTACTGACTCTCACAGCCCGTCGCGCAGCTCCCGCACCACGGAGTCGACCACCGCGACCAGGTCACCCTCGGACGCCTCGGCGACCGCGCGCTGGCGCTGGTACGACGCACCGCGGCGCGGGATCTCGGCGACGGCGGCGAGCTCGTCGGAGCAGCCGAGCCGCTCCGCGACCGGCGCCAGCCGCTCGAGCAGGTCGGCGAGGTCGTCGGTCACCAGCCGCTCGTTGGAGTGCGCGTCGACGATGACGATCGCGTCCAGGCCGTAGCGGGCCGCGCGCCACTTGTTCTCCTGCACGTGCCACGGCGGCATCGTCGGCAGCGTCTCGCCCGCGGCCAGCCGGGTGTCGAGGTCGACGACCAGGCAGTGCATGAGCGCGACCAGCGCACCGAGCTCGTCGAGGTTCGAGACCCCGTCGCAGACCCGGTTCTCGATGGTGCCGAGGTTGGCCGCGGGCCGCACGTCCCACCGGATCTCGCTGAGCACGTCGATGACGCCGGTGGTCATGAGGTCGCCGGCGTAGGACTCGAACTCCTCCCACCGCTCGAACTGGAACGGCAGCCCGGCGGTCGGGAGCTGCTGGAACATCAGGGCCCGGTTGGACGCGTAGCCGGTGTCGAGCCCGGCCCAGATCGGGGAGGAGGCGGACAGCGCCTGCAGGTGCGGGTAGTAGTTCAGCAGCGACGAGAGCACCGGCATCACCCGGTCGCGGTCGGGCAGCCCGACGTGCACGTGCACGCCCCAGATCAGCATCTGCCGGCCCCACCACTGGGTGCGGTTGATCAGCTCCTCGTAGCGGTGTCCCTCGCTGAGCTGCTGCGACGACCAGGACGCGAACGGGTGGGTGCCGGCGCCGTACAGGTCGACGTCGAGGTCGTCACCGGCCGGGATGACGGCCTCGAGGGTGCGGCGCAGGTCGGCCATCGCCTCCGACGCGGTGCGGCACACGCCGCTGACGATCTCGACGGTGTTGCGCAGCAGCTCCTTGTGCAGCCGGTCCGGGTCGGGCAGCCGTGGCTTCGCCCGGGCGAACAGGTGTGTCGCGTCGTTGCGCAGGTCGCGGGTACGCCGGTCGACCAGCGCGAGCTCCCACTCGACGCCGAGCGTGGGCTCGGGGGAGGCGTGGAAGTCGATCCGCACGCGCTCAGCGTTCCACAGCAACGCGCGAGAGCCACGCCGCCGCGCTCCCGTCGTACGGCGGGAGCGCGCTCACGACCGCGGCGTGGACGCGGTCGCAGGAGGTCATGGCTGCGGTGGTCACCTCGTCGGGGTACCCGAACCGGACGCGATGATCCGCGAACTCGTCCTCGTCGTCGACCCACACCCGCCCGGTGTTGCCGCGCACCACGTCGAGGTCGAGGTCGACCGCGCGCAGGACGGTCCCGTCCCACCGCGGGGGAGTGGTGACGTCGACGTACACCCGCACCGGCCCGCCCTCGTCGTGGAACGTCGCCAACCAGCCGCGCTCGGCGTCCGGTCCGGGCGGCGGCACCAGGCCGACCTGCGCGGTGGGGGCGACGTACGTCGCGCCGGGTCGGACCATCGTGGTGCCCGCGGGGATGCCCAGCCAGTCACCGTGCTCGTCGCTGCCGAGGATCGTGCAGTCGAACTCCCAGTGCGGGCGGTCGCCCCACTTGGTCATCACCACGCGGACGGCGGCGCCGGGGGTCGGGGTCACGGTGGTCTGTCTACCAGGCGGCTGCCACCATGGCGCCCATGTCGGACGCGCGCGAGCTGAACCTCACGCTCGACCTCTGCCTGCGGGTCGGCGAGCTGCTGCTGTCGTCGGGGGCCGGTGCCGCCGACGTCACCGCGACCATGCAGGCGGTGGGCTGGCAGTACGGCGTGCGGCACGCCGACATCGACGTGACGTTCACGTCGCTGTCGATGAGCTACCAGCTCAGCCCGGAGGAGCCGGCGTACGTGCTGATCCGCCAGGTCAAGCAGCGCGACATCGACTACGAGGACCTCACCCTCGTCGACCACCTCGTGCGCGACGTGCTGCGCGGTGAGGTCGAGCTGAAGGAGGCGCGCACCCGGCTCGCTCGGATCGTGTCGTCGGGCCACACCACGCCGCGCTGGCTGGTCAGCCTCGCCTGGGGCGTGATGTGCGCGGGGGTCGCGATCCTGCTCGGCGGTGGCCCGGTGGTGATCGCGCTCGCGTTCGTCGCGGCGGTCTGCATCGACCGGCTCCAGCTCTGGATGGGCCGGCGCCGGCTCCCGTCGTTCTACCGCCAGGTCGCCGGCGGCGCGGTCGCCACGGTCATCGCCGTGCTCGCGGCCGCCGTGCAGGACGACCTGGACACCTCGCTGGTCGTGACCGCGAACATCGTCATGCTGCTCGCCGGGATCGGCTTCATGGGCGCCCTCCAGGACGCGCTGTCGGGGTTCTACGTCACCGGCGGCGCCCGGCTGACCGAGGCGCTCCTGTCGACCGCCGGCATCATCGCGGGCGTCAGCGGCGGCCTGGCGTTCGCCGAGGGGATCGGCGTCGACGTGGGTCGGCTCGACCCGGGGGCGGTGACCGACCTGCGGGACGTGTCGACGGTCGCGCTCGGCGCCGCGATCTGCGCCGCGGCGTTCGCGTTCGCGTCGTACGCGCCGCGCCGCTCGCTGGCCCCCATCGCGCTGATCGCCGCGATCGCGATCGTGATCTCGCAGTCGATCAGCCAGGGCGGCGTGAGCGTCGCCCGGACGGCGTGGCCGGTCGCGCTCGCCGCGTTCTTCGTCGGCCTGGTCAGCTTCACGGTCGCCGGGCGGATGCGCGTGCCCCCGCTGGTCGTGGTCGTGTCGGCGATCGTGCCGATGCTGCCGGGTCTCTCGATCTACCGCGGTCTCAGCCTGCTCTCCGAGAACAGCTACCAGGCGTCGGAAGGCATCCTCGCCCTGATGACCGCAGGGTCGGTCGCCCTCGCGCTCGCGTCCGGCGTGATCCTGGGCGAGTACGTCGCCCAGCCGGTACGTCGCGAGGCGCACCGGCTCGAGAGCCGGTTGTCGGGCCCACGCCTGGTCGGCCCGCTGCGCACCACGCGCCGCACGCGGCGGCGCCCGCAGTCGAACCGTTAGACGGCGCTGGTCCCCGGCGGCATCACCTTGCGGTGGGTACGCGCCACGATGTCCTGGTAGCGCGAGCCGGTGACCTTCGCGAGCGTGTGCACAGCGTGCGCGTCGATCCCGACCAGCACCCGCGCCTTGTTGGTGCGGATGCCCTTGACGATGATCTCCGCGGCCCGCTCGGGGGTCATCTTCGCGAGCTTCTCGTCGAAGAACTTCGCCGTCTGCGCGCCGTCCTCGACGGCGGAGTACCGCGCGTTCCGGGCGATCGCGGTCTTGATGCCGCCCGGGTGCACCACGGTGACGCCGACGGGGTGGCCGGCGACGAGCATCTCCTCGCGAACCGCCTCGGACATGCCGCGCACGGCGTACTTCGCCGCGTTGTACATGCTCTGCCCGGGCATCGAGATCAGGCCGAACAGCGACGAGATGTTCACCAGGTGCCCGTCGCCCGACGCGATCAGGTGCGGCAGGAACTCCTTGGTGCCGTGCACGACGCCCCAGAAGTTGATGCCCATGATCCAGTCCATGTCGGGGTACTCGAGGTCCTCGAGGTTCCCCGCGAGCGCGACGCCGGCGTTGTTGACGACCAGGTTGACCCGGCCGAAGTGCTCCGCGGTCGAGGAGGCGTACGCCGCGAACGCGGCCCGGTCGGCCACGTCGAGGTGGTCCGAGCGCACCTCGCGGGCGCCGGCGGCCTTCACGAGCTCGACGGTCTCGGCGAGACCGTCGTCGTCGACGTCGGAGATCGCGAGCAGCGAGCCGCGCCGGGCCAGGTCGACGGACAGCGCGCGCCCGATCCCGGAGCCCGCTCCGGTGATCACCGCGACCTTGTGGTCGAGCTCCTTCATGCTGACTTCCTCACGTCGTAGGCGTCCAGGTCGAAGGACGCGAGCTGGCGGCGGAACGTGAACGTGGCCTTCGGCCACAGCACCGTGTTCCTGCCCTGGTCGTCGAGGTACCAGCTGGAGCAGCCGCCGGTGTTCCACACCGTCCGCTTCATGCGGCGCTGGAGGTCGGCGTTCCACTTCCGGAAGGCCGCTGGGTTGGGCTCGACGGCCGCGTACCCCGTCCGGCGCAGCGTGCGCACGGCGTCGCGGATGTAGGCCACCTGGGCCTCGATGATGAACACCATGCTGGTGTGGCCCTGACCGGTGTTGGGGCCGACGATCATGAACAGGTTCGGGAAGCCCGGGACCGTCGTGCCCTTGTACGCCGCCATCCCGGTCGTGCGCCAGGCGTCGGCCAGGGTGTGCCCGGCGGTGCCGGTGATGTGCTCGGTGATCGGGAGCTCGGTGGTGTGGAACCCGGTGGCGACCACGATGACGTCCACGGGTCGCTCGACGCCGTCGGCGGTCACGATCGCGTTGCCGGTGACCTTGGCGATCCGGTCGGTGACCAGCTCGGTGTTGTCGGCCGCGAGCGCCGGGTAGTACGTGTTCGACCGCAGGATCCGCTTGCAGCCGATCGCGAACTGCGGGGTCACCTTCGCGCGCAGCGCCGGGTCCTTGATGCCGAGCGCGATGTTCGCCTCGGCCGCCTTCTGGGCCGGAAGCGCCAGCTTCGGCACCATCGTGAACGCGGGCACGTAGCCCTCGTGGGCCCAGTAGATGCCGGTGCGGTAGACCTTGCGCAGGGCCGGGAACCGCTGGAGCGCGGTGGCCTCGGCGCCCTTGTAGGTCCGGTCGTTGCGGGGGATCACCCACGGTGCGCTGCGCTGGTAGACGTCCAGGTGCCCGCCCGTCGACGCCAGCACCTGCTGGACCTCGGGGATGATCTGGATCGCCGAGGCGCCGGTGCCGATCACCGCCACCCGCTTGCCGGCAAGGTCGACGCCGTGGTCCCAGCGCGCCGAGTGGAACAGCTCGCCCTGGAACGTGTCGAGGCCGTCGATCTCGGGCAGCTTCGGCTCCGAGAGGCCGCCGGCGCCGACGATCAGCGTGGTCGAGGTGACGGTCCGCTCGCCCTCGGGGCCGGAGATCCGGACCTCCCAGCGCTGGGCGTCGGCGTCCCAGGCGGCGTGCTCCATCGTCGTGTCGAACGCGAACCGGTCGAGCGTGCCCGACCGCTGCGCGACCCGCTCGATGTAGTCCTGGATCTCGGGCTGCGGCGAGTACGACTTCGACCAGTCGTGGGAGGCGAACGAGTACGAGTACAGCTGGCTCGGGACGTCGCAGCAGGCGCCCGGGTAGGTGTTGTCGCGCCAGGTGCCGCCGACGGTGCTGCCCTTCTCGACCACCAGGAACTCGCGCTCGCCGTCCTCCTGCAGCTTGATCGCGGCGCAGAGTCCGGCGAACCCCGCGCCGACGATGACATGCTCGACGTGCGTCATGCGGCAGACCGTACTGGCGGTATTGAAAAAGTGTCAATAAGGTGGATCTCGTGACCGCGACGACTCGGACCCGACTGACGCCGGAGCAGCGCCGGGCGCAGCTGCTCGACCTCGGCGTCCAGCTGCTGGCCACCCGCTCGCTCGACGAGCTGTCGATCGACCTGCTCGCCGAGGAGGCCGGGATCTCGCGCGGCCTGCTCTACCACTACTTCGGCAACAAGCACGCCTTCCACGAGGCCGTCGTGCAGCGCGCCGCCGACGACCTGATCGCCCAGACCGCGCCGCCGGTCGACGGCGCGCCGCTGGAGCGGGTGCACGCCTCGATCACGGCGTACGTCGACTACGTCGTCGCCAACCACGAGGGCTACCTGTCGCTGGTGAAGGGCGCCGCGGGAGGCAGCGAGTCGATCCGGGCGATCTACGAGCGAACCCGCTCGGACATGGGGGACCGGGTGTTCCGCGAGCACCCCGAGGGCGACATCGTCCCGGACACCCCAGCCACGCGGCTGGTGGTCCGCGGCTGGACCGCGATGACCGAGGAGCTCGTGCTGTCCTGGATCGCCGAGCCGAACGGCGTCAGCCGCGACGACCTCGTCGCGATCCTCGTCGAGTCGCTGCCGGCGCTGGTGGGCGTCACCCAGGTCGCGCCGGAAGCCTGACGTCCAGGGTCGTGTCGCCGGGCACGGATCGCAGCGTGACCGTGCCGCCATGGGCCGAGACGATCGCCTCGACGAGCGAGAGCCCCAGCCCGACACCCACCTCGGCGCCGCGGGTGCGGGCCGCGTCGCCACGGGCGAACCGCTCGAAGGCGTGGTCGACGAGGTCGGGCGCGAAGCCCGGACCGTCGTCGTGCACCGAGAAGCCGTCACGGCGCACGCGCACCGTGACCGTCGTACCGGCCGGGGTGTAGCGGGCCGCGTTGGACAGCAGGTTCGTCGCGACCTGGTGCAGGCGCAGGTCGTCGCCCAGCACCTCGTACGGCGTCTCCACGGCGTCGTCGGGCACGTCGAGGCGCCAGTGGTGGTCCGGAGCGACGACGCGCGCGTCGGACACCGCCTCGAGCAGCAGCCGGGTCAGGTCGACCGGCTCCTGCTCCAGCGGCCGTCCCGAGTCGAGCCGGGCCAGCAGCAGCAGGTCCTCGACGAGCGCGGTCATGCGCCCGGACTCCTCCTCGACCTTGTGCAGCGCGGTCGCGGTCGCGGCCGCGTCGTCCGGCCGGCGCCGGGCCAGCTCGGTGTACCCGGCAATGGTGGCCAGCGGGCTGCGCAGCTCGTGCGAGGCGTCGGCGACGAACTGCCGGACCTGCTGCTCGCTGCGGTGCCGCGCGTCCAGCGAGGTCTCGACGTGGGCGAGCAGCGCGTTCAGCGCCGCGCCCACCTGGCCGACCTCGGTGCGCTCGTCGGTGAGGTGCTCGGGCACCCGCTCGGTCAGGTCGATCGCGCCGGACGCGAGCGGCAGCGCGGCGACGGCGTGCGCGGTCTCGGCGACCTCGCGCAGCGGCCGCAGCTGGCGGCGTACGACGACCAGGGCGACCCCGCCGCCGAGCGCGGTCGCGATCACCGCGAACAGCAGCTCGAGCGAGACGAGTCGCTCGAGGACGCTCGACACCGAGTCCTCGGGCAGTCCGACAAGGTAGGTGCCGCCGTCCGGCGTGGGGATCGCCTGGACCCGGAAGTCGCCGATCCCCGGCAGGCTGACGGTGTGCGTCTCCCGGTCCGTGGGCACCTTCGCGAGCTCGTCGGCCGCCGCGTCATCGAGCTGCACCTGGCGGATGGGTTCCTCCGCCGACCGTGGCTCGACGACGTACACCTCCGCGGTGCCGTCCTCCGAGATGAGGGCGCGCACCATCCCGACCTCCATGCCGGGACCGCCCGTTGGGCCGCTGCCGATGGGCAGCTGGTGCACCTGCTCGTCGAGACGGTCGTCCAGGTAGCTCTTCATCGCGACGGTGGTCGCCGCGCCGAGCAGGACCGACACCACGAGGATCAGCAGCACGGTGGTGAGCACCAGCCGCGAGGTCAGCGACGCGAAGGCGCGCCTCATGCGTCGGCCGGCTTCAGCACGTAGCCCGCGCCGCGCATGGTGTGGATCATCGGCTCGCGACCGGCGTCGATCTTCTTGCGCAGGTAGGAGATGTAGAGCTCGACGACGTTGGCCTGGCCGCCGAAGTCGTAGTTCCAGACCCGGTCCAGGATCTGTGCCTTGGACAGCACCCGGCGCGGGTTGCGCATCAGGAAGCGCAGCAGCTCGAACTCGGTCGCGGTCAGCGCGATCGGCTCGCCGGCGCGGAACACCTCGCGGCTGTCCTCGTCGAGGCTGAGGTCGCCGACGACCAGCGTCGGTGTCGCCGTGGCCTGCTGGGCCCCGGTGCGCCGCATCAGCGCGCGCAGCCGGGCCACCAGCTCCTCCAGGGAGAACGGCTTCGTCACGTAGTCGTCACCGCCCGCGGTCAGGCCGGCCACCCGGTCCTCGACCGCGTCGCGCGCGGTGAGGAACACGACGGGTACGTCGGGGTTGGTGGACCGCATCCGGCGTAGCACCTCGAGCCCGTCGAAGTCGGGCAGCATCATGTCGAGCACCACCGCGTCGGGGCGGAACTCGCGGGCGGTGGAGACCGCCTTCGACCCGGTGTGCGCGACGGCCACCTGCCAGCCCTCGTAGCGCAGCGCCATCGAGACCAGCTCGGCGATGTTCATCTCGTCGTCGACGACGAGCACGCGCAGGGGGGTGCCGTCGGATCGGGTCAGCTCCATGTCGACCATCGTCGCCACGCTAGCTGTGCGCTTCCTGTGAAGGAACTGTGGCGTTCTCACGACCTGCTCACCGGTCGCGCACAGGATCCGCACAGCGACCGGGCGGAGGGTCCTCGGCATGACCGAGAACCCCGAGAACCCCCAGAACCCCGAGAACACCGAGAACACCCAGCCCCAGAAGCGCTTCCGCGACCGTCGCGTCGGCGTGGTGGCCCTGGCCGCCTCGACCGTCGGCGCGCTGCTCATCGGCGGCACGCTGGGCGCCGTGTCGGGCGCCGCCATCGGGTACGGCGTGGGCCACGACGACCACCCGGACCGGCCCGCGATCGTGCACCGCGAGGTCCCGCCGGGCGGCGAGCTGCCGCCGGGCATGGCCCCCGA
This sequence comes from Nocardioides caricicola, assembly GCF_039541135.1. Lineage (NCBI taxonomy): Bacteria > Bacillati > Actinomycetota > Actinomycetes > Propionibacteriales > Nocardioidaceae > Nocardioides > Nocardioides caricicola. The sequence goes on along the minus strand of NZ_BAABFQ010000007.1, from coordinate 362,495 downwards.
GGACAGCTCCGACAGCTCGAACAGCTGAGGGTGCGTGGCGTCGTCGAGGCCTGTCCCCATGTCGCACTCCATCGGCCCCGAGCCGTCGAGAGTGCGGTGTCCCTCCAGCCTCGACGAGCCACTGCGTTCCGCACGCTAGCCCCGTGGGACGGGTCTCCGACATGGCCCGATGGGCTGCCCTTTCGGGCAGGTGAGGGCGATCAGCGCAGGTCGCGCACCGCGAGGGACGCGAACACCATCGCCGAGCCGAGCGGGGCGCCCGGACCGGGGTACACCGCGCCGAACACGGACGCCGCGCTGTTGCTGGCGGCGTACAGCCCCGCGATGGGACTGCCGTCCTCACGCAGCACCCGACCGTGCTCGTCGGTGACCAGGCCGCCCTTCGTGCCGAGGTCGGAGAGCACGAACCGCGCGGCGTAGAACGGCGGCTGCGTGCACGGCGTCGGTCCCGCGCCGCCGGTGAAGAACGTGTCGTACTCGTCCTGGCCGCGACCGAAGTCCTCGTCGACGCCGGACTCGCAGAAGCCGTTGAACCGCTCGACGGTCGAGACCAGGCTCTCGGCCGGTACGCCGATCGCCTCGGCGAGCTCCGGCAGCGTGTCGGCACGCACCCAGGTACCCGCGGCGAGGTGCTCGTCCGGCGACCCCTCGGGCATCGCGATCGCGGGAAGCCGGCCGTCCTCACGGGAGTCGAAGACGAACCACGACGGGATCCGCTCGGGCGCCTTGGCCATCTCGCGACCGAAGCGGTCGTAGGGCAGCGCCTCGTTGGCGTAGCGCCGGCCGGTCGTGTCGACCATCAGCCCGGAGCGGAAGCCGAGGGTGAACGAGCCGCCGCCGTCCGGCTGCTCCAGGCCCGGGCAGAACCAGCCGACGCCGCGGTAGTCGGTCGCGGCGCCGATCGCCACCGCGGCCGCGATCGGCTCGCCGGTGTTGGTGCCGCGCGGCGCCATCGTCCAGGCGACGTCGCCGGGCACGCCGCGCGCGGCCCGCTCCTCGGCGTTCCCCTCGAACCCGCCCGCGGCGACCAGCACGCCCCGGCGGGCCCGGATCTCGATCGGCCCCTCGGGCGTCATCGCGGCGACGCCGGCCACCCGGTCCTCGCCGAGGACCAGCCCGGTGACCGGCAGCTCGGTGCGCACGGTGCCGCCCTCGCGCAGGAACCCGTCGAGCAGCCGCGCGATCAGCGACTGGCCGCCGCTCAGGGTGTTGCGTCCGGGCTCGCCGGCGCGGTCCCGCTCGACCGGCGGCCGGACCAGCTCGCCGACCCGCTCGGGCAGCTCACCGCGCTTGATGTTCGTCGGCTGGATCGAGCGACCCATCGCGACCCGCCCCGGAGCGTCGTAGTACTCCGAGAACGGCAGCCACTCGAACGGGATCCCGGCCTCCTCGAGCTCGGCGACCAGCTCGGGGGAGTGCGCCAGGAACGCCTCGACCTTGGTCTGGTCGGCGTCGTCGAGGATGGCGGCGAGGTACTCCCGTGCTCCCTCGGTCGAGTCGGCGATGCCCGCGCGCTGCTGCACCTGGCTCCCCGGGAGCCAGCACGCGCCGCCGGAGTACGCCGACGTCCCGCCCAGCAGCGCCGTCTTCTCGACCACGACCGTGGACAGGCCCGCCTTCTGGGCGAGGAAGGCGCCGGTCATCGCACCGCCTCCCGAGCCGACCACGACCACGTCGTACTCCTGTGCCTCGCTCATGCCGGGATACTAGAACATGTTCTAAGTGGACAGGGTTGGCAGAATGGGCCGGTCATGACCGAGCTCCAGATCGCCTATCCGCCGGAGCTGCCGGTCACCCAGCGCCGCGAGGACATCGCGGCGGCGATCCGCGACCACCAGGTCGTGATCGTCGCCGGGGAGACCGGCTCCGGGAAGACCACCCAGCTGCCGAAGATCTGCCTCGAGCTCGGCCGCGGCTCGGCGGGCCTGATCGGGCACACCCAGCCGCGACGGATCGCGGCGCGGTCGGTGGCCGAGCGGATCGCCAGCGAGCTGAGGACCGAGCTCGGGGACCTGGTGGGCTACCAGGTCCGGTTCACCGACCGGACGTCGAAGAGCAGCCGCGTGAAGCTGATGACCGACGGCATCCTGCTCGCCGAGCTGCAGCGCGACCGGATGCTCAAGCGCTACGACACGATCATCATCGACGAGGCGCACGAGCGCAGCCTCAACATCGACTTCCTGCTCGGCTACCTCAAGCGGCTGCTGCCGCGCCGGCCCGACCTCAAGCTGATCATCACGTCCGCGACCATCGACGTGGACCGGTTCGCGAAGCACTTCGACGCCCCCGTCGTGGAGGTGTCCGGGCGTACCTACCCGGTCGAGATCAGGTACCGCCCGCTGATGGACCTGTCGGAGGACGACGAGGAGGGCGAGGTCGTCGTCCGCGACCAGACCGAGGCCATCGTCGAGGCGGTCAAGGAGCTCTCCGCCGAGGGCCCGGGCGACGTGCTGGTGTTCCTGCCCGGCGAGCGCGAGATCCGCGACACCGCCGACGCGATGAAGGACCTGCCGCGCACCGAGATCGTGCCGCTCTACTCGCGGCTGTCGGCCGCCGAGCAGCACAAGGTGTTCTCGTCGCACAGCTCCGTCGTACGACGCGTCGTGCTCGCCACGAACGTCGCCGAGACGTCGCTGACGGTGCCGGGCATCCGGTACGTCGTGGACACCGGCGTCGCGCGGATCAGCCGGTACTCCGTGCGCACCAAGGTGCAGCGGCTCCCGATCGAGCCGATCAGCCAGGCGTCGGCGAACCAGCGCTCGGGCCGCTGCGGCCGGGTCGAGGCGGGCATCGCGATCCGGCTGTACTCCGAGGAGGACTTCGAGGGACGACCCGAGTTCACCGACCCCGAGATCCTGCGCACCAACCTGGCCAGCGTGATCCTGCAGATGACCAGCCTCGGGCTCGGCGACATCGGGCGGTTCCCGTTCGTCGAGCCGCCGGACAAGCGCAACGTCAGCGCGGGTGTCCAGCTGCTCGAGGAGCTCGGCGCGCTCAGGCAGGGCAGCCTCTCCAAGATCGGCAGGCGGCTGGCCCGGCTGCCGATCGACCCGCGGCTGGCCCGGATGATCCTCGAGGCCGAGCGGCTGGGCTGCGTGCGCGAGGTCGTCGTGATCGTCGCCGCGCTGTCGCTGCAGGACCCGCGGGAGCGGCCGGCGGAGTACCAGGCGCAGGCCGACCAGCAGCACGCCCGGTTCAAGGCCGAGGGCAGCGACTTCCTCACCTGGCTCAACCTGTGGCGCTACATCAAGGAGCAGCAGCGCGAGCTGTCCTCGTCGGCGTTCCGCCGGATGTGCAAGCGCGAGTACCTCAACTACCTGCGGGTCCGTGAATGGCAGGACTTCGAGTCCCAGCTTCGCCAGGTCTGCAAGGAGATGAAGATCGACGTCGGCCACCCCGCCGACACCCCGGACGCGGACGGCATCCACCAGGCGCTGCTGGCCGGGCTGCTCAGCCACATCGGCCTGCTCGAGGTCCGGGAGAAGGGCGAGCGGGGGATGCGCGAGTACCTCGGCGCCCGCGGTGCCCGGTTCGCGATCTTCCCCGGCAGCGGCCTGCACCGGAAGAACCCCCAGTTCCTGATGGCCGGCGAGCTCGTCGAGACCAGTCGCCTCTGGGCCCGGCAGAACGCCGCGATCAAGCCGGAGTGGGCCGAGCGCCTGGGCGCGGACCTGGTGAAGCGCAGCTACTCCGAGCCGCACTGGAGCAAGAAGCGCGCGGCCGTGATGGCCTACGAGCGCGTCACGCTGTACGGCGTACCTCTCGTCGCCGACCGCCTCGTGTCGTACGGCAAGGTCGACGCCCCGCTCGCCCGCGAGCTCTTCATCCGGCACGCGCTCGTCTACGGCGAGTGGGCGAGCCGGCACCGGTTCCTCGAGACCAACCGGCGGATGCTGGAGGAGGCCGAGGAGCTGGAGCACCGGGCGCGCCGCCGCGACATCGTGGTCGACGAGCACACGCTCTTCGACTTCTACGACCAGCGGGTCCCGGCGGACGTCGTCAGCGGGGCGCACTTCGACCAGTGGTGGAAGAAGGAGCGGCAGCGCAACGGCCGCCTGCTCACGTTCGACCCCTCGATGCTCACCCACGACACCGCCGAGGAGATCAGCGCCGGCGACTACCCGGAGCAGTGGCTCTTCGAGTCCCGGGGAGCAGAGGGACTGACCTTCCCGATCAGCTACCACTTCGAGCCCGGCGCCGCCGACGACGGGCTGACGATCGAGGTCCCGGTCGCCACGCTGAACCGGGTCGAGGCCGACGACTTCTCGTGGAACGTCCCGGGACTGCGCGAGGAGCTGGTCACCAGCCTGATCCGGAGCCTGCCGAAGAACCTGCGGGTGAACTTCGTGCCCGCGCCGAACAAGGCGCGGGAGTTCCTCGCTGCGGTGCCGCCGGGGGAGGAGCCGCTCCTGGACGCCCTCGAACGGTGGTGCCGCGCCACGACCGGTGTGCTCGTGCCGCGCGAGGCCTGGGACTGGTCGAAGGTGCCCGAGCACCTGCGTCCGACGTACCGCGTCGTCGACGAGACCGGCACGGAGCAGGCGCGCGGCAAGGACCTGGAGGCGCTGAAGGCGCCGCTGCGCGGGCAGTTCGCCGAGGCGATCGCCGAGGTCGCCAGCGACAGCGGGCTGGCGCGCACCGGCGAGACCTCGTGGGTGTTCGGCGCCATCGAGGCGTCGTTCACGCAGAAGCGCGCCGGCCACGAGGTGCAGGTGTTCCCGGCGCTGGTCGACGAGGGCGCGACGGTCGGCCTGCAGGTCTTCGGGTCCGCGGAGGAGCAGGAGGCCCGGCACCGGCTGGGCGTACGCCGGCTGCTGCAGCTCGAGATCGAGTCGCCGGTGAAGCGGGTCCTCGACGGCCTCACGAACGTCGAGAAGCTCGCCCTCGCCGGATCGCCGTACCCCAGCGTCGCCGAGCTGCTGGAGGACTGCCGGGCGGCGGTGCTGCAGGACGTCGTCGACGCGCGGCCGGCGGTCCGCGACCAGGCGGCGTACGACGCGCTGCGCGCCGAGGCGGCCCGCGACCACGAGGCGCGCCTGCGCGCCACGATGGCCGACGTGATCCGGGTGCTCGACGCGTGGCGGCAGGCCGAGAAGGCGCTGAGCGGCCGCGCCGACATGGCGATGCTGCCCGCGCTCACCGACATGCGCGCCCAGCTCGCACGGCTGGTCGACCGCGGCTTCGTCGGAGTCGCCGGCGCTGCCCAGCTGCGGCGCTACCCGACGTACCTCGCCGCGCTCGAGCAGCGCCGCGAGAAGCTGCCGTCGCAGGTCGGCCGGGACCGGCAGCTGGCCGACCAGCTCGCCGACCTGCAGGACGCCTACCTCCACCAGCTCGCCGCGCTCCCCGAGGGTCGCCCGCCCGGTGCCGGGCTGCGGCAGGTGCGCTGGATGCTCGAGGAGTACCGCGTCTCGCTGTGGGCCCAGCAGCTCGGCACCCCCTACCCGGTCAGCGACCAGCGGATCCGACGTAGCCTGCAGAAGTGAGCGACCGTCCCCACCACCGCCCGATGACGCCGGGCGGCATGTTCTTCGAGGCGCTGGTCGGGGGCACCGATCCGGCACTGGTCAGCGAGGCCGCCGACCGGGCCGCGGCGCTGTTCGTGCGCGGCGCCCGCGACTCCGACGACGCGGCGGTCGCCGACCGGCTGCTGCACCTCGCCGAGACCGAGGGCATCGAGACGATCGCCGAGGTGTGGTCGGGCTCGCCCGCGGACTCGCTCGCCGGGTGCCTGTGGCGGCTCTACCTGCTGCGCTCGTGGGTGTACGCCGACCCGACCGAGGTCGCCGCCGAGTTCGAGGCCGGCCTGGGCAGCGTCCAGGTGGCCCGCGTGGTCGCCGGGGTCGCTGAGCCCCCCGGCCCGGACCAGCTCAAGCAGATGGTCGACGAGGTGCTGCGCGGCATTGCGGGCAGTGACTTCGCCGACGTCCTGTTCCGCGCCGCCGCCTTTGCCCGCGTGGTCGCCGCCGGCCGCGCCGCGCTGGGCCACGAGCCGCAGCGGATGCTCCAGCTCTCCGAGCAGCTCGAGGCCGCCGGCCACGTCGAGCTGGACCACGGACTCGCCTGAACCTGCCTGTGCGTAAGTGTCATGCCTCGGCTTGATCCGCCGATACAATGGGGGAGCACGCCGGGCCGTGGCAGCCCCGGGTCCCAAAATTAGCCGCTACGAGCGGCCACGCGCCGTGAGGCGCTCCCGGTTCGGCGTGCACCACCTCTCCTCGCAGGAGGGCAGCCAGACATCTAGGCTCTCCGCCATGGATGCGATCCGCCGCCTCTTCCGCCGGCCGCGCAAGGGAGCCCGGCAGACGGTGGTCTCCTACGAGCCGCGGCGCGACGGCCGGCCCGACCCCGGCGAGGTCGTGTGGGGCTGGGTGCCGTTCGAGGACGACCCGGCGCGCGGGAAGGACCGGCCGGTGCTGCTCGTCGCGCGCGGCGACGGCGTGCTGTACGGGCTGATGCTCACCAGCAAGGACCACGACCGCGACGCCCGCGACGAGGCGCGCTACGGCCGGCACTGGATGGACGTCGGCACGGGCGGCTGGGACCGCGACGGGCGGCCGAGCGAGGTGCGCCTGGACCGGCTGATCACCCTGGAGCCGTCGGCCGTGCGGCGCGAGGGCGCCGCGCTGGACCGCGCGATCTTCGAGCGGGTGGTCGCGGCCGCCCGGCAGCACCACGCCATCGCCTAGCCCGACGGGCTAGAACGTCCGCGAGACCCGTCGTACGGCGACCCGGGCCGGCTCCCAGCCGGCGGGGTAGCTGCTCGGAGCGGCGGTGATCTCCACCAGCGTGAGGAACTCGCCGGAGCGCAGGATGCCCAGGCCGGTGGTGGTCTTCTTCGAGGCCGAGCGGTAGCTCGACCCGGTCCCGACCGGCACCGAGACGTCCTCGAGCGGACCGATGTCCGCGCGCGGGTTGCCCAGCCGCTCGGCGCAGTCGTCACGCCAGGCCGCGAGGACCTCGTGGGCGCGCCACGCGGACTTCGCGTCACCGAACCGGGCGACGACCTGGACGGCGGTGGCGCCGTCGGCGGAGAAGATCCGCTGCGCGGACTCCATCGCGCCGATCGTGCTCAGCGGGGTCTTCTGGCAGGCGCCGACCGTCGGCTCGGAGGCCGCGTCCCGCGCCGTCCAGTCGCCGGCGACCGGCGGCAGGTCCTCGGCGGCGAGCAGGTGCGCCACCGTCCGCGCTCGCGCCTGCGGGCGGGCGTTCGGGGCGAGCGCGCCGACCTTGTGCCGCCGGGGCTTGGCCGTGGGCGCCGGCGACGAGGGCGTGGCGCTCGACGTGGGCGTCACCGTGCGCGACGGCTTCGCGGCCGGCTTCGTGGACGGCTTCGTGGCCGGCTTCGAGGTGGCGGGCGCCGCCGGAGGTGCGGACTCGGGGTCGTCGGCCCCGCAGCCGCTCACGGCGAGGAGGGCCGCCAGTGTCACGGCGAGCAGGGTCGTGCGTGGGGCCCGAGTCACGCTGTTCATCGTAGGGACGCCGGGCGTCCCGGAGCCGTTGCGACACGGCACTCGCTAGGGTGGTCGGGCCCGGGCCTTGCTCCCGGGCACGTGTGTGAGTACGCCGGGGACGAGGAGGAGTCAGGTGCGGGGGAGTTGGCGGCGTCGTACGACCGCGGGTCTGGTGGCGCTACTCGCACTCGTGCCAGTGGCGGCGGGATGCACCGGTGGCTCCTCGGACCCCGAGGTCGGTCCCACGAAGCCGGCCTCCCAGAAGCCGGTCGTCCTGACGTTCGGCGTCTACGGCCCGGACGCGGCGCTGGCCGCGTTCGCCTCCACCGTCTCCGTCTGGAACGCCACGACCGAGGGTCCCGAGGTCAAGCTCCGCACCTGGGAGAGCCGCGACCGGATGCGGGCCGCGCTCGAGTCCGGCGTCCCGGTGCCCGACGTCTTCCTGGCTCCCCGCGCCGACCTGCGCTGGCTGCTCGACAACGGCTACGCCCAGCCGGTCGACGAGCTGCTCGACGAACGCGGCGTGAACTTCGGTGACGGCTACTCGCGCGACGCGCTCCAGGCGTTCAGCGCCGAGGACCGGCTGCAGTGCATGCCGTACGCCGTCTCGCCGATGGTCATCTACTACAACCGCGAGCTCGTGAACTTCGAGCGGATGCGCAACCGCGGCCTGGACGCGCCCGACGAGGACGCGACCAGCTGGTCGTTCGAGCAGTTCGCCGCCGCGGCCGAGTTCGCCTCGCGCCCGCGCCGCGACACCAAGGGTGTCCACATCAGCGCCAGCCTCTCCGGGCTCGGCCCGTTCATCGAGTCCGGTGGCGGCTCGGTCTTCGACGACGCCGTGGACCCGACGTCGCTCACGTTCAGCAGCGACGACTCGCAGGGCGCGCTGGAGCGCTCGCTCGAGCTGCTCCGCAACCCGAACGTCACCCTGGACGAGGACCAGCTCGCCGAGGCGTCGCCGCTGCAGTGGTTCGAGCGCGGCAAGCTCGGCATGATCGCGGGGTACCGCCAGATGGTGCCGCAGCTGCGGCTGGTGCAGGGCCTCGACTTCGACGTGATGCCGATGCCGGTGCTCGACAGCTCCGCGACGGTCGGCGACGTGACCGGCCTGTGCCTGTCGAGGAAGGCCGCGAGCACCTCCGCGGCCGCCGACTTCATGGTCTACCAGCTGTCGGTCGACGCGGTCACCCGCGTGACCCGCACCGGCTACCTGCTGCCCGCGAACCTCGAGGTCGCGCTCACCGACGCGTTCCTGCAGCCGGGCCGGATGCCCGACCACGCGGTGTTCTTCAACAACGCGATCCGGTCGATGCGACTGGCGCCGATGATCGACAACCTCCCCGAGCTGGAGGAGGCCGTGCAGCCCAGCCTCGACCAGCTCGTGTACGGCGTGGGCGTGCTCGACCTGGACGCCGTGACGCAGGAGATCGACGAGACCTCGCGCACGGTGCTCGACCCCGAGTCGGTCTCGGAGTCGCCCAGCCCGTCGGAGTCCGACGCCGAGTAGCCGCTCAGTCCTCGGTGGGCGGCTCGGCCTCGGTGGGCGGCTCGGCCTCGGCCGCGAGGATCGCCTCGACCAGCACCGGTCCGGCCAGCTCGATCTGCCACGGCCGGGCGCCGAGACCTGCCAGCTGCTCGGCGACCGCGGGTGCGAGCGTCGCCGCGTCGCGCGACGACGGCGGGGTCCAGAGGGTCCGGCGCAGGTAGTCGGGGGTCAGCAGGTTCTCGACGGGGAGGTTGAGCTCCTCGGCGAGCGCGGCGATCGCGTCGCGGGCCAGCGTGAGCCGGCGGGCGGCGACCGGGTCCTTCTCGGCCCAGGCGCGCGGCAGCGGCGGCCCGTCGCCGCGCGGCGAACGGGTCGGCAGGTCGGCCTCGTCCATCTCCGCGACCTCGCGCAGCGCCTCGACCCAGCGGTTCGCGTAGCGCTCGGCGCCGCGGCCGTGGAAGCCCTTGGTCGACATCAGCGTGGCCTTGTCGGTCGGCATCGTCTGCGCCGCCACGACGATGGCGGAGTCCGGGATGATCCGGCCCGGCGTGACGTCGCGCTGCTCGGCGATCTCGTCGCGGGCCTCCCAGAGCGCCCGGACCGCGCCCAGCCCGCGGCGACCGCGGACCCGGTGCATCCCGGACGTACGGCGCCACGCGTCGACGCGGGCGGGCTGCTCGAAGCCGCGCAGGTTCTCGAACTCCTGGCGCGCCCACTCGTCCTTGCCGGCCGCGATGAGCTCGGCGCCGAGAAGGGTGCGCAGCTCGATCAGCACCTCGACGTCGAGGGCGGCGTACTCCAGCCACGGCTCGGGCAGCGGCCGGGTCGACCAGTCGACCGCGGAGTGCTCCTTGGCCAGCCGGGACCCGAGCAGGCTCTCGACCAGGGTGGCCAGGCCGACGCGCGGGTAGCCGAGCAGCCGCCCGGCCAGCTCGGTGTCGAACAGCGCGGAGGGGTACAGCCCGACCTCGGCGAGGCAGGGGAGGTCCTGGGTCGCCGCGTGCAGGATCCACTCGGTGCCGTCCAGCACCGCCTGGAGGCCCGGCAGCGACCCGAACGGGATCGGGTCGACGAGGAACGTGCCGGCGCCCTCGCGACGCAGCTGGATCAGGTAGGCGCGCGAGGAGTAGCGGTAGCCGGACGCTCGCTCGGCGTCGATGGCGACCGGGCCGCTGCCGGCCGCGATCCGCTCGCAGACCTCGGCCAGCCCGGCCTCGGTGTCGACCACGCGGGTGAGCCCGTCGCGCAGCGTCAGCATCGGCGGGTCGGGGGTGACGTCTTCGGGGGTGTCTTCTGTTGTCATGTCAGAGTCCCGAGCCCCGCTGACCGCGGCGGCTCGGCATCACGGTCACACCGTCGGGGACCGGCGGCAGCCCGGCGGCGGTGCAGAGCAGCTCGGCCCACGCCTCGACGTGCGGCGCGAGGTCGAGCGGCGCCAGGTCGGGTGCGTCCGGGGGGATGAGGGGTGTCCAGGAGGCGCGGATCTCGATCTGGGCGGTGCCGCCCTCGTCGGCCATCCCGCCGAAGCTCTCGGTCGCCACCCGGGTGACCGTGCCGGAGGCGGCGGCGTACGACGCCCCGTGCGCGTCCAGCGCCTCGGTCAGCCAGGACCAGCCCACCGCAGCGAGCATCGGGTCCGAGACCAGCTCGATGTCGACCTCGGCGCGGGTGTAGGCCACGCACCGGAAGGTGCCGTCCCACGCGTCGTTGCCGGCGGGGTCGTGCAGCAGGATGATCCGCCCGGTGCCGATGTCGGTGTCGTCGACCGTGACGTCCGCGGAGAGCGCGGAGGCCCAGGGGGCGATCCGCTGGGGCGCCGGCATCTCCTCGCAGAAGATCTCCGGGCGCAGCCGGGCGGCGTGCATGGTCGCCACGGCGTCGCGGAACTCCGCGGGCGCGGCACCCGCACCCGCGCCCTGGCGGGTCTCCTGACCGACGACCATAGGGTTCACAGTAAGTCGGGGGTCCCGTTCCCGATGTGCGAACACGCCGGTCACCTGCGAGGCTTCACCCGTGACCAGCCCCACCAGCCTCACTGACAGCGCCTTCCTCAAGGCGGCGCGCGGGGAGCCGGTGCCGCACACGCCCGTGTGGTTCATGCGGCAGGCCGGCCGCTCGCTGCCCGAGTACCTCAAGGTCCGCGAGGGCGTCGGGATGCTCGAGTCCTGCATGAACCCCGAGCTGGTCGTCGAGATCACCCTCCAGCCGGTGCGCCGGTACGGCGTGGACGCCGCGATCTTCTTCTCCGACATCGTGCTCCCGCTCAAGGCGGTCGGTGTCGACCTGGACATCAAGCCCGGCGTCGGCCCGGTCGTCGCCGACCCGGTCCGCACGCTCGCCGACGTCGAGGCGATCCCGGACCTCGCCCCCGAGCACGTCCCGTACATCACCGAGGCGGTCCGCGGCCTGGTCGCCGAGCTCGGCGCCACCCCGCTCATCGGGTTCGCGGGCGCACCGTTCACGGTGGCGTCGTACCTCGTCGAGGGTGGTCCCTCGAAGGAGCACGCGAAGACCAAGGCGATGATGTTCGGCGCCCCGGACGTCTGGGACGCCCTGATGCGCAAGATCGCCGGGATCTCCGCGGCGTACCTCGAGGTGCAGGTCAGCGCCGGCGCCTCGGCGGTCCAGCTGTTCGACTCGTGGGCCGGTGCGCTCACCCCGGCCGACTACCGCGCCCAGGTGCAGCCGCACTCGGCGCGGGTCCTGGAGCGGGCCGGGGCGCTCGGCGTGCCGCGCATCCACTTCGGGGTGGGTACGGCGAACCTGCTCGGCCTGATGGGCGAGGCCGGTGCCGACGTGGTCGGCGTCGACTGGCGAACCCCGCTCGCGGACGCGATCCCGCTCGTGGGCGACCGCGCCGTGCAGGGCAACCTCGACCCGACGCTGGTGTTCGCCCCGACCGAGGTCATGACCGCCCGGGCGGCCGAGATCATCGAGGCCGGTCGCGCCGCGCGGGGCCACATCTTCAACCTCGGCCACGGGGTCATCCCGTCGACCGACCCCGATCAGCTCAAGCGGCTGACGGAGTTCGTGCAGGCTTACTGAACCGGCGCCGCAGCCACCGGACCAGCAGCCAGGTCGGGGGACCCAGGATCGCGACCGCGACGATCCAGGGCAGCAGGGCGCCGAGCGCGGTCGCGAGGCCGACGGCGAACGCGGCGAGGGCGTCCCAGCCGGCCTCGAAGCCGGCGACGAAACCGGAGTCGTCCTCCTCGGCCTTCTTCACTGCCGTGGCAGGCGTCTGGTCGACGCTGACGGTGATCGTCGACATCGCGGTCTGGCCGCGGAGGAACGCCGCCTGCCGCTCCAGCGACTCCAGGTCGGCCTGGCGCCGGGCCAGCTCCGACTCGATCGACATGATGTCGCGGATGCTCTCGGCGCGGTCGAACAGCACCGTGATCCGGGCGATGCTGCGCTTCTGGGCCGCGAGCCGGGTCTGGGTGTCGATCAGCTTGGTCGTCACGTCGTTCGAGCTGGTGTTCGCGGCCACCAGCTCGGCGGTCTCGAGCCCCTCGAGGTCGTCCATCGCGTCGTCGAACTTCTCGGTCGGGATCCGCAGCACCAGGTGCGTGAACGCCGCGTCCCCGTCGTCGTCGGTCGTGGTCTCCTCGTCGGTGATCTCCCCGAAGTAGCGAGACGCGACCTTCTCCACGTCGAACCGGGCCTTGCCCACGTCGTCCGCGCGCAGCTCGACGTTGCCCTTGCGGATGATCGCGCGCTGGACCTGCTGGGCGTCGACCGCCGGCTCGGCCTCCGCGCCGCTGGCCCGGGCTCCGTCCGCGTCCTCGTCGGCGAACGCCGCGTCGGGTGCCGCCTCCTCCGCGGCGACCCCGTCGCGGCTCTGGGCGCTGGCGCCGGCCGCGGTGCTGTCGCCGCCGTCGCCGCTGTTGCTGTCGTCGGCGCCGGAGCAGCCCGCGAGACCCACGGTGAGCGCCACGGCGGCGAGGAGGAGGAACGGGGCTCGGGCACGGCGGGCGGTGGTTCTCATGCAGCGTCGGACGCGACGGCGCCCGGATCGGTTCCCGCGGGGACGGTGCCCTCTGAGACAGTGGGGGCGTGCGAGTCGTGGTCGTCGGAGCCGGTGTCGCGGGGCTGACCGCGGCGTACGACCTCGCGGCCGCCGGGCACGACGTCCTCGTGCTCGACGGCGCCGACCGGGTCGGGGGCAAGCTGCTGCGCGCAGAGGTGGGCGGCGTCCGCGTCGACGTCGGCGCCGAGGCGATGCTCCACCGGCGTCCCGAGGGGACGGAGCTGACCCGGGCCCTCGGGCTGCCGATCGTGCACCCGACCACCGCGACGTCGCGGATCTGGACCCGCGGCGAGCTGCGCGCGCTGCCCCGCTCCCTGATGGGCGTTCCGCTCGACGACCCCGCGCCGACCGGCGTGCTCTCGCCCGAGGGGCTCGCACGGTTCCGGGCCGCCATGCCCCGCGACGTCGAGGGCGACGTGTCGGTGGGCGACCTGGTCGACGCCGTTTACGGCCCGGAGGTCACCGACCGGCTGGTCGAGCCGCTGCTGGGCGGCGTGTACGCCGGCCACGCGCGGCTGCTGTCGGTCCGCGCCACCGTCCCGCAGCTCGTGACGGTCGCCGGCGGCGCGGCGCCGCCCGCGCCGGTGACCGACGGTCCGGTGTTCGCGGGGATCGCCGGCGGCATGGGGCGGCTGCCCGAGCGGCTCGCCGAGACGCTGGCGGTGCGCACCGGCGCGACCGTGCGGGAGCTGACCCGCACCGCGACCGGCTACGCCCTCACGGTCGGGCCGACGACCGCCCCCGAGCTGGTCGAGGCGGACCTGGTCGTGCTCGCGACCCCGGCCGCGCCGACCGCTCGGCTGCTGGGCTCGCTCGCCCCGACAGCCGCGGCGGAGCTGGCCGCGATCGAGTACGCGTCGATGGCGGTGGTGACGCTCGCGTTCCGCGACACCGACCTCCCGGCCGTGGTGTCGTCGGGCTTCCTGGTCCCGCCGGTCGAGAGCCGCCGGATCAAGGCCGCGACGTTCTCGTTCGCCAAGTGGGACTGGGTGCGCGCCGCCGGCGACGGGCTTCTCCTGCTGCGCACGTCGCTCGGCCGGCACCGCGAGGAGGCGGCACTCCAGGCCGACGACGCCGACCTGGTGGCCTGGTCGGTCGCCGAGCTGCGCGACGCCGTCGGCCTCGACGCCGAGCCGGTCGCCAGCCACGTGCAGCGGTGGGGCGGTGGGCTGCCGCAGTACGCCGTCGGGCACCTCGACCGGGTCGCGCGGATCCGCGCCGACGTCGAGCGCCTGCCGGGACTCGCGGTGTGCGGGGCGGCGTACGACGGCGTGGGGATCCCGGCCGTGATCGGCTCGGCCCACCGGGCCGCGCGCGACGTCGTCAGGACTGCTGCACCACCTGGATGAGCCGCTAGAAGGGGCTGCGGCTGCCGTCGATCGGACCGCCGTCGCGGAACGGCGCCACGTCGTTCTCCGACTGCCTGATGCTCCGCCCGAGCCGTCGGCGGTCGACCGGCCGGCGGCCGTCGATGATCTTGCAGATCACGAACAGAGCGACCACGCCGATGCCGACGTACAACCAGAACATGGCTGGGATGCTACGGCCTCAGGCCGAGCCGCCCCAGTAGTCCTTGCCCTCCGCCTTCCCCTCGACCCGCTTGACCGCGCGGTCGAACTGGGCGCCGTCACGGCCCGGGCGGCGGCGGTCGACCCACCACAGCACGCCGAGCAGCACGACGGCGCCGACGATCACGTAGACCCAGAACATGGCGACACCTCCTGCTGGGGAGTCTGTCCGCGCCTCATCCGGTCAAAACGGTGCCCTCGCGGCTGGTCCGGTCCAGGTACGCCGCGGACAGCCGGGCGGCGTACGGGCCGGGCGCGCCGGTGCCGATCGTGCGGCCGTCGATGGTGGTGACCGGCGTGACGCCGCCCATCGTGCCGGTCACGAACACCTCGTCGGCGTTGTAGACGTCGGTGAGCGAGAAGTCCCCGACCACGGTCTCGATCCCGGAGGCCGCGCAGATCTCGAGGATCGTCTCGCGGGTGATGCCCTCCGGGCAGGCGCGCGTGGTGGAGGTGCGCACGACGTCGCCGACCACGTGGAAGACGTTGGTCGCGTTGGTCTCCGCGACGAACCCGGCGTCGTCGAGCATCAGGGCGTCGTCGGCGCCGGCGACGTTCGCCTCGATCTTGGCCAGGATCGACGTGAGCAGGTTGTTGTGGTGGATCTTGGGGTCCAGCGAGTCCGGGCGGTGCCGCCGCACCGACGAGGTGACCAGCGAGATCCCGCTGTCGTCGTACACCGGCGACTTGAACTCCGCGAGCACGATCAGCGTCGGGCCGGACTCGTTGAGCCGCGGGTCCATGCCGCTGGTGATCTTCACGCCGCGGGTCAGCGTGAGCCGGATGTGCACGTCGTCGGTCATCTCGTTCGCGGCCAGCACGGCGCGGATCCGCTCGGTGATCTCCTCGTCCGACGGCACCGACGCGAACGCGAGCGCGTGCGCCGAGCGCCGGAGCCGGGCCAGGTGCTCGGTGAGCTTGAAGATCCGGCCGCCGTGCAGCCGGAGCCCCTCCCACACGGCGTCGCCGCCCTGCACCGCCGAGTCGAAGGGGCTGATCCCCGCCTGGTCGCGGTGGACCAGGGCGTCGTCGATCCCGACCACCAGGTCGCGGTTGCGCTCGTCGAACTGCTGCCTCATCGAGACTCCTCCGGACGCAGCCGGTACGGGGCCAGCGCGTCGTAGTAGGGACGGCACCGCTCCAGCAGCGGCGCCAGGCGGTCGGGGAGCGGGTCGCCCGAGCCGGGGGAGTACGGCGCGAAGCCGGTGGAGGCCTCGACGCCGGCGTACCAGTGCGGTGCCCAGACGCCGTCGGTGTCGCGCGGCCCGGCGGGCCAGGCGAGCATCGCGTCGTCGAAGGCGATGCCGAGCGCGTCGCACAGCAGCGTGAGCGTGCCGCGCGGGTCGCGCAGCACGTCGGCGGCGTCGACGACCGGGCCGCCGTACGTCTCGAACAGCTCGAGCTGCTGCGGCAGCCCGAGGTCCTCGAGCGTCGGCTCCTCACGGACCTTCGCGTACGACGTCAGCACCCGCTCGGGGTCGCGGACGAGGAACGCGTGGGTCAGCGCCTGCAGGGGAGCGCGCGGCACGGAGGGGAGCACGTGGTGGGTCATGTGCTTCTGGTACTGCACCGGTGTCGCGACCGGCCCGGCCGTCAGCGCGGCGACGACCTCGCCGGGATCGGTCGGCTGCGACGCGATGACCTGGTCGCGCCCGGGGTGGTCGAGGCCGGTCGCGGCCAGGTAGGCGGCGTACAACGGCTCGTCGACGACCGAGCAGTCGGACCGGTTCTCGAAGCTGCGCATGAGGGCGGTCGAGAGGTTCCGAGGTCCCGACCACATGGCGACGCGCGTGACAGTCATCGCCCCGCAGTCTGCCTCCTTGTCCCTGTCGGGCGGGACAACGGGCCCGAGAACCTCAGGTCATGACGACTTACTCCACCAACCAGCCTGCCCGGACGGATCTGCCGGGCCCCACCCACCTCGACACCGCTGCGCAGCGGCAGTCCCGCGCCTGGACCCTGGCGGGGATCGGCGCCGGCATCGCCGGCATCGGCACCATCGTCACGTCCGGCATGGTGAACGCGGTGTACGACGAGGACCTCGCCGGCGACACCCCCGCGATCGCGGACAAGCTCGCCGACCAGACCGGACCGATGTTCGCGTTCCACACGTTCACGACCGTCGGCGCCGTGCTGCTCGTCCTGTTCGGCGCCGGCCTGTACCGCCGGATGCAGGCCCGCAACACCACCGGCTCCGCCCTGCCGCTCGTCGCGTTCGCCGGTCTCCTCGGCACCGCGATCGTCAGCATCCTCGGCAGCGGCCTCGACACGGAGTTCATCATGGGCTTCGTCAACGACCAGGAGGTCGACCCGTCGGCTGCGGTCGTCTACAACCACTGGATCGGCACGATCCCGTGGCTGTGGACCCTCGCCGGCCTCTCCGGCATCGCGGTGTACGCCGCGGGTCGCGCCGGCGGCGTGCCGCGCTGGATCGGCCGGGTCGGCCTGGTCCTCGGCGGGCTCACGCTGCTGCTCGGCATCTCGCCGCTGCAGTACATGGCCGGCATGACCGGTCCGCTCTGGCTGCTCGCCACCGCCGTGGGTTTCTGCATCGGCGACCGCGCCCACCGGTCATGATGTGCCGGTGACATCCCCGTCCGTCGCAGAGCAGCGACCGGCCTCCTGGCCGGTCGTTGCTCTGTTCCCCGTGCTGACCGGCGCCTGCATGGTGGCCATCGTCGCGCTCGAGATCTACCTGCACGGCAAGCCGCACGTGTGGGACCTCGGCGACGACGAGGCGACGTCGTTCGGTGTCGGGACCGGCGCCGTCGGGTTCCTCATCGGCCTGCTCGCCGGGATCATCCTGCGCAGCCCCGGCCACCGGGTGATCGGCTGGGCGATGGGCGGCGTCGGGCTGTTCTGGGCGCTCGACGGGCTCTCGGAGGGCTGGGTCCGGCTCGGCCTCGTGAGCGAGGACGCCGTCCCCGGGATGACCCTCGCGGTGTGGTTCCTGTTCCGGTTCACCGCGCTCCTGACCACCAGCATCGTCCTGCTGCCGCTGATCTTCCCGGAGGGCCGTTTCCTGCCCGGCCGCTGGGGCGTGGCGAGCTGGGTCTGCATGATCGTGATGACGGTCGTGGGCCTGTCCTACAACGTCGTGCCCTGGGAGGTGCAGTCGCCGGGTCAGGCGAACCCACCGCCGGGGCTCGACATGAACCCGGTCACGATCGACGCCATCGCGCCGTACGCCGAGGCCCTGATGGGCAGCCTCGTCGGCGTCACCGTGATCGGCCTGATCGTCCCGGTCGGTGTCGTCGTGCACCGCTACCGCCGGGCGACCGGCACCGCCCGCGACCAGATGCGCTGGCTGCTCTGGGGTGCGGTGGTGGCCGTGACCTGCGTGGTGGCCTCGCTCCTGACCGGCGTCGACGTCGTGACCGACGTCGTCTTCTTCCTCTGCATCACGATCGTCCCGATCTCGATGACGGTGGCGGTCGTGAACCCCAGGCTGGTCTCGATCGACGACCTCCTGGGCCGCACGCTCGTGCTCTCCCTGCTCGCGATCGTGCTGGTCGTGGTCGACTTCGTCGTCGTCGCCGCGCTCAGCGCGGCGCTCGACGACTCCATGGAGCAGTCGCAGGTCGTGCTCGTCGTGCTGCTCACCACCGTCTTGCTGTACGGCCCGCTCCGGCAGCGGTTGTCCCGCGGCGTGCGGCGCCGGGTCTTCGGTGACCGCGCCGACCCCTACGACGTGGTCGCCGGGCTCGCGTCCACCCTGGAGGCTGCGGACGACGGCGGCGAGCAGCTCGCCGCGATCGCCGCCGCGGTGGCCTCGGCCTTCGGCGTGGGCTTCGTGCGGGTGGAGGTCGAGCGCGGCGGCGGCGAGGTCATGGTCGCGACGTACGGCGACCGACCGGCCGAGACCCGCGACCTGCCGATCACCTACCGCGACGCCCGGGTCGGCCGGCTCGTCCTGCCCGCGCGCGGCGTGCGCAGCCGGCTGTCGCGGCGCGACGAGGAGCTGCTCGGCGACCTGGTCCGGCAGGCGGCGGTCGTGGCGCGCACGAGCCGGCTCGCGGAGGACCTCGTGTCCGCGCGCGAGGAGGAGCGCCGCCGGATCCGCCGCGACCTGCACGACGGGCTCGGCCCGGCGCTGAGCGGCGTGGTGTTCCAGCTCGAGTCCGCGCGCTTGCTGGTCGACAAGGACCCGGCCTCCGCGAAGACCCAGATCGCCGGCGTCAGCGCGCACGTGCAGGACGTCGTCAGCGACGTGCGCCGGCTCGTCCACGACCTCCGGCCGCCCGCGCTCGACGACCGCGGCCTGGTCGGCGCCCTGCGCCAGCAGGGCGAGCGGCTCGCGCCCGCGGCCACGGTCGTCGCCGGTGACCTCGGCCCGCTGCCCGCGGCGGTCGAGGTCGCGGCGTTCCGGATCGCCAGCGAGGCGATGACGAACGTCGCCCGGCACGCCCGGGCCACGCGCTGCACCGTCCGCCTCGACGTCGTCGACAGCGCGCTGCTGGTCGAGGTCGAGGACGACGGTGTCGGCATCAGCCCTGCTGCACAGGCCGGTGTCGGCCTGGTCGGGCTGCGCGAGCGCGCCGCCGAGCTCGGCGGCCGCAGCGAGGTCACCTGCCCACCCACCGGCGGCACGATCGTGCGCGCCTGGCTGCCCCTGAGGAGCATCCGTGAGTGACATCCGAGTCGTCGTCGTCGACGACCACCAGATCGTGCGGGAGGGCCTGTCCTCGCTGCTCGGCGCCCTCGACGGCATCGAGGTGGTCGGCACCGCCGAGGACGGCCGCGACGCGATCCACGTCGTCGCCGAGAGCGCGCCGGACGTGGTCGTGATGGACATCCAGATGCCCCGGCTCGACGGCATCGAGGCGACCCGGATGATCACCGGCCGGCAGCCCGACACCCGCGTGGTGATGCTGACGATGAACGAGGACGACGAGACCGTGCTCGCCGCGATCCGCGCGGGCGCGTCCGGCTACCTGCTCAAGGGCTCCGGCGCCGAGGAGGTGCAGAACGCGATCCGCGCTGCCGCCTCGGGCGGCATGGTGTTCGGCGCGACGCTGGCCGCGAAGGTCGCGACGTACTTCGCCGGCGGGACGCCGAAGGCGGAGGAGCCGTTCCCCGACCTCACCGACCGCGAGCGCGACGTGCTGAAGCTGCTCGCCACCGGGAAGTCGAACGACGCGATCGCCGCGGAGCTGTTCATCTCCGGCAAGACCGTGCGGAACGCGGTCTCGGCGATCTACGCCAAGCTCCACGCGGCCGGCCGGGCCGAGGCGATCATCGCCGCGCGCGAGGCCGGCTACGGCCGCGACTGAGCGGGCTCGACCGGCAGCCACAGCTCGGTGGTCGCGGTGCTGAGGTCCTCGGCGCGCTCGAGCACCGCGACGATCTCCGGGCCGGACGCCCAGCGCCACGGGTTGGCCGGGAACCATTGGGTCGCCGCGTCCGCCCACGCCTGCTGCAGCGCCTGCGGATAGCGACCGTGCGTCCGGAACACCACCCACGTGCCCGCGGGGACCTCGATCACGTCGAGGTCGTCCGGTGCGTCGCCGCCGACCGCGACGCCGTGGAGGTAGGTGAGCTCCGTGCCCTCGGCACGGTCCGGGTCGACGTCCGCGCTGACGGCGAGGATCCCCGCCGGCTCGACGTCCGAGAGCTCCTTCAACCGGGCGTGGTCCTCCGGTGCGAGCGACGCGACGTGGCGCTGGATGTGCGGGTTCGGTCCCTCGTGGACCAGCGGGACGCGCACGGCGTGGCCGACCAGGCGGAACGCGGGCTTGTCGACGATGCGGGTGTCCATGGGTGTGTTCCCTTCGACGGTGAGACGGAAGCGGAGGATCGGCTGGGACCGCAGCGGTCCGCCGTCGCGACGTACGTCGGCCGGGCCGGCGGCGTGCACCGACCGGAAGGCCCGCGCGAACGCCTCGGTCGAGCCGTAGCCGTAGCGGATCGCGACGGTCAGGAGGTCGGCGCCGCCGACGAGGTCGGAGGCCGCCACGGTCATCCGGCGGCGCCGGACGTACTCGGACAGCGGCATCCCGGACAGCGCCGAGAACATCCGGCGCAGGTGGTCCTCGGTCGTGGCGAGCTCGCGAGCGACGGCCGGGACGTCCAGGTCGTCGGCCAGGCGCTCCTCGACGAGGTCGACGAGTCGGTTGAGCTCGGAGATCATGCGACGAACCTAGGCACCCGCGCCGTGCGTCCGCCCGACCATCCCCGCCGGATCGGGTCGGAACGGCGGATTGCACAATGGAGGCATGACCTCCAAGGCGCAGAAGGCACGCGAGATCAACGAGGGCATCCGCTACACGATGTGGTCGGTGTTCCGGCTCGCCGACACCTTGGGTGACGCCGACCGCACCGCCGAGGCCGCTGAGGTCGAGAAGCTCTTCGCCGAGCTGGCCGAGGCCGACGTCGTCGTCCGCGGCGTGTACGACGTCGCCGGGCTGCGCGCCGACGCCGACCTGATGGTGTGGTGGCACGCCGCGACGTCCGAGGAGCTGCAGGCGGCGTACCACCGGTTCCGCCGGACCGCCTTCGGTGCGCGGCTCGAGCCGGTCTGGTCCCAGCTGGCGCTGCACCGGCCCGCCGAGTTCAACAAGAGCCACGTGCCGGCGTTCCTGAACGACGAGGAGCCGAAGAAGCACGTCTCGGTCTACCCGTTCGTGCGGTCCTACGAGTGGTACCTCCTCGAGGAGTCCGAGCGGCGCACGATGCTCGCCGACCACGGCAAGATGGCGCGCGACTACCCGGACGTGCGGGCCAACACGGTCGCGAGCTTCTCGCTCGGTGACTACGAGTGGATCCTGGCGTTCGAGGCCGACGAGCTCTACCGGATCGTCGACCTGATGCGGCACCTGCGCGGCTCGGAGGCGCGTCGCCACGTGCGCGAGGAGATCCCGTTCTACACCGGCGCGCTCGTGGGCATCGCGGACCTGGTGGACCGGCTTCCGTAGGGAACCGACCCCGCGGCCGCGCCGTCGTACGGGCATGAGGACCGTGCTGGCGCTCGTCGCCCTGCTCCTGCTCGCCGGCTGCGGCAGCGACGGGGACGCCGTCGCGACGGACCCGTCCGGCTCCTCCGCGATGCCGACCTCGATCCCGGCGGCGCCCGGGAAGGTGTGGACGTACAACATCGCCACGGTCATGGACACCGGCTCCCCGGAGCTCTGCCTCGGTCCGGTCGCGGAGTCCTACCCGCCGCAGTGCAGCGGCCTGCCGCTCGCCGGCTGGGACTGGGCCGAGCACCGGGGCACCTACGACTCCGCGGGCGACGTCCGCTGGGGCTCGTACGCCGTCGGCGGCACCTGGGACGGCGAGACCTTCACCTACGCCGACGCCGTCAGCGCCGCGCTCTACGACCCGATGCCGCAGCCGGCGCCGTCGTACCCCACGCCGGTCGAGTCCCACACCGAGGACGAGCTCGCCCGCATCGCCCACGAGCTCGGCGACCTTTCCGGCGCGCTGGGCTTCTGGCCCATGGACGGCCGCGCCCACGTCGACGTCGTCTACGACGACGGCTCCCTGCAGTCCTGGGCCGACGACGAGTACGGCACCGGCGTCGTCGTGGTCACCGCGATGCTGATGGACCAGGAGAGCTGACAGAGCGCGAGCACCCGCACCGAGCAGGTGCGGGCGGCTCCCGGTCGACGAGACCCGGTCGTGGGGCGGGGCCAGATCCGTGCGCGGTGGTCCAGCCAGGTGCTTCGACGTGACCGGCCGGGGGTACGGGTGCCCGAGACCGACCGAGCGGTTGCGAATTTCAGTCAACATGTGTTCACTGAATAACAGCAGCCAGTCGACGACAGGGGAGCCGATGGCCTCCAGCGTGATCGCGTGGGACCGGATCCGCGATGCCGGATCGAAGCTGACGACCCCGCTCCACCCCGATGACTACCTCCGCCTGCTCAACCCGCTCTGGAGCCAGCGCGAGCTGCGCGGCCGCGTGGAGAAGGTGGTCCCGGAGACGGACGACGCCGCGACCCTGGTGATCCGGCCGGGGTGGGGCTGGCGCTACGACCACCGGCCCGGGCAGTACGTCGGGATCGGCGTGCAGGTCAACGGGAAGTTCCAGTGGCGGTCGTACTCCGTCAGCTCGCCACCGCGCCGGCGCGGCCGGACGATCTCGATCACCGTCCGCGCGATGCCGGAGGGCAAGCTGTCCGCCCACCTGGTCAACGGCCTCGAGCCGGGCACGATCGTGCGGTTGGCGCTGCCCGCAGGTGACTTCGTGCTGCCGGACCCGCCACCGGCCAGGATGCTGTTCCTGGTGGGTGGCAGCGGCATCACGCCCGTGATGGCGATGCTGCGCACCATGGACCGGCGCTCCCGGACGAACGGGAGGCCGATGCCGGACGTCGTCATGCACTACTCGTCGCCCACGCCGGAGCGGATGATCTTCCGCGACGAGCTGGACCGCCTCGAGCGCGAGCACGACACGCTGACCGTGCACCGCCTGCACACCGACGTCGACGGGATGCTCGAGCTCGCCGACCTCGACACAATCTGCCCCGACTGGCGCGAGCGCGAGACCTGGGCGTGCGGTCCCGGCCCGATGCTCGACGCGATCACCGAGCACTTCCAGGCCGCCGGCCTCGAGGACGCCCTGCACCTCGAGCGCTTCTCGCTCAAGCTCGCCGGGGACGGCAGTGAGGGCGGCACGATCACCTTCCGCACGTCCGGGAAGACCGCGGAGGCCGACGGGGCCACGACGGTGCTCGAGGCCGGGGAGGCCGCCGGAGTCGGCATGCCCTTCGGCTGCCGGATGGGCATCTGCCACACCTGCACGCTCACGCTCGTCGAGGGCGCCATCCGCGACCTGCGCAACGGCGACGAGTTCGACCAGCCCAACGAACAGGTGCAGACCTGTGTGACCGTTCCGGTCGGCGACTGCACCTTCGACATCTAGGAGCTCACATGGCGATCGCCGACGTGAAGGAGTACACCCACCTCACCGAGGAGGAGGTCGAGCAGCTCGGACGCGAGCTCGACGCGATCCGCGCCCGGGTCGAGGAGTCCCGGTGCGACGCGGACGCGGCGTACATCAACCGGCTGATCCAGGTCCAGCGCGGCCTGGCGGCCGCCGGCCGGGTCACGCTGATGGCCGGGCTCCAGTCGAAGCGGACCCGCACGCCGGCGTGGATCGCCGGAGCCGGCATGCTCGGCCTGGCCAAGATCCTCGAGAACATGGAGATCGGCCACAACGTCATGCACGGCCAGTGGGACTGGATGAACGACCCCGAGATCCACTCCTCCAACTGGGAGTGGGACACCGCGCAGCCGGCGGAGCAGTGGAAGCACTCGCACAACTACATCCACCACCAGTTCACCAACGTCCTCGGCCACGACAACGACATCGGGTACGGCGTGCTGCGGATGGCGCGGGAGCAGAAGTGGCACCCGGTCTACCTCGGCCAGCCCGTGTTCAACGCGCTGCTCGCCGGCCTCTTCCAGTGGGGCGTTGCGCTCCACGACCTCGACCTCGAGGCGATCCGGAAGGGCAAGAAGGACCCGGTCGAGATGAAGCGCCAGCTGCGCCAGATCGCGCGCAAGGGCCGCAACCAGGTCCTCAAGGACTACGTGCTGTATCCGGCGCTCAGCGGCAAGCAGTGGAAGGCGACGCTGAAGGCCAACGCCACGGCCAACCTGGCGCGCAACCTGTGGGCCTACATGATCATCTTCTGCGGCCACTTCCCCGACGGTGCGCTGCACTTCACCGAGGAGGAGCTCGAGGACGAGACCCGCGCGGAGTGGTACCTGCGCCAGATGCTCGGGTCGGCCAACTTCGAGGGCGGCCGGCTCCTGCACGTCCTCTCCGGCAGCCTCGGCTTCCAGATCGAGCACCACCTGTTCCCGGACCTGCCGAGCAACCGCTACCCGGAGATCGCGGTCGAGGTGCAGGCGCTCTGCGAGAAGTACGACATCCCCTACACCACCGGCCCGCTGCACCGGCAGTACGGCCAGGCGCTGCGGACGATCATGAAGCTCTCGTTCCCGAACAGCTGGACCAGCTCCGACCAGCCGGAGCCGCCCTCGCCGTCGATCGACCGCCGCCGGCGCACCGACGACGAGCGGCCGAAGCGGCGTACCGAGACCGGCGCCTACTACCGGAAGCCGGCATGAGCATCCGGACGATGGACCGGGCCTGGGTCACCCAGTGCGCCCTGAGCCGCATCTGCGGGGTGTGCGAGCGTCCGCTGGGCCGGCCGATCGCGTTCGTGGGCACGCCGGACGAGGTGGGTCGCAACGCCTTCCACCTCCCGCCCCTGCACCTCGAGTGCGCGGGCGCGCTGATGGGGGAGGGCGCGGAGCTGGTGACCACCGCCGGGTTCGAGTTCGTCCGGCCGGCCAAGGAGGACGCCGACCGGCGCCCGACGTTCCAGCCGAACTCGCTCCTCTGACTACTGCTGGGCGACCGGCTCCAGCGTCAGGCTGATCGAGTTGATGCAGTAGCGGTCGCCGGTGGGCGTGCCGTAGCCGTCGGGGAACACGTGGCCGAGGTGCGAGCCGCAGTTCGCGCAGCGGACCTCGACCCGCTTCATGCCGTGCGAGTTGTCCTCGATGTACTCGATCGTGTCGCTGATCGGCTGGTAGAACGACGGCCAGCCGCACCCGGAGTGGAACTTCGTGTCCGACTCGAAGAGCTTGGCCTGGCAGGCCTTGCACCGGTAGACGCCGGTGGTCTCGGTGTCGGTGTACTCACCCGTGAACGCCCGCTCCGTGCCCGCCTGCCGCAGGACGGCGTACTCCTCGGGGGAGAGCTGCTCGCGCCATTCCGCGTCGGTCTTCTCGACGTTGTGAGCCATGCCTGAATCCTACTGACTAGACCAGCACGACCGGTCGCCCCGTCTGCCTCAGGTGCTCGGGGACGTGGCCGATTGCTTCGCCCACGTCGTCCCGAGTGGGGCGCGCCACACCCGGACGGAGCAGACCGTGAAGCGCTTGACCATCGGACGACGCATCGGCGTCGGCTTCGTCATGGTCGTGCTGACCATGGTGGCCGTCATCGTCGTCGGCGTCGTCCAGGTCAGTCAGATCGACGGCGACCTCGGCACCATCAACGACCAGAACGCCGTCAAGCAGCGCTACGCCGTCGACTTCCGCGGCAGCGTCCACGACCGGGCGATCGCGATCCGCGACGTCGCGCTGGCGTACGGCGACGAGGAGATCGAGACCCAGGCACAGCTCATCGACGACCTCGCCGCGGCGTACGCCGCCGCGGAGGCGCCGATGGACGAGCTTTTCGCGGACGGCCCGGTGTCGGCCGAGGAGAAGCGAGCGCTGGCCGACATCAAGGCCGTGCAGGCCGAGACCCTGCCGCTGATCGACCAGGTCATCGACCTGAAGCGCGAGGGCAACAGCTTCGCGGCGATGGACCTCCTCGACGACCAGGTGAAGCCGGCGTTCGTGGAGTGGCTGCGAGTCATCAACGTGCTGATCGACCTCGAGGAGTCGATGAACCAGGAGGTGACCGCGTCGGCGCGGGGCATCGCGGACCGGTTCCTCGTGATCATGGCCGTCCTCGGCCTGGTCGCCGCGGCACTCGCGGCCTTCGTCGGCTACCGGACGACCCGCACGATCACCCGTCCCCTGGACAAGGCCCGGCGGGTGCTCGTCGCCGTCGCCGACGGCGACCTCACCCAGCGCATCGAGATCCGGGGCAACGACGAGGTCACCGACATGGCGGAGTCGATGAACGCCGCCCTGGAGTCGATGAGCGCCGTGATGAGCGAGATCTCCTCCAGCGCGGAACTGCTCGGCAGCGTCAGCGAGCGCGCCGAGCGGGTGTCCAGCACCATCGGCACCGCCGCCGCCCAGTCCTCGGCGCAGGCGGCACTCGTCGCCGGCGCCGCCGACGAGGTGTCGCGCAACGTGCAGACCGTGGCCTCGGGCTCCGAGGAGATGTCGGCGTCCATCCGCGAGATCTCGGGCTCGGCGAACGACGCCGCCGAGGTCGCCGCCCAGGCGGTCGGCCTGGTCGACACCACGAACGACACGGTGACGAAGCTCGGGGAGTCGAGCCAGCAGATCGGCGACGTCGTCAAGGTGATCTCGGCGATCGCCGACCAGACCAACCTCCTGGCGCTGAACGCGACCATCGAGGCCGCGCGGGCCGGCGAGGCCGGCAAGGGCTTCGCCGTGGTCGCCCAGGAGGTCAAGGACCTGGCGCAGGAGACCGCGCGCGCCACCGAGGACATCGCCCGCCGGGTCGAGGCCATCCAGGCCGACAGCTCGGGCGCGGTGACCGCGATCGGCGAGATCGCCACGATCATGGGCTCGATCAACGACTACCAGGGCACCATCGCCTCCGCCGTCGAGGAGCAGACCGCCACGACGAACGAGATGTCGCGCAACGTCGCCGAGGCGGCCGACGGCGCCGGCCAGATCGCCGAGAACATGACCAGCGTCGCCGAGGCCGCGCGGTCCGCGACCGAGGCGGCCGGCGAGTCCCAGGCCGCGGCCGAGGAGCTCGCCGGCGTGTCCGGCCACCTGCGCGCGCTGGTCGCCGGCTTCCGCTTCTAGTCGGCGGTGGCGGCTAGCGTGGGCCCATGCCCAAGCCAGCTGCCGCCGAGGTCGACGCGGGTGGCCGCGCCGTACGCGTCTCCAGCCCGGACCGGGTGATCTACGAGGCGACCGACACCACGCCCGAGGTCACCAAGCTGATGGTGGCGGAGTACTTCGCCAGCGTCGACGACGGGCTGATGCGCGCGCTGCGGGACCGGCCGACCGCCCTGGAGCGGTGGACGTCCGGCGTCCGTCCCGGCATGAAGCTCGCGACCGGGCCCCAGGACAAGGACGCCGACGCGTTCTACCAGAAGCGGGTCCCCAAGGGCGCTCCTGACTACGTCGAGACCGTGCAGGTCACGTTCCCCTCCGGCCGCACCGCCGACGAGATCTGCCCGACCGAGATCGCCGTACCCGTCTGGTGCGCGCACATGGGCACGCTGGTCTTCCACCCGTGGCCGGTACGCCGCTCCGACGTCGACCACCCCGACGAGCTGCGCATCGACCTCGACCCGCAGCCCGGCACGTCGTTCCGCGATGCCGTCCGGGTCGCCGGCGTCGCCCGGGAGCTGCTCGAGGAGCTCGGCATCACCGGGTACCCGAAGACCTCCGGGAACCGGGGCGTGCACATCTTCGTGCGGATCAAGCCGGAGTGGGAGTTCACCGACCTGCGGCACGCGGCGATCGGCTTCGGCCGCGAGCTGGCCCGCCGCGACGACGGCGTCACCGTCGAGTGGTGGAAGGAGGAGCGCGGCGAGCGGATCTTCGTGGACTTCAACCAGAACAACCGCGACCGGACGATCGCCTCGGCGTACTCCCTGCGCCCGCTGCCCGGCGCTCCCGTCTCCACGCCGGTGACGTGGGACGAGCTGGCGACGATCACCGACCCACGCGAGTACAACCTCTTCACGGTGCCCGATCGCGTGCAGGACGGCGATCCGTGGGCGGGCATCGACGACACCGCACACTCGCTCGAGCCGCTGCTACGGCTGTGGGAGGAGCTGCCCGGCGGCGAGCTGAACTTCCCGCCGGACTACCCGAAGATGCCCGGTGAGCCGCCGCGGGTGCAGCCGAGCAAGAAGGTCGAGTCGCACTGGGACGCCGAGGGCAACCGGATCGCCGACTGAGCCGTCAGCAGGGCCCCGAAATGAGACAGAGCCCGCTGCCACCTTCTCGGTCCCACCCAGGGGTGGTGGTGAACCGAGCGCGTGGCAGCGGGCTCTGCTGGGATGGTCGCGCGTCCCCTGTTGCGTCTGGAGCTTGTGGCTCCCTGCGACCGATGCATGACTCATCGGTGCGCCACGCCGGGACCTGAGGCATGGTCCAGACCAGTTCCGGCACTAGGGTCGTGAGCGTGTCCGAGGACCAGCGGGTGGCAAGGGCAGACGGCGAGCCGACCAAGCACGGGCCGTCGGGTGCGGCGCGCTGGTCGGACTACCTCGACTGGGTGCGCCAGGAGATCGTCGACGGGGTCCTCACGCTCGGCGAGGCGGACCGGCGTACGGCGCGGCTCCCCTCCGGCTGGACCCCGATCGAGCTGCTCAGCCACGTGCTGCACATGGAGCAGCGCTGGTTCGTCTGGGGCTTCCTCGGCGAGCACGTGGACGAGCCGTGGGGCGACTGGACGGTCGACGAGCCGTGGGACGCCGAGCTCGGTGGGCGCTGGCACGTCGCCGAGGACGTCGAGACCGAGGAGCTGGTGGCCGCGCTGTGGGCTATCGGGGAGCGGACCCGCGCCGTGCTGCGCGACCACCCGCTGGACGCGCCGGCGGCCGAGAGCGGCCGGTTCCTGTCGGACCCGCCGACGCTCGAGTGGATCTGCTTCCACGTGATCGCGGAGTACGCGCGGCACGCGGGCCACCTCGACATCGTGGTGGAGCTCAGCGAGTCCTCCAGCGTCAACTGATAATTGACGATGACTGGATCGTCAATCTACGATTGACGCATGGAACCGAACCAGCTGACCGGCGTGACCCTCGACCGCCTCGTCGCCGCTCTCGAGGCGGCCCACTCCGACGTCCGTGATCGGATCCCGGATGCGATGCTCGTGGCCGAGCACCTCAGTGACCTGGGCGACGACCTGATCGAGCACGTCGTCTCGACCGCGCGGGCGCAGGGCGTCAGCTGGTCGGAGATCGGCACGCGGATGGGCGTGTCCAAGCAAGCGGCCCAACAGCGGCTCGCGAAGGCCGCGCAGGTGGAGCTCGAGCCGCTGAGCCCCGAGCAGGGTTTCACCAGGTTCACCATCGACGCCCGCAACGTCTTGATCACGGCCCATGAGGCCGCGCGCGTCCGGCAGGAGCCGTTCGTGACGCGCGCGCGGATCGCCGTTGCCGCCGGGTTCGAGTCCGCGGCAGCCCTCCTGCCCGAGCCGGGAGCCACGTCGCACGATCTGGTGCCGTACGACGACGAGGCTCAGCGCGCGCTCGCTCGGTCCTTCGAGGTGGCCATCGCCGAGGGCGCGGACATGGTAGAGGTCAGGCACGTCATCGAGGCCCTCGGCTCGGACGTCGCAGCGTCGGACGCCTGAGACGGAGAAAGGGCCCGCCCCGCCTTCTCGGTCAGACCGAGCGCGCGGAGCGGGCCCCACAGACAAAACCGGCCGGAGCGCTCCCCCAAGCGCTTCGCATACCCCCCCCAGGCCGCGTGGCCGGTCGGCTTCTCGCGTCGGCTCACCGTGCTGCCGACTGATGAGAACACTAGGGGTGCGATCTCCACACGACGCCCACACGAGATCCACAGGACAGCCAGAAATCGGCTACGGGTTAGCCTCACTCCGTGCTCCTCGCCTTCGACACCGCCACGCCGCTGGTGACCGTCGCGCTCCACGACGGCGACGACGTCGTGGTCGAGCTGCGGGCCGACCGGCCGATGAAGCACGCCGAGCAGCTCGCCCCGCTCATCGAGCGCGCCCTCGGCGGCGCCGGCATCGTGCGCCAGGACCTCACCGCGGTCGCGGCCGGGATCGGGCCGGGCCCGTACACCGGCCTGCGGGTCGGCCTCGTGACCGCCCGGACCCTCGCGTTCGTCCTCGACATCCCCGTGTACGGCGTGTGCTCGCTCGACGTCCTCGCGGTCGAGGCCGCCGACACCGGCGCGGTGACCGGCGACTTCACCGTCGCGACCGACGCGCGCCGCAAGGAGGTCTACCTCGCGCGGTACGACGCCTCCGGGGCGCGGCTGGAGGGGCCGCTGGTCGACAAGCCTGCGGCGCTCGCGACCGAGCAGCCGGTGGTGGGGGAGGGCGGCGCGCTCTACCCGGACGCGTTCCCCAACCGGGTCGGTCCCACGGCGCCGAGCGCCGGCTGGCTCGCGCGCGTGGTGGCCGAGGAGCGCGCTGAGCTCCACGACCCCGAGCCGATGTACCTGCGGCGCCCCGACGCCGAGCAGCCGAACGCGCCGAAGCGGGTCTCGTGACCGTACGCCCGGCGGTCGCGGCCGACCTGGCGGCGGTCGCGGCGCTCGAACGGGACAACCTCGGTGTCGACGCCTGGCCCGAGGGGCTGGTGGCCGAGGGGCTGTCCGGCAACCTGCCGACGGTGCGCTACCTGGTCGCCGAGGTCGACGGCGTGCTGGCCGGGCACGCGGTGGCGAGCATCGTCGCCGACATCGCCGAGCTCCAGCGGATCGCGGTCGATCCCGCGCACCGTCGTACCGGCCTGGCCACGGAGCTGCTTGACGCGGTGATCGGCGCCGCCCGCGAGAGCGGCGCGGACCGGCTGCTGCTCGAGGTGCGCGAGGACAACGCGGGCGCGATCGCGTTCTACGCCGCCCGTGGTTTCGTCGAGATCGACCGGCGTCCGCGCTACTACCGAGACGGCACCACGGCCATCGTGATGCGTCGGGGCCTCGGTCCCGCCTGTGGGGGAGGATGAGCACATGAGCGAGCCCCTGGTCCTCGGCATCGAGACCTCCTGCGACGAGACCGGTGTCGGGATCGTCCGCGGCCACACGCTGCTCGCCGACGCCGTCGCGAGCAGCGTCGACGAGCACGCCCGCTTCGGCGGGGTCGTGCCCGAGGTCGCCAGCCGGGCGCACCTCGAGGCGATGGTCCCCACGATCGAGCGAGCCTGCGAGACCGCCGGGATCGAGCTGTACGACGTCGACGCGATCGCCGTGACCAGCGGCCCGGGCCTGGCTGGCGCGCTGATGGTCGGCGTGGCCGCGGCCAAGGCGCTCGCGCTCGGTCTCGGCAAGCCGATCTACGGCGTCAACCACCTGGCCGCCCACGTCGCGGTCGACCAGCTCGAGCACGGGCCGCTGCCCGAGCCCTGCCTGGCGATGCTGGTCAGCGGCGGCCACTCCAGCCTGCTCCGCGTCGAGGACGTGACCACCGGCGTCGACCCGATGGGCGCGACCATCGACGACGCCGCCGGCGAGGCCTTCGACAAGGTCGCCCGGCTGCTCGGCCTGCCGTTCCCCGGTGGTCCGCACATCGACCGCGCCGCCCGCGAGGGCGACAGCGTGTACGTCGACTTCCCGCGCGGACTCACCTCCCGCAAGGACCTCGAGCGGCACCGCTTCGACTTCTCCTTCTCGGGCCTCAAGACCGCGGTCGCCCGTTGGGTGGAGGCTCGCGAGCGCTCCGGCGAACCGGTGCCGGTCAACGACGTCGCGGCGTCGTTCCAGGAGGCGGTCTGCGACGTGCTCACCCGCAAGGCGATCGACGCCGCGGTCTCCGAGGGCATCGACGACCTCCTCATCGGCGGGGGTGTCGCCGCGAACTCCCGGCTCCGTGCGATGGCGGTCGAGCGGGCCGAGGCGAAGGGCATCCGGGTCCGCGTGCCGCGACCGGGGCTGTGCACCGACAACGGCGCGATGGTCGCCGCGCTCGGCGCCGAGATGGTCGCACGCGGTCGGACGCCGTCCGAGCTCGACCTGCCGGCCGACTCGTCGATGCCGGTGACGACCGTCCTGGCCTGAGCCCTACTCGGAGAGCAGGTACTCCCCGAGCATCTCCGGGTTGCGTCCCTCGGCCGGACCGTCGAGGACCTCTCGGTCCTCCCACGTCAGGTCGACCTCGACCAGGGTCCAGGTCGAGGTCTTCCAGTTGGTCTCGGAGACGAGGAGATGCTCCGCATCCGCCCAGCCCGCCCCGGAGATGACGTCGCCCTCACCTGAGGACTCCCAGCCGCCGACCCGCTGCAGGTCGAGGTCGAGGACCGAGGCGTCGCCGTACATGTTGTTGTCACCGCGCATGCCGAGCAGGTGCTGGCCGTCCGGCGAGAAGCGCAGCGGCCCTGTCTCGCAGGTGCGCGCCACCACGGTCGCGGCGACCGGGTCGTACAACCCCTGGCACCCGAACTGCGGGTCCGCGTCGTCGGCGACCTGCACGGCCCACAGCGTCCCGTCGGGGCTCACGTCGCTGACCCGCAACGGCTCGCTGGTGGTCAGCTCGCTCACGCCGTCGGCGGTGACCTCGGCGGTCGTGGTGGTCCCGTTGCCGACCAGCACGGTGCCGGCGTCCACGACGGCGTCGATCCACGCTCCGGTGCTCGGGTCGACCTCGACGGTGCCGAGCTCGGTCGGCTCGGGCGCGCCGCTCTCCAGCACCTGCACGCCGCCGTCCGCGTCGACCCAGGCTGCGGCGTCGTCGCCCGGGCTCATCGTGATCGTGTTGAGACCCACGGAGTACGTCGCCTGGAGGTTCCCGTCGGGACCGAAGACGAGCACGCCGTAGGGCTGCGTCGAGGCCAGCACGACCCGGCCGTCGGTGAGCAGGCCCAGCTCGGTCACGTCGGCGTTGTCGACGTCGAGGGCGACCGTCTGGCCGTCGGGGAGGGTCAGCGTGCCGTCGTGCAGCACGGCGGTGTGGCCGGGAGGTGTCGGTGCGGGGTCGACGCCGTCGGACTTCGGGCCGCTGCCGCCGCTGAGGACGGTCGGCACCAGCACGACCAGGGCGACGGCGGCTGCGACGCCACTCGCCACGGCCGCGGCGCGACGCCGGCGGATGCGGCGCGCCCGCCCCCGGACGTCGTCGAAGGTGAGGGTCGGGCCGTGCACCTCGTGGGCGCGGCGCGACAGCTCCTCGCTGAGCCGGGTCTCGTCGGTCATCGCTCCTCCTCCCGCATGCGGTCGCGGAGCGTGGCGAGCGCCCGGCTGGTCTGGGACTTCACGGTGCCGACGGAGATGCCCAGCACCTCGGCGGTCTCGGCCTCGCTGAGCTGCTCGTAGTAGCGCAGCACCAGCACCGCCCGCGCCTTGCGCGGCAGGGTCTGCACGGCCGACCACAGGTCCGAGCTGGTCCCGTCGTCGTACTCGTCCACGACGGGCGCCTCGGGCAGCACCTCGGTGGGCCGCTCGTTGCGCTTCCACGCGCGCCGCCACAGCGAGTTGTGCTCGTTGACCAGGATCCGGCGCGCGTACGCGTCGACCGACTCCCGGTCACGCACCCGGTCCCAGGCCAGGTAGAGCTTCGCGAACGTCGTCTGGACGAGGTCCTCGGCCTGGTGCTGGTCTCCGCTCAGCAGGTACGCCGTGCGCAGCATCGTCCCCTGACGGGCCTGGAGGTACGCCGTGAAGTCGGCGTCCCGGTCCGTCATCGGAGCTCCTGTCTCGACCAACACACTCCCCAGACGCGAACGTCCGGGGAATGGTTGCAATCCAGGCTACTTCTGGCCGGCCGGCTCCTCGGCGGGCACGTCGGAGAGCTCCTTCGGCGTGGCCCGGTCACCGTGGCCCGGCCACCAGGCGGCGTGCCCGATCACGGCGGTGAGGCCCGGGGTCAGGAACAGCGCCATCACGAACGCCGCGATGAAGATGCCGAAGGAGAGCGCGAAGCCCATCGACATCATCAGGCTGTTGCCGCTCAGCATCAGCGAGGCGAACGTGCCGGCCAGGATCACACCCGCTGCGGCGATGGTGGGTCCGGCGTGCTTGACCGCCTCGGCGGCCGCTGGGCGCGGCTCCTTGCCCTCGCGGGCCTCCTCGCGCAGCCGCGCGATCATCAAGATGTTGTAGTCGGTGCCGAGCGCGGTCACGAACAGGTAGATGTAGATCGGCAGCATGAAGATCAACCCGCTGTCGCCGCCGATGAACTGGAAGGCGATCACCGTTGCGCCGAGGGTCGCTGCGAAGCTCAGTCCGACGGCGGCCATCAGGTACAGCGGGGCGACCAGGCTGCGCAGCAGCAGCGCCAGGATCAGCATGATCACCAGCGCGGCGACCGGGAAGACCACCTTGTAGTCGCGGACCATCGCCGCCTGGAGGTCGGCGAAGATGCCCGGCGTACCGCCGACGAAGGCCTCGCTGCCCTCGGGGGCGGCGGCGTGCGCGGCGTCGCGGATCGGCCCCTTGACGTCGTTCAGCGCCTGGTCGGAGACCGGGTCGCTGTCGAGCACCAGCATCACCTGGGCGGTCGTGGCGTCCTCGGAGACCGTGGCCGGGTAGACCTCGGCCACGCCGTCGGCCTCGGCCAGCGCGGTGCCGAACTCCGCGAGCGCGGCCTCGTCCAGGGGTTCGTCGGACTGCAGGATGACCGGGACCGGCTCGCTGGCACCGGCGGCGAAGTGGGCCTGGAACGTCTCCAGCGCCTCGGTCGACTCGACGTCGTCGGGCAGGCTGGAGTTGAAGTCGAAGGACGGGTTGAAGCTGAACGCGAAGACCGCCAGCACCGCGAGGATGCCGCCAGAGACCGCCGCGAAGGCACCCGGCCGACGACCGAGCGAGTCGCCGATCTTGGCGAAGCGGTCGCCGGTGGGCTCGACCTTCCACTTCTTGGACGGCCAGAACAGCGCCCGGCCGAGCACGGTCACGACGGCGGGCACCAGGGTCAGGGCCGCGACCAGGGTGACCGCGACGGCGATCGCCAGGGCCGGGCCGATGGCCTTGAAGATGCCGAGCGAGCTGAGCAGCAGCGCCAGGAACGCGACGATGACGGCGCCACCGGCGGAGGCGATCGCCTCGCCGGCCCGCTCGAGGGCGTGCACGACCGACGCCTTGGTGTCCTCGCCCTGGCGCAGCCGCTCGCGGTAGCGGAACAGGAAGAAGAGGATGTAGTCGGTGCCGATGCCGTAGAGGACGACCACCAGGATCGTCTCGATCGAGGAGTCGGCCTTGAGGTCGAAGATCTCGTTGGCCCAGCCGATCAGGCCGTTGGCGACCATCGACACCAGCGTCACCACGACGATCGGCATCAGGCAGATGATCACGCTGCGGAAGATGATCGCGAGCAGGCCGACGATGAGCACGATGGTCGCGATGCCGACGATGGCCAGCGCGCGCTCGCCGGACTCCTGCGAGTCCAGGCCCTGCGGGACCGAGCCGGTGGTGGTGGCCGACAGGCCGCTGCCCTCGGTCAGGTCGGCGAGGTCGTCGCGCATCGCCTCGGCGTCGTCGTACGCCTGGGGGTCGTAGCCGGTGGCGTCCTCGGCGAGGCCGACGATGCCGATCTGGACGAACCCGTCCTCGGAGACGTTGGGCTCACCGTCGGGCCCGACGGTGACGACCTCCTGGACGAACGTCTCGGCGCCCAGCTCCGGCCCGAGGTCCTGGGCGATCTGGTCGATCGTCGCCTGGTCCTCGGCGGTGAGCTGCTCGCCGTCCTCGCGCTCGAAGACGATCAGTGCCGCCGGCGACGTCGCGCCGGGGAACTTCTCCTCCTGGATCTCGAAGGCCTGGACCGACTCGTAGTGGTCGGGGAGGAACTCCGACTCCTCCTGGGTGGTTTCGAGCGCCGGCGCCAGGGCGACGACGGCGATCGCGAGCACCACCCACGTGGCGATGACGATCCAGGGACGACGGGACGTGAGACGACCGAGAGCAGCGAACACGATCCCTGACCCTACCGACGTTCGTCGTCCGTTCGCCTCCGACTTTTGTCTACATCGGGCGTGGGGGTGGCCGACCCCTACACGCGGGCCGCCCGCATACGGTTGCATGAACCCGACACGTCGTCAGAGCAGTCCGAGCAGAGGAGCACCATGCAGCAGGTCAAGGCCGTCGTCGCTCGTGGCAAGGGCCAGCCGGTGGAGCTGGTCACGATCAACGTCCCGAACCCAGGGCCGGGTGAGGCGCTGGTGCAGGTGCAGGCCTGCGGGGTCTGCCACACCGACCTGCACTACCGCGAGGGCGGCATCAACGACGACTTCCCGTTCCTGCTCGGCCACGAGGCCGCGGGCGTGGTGGAGGCCGTCGGGCCGGACGTGACCACGGTGGCGCCGGGTGACTTCGTGGTCCTCAACTGGCGCGCGGTCTGTGGCGACTGCCGGGCCTGCGACCGCGGGGAGCCCTGGTACTGCTTCGCCACGCACAACGCGACCCAGAAGATGACGCTCGCCGAGGGTCCGGACGCCGGCACCGAGCTGTCGCCGGCGCTGGGCATCGGCGCGTTCGCCGAGAAGACCCTCGTCGCGGCCGGCCAGTGCACGAAGGTCGACCCGGCGGCCCGCCCGGCCGCGGTCGGCCTGCTCGGGTGCGGCGTGATGGCCGGCATCGGCGCCGCGATCAACACCGGTGCCGTCACGCGCGGCAGGTCCGTGGCCGTGATCGGCTGCGGTGGCGTCGGCGTGGCAGCGGTCGCCGGGTCCGCGCTGGCCGGTGCCAGCCCGATCATCGCCGTCGACATCGACCCGAAGAAGCTGGCGAAGGCCAAGGACCTGGGCGCCACGCACACCGTGGACTCGTCGAGCACCGACCCGGTCGCGGCCATCCAGGAGCTCACCGGCGGCCACGGTGCGGACGTGGTGATCGAGGCGGTCGGCCGTCCCGAGACGTGGAAGCAGGCGTTCTACGCGCGCGACCTGGCCGGCACCGTCGTCCTCGTCGGGGTGCCGACGCCGGACATGAAGGTGCCGGACATCCCGCTGATCGACGTGTTCGGTCGCGGTGGCTCGCTGAAGTCGAGCTGGTACGGCGACTGCCTGCCGTCGCGTGACTTCCCGATGCTGGTCGACCTCTACCTGCAGGGCCGGCTCGACCTCGACGCGTTCGTCACCGAGGAGATCGGTATCGGCGACATCGAGGCGGCCTTCGCGAAGATGCACCACGTCCCTGACGGGCAGAGCGTGCTGCGCTCGGTGGTGGTCTTCTGATGGCTCGCGTGGATCATGCGGTCAGCGCCGGGACGTTCAGCCTCGACGGCGAGACGTTCGACGTCGACAACAACATCTGGGTCGTCGGCGACGACACCGAGTGCGTCGTCATCGACGCGCCGCACAGCGTCGACGACATCCTCGCGGTGGTGGGGGACCGGAAGGTCAAGGCGATCGTGTGCACGCACGCGCACGACGACCACGTGCGGGTGGCGCCCGCGCTCCGCGAGCGCGTGGTCGCGCCGATCATGCTGCACCCGGACGACCGCCCGCTGTGGGAGCTCACCCACGCCGACCACCTCTGGGACCTGGACCTGGCCGACGGCGTACGCATCGAGGTCGGGGGCACGACGCTCGAGGTGCTGCACACGCCGGGCCACGCGCCCGGAGCGGTGTGCCTGTACGCGCCGGACCTCGGCTGCGTGTTCACCGGCGACACCCTTTTCCAGGGTGGTCCGGGCGCCACCGGCCGGTCGTACTCCGACGCGGACCTGATCAAGGACTCCATCCGCGCGCGGCTCTTCGCGCTGCCCGACGACACCGTCGTGCACACCGGGCATGGCGCGGACACGACCATCGGGCAGGAGAAGGAGACGCTCGGGACTTAGGTCCCCCGACCTCCCCCCATCGGGCCCTGCACGGCTGTCTCAGGAATTTCTAACGTTGTTCACGAAGCGAGGAACAACAAGGGATCCCCGCCGGGACAGGAGAAAAGCCATGCGCTCCGCATTCGACAAGCTCATCTCGTGGACTGGGTTGGCACTCGCCGCCGTGCTGTTGGTGGCCGGCGGCCTGCTGACCTGGGCCAACACGTTCATCAACGACCAGGTGGTCGACCAGCTCGGCATGCAGAACATCACGATGCCCGAGGGCGAGGCCCTCGCATCCCTCCCGGAGGCCGACCAGGACGCGCTGGAGCCCTACGCGGGTAGCCCGATGGACACCGGCGCCGAGGCCAAGGCGTACGCGGACCACTACATCCTGGTCCACATGAACGGCTCCGGAGCCGGCACGCTCGAGCAGTTCCCGCCGCCTGCCGAGATCGAGGTCCCCGAGGGTCCGATCACCTACTCGACGGCCAGCGACATCGGTCGCACCCTGTCGGCTCAGGTCGCGGAGAACCCCAACGCGACCGAGGAGGAGAAGGCAGCGGCTGACGCCTGGATGGGTCTGCGCGAGACGCTCTTCATGGGCAACACCCTGCGCGGCCTGCTCCTCTACGGCTACGCGTTCGCCACGATCGGCACCATCGCCGGCATCGCCGCGATCGTCTCCTTCGCTGGAGCCGCGTTCCTGCTGGTCCTGTTCGCCCTCGGCCTGGTGCACGCCCGCCGGGCAGCGCGAGCCGAGGTCCCCGCCGTCAACACGGTCCCGCTCCACGCCTGACCGAGGCGGTCTTACAGCCCGATGCCGGGTGGTCCCTCCGGACCACCCGGCATCGCTGTGTTCCAGGGTCCTACGGCGCAGCGACCGGCTCGCGCGCCGGTGCCGGCACGCGGATGGCGAACCCGATGAGGGCCAGCACGATGCCGACGGCGATCGCCATCAGCGCGACGCCGAACGCGACGACCGAGGTGAACAGCGAGGCCTGCAGGAACGAGGAGGTCATCGCGGTCTCGCGCAGCGGGTCGTCCTGCTCCAGCTCGGCGTAGGTCTTGCCGCCGGTCGCTTCGAGGGCGTGGTGGTTGATGATGTCGGCCTGGCAGTACGCCGAGATCGGACCGTTGACGTCGTCGCCGGCGGCGCAGCTGGCGTCGTCGGACACCGTGATCTTCTGGTCGGCGAGCGTGGTGGAGACGACGACCCAGGTGACCACCCCCGCGATGGCCATGACCACCCCGACGATGATGGCGGTGAGTGAAGCGATCTTGCGCATGACGGTTCCTTCCGGGTCTGCAGCAGTGCCGCCATCGTGGTCACAATGCAGCCGCGGCATCCTCCCCCGGAGCGGGTGAACCGGTCCGTCAGAACGGCGCGACGAGCAGCGCCACCCCGGCGCCCGCGACCCGCGTCAGCACCAGCGTCGCCTCCTCGTCGCCGCGCAGCGACAGCCGCGCGCGCAGCTGCTCCGGCACGACGTCGACACCGCGCTTCTTGATCGTCAACCGGCCGATGCCGCGCTCGCGGAGCGCGGCGCGCAGCTGCTTCTCGCGGTACGGCAGCTCCTCGAGCACCCGGTAACCACGTGCGAACGGCGTGCGGAACGCGCCGTCCGCGGTGACGTAGGCGATGTGCTCGTCGACCAGCCCGCCGCCGACCCCGGCGGCGACCGCTGTCACCAGCCCGGCGCGGATCACCGCGCCGTCTGGCTCGTAGAGGAACTCGCCGACCGGGACCACGGGGGCGCCCGGGTCGTCCTCGTCGGTCAGCGTCGCCAGCCCGCCGTCACCGATCACCGTGGCCCGGCGCCGGGTGGTGGCCAGCCGGCCGGACCACAGCGCGGCCTCCTTGACCTCGCCGTGGTCGCTCACCCACTCGGCCTCGACGTCCGCGGGGACCAGGTCGTGGGGGATGCCGGGCGCGACCTTCACGCACGAGTCGCGCGCGAGCAGGCCCTCGACGAACGGCCACGGCGGGGTCCAGTCGTCGACGTCGAACGTCCGGCCGCGCGCCGTACGCCGTGCCGGGTCGGCGAACGCCACGTCGAACGGGTCGGTGTTGACGGTCGTCGCGTCCGCCACCTGCACGGCGCCGGGGAGCCCCAGTGCGGCGAGGTTCGCCTCCGCGACCGCGATGCGGACCGGGTCGAGGTCGACGCCCGCGCAGGTGAGCCCGGCTCGCGAAGCGGCCAGCAGGTCGCCGCCGATCCCACAGCCGAGGTCGACCAGGGTCCGTGCCGACGCCGCGACGAGTCGGGCGGCGCGGTGCTCGGCGACCCGGCGCCGGGTCGCCTGCTCCAGCCCGTCGGGCGTGAAGTACATCCGGTCGGCGTCCGCGCCGAACTTGTCGCGCGCCTTCACCCGCAGCATGGCCTGGGTGAGGGCGACCGCCACCTGGTCGGGCTCCGCGATCCGCCGCAGCCGCGTGAGCGTCGCCAGGGAGTCGTCCCCGGCCTCCACCGCCGCGGCGAGCAGACGTTGGCCGTCGTCGGTGAGCAGCCACCGGAATGCGTCGAGGTGCACCGACTCATCCTTCCAGGTTGACGCCTCTGCGCCGCGACGTAGCCCGTCCGCGCGCTGCTCATGGTCGGTATGGGTCATTTGTGGGGCGACCGGTATAGGCGACGTAGGTGGTTCCGTAAAGGCCACCTTGACGCCGGATGCGCGCCCGTGGGCACATTGCTCGCGGTTGCACAGCACACGCTGAGCACACGGTGGAGCGTCAGCTCGTCTCGGGGGCCCTCGGTGGATCAAGCACTCTTCAGCTACACAGTCGACCCGTCGACCATCGACTACTCGGGTGGGCCGAACCAGCTGAGCGTCGTCGATCTCACCATCACGGCCACCAACCCCGGGACGACCGACGTCGCGTGCACGTCGATCGCGTTCACCCCGACCGTCGGCGACGGGCAGACCGGCCTCACCACGGACCCGTCGACGATCGCGGTCGCCCCCGGCGCCACCACGCCGTGGGCGATCGGGGGTGGCAGCGGCACGTTCACTGCGGTGCCGCTGCCGCCGGTCACCTCGATCCCGGCCGGCGGCAGCGTCTCGTTCGTGCTCGCCGACGTCGTGGTCAACGACTCCGGGGGTCCCGCCGAGATCGACGTGGTCGAGACGACCGACGCCCAGCGCGGCGCCACGCTGAGCGTGACCAAGAGCGCGGTCGTGCCGGCGGGCAGCACACCGAGCATCCAGGCCTTCACCGCCGCGCCTGCGGTGGTCGCCCAGGGCGGCACGAGCACGCTGACGTGGGCGACCACCGACGCGGAGCGGTCCGTGCTCGGACCCGGCGCGGTCGACCTCCCGAACCCCGGCGGCGGCCAGGTCCCGATCGCGGTGGACGCGACGACGACGTACACCCTCGACGCGATCGGCGCCGGTGGCCGGGTCTCGGCGGTCGTCACCGTGACGGTCGGCTCGGTCGCCATCGGCTCGTTCACCGCGGCGCCGGCCACCCCGGTGGCGCCGGGGACGTCGGTGACGCTCACCTGGGAGACGCAGTACGCGTCGTCCTGCTCGATCGACCAGGGCGTCGGGCCGGTCCCGACCTCGGGTTCCGTGGTGGTCACTCCTCAGCAGACCACCGTCTACACGGTGTCCGCCCTCGGGCGGCATCCCCTGTCGAGCTCGGTCACGGTCCACGTGACGTCCTAGCCCGCTCGACCCCCACCCAGCGCACCCAGCACCTAGGAGCGGTACATGTCCGAGTCCACCCCGGAAGGCGTCCACGCCCTCGCCGAGTCGATCGCCCGCGAGATCGTCGCGCGCCAGGGCAGCCAGCCCGTCACCATCGAGTCGCTCACCGACATGAGCGGGTCGTTCGTGCTCGCCATCGTCTACAACGACGTCACCTACACGCTGACGGTCAC
Organism: Nocardioides caricicola; assembly: GCF_039541135.1. Lineage (NCBI taxonomy): Bacteria > Bacillati > Actinomycetota > Actinomycetes > Propionibacteriales > Nocardioidaceae > Nocardioides > Nocardioides caricicola. The sequence goes on along the minus strand of NZ_BAABFQ010000007.1, from coordinate 320,990 downwards.
GATCCCCACGGGGGCCGGGTCCGAGTACGTCTTCTCGCTGACCCAGACCCCGAAGGGGAGCACCACCCCGCAGGACATCGCCTCGTTCAAGTACAAGGACTCGACGGACTGGGCGGTCGCCGTCGGCCTGCCGGCGCCGATCACGTTCGGCGGGGTCACGCTGCAGACGCTCAAGCTGTCGCTGGGCGAGGGCACGGTCAGCTGAGGACGACGCCGGTTCTGAGGGCGGACCCATGGGCGCAGAGGGCAGCGGTGACGACGCCACCTTCTCGGTGACCGTGCTCGTCAACGCGAACACGCTGGCGTTCGGCGGCTCCGTGCAGCCGCCGGACTACGGGCTGCAGGACCTCCTGGAGCACCTGCCCGCCGAGGCCAGGTCGTTCCTGGGGTGGATCCCGAACATCTCGATCGACTCGGTCGGCGTCATGTTTGACCCGGAGTCGCACGCCTTCGGTGTCTACGCCACGGCAGGACTGGCCGACTCGGCCGAGCCGTCGGCGGAGCTGTTCATCGGGGACGTGCCGGTGACGACCGGCACGACCACGAGCACCGCCTTCGTGGTGGGGATCTCGCTCAGCTCGCGGATCGAGCTGAGCGGGACCCCGCTGTTCGGCAGCATGCTGAGCGGGATCTCGATCAGTGACCTCACGTTCACCTACGCGAGCGCCGACATCCCGACCGGCGCGATCGCGTTGCCCCCGCCGGCGCCCACGAACTCCCCGGCGTATCCGCAGGGCCCGGTCCTGGGCTTCACCCTGGGCGACGGGACGGCGGGCAAGCGTTTCGTGCTCAAGCCGTCCTCCGCCTCGTCGTCCACCTCGGCCGACTCGCCGGCCGCGCTCGGTGGCGACCCGCCGCCACCGGTGGCGCCGATCCAGTGGTTCGACATCCAGAAGACGATCGGACCGCTGACCCTCGGCCGGATCGGCATCGTGAGCGGCGACGACGAGCTCGGCCTCGCCCTCGACGCCGCCGTGCAGACCACGGCGCTCGGCGTCGACCTCACGGGCTTCACGCTCTTCTTCAAGCCGACGTCGGACATCTCGCTCAGCGGCCTGCACGTGTCGCTCGACGGCCTGTCCGTCCAGTTCGGCAGCGGCAGCGTCTCGATCGCCGGCAGCCTGGTGCGCACGGTGATCGAGGTCGACCACGAGCAGGTCACGGAGTACGACGGCGGCCTGGTCATCCAGGCCGGCCCGTACGGCATCTCCGCGGTCGCGTCGTTCGCCGAGCTCCACGGCTCTCCGTCGCTGTTCGTGTTCGGGATGGCCAAGGGTCAGTTCGGCGGGGTGCCGGAGTTCTTCGTCACCGGCATCGCGGCCGGCTTCGGCTACAACCGCAGCCTGCGGCTGCCGAAGCCCGAGGAGGTGCTGCAGTTCCCGTTCGTGCTGATGGCACGACAGGGCTCCGGCTACTTGCCCGACCCCAGCGCGGCGTCGGCGCTCTCCAAGCTCTCGTCGGGCGGCTGGGTGCCGCCCGAGCTCGGTTCCTACTGGGTCGCCGCCGGCATCTCGTTCACGTCGTTCGAGCTCCTCGACGGGTTCGCGCTGCTGATCGTCCAGTTCGGCAACGAGACCGTGATCGCCCTGCTCGGGGTCGCGTCGATCGCGCTGCCGACCGCGGCCGAGGGCTTCGCGTACGCCGAGATGACGCTCGACGCCGTGCTCGTGCCGTCCCAGGGCACGTTCCAGATGACCGCGCTGCTCACCCCGAACTCCTACGTGCTCTACCGCGACTGCCGGCTGACCGGCGGTTTCGCGTTCTACCTGTGGTTCGGCTCCAACCCCCACGCCGGGGACTTCGTGGTCACGCTCGGTGGCTACAACGCGGCGTTCGACAAGCCGGACTGGTATCCCACGGTGCCGCGGCTCGGCTTCGCGTGGAACGTCTCCAGCGAGGTCCACATCGAGGGCGGCGCGTACTTCGCGATCACGCCGACCTGCGTGATGGGCGGAGGCGGGCTGGCGCTGACCTTCCAGTCCGGCGACCTCAAGGCGTGGTTCGACGCCCACGCCGACTTCATCATGTGGTGGAAGCCGTTCTACTTCGACATCTCGGTCGGCGTCTCGATCGGGGCGTCGTACACGCTCGACCTCGGATTCACCCGCAAGACCCTCACAGTGTCCTTGAGCGCGGACGTCGAGCTGTGGGGGCCGCCGCTCGCCGGGGTCGCGCACGTCAGCTGGTACATCATCTCGTTCACGATCGCGATCAACGGCGGCGGTTCGCCGTCGCTGCCGGGCAAGCACCTGGACTGGACGACGTTCCAGACCAGCTTCCTCCCGGCGGAGGCGACCGCACCGGAGCTCGGCGCGGCGGCCACCGGCACGCCGTCGCCCGTGTGCCGCCCCCGGGTCACCAGCGGCCAGACCGGGACCTGGCACAACGGCGACGACGAGGTGTGGCTGGTCTCGGCCGATGCCCTGACCCTGGCCACCGAGACCGTGGTGCCGGCGAGCTCGGTCGTGGTGGCCGCACCCTCCGACGGCACGCCGCTCACCTACGCGGGGCCCGCGGTCGGGGTGTACCCGATGGGCTCGGTCGTCCTGACGTCGACGCACACCTTCGCGCTGTACGCCGTGGTCGGCCAGGTGGTGTCCAGCACCCCGGTCGACCTGAGCTCCTGGACCTGGACGCCCGTGACCGGCAGCGTGCCCTACTCCCTCTGGGGCGGGCAGAACACGGGTCAGCCGGTGCTCGCCTCGGCGACGGTGCCGGCGCTGACCGGCGTGACCGGGGTGCCCGCGGAGCCGGTCGTCACCGGGCCTCCGGCGTTCCCGCTCGAGGACCTCGCGTTCGTCGAGATCTACCCGCAGCGCCCGCTGCCGATCACGACCGGTCCGGCGGTCGACGGCAGCACGGCGCTGCCCACGGTCGACCCGCGGCAGGTGGTCGCCACCACGATCTCGGACCCCGGCGTGGTCGCGGCGCGCGGCAGCCTGGCCGCGACGCTGAACCGGGTCGGGGTCGGTGCCGGGCTCAACGGCGGCACCATGGCGCGGCTGGCCGAGGAGATCTTCGTGACCTTCCTGTCCGAGCCCATGCTCGGCCCGGTCGGCAGCACCGGCCCGGCGCGGGAGCACCCGGTCGCGCCTGCGGCCACCCCGGCGCCGGCGGCCCGTCGACTGCCCCGTCTGCCGCGGCCGATCGACCCACCATTGTCCGCGCCCCTCGTCCTCGCCGACTTCCGCCGGCTCCCCGGGGCGACCGACCGCGTGCGGGTCGCCTGTCGGGTGCACGACGCGTTCTCCTCGGTCGGCGAGCGCGGCCTCGCCGCCCACGGGCTCGCGTCCGCGCAGCGGATCGGGATGGACCCGCACACGCTCGTCGTGGTGCGGGCGCAGCCGGACCGCGGGCACGTCGTGACCAGCGACGGCCGCGTCGGCCTGCACGTGGTCGCCTACGACCGTCAGTACCTGCCGATCAGCGAGCACTTCCTCGCCGCGGGCGCAGCCACCTCGCAGCAGCTCGCGCCGGGAGCCGAGCGGCTGGTGATCGCCGGCCTCCCCGTGCAGGTCACCCCCGCCCCGGGGTGGCACGAGGGAGCGCGCCTGCTCCAGGTCTCGCCACAGGCGCTCGTCGGCACGGACTGCCTGGTCCGGGTGCAGAGTCCGCACCGGGTGCGGGGCCGCCGGACCAGCCGCGAGGCCGGCGTGGTCACGGCGTCCAGCCTGGTCGACGACAACTGGACGCAGACCGATGACGGGCGCCGGCCCGGCTGGGTGGACACCTGGCTCCCCGGCGACGTGCGCGGCATCGCGGCGAGCCTGCGCGCGGACGACCGCCTCGGCGCGAGCGCCGCGGCGGCCTCGGTCGAGCTGGTTGTCACCGACGACGCCACCGGTGTTCCGCGACGCGTGCCGCTCACGTCGCTCGGCGCGGAGCGCACCCGGGACGAGGTGCTGCTGCTGGCCGAGGTGCCGCCGGGCCTGGCCGTCGCCGGCGGGCGCACCCGGATCAGGGTCACGCCCGCCGACGGCTGGACGCTGACAGGCGTGCACGGACACGACGGGGACGGCCCCGCTCTGGCAGCGCTCCTCGACGAGCCGTCGGCGCCGGGCCGGTCGGCCACGCCGGAGCCACGAGGGTTGGTGAGCGTGTCATGACGGACCTGCCGGTCGGCGACATCGAGTTCTACGACAACGTCCGGCCCGCGCTCGTCGCGGGCGACTACCAGCTCAGCGTCCAGCAGACCGCCGCCGGTGACGGCATCTCCGGGACCTTCGACCACGTCCAGTCGATGCAGGTCACCGGCCCGCACTTCGGGCTCGGAGCGACCGACGTCTACGCGGTCTACCCGCCCTCGGGCAGCACCGCGGACTACACGCTCGCGCTGGCCAACGTGGTGCTGAGCCGGCGCAACCTGCCGTGGCAGATCGACCCGCTCGGAGCCCCGGCCGGCACGCCGTGGCTGGCGCTGCTGCTGCTCACCCCCGACGAGGTCGTGGCGCCGCAGGGCGGTTCGGGCCCCGGCGCGGCGCCGTCGCCGACCGGCGCCCACAGCGTGCCGCTCGCCGACTACCTCTCGCCACCCGCGGGGACCCTGGGCCCGGCGTTCTCCGCCGCACAGGTCCAGGAGTACGAGGCCGAGAACCCCTCCGACCTCACCTGCCTGGTCGTCGACGTGAGCCCGGCCGCCTTCACCGCGGTCGCCCCGTCGGCCGACGAGCTGCCGTACCTCGCGCACGCCCGGCAGGTGGACACCGGCGACCAGGAGATCCTCGGGATCGAGGCCGACGGGTGGTTCTCGGTCGTGATGGGGAACCGGCTGGCCCAGGGCAGCCCGACCGGCGCCTACTACGCACACCTCGTCTCGGTCGAGGGCTTCACCGGCTACCTGCCGCCGGCGACCCTGCCGCAGGCCCAGGCGGTGCGGCTGCTCTCGCTGGCGAGCTGGACCTTCAACGGGCTGACCTCGGCCGGCGACTTCGCCCAGCTGATGGGTGACCTCGACGTCGGGCTGCTCGCGATGCCCACGCTGGTGCCCGACCCGCAGACGGCCGAGGAGCACACGATCGCCGGAGCGCTGGCCGGCGGCTACACGGCGGTGGACTACCAGACCCGGCTCGGCGAGGACACGCTCGCGTGGTACCGCGGTCCGTGCCTGCCGGTGCTGATGGAGGACAACCCGCAGCCGACGTACACCTCGCCCGAGGCAGCGCTGGTCTACGACCAGACGACTGGCATGTTCGACACCTCGTACGCCGTGGGCTGGCAGCTGGGCCGCCTGCTGATGCTGGCGAACCGGAACGTCGTGACGTCCCTGCTCGCTTGGCTCCGTCGCCAGCACCGGCTCACGCAGACGCTGCTGCAGCGGATGGATCTGGTCGGACGTCACCCGGGGCTCGGGCTGCCCGAGGACCTCGCCGACCTGCACGAGCTGGTCGAGCCGCGGCTCGTGCAGACCCTCGCGCGACGCCGTGTGGCGGAGCGGCTGGGACGCGACCTGAGCGAGGAGGGCCCAGGCCCCCTGCTCGGCCCACCCGTCGACCCGAGCGGCCTGCGGCGCCACCTGCGCCGGCTGCCCGGACTGGTGTCGGAGGACTTCGTCCGCACCACGCTGCGCGAGGGCGAGGACCCGACGACGGTCCTGGTGGATCGGCGGGCGGAGCAGTGAGCCGGTCGGCGCGGCTGCGCGCACTGCTGACCAGCAACGCGGCGCGCCCGACGGTCGACGCGCTGGGGACCGCGCTGCCGGACGACGTGGTGGCGTGGCTCGGCGAGCTGGCGCTGCTCGAGGGCATGCCGTTCAACGCGATCGTCCCCGACGCCCGGATGCTCCCGCCGGAGTCGATCCGGTTCTTCTACCTCGACGACAACTGGCTGGCCGCTCTGCGCGACGGCGCGCTCTCGGTGGTCGACCTCTCCGAGCAGGACGGGAGCATGCTCGGCGTCCACCGACCTCGGATCACCGACGACATGCACGCCGCGGCCGCGCAGGTCCGGGTCCGCCGGCGCGCGCGGGCGCGCAGCCGCCCCGGGCGGCCCCCGCTCGCCGCGGCCTCCGTCGTCCGGACGACGGACCTCCCGCCCGCCCGCCCCTGGACCGGCTTCCTGCTGCGATCCGCTGCGGTGTCGGACTGGCCGGGGCTCGCGATCAAGGGCTACCGCGACGCGGGGGGCAGCGACCAGCTGCAGCTCCTGCGGCTCGAGCGGCTGGCGCCGACCGTGCTTCTGGCGATCTTCGGCGGTGTCGTGCAGCAGGTCTCGATCGCCAAGCCCGCGCAGGGCCTGCACTTCGGGGTGGTCGACAGCGCTGGGACCCGCAAGCGCCTCGAGGACCGGACCGACGACGAGACCTATCGGGTGTACCTGCGCGGGCTCGGCGGCTCGCTGCCTGCGGGGGAGCAGCTCTCGGACGGGTCGTCGGTCACCGTGCCGTTGCGCCCCGTCGTGAACGGCCGCAAGGTGCTCGCGATCGACGGCGCCACCGGCCTGCGGCAGCTGCTGAACGACACGCTCACCGCCAAGTACGGCAGCGAGCCGCCGCCGCAGGTGCCGCCGGTGCAGCCAGGTGCGTTCGGGCTGGAGATGGTGGCCGGCGCCGAGCTGCAGGTCTTCGTGCCCAACCCGCTCCCGGCGCCGCCCGCCCGCGCGCGGCACGGCTCGTCCGGCACCTCCGCGCCCTCCGGCGCAGGCAGCGTCACGGTCGACGACCTGAGGGCGGTGCTGGACCATGGCGCCTAGGCGACGGCGCAGCCAGGCGCCGTGGACCGGGCCGGCGCTGCTGGTGCCGGTCGAGGTGCAGGCGCTCGGCATCACCTCCTCGTCGTACGACGACGCCTGGTCGTGGACACCGGCGCGGTACAACCAGCTCTCGACCTTCAAGCAGGTCGATCCAGCGCCATTCACCCCGCAGGCGCCGAGCTATCCGGGCACCAAGAAGTTCACGGGCGTCGTCCTGCACTGGGCGCTGCCCGACGGACTCACCCGCGGCACCCAGGGAGACGACAAGATCTCCTACCCGGCGATCCCGAACCGCTGGCTCGTGGTCCGCCGGTCACCGGCCGGCGCCACCTGGGGGTACGCGGCCTGGATCGTGGCCAGCGACTACCTGGCCGGACCCGCCGGGAGCGCCTGGCCGAACGCCACCGCGACCGGAGGCACCACCCTCGGCATGAGCTGGCCGATCGACAAGTGGCCCGGCGAGCAGGCCGTCGCCCAGCAGTGCCTGAAGCCGCCTCAGCCGCCGTTGACCGCGACCGGCGCAGGGGACCCGACGTTCGCCGCGTTCGCGCCGTACGTCTCGAACGTCCTCTCGTTAGGGGACTCCCTCGACGGGGTCACCGCCGGGCCGCTGAGCTACACCGTCCTCGGGTGGTACGGCGACGCGTCGCTGGACCCGCTGCTCGACTGGCAGACGGCGCCCCAGTGGCAGCAGCTGATGCACCAGCTGGGCTGGTCGGTCGGGGACACCCAGGACCTCGCCGACGCGGTGCAGGCCGGCCAGGACTGGGGGACGGGGCACGGCTTCACGCCGGACCCGAGCGATCCCCGGCAGTGCTATCCCTCCCGCACGCTCTGCCACGGCTACGTGCTGGAGGTGCCGTGGCAGGGGCCCGACGCGCTGAACGTCTCGGGGGTGCCCACCGCCAACCCCAACCTGCCCAGCTACCGCAAGCCGGAGGTCGCGCTGGCCCACTCCGGCATCGACGCCCTCTGCGCGATGCTCGGCGCCGACGAGCTCGCGGCCGGGATGTCCCCCCAGGACGTCACCGAGCTGCTGGAGGTCCTCCAGGCGTTCGTCAACGAGGACCTCGCCACGCTCGACGAGCCGGACGGCCTGGTGCAGCTGGGGCTCGACGTGCAGGACGCCTGGTTCGACAGCACCGGCGGCGGCACCACCTGGACCGTGGTCGAGCCGCGCGACCCCGAGCAGCCCAGCGGCATCCGGGAGGACGCGCCGCTGGACGACGACCAGTCCGCGACCCTGACCGCGTTGAACGTCGCCCAGTCGCGGCTCGACGACTGCCAGCGGGTGCTGGCCTCGTGGCAGTACGAGCGTTACGCGCTGTGGTGGAAGTCCAAGCGGCTCAGCATGTGGGTGCCGCCGCCTCCCCAGAAGACCGACTGGCAGCAGCTGATCGACACCGCCACGGCTGCGGCCGAGGCCGAGATCAGCGCCCTGACGGTGAGCTACGCGTGGCTGCGCCGGACCCGCGACGACGCCCTGGTGGGCCTGCAGCAGCGGTTGTCAGGGAAGGTGCTGGTCGCCGACGCCGGTCAGCCCTTCCGGCGACCCAGCGACCCGGTGCTGGTGATCAGCGGCGCCGGCCGCGGCTACAAGCACGGCGAGGACGACCGGTTCTCCTCCGACGGCACGTTGTTCTGCCGGTTCACCGGGCAGGCGGTCTCCGGCATCGCGGTGACGACTCCGAACGGCGTGGTCACGTTGACCGACTTCCCACCGCCGAAGCTCCCTCTCACCGACCTGCCGGCCGAGACCGCCGACCTGCTCGTCGAGGGGTTCTTCCTCGACCTCACGAGCGCGCCGTTGATCGCGCAGGCGGCGGCGACGATGTCGGGGACGCCGGACCCGTGGCAGCTGCTGGCCGGGATCCGCGAGGAGCAGAGCCTGGTCTGGAACCCGGCCCTGCACCCGGCCCTCGACGTACGCACCCTCGCGGAGGCGAGCGGGCTGGTCTTCCAGTACGCCCTGGGCGCCCTGCCCTCGAAGGTCGGCGTGCAGGTGTGGTCGCCGCCGTGGTACCCGCTGTACGTCGACTGGTCGTTCGACTACTTCCCGGGTGACCTCGACCAGTCCGCCGCGCTCTCGCACTGGGACCTGCCGCTCGGTGGCGGATCGACCGACCCGTTCGACGACTTCACCTACGACTGGACCGGGGGTTCGCCGTCGCAGCAGTACCGGCTCGGCCGCACCGGCCGGACGTTCCTCACCCCCGAGGCCACCGACGTGCTGCGCGCCCAGGTCGAGAAGCTGATCCTCGCCTTCGCCGACGACCCGGCAGCACGCAGCGACCTCTGGGCCCTGCAGGACACGCTCGCCTACCTGCGCCGGGCCGACGTGCTCTCGCAGGCGCTCAACGGGTTCAACCTGGGCATGCTCGAACGCGACCCGGGGCTCTTCGCGCTGCCCAGCGACCACTCGCTCGACCGGTTCCTGGACCCGCCGGGCGCCCCGGCGTTCAACCCCGACTCGACACCGGTGCCGAACCTGCCCGGCGTGGTGCCGCCGCCGTTCAACCCGATCCGGGCGGGTCACATGAAGCTCACCCAGCTGTGGGTGGTCGACGCCTTCGGACAGGTCCTCAAGATCATCGACCCGGCCGGGGGCTCGCTCCCGTCGACCGCCGCGCCCGTCCTCGGCAGCGACCTCACCACCGCGAGCGACCCCGACCTCGCCGAGCTGAAGCCGCGGATCACCCAGTGGAGCCGGCTCCAGCTCACGCTCCTCGACGCCACCGACGACGACGTCGAGGTCGGTGTCCACGTCGGGGCCAACCCCGTCTGCGGATGGCTGATCCCCAACCACCTCGACCGGAGCCTGCTCGTCTACGAGGCCGACGGCACGCTCGCCGGCGAGCTGCAGAAGGCCCAGGACCGGGCGATCTGGTTCCCGGCGCCGGACCGGTTCGCGCCGCCGTACGGCGGGATGCCCCCGGTCCGCATCGACGATCCGCACCTGCGCCGGATCGTCGAGGGGATCCTCGACCGTGCGGACAGCCTGACCGCGCTGAGGGCGATGCTCGACCTGGTCGACACCGCGTTCTGGAGCATCAACCCGAGCGGCGGGTGGGCCGACGAGGAGCTCCCGGTGCTGATCGGCCGGCCGCTCGCCGTGGTCCGCGCCCGGCTCACGCTGACCACGCAGGGCCTCCCGGCGTACAGCCAGGACTGGTCGCAGACCGGCGCGTGGTCGACGGCCGGGTTCGACCGCGTCCGGTTCCCCGTGCAGCTCGGCGTCACCGAGCTGCTCGACGACGGCCTGGTCGGCTTCTACCTCGACGACGACTACCGCCACATCGACACGGCGTACGAGATCACCCACCCGCACCCGTACGTCGGCGCCGACCGGCCGCGGGTCGCGGTCGGCGACCCCGCGGGCGCGCTCCTGACCCTGGTGATGGATCCGAGCTCGACCGTGCACGCACTGAGCGGCGTCGTTCCTCCCGTCGTCACCACCCTCCCCGGGCCTCACGCGAGCCCGGCGCTGAGCAGGATGGCCGTGACCTTCCGCACCGGGCCGGTCCTCGACGCGCCGGGCCTGGCCGCGATGCCGCTCCCGGCACTCAACGGTGGCACCTGGTCATGGCTGCAGTACGTCGACACCGAGCACCCGGCCTCCCAGCAGCCGGTGGCGGGGACCAGCACCACCGCGACCCTGCCCGACCCTGGCCCGATCCTCCGGGAGGGCTGGCTCAAGCTCGTGCTCGGCGACGCGCCGACGCTGTTCAGCTACGCCGTGCAGCCCACCACGGTCCCCACCACCACGGACCCCGCCAACCCGGCGACGACCAACCTGGTGCTGACGGCGTACAACGGCAGCGACGGCGCCGTCACGTGCTCCCAGCTCACGTTCGCCGTCCCCCTCGGCCTCGACGCCGCGAGCCTCGCCGCGGACGTCTCGACGGTGACCGCGTCCCCCGGGACCGGCACGGAGTGGACGATCTCCGGGGACGACCAGGGGACGTTCACCGCCACCCCGCAGGCGGGGGAGGAGGTCGTCGAGGCCGGATCGACCCTGACGTTCCGGCTGGGCGGGATCCGCACCAACGCCGTGCCGGGGACGGTCACGCTGACCGTGCACGAGGTCACCGACGCGAACCGGCAGGCCGACCTGTACCTCGCGAAGGTCCCGCCGATGCCGGCGACGCTCCTCACCTACAGCGCGGATCCGGTCGAGCTGACTGTCGGCGGACAGCCGACGCTGACCGTCACGGCCTACAACGGCACGTCCGCCGCCGTGTACCCGACCAGGATCGTGCTGGACGTCCCGATCGGCAGCTCCGCCTCCGACCTCGCAGCCGACCCGACCGGCCTGCTCGTGACGGCCGCCGGTTGGACGGTGACCACGGACGGCGCCGGCGGCTTCACCGCGCTGCCCGACGACCCCGCGACCAGCATCGCGCCCGGGGGCTCGCTGCAGCTGGCGGTGAGCGGCTTCACGGTGGCGCAACCCGCCGGCCCGGTCCTGCTGGCCGTCGGCGAGACGGCGGGCGCCAAGCCCGCGAGCCAGGTCCAGCCGACCACAGCAGGCGCCGCCCTGCTGGTCACCAAGACCGCCTCGAAGGAAGAGCGCCCATGACGGACTACCCCCCGCCGATCTTCGCCTACGACGTCACGCCGTGCGTCGTGCCGTACTCGTCGGACTCGAAGAACCCGCAGGTCGTCACCCTGATGGTGACGGTCAACAACCCGACGGCGCGGCACGTCGACTGCACCCAGCTGGTGTTCAACATCCAGCCCGGCGACGGTGGCGGTCAGCTGACCACGAACCCGTCGGTCGTGGGGTGCGGGCCGGGGCTCGGCGTGCCGTGGACGATCGAGTCCGACCAGCAGGGCAACTTCACCGCGGTCCCGGCGCCGCCGGCCACCGGGCTCGACACCGGTGACAGCGTGGCGTTCATCCTCACCGGGATCGAGGTCAACGAGTTCCCCGGCCTGGTCGAGATCCAGGCCTGGGAGCAGACCGACATCCTGCGGCTCGGCACGATCGGGATCTCCAAGGTGAAGCCGGGCCTGGCGATCACGGAGTTCTCGGCCGCGCCGGTGCAGGTGACGGCTGGTCAGACGTCGACGCTGTCGTGGACGACGACGGGCGCCAGCTCGTGCACGCTCAGCTGGAACGGGATCTCGAAGCCCAACCTGAAGCCCCAGGGCAGCTACCCGGTGACGCCCAACACGACCACGACGTACACGTTGACCGCCGTCGGCGACGGCACGACGCGCAGCGAGCAGATCACGGTCTACGTGCCGCAGGTGACGATCCTGTCCTTCGGCGCCTCGCCCGGCCAGGTGCCCCAGGGTGGTACGTCGGCGCTGAGCTGGCTGGTCAACAACGCCGACACCGTCGGGATCACGCCGGGGACCTACGGGAAGCTCGACCCGGCGCAGGGGACCCAGGCGGTGAGCACCACCGTCGACGACCCCAACCATCCGGTCGTGGACTACTTGATGACCGCCACGGGTTTCGGCCGCACGGTCTCGATGCCGGCGCCGGTCACGGTGATGCAGGTCGACGTCCAGTCGTTCACGGCGACACCGAGCCAGGTCCCGCCCGGGGGTCTGCTCCCCGTCACGCTGACGTGGGCGACGACCTGGGCGACGGCGTGCAGCATCTCGCCGGGCGTCGGCACGGTCCCCACCAGCGGCAGCGCCCAGGCGACCCCCGGGCAGACCACGACCTACACGCTGCAACCGGTGGGCCTGGCCCCGCCGACGCCCACGGTCACGGTGAACGCGTGCCCGGCGTTCGTGTCGGTCGAGGTGATCACCGACCCGCAGAACGCCCAGGCCTTCGTGGTCTGGCAGGTGATCGGCGGCACCGTCACGATGGCGCTCGGCTCCGGCGCCCCGACGGCGGTCCCGTCGTCCGGCAGCACCAGCCAGGCCTTCCCGTTCCCGAGCGCGATCACGTTCACGGCGACCGGCGTCGGGATGACCTCCGCCGTGGTGCTCACCCTGCCGAGCGAGCTGGGCGGCGGGACGGTCGACTCGCTCAAGGCGACCTGCGGCTACGGCGTCAACGCGCCCGGGGCGACCGCCACCCTGACCTGGCAGACCGAGGGCGGGACCGTCGACGGCACCGTCACCGCGGGCACCACTCAGACCATCTCGGGCGAGTCCGGCACCCTCACCGTCCCGCTGGGCCAGGGCAGCGCCGGCCGGCTCTGGAACGTCGACTTCGGCTTCGGCAGCCAGCCGGGCCACCGGATCGGGATCGCGACCGCGATCCCCACCACCGCGCAGTAGCGCATCCCAGAGGAGGACGCATGACCGCATGGACCAGCTTTGCCCTGCGTGCGAACACGACCACGCCGGAGGGACAGGTTCCTTCAGGTGGGTCGATCACGATCTGCCCGGACATCATCCCGCTGCCCGCGGCCGACCCGAACCCGACCACGAACTTCGCGACGACCCAGTCGTGGGCCCAGGACTACGCTGCCCAGATCCTGGAAGGCGTCCCGAACTACATCTACGTGCGAGCGAAGAACTGGGCCGCCGGTGCGGAGACCGCCGACGTGACGCTGTACGCGGTCGGATGCGCGCTGATCAACATGCCGAGCGACTGGATCGACAACCCGTTGACCCTTCAGGACGGCAAGACCACGAAGCAGACGATCTCGGCCACCAACAACCAGGAGATCGCGGTGGCCCCGGAGCCCTGGTACTGGGTCGCCCAGCCCCCGCCGTCCGGCAGCGACCACTACTGCGTGTTCGCCCTGCTGGACAGCAAGGACAACCCCAACCCGCTGCTGCACAACAACGTGCCGCAGACCTACAGCGACATGGCGTCGCTGGTCACCAACGAGCTCTACGTGGGTTGGAAGAACGTCGCCCTGGTGCCGACCAACGCCGTGTGGACCCACACGATGAAGATGCCCCTCCCGCCGAGGATCACCGGTGACTCCCTGCTGCACGTCTACTTCTTCGGCAGCCAGGGCTACGTCGGCGGCAAGGTGGCCGTCTCCGTCGGGGACGGCGCGTCGTTCAACCCGCCGATCGTCATCGGCACGCCCACCAACCCGCAGACGATCAACTCGCCCAGCGAGACCTACGGGATGCTGACGACGCCGGTCGCGGGCGAGGAGAGCACCTACATCAGCGTGTCCTACCTGGGTGGCGCCAACCCGGGCTTCAACGACCGGGTGTCGATGGTGTGCGGATGGGTGCCGTCGCAGGGGTCCATCGCGGAGGACTTCAAGGCCCGGGGCCTGGGCCAGGCGCTGCCGGCGCACATCGCGGCGCAGTCCCGGGAGTTCGACGGCCACGACGGCCACGAGATCGGCTGGGAGGTCCCGATCGGCGCCATGCACTACGACGCGGACCCGTCCCAGAACCAGTAGGTCCATCTCGCCGGCGCCCCCGCGCTGGCACTCAGTTGGGGAGAGTGCTAGTTTCAGAACTGGCACTCTCCCCGTGAGTGTGCCAGCGCCTGCGACACCGATGCGATCCCCGCGACGGCGTACCGGATCCGCAGGCACCAGACGTGCATCAACCCCAACATCGAAGTGCCAGAAAGTGGAGGTCGGCATCGTGTCGGTCAACATCAAGCCCCTCGAGGACCGGATCGTCGTCAAGCCGCTCGACGCGGAGCAGACCACGGCCTCGGGCCTGGTCATCCCGGACACCGCCAAGGAGAAGCCCCAGGAGGGCGAGGTCCTGGCGATCGGTCCCGGTCGGATCGACGACAACGGCAACCGCGTTCCGCTCGACGTGAACGTGGGCGACAAGGTCATCTACAGCAAGTACGGCGGCACCGAGGTCAAGTACGCCGGAGCGGAGTACCTCATCCTCTCCGCGCGCGACGTCCTCGCGATCGTTTCCTGATCTACCGGGTCGTCCGCCTCTCGGCTGCCTCTGGCACGCCCCGAGGCGGACGACCCGATCTTTTTCTCTAGAGGAGAGTCATGCCGAAGATCCTGGAGTTCGACGAGAACGCCCGCCGCGCGCTCGAGCGTGGCGTCGACGCCCTCGCCAACGCCGTCAAGGTCACGCTCGGTCCGAAGGGCCGCTACGTCGTCCTCGACAAGAAGTGGGGCGCGCCGACCATCACCAACGACGGTGTCACCGTCGCGCGTGAGATCGAGCTCGACGACCCGTTCGAGAACCTCGGTGCGCAGCTGACCAAGGAAGTCGCCACCAAGACCAACGACATCGCCGGTGACGGCACCACCACCGCCACCGTGCTCGCCCAGGCGATGGTCCACGAGGGTCTGCGCGCGGTCGCCGCCGGCGCGAACCCGATGGGCCTCAAGCGGGGCATGGACGCCGCGGCCGAGGCCGTCGGCGACGCGCTCAAGGAGGCCGCCCGCGAGGTCGAGTCGGTCGAGGACATGGCGTCGGTCGCCACGATCTCGAGCCGCGACAGCCACATCGGCGACCTGCTCTCGCAGGCGTTCGACAAGGTCGGCAAGGACGGTGTCATCACCGTCGAGGAGTCCAACACCATGGGCACCGAGCTCGACTTCACCGAGGGCATGCAGTTCGACAAGGGCTACCTGTCGCAGTACTTCGTGACCGACCCCGAGCGGATGGAGGCCGTCCTCGACGACCCGTACATCCTGCTGCACCAGGGCAAGATCTCGGCCGTCGCCGAGCTGCTCCCGCTGCTGGAGAAGGTCATCTCGACCGGCAAGCCGCTGTTCATCCTCGCCGAGGACGTCGAGGGCGAGGCGCTCTCGACCCTGGTCGTCAACAAGATCCGCGGCACGTTCAACGCCGTCGCGGTGAAGAGCCCGGCGTTCGGTGACCGCCGCAAGGCGATGATGCAGGACATCGCGACCCTGACCGGCGGTCAGGTCATCGCCCCGGAGGTCGGCCTCAAGCTCGACCAGGTCGGCCTCGAGGTGCTCGGCCAGGCGCGTCGCGTCGTCATCACCAAGGACGACACCACGATCGTCGACGGCGCCGGCGACCCGAAGGACGTCGAGGGCCGCGTCAACCAGATCAAGGGCGAGATCGAGTCCACCGACTCCGACTGGGACCGCGAGAAGCTCCAGGAGCGCCTCGCGAAGCTGGCCGGCGGCGTGTGCGTCATCAAGGTCGGCGCGCACACCGAGGTGGAGCTCAAGGAGAAGAAGCACCGCATCGAGGACGCCGTCTCCGCGACGCGCGCCGCGATCGAGGAGGGCATCGTCCCCGGCGGTGGCTCCGCGCTCATCCACGCGGTCTCGGTGCTGTCCGACGACCTCGGCCTGACCGGCGACGAGGCGGTCGGCGTACGCATCGTGCGCAAGTCCGCCGACGAGCCGCTGCGCTGGATCGCCGAGAACGGCGGTGAGAACGGCTACGTCGTCACCACCAAGGTGCGCGAGCTCGGCGTGGGCAACGGCTACAACGCCGCCACCGGCGAGTACGGCGACCTGGTCGCCCAGGGCGTGCTCGACCCGGTGAAGGTGACCCGCTCCGCGCTGATCAACGCCACCTCGATCGCGGGCATGCTGCTCACGACCGAGACCCTGGTCGTCGAGAAGCCCGAAGAGGAAGAGGCCGCGCCGGCCGCTGGCCACGGCCACGGTCACGGCCACGGCCACTGATCGACCTGAGCAACGCGAAGGCCCCCACCCGCTCCGGGTGGGGGCCTTCGCCGTGTCTGGTCGTTCCAGCTGTCGCAGCTTCACCATGTGATGCAGTCGAACCTGCACTTCCCACGGTGTGCACGCCATGGGAAGTGCAGGTTCACCCACGGACCATGGTGAAGCTGCAGCGGCCAGCTCCAGCCGCGTCAGTCCAGCCGCGTCAGTCCAGCAGCTCGCCGACGTACTGGGTGGAGCCCTTGCCCTGGTTCACCGGGGTGTGCCAGGTGAACTGGCCGGGCTGGCCGGTGGCGCCGCCCAGGCCCCAGGACGACATCGCGTCGCTGATCCGCAGGAACCGGCCGGACTCGAGGTCGTAGACGTAGGTTCCGGTCCGGTCGTCGCCCGGTGCGCCCATCAGGTCGATGTTGACGACGTCGCTCCCGGGCGGGAGCCAGCCGCTGATGCCGTCGTCCTGCAGGGTCACCACCTGCTCGCCGTCGGTGCTGACGATCTGCAGCCGGTCGTCACGACCCGACGCGTAGGTGCCGCAGTACTCGCCCATCACGATCCGGTCGCCGGAGGCGCCGAAGCTCAGCAGGTTGCACCGGTCGTCGACCTCGGGGTCGAAGGAGGACTCCTCGCCGGTGGCGAAGTCGCGGACGTGCATCATCCCGGCGTCGCCGGTCCGGTCGGTCCACACCATCGCCGTGTCGGTGAAGGCGACGTCGCCGACGACCAGGCCCTCGTCACGCACGTCCGCGGTGTCGGTGAGCGAGACCGACCAGAGGTGGTAGGTGTCGCCCTCGAAGTCGGCGTCGTCCGCCTCGCCGTCCGGGCCGGTCGGCCAGCCGCCCTCCGGGGGCTGACCCTGGGTCGCGACGACGCGGACGTAGAGCCGGTCGTCCGGCCCGGCGATCGCCCGCGGGAAGTCGACCTGCGGGAGCCCGGGCCACGTCAGCGTGCTCCACTCGCCGGCGGCGCGGTCGAAGACGTGCGCCCGCAGCTCGCCGGCGAGACCGTTGCGCAGCGAGAGCAGCACCAGCCGGTCCGCGCTCAGCTCGGCCGGCCAGGTCTGGTCCTGGCCGACGCCTTCGAGCGCGGGGAGCCAGTCCTTGTCGCCGGTCGCGGGGTCCATCAGGGCGAACCTCGGGCGCCACTGCTCCGCCCGAGGCCCGTCGCGGAACAGGATCTGGCCGTCGTCGGTGACCCCGTCGAGGTACTGGCCGTTGTCGTTGTCCAGGTCGTCGTTCGTCTGGGACGCCAGCTGGCGGTAGTCGCGTCCCTCGACTGCCGCGGTGGCGTCGGCCAGGGTGATCGTGGGCGCCTCCGGTCGCGGCCGCGCGGCTGCCTGCTCAGGCGGCGTGCCGCTCGGCAGCAGCGAGCCGCCGACGGCGATCACCCCGACCGCGGCGACGGCGCCCACGCCCGTGCGGACCCGCCGGGTGCGCACGCGGCGACGTCCGGCGTCGACCAGGGAGTCCAGGTCGAGGTGGTCGGGCGGGGGAGCGGCGACGTTCTGTCGCATCAGGTCCTTCAGGTCGTTCACCACGGCAGGTTCCTCTCTCCGGCCACGACGAGCTCGTCGCGGGACGCGTCCTCGAACATGGCGCGCAGGGATGCGAGCGCACGCGAGGTCTGGCTCTTGACGGTGCCTTCGCTGCAGCGCAGCGCGGTCGCGGTCTCGCGGACGTCGAGCTCCTCGAAGTACCGCAGCACGACGCACGCGCGCTGCCGCTGGGGCAGCCGGGCGAGCGCCGCCATCAGGGCCGCCCGGTCGGCGACCGCGCTGGCGACGTCCTCGCCGCTGGCCCGGTCGGGCTGCTCGGACGTCGGCCGCTCCGAGCTCGACCGCTTGCGGCTGGAGTCCAGGAACGCGCTGACCACGGCCTTGCGGGCGTAGGCCAGCTCGCCGCCGTGGCGCACCAGCCGCGGCCAGGCGACGTACACCCGGATCAGGCCTTCCTGGACATGGTCGGCGGCGCGTTCCCAGTCGCCGCACAGCAGGTACGCCGTGTTCCGCAGCCGGCTCCGGCTGGCGGCGGCGAACTCCGTGAAGGCGGCGTCTGCGCCTGAGTCCCGTCTCATGTCTGGAGAAACGAGGTCAGTCGCAGTTCGGTTGCACGGGCGCCCTCTCCAGGTCGCGCAGCAGGTAGACCGGCTGGCCGTTGCACGTCGTGCCGTGCGCGACGTAGCGCTCCGCGACGACCGCCTCCAGCTCGGCGACGCCGTCGTCGGACCAGGCGTCGAAGGCGACCCACTCGACCAGCCACGTGGGCGCGTCGGGCCCGGAGAGCAGCGCGCTCAGGTCGGCGTACCCGGGGTCGCGCGTGCGCATCGGCAGGCTCCACAGGTACGGGTACGGCGAGGTCATCTCGCTCTCGTGCTGCAGGTCGGCGCGGCCCCCGAACACCACGAGCGTGTCGCCGGGCTCGGCGGCCCCGGCGATCGCCCGGCCCGTGTTCACCTCGTCGAACTCCTGCTGACCGGTGGCGTTCCACGCCAGCCAGAACACCATGGCGGCGCACGCCGACGCGACCGAGGCGAGCACGATCGCGCGCATGGTCCGGCCCGGGCGGTCCGCCCGGCCCGCGACCAGGGCGGTGCAGAGGGCAGCGGCCGGCACCAGCGGGATCAGGTAGTCCTGCCAGAAGCTGCCGCCCGCGACCAGCGCGGCCACGTCGACCAGCACGACCGCGAGCGCGGCTGCCGTGACCGGTGGGTCCTCGCGCCACAGGCGGCGCAGGTGCGCGACCAGCCCGCCGAGCACCGCGAGCAGCCCGGTGCCGACCGCGATCGCGAGCAGGATCCAGGCGCGGCGCACCGGTGCGCCGGCCGCACCGTCGGCGATCACCGAGGCGGCGGCCGCGCGGAACCCGTAGACGGTGTCCCACAGCGTGTCGAGGCGGACCCCGGCCGCGTCCGCCCAGCCGATCGTCGCGAGCACCGGGACGGCGGCGCCGGCGAGACCGGCGGCGGCGAGCAGCGCCGCGCTGCGTCCGGGCAGCCGCCCGGTCAGCCAGGAGACGAGCAGCAGCACGCCCGCGAAGACCAGCCCCGTCGCCAGGTTCTGCTTGAGACCGATCGCGAGGGAGGCGGCAGCGCCCGCGGCCAGCGCCAGCGGCCAGGAGCGGCGGCGTACGGCGAGGAGCGTCAGCAGCATGCTGCCCAGCACGAACGGCAGCGCCAGCAGCTCGCCCTTGACCGCGACGACGTCGATCATCGGGTTCGCGAGCAGCGCGGCGGTGAGGACCGCGGTCCACGTCGTCGCCCGCGGGCCGCTGAGCGTGCCGGCCAACCCGGCCGCGAGCAGCACCGCGAGCCCGGCCACCAGCGCGCCGAGGAGGCGCAGCGTGGTCACGCCGCCGAGCGCGTCGACGGCGCCGAAGACGGCGACGAGCAGCGGCGGGCGGTCCACCCAGTACGGGCCGAACAGGCTGTCGGGCCGTGGGTCCCAGGCGGAGGCGACCAAAAGGAACCCCGCCTCGTCCGCGCGCACCGGCCGGGTCAGCGCGGGCAGCCGCGCGAGGATCGTGACGACCACCGCGACGGCCACGGGATACCGGCGCAGGAACGTCACGGGCGCCAGCGTAAAGCGCCGGAAACAACGGGGACGCAACGGCGCAACGTGGCTGGTCCACGCTGACGCCATGTTGTGGAGAGTGCGTACGACGTTGCCCGACCGACCCGGTGCGCTGGCCGCGCTGGCGACCGCGTGCGGTGAGGCCGGCGTCAACATCCTGGGGCTGCAGATCTTCCCCGGCGTCGAGGCGGTGACCGACGAGCTCGTGCTCAGCACGCCGGACGACTGGACCGAGGCCGAGGTCGCGACGCTGGTGGGCCAGCCGATCAGTGCGGCCCCGTGCACCGAGGCCGCGCTCCTCGACCAGCCGACCCGCTACGTGCAGGCGGCGCGCGCGATGCTCACCAGCCCCGCGTCGTTCCCCGAGGTCGCCGCCCGGCTCTTCGACGCCGAGGCCGGGGCCGCGGACGAGCAGGACGTGATGAGCCTGATGGTCGGCGAGGTCCAGGTGCAGGTCAGCCGGGGCGCGCCGTTCACCGCGACCGAGCACGCCCGCGGGACGGCGCTGGCCGACCTGGTCTCGGACGTCCTCGCCCGGGACCACGCGACGCCCACCCCGGACCGCCGGATGGGCGGCGGCGTCGCGCCGGAGTACGTCGTCAGCGGCGCGATGGTCTCCGCGCTGGTCAACGGCGCCGCCGTCGGGCTCGCCACCGTCGCCCTCGACGGCGAGGTGACGCTGCGCGTCGACGCCGCCTGGCAGCGCCGCGGGATCGGCACCCGGCTGCTGGTCGACGCGGCCCGCCTCGCGAACTCCCGGGGCATCGAGGAGATCGTGCTCACCACGCGCGCGGACAACCAGGCGGTGCTGCCGATGGTGATGGCCGCCGGCCTGCGCGGTCGGATCCGGATGGCCGGCAGCACGCTCACCGTGCGGATCGGCGTTCGCGACCTGAAGCCGCTGCAGGTGTGAGCCCCGTCGCCCCGTAGGATTGGGGGATGGAGGTTCCCGAGAAGTTCGCAGCCCTGGGCCTGACCTACGACGACGTCCTCCTGCTGCCGGGTCACTCCGACCTCGCGCCCACGGACATCGACATGCGCACCCGCCTGACCCGGGAGATCACGCTCAACGTGCCGCTGGTCAGCGCCGCGATGGACACCGTGACCGAGTCGCGGATGGCGATCGCGATGGCCCGCCAGGGCGGCCTGGGCGTGCTGCACCGCAACCTCTCGATCGAGGACCAGGCCTACCAGGTCGACCTCGTGAAGCGGACCCAGACCGGGATCATCTCCAACCCCGTCACCATCGGCCCCGACGCGACGCTGGAGCAGCTCGACCAGCTCGCCGGCGAGTACCGCGTCTCGGGCTTCCCCGTCGTGGACGCCGAGAACCGGCTGCTCGGCATGATCACCAACCGCGACCTGCGCTTCACCCCGGTCGCGGAGTGGGCGACCACCAAGGTCGACGAGGTGATGACGCCGATGCCGCTGATCACCGGCGCCGCCGACATCAGCCGCGAGGACGCCACCGCGCTGCTGCGCAAGCACAAGCGCGAGCGGCTGCCGCTGGTCGACGGCCAGGGCCACCTCGCCGGGCTCATCACCGTCAAGGACTTCGTCAAGGGTGAGCAGTTCCCCAACGCGTCGTACGACGACGCGGGCCGGCTGATGGTCGGGGCGGCGATCGGCTACTTCGGCGACGCCTGGCAGCGCGCGACCACCCTCATCGAGGCCGGCGTCGACGTGCTCGTCGCCGACACCGCCCACGGCAACGTCCGGATGCTGCTCGACATGGTCCAGCGGCTCAAGACCGACCCGGCCACCAAGCACGTCCAGGTCGTCGGGGGCAACGTCGCGACCCAGGAGGGCGCGCAGGCGTTCGTCGACGCGGGCGTGGACGCCGTCAAGGTCGGCGTCGGCCCGGGCTCGATCTGCACCACGCGCGTCGTCACCGGCGTCGGCGTACCCCAGGTCACCGCGGTCTACGAGGCGTCGCTGGCCTGCAAGCCGGCCGGCGTGCCGGTGATCGCGGACGGCGGCCTGAAGTACTCCGGCGAGATCGCCAAGGCGCTGGTCGCCGGCGCCGACACCGTGATGGTCGGCTCGCTGCTCGCCGGGTGCGAGGAGTCGCCGGGCGAGCTGGTGTTCGTCAACGGCAAGCAGTTCAAGTCCTACCGCGGCATGGGCTCGCTGGGCGCGATGTCGAGCCGCGGCAAGAAGTCCTACTCCAAGGACCGGTACTTCCAGGCCGAGGTCGCCAGCGACGACAAGATCGTCCCCGAGGGCATCGAGGGCCAGGTCGCCTACCGCGGCCCGCTCGCGGCGGTCGCGCACCAGCTGATCGGCGGTCTCACGCAGTCGATGTTCTACGTCGGCGCGCGGACCGTCCCGGAGCTGCAGGAGAAGGGCCGGTTCGTCCGGATCACCCAGGCGTCGCTGCAGGAGAGCCACCCGCACGGCGTACAGATGACCGTCGAGGCGCCGAACTACTCCGGCCGCTAGCCCGAGAAGGCGTAGCCCACCTGGTCGAGCGTGACCCTCGCCCGCTTGGTGAGCTGGACGACCAGCCTCGTCTGCGTGGCTACCGGCACCTCGAGCCACCGGGTGACCGTGCGCCGCTTCGGCACCTGGAGCGTCACCGTGCCTCGGCCCGCGGACAGCTTCAGCGTCGCGCCCTTCGGTGCGGCGGAGACCTCGACCTCGAGCAGCACGGACGTCGCGGGGTCCGGCAGGCCGAGGTCGACGCGCCTGGTGCCGGCGTACGTCGCCGACAGCACGCCCCTCGGCGCCGGGCGCAGGCAGTCGGACACGCGCGCCTCGATCGCGTGGAGGCCGACGGTCGTGGCGGTCGCGTCCATGAGCATCCCGCCGGCGACCGCGCACCGGTAGCCGCCGGTGATGCTCCCGGCCTCCAGCACGACCACCCGTCGTCCGGCGGGGTACGTCGTGTCGCCGATCGGCCGGAGCGTGCCCGACAGGGCGGCGTTGCCGGTGACGACCAGCCGTCCGGCCGCCTTGGGCTCGCTGCGCAGCAGCGCGAGCTCGGGCCGGTAGCTGCCGGCCATGTTGGTGGTGAGGTCGCCGTCGACCGTGAGCACGCCGGTCGGCCGGAGCTCGGCCGGGCCGGCGGGCAGGTCGCCGGTGATGGCGCCGTCCCCGGTGATCCGCGCACCGCTGACGAACGTCGTCTCGGCCAGGTCCCACTCCGACGAGCCCTCGTGCTCGATCGTGCCCTGACCGCCCAGGTCGATCCAGCGCAGCACCGCGGGGTCGCCGTCGCCGGCGCCGATCTTCATCGTCCCGCCCTTCTGGACGGTGACCCGGCCGCTGTCGGTGCAGCACCCGCCCGCGTCGATCGTGGCACCGGCGGGGACCTCGAGCGTGGCCTCCTTCGGCACGCTCAGCCGCCCACCGCCACCGATCACCCGGACCGTCGATCCGGGCGCGAGCGTCAGGTCGCCGGCGGGGAGGAGCGTCCCGGTCCGCTGCACGGTGGTCAGCGGCCCGGGCTCCGTCGTGGCCGACACGCCGTCGGCGATCGTCAGCCGGCCCAGGAGCGTCGTACCCGCCAGCGTGACGGAGCCCTTGCCCTCGATGCTGCCGACGCCGGACACCTCGCTGTACCGACCGAGTCGGAGGGCGGTGTCGTCGGCGAGCGTCAGCTTCTCGCCGTCCTCGATGAACTTCACCGACCCGTCGGGCAGCAGCGGGTGCTCGGGGTCGAACGCGTCGCCGTCGGTCTCCTCGATGTTCACCACGCCACCGCCCTTGATGGACGCGTCACCGACGGTGCCGTTGACGGCGTGGCCGCCGACCCGGATCGGGCCGCCGGTGATCTTGAGCGTGTTGCCTTTCGGGACGACGACGTCGCCGGCGAGGTCGACGCCGAGCTCCTCGAGGTGCGCGGTGTAGCCGGTCGCGCCGATCACGGAGAAGACCTCGAGCGTCCCGTCCACGATGATCGTGGAGGTCTCGCCGCTGCAGCACCGGCTGCCGAGCACCTGCGCCGCCGGATCCAGCAGCAGCTTGCCGGTGCTGGCGATCCGCATGTTCGCGTCGAACATGAACGTCAGCCACGGATCGTCGGTGACCGCCGGACCGGTCATCAGCGAGAGCGTGCTGTTGACCGTCAGCGTCTTGTGGTTCTCGGCGCCGCCGAACCTCATCGGCGTCTGGCCCATCATGATGTAGGACGGCATCGGGTCCAGCGGTGGCGCGGAGACGACCAGGCCGGTGTTGATGTCGCCGCCGTTCCACTGCAGGCTCCCGGTGATCACCTCGCCCGGGCCGGACATCGACACCAGCCCGTCGGTGGAGCCGGTGACGGTCAGCATCGCGAGCTGGACGTCGGGGACCTCGGTGATCGTCGGCCGGGGCCCGTAGGCCAGCTGGACCGAGTCGCCGTTCTTCGGGATGCCCTCGGGCTCCCAGTTCTTGGGGTTGCCCCACACGGTGCTCTGCGTGCCGCGCCAGGTGTAGGTCGTGGCCGCGTGCGCGGGTGGGACCGGGACGAGGAGGGCGGCGAGCAGGGTGCCGACGACGGTTCCGAGCAGCGTGACCGGGCGCATCCCCCGATCGTGGCGCAGCGGTCGCTGGTCCCGACAGATCACACCTGGGCTATTGACGCGGCGGCGTCTCGATAGAGTTGTGCGGTGACCGACATCGAGATCGGCCGCGCCAAGCGCGCCCGGCACGTCTACTCCTTCGACGACATCGCGATCGTGCCCTCGCGGCGCACCCGCGACCCGGAGGAGGTCAGCACCGCCTGGCAGATCGACGCCTACCGGTTCGAGCTCCCGGTGCTCGCCGCCCCGATGGACTCCGTGATGTCGCCGGCGAGCGCGATCGCGCTCGGCCGCCTCGGCGGTCTCGGCGTGCTGAACCTCGAGGGCATCTGGACCCGCTACGAGGACCCGACCGACCTGCTCGAGGAGGTCGCCGGTCTCCAGGGTGCCGACGCCACCCGCCGGCTCCAGGAGATCTACACCGAGCCGGTGAAGGCCGAGCTGATCACCGAGCGGCTGCGGGAGATCCGCGAGTCGGGCGTCACCGTCGCCGGGTCGCTGTCGCCGCAGCGCACCAAGGAGTTCGCGAAGGCCGTCGTCGACGGTGGCGTGGACATGTTCGTGATCCGTGGGACGACCGTCTCCGCCGAGCACGTCTCCTCGCAGGCGGAGCCGCTGAACCTCAAGGAGTTCATCTACGAGCTGGACGTGCCGGTGATCGTCGGCGGCTGCGCGACCCACCAGGCGGCGCTGCACCTGATGCGCACCGGAGCGGCCGGCGTCCTCGTCGGCTTCGGTGGCGGCGCAGCCCACACCACGCGGACCGTCCTCGGCATCGCCGTCCCGATGGCCTCCGCGGTCGCCGACGTGGCCGCGGCCCGCCGCGACTACCTCGACGAGTCCGGCGGCCGCTACGTGCACGTGATCGCGGACGGCTCGATCGGCAAGTCCGGCGACATCGCCAAGGCGATCGCCTGCGGCGCCGACGCCGTGATGGTCGGCTCGCCGTTCGCCCGGGCGACCGACGCCCCCGGCCGCGGGTTCCACTGGGGCTCCGAGGCCCACCACCACACGCTCCCGCGCGGCATGCGCGTGCAGTTCGAGACCGTCGGGACCATCGAGGAGATCCTCTTCGGCCCGGCCCGCGTCGCCGACGGCACCATGAACCTCATCGGTGCGCTGCGCCGCTCGATGGCGACGACCGGGTACACCGAGCTCAAGGACTTCCAGCGGGTCGAGGTCGTCGCCGAGTGACGGTCGCGTGAAGGTCGCGGCCGGCCAGGCGGCATCGGTCTCCGGGGACGTCGCGGCGAACGTGCGCACCGCGGCCCGGCTGACCGCGCTCGCCGCCGACGACGGGGTCCGCCTCCTCGTCCTGCCCGAGGCGTTCCTGACGGGGTACGACGCCGCCGCGTTCGAGGGCCCGCTGCCGGACGCCGACGACCTCGGCGCCTGGCTGGACCCGCTCCGCGATGCCGCCGTCGCCGGCGGTGTGACCGTCGTGGTCGGGGTCGCCCTGCTCCGCGGCGGAGAGCGCCGGCTCTCGCAGATCGTCGTGCGGCCCGACGGCACCGCGACCGCGCCGTACGACAAGCAGCACCTGGACGGCCTCGAGAAGGACGTCTTCACCGTCGGCGACCACGGCACCTCGATCGAGGTGGACGGCCTCGAGCTGGGCCTGTCGATCTGCTACGACGGCTGCTTCCCCGAGCACGCGGCGGCGGCTGCACGCGACGGCGCGGTCGGCTACCTGAGCTCGGCGGCGTACTTCCCCGGCGGCGCGGACCGGCGCGACCTCTACTACGCCGCGCGGGCGCTGGAGAACGGCATGTACGTCGTGTTCTCCGGGCTGACCGGACGCTGCGGCGCGTACGAGTTCATCGGCGGCTCGGCCGTCTACGACCCCGAGGGCCGGCCGCTCGCCAGGCTCGGCACCGAGGAGGGCCTCGCGGTCGCGGAGCTGGACGTCGCCCTGGTCGAGCAGACCCGCACGCGGCACACGATGTTCACCGACCACCGGCCCTCGCTGGGTGATCGGGTGCGGCTCTAGCCCGGTGCGGGCCCCGCCCGACCCGATGGCGTCGCACCTGGGACGCCAGGACCGCCAGCGCACGCTCACGAGCTGCGGAACTGACGACGGTACTGCGTCGGTGAGACGCCGACCTGTGCCTGGAAGTGGTGGCGCAACAGCGCCGCGCTGCCCAGACCGACGCGGCGCGCGACCTCCTCGACCGAGAGCGTGCTCTGCTCGAGCAGCTCCTGGGCCAGCGTCACTCGCCTGAGGGTCAGCCAGGCGATCGGGGTCACCCCCGTCTCGTCGTGGAAACGACGCAGCAGGGTGCGTGGAGAGACTTGGGCGCGCCGGGCGATCGAGGCCACGGTGTGCTGCTCGGCGAGGCGGTCGTCCAGCCACTCGAGCAGGTGGGCGAGGCCGGTACTGGTCGCTGGCAGCAGCGGACGCTCGAGGAACTGACGCTGTCCGCCCGCGCGACGGGGAGCGACGACCATCCTGCGGGCGATCCGCCCGGCGACGGTGTGACCGAGCTCGGCACGGACCACGTGCAGGCAGGCGTCGATCCCGGCCGCGGTCCCTGCGCTGGTGACGACCTTCCCGGACTGGGTGTAGAGGGCGTCGGCGTCGACGTCGACGTCGGGGAAGCGCTCACGCAGCGCGTCGGCGTAGCGCCAGTGCGTCGCGCAGGCCCTGCCGTCGACGAGGCCGGCCGCAGCGACGGTGAACGCCGCGGTGCACACGGCGATGACGTAGGCGCCACGTTCAGCCGCGGCGCGAACCGTCGAGAGGACCGCGGGCGACGGTGGCGTGTGCATCGGCCCCGAGGGCAGCGCGACCAGGTCGGCGTCGGCGCACGACGTGAGATCGAACCTGGACGTGACGCCGACGCCGCCGCTGACCGCGAACGTCTCCAGGGGATCCTCGGCGCAGACCTGGTAGTCGAACGCCGGCACGCCGTCGTCGGTGCGATCCACACCGAAGACCTCGTGGACGACACCGAGCTCGAACGGCGCGAGCGGCGCCTGGAGGATGACACGGACACGGTGGAGAGCCACGACCCGAGTATGGCGCAATATTTGCGAACGTCGTCGTAAGCGCCACTGGCGAGGGAGGTCTCGGGCGCAGATCGTGGAGCCATGACAGACCAGGCCACCGCCCTCATCGCCGCCGGCACCGGCAGCGGCGTCCCCACCCCGCCAGACGTGTCGTCCACCTGGCTGACCGCCGGTGACGGCATCGACGGGCTCGAGGTCCGCGCCGTCGAGACGCCGCACCCCGGCCCGGGGCAGATCCTGATGCGGGTCGAGGCCGTCTCGCTGAACTATCGCGACCTCCTGGTCATCAACGGGGAGCAGGGGTGGCGCCCCCTCCAGCCGGTGACGCCCATCTCGGACGCGGCCGGCACGATCGTGGCCATCGGTCAGGGGGTCACCCGGTTCGCGGTGGGGGACCGGGTCTCGCCGATGTTTCTTCCGCACTGGCGTGCAGGCGCCCTGACGCAGGAGACGTACCACTCGCCTGTCGGGGGACCGATCGCTGCGGGTGTCCTGGCCGACTTCCTCGTGCTGGACGAGGACCACGTCGAGGCCGTGCCCTCCAGCCTGAACGTGGCCGAGGCGGCATCGCTGCCGGTCGCGGCGCTGACGGCATGGCACGCCGTCGCGGTCAGGTGCGGGGTGGGCCAGGGAGATCGGGTCCTCGTGCACGGTACGGGTGGGGTCGCGATGTTCGCCCTGCGGTTCGCGACTGCCCTGGGCGGGCGGGTCGCGATCACCACGGGTAGCACCGGCAAGGCCGCCCGGCTGGCGGAGCTCGGCGCCGACCAGGTCATCGACTACCGCAGGACCGACGTGGCCGAGGAGGTCCTGCGGTGGACCGGTGGACGAGGTGTCGACCATGTGGTCGAGACCGTCGGAGGCGTCAACCTCAACCAGTCCCTCCGCGCGGTACGGATCGGAGGCTCGATCGCGTTCATCGGACTGCTCGCCGGACTCAGCGCACCCGTGAACACCTACGAGCTCGTCACCAAGAACGTCGAGCTCCACGGCATCGAGACAGGCTCCGCCGAGATGTACCGGGACATGGTCCGGTTCATCGACGCCCACTCGATCAAACCGGTCATCGACTCGATCGCGCCCCTGGCCGACGTCCGCGACGCGCTCCGCAGGCTCGCGAACGGCGACCACTTCGGCAAGATCGTCCTGACGGCCGACAGCGTCATCGGCGGCACCCCCGTCGGCCTGGAGCGGTGACCCGGCTCATGGGCCTCGACGTCGTGATGTGGCCGGACCGGTCGTGGCCACGGTTGCGGGCGGAATGGCAGCTCGCCGAGCAGTGGGGTGTGGATCGCGGCTGGCTCTGGGACCACCTCGTGCTCGGAGGCCGACCCGTGTGGCACGACGCCTGGGCAGTGCTGGCCGCGGCCGCGGCCAGCACGACCAGGATCGGGCTGGGCACGATGGTGACCTCACCCAACTTCCGCCACCCCGTCACCGCGTCCAAGCAGGCACTCGCCCTGCATGCCGTCAGCGACGGTCGGTTCGTCCTCGGGGTCGGCGCGGGCGGACCGGGTCGTGACTCGGACGCCTTGGGCGACGGTCCCTGGTCGGCGGCAGAGCGCGCCGAGCGGTTCCGGGAGTGGGTCGAGCTCGCGGACGAGCTCCTCAGCACGCCGTCGGTCACGCGGACCGGCCGCTGGTTCAGCGCCCACGACGTCGCCGTCGGCGGACGCCGACCGCGTGCGGTGCAGCTCGCCCTGGCTGCCACCGGCCCGCGCGGTGCCACCCTCGTCGCAGCGCACGCCGACTTCTGGATCACCCAGGACCTGGCGGGGACCTCCGGCACCGCCGAGGACGCCGTACGACGCCAGGTGATGCGGCTGGAGGAGGAGCGCGAGCGGAGCCGCGCACCACTGCGGAGCCTGACGAAGATCGTCGTACTCGGACAGGGCAGTGAGCGCCCGCTCGACTCGGTCGAGTCATGGCGAGACTGCTGGGGCCGCTACCAGGCCCTCGGCATCGACACCATCGCGCTGCTCTGGCCACGCGGACCGTCCGCGCAGTCCCAGTTGGACGTGGTGGAACAGGCTGCCGCCGATGTCACGCGCGACCCGACCCGGGCCGCCGAACCCGATGGCCGCGACACTCGGGAGGCCCGGATCAGTCCTCCACCAGCCCGCGGTTGCCACCGAGCAGGTTGACCGCCTCGCGCACCGACGCCAGCCGCTCGCCGGAGGCGGGCCGGATCCGGATCGGGTTGCCGGGGGAGTAGTGGTTCCACTGGGTCGGGACGTACGCCGCGCGGGTGACCTCGAAGCCGCCGTCGGCGCGTTCGGTGAACGTGAAGTCGACCGTGATGCCCTCGTAGGTGGCGACGCGCGTGGACTCGTTCTGCGCGACCTGGTTGCCCATGCCGTAGACGACCCACTTCCCGTTCACCTTGGTGATCGGCTGGACGACGTGCGCGTGCTCGCCGAGCACCAGGTCGACGTCGGGCGAGGCGGTCAGCTGCTCGGCCAGGGCGACCTGCTCGGCGTTCGGCTCGTGGACGTACTCGTCGCCCCAGTGCACGTGCACGACCACGATGTCGGCGCCGGCCCGACGGGCGGCGCGGGCCTGGGCGAGCAGGTTGTCGGCGTCCCCTATCGAGACCGCGAACTCCTGGTCCTCCGGCATCACGAAGCCGTTGAGGCCGTACGTGCCGGCCACCAGCCCGACCTCGACCCCGGCCTCGGTGGTGAGGATGACCGGCTGCTTCCGCTCGCCCGGCGTACGGAACGTGCCGACGTGCGCGACGCCGTGGCGATCCAAAAGGTCGGCGGTGGTCACCACACCCTCGAAGCCCTGGTCCCAGCTGTGGTTGGACGCGGTGGTGCACGCGTCCCAGCCCATGCTGGCGATCCACGGCGCGATCGAGCGTGGGGCGGCGAAGACCGGGTACGACTCGGGCCGCTCGCCGACGCCGGCGAACGGGACCTCGTGGTGGCAGATCGCGAGGGTCGGCGTCCTCGATGGTCGGCTCGAGCGCCGCGAACATCGGGTCCCAGTCGTAGCGCTCACCTGCGCCGGTGCGCTGGTGGTCCTCGGCGGCGCTGTACCAGACGGTGTTGTGCCACAGCAGGTCGCCGCCCATGACCAGCGAGACCGTGCGCGGCTCCCGCTGCTCGGGCTGCTCCGGCGCGTCCGGGCCGGCGGCGACCGCGGTCGGCGGTTGCTCGGCGACCGCCTCCCTGATGACAGGCTCGGCCCCGGTGCAACCGGTCGCGGCCACGACGAACAGTGCCGCCAGCGCGACCAGCTTCTTCACGAATCCATTCAAGCGGGTGCGACCGGCGGCCGTGCGGACAACGGTGAACACGGGTTTGCGAGACTGGACACATGAGCCCCTCCAGCGCGCTGAGTCCGCAAGCGAGGGACGAGGCCCTCGCCACGATGCAGGGGCTCTCGGGCCAGCCGGAGCTCGACGTGCTCGTGGTCGGCGGGGGAGTGGTCGGGGTCGGCACCGCCCTCGACGCCGTCACCCGCGGTCTCAACACCGGCCTGCTCGAGCAGCGCGACCTCGCCAGCGGCACGAGCAGCCGCAGCAGCAAGCTCATCCACGGTGGCCTGCGCTACCTGGAGATGCTCGACTTCGGGCTGGTGCGCGAGGCGCTCCAGGAGCGCGGGCTGCTGCTCACCCGGATCGCGCCGCACCTCGTGCGGCCGGTGCCGTTCCTCTACCCGTTGACCCACCGCGGCTGGGAGCGCCCGTACGTCGGCGCGGGGCTGGCGCTCTACGACGGCATGGCCATGCTCGGGAAGACCGAGATGGGACTGCCCCGGCACCGGCACCTGTTCCGCCGCCAGGTCGCGCGGATCGCGCCGGACTTCAAGACCGAGGCGATCAGCGGGGCCATCAAGTACTACGACTGCCAGGTCGACGACGCCCGGCTGGTCATGACGATCGCCCGGACCGCCGCCGCGCACGGCGCGCACGTGGCGACGCGGGTCCGGGTCACCGGCTTCCTGCGCGAGGGCGAGCGGGTGGTCGGCGTCCGCGCGATCGACCTCGAGACCCAGCGTGAGCTCGAGGTCCGCGCGCGGGTCGTCATCAACGCCGCAGGCGTCTGGACCGACGAGATCCAGGAGATGGTGGGCGGCCGCGGCTCGCTGCACGTCCAGGCCAGCAAGGGCATCCACCTCGTGGTGCCGCGCGACCGGATCCGGTCCGAGGCCGGCTTCATCGTGCGCACCGAGAAGTCCGTGCTGTTCGTGATCCCGTGGGGCCGGCACTGGATCATCGGGACGACCGACACCCCGTGGAGCCTCGACAAGGCGCACCCTGCGGCGTCGAGGGCGGACATCGACTACGTGCTCGGGCACCTGAACGCCATCCTCCGCGAGCCGCTGGACCACGAGGACGTCGAGGGCGTGTACGCCGGGCTGCGCCCGCTGCTGTCCGGCGAGTCCGAGCCCACGTCGCGGATCTCGCGCGAGCACACCGTCGTGACGCCGGTCCCCGGTCTGGTGATGATCGCCGGCGGCAAGCTCACGACGTACCGGGTGATGGGCAAGGACGCGGTCGACGCCGCCGCCCACTCGCTGAAGACCACCGTGAACCTCACCACCCGCGACTCGATCACCGACCGGGTGCCGCTGGTCGGCGCGGCGGACTGGGAGACCCGCACCAACCAGCGGGTGCTGCTCGCTCGCCGCTCCGGGCTCCACGTCGCGCGCATCGACCAC
This sequence comes from Nocardioides caricicola, assembly GCF_039541135.1. Classification (NCBI taxonomy): domain Bacteria; kingdom Bacillati; phylum Actinomycetota; class Actinomycetes; order Propionibacteriales; family Nocardioidaceae; genus Nocardioides; species Nocardioides caricicola. The sequence goes on along the minus strand of NZ_BAABFQ010000007.1, from coordinate 289,026 downwards.
CTGCTCGGACGGTACGGCGGCCTGGTCGACGAGGTGCTCGCGCTGGTCACCGAACGGCGCTCGCTCGCGCTGCCCCTCGAGGGAGCGGAGGACTACCTGGCGGCGGAGGTCGTCTACGCCGTCACCCATGAGGGTGCCCGGCACCTCGACGACCTGCTGACGCGGCGCACCCGGATCTCCATCGAGACGTTCGACCGCGGTGTCGCGGCGGCGCCCGGCGCCGCCGCGCTGATGGCCGCCGAGCTCGGCTGGGACGAAGCCCGCACCGCCGACGAGGTCGACCACTACCTGCGACGGGTCGAGGCCGAGCGGCGCAGCCAGCGCCAGGCGACCGACCAGGAGGCCGACGAGGCGCGGGTCAGCGTCTCCGACATCGTCTAGGACCCGGGGCGGCGCTTTTTGACAGCCGTCAGGATGACCGTTGACAACTAGAACACGTTCCACCCATGCTGAGAGCCACGTCACAGCAGATCCTTTGGGAGGGGAACGTGACCCAGGCACCACCGCCGGCCGACCTCAAGATGCAGCGTTCGAGCCGGGACGCTTCGACGCTTCCCGATCGACTGGCCGGATGGCTGGCGACGGTGCTGCCCGACGGCGCCGACCCCGTTGTCACCATGCACAGCGGGGTCGACGCCAACGGAATGTCGTCCGAGACGCTCATCCTCGACGTCGACTGGACCGAGGGCGGCGCGCGCCGGCGCGGTGAGTACGTCGCCCGCGTCGCCCCAGCGGCCGAGGACCTGCCGGTGTTCGCGCACTACGAGCTCCAGGACCAGTACGACGCGATGAAGATCGTGGCCGAGCGGACCGGCGTACCGGTGCCGACCGTGCGCTGGATGGAGCCGACCGGCGAGGTGCTCGGCACGCCGTTCTTCCTCATGGACCGCGTCGACGGGATCGTCCCGCAGGACGTGCTGCCCTACAACTTCGGCGACAACTGGCTGTTCGACGCCAGCCGCGAGGACCAGCGCCGGCTCCAGGACAACAGCGTGAAGGTGCTCGCCGACCTGCACGCGATCCCGGACGCCGCCTCGACGTTCGACTTCCTCGACCCGGCCCGCCACGGCCACGCCGGCGACACCCTGCTCGAGCGCAACCTCGCGCGCACCAAGGAGTGGTACCAGTACGCCGTCGACGGCATCGGCCGGTCGCCGCTCGTCGAGCGGGCGCTGGCCTGGCTCGAGGCGAACCTGCCGACCACCGAGGAGACCGTGCTGTGCTGGGGCGACTCCCGCATCGGCAACATGATGTACCGCGACTTCGAGCCGGTCGCCGTCCTCGACTGGGAGATGGCCGCGATCGGGCCGCGCGAGCTCGACGTCTCGTGGATGGCCTTCGCGCACAGCGTCTTCGAGTCGATCACCGGCGTCATGGGGATGCCGGGCATGCCGCACTTCATGCACGAGGACGACATGAAGGCGGAGTACGAGCGCATCACCGGCGTCACGCTCGGCGACCTGCAGTGGTACCACGTCTACAACGGCGTCCAGTGGTGCATCGTGTTCATGCGCACCGGCGCCCGGCAGATCCACTTCGGCGAGATCGAGAAGCCGGACGACATCGAGAGCCTCTTCCACTGCAAGCCCCTGATCGAGGGACTCCTCCAGAAGGTGGGCGCATGAGTGACATCACGGGGCTCGACGAGTTCCCCCTGCACCAGGCGCCGCTGCCACTGGCGTACGCCAACAGCAGCGACCGCAACTTCTACGACCGCTGGTACTTCAACGCCCACGACCGCACCGGTGACATCTTCGTGATCACCGGCGCCGGCTACTACCCGAACCTCGGCACGAAGGACGCGTTCGTCCTGGTGGCGCGCAACGGGAAGCAGACCGCGGTGCACCTGTCGGACGCGATGGACCAGGACCGGCTCAACCCGCACATCGGGAACTACCGGATCGAGGTGCTGGACCCGCTGCACAGGATCCGGCTGGTGCTGGAGGAGACCGACGGCATCGCGATGGACCTGACGTGGGACGGCACCTGCGACGTCATCCAGGAGCTGCCGCACGTGCTGCGCTCCGGCAGCCGGGTCACGCTCGACGCCCAGCGGTTCGCCCAGCTCGGGACCTGGACCGGCACGATCACCGTCGACGGTGAGGAGATCGCCGTCGACCCGTCGACCTGGCTCGGCAGCCGCGACCGCTCGTGGGGCATCCGTCCCGTGGGCGAGGCGGAGCCGCCGGGCGCGCCGGCCAACCCGCCGTTCGAGGGCATGTGGTGGCTCTACGTGCCGATGCAGTTCGAGGACTACGCGGTCTGCCTGATCATCCAGGAGGACCCGAACGGCCACCGGACGCTCAACGACTGCACGCGGGTCTGGAAGGACGGCCGGGTCGAGCAGCTCGGTTGGCCGCTGGTCGACATCCACTACACGTCGGGCACCCGCACGCCGACCGGCGCGACCATCCGGTGCACGACGCCCGAGGGCAAGCCGTTGGTGCTCGAGGTCGAGTCCCGGCTCGCCGTACCGCTGCACGTCGGCGGCGGGTACGGCGGCGACCCGGACTGGATCCACGGCACGTGGAAGGGCGAGAACTTCGCCGAGCGGGTCACCTACGACATGGACGACGACGCCGTGAAGGGCCGCTTCATGTTCGGCTGCGTCGACCACGTCGGGCGCGCGACCGCCGACGGCGCCGAGGGCTGGGGCCTGTTCGAGCACTTCAGCATCGGGCGCCACGACCCCTCCGGCTTCACCGACTTCTTCAGCCTCGCTCCCTAGCTCCAGGAGACACACACATGTCGCTCGACCGGTCCACGCTCTTCATCGACGGCGAGTGGGCGGCGCCCGCCTCGTCGGACACGATCCAGGTCGTGTCGCCGCACTCCGAGCAGGTGATCGCGACCGTGCCCGACGGCACGACCGCGGACATCGACGCCGCGGTCGCCGCGGCGCGGCGCGCGTTCGACTCCGGCCCGTGGCCGCGGATGTCGCCCGAGGAGCGGATCGAGGTCGTCCAGAACTTCTCGAACCTCTACGCCGGCAAGCTCGCTGAGATGGCCGAGCTGATCACGCTCGAGATGGGCTCGCCGACGTCGTTCGCGAACCTCGCGCAGTCGCCCGCGCCGTGGATGCAGATCGAGGCGTTCCTCGGCATCGCGCGCGAGTTCCCGTGGGAGGAGCGGCGTACCGGCGTGCTCGGCACCGACGTCGTCGTACGCCGTGAGCCGGTCGGCGTGGTCGCGGCGATCCCGCCGTGGAACGTCCCGCAGTTCACGATCATGTCGAAGGTGATCCCGGCGCTGCTCTCCGGCTCCACGGTCGTGGTGAAGCCCGCGCCCGAGACCCCGCTCGACACCTACCTGATGGCCGAGCACCTGCTCGAGGCCGGCCTGCCCGCCGGCGTCGTCAACATCGTGGCCGGCGGTCGCGAGGTCGGCGCGCACCTGGTCGCGCACCCGGACGTCGACAAGGTCGCGTTCACCGGCTCGACCGCGGCCGGCCGCAAGATCGCCGCCGTGTGCGGCGAGCAGCTCAAGCGGGTCTCGCTCGAGCTCGGCGGCAAGTCCGCGGCGATCGTGCTCGACGACGCCGACCTCGGCACGGCGATGGAGGGCCTGAAGTTCACGGCCCTGATGAACTCCGGCCAGGCCTGTGTCGCGCAGACCCGCATCCTCGCCTCGCGTGCCAACTACGACAACGTCGTGAGCGCGCTCGCCGAGACCGTGTCGAAGATGCAGGTCGGCGACCCGATGGACCCGGCGACCGAGATCGGCCCGATGGTCGCGCAGCGCCAGCAGGAGCGCGTCGAGAAGTACATCGCGCTCGGCCAGGAGGAGGGCGCTCGCGTCGTCGTCGGCGGCAACGGCATGCCCGACGGCCTCTCCTCGGGCTGGTACGTCCGTCCGACCGTCTTCGCCGACGTCGACAACCGGATGCGGATCGCCCAGGAGGAGATCTTCGGGCCGGTGCTGTCGGTGATCCCGTTCGACGACGTCGACGACGCGGTCCGGATCGCCAACGACTCGGAATACGGCCTGGCCGGGACCGTGTGGACCGGCGACGTGGAGGCCGGCCTCGACGTCGCCCGCCAGGTCCGCACCGGCACGTACGGCGTGAACACGTACACGATGGACTTCTCCGCGCCGTTCGGCGGCTACAAGAACTCCGGCGTGGGGCGTGAGTTCGGTCCCGAGGGGCTGGCGCATTACACCGAGCTCAAGTCGATCTACACCCCGTGAGCGAGCAGTCCTCCGACCAGCTGAACGAGCTCGCCTACTACGCCGTCACCCACCACCCGGCCGACGCGCGGAAGGTCTTCCCGGAGGCCACCGACGCGGCGGCGATGGGGCTGGGCTCCGCGCACATCAGCGAGCGGTTCACCGTCAAGGAGGCGGGCGTGCTCGCCGGCGCGATCGCGGGACGGGCGCCGTCCCTCGGCATCGCGCACACCGCGATCAACCACCACATGCGGCACCCGATCATCACCGCGACGATGGGGTCGACGCTGCACGCGATCACCGGCGGCAACTACGCCATGGCGTTCGGTCGCGGGTCGTCGGAGCACTGGAAGGCGATCGGCCAGCCGCTGGTCACCGAGGCGGTGCTGCGTGACTTCATCGGCATCCTGCGCCGGCTCTGGACCGACGGCTTCGTGCTCGACCACGACGGCCCCGCCGGGACGTGGCCCGTGCTGCACAACCGCAGCGGGCTGGGGGAGGGCCCGCCGCTCGGACTGGTCGCGGTCGGTCCGCGGACGATGGCGCTGGCCGGTGAGCTCTGCGACTTCGTCGTCATGCACACGTTCTTCTCCGAGCAGGCGACACAGAGCTCCATCGAAGCCGTCCGCCGCGGCGCGGAGAAGGCCGGGCGGGACCCGGACAGCGTCCGCATCTGGTCGTGCCTGGCCGCCGTACCGGACGGGATGTCGGAGGACGACCAGCTCCGGCGCGGCGTCGGCCGGCTGGTCACCTACTTCCAGGCGTACGGCGACACGCTCGTCTCCGTCAACGGCTGGGACCCCGGCGCCTGGGAGAAGCTCAAGACGTCGGAGGTCTTCACGACTGCCGCTGCGGCCGGCGCCATCGATGCCTCGGCCGACACCGAGACGCTGCTGCGCATCGCCGAGCTGGTCCCCGAGGAGTGGCTCACGGCCTCGGCCAGCGGCCGCCCCGAGGACGCCGCCGCGACCATCCAGCGCGAGCTCGAGCTCGGCTGCCACTCGGTGATCCTGCACGGCGCCGAGCCGCACGAGATCGCGCCGATGGTCAGCGCCTACCGGGACATCCGCAAGCCGCTCGCGCGTGAGGTCAGCGTCAACCCGGGACTCTTCGCCTAGCCCAGCGCCTTGGTCATGAACAGCTCGTCGCGGCCATCCCGGATGAGCTCGCGTGCGCCCGTGAGCTCGTAGCCGAGCCGGGCATACGCCTGCCGCCCACGCGGGTTGTCCTCCATCACGCCGAGCCCGATCGTCGTCGCTCCCGCTGCCTCCACCAGCGACTCGCAGGCCCGGATCAGGGCCTCGACGACACCGGTGCCGCGCGCGGCTGGGGTGATCCACATGCCGTTCACGCTCCAGCCGTCGTCGAACTCGTAGACACCGGCCATGCCGACGTCGACGCCGTCCCGAGACGCCAGGAACGTGGCGGGTCGGGCGGCCCGGCCGCGCCACTCCGCCTCGTCGAACGCCTCCTCCTTCGCCAAGTTCGAGCCGAACATCTCAGGTGACTCCGCCAGCGCCGCGAGGCGTACGTCGCGCAGGCGCTGCCAGTCGTCGGGCTGGGCGCGCACCACGACGGTGGCCGGGTCCGATCCGTTCTCCACACGCTCCTCCATCTCGTTGACAACGCAAGCCGATGTGTAAAACCGCACACCGGGCTCCCGAAGAGCTACTGAAAGGTAGTTCTCGGAGACACCGGTCACATACTCTCGGTCGCATGAGCGCCTCTAACCCGAATCCCGCCGGCGGTCCGGTGGTCGAAGGCCCGCACGACCCCGAGCACGACCCGCGCGCGGCGTACGCGCTCGAGCCCGAGTACGTCGCGGCTCTCACGGATCGCCTGCTCGCCACCTCGGGCCGGACCGCGCAGGTGTTCTCGCCGCTGGACGGCGCCCCGCTCGCGCACGTCCCGCAGTCGACGCAGGCCGACGTGGCCGAGGCGTTCCAGCGGGCGCGCAAGGCGCAGGCGGCCTGGTCGCGCACGCCGATCGAGGAGCGGGCGGCGATGCTGCTGCGGCTGCACGACCTGGTGCTCGACCGGCAGGAGGAGATCACCGACCTGGTGGTGCTCGAGAACGGCAAGGCGCGCAAGCACGCGTTCGACGAGCCGCTGCACGTCGCGCTCACCGCGCGCTACTACGGACGCACCGCGGTCAAGCACCTCGGCACCACGCGCAGCCCGGGCGTCTTCCCGGTGCTCACGCGCGCGGAGATCAACCGGGTGCCCAAGGGCGTCGTCGGGATCATCTCGCCGTGGAACTACCCGTTCAACCTGGCCCTGATCGACGGCCTGGCCGCGATCGTCGCGGGCAACGCCGTGGTCATCAAGCCGGACGCGCAGACCATGCTGTCGGCGCTCCTCGGGGCCGAGCTGCTCGAGCAGGCCGGCATCCCGCGGGACCTGTGGCAGGTCGTCGCCGGCCCCGGTCCCGAGATCGGTGGCGCGATCATCGAGCGCGCCGACTACGTCTGCTTCACCGGCTCGACCGCCACCGGCCGGGTCGTCGCGAAGGCCTGCGCGGACCGGCTGATCGGCAGCTCGCTCGAGCTCGGCGGCAAGAACCCGCTCCTCGTGCTCCGCGACGCCGACCTCGAGAAGGCGGCCGAGGGGGCCGTCCGCGCCAGCTTCTCCAGCTCGGGCCAGCTGTGCGTCTCGATCGAGCGGATGTTCGTGGCCGACCAGGTCTACGACCGCTTCGTCGAGCGCTTCGTGGCCCGCACCCAGGCGATGACGCTCGGCGCGACGTTGGACTGGGGCAACGACATGGGCACGCTGACCTCACAGGCCCAGCTCGACGCCGTCACCGCGCACGTCGACGACGCGGTCGCGAAGGGCGCGCGGGTGCTCACCGGCGGCAAGGCCCGCCCGGACCTCGGCCCCTTCTACTACGAGCCCACGATCCTCGAGGGCGTCACGCCGGAGATGACCTGCTTCGGCAAGGAGACGTTCGGACCCGTCGTGTCGCTCTACCGGTTCCACGACGAGGCCGACGCGATCTCGCGGGCGAACGAGGGCCAGTACGGCCTCAACGCCTCGATCTACAGCCAGGACGGCAACCGCGCCCGCGCGATCGCGCGCTTCATCAAGTGCGGCACGGTCAACATCAACGAGGCGTTCGGTGCCACCTTCGCCAGCCTCGACACCCCGATGGGTGGCATGCGCGAGTCCGGCACCGGCCGCAGGCAGGGCGCCGAGGGCGTGCTCCGGTTCACCGAGACCCAGTCGGTCGCCACCCAGCGGGTGCTGGCGCTCGGCCCGCAGCTCGGGATGTCGGACGAGGCCTACGCCAAGGTGATGAGCTTCAACCTGCGGCTGCTCAAGAAGCTGGGACGGGCCTGACATGGCGCACGACTTCGACTTCGACGTCCTCGTCGTCGGCTCCGGCTTCGGCGGCTCCGTCACCGCGCTGCGGCTGACCGAGAAGGGATACCGCGTCGGCGTGCTCGAGGCCGGCGCCCGCTTCGAGGACGACGACCTGCCGGAGACGTCGTTCGACGTCACGAAGTACCTCTTCCGGCCCGAGGTCGGCTGCTACGGGATCCAGCGGATCGACGCGCTGCGCGACTGCCTGATCGTGTCCGGCGCGGGTGTCGGTGGCGGGTCGCTCGTCTACGCGAACACGCTGTACGAGCCGCTGCCGGCGTTCTACGCCGACCCGCAGTGGAGCCACATCACCGACTGGCAGTCCGAGCTGGCGCCGTACTACGACCAGGCGAAGCGGATGCTCGGCGTGGTCGACAACCCGCTGCGCACGCCGTCCGACGACGTGATGGAGAAGGTCGCCACCGAGATGGGTGTCGGCGAGACGTTCCACACCACCCCGGTCGGCGTGTTCTTCGGCGGGCCGGGCGCGGGCATGGGCCAGACCGTCGACGACCCGTTCTTCGGCGGCGCGGGCCCGGAGCGCAAGACCTGCATCGGGTGCGGCTCGTGCATGACCGGGTGCCGTCACAACGCCAAGAACACCCTGGTGAAGAACTACCTGCACCTCGCCGAGTCCGCCGGCGCGAAGGTCCTCCCGCTGACCACCGTCACCCAGGTCTCGCCGCGGTCCGGCGGCGGGTACGACGTGCACGTGCGGTTCACCAAGGCCAAGACCTCGCGCCGCTCGGCGCGGCGGGTGCTCACCGCCGAGCAGGTGGTGCTGTCCGCGTCGGCGCTCGGCACCCAGCGGCTGCTGCACCGGATGCGCGACGAGGGGCACCTGCCGCGGGTGTCGCACCGCCTCGGCCACCTCGCCCGCACCAACTCCGAGTCGATCGGCGGCGTCATCGCGCCGGACACGTCCGTGGACTACAGCCAGGGCATCGCGATCACGTCGAGCTTCCATCCCGACGAGAACACCCACATCGAGAACGTCCGCTACGGCCCGGGCAGCAACCTGATGTCGCTGCTCCAGTCGGTGCTGACCGACGGTGACGGCGACGAGCCGCGCTGGCGGACCTGGCTGCGCGAGATGTGGCGCCAGCGCCGCGAGGTGCGCGACCTGTACGACATGAAGCACTGGTCCGAGCGCACCGTGATCGCCCTGGTCATGCAGAGTCTCGACAACTCGATCACGACGTACACGAAGCGGATCCCCGGCACCCGCAAGCGCTACCTCACCTCGAAGCAGGGCCATGGCGAGCCGAACCCGACGTGGATCCCGGCCGGCAACGAGGCGATCCGCACGATGGCGCGGATCATGAACGGGTTCCCCGGCAGTGCCGTGGGCGATGCGTTCAACCGACCGCTCACCGCGCACTTCCTCGGTGGCTGCGCGATCGGCGACTCCGCCGAGACCGGCGTGATCGACCCGTACCAGCGCGTCTACGGACACCCCGGTCTGCACGTGGCCGACGGGTCGGCGGTGACCGCCAACCTCGGCGTGAACCCGTCGCTCACGATCACGGCCCAGGCAGAGCGGGCGATGTCGTTCTGGCCGAACAAGGGCGAGGTCGACCCGCGCCCCGACCTCGGGTCGCCGTACACCCGGATCGAGGCGGTCAAGCCGCTCGCTCCGGTCGTGCCGGCCGACGCGCCGGGAGCCCTGCGACTGCCGATCGTCGGGGTCAGCTGAATTCTCCGGAACTCGTGTCCGGAACCCCGTAACGCCGGTCTGGACCCCTCGTTGAGCCAGCGGACCCGGTCAAACGCTCCCTCCCACCGCCGGGTCCCGTGTCCAGGCTCTGTCCAGCAGATGCGTGGACGGTCAGGGCCCGGCCACCCTCCCTCCCCGGCCGGGTCCTGACAGGGGGTTTTCGCCGCCGGGCGCGTAGCGCGCCCGGCACCGGCGAAAAGCCCGCGCCCGAGCTCGCGAGGGCGCGACGGCACCTCGCCGAGCCGCTCGATAGGCTGACCCCCATGACGCAGGCTGCGGAGCACGATCTGGTCCTGGTGGTCGACTTCGGGGCCCAGTACGCCCAGCTGATCGCCCGCCGCGTCCGCGAGGCGCGGGTCTACTCCGAGATCGTGCCGCACACGATGCCGGTGGCGGAGATGCTGGCCCGCAACCCCAAGGCGATCATCCTGTCCGGCGGTCCGTCGTCGGTGTACGCCGACGGCGCCCCGAGCATCGACACCACGATCTTCACGTCCGGCACCCCGGTGTTCGGCATGTGCTACGGGTTCCAGCTGATGGCCCAGGGCCTCGGCGGCGAGGTCGCGCACACCGGCGCTCGCGAGTACGGCCGCACCGCCGTCACGGTCGGCGCGCCCGGCACCCTGCTCGCCGACATCCCGGCCGCGCACACCGTGTGGATGTCGCACGGCGACTCCGTCGCGGCGGCGCCCCCGGGATTCGACGTGCTCGCGTCGACGGCGGTCACCCCGGTCGCGGCGTTCGAGAACGTCGACCGCGGCCTCGCCGGGGTCCAGTGGCACCCCGAGGTGCTGCACACCGAGCACGGGCAGAAGGTCCTCGAGCACTTCCTGGTCCACATCGCGCACTGCCGCCAGACCTGGACGATGGTCAACATCGTCGAGGAGCAGATCGAGTCGATCCGCGACCAGATCGGTGACCGCGGCCGCGCGATCTGCGGCCTCTCCGGCGGTGTCGACTCCGCCGTCGCCGCCGCGATCGTGCAGCGCGCCATCGGGGACCGGCTGACCTGCGTGTACGTCGACCACGGGCTCATGCGCAAGGACGAGACCGAGCAGGTCGAGCGCGACTTCGTCGCCGCCACCGGCGTGGACCTGAAGGTCGTCGACGCCGAGAAGCGCTTCCTCGACGCGCTCGCCGGGGTGACCGACCCCGAGGAGAAGCGCAAGATCATCGGCCGCGAGTTCATCCGGGTGTTCGAGGCCGCCGAGGCCGAGATCCTCGGCGACGCGCTGGCCGACGACGGGGGGAGCAAGGTCGCGTTCCTCGTGCAGGGCACGCTCTACCCGGACGTCGTCGAGTCCGGCGGGGGAGCCGGCACCTCCAACATCAAGTCCCACCACAACGTCGGCGGCCTGCCCGAGGACCTCGAGTTCGAGCTGGTCGAGCCGCTGCGCACCCTGTTCAAGGACGAGGTCCGCCTGGTCGGCGAGCAGCTCGGTCTCCCGGCCGAGATCGTCTGGCGGCACCCGTTCCCCGGCCCCGGACTCGGCATCCGCATCATCGGCGAGGTCACCCGTGAGCGCCTCGACATCCTCCGCGAGGCCGACGCGATCGCCCGCGAGGAGCTGACCAAGGCCGGTCTCGACCGCGACATCTGGCAGTTCCCGGTCGTGCTGCTCGCCGACGTCCGCTCCGTCGGCGTCCAGGGCGACGGGCGCACCTACGGCCACCCGATCGTGCTCCGCCCGGTCACCTCCGAGGACGCGATGACCGCCGACTGGGCGCGGCTGCCGTACGACGTCCTCGAGCGGATCTCGACCCGCATCACCAACGAGGTGCGCGAGATCAACCGGGTCACCGTCGACATCACCTCGAAGCCGCCGGGCACCATCGAGTGGGAGTGACTCAGCGGCCCTGCCGCAGGGTCTCGGAGGGCGACCGCCCGAACGTACGCCGGTAGTCCTGCGCGAACCGGCCCGCGTGGGTGATTCCCCAGCGCAGCGCCACGTCCGTCACGGTCACGCCCTCGCCGCCCGCGACCAGCTCGGCGTGCACCCGGCGCAGCCGCGCCGAGCGCAGGTAGGCCATCGGGGTGGTGTCCAGGTGCGACTGGAACGCCTCCTGCAGGGCGCGGACCGAGACCCCGACGGCCTCGGCGACGTCGGCGGTGGTCAGCGGCTCGGCGCAGTGGTCCTCGATCAGGTCCATGGCCCGCCGCAGGGCACGCGGGTACGCCTTGCTGCTCTGCTCGTGGAGCAGGTCGGAGTGCGCGCCGGTGTGCACCGACAGCAGGCTGTCGATGATGGCCAGCTCGAGCGACGCCGACGCCAGGGGTGACTGGCTGATCGGCCCACCGGCGCTCAGGTCGGCGACCACGGTGTCGACGAGGGAGCGCCAGGTCCGCCCGCCGGGGCTGGTCAGGTCGAAGGCCAGGTCGAGACGCAGCGGGCGGCGCACGGGCGCGCCGGTCGCCAGGGCGAGGCGGGACTCGAGGAGCTCGCGCTCGACGCGGAAGACCAGCCGGGGGTTCGGAGCGACGTACCGCATCGAGGTGTAGCCGGTCGTCACCGCCGCCATCGTCGGGGTCGCGATCACCGCGTGCGGACCGCTCTGGATCAGGGTGCGACCCGCGAGCGGGATCTGGACCAGCACCGGGTCGCCGAGGTCGGCGGTCTCCAGGATGTCGCCGCCGTAGTCGACGTAGTGGAACGCGCTCCCGCTGAGCCCGGCGCGGTGGTGGACCACGTCGATGTGCCGGGTCCGGCCGAGCAGCTCGAACCGGTGCGGCGACAGGGAGGCGCCGACCCACGCCCGGACCGCCTCGACATCAGTCGTCCGAAATCCCGGCTTGGAGGCCAGCGGAATGGTCGCGACGGACATCCAGCCTCCCCGGGGGTGCAGGTCGGGCGAGTATGTCACCGGGCGGGGCGCCGTGTTCGCGGTTCTGCCGCGTTCACCGGATAGCGACCGCGCTGCGCGGATTTCGCGGCCGCGCCCCGCGGTCCTACCGTGGGGCGGGGACATGCACCGTTCATCTCGGGAGACGACATGGAGATCTACGCCGAACCGACCGCCGACGAGCTGGTCGCTGAGCACCTGACCCTCGTCGACGAGCTCGTGTGGGAGATGACCCGCGGCTCGGCCGCGGACCTCGACCGCGACGAGCTGCGGCTGGTCGGCCGGCTCGCGCTGGAGCGCGCCGCCGAGGCGTGGGAGCCCGAGACGCGGGCCCCGTTCGCCCAGGTCGCGAGCGTGTGGATCCGGACGGCGCTCTCCGACGAGCTGCAGGCTCTCGAGTGGATGGCCTGCTCCTCGCGTCGTGGTCCCGGGCTGCGTGCCGAGGTGCGTCTGGCCCGTGCGATCGCCGTGCTCCCCGCCCGGCTGCGCGTCGTGGCGGCGACGTACTTCCTCGAGCACCGGCCGATGGACGAGGTCGGCTCCGAGCTCGGCCTGACCCACGAGCAGGTCCTCCGGCTGCGCGCCCAGGCGCTGGTGCTGATCCGCGAGTCGCTCTCCGAGGCGCTCGGGTCGCGGCGTCTGGGCCTCGCCCGGTCGGCGTGACCCAGATCTCTAGACCTAAAACGTCCGAAAACGCTCCGTTCCGCTCTTCCGGCCGGTAGAGTCTGCGACGAACCGCTGGGGACCCGAGACCCCGGCGGTTCTTCCATTTCCGGGAGCTACCCGTTCACCGGCACCAGCACGTCGTGCGCGAACCGCTCCATGCCGTCGATCTTCTGCTCCACGGTGCAGTCGAGACCGTGGTAGTACGCCCACGGCATCGTCCAGCAGTCGGTGATCCCGCCGGCCTCGGCGCGCTGGAAGTGCTCGGGCAGGAACGCGTCCTTGAGCGCGGTGATCACCGAGAACTCACCCTCGGCCCCGACCTCGCGGCGCACCTCGGCGATGCGCGCGGCGATCTCGATCGCCTCGTCGGTGGTGTACATGTCGCCCACCCAGCCGTCGTGGCGCGCGGCGCGGCGGAAGGCGATCTCCGACAGGCCGCCGACGAGGATCGGGATCCGGCCGGGAGGCGTCGGCTCCATCACCAGCCGGGGTGCGGTGTAGAACTCGCCCTCGAACTCCGTCCAGCCCGGCTTCCACAGCTCCGCCATCAGCGCGAGCGCCTCGTCCGTACGCCGGCCGCGGGTGTGGAAGTCCTGGCCGAGGAGCTCGAACTCCTCTCGGCACCAGCCGATCCCGACGCCCAGGCTGACCCGCCCGCCGGACAGCACGGCCGCCGTACCGACGCTCTTGGCGACCTGGAACGGGTTGCGGATCGCGGGGACGTAGACCGACGTGAAGAACTGCAGCCGGGTCGTCACCGCTGCGAGCGCGCCGATGAGGACCCACGGGTCCGGCCAGGCCGCCGAGGAGTCCCAGCGCCGGGAGCCGTCGGACGTGTACGGGTACGGCGTGGCCAGCTCCTCGAGGTCGACGACGTGGTCGGGCACCGCCATCGAGTGGTAGCCGAGCTGGTCGGCCGCGCGGGCCAGGGCGGGCAGGTGGTCGACCGGCTGGAAGGCCGTGCTGATCGAGAAGCGCACGCGGCCAGCCTAGCGGCGAACTAGAACATGTTCTCGTTCTTGGCGCGACCCGTTTGCGAGGTGCCCCCCTGGGGTACCCCCGGGTCGGCCGCGGCGCCGATGAACTCACGCAGGCATCGGCACCGCGGCCCTGGTGTCTCGGGGTGCTCCTAGGTGAAGAGGCTGACGCCGCCCGGACCCACGAGGAGCCCCACGACGATGAGCACGATCCCGAACAGCACCTGGCCCTTGAAGAGCTGGACGATGCCGCCGATCACGAGGATGACGGCCAGGATCCACAGCAGAAACGCGAACACGAGTCCCTCCCTTTCAGTTGTCAGGAAGGACTTACCCGGATCGGGCGGGGTTCACTCGTTCTCGACGATGTGGACGGCCGCCTCCTCGGCCGAGGCCGCGCCGTCGTCGATGCCGACGTCGTCGGCCAGGAAGTCGTCGCCGCCCGCATCGCCGACCAGCCGGCCGGCGCGCCGGTCACCGACCTGGTCGTCCTCGGGGAGCTCGGCGCTGTCGTCGTAGGGGTCGACGTCGGGCTCCTCCTGGCCGATGCGCTGGTCGATGGTCTCGCGGTGCTCCTCCTCCCAGGGCGTGTTGCCGTAACCCTGGCCGGCCGACCACTTCTCCGGCGGCGAGTAGCCGCGGTCCAGCTCGTCCTCGACGTCGCTGTCCCCGAGGTCCTCGAGATTGCCGGGCTGGTCCTCGTCGTCGACGCTGTAGTCGCCGTAGATCTCCTGGTCGCCATCGCCATGACTCATGCGGACGACGGTACCCGCCCGTTTCGGGTGAGATGCGAGCGGCCGGGCCGTTCGACCCTTGCATGAGCGGTCGCCGACTGGAGACGGTGGGTGCATGGCCGATGACCTCGCAGTCCTTGACCGGTGGTGGCGCGCAGCGAACTACCTGTCGGTCGGACAGATCTACCTGATGGACAACCCGCTGCTGCGCGAGCCGTTGCTTCCCGAGCACGTGAAGCCCCGTCTCCTCGGGCACTGGGGCACCACCCCGGGGCTGACCTTCATCTACGCGCACCTGAACCGCGCGATCATGCAGCGCGGGACGGAGATGCTCTACATCACCGGACCGGGCCACGGCGGGCCGGGCATGGTGGCGGCGTCGTACCTCGAGGGCACGTACTCGGAGGTCTACCACGACATCGGGCTGGACGAGCGCGGGCTGCGCCGGCTGTTCACGCAGTTCTCCTTCCCGGGCGGCATCCCCAGCCACGTCGCACCCGAGACGCCGGGCTCGATCCACGAGGGCGGCGAGCTGGGCTACGCGCTCTCGCACGCGTACGGCGCCGCGTTCGACAACCCGGACCTCGTGGTCGCGGCGGTCGTCGGCGACGGCGAGGCCGAGACCGGCCCGCTGGCCACCAGCTGGCACGGGACGAAGTTCGTCGACCCGCGCCGCGACGGCGCGGTGCTGCCGATCCTCCACCTCAACGGCTACAAGATCGCCAACCCGACCGTGCTCGCGCGGATCCCCGAGGACGAGCTGCTCTCGCTGATGCGCGGGCACGGGCACACGCCGTACGTCGTCGCCGGCAGCGATCCGGCCCAGATGCACGCGGACTTCTCCGGGACGCTCGACCGCTGCCTCGACGAGATCGCCGACATCCAGGGCGAGGCGCGCGCGTCGTCCGGACCTGTCACCCGGCGGCCGTGGCCGATGATCGTGCTCCGCTCACCCAAGGGCTGGACCGGCCCGAAGGAGGTCGACGGCAAGCGGATGGAAGGGTTCTGGCGCTCCCACCAGGTGCCGTTCGCCAACGCCCGCGAGGACGACGCGCACCGCAAGGTGCTCGAGGAGTGGATGCGCAGCTACGAGCCCGAGTCGCTGTTCGACGAGGCCGGTGCGCCGGCCGCGGACATCGCGGCGCTGCACCCCGACGGCACGCTGCGGATGAGCGCGACCCCGCACGCCAACGGCGGCCTGCTGCTCCACGGCCTGCACATGCCGGACTTCCGCGACTACGCGGTCGAGGTGAAGGAGCAGGGGACCGGAGCCGTCGAGGCGACCCGGGTGCTCGGCGGGTTCCTGCGCGACGTGATGGCGCAGAACATGCACAACTTCCGGATGTTCGCGCCGGACGAGAACTCCTCGAACCGGCTCCAGGACGTCATGGAGGTCACGAACCGGACCTGGAACGCCGAGATCGAGGAGTACGACGACCACCTCGCGCCGGACGGCCGGATCATGGAGATCCTCTCGGAGCACACCTGCCAGGGCTGGCTGGAGGGCTACCTGCTCACCGGCCGGCACGGGCTGTTCTCCTGCTACGAGGCGTTCATCCACCTGGTCGACTCGATGTTCAACCAGCACGCCAAGTGGCTGGAGACCACGCGCAAGATCGAGTGGCGCCGCCCGATCGCGTCGCTGAACTACCTGCTCACCTCGCACGTCTGGCGCCAGGACCACAACGGGTTCTCGCACCAGGACCCGGGCTTCATCGACCACGTCGTGAACAAGAAGGCGAACGTCGTCCGCGTCTACCTGCCGCCGGACGCCAACACCCTGCTCTCGGTGGCCGACCACTGCCTGCGCAGCAAGCACTACGTGAACGTGATCGTGGCGGGCAAGCAGCCGGCGCTGCAGTACCTGTCGATGGACGACGCGATCGTGCACTGCACTAAGGGCCTGGGCATCTGGGAGTGGGCGTCGAACGACGTCGACGGTCCCGACGTCGTGATGGCCTGCGCCGGCGACGTCCCCACGATGGAGACCCTGGCCGCGGTCGCGCTGCTGCGCGAGCACGTGCCGGACCTGAAGATCCGGCTGGTCAACGTCGTCGACCTGATGCGCCTGCAGCCGCAGTCCGAGCACCCGCACGGGCTGTCGGACGCCGACTTCGACGCCCTGTTCAGCGCCGACAAGCCGGTGATCTTCGCCTACCACGGCTACCCGTGGCTGATCCACCGGCTGACCTACCGGCGCACCAACCACCACAACATCCACGTGCGCGGCTACAAGGAGGAGGGCACCACGACCACGCCGTTCGACATGGCCGTGATGAACCACATCGACCGCTACAACCTGGCCATCGACGTGCTCGACCGGGTGCCGCGGCTGGCGTCCACGTCGGCCCGCGCGCGCGAGCTGTTCAGGAACCAGCTGATCCGGCACCGGCAGTACGTGCGGACGCACGGGGAGGACCTGCCGGAGATCCGGGACTGGCAGTGGAGCCCTGCGCCCGGCCCGGAGGTCACGACCTCGTCGCCGGAGCGCAACGCACCGGAGGGCTGAGCCGGGTCGGGTCAGCGCACGCCGTACGTCGTCGTGCGCTCGACGACGGGACGGCCGATGCCGGCGCCGATCTCCACGAGCTCGGCGACGGTCTTGGCCGACCCGTGCTCGGAGCCGGCCATCCGCGAGATGGTCTCCTCCATCAGCGTGCCGCCGACGTCGTTCGCGCCGGCCTGCAGCATCGCGCGGGTGCCGTCGACCCCGAGCTTGACCCACGACGTCTGGATGTTGGGGACCCGGCCGTGCAGGAGGATCCGTGCCATCGCGTGCACGGCAAGGTTGTCGCGCAGGCTCGGGCCGGGACGGGCGACGCCGGCCAGGTAGATCGGCGACGAGGTGTGCACGAACGGCAGCGGCACGAACTCGGTGAACCCACCGGTCTCGTCCTGGATCCGGCTCAGCACCCGGAGGTGGTTGACCCAGTGCCGCGGGTTGTCGACGTGGCCGTACATCATCGTGCTGGTCGTCGGCAGCCCCACCCGGTGGGCGGTGGTGACGACCTCGATCCAGGTGCGGGTCGGCAGCTTGCCCTTGGTGAGCACCCAGCGGACCTCGTCGTCGAGGATCTCCGCCGCCGTGCCGGGCAGGGAGCCGAGCCCGGACTCGCGCGCCTTGATGAGGAAGTCCTCGATGGACAGGCCGGTGCGCGCGACGCCGTTCACGACTTCCATCGGGGAGAACGCGTGGACGTGCATCTCCGGGACCCGCTGCTTCACGGCGTTGACCAGGTCGAAGTACGCCGTCGCCGGCAGCTCCGGGTCGATCCCGCCCTGCATGCAGACCTCGGTGGCGCCGAGGTCCCAGGCCTCCGCGGCCCGGTCGGCGACCTCGTCGAGGGACAGCGAGTACGCGTCGGCGTCGGTGCGCCGCTGCGCGAACGCGCAGAAGCGGCAGCCGACGTAGCAGACGTTGGTGAAGTTGATGTTCCGGTTGACGACGTAGGTGACGTCGTCGCCGACGGTCTCGCGGCGCAGGTCGTTGGCCAGCCGGCACACCTCGCGCAGCAGGTCGCCCTCGGCGGTCATCAGGGTCAGCGCGTGCTCGTCGGACAGGTTGCCCGGGTCCTTCTCGGCGGCCTTGAGCGCGGCGACGCCGTCGGTGGTCGAGCCCGTCGAGACCCCGGTGTGGGAGGCGGCCTCACGGATCGAGTCCCAGTCGCCGTACACGTTCGCGAAGTCCGAGCGCCGGTCCTCGGTGCGGCCCCCTCCAGGTCCTTCCCGGTCGACCGCCGCGAACAGGTCGGTGCGGCCGACGCTCGCGAACCCGCCGTCCGGCTCCTGCCACGGCAGGCCGGTCGGGCGTACGCCGGGTCTGGCGAGCCCGTCCTCAGTGGCGAGGGCGGCGACATGGCCGGAGACCCGCGGGTCGAGCCAGGGCTCACCCTGGCGGACGTACTCGGGGTGCACGGTGAGCCGCGCCCTGAGCTCGAACCCGCAGCTCGCGGTGATCTCGCGGAGCCGCTCGAGGGACGGCCAGGGCCGCTCGGGGTTGACGTGGTCCGGCGTCAGCGGGGACACCCCGCCCCAGTCGTCCACGCCGGCGCCGAGCAGCGCCCGGCACTCCTCGAGGTCGACGAGGTTGGGAGGTGCCTGCACGCGGGCCTTCGGGCCGAGCACGATCCGGGTGACGGCGATCGCGGCGCGGTACTCGTCGAGGCCGAGGTCGTCGGTGTGCCGCATCGCGGTGTCGGGCTTGGCCCGGAAGTTCTGGACGATGACCTCCTGCACGGAGCCGAACGCGCGGGAGACCTGGCGCAGCGCGAAGATCGTCTCGGCCCGCTCGGTGAGGTCCTCGCCGATCCCGACGAGCAGGCCGGTGGTGAAGGGGATCGAGAGCCGGCCGGCGTCCTCGAGCACCCGCAGCCGGACCGCGGGGTCCTTGTCGGGGGAGCCGAAGTGCGCCTCGCCCTTGGTCTCGAACAGCCGGCGCGAGGTGGTCTCAAGCATCATCCCCATCGACGGCGAGACCGGCTTGAGCCGGTTCATCTCCTCCCACGACATCACGCCGGGGTTGAGGTGGGGGAGCAGCCCGGTCTCCTCGAGCACGCGGACCGCCATCGCCCGCACGTAGGCGAGCGTCGAGTCGTAGCCCTGCTCGTCGAGCCAGGCCCGGGCCTCGGGCCAGCGGTCCTCGGGGCGGTCGCCGAGGGTGAACAGCGCCTCCAGGCAGCCGAGCTCGGCGCCCTGCCGGGCGATCTCGAGGATCTCGTCCGGGGACAGGTACATCGCGTGACCGGCACGGGTGAGCTGCCCGGGCGACTCGACGAAGGTGCAGTAGTGGCAGCGGTCGCGGCACAGCTTGGTGACCGGGATGAACACCTTGGGCGAGTACGTCACGACCGGTCGCCCGTCGACGGCTCGGCCGGCGGCCACCAGGCCCGCGTCGCGGACCTTGGCCGCGGCCGCGGTCAACCGGTCCAGGTCCTCGCCGGTGGCAGCCAGCAGGGCGGTCGCCTCCGGCACGTCCAGGGCGGCCCCGCGCTCGGCGCGCGCCAGAGCGCGACGCACCTGCTGCGGAGTGGGCTGCTCACTCATTCCCACAGGCTAGCCAGCCGCCCCCGGTCGGGAGCGGCTGGCCACCTGTTGGTCAGGTCACACCGACGCGGCCTCGGAGACCTGCTCGCGCTCGGGGTCCTTCGGCGGCACGACCGGCGGCTTGCGGTCGAGCGCGCTCGGCCACCAGATCTTGCCGCCGAGGTCCAGGTTGATCGCCGTGACCAGCACCGACCGGACGATCATCGTGTCGAGCAGGACGCCGAGCGCGATCGTGGTGCCGATCTGCAGGGCGAACGTCAGCGGCATCGTCGCCAGCGCCCCGAAGGTCGCCGCGAGCACGATGCCCGCCGCGGTGATCACGCCACCGGTCGAGGCGAGCGCGATCAGCGAGCCGCGCCGCGTCCCGTTGCCGACGGTCTCCTCCCGGACCCGGGTCATCAAGAAGATGTTGTAGTCGATGCCTAGGGCGACCAGGAACACGAACGCGTACAACGGGAAGCCGGGGTCGGTGTTCGGACGGTCGAAGACCAGGTCGAACACCACGCCCGAGATGCCGAGCGCGGCGGCGAAGGACAAGATCACCGTGCCGATGAGGATCAGCGGCGAGGCGAGCGCCCGCAACAGCCCCATCAGGATCAGCATCACCGCGAGCAGCATGATCGGGATGACGACCTTGTTGTCGCGGGCCGAGGCCTCCTCGACGTCGATGGTCACCGCGGTCCAGCCGCCCACCAGGGCGTCGGCGCCCTCGACGGAGTGCACCGCGTCGCGGACCTCGTGGACCGCCTCGATCGACGCCTGGTCGAGCGGGTCGGCGGTCAGGTTGGCGAGGATCAGCGACGTGCCGTCCTCCTCGGCGACGATCGCGGGCTCCTGGATGCCCTCGATGCCGGCCATCGACTCGACGACCGCCTCGGCCTGGTCGGTGTTGGCGACGACCTGGACCGGCGAGCTCGCGTCGACGAGGCCGTGCTCGACGAGGATCGCGTTGCCGTCGACCGACTCGACCTCCTGGCCGGCGACGTAGGTTTCGTCGTTCGGGATGCCCGAGGTGTCCAGGCGCAGGGCGCCGAGCGCGACGATCAGCAGCGCGATCGTGGTGAAGATCCAGACCACGCGGGGACGCGGAGCGATCCGGTTGCCGGTGCGGGCCCAGAAGCCGGACTCGGTCGGCTCGTCGCTGCCGAAGCGCGGGATGAACGGCCAGAAGACCCAGCGGCCGCAGATGACCAGCAGCGCCGGGAGCAGGGTCACCATCACGACGAACGTCACCGCGACGGCGACCGCGTTGGCCGGGCCGAGGCCGGCGGTCGAGTTGAGCTCGGCGAACATCAGGCAGAGCAGGCCGACCACGACGGTCGAGGCGCTGGCGAAGATCGCCGGGGCGGCGCGGTGCAGTGCGAACGCCATCGCCTCGTGCCGGTCCTCGTGGCGACGGAGCTCTTCTCGGTAGCGCGCGACCAGCAGCAGGGCGTAGTCCGTGCCCGCTCCGATCACCAGCACGGTCATGATGAACTGCGTCTGGCCGTTGATCGTCATGTCGGCGTACTTCGCCAGCAGGTACAGCAGGCCCATCGCGATCCCGAGGCTCACGACCGCGCAGAAGATCGGGAGTGCCCACAGCACCGGGCTGCGGTAGCTGACGAGCAGGATCAGGATGACCGCGCACAGCGTGATCAGCAGCAGCCGGCCGTCCATGCCCGCGAAGGCCGCCGCCTGGTCGGCGGTGGTGCCGCCGGCACCCGCGACGTACACCTCGACCCCGTCGATGGAGGCGAGCTCGCTGACGTCGTCGCGGACGCCGGGCATGTCCTCCCAGAGCTCGTCACCGCGGTTGATCGTGAAGTCCAGCTTCGCGACCTGGCCGTCCTCGGAGACGTACGGCGCGGGGATGCCCTGCTCCTCGGCGGTCTGCGGGGTGATGACGTTCGAGACGCCCTCGATCTCCGCGATCTCGGGACCGTGGGACTCGATCTCCGCGAGGTCCTCCTCGGTGAGGCCGGACTCCTTGTAGTAGACGATCGTCGTCACCAGGTCGTTCGGGTCCTGGAACGCCTCCAGCTCCTTGATCGCCTGGGTCGACTCGGCGCTCTCGGGCAGCCACGACTCGGCCTCGTTGTTCTGGACGCTGGTGAGCTTCCCGGCGAGGGGCGCCAGGAGCATCGTCACGACGATCACGGCCGCGAGGACGATCCACTTCGTGATGCGGCCGGTGAGCTTGCCGGCGATCTGGATGTGCATGACGTAACTCTCTCAGTGAGCGGGGACAGCGGGCATCGGGGTTTTCCCCTAGTCCGACCTCGTCGCCGAGCCGAAGTCATCGGACGCTCTACGTCGAACCGGGGAGACCGTGTTCGACACGCAACCAGGATGTCAGGTCAGATCCTGACCGCTAGTGGATTTCGACCCTGGTCACGCAGCCCGCTTCCGCTCCCACCGGCCGACGCCGACCATCACCAGCAGGGCGACCGCGGCGCCGGCGATCGCGTCGATGACGTAGTGCTCGGCGAAGTAGGTGAGGGCCAGCGACATCGCGAGCGGGTAGAGGAGCAGCAGCCAGCGCCAGGGGGAGCGCAGCCGCGTGATGAACCAGAACGCCACCAGGAAGGCGATGCCGGCGTGCAGGGAGGGCATCGCGGCGACCTTGTTGCCCATGCCGAACATGACCATCGTCTGGCGGTGCAGGTCGGTGCCGAGGAACTCGATGTCCGCCCAGCCGCGGCGGGTGATCCGGGCGACCGGGTCGAGGTAGCCGTCGCGCGCGGCCATCCAGGGCGGGGCCATCGGGTAGACGATGTAGATCGCCAGACCGCAGAACAGCAGCGTGATGTAGCGCCGCAGCCAGCGCACCCACTCGAGCCGGTCGCGCACCCACAGGACGCCGGCCAGCGTCAGGGCGACCAGGAAGTGGGAGGCGTACACGGTCGTGAAGACGGCGTCCCACCAGCGTGGCGGCAGGTCCCGGGTGCACGGGTCGCCGCACCACGCCTCCTGCAGCCACACCGTGGGCGTCGTACCCCCGAACAGCCACTCGTCGACCCGGATCGGCATGGAGTAGTGCGGCGCGATCCCGATCTCGTCGACGAGGCCGCGCACCAGCCAGTAGACGACCAGCAGCAGCAGCGGCTTCCACCAGTCCTTCCAGAACTCCCAGGGGTCCGCGAGCCCGTTCCACGCCAGGGTCGCGACCCAGATCCACAGGATCACGCCCGCCGGGTCGTTCGGGATCCCGACGAACCAGCTCCAGGCCAGCAGGGCCACGGCGTAGACCGCCATGGCGCGCGCACGACGGCTCACCGCTCGTCGCTCCGGTAGATCGTCCAGTCGCCGGCGGTGGTCGCCGCGGTGTAGTGCTCGGCCATGATCCGGTCAGCGGCCTCGGCGTCGACCCCCCAGGTGTCGAGGGAGGTCCCGGCGACGATCAGCCAGGTCGGCCGGTCCGGGGAGGACAGCAGCGAGCCGAGACGGGTCAGCTCGGGGTCGTGCACACGCACGGGCAGGCTCCAGAGGTCGGGGTAGGGGGAGGGCAGGCCGGTCGCGCGCAGGATGTTCGCGCCGCCGAACGCGACCAGGCCGGTGTCGCCCGGCTCGACGTGCGCGTCGAGCCACGCGACGGCGGGCGCCTCGGGCCGGTCGATCGGCCGGACGAGCACCCAGCACAGCGCCGCGGCGGTCGAGACCGCGCAGACGGCGTACGCCGCGCGCAGCAGCCGGTCGGTGCCGGGGGCGGCGGCGGTGAGCAGCACCAGGCCGGGCACGAGACCCATGAGGTAGTGCAGCCAGTAGCTGCCGCCCGCGAGCACGACGACCAGCTCCCACGTGAGCACGGCGAGCGCCGGCCAGAGCAGGGTGGAGCCGCGGACCCGGCGGACGAGGGCGACGACGAGCAACGGCGCGCCGGACGCGAGCAGCGCGACCAGCAGACCCCGGAGACGCGCGGTCGTCGAGTCGGTCGCGGACGACGCGATCACCGAGGCGGCGTCGCCGCGGAACACGACGACCGCGTCCCACAGGTCCACGGGGTCGGTGCCACGCCACCACGCGAGCAGCACCGCCAGCGCGACCGTGGCGACCGCGGCCGCCGCGACCACGCCGAGCGCGGCGAAGCGCCTCCGCGTCAGCAGCAGCACGGCGGCCAGCACGAACACGTCGAGCAGGCTCTGCTTGACCAGCGCGCCGCACGCGCCCAGCACGCCGGCGAGCAGCGCCCAGCGCTGCCAGGCGTCGGACCGCGCGGCCATGAGCACCGCCGCGCACCCGCCGACGAGGAACGGCAGGCCGAGCAGCTCGCCGTTGACGACGGTGCCGCCGAACAGTGGTGTCGCGACCAGGACGGCTGCGGTCAGGGCCGGCAGCACCGGCGACACCTCCGCCGCGCGGCCGACCGCCCCGGCGAGCAGCACGGTCGCGGCGACCGCCACGACGCCGATCAGGCGCAGCGACCACGGCGTACCGCCGAGCCAGTCGGCCAGCGAGAACAGCGCGATCAGCAGCGGGGGCCGGTCGACGAAGTAGTCGCCGTACAGGGACGTCCCGTCCGACCACTGGCTGCCCAGCATCAGGAGCCCGCCCTCGTCGGGGCTCAGCGATCGTCCGGCGAACGGCAGCCAGACGGCACCGGCCAGTACCGCGAGGGCGGTGACCCGCTCCCAGGGTGACCGCAGCACGCGGTGACCCTATCGGTCTCCTAGCCGTACAGGCGGTCCACCACGTCGGCGTACTTGGAGTTCACGACCCGGCGCTTGAGCTTCAGCGTGGGGGTGAGCTCGTCGGACTCCGCGGTCCACTCCACCGGCAGCAGCTCGAACGCCTTGACCTGCTCGGGGCGCGACAGCCGCTCGTTGGCGGTGTCGACGGCCTGCTGCACTGCCGCGAGGATCTCCGGCTTGCGGGCCAGGTCGGCGAGGTCGGTGAACTCGATGCCCATCTGCTGCGCCATCAGCGGGGCGATCTCGCCGTCCAGGGTGAGGACGGCGACGACGTACGGCCGGCTGTCGCCGATCGCCATGGCGTGCCCGATGAGCGGCGACTCCTTGAGGTAGTTCTCGATGTTCGACGGCGCGATGTTCTTGCCCGCGGAGGTGATGATCAGCTCCTTCTTGCGGTCGACGACCGAGAAGAACCCGTCGTCGTCGAGGGTGCCGATGTCGCCGGTGTGCACCCAGCCGTCCTCGTCGATGAGCAGCCGGGTGGCGTCCTCCTGGCGGTGGTAGCCGGGCGTGTTCACCGGGCCGCGCACGAGGATCTCGCCGTCCTCGCCGAGCTTGACCTCCATGCCGGGGTTGGCCTGGCCGACGGTGCCGAGCTTGAACGCGCTGGGCCCGTTGGCGGTGACCGCGCCGCACGTCTCGGTCATGCCGTAGACGTCGTACACCTTGAGCCCGAGGCCGGCCATGAACCTCGCGACGTCGATCGGCATCGGCGCCGCGGCCGAGCCGGCCCAGGTGACCTGGTCGAGGCCCAGCAGCAGCTTGAGGAACCCGAGGATCGCCTCGTCGGCCTTCCGGTACGCCTCCTCGATCTCCGGCGTCATCGTGCCGCCGACCTCCTGCGCCTCGACCCAGGCCAGGCCGGCCGCCATCGAGTCCTCGACCAGTTTGCGGTTGGCGGGGTCGGGGTCGGCCGCGAGCTTCGCGGAGACACCGGTCTTGATCTTCTCCCACACGCGCGGCACCCCGAAGAACGCCGTCGGGTGGACCTCGCCGAGCGCGCCGAGCAGCTGCGCCGGGTCGCCGATCGCGTACATGTGGCTGCCGGTGATCTGCGGGCCGTAGAGCCCGAGCACCCGCTCGGCGATGTGCGCGAGCGGCAGGTAGCTCACCGAGCGCTGCGGATCCATCAGGCCGGCCTTCTCCTGCGTGGAGAGGGCCTCGTACAGGACGTTGTGGTGGGTCAGCACGACGCCCTTGGGGTTCCCGGTCGTCCCGGACGTGTAGAGGATCGTGGCCGGGTCGTCGGGGTCCAGCTCGGCGGCGCGCGCCTCGACGACGCCCGGGTTCGCGGCGCGGTACGCCGCGCCCGCGGCGATCAGGTCGGCCCAGTCGTCGTCGATCATCACGACCCTCTTGACGCTGTCGATCTCCTCCAGCGCCCGCGACCAGCGCGCCCGGTGGTCGTCGGTCTCCAGGAACACCACGGACGGCTGGGCGTGGCCGGCGACGTACGCGACCTGGTCCGGCGACAGCGTGTTGTAGATCGACATCGGCGTCGCGGCGGCGTGCACGGCACCCATGTCCGCCAGGTAGTGCTCGATCCGGTTCGTCGCCATGATCGCGACGGTGTCGCCCTTGGCGACGCCGAGCTCGATCAGCGCGGCGGCCAGGTCGAGCGCCCGCTCGCTGGTCTCGCGCCACGTGAGCGTGCGCCACGCCTCGCCCTCGGGTGCGTTCAGCTTGTCGGAGTACGCCGGTTCGTCGGCGTACTGCGCGACGGTCTCGGCCATGGCGTCGACGAGGGTGCGTCCCTCGATCATGGCCTGGATGCGGTCACGTTCGGCTGCGATGGTGGGCTCGACCTGTGTCATGCGTCACAGCCTCGCCGATCGGGGCGGCGGAGGCCAGCGTAACTTCGAAGAACCTCGCGTCGTTCCACCGGCATGATCTGGGTCTACGCGCTGGTCTTCATGTTCCTGTGCCTCGCCGCCATCGAGTGGACCTCCCGGCCGCGCAAGCGCGCCAAGGACGACCCCAGCCCGGAGCTGGAGCAGCGGATCCCCCAGCCGCGCAAGCCGACCGGGGACCGCACCGTCAACTACACCCGCCGGACCCGCTAGACCCCGAGGCTGCGGCCGATGATCTCCTTCTGGATCTCGGTCGTGCCGCCGTAGATCGTCTGGATCCGCCCGTCCGTGAACGCCTTCGCGATCGGGTACTCCAGCATGTAGCCGTACCCGCCGTGCACCTGGACGCCGGCGTCGGTGACCTGCTTCTGCAGCTCGGTGGTCCACCACTTCGCCATCGCGGCCAGCGACGGGTCGACCTCGCCGGCGTTGAGCTTGAGGATGCAGTCGTTGACGAAGACCCGCGCGACGTGGGCGTGCGTGGCCATCTCCGCGAGCACGAACCGGGTGTTCTGGAAGGACCCGATCGGCTTGCCGAACGCGGTGCGCTCCTTGGCGTAGGACAGCGACAGCTCGAGGACGTTCTCGATCGCGGCGACCGCCATGGCGGCGATCGAGATCCGCTCCTGGGGCAGGTTCATCATCAGCGAGATGAAGCCGGACCCCTCCTCGCCGAGCAGGTTCTCCTTCGGGACCTCGACGTTGTCGAAGAACAGCTCGGCGGTGTCCTGGGCCTTCATGCCGACCTTCTCGAGGTTGCGGCCGCGCTCGAAGCCCTTCATGCCGCGCTCGACCACGAGCAGGCTGATGCCCTTGTGGCCGGCGTCCGGGTCGGTCCGGCAGACGACGATCACCAGGTCGGACATGATCCCGTTGCTGATGAAGGTCTTGGAGCCGTTGAGCACGTAGTGGTCGCCCTTGTCGACGGCCGACGTGCGGATGCCCTGCAGGTCGCTGCCGGCGCCGGGCTCGGTCATCGCGATCGCCGAGATGATCTCGCCGCTGACCAGGCCGGGCAGCCAGCGCTGCTTCTGCTCCGGCGTCGCGAGCTGGGAGATGTAGGGGACGATGATGTCGCTGTGCACGGGGAAGCCCGGGCCGCTCGCGCCGACGCGGGCCAGCTCCTCGGCGACGATCGTGTTGTAGCGGAAGTCCTTGACCCCGGCGCCGCCGTACTCCTCCTCGACGTCGAAGCAGAGCAGACCCGCCTCGCCGGCCTTGAGCCAGACCTCGCGGCTGACCTGGCCGTCCTTCTCCCACTGCTCGTGGTGGGGGACGACCTCCTTCTCCATGAAGGCCCGCACGCTGGTGCGGAAGTCCTCGTGCTCCTGCTCGTAGATAGAGGGTCGTGCGGTCATCAGGACACCCACTCCTTGATCTGAGAGATGGTCGCGGCCGGGTCATCGGACGCGGGTACGACGGACAACGTGGTGACGCCGGCCTCCTGGAAGGCGGCCAGGCGCTCCTTGACGTACGACTCGGGGCCGACGAGGTTGCCCGCCTCGAGCCACTCGGTCGGGACCAACGCCGCGGCCTCGTCCTTCTTGCCGTCGAGGTAGAGGTCCTGGATCTTCGTGGCCTCCTCCTCGTAGCCGTACTGGCAGGCGAGGTCGTTGTAGAAGTTCTTGCCGCGCGCGCCCATCCCGCCGACGTACAGCGCGTACATCGGGCGCACGAAGTCGAGCAGCGCCTTGGTCTCCGGCCCCTCGCCGATCGCGACCATGCCGCCGGCGCTGATCTCGAGCGGAGCGAGGTCGGCGGACCGCTTGGCCGCGCCCTTGGCGAGCGCCTCGCCCCACACGGACTGGGCCTTCTCGGGGTAGAAGAGGTGCGGCAGCCAGCCGTCGGCGACCTCTGCGGTCATCGCGACGTTCTTGTCGCCGAGCGATGCGACCCACAGCGGGATGCTGGAGCGCTCGGGCTTGGTCAGCAGCTTGAGCGGCTTGCCGAGGCCGAGGCCCTGGTCGGCCGGCAGCGGCAGCGTGACGATGCCGTCGTGGACGAGGGGCTCGCGGCGCAGGCCCATCCGGATGATCTCGATGACCTCGCGGGTCCGGCCGAGCGGCTTCTCGTACGGCAGGCCGTGGAAGCCCTCGATCACCTGCGGGCCGGACGCGCCGAGGCCGATCACCGCGCGTCCGCCGGACACGTTGTCGAGGCCGGCGGCGGTCTGCAGCAAGGCGCCCGGCGTCCGCGAGAACACGTTGAGGATGCCGGCGCCGATCTCGATCGTCTCGGTCTTGGCGGCCAGGTAGCCCATGAGCGTGGGGGAGTCGAACCCGTAGGCCTCGGCGACCCACACGAGGTCGAGCCCGGCCTTCTCCAGCCCGATGATCTGGTCCGCGGCCTGGCGCGGGTTCCCGTCGTACATGAGCGGCATCGACAACTTCATTGTGACAGCATAACTGTCACGGTCATGCTGGGGTCAACGGGCAGTGAGGTTCGCCTCGCGCTGCTGCCGGTTCACCTGGATCACATGGTGAAGCTGCGACGCCAGCCGACGACGCCTGCGCCGGCCAGCCTCAGCCGCGTCCGTGCCAGCTGTCCCAGAGCGCGGCGTACGAGCCGCCCGCGGCGACCAGCTCGTCGTGCGAGCCGAGCTCGGCGATCTTGCCGTCCTCGACGACCGCCACCCGGTCGGCGTCGTGCGCGGAGAAGAGCCGGTGCGCGATCGCGATCACGGTGCGGCCCTCGAGCACGGCGGCCAGGGACCGCTCGAGGTGGCGGGCGGCGCGCGGGTCGATGAGCGACGTCGCCTCGTCGAGCACCAGCGTGTGCGGGTCGGCGAGGACCAGGCGGGCGAGCGCGATCTGCTGCGCCTGCGGCGCGGTGACTGCGCGGCCCCCGGAGCCGACGACGGTGTCGAGGCCGTCGGGGAGCAGGTCGACCCAGTCCAGGGCGTCCACGGCCCCGAGGGCCGAGCGGACGTCGTCGTCGCTGGCGTCCGGGCGCGCGAGGATGAGGTTCTCGCGCAGGGTGCCGACGAACACGTGGTGCTCCTGGGTGACCAGCGCGACGTGCCCGCGCAGGTCGTCGAGCGGGAGCTCGACCAGGCCGACCCCGCCGACGGTCACCGCCCCGGTGCGCGGCGGGTGGATGCCGGCGAGGAGCCGGCCGAGCGTGGACTTGCCGGCGCCGGACGGGCCGACCATCGCGATCCGCTCGCCGACGGCGAGCGACAGGTCCACGCCGTGCAGGACGTCGCGGCCCTCGACGTACGAGAACCGCACGTCCTCGGCGTCGAGCTTCTCGCCGACCGGCTCGCGCCCGGAGACCTCGCGGTCGTCGGGCACCTGCGCGACGCCGAGCAGCCGCGCCAGCGACGCGGCGCCGAGCTGGAGCTCGTCGAGGATCGACACGATCCGATCGACGGGGTCGATGAGCATCTGCACGTACAGCGTCGCGGTCGTGACCGCGCCGAGCGACACCTCGCCCTGCGTGTAGAGGTAGCCACCGAAGAGCAGCGTGAGCACGGTGGGGACCAGGTAGCTGATCTCCATGCTCGGGAAGAACACCGTGCGCAGGTAGAGCGTGTAGCGCTCCGCGCGGTACGACGCCGCGATGTCGTCGTCGGCAGCGGCGATGCGGCGTCGGCCGAGGCCGAGCGCCTCGACCGTGCGCGCGCCCTCGACGGTCTCGGTGAGGGTCGCGTTGATCTGGGAGTACGTCGCGCTCTCGCGGAGGTAGCCGTCCTTGGCGCGCTTGAGGTACCACCGCAGGCCGAACACCAGCGGGGGAGCGCCGATCAGGCACGGGATCGCGACCCACCAGCCGACGCTCAGCGCGGCGACGAACGTCACGACGGCGGTGATCACCGCGATCGTCCACTCCGGCAGCGCCATCCGCACCGACCAGCCGAGCTGGTCGACGTCGCGGCTGGTGCGGGTCAGCAGGTCACCGGAGCCGGCGTCCTCGACCACGCCCACGGGCAGCGCGAGCGTGTTGTCGACGAAGTCCTCGCGCAGCTCGGCCAGCACCTGCTCGCCGAGCACCTGGCTGAGGTAGCGCGCGAAGCGGGTGAGCACGGTCTGGGCGACCAGGAACGCCGCGAGCAGGGCGATGATCTTGTCGACGTGGCCGGTGGTGGTGCCGTCCTCGACCGCCTGGACCAGCGCGCCGAGCAGGGCCGGTGCGGCCAGCGCGGTGAGCGCGGCGGCGATGTGCAGCGCGAGCGCGCCGTACAGCATCCTCGGGTGGCGACGGGCCAGCGCGGCGACGTACGAGCGCACGGCGCGGCCGTCGGCGACGGGCAGGTGGGTGTTCACTGCGCCACCTCGCTGACGGCCAGCTCCGGCTCCGACTCGCGGGTCACCACGCGGCGGTACGCCGGGTTCGCGTCGAGCAGGTCGGCGTGCGTGCCGGTCGCCGCGATCCGGCCACCGTCGAGGAAGGCGACCGTGTCGGCGGCGTCGAGCATCAGGGGGCTCGAGGTCGTCACGACCGTGGTGCGCCCGGCGCGGTGCTCGCGCAGCCGCGCCGCGATCCGGGCCTCGGTGTGCGCGTCGACGGCGGAGGTCGGCTCGACGAGCACCAGGATCTCGGGGTCGAGCGCGAGCGCCCGGGCGAGCACCAGTCGCTGCCGCTGGCCACCGGAGAAGCTGCGGCCGCGCTCGGCGACGAGGGTGTCGAGCCCGTCGTCGAGGGCCTCGAGGATGTCGCCGGCGGAGGCGGTCTCGAGCGCGCGCCGGACGTCACCGTGGCCGGTGAGGTCGAGCCCGTCGCCGAGGCGCCCCGAGAAGAACAGTGCGGCGGTGTCGGAGACCACGACCCGCTCGCGGACCTCGGTCGGGTCGAGCGAGGTCAGGGGCACGCCGCCGAGGCTGACCTCGTCGTCGACCGAGGCGGCGGCCATGCCGAGCCGGTCGGCCAGCTCGGCGGAGTCGTCCGGCTGCTCGCTGACGATCGCGGTGAGCCGGCCCGCGCGCACGACCAGCCCGGTGCGGGCGTCGGCCAGGTCGGAGCCGACGGCCGGCGAGGCGGCCGGCTCGGTGGGAGCGGACACCTCGGGCTCGAGCGCGAGGACGCGGCAGATGCGGGCCGCCGCGACCCGGGCGCGGATGACCTTGTTGGCGTACTCGGTCGCGGTGCGCAGCGGGATCATGAGGAACGCGGAGTAGCCGTAGAACGCGACCAGCTCACCGGGGGTGATCGTGCCCTCGACGGCGTACCGCGCGCCGATCCAGACGACGACCACGACGAAGAAGCCCGGCAGGAAGACCTGGAGCGCGTCGAGCACCGACTGCAGCTTCGCGACCTGGACGCCGGCGGTGCGCGTGGTCTGCGACTCGCGGCGGTAGCGGTCGGCGAAGACCTGCTCGCCGCCGATCCCGCGCAGCACGCGCAGGCCGCCGACGATGTCGCTGGCGGTGTTCGAGAGGTCGCCCATCAGGTGCCGCTGGTGCCCGCTGCGGCGCTGGAGGGCCGGCAGCAGCGGGGCGACGCCGAGCATGAGGAGCGGGACGCCGATCAGCACGACGAGACCGAGGGTCACCGACGTGTGCAGCAGGATCGCGGCGACCACGAAGAACGAGACGATCGCGCCGGCGAAGCGCGCGGACACGTCCATGACCTGGCCGATGTGCGAGAGGTCGTTGGTGCCGATCGCGACGACCTCGCCGGTGGAGACCTTGCGCGGCAGGGTGCCGCCGAGCCGCACGGCCTGGCGGGTGACGAGCTGGACGACGCGGTACGCCGAGATCAGCCAGTTGGTGACCGCGAAGCGGTGCCGCATGATCCCGGCCGCCGCCTGCACGAGCCCGATGCCGAGCAGCACGAGCGCCCACTCGAGGAGCCGGGCGCTGTCCTTGGCGGCGACGCCCTGGTCGATCGCCTTGCCGATGACCGCGGGCATCACGGCCTGGGCGCACATCCAGACGATGCCGAAGCACATGCCGCCGACGAGGGTGCGCCACTGCTGCCCGGCCATCCACCACAGGAACCGTCCGGGCGAGCCGTGGGCGGCGGTGCCGGGGTGGTCGTGGGGGAGCTGGTGCACCGCCCCACGCTACGAAGCCAGACGGTTCGGTGGCGAATCGTTTTCGCGGTGACCGTGGTCACCCTCCGCCGGACACCGTGGAGAGGTCGCCGCAGTAGGTCTTCGCGAAGCGCAGCGCGTTCGCCGCGCCCGGGACGCTCATCCGCAGGATGATCGTGCCGGGCTCGCCGTCGAGGGTCAGGTTGATCGCGAACGCCGTCGCCCCGCCGGACTCCATGAACGCGTGGTCGTCGCAGCGGTTCGGCTTGATCGGGAGGTCGATGCGCGACGGGGCGTCGGTGCCTGTGATCGTCGCGTCGGGTCGCCACACGTCGGTGCCGACGGGGGCGAGGACCGGCGTCCCGCCGACGGTGTCGAGCGTGAGCGTCGGCCCCGGGCGACCGGTCGGCTCGACGACCAGCGTGAGCGTGCCGGGGTCGCCCTCCTCGCCGCTGGCGGGGACCTCGTCGTCCCACGACAGGTCCGCGACCTCGGCGACCGCGATCTCCAGGCAGCGCGCGGAGGCGTAGCGGCCCGCCACGTCGGTCGAGTCCTCGACGCGCACGCGCCTCGTCTCGTCGCCGTACGTCACGGTGATGGTGCCGCTGCCCTGCGGGTGGTCGCACGCGGGCTGGCGCGGCAGCAGGATCTGGAACCCGCGCTCGGACTGCGACGGCACCGGTCGCATCCGGGTGACCTCGAGCGTCGTGCGGAAGCGCGGGTCGTGGTAGCTGATCTCGGTCGGGGTGATCTCGTCGGCGGTGTCGTTGTTGATCCAGACCTGCATCCGCCCGGCGGCGGCGTCCCGCGACGACTGGCGCATGTCGGCGATCAGCCGGCCGGTCGGTGGTGGGGGCGGCGGCAACGGGATCGGCGTGAGCGTGCTGATCGACGACGACGGCTCGGGTGCGCTCGCCGCCGGCGCGGCGTCGTCGCTGCTGCAGCCGGCGAGCAGGAGGACGACGGCGAGCCCGAGCGCGAGCCTCATCCCGCGAGTCCCTCGACCATCTCGGCGCCGGGCAGCTCGGCGGCCAGCGCACCGGGGAGCAGCAGCTTCGAGCGGCGTACGCCGGAGCCGATGACGGCGACCTCGATCTGCAGCACGCGCGGGTCCACCAGCAGCCGCCAGCCGTCCGGCAGACCGATCGGCGTGATGCCGCCGTACTCCATGCCGGACTCCTCGACGGCCCGGTCCATCGCGAGGAACGACGCCTTGCGCACGTCGAGGGTGCGCTTGACGAGGTTGTTCACGTCCGCGCGCGTGTCGGCGCGCACCAGGCAGGCCGCGACCCGCTCCTCGCCGTCTCGGCGTCCCGCGACCACGACGCAGTTGGCGCCGGTCGTCATCGGCAGGTCGTAGGCCTCGGCCAGCGCCGCGGTGTCCGCGATCGCCGGGTCGATCTCGACGACGCCGATCCGGTCGGCGAGGGGCCAGCCGCGCAGCGCGGCGGCGACCGGGTCGGCGAGCAGGTCCGGGCGGTCGAGGGCGGGCACGGTCTCGAGGCGACCCAGCGTCGGGGTGGTCATGCCAGCCATTCTGGCGCGCGTCACCGACGGTTCACGTGTGTTCTGCCGCCGCGACACCCGGCCGGGCTGTGCTGGGGCCATGCCCGAGCACCCCCTGGTGATCGCCCACCGCGGAGCCTCGGGCTACCGGCCCGAGCACACGCTGGCGTCGTACCGGCTCGCGATCGCGCTCGGCGCGGACCACGTCGAGCTCGACCTCGTGACCACGCGGGACGGCGTGCTCGTCGCCCGGCACGAGCACGAGCTCAGCCGGACCACCGACGTCGCGGAGCGGAGCCGGTACGCCGACCGGCTCACGACCAGGCTGGTCGACGGCCACGAGGTGACCGGCTGGTTCAGCGAGGACTTCACGCTCGCCGAGCTGAAGACGCTTGGCGCCGTCGAGCGGCAACCGGAGCTGCGACCGCGCAACACGCGGTACGACCGGCGCTACGACGTACCGACGCTCGACGAGGTGCTCGCGCTGGTCGTCGACGAGTCGCGGCGGCTGGGTCGGGGGATCGGCGTGTGCCTGGAGATCAAGAACGCCATGCACTTCGCCTCGATCGGACTGCCGGTGGAGGAGCCGCTGCTCGCCGCCCTGGCCGCGCACCGCCTCCCGGTCCACGTGATGGCCTTCGAGCAGGGCTTCCTGCGGTCGCTGCGTGGCCGCACCGGGCTCCCCCTGGTGCAGCTGGTCGGCGCCACCGGCCGGGTGGACCTGGTGACCGGGACCGGGCTGCGCCGCGTCGCGCAGTACGCCGACGCGGTCGGTCTGGAGAAGGACCTGGTCTCACCCGGCCTGGTCGGCTCCGCCCACGAGGCCGGGCTCGAGGTCTTCGTGTGGACGCTGCGCGACGAGGTGGACTCGATCGAGGACGCCCAGGAGCTCGTCGACGCCGGGGTGGACGGCCTGATCACCGACCACCCCGACACGACGCTCGAAGCGCTGCGCCTGCACGCCTCCGGCACGGGCCGGCGTCACACCTCCGGCATCAGGATCCACGCGGCGACGTAGGCGACCAGCGCCGTACCGAAGCTGAGGATCACGCCGAGGACCGCCAGCAGCCGCACCAGAGTCGGGTCGACGCCGAGGTAGCGCGCGACCCCGGAGCAGACGCCCGCGACCATCCGGTCCTCACGCGGCCGGACGAGCTGCTTCACCTGGGTGTTCATGCCTCCTCCTTCTCCGTGCCGTTCTCGGCGCCGTTCTCCGTGCCGTTCTCGGCGCCGTTCTCGGCGCCGACCCAGCCGACCTGCTTGGTCGACCAGCGGCGACTGCCGGACAGGCCGATGGCGAGCAGACCGCCGAGACCGGCGAGCACCCACGGCACGGGCAGCAGCCAGTGGATGTCGTGGTCGTCGACCACGTCGCCCTGGATGAGGGCCCACACGCCGACCATGGCGAGGAACGCGATGCCCATCACCAGGTGGCCGACGTTGACGGGGTGCCGGCCGGACTCCTTCTCGGGGACGGTGGTTGTCGTGCTCATCGCTGCACCTCGATCTCTCCGACGCTCAGATGCGCGTCGATGACGATGACGGGGAGGCCGGCCCCGAAGGTTCCACTCCTGCTGACGCCGATCCCACCGTTCTCGGCGCCGAAGAGCTTGATGTTGCCAGGCCCGTCGACGTCGGCCGTGATGCTGGCGGCGCCCTCCTCGGGCAGGATCACCTCGATCCGGCCGAAGGCACCCTCCAGCTCGATCGCCTGGCCGTCGAGGTTCTCGGGGTCGGCCACCTCGCTCAGGTCGAGGATGATCTCGCCGGCCTCCATGTCGTAGCCGCCCTGCACCTCGGCGGCCGTCAGCGGGGTGACGTAGATCGTGTCGCCCTCCCACTTGTCGGCGACCGTCGCGGCCGCCAGGCCGAGCGAGGCGACCAGGCCGAGGGCGATGATCCCGCCGGCGCGGCCGAAGAAGGCACCGACCACCAGCATCACGCCGGAGATCCCGACCGCCAGCGCGGGGTACGCCGAGTCGGCGACGTCCGCTCCGGCGACGTCGACGATCCCGAGCACACCCACGCCGAGCGCGATCAGCGCGAGCGTGAACCAGAAGAGGATCGGGCCCTTCTTGCGCGGGTTCGGCGGACGGACGTAGCTCTGGAACGGCGCGACCGGCTCGGTGTAGTACGGCTGCTGCGGGACGTACGCCGACGTCGGTGGGATGTACGTCGAGGTCGGCGGGACGTACGCCGAGGTCGGCGGCACGGCCGCACCCGGCGCCGGCGGCGGCATCGCGCCGCTGGGCGGGCTGTTGCGGGTCAGCAACCACAACGCGACCAGCGCGATCACCGCCAGCGGCCAGGGGAACCAGCCGCCGCCCCATGAGTCGCCGATCATCGCGAGCGCCGCGATCACGCCGACCACGATCAGGACGACGCTGCGAGACCTCTCGTCGAGGTTGATCGCGGCCTTCTCGCTGCCGTCCTCGGGGACGAGCAGCCAGCAGGCGCCGTACAGGATCAGACCGGCGCCGCCGAAGAAGACGAGCACCACGAACGCCACGCGCAGCACGAGCGGGTCGACGTCGAGGTGGCGGCCGAGACCGCCCGCGACGCCGG
Source organism: Nocardioides caricicola (assembly GCF_039541135.1). Lineage (NCBI taxonomy): Bacteria > Bacillati > Actinomycetota > Actinomycetes > Propionibacteriales > Nocardioidaceae > Nocardioides > Nocardioides caricicola. The sequence goes on along the minus strand of NZ_BAABFQ010000007.1, from coordinate 252,953 downwards.
CGACCTTGCGGTCGGCCCGGGAGCGGCGCAGCCGGCCCAGGTCGCGGACCTGGTCGCGGTCGACGCGTGGGCCGTGGTCCCCGTGGGGGTCCGGCGGCGGCGGGCCGAGTGGTGCTTCTGGCGGAGTGGTGGTCATGGCACCAAGCCTGCTCCCAGAACAGCGGGCACACCATCGGGGACAGCCCTGATCCTGGGCCGGGGGAGCGGCGGTCCGGTCAGGGGTGAGTCGGGGTCAGCCCTCATGGTCGGGGGTGCCGCGCTGTGTGACGATTGAGCCACGATGAGTACACGTGCCCCCGCCGACGCCGGCGCGTCGGTCCCGCTGGGGGCCCGGCGCGCCTACCGCGACACCCAGGAGCCGATCCTCGGCGGTGTCGCCGCGGGCCTGGCCCGGCACCTGGCGTTCCCGGTGCTGTGGGTGCGGGCGGCCTTCGTGCTCGGCGCGTTCCTCGGCGGCTTCGGAGTGGTCTTCTACGCAGGCCTGTGGTGGCTGCTTCCGGCGGACTCCCACTTCGAGACCAACGCCCCCGGCCTGGAGAGCGCGACCCGCGGCGGCCGCCGCCCGAGCCGGATCCGCCGGCTCGGTGACGTCGGACCGGCGATCGCCCTGGCCGCCCTCGGCCTCGGCGTGATCTTGATGCTCGAGGCGATCCTCGGCCGCGGCACCGTGTTCTGGCCGGTGGTCGTCGGTGTCGTCGGCATCGCGCTGCTGTGGCGGCAGGCCGACGACGCGCAGCGCGAGCGCTGGCTGGACAGCACCGGCCGGATCGACCCGATGCGGGTCGTGTTCGGGAGCGGCGGCTGGGCATCGTACGCCCGGGTCGCCGCGGGGGTCTCGCTGATCGTGATCGCGCTGGTCCTGTACTCCGTGCGCAACGGCTCGATCGAGATGGCGCGCGACGTCCTGATCGCCTCGCTGCTCACGATCATCGGCCTGGCGATCGTGATCGGGCCGTGGATCTACCGGCTCGCCTCCGACCTCAGCGACGAGCGCGCCGAGCGGGTGCGCACCCAGGACCGCGCGGACGTCGCCGCGCACCTGCACGACTCCGTGCTCCAGACGCTCGCACTGATCCAGAAGAACGCCCACGACAGCGCGACGGTCGCCCGGTTGGCCCGGGCGCAGGAGCGCGACCTCCGGTCGTGGCTGTACGCCGGCGACTCGACCGACGAGAGCACGGTCGCCAGCGCCCTGCGCGGCGTCGCGGCGCGGGTCGAGGACGAGTACGGCGTCTCGGTGGAGGTCGTGAACGTCGGCGACTGCGACTTCGACGAGTCGCTGCGCCCGATCGTGCACGCGACCGGCGAGGCGGTGACCAACGCCGCCAAGCACGCGGGTACCGACAAGATCGACGTGTACGCCGAGGTCACGTCCGGTGCGGTCGACGTCTTCGTCCGTGACCGTGGCAAGGGCTTCGACCTCGCGGCGGTCCCCGAGGACAGGTACGGCGTACGCCGCAGCATCGTGGACCGCATGCAGCGACACGGGGGCTCGGCCGAGGTCCGGTCCGCCCCCGACGAGGGGACCGAGGTGCGGCTGCACCTGTCCCGACAGGAGGAGAACCATGGGTGAGCAGCGTCCGGGCGGTCCGGTGCGGATCGTGATCGTCGACGACCACGCGATGTTCCGCCGCGGGGTGCGCGCCGAGCTCGAGGCCGCCGGCAGCGGTGTCGTGGACATCCAGGCCGAGGCGGCCGACGTCGACGAGGCGGTGGCAGCGGTGTCGGCGCACCACCCCGACGTGGTGCTGCTCGACGTCCACCTCCCGGGCGGCGGCGGTGTCGAGGTGATGCGGCGGGTCGCCGCGAGCGGTGTCTCGCCCGACACCCGCTACCTCGCCCTGTCGGTCAGCGACGCGGCCGAGGACGTGATCGGCACCATCCGCGGTGGCGCGCGCGGCTACGTCACCAAGACCATCACCGGACCCGAGCTGGTCCAGGCGATCGGCCGGGTCGCGGAGGGCGACGCGGTGTTCTCGCCCCGGCTGGCGGGCTTCGTGCTCGACGCGTTCTCGGGCTCGATCGAGGTGGCCGCGGTCGACGAGGACCTCGACCGGCTCACCGAGCGCGAGCGGGAGGTGATGCGGCTGATCGCCCGTGGCTACGCCTACAAGGAGGTCGCCAAGGAGCTGTTCATCTCCATCAAGACCGTCGAGACCCACATGTCGAGCGTGCTGCGCAAGCTGCAGCTGTCCTCGCGGCACGAGCTCACCCGGTGGGCCTCGGACCGCCGTTTGCTGTAGCCGTACCCCGGGTATGTCGTCGGCGTGACTGCGACCGACGACCTCTCCACCGACAGCGAGCCCGGCCTCAAGCGCTCCATCACCGGGCGTCAGCTCTTCTTCTACACGCTCGGCGACGTCCTCGGGTCCGGCATCTACGTGCTGATCGGGCTCGTGGCCGCCGCGGTGGGCGGTGCGTTCTGGATCGCGTTCGCGGTCGGTGTCGCAATCGCCGGCATCACCGGCAGCGCCTACGCCGAGCTGGTCACCAAGTACCCGCAGGCGGCCGGCGCCGCGCTCTACGTCAAGCGAGCCTTCGGCAGCTCCGCGCTGAGCTTCCTGGTGACGGTGTCGTTCCTGTCCGCCAGCTTCGCCGCGGCCGGCTCGCTCGCCAGCGGCTTCGCGCAGTACTTCGCCGAGCTCTGGCCCGGACCGTCGGAGCTCCTGGTCATGCTCGTGTTCATCGCCGCGCTCTCGGTGGTCAACTTCCTCGGCATCACCGAGTCGGTGGTCATCAACATGGCGATGGCGTTCGTCGAGATCGCCGGCCTCCTGATCATCATGCTCAGCGGGATCTGGTACGTCGCGGAGGGCAACGCCCACTTCGACACGCTGCTGGAGTTCCAGGCCGACGGCAGCCCGGCGTTGGCGATCCTGGCGGGTGTCGCGCTGTCGTTCTTCGCGATGACCGGGTTCGAGAACACCGCCAACGTGGCGGAGGAGACCATCGACCCGCACCGCTCGTTCCCGCGCTCGCTGATCGGCGGCATGGTCGTCGCCGGCGTGATCTACGTGCTCGTCTCGGTCACCGCCGCCCTCACCGTCGACACCTCGACCCTGGCGGACTCCGACGCCGCCCTGCTCGAGGTCATCAAGGAGGGCATCCTCCCGTTCTCGACCGGGTTCATGACCGACCTGTTCGCGGTGATCGCGATGGTGGCGATCGCGAACACCACCCTGGTCGCGGTCGTCACCCAGCCGCGGATCCTCTACGGCATGGCGAACGAGGACGTCGTGCCTGCCGTGTTCAACAAGCTGCACCCCGGTCGCCGCTCGCCGTGGGTCGGCCTGGTCTTCAGTGCGGTCGTCGTCGCGGCGCTGCTGGTCGTCGGCACGCTGCTCACCAACGCCGGGTCCGGTCTGGACCTGGTCGCCCGGCTCGCGACCGTGACCGTGCTGTTCCTCCTGTTCATCTACGGCCTGGTGATCGTCTCGGCGCTCAAGCTGCGGGGCCAGGACGAGACCGAGCAGACCTACCGGGCCAACACGCCGCTGCTGATCGTCGGACTGGTCGGCAACGCGGCGATCCTGGCCTGGTCGATCTATGACGACCCCGCCTCGCTCTTGTGGTGCGCGGCGCTGCTCGGCGTCGGCCTGTTGCTGTTCCTGGTCGAGAGGGCCATCGGCACGCGGGAGGTGGCGACCTCCTAGGCTGCGGCCATGGAATTCGTGCGCCACCTGCTCCTCGTCATCCACCTGCTCGGCTTCGGAGCGCTCTTCGGTGGGCTGCTGATCCAGGCGCGGACCCCGGAGAAGGCCGTGAACGCGCTGATGCGCGACGGCTCCGGCACCGCCTTCCTCGCGGGCCTGGCGCTGGTCGGCGTGATCGAGGCCGACGGCGGCTCGGTCGACCACACCAAGATCGCCGTCAAGGGCGTGATCGCCCTCGTCATCCTGGTGCTGGTCATGGCGAACCTGCGCAAGGAGCGGATCGCGAACGGGCTCTGGGCGCTGCTGCTCCTGCTGACCGTGGCGAACGTCTGCGTCGCGGTGTTCTGGCGCTGACCGCCCGCTGACCCGGAGGGGTCGGTTCACCCCTCCGGACAAGTTTTACCCAACGGGCTCAGGTCGTGCCTCCGTCCGCCGATCACAACTCTCGTACACCCATAGACGAGAGGGTCCTACCGGTGGATGAGATCGACGAGATCGTCCAGGAGTTCCTCGTGGAGAGCCACGAGAACCTGGACCAGCTCGACCGCGACCTGGTCGCGCTCGAGCGAGAGCCCGACTCCCGAGAGCTGCTCGGCAGCATCTTCAGGACGATCCACACGATCAAGGGCACGAGCGGCTTCCTGGCGTTCAGCAACCTGGAGTCGGTGACCCACGTCGGCGAGAACCTGCTGGCGCGTCTGCGCGACGGCAAGATGTCGATGACGCCGACGACCACCGACCTGCTGCTCGCGATGGTCGACCGGGTCCGTGACCTGCTGACCGCCATCGAGGCCGACGGCACCGAGGGCGACGTCGACGTCTCCATCGTGGTCGAGCAGATCTCCGCGGTCCTGGACGGCAAGGAGGTGCCGGCCGCCGAGCCGACCCCCGTCGCCGACCTCCTGCCGGAGGTTGCCCAGCCCGTGGTGGAGCCCGTGGTGGAGCCCGTGGCCGAGCCCGTGGCCGAGAACCAGCCCGAGCCGGTGGCCGAGGTCGCCGCCGAGCCGGCCTCCGAGCCGGTGGCCGAGGCTGCCCCGGAGCCGGTGGCCGAGGTCGCCCCGGTCGCCCCGCCCGCGGCCAAGCCTGTCGCCGCGCCCGTCGCCAAGGCCGCCCCGGCCGCCGAGGAGGACCACGGTGCCCGGCGCAACGTGGCCGACTCCTCCATCCGCGTGGACGTCGACCTGCTCGACACCCTGATGCGCCTCGTCGGTGAGCTGGTGCTCACCCGCAACCAGATCGTGCGTCAGGCCGGAGAGCAGGAGGGCCTGGAGCTGGTCCGGTCCGCCCAGCGCCTCAACCTGATCGCGACCGAGCTGCAGGAAGGGGTCATGAAGACCCGCATGCAGCCGATCGACCACCTCTGGTCCAAGCTCCCGCGCGTCGTCCGTGACCTGGGCGCCGCCTGCGGCAAGCAGGTGTCGCTGTCCATGGTCGGTCGTGAGACCGAGCTCGACCGCTCGCTGCTCGAGTCCGTCAAGGACCCGCTGACCCACCTGGTCCGCAACGCCGTCGACCACGGCCTCGAGACCCCCGAGGACCGCGTCGCGATCGGCAAGCCTGCGGAGGGCGTGCTCACCCTGCGCGCCTACCACGAGGGCGGCCAGGTCGTCGTCGAGGTGTGTGACGACGGTGCCGGCATCGACTCCGACAAGATCGCCCAGAAGGCGATCGAGAAGGGGCTGCGCACCTCCGCGCAGATCGCCCAGATGGCCCCGGCCGACATCCTCCAGCTGATCTTCCAGCCCGGCTTCTCCACGGCCGCGGCGGTCACCAACGTCTCCGGCCGCGGTGTCGGCATGGACGTGGTGAAGACCAACATCGAGAGCATCGGCGGCACCATCGAGGTGGAGTCCGTCGTCGGCCGCGGTACGACGTGCCGGCTGCGGATCCCGCTGACCCTGGCGATCGTCCCGGCCCTCACCGTCGAGTGCGCCGGGGACCGCTACGCGATCCCGCAGGTCAGCCTGCTGGAGCTCGTCGCGCTGGACGCCGACCGCGCCGCGAGCGCCGTCGAGGACGTCAACGGTGCCTCGGTCTACCGCCTGCGTGGCGCCCTGCTCCCGCTGGTCCGGCTCACCGACGTCCTGGGCGTCGAGTCCGACCGCTCCGACGGTCACGTCCTGATCGCGGTCCTCCAGGCCGAGGGCAAGCGCTTCGGCCTGGTCATCGACCGGGTGCTCAGCACCGAGGAGATCGTGGTCAAGCCGCTCGGCACGCGCCTGAAGTCGCTCGGCACCTACTCGGGCGCCACCATCCTCGGTGACGGCCGGGTCGCGCTGATCCTCGACGTGCAGGCCCTGGCCCGCCGGGCCCTGACCGCCGAGGCGCTCGAGCGCGGCACCACTGCCGACGCCGTCGAGACGCAGCGCGCCGCGAGCGAGCACCTCCGGATGCTGGTCGCCGGCATCGGTGGCGGTCGCAAGGTCGCGATCCCGCTGTCGTCGGTCACCCGGCTCGAGAACATCCCGACGTCCTCGGTCGAGGTCGTCGGCAGCCGCGAGGTCGTGCAGTACCGCGGTGCGATCCTGCCGCTGCTCCGCCTCGACCGTCACCTCGGCTCGATGAGCGAGCGCGAGGGCGACGACCTGGTGGTCGTCGTCTACTCGGCCGCCAACCGCAGCGTGGCGATCGTCGTCGACGAGATCGTCGACATCGTGGAGGAGGAGTCCGAGGTCCGCAGCGACATCGACGACCACGGCCTGCTCGGCTCGACGCTGATCCGCGACCGGATCGTCGAGCTCCTCGACGTCCGCGCGGCGATCCTCGCGGCCGACCCGAAGTTCTACACGGCACCCGAGTTCGAGGTCACCCTCGACGCGGACTACCAGGAGGCGATGTGAGCACCCGGATGGTGACCTTCACCCTCGACGGACGCCTGTACGGCGTCGACGTCGATGCGGTCCAGGAGGTCCTGCGCGGCCAGACCCGGACGCGGATCCCGCTCGCGCCCGGCACCCTGGCCGGCCTGATCAACCTCCGCGGCCAGGTGCTCAGCGCGATCGACCTGCGCGTCCAGCTCGAGCTGCCCGCCCGCGAGGAGGAGGTCGAGCCCATGCTGGTCGTCATCCGGGTCGCCGGCGAGCCGGTCGCCCTGCTCGTCGACACGATCGGCTCGGTCGTCGACGTCGACACCGACCAGTTCGAGCCCCCGCCGGACACCCTCTCGGGCAACTCGCGCGAGCTGCTGCTCGGCGCGTACAAGCTGGACAGCCAGCTGCTGCTCGCCCTCGACGTCGACCGCGCCGTCGCGGCCTGACCACCCCACCCCCGTTCAAAGGAACTTCCCTGCCATGAAGTCACCCATCACCTGGACCGTGGGCCGTCGCCTCGCCGCGATCGCCGCGATCGGCGGCACCACCGCCGTCATCGTCGGCAGCGTGGCCTGGTCGGGCCTGAACTCCGTCGAGAAGACGAGCGACGAGCTGGCCGACCTGCAGGAGGCACGCGCCCTGATGCACGCGCTCGACACCCGCTCCAGCGAGCTCAAGGTCGACGCCCTCAAGTCGCTCTCCTACGTGGACAACTCGGCGCTCCCGGCCGACGTGGTCGACGACAACGGCAAGGTCACGGCCCTGGTCGACCAGATCAAGGCCCTCGACCTGGACGTGAAGGCCGGCGAGATGAAGCAGTTCGAGGACGCCTGGGTGTCCTACGGCAAGGCGATCGGTGACTTCGTCGACGGCGCGGTCGAGAACCAGAACGCGATGCGCCTGCGCGCCGACGACATCCAGACCGCGAACGACGCGATGGACGAGATGCTCTCGGCGACGTTCGAGAAGATCGAGAAGGCCGCGGACGCCAAGACCGCGGAGATGAAGGACGAGCAGAAGCAGGCCGAGCTGTTCGTGCTGATCACGATCGCGGTCGGCCTGGTCGCGCTCATCGCGCTGGCCATCCTCATCTCGCGCTCCATCACCCGCCCGCTGCGGTCCAGCATCGACGTCCTCTCGGCCTTCGCGGACGGCGACCTGACCCAGCGTGCCGAGGAGCGGTCGGCGGCCGAGCTCGGCGAGCTCGAGCGGTCCCTGAACCGGTCGATCGACTCCGTCGGCACCGTGATCAAGTCCATGGTGTCGTCCGCTGACGCAGTCGCCGCGTCGTCGGAGGAGCTGTCCTCGTCCTCGCAGCAGATCGCCGCGGGTGCCGAGGAGACCTCGGTCCAGGCCGGTGTCGTCTCCGGTGCCGCCGACGAGGTGTCGCGCAACGTGCAGACCGTCGCCGCCGGCGCGGAGCAGATGGGCGCCTCGATCCGCGAGATCGCCGGCTCGGCGAACGACGCCGCCCGCGTCGCCGCCCAGGCCGTCGGCATCGTCGAGACCACCAACGAGTCGGTCGCCAAGCTGGGCGCGAGCTCGCAGGAGATCGGCAACGTGGTCAAGGTGATCACCTCGATCGCCGAGCAGACCAACCTGCTGGCGCTGAACGCGACCATCGAGGCCGCGCGTGCCGGTGAGGCCGGCAAGGGCTTCGCGGTCGTGGCCAACGAGGTCAAGGAGCTCGCGCAGGAGACCGCCCGCGCGACCGAGGACATCGCCCGCCGGGTCGAGACCATCCAGGCCGACACCACCGGTGCGGTCGAGGCCATCGGCGAGATCTCCACGATCATCTCCTCGATCAACGACTACCAGCTCACGATCGCCTCGGCGGTCGAGGAGCAGACCGCGACCACCAACGAGATGGCGCGCAACGTCGCCGAGGCCTCCACCGGCTCGGGCGAGATCGCCACCAACATCTCCGGTGTCGCGGCTGCTGCCGAGACCACCACCCAGGCGGTGAACCAGACCCTCACCGCGATCGAGGAGCTGGCCCGGATGTCGAACGAGCTCCGCCTCGAGGTCGCTCGCTTCCGCACCAACGCCTGACCCGTTCCACAACCGAACACCCCCCCCACGGCAGCCGCCGGGACGACCGTCCCGGCGGCCGCCGGCGTGTCCGGGACCACGTTTCCGGGTTCCAGGCGTGACGGCGGCCGGCGCGGGGTACCGTCGACTCGTGCCGTACTCCGTCGTGGGAGCTCCTGCTCTCGCCTTCGACCTGGCCCGTCTTCCCGGTGGGGACCAGGTCTCCGGCGTGCTGCGGGCCGCCCTGACCGCGACGACCGACGACGTCGCGCGCCTCGCCTCGGCCCATCCCGGCCTGCCGGCGCGCTCGACGTGGCTGCGGGTCCGCGACGTCGCGATCTCGACGACCGAGAGCACCGCCGAGGTGCTGGAGCTCGCCGGAGACATGTTCGACGAGGCCCTGGCCGGGGAGACCCGGCTGCTGCGCCGGCTCGAGACCAGTCTCCTCGGGGACGTGGACGCCCTCGACCGGATCATCCGGCGCGAGCTGCTGGACTGGACCTGGCTGCACAGCGGAGAGCTGGCGGTGCAGGACCCGGCCGCGGCCGAGGCCGCCGACGTGCTCGCCGACGCCGCGTTCGCGGGCTACCTGCGGGATCGGCTCCCCGAGGACGCCCGCCGTGCGATGGCCGTCCCGTTCCTTCGGGCCGGCGTCCCGTCGCGCGACGCGACCGTCCCGACCGGGATCCCCGACGTCGACGAGGTGCTGACCGTTCTCGCCGGCGCCGACGAGGCGATCCGACTGCGCTGGCGCCAGGTCGTCGACGACCTGCGCCTGCACACCGCCCAGTGGGCGCCCGCCATGCACCAGGCGACCTGGGCCCTCTCCTTCACCGACCGGCTTCGCCTCGCCTGCGACGCTCAGCTGGCCGGGGTGATCGCCTTCCGCCGGGCCGGTTTCACCGCCCGCGACGCGGCGTACGGCGTCTGGAACGCGCTGTCGGGCGTGATCCAGGCGAGCTCGGTCGGCGACGTGCTGCCGGCCGCGGAGGCCGACGTGCTGCTGCGGCCGTGGCGTGAGGTCTACACCTGAGCCTGCTTCGTTGAACGTTGTGTGAGATCGGGCCTAAGGTCCCCGTCCGCACGGCCGATGGAATCCTCGCCTGCACCTCAGTGGGCCTGAAGGTGAGGACACCACATGACTCGGATCCGCGTGCTCGTCGTCGACGACTCCGTGGTGATTCGCAAGATCGTGTCCGATCTGCTCGCCGAGGATCCCGACATCGAGGTCATCGGCACCGCCGTCAACGGCCGGGCCGGCGTCCAGAAGGCCGCGCTGCTCAAGCCGGACCTGGTGACGATGGACATCGAGATGCCGGAGATGAACGGCATCGAGGCGGTCCGCGAGCTGCGCTCGCAGGGCCTGCGGATGCCGATCATCATGTTCAGCACGCTCACCGAGCGCGGCGCGGTCGCCACCCTCGACGCGCTCGCCGCCGGTGCCTCCGACTACGTCCCGAAGCCGGCCAACGTCGGCAGCGTCGGGAAGTCGATGGAGCAGGTCCGCGAGGCCCTGATCCCGCGGATCAAGTCGCTGGTCCCGCTCCGCGGCGGCTCCGCCTCGGGCCGGGCCACGCCGGCCGGCGTCCCGGCCGTCAAGGCCCCGCCGCCCGTGCTCCGCGCCCCCGCCGTCCGCCCCGCCGGCGGCCACAAGCTGCTGGTCGTCGGCAGCTCGACCGGAGGCCCCGAGGCGCTCGCGTCGCTGTTCGGCAGCCTCCCCTCGCTCCCCGTCCCGGTCGCGGTGGTGCAGCACATGCCGCCGCTCTTCACCCGCCAGTTCGCCGCCCGCCTCGACCGCCAGTTCGGCTTCTCGGTCGTCGAGGCAGAGGACGGCCAGCCGATGGGACCGGGACAGGTGTTCATCGCACCCGGTGACTACCACCTCGAGGTCGTCGCCGGTCAGCGCGGCCTCACCACCAGGCTCACCCAGGCACCCCCCGAGAACTACTGCCGTCCTGCGGTCGACGTGCTGTTCCGCAGTGCGGTGGCCGCGGTCGGCTCGTCGTTGCTCGGAGTGGTGCTGACTGGAATGGGATCCGACGGCGCTGTCGGGTCCCGAGCGATCGTCGACCGCGGTGGCAGTGTGCTCGCCCAGGACCAGGCCACCTCGGTGGTCTGGGGCATGCCTGGTGCGGTGGCCACCGCCGGTCTCGCCGAGCAGGTCCTGCCGCTCGACGCGATCGGCCCTGAAATCATCCGTCGCCTTGCTCCCCAGCAGGCTGCACTTGCCGCCACGGGAGGACGGCCATGACTATCAGCACCACATCCTTCAACTTCGTTCGCGAGGTCGTCCGCGCGGAGAGTGCGATCGTGCTCGAGCCGGGGAAGGAGTACCTGGTCGAGTCCCGGCTGCTGCCGTTGGCTCGTCAGGCCGGTCACCCGGACGTCGACGCCTACGTCGGCGAGCTCTCCACCCGCCGCAACCCCGGAGCTCTCAAGCTGGTCGTCGAGGCACTGACGACCAACGAGACCTCCTGGTTCCGCGACAGCGACCCCTTCACCGCCCTGCGCCAGTCCATCTTCCCGACGCTCGCCAAGACGCGCAGCCACCGGGAGATCCGGGTCTGGGCGGCCGCCTGCTCGAGTGGTCAGGAGCCGTACAGCATCCTGATGACCGCGCAGGACACCCCTGAGCTCGCCGGCTGGAAGATCGACATGCTGGCGACCGACCTCTCGCAGGAGATGCTCGACAAGGCCAAGGCCGGCGAGTACTCCCAGCTCGAGGTCAACCGCGGGCTTCCCGCTACGACGATGGTCCGTCACTTCGAGCGGTCCGGACTGAACTGGAAGATCAACCCGGCGCTTGCCGCGCAGGTGCAGTTCCGTCAGCTCAACCTGGTGCGACCCTTCCCCCCGATGGGGAAGTTCGACATCGTCTTCCTCCGCAACGTTCTCATCTACTTCGACCTGGCGACCAAGCGCGACATCCTGCGCCGTGTCCGTCAGGTGATGGCGCCGGACGGCCATCTCTTCCTCGGCGCCGCCGAGATGACGATGGGCGTCGACGACGCCTGGGAACGGGTCCCGGCCGGAAGGTCTTCTGTGTACAAGGTCAGAGAGGAACAACCCACGTGCGCGCGCTGATCGTTGACGACTCGCGAGCGATGCGCCGGATCGTCGGCCGCATCCTCAGCGATGCAGGTTACGAGGTTCTCGAGGCGGGTGACGGCCAGGAGGCCATCGATGTCCTCGAGGCCCAGGCCGAGCTCCCGGCGCTGGCTTGCGTCGACTGGAACATGCCCGTGATGGACGGACTCACGTTCATCACCGAAGTCCGCAAGCGCCCCGAGTGGCGGAGCATCACGTTGATGATGGTCACCACCGAGAGCGAGCAGGACCGGATCGTCCGCGCACTCGCCGCGGGGGCCCATGAGTACCTCATCAAGCCGTTCACCGGCGAAGCCCTGATGGAGAAGCTCGACCTGCTCGGGCTCCTCCCCGTCCCTGCGGGAGACCTCTCATGACCACTGGTACCGCGCCGGACCCGGCGCTCGTCCACGCCGCCTTCGAGCAGGTGTGGGGCTCGATGCTCTTCACCGCGTTCGAGCCGTGGCCGGCCGACGCCGTCCCGGAGCTCGGCCCCGGCGTCCAGGCTCAGATCGAGCTGCGTGGCGACTGGAACGGCCGCATCATCCTCACGTGTGACACCGAGGTCGCCACCCAGATCGCCGGTGCGATGCTGGGCGCCCCGGCCGAGGAGGTCCTCCCGGACGACGACGTCCACGACGCCGTCGGTGAGGTCCTCAACGTCGTCGGTGGCAGCGTCAAGGGCGCCCTGGGCGGCGTCATGTCGCTCGGCCTGCCCGGCGTCACGGAGGCCACCAGCCCGCCGTCACCCGACAGCAGCATCATCATCTCGTGGTACGGCGCACCCGTCTTCGTCGAAGTCGTTCCTGACGCGGCCTGACTCGACGACTGCCCGAGCACCAGACAGAAGGAAAGCAGAGAACCATGAAGATCCTCGTCGCGGACGACAGCCGCGTGATGCGTCAGATCGTGATCCGCACCCTGCGTCAGGCCGGTTTCAGCGGCCACGACATCGTCGAGGCCGAGGACGGCGCCGACGGCTTCTCCAAGGTCCAGACGGAGAAGCCCGACCTCGTCCTGTCGGACTGGAACATGCCGAACAAGACCGGCATCGACTTCCTCCGCGACCTGCGGGGCAGCGGCAACCAGACGCCGTTCGGGTTCGTCACCTCGGAGGGTTCCGAGGAGATGCGCTCGATCGCGTCCGACGCCGGTGCGCTCTTCCTCATCGCCAAGCCGTTCACGGCTGAGGTGTTCGAGGAAGCCCTCACTCCGGTGCTGGGCTAGGTTCCGGTCATGAGCCTTCCGGACCGCAAGGCGATCAAGGACCTCTTCGAGGGCCTGCTCGGCCGCGACGTCGAGATCGGCGATGCCACCCCGATCACGCTCGACCACCCGCGACCGGTGATCGCGACGTACGTCGACGACAACTACAAGCTCACCGCGATAGCGCTGATGGACCTGCACCTGGCCGCGAACGCGGGCGCGGCCATCGCCCTGGTACCCAAGGGCGGGGCCGAGGCCGCGATCGAGGACCTCCGGCTGCCGCCGAACCTCTTCGAGAACGCCGCGGAGATCCTCAACGTGCTCGCCGCCCCGCTCGGGGACGCCGGCGTGCACGTGAAGCTCTCGAGCACCTTCGCGCCCGGTGAGACGGTGCCGCCGCAGGTCGAGGCCGTCGCGGTGACGCTCGGCGCCCGCGAGGACGTCACGCTGGACATCTCGGGCTACGGCAGCGGCCGGCTCGCGCTCGTCCAGGTTCCCGCCTAGCGACGCTCGGGCTGGGGGCGGGCCACCGTAGGCTTGCCCCCAGCATGAGCACCTCCATCCCGCTGCCCGGCCTGCCGGCGTACGACCACGCCGACGGCACCCCCGACGAGCCCCGCACCTCCCGCCGCGGCCCGACCCGCGAGGAGCTGCTCGAGGGGCTCAACGAGCCGCAGCGCGCGGCGGTGGTCCACGAGGGCGCACCCCTCCTCGTCGTCGCTGGCGCCGGGTCGGGCAAGACCCGGGTGCTGACCCGTCGCATCGCCTGGCTCATCTCCGAGCGCAAGGCGCACCCGGGCTCGATCCTCGCGATCACCTTCACCAACAAGGCCGCCGCCGAGATGAAGGAGCGGGTCGAGGAGCTCGTCGGCAAACGCGCGCGGATCATGTGGGTGTCGACGTTCCACTCCGCCTGCGTGCGCATCCTCCGCAAGGAGATCACCGCGCTGGACTTCGACGGCACCGGCTTCAAGTCGAACTTCTCGATCTACGACGCCGCCGACCAGAAGCGGCTGATGACGCTGGTCTGCAACGACCTCGACCTCGACCCGCGGCGCTACCAGCCCGGCGCGATGCTGCACTGGGTCTCGAACCAGAAGAACGAGCTCAAGGACCCCGAGGACGCCACCAAGGACGCCCGCAACAACCTCGAGGAGACCTACGCGGCGGTCTACACGACCTACCAGCGCCGGCTGCGCGAGGCGAACGCGCTCGACTTCGACGACCTGATCATGTTCACGGTCCACCTGCTCCAGCAGCTCCCCGAGGTGCGGGAGACCTACCGGCGCCGGTTCCGCCACGTGCTCGTGGACGAGTACCAGGACACCAACCACGCGCAGTACGCCCTCATCCACCAGCTCTGCGCGGACAACCCCGAGGACCTCGACGGCGAGCGGGTCGAGCCCGCCGAGCTGATGGTCGTCGGCGACGCCGACCAGTCGATCTACGCGTTCCGCGGTGCGAACATCCGCAACATCCTCGACTTCGAGCAGGACTTCCCGAACGCCACCTCGATCCTGCTCGAGCAGAACTACCGCTCGACCCAGACGATCCTGACCGCCGCGAACTCCGTGATCGGCCACAACAAGGGCCGCAAGCCCAAGCGCCTGTGGTCCGACGCCGGGGACGGTGCCCGGATCGTCGGGTACGTCGCCGACGACGAGCGTGACGAGGCCCGGTTCGTCTCGGAGGAGATCGACCGGCTCACCGACGAGGGCGGCCTGCGTCCCGCCGACGTCGCGGTGTTCTACCGCACCAACGCGCAGTCGCGCGTGTTCGAGGAGGTGTTCATCCGGCTCGGGATGCCCTACAAAGTGGTCGGCGGCGTCCGGTTCTACGAGCGGCGCGAGGTGCGCGACGCGCTCGCCTACCTGCGGATGCTGGTGAACCCGGCCGACCAGGTGTCCCTGCGCCGGATCCTCAACACCCCCAAGCGCGGCATCGGCGACCGTGCCGTCGCCTGCGTCCAGGCGCTGGCCGACCGCGACCGGATCACGTTCTGGGAGGCGCTGCGCCGCGCGCAGGACGCCCCCGGCCTGGCCACCCGCTCGCTGACCGCCATCCAGGGCTTCGTGGCGATGGTGGAGGAGCTCCAGTCGATGGTCGACGCGGGGGAGCGCGCCGACGTCGTGCTGGAGACCGTGCTGGCCCGCTCCGGGTACGTCGCCTCGCTGGAGGAGAGCGACGACCCCCAGGACGAGACCCGCGTCGAGAACCTCGCCGAGCTCGTGGCCGTCGCGCGCGAGTTCTCCGACGACCCGCAGGCCGGCCCGTCCGCGGACCCCGCCGACGTCGACGCCGGGACCGTCGCGCCCGGGCTCTCGGACTTCCTCGAGCGGGTCGCGCTGGTGGCCGACACCGACCAGATCCCCGACGCCCCCGAGGACGACACGGGCGTCGTGACCCTGATGACGCTGCACACCGCCAAGGGGCTGGAGTTCCCGGTCGTGTTCCTCACCGGGCTCGAGGACGGTGTCTTCCCGCACGCCCGGGCGCTCGGCGACCAGCCGGAGCTCGAGGAGGAGCGACGGCTGGCGTACGTCGGCGTCACCCGCGCCCGGGAACGCCTCTACATCTCGCGGGCCGTGGTCCGCTCGGCGTGGGGGGCACCGGCACACAACCCGGGCTCCCGGTTCCTCGACGAGCTCCCGGTCGACCTCGTCGACTGGCGGCGCACCGAGGCGGCGCAGACCCGGTGGGGCCGGCCCGACCTCGCGAGCGGCTCCGCCGCGTCGTCCGGCCTGGGCACCCTCACCGATGCCGGCCGCCGCAACTTCTCCTCCGCCGCGCTGCGCGCCGACGCCGCCGCCCGGGCCAAGCCCGCGCGCGAGATGCCGAGCCTCGAGCCCGGCGACCGGGTGGTGCACGACTCGTTCGGCATGGGCACCGTCGTCGCGCTCGAAGGCGTCGCCGAGAAGGCCGTGGCGTCGATCGACTTCGGCTCCGAGGGCGTCAAGCGGCTGCTGCTGCGCTACGCGCCGGTCGAGAAGCTCTGACAGCGGAGCCGTCGGAGCCCGTGACGCCTCCGGCCCCGGCGGAGCCGTAGCCGTCTAGCGCTGGAACTGGGAGACCAGCGCCTGGAGCTCGTTGCTCATCTCGGCGAGCTCGTGGGCGGCGGTGCGGGAGCTCTCCGCGTGGCCGCTCGTGCTCCGCGCGGTGCCGGCGACGTCGGCGACCGAGGCGGTGATCGTGGCCGAGCTCTCGGCGGCCTCGGCGGCGCGGGCGCTGATCTCGGCCGCGGTCGCGTGCTGCTCCTCCACGGCACCGGCGATCGAGGTCTGCAGATCGTTGATCTCGGCGATCACCGACGCGATCTGGCTGATGGCGTCCGCGGCCGATCCGCTGTCGGACTGGATCCGGTCGATCCGGTCGGTGATGTCGGCCGTAGCGGCGGCGGTCTGCTGCGCGAGGTCCTTGACCTCGTTCGCGACCACGGCGAAGCCCCGGCCGGCCTCTCCGGCCCGGGCGGCCTCGATGGTCGCGTTGAGCGCCAGCAGGTTGGTCTGCTCGGCGACCGCCCGGATGACCTTGATGACGTCGGTGATCTCCGCGGACGAGCGGCCCAGCTGGTCCACGGTGGCGGTGGTCTCCGAGGCCAGCTCGGCGGCCGTGGCCGCCACGCGCGCGGCCTCCGCGGCGCTCTTGGCGATCTCCCCGATCGAGGCGCCGAACTCCGCCGACGCCGACGACAGGCTGTCGATGTGGGCGTTGACGGTCTGGACGGCGTTGGTGACCGCGCCGGCCTGGGCGGTGGTCTCCTCGGTCGCGCCGGCGATGGAGGTGCTGGCCGCGGACATCTGCTCGCTCGCTCCGGCCAGGCTGGAGGTGTGTGCGCCGATGCCCGAGATGGTCTCCCGCAACGTGCCCGTCGCGGTCCCGACGGCACGCCCGATGTCGCCGAACTCGTCGCGGCCGTCGGGGAGGTCCTGGTCGCGGAGGTCCCCGCGAGCCAGCGCCTCGACCGCGGCAACGGTCCGGGCGGCGTCCTTGCGCGTCAGGCGCGTGACGGCGAGGACGAAGGCCAGCGCCACGAGGAGGCTGAAGGCGGCGACGACCAGGATCGTGCGCTGCTGGCCCGACAGGTGGTCGATGCGAGCCTGCAGGAGGTCGTCGAGGACGTCGGCGGCCGGATCGACGGCCGCCGCGGCGACCGTCGCGAGCGCACCGGGGTCCGCGGCTGCGGGCTCGGACAGCGTTGCGGACATCGTCTTGCTCTGGGCGTCGGCCGCGGCAGCGATCTCGCCGAGCACGCTCAGGCGCGACTCCAGGCCCGGCATCGACGTGGTGGCGACCGCGGTGCTGGCGTCGTTGTCCAGCGCCGACGACGCCCGGGCGAGCTGCCCCGCGAGGACCGCCTGGTCGGCGACCGCCTCGGCGTTCGTCCCCTGGGGGTCCGCCGCCGCGTGGGCAGCGGTCACGAGCGCCGCGGGGATCTGCACGACGAGGGCGTCCATCACGTAGAACGAGTCGAGGTCGGGGTCGAGGATCAGGTTCGAGCCGTTGCCGACGGCGGTGACCAGGTCGGCCAGTGCGGTGGCCAGGGCTGCGCCGCCGGCGTCGGCCTGGGCGGAGACGGCGTCCATCTGCGCGTCCACGCCGAGACTCGGGTGGGCCTCGACCGCCGCGGCGACCGCGTCGACGTCAGCCGGGTCACCGGCCGCCGCCTGGGCCAGTGCCGTCAGGGTGGGTCGCAGGACGTCGAGACCCTCGGCCTCCTTCTCGGCGAAGCCGATCTGCCCGTTCGTCGCGGACAGGAACGCCTGTCCCAGCACTCCGGTCGGGATCAGCAGGACCAGGGCCAGCACGACTAGCCGCATCGTGAGCCGCAGGCGGCGGACCACCGCGGTCATCGGAGCCAGGGCGAGCGCGCCCAGTGAACGTCCCTCTGCCGGGGACGCGAGAGTCTCTCCCACCGCAGGGCTCCTCCCGCCCGACTGCGACCGGATCCGGACAGCCCGGATGATCGGGGAGACCGATCGGCCGGGGAGGGCCGGACCTGAGGGTTTCTCGTGGGCCGTCGGGCGTCAGGGAGTGACGCCGTGGACGACCATCGCCTCGTACGGGTCGACGGGGTCGCCGGCGCCGGGGCGCACCTCGAGGTGCAGGTGCGGGCCCGTGACGTTTCCGGTCGAGCCGACGGTCCCGATCACGTCGCCGGCGCGGACCTCCTCGCCGACCGAGACGTTGATCGAGGTCTGGTGGCAGAACCAGAGCTCGGTGCCGTCGTCGAGCGTGATGACGGTCTTGTTGCCGTACGCGCCGTCGTACCCGGCCGACGTGACGACGCCGTTCGCGATGGCGAGGATCGGGGTGCCCGGGTCCGCGGCGAAGTCGAGCCCGGTGTGGTAGCTCGACCAGAGGCCGTACTCACCGAAGCGCGCCGTGAGGTGGTAGCCGGAGAGCGGGAGGACCCACTGGTTGAGCGCGAGCTTGTCGGCCTGCGCCTGGGCCTGCTTGGTGAGCTGGGCGAGGGCCGCGTTGCGCTCACGCAGCTCGCCCTCGACCTCCTCGACGAGCGCGGCGTCGCTGCTGTCGGCGATCGCGTCGCGCGCGGAGTCACGGCTGATGGTGCGGTCGTCGAGCAGGCTGACCCGCGAGACGTCGCTGGCACCGCTCAGGGCGCTGGCCTGGCTGAACCGGGTCGGCTGGTCGGAGAGGCCGCCGTTCGCCGCGGTGACGGCGCCGCCGGCGGAGATGGCCAGCGCCGCGACGCCCAGGAGGACCGGGGGAGACGGCAGCATCTTGAACAGCGGGCCGCGCGTCGCGGAGTGCTTGTTCGCCCGGCGGCCGGGCTGGTGCGCCGGCGCCTTCGCTGCCTTCTCGGGCTTCTCGGGCTTGGCGGCGCGCGCGGCGACCTTCGGGGCCGGCGCGGCAGACCGGGCGGCCTGGGCGGACCGGGCGGCCTTGGCCGCCTTGCGCGGCTTCGCGGGCTTCTCGGCGCGGCGCTTGCCGGCGACCGTGGCCGGGAGCAGCACCGTCTCGAAGGTGTCGTCCATCGCGAGGGGAGCCGAGACGGGCGTCGTCTCCGCAACCGGGGTCGGGAGGTCCGAGGGACGGCGGCCGGAGCCGCGGCGTTCCGCTCGGTGGTTGCCCATGGTGATGTGTGCTCTCCGCTGTTCTCGGGGTTCAGACGGCGAGGCCCGACTGTAACGGACCGATCACGACGTCGGGAAACCAACGCCGAAAAGTTGTGGACGAATTGCGTCGGGTCGATTTCCTCCGCAACCGTCCCACAGGTCCCATCGGCAGCCTCAACCGGGTCAACAGGAGTTCGGCCGGACCGGTCACGGGTCGCCCCGGGGACGTGGTGAGCATCACGCCTGGGCTAGCCTCCGGCTATGAGCAGCACAGCGACGCGGCGGATCCGGATCGTGGTCGGGAAGCCGGGACTCGACGGGCACGACCGCGGCGCCAAGATCGTGGCGCGAGCGCTGCGCGACGCCGGCCACGAAGTGGTCTATACCGGCCTGCACCAGACCCCGGAGCAGATCGTCGAGACCGCGATCCAGGAGGACGCCGACCTGATCGGGCTGTCGGTGCTGTCCGGGGCGCACATGACGCTGTTCCGCCGGCTGGTCGAGCTGCTCGCCGAGCGCGACGCCTCCGACATCGTGGTCTTCGGTGGCGGGATCATCCCGGAGGAGGACATCCCCCTGCTCGAGGAGATCGGGGTGGCCAAGGTGTTCACCCCCGGGGCGCCGACCACGGCGATCACCGACTGGGTCAGCGAGTACTTCGCGGACTGAAACCGTGCCTGACGTCACGTTCACCCGGCCTCGTCGTCCGACCGGGCCCGGGTCTAGGGTGCTCGAGACACCCCTGAGCTCGTGGCGTCGTTCTCGCGCGCCCGCTCGCTCCGACTAGAGGACTTGGTGGATCAGTGGATCTGATGGAGTACCAGGCGAAGGAGCTCTTCGCCAAGCACGGTGTGACCACGACGCTCG
>NZ_BAABFQ010000007.1:0-233165 GCF_039541135.1 Nocardioides caricicola | reverse complement strand
ACCGTCATCAAGGCGCAGGTCAAGGCCGGAGGCCGCGGCAAGGCGGGCGGCGTGAAGCTCGCCAAGACGCCGGACGAGGCGTTCGAGCACGCGACCAACATCTTGAACCTGGAGATCAAGGGTCTCCCGGTCAACCGCGTGCTGGTGACCCCCGCGACCCCGCCGGAGGAGGAGTACTACTTCTCGTTCCTGCTGGACCGGTCGAACCGGCAGTACCTCTGCATCGCGTCGGTCGAGGGTGGTGTGGAGATCGAGGAGGTCGCCAAGACCAACCCCGACGCCGTCAAGCAGATCGCGATCGACCCGGGCGCCGGCGTGGACGAGGCGAAGGCGCGCGAGATCGCGACCGAGGCCAAGTTCCCCGAGCCGGTCTTCGAGCAGGCCGTCGCGATGATCCAGTCGCTGTACAAGGTCTTCGTCGAGGAGGACGCGACGCTGGTCGAGGTCAACCCGCTCGCGCGGCTGGCCGGCGACAAGCTCGAGGCGCTCGACGGCAAGGTGTCGCTCGACGACAACGCCTCCGAGGTGCGTCACCACGAGCACGAGGACTTCGTGATCCGCGACGAGGAGGACCCGCTCGAGGCGAAGGCCAAGGACAAGGGCCTCAACTACGTCAAGCTCGACGGCCAGGTCGGCATCATCGGCAACGGCGCGGGCCTGGTCATGTCGACCCTCGACGTCGTGGCGTACGCCGGCGAGAAGCACGGCGGCGTGAAGCCGGCGAACTTCCTCGACATCGGTGGCGGCGCCAACGCGCAGGTGATGGCCGACGGTCTCGACGTGATCCTGCACGACCCGCAGGTCAAGAGCGTGTTCGTGAACGTCTTCGGTGGCATCACCGCCTGCGACGAGGTCGCCAACGGCATCAAGGGCGCGCTGGAGATCCTCGGTGACGAGGCGAAGAAGCCGCTGGTCGTCCGCCTCGACGGCAACAACGTCGACAAGGGCCGCGCGATCCTGGCCGAGCTGAACCACCCGCTGGTCACGCTCGTCGACACCATGGACGGCGCGGCCGACAAGGCCGCCGAGCTGGCGAACGCCTGAGAGATAGAGAGCAGAGACAGACGTGAGCATCTACCTCAACAAGGACAGCAAGATCATCGTCCAGGGCATCACCGGCGGGATGGGCTCCAAGCACACCACGCTGATGATCGAGTCCGGCAGCAACATCGTCGGCGGCGTCAACGCCCGCAAGGCCGGCACCACCGTCGAGCTCGCCGGCACCACCCAGCCGGTCTTCGGCACGGTCGCCGAGGCGATGAAGGAGACCGGCGCCGACGTGTCGGTCGTCTTCGTGCCGCCGGCGTTCACCAAGGACGCCTGCATCGAGGCCATCGACGCCGGCATCGGCCTGCTCGTGGTGATCACCGAGGGCGTCCCGGTCCAGGACACCGCCGAGGTGTGGTCCTACCTGCAGGGCAAGTCCACCCGGATGATCGGCCCGAACTGCCCCGGCATCATCACGCCGGAGGAGTCGCTGGCCGGCATCACGCCGCACACCATCGCGGGCAAGGGCCCGGTCGGCCTGGTCTCGAAGTCGGGCACGCTGACCTACCAGATGATGTACGAGCTGCGTGACTTCGGCTTCTCGACCGCCATCGGCATCGGCGGCGACCCGATCGTCGGCACCACCCACATCGACGCCCTCGCGGCGTTCGAGGCGGACCCGGAGACCAAGGCGATCGTGATGATCGGCGAGATCGGTGGCGACGCCGAGGAGCGGGCCGCGGCGTACATCAAGGACAACGTGACCAAGCCGGTCGTCGGCTACGTCGCGGGCTTCACCGCCCCGGAGGGCAAGACCATGGGCCACGCCGGCGCCATCGTCTCGGGCTCCTCTGGCACCGCGCAGGCCAAGAAGGAGGCCCTCGAGGCCGTCGGCGTGAAGGTCGGCAAGACGCCGTCCGAGACCGCCGAGCTGATGCGGGAGATCCTGAAGACTCTCTGAGTCACTGAGTCACCTCGTGCGAAGGCCCCGCCCGGTTCTCCGGGCGGGGCCTTCGTCGTCCGGCGTCGTACCTGGCGGACGTGTCGTGGATCCGCTGTTTCTACGACACGAGCGTCAGATACGACGGCGTCAGCAGCCGGTCTCGGGCCGGGCGACGTCAGTTCATCTCGTCGATGACCGTCTGGCTGTTCTCGAGATACATCCTGCGCAGGTCCTCCGGAGTCTGGTCGAGCTGCTCGCCGTCGTTCACGACCAGGGTCTGCAAGACGGCCTGGCCCACACGGACGACCTGGACGAGCTGGTAACCGACGCCCGGCTCTCCGTCGACCTCGACGCGCATCATCGCCGATGCGGCGTGGTCGCCGGCCTCCTCCGGTGTCACCTCGTAGATCTTGGTGACTCCACCCTCCGGATCCTCGGTGCAGCTCGCGAACGGCGCCATGACGCCTTCCGCGTAGGCCTGCGCCTCGTCGACGGAGTCGAAGGTCCGCAGCTGACGCAGCACCGCTGCCGCGGGCGACCGGAACCCTGCGTTCAGGGTGTCGATGGCCTTCGGGAGACCAGTCGCGGCGACGCCACAGGCCCGGAGGTTGTTCTCGAGGTTGTAGACCGCCAGATCGAGGTCGTGACTGGGGCCTTCGAGCCCGACCCCACCCTGCGGGTCGGTGGGCAGGCCCTTCTCGAGGGGGAAGCTGTCGGGAATCGCGCCGGTCAGACCCGTCGGCTCGTCGACCCCCTCGGAGGCGTCCGGTCGGGCGGGGTCGCAACCCTCGATCGAGAACACGCACATCTGGTCGAGGACCGGGGCGGAGTGCTCGATCAGGAGGTCCACCGTGTCCATCGCCTGGTCGCCGCCGGCCGAGGTGTGCGAGTTCGCGACATACAGTGCGTTCCCGACCCGGGCCACCTCGTAGGCGGTCATGTCGAAGAGGAGCGCGCCGTTCTTGACCTGGTTGGTGTAGACGAACGAGTCCTCCGCCCCCGGAACCGCGCGGTCGACGACATCGTTGACCGTCGACACCCCGCCGGTCCGGTCCTGGCCGCAGTCGAGCACGGCCTGGCGGAAGCCGTCGAGCGCGGTCTGCGCTGTCGCGCCGTCGGCGTAGACGGCCAGTGTGCGGTCGGCGGTGCCAGAGGACTCGAGCTCCGTCCAGGTCGCGCCCACCGTGTCGGTCGCCGGGCCAGCCGGGTCGTTCGACGCCGTCGAGAACGCCGGCGCGCCGCACAGGGTGACGTCGTCGACCGTGCTGCCATCCACGACCTCGAACGAGTAGGTCGAGCCCTCGGGTAGCGCCGCGATGTCGAAGGAGTCGGGGACCGTGGTGGACCACTGCGGGGCCGGTGCGGGGTCGACGTCGTCCGGCGAGCTCTGGCCACCGGCGAAGACGGCGAACGGCGTGGCGATCACCGCGACGGCGGCGATGCCGCCGACGGTCGCGAGCGCGTTGTTGCGCCGGCGGATCCGGTCGCCGCGGCGGCGTACCTCGGCGGCGGGCATCGGGTTCATGGGAGGTCCTGGGATGCTGAAGTTCTCGAGCTCGTCGATCGGGTCAGGCATGGCTGAGTCCTTCCTCGTCCGCGAGGAGCGCCGCGAGCGCGGCGCGGCCCCGGCTGAGCCGGGCCTTGATCGTTCCTTCGGGGACGCCCATCTCGCGGGCGACGTCGTGGACGGGGAGGTCCGCGATGTGGTGCAGCACCAACGCCTGCCGCTGCGCCTCGGGGAGCTGCTTGAGGGCCGCGACCAGCGCGACGTGCGCCTCGCTGGGCGGTGCGGCCTGGATCGGCGCGCTGACCGCCCGGTCGGCGGGGCGTCGGCCCCGCGTCGTACGACGCCAGCGGCTCACCGCGATGCGGTACGCCGTGGTGCGCACCCACGCCTCCGGGTACTCGGCCTTGTCGAGCTTCCTGCGGTGCGCCCAGGCTCGGGCGAACGCCTCCTGGACGCACTCCTGCGCCTCGTCCCGGTTGCCGATCATCGCGTAGACCTGGCCGGTGACGCGCTGGAAGGACGCCGCGTAGAAGTCGTCGAACTCGCGTTCGTCCATCGCCCCTCATCCCGTCTCGTGTGGTTGGTTCGGAGGGGATACGCCGTACCGGCCACCACGGTTGCATGGCGGCGGCAGAAATCTCTGCAGGTCAGCCGGTCCGCGGCGCCGGCATCGCGTCGAGCCGCGCCAGGGCGCGCTTGACCAGGGCGTCGAACGCGTCGTTCGAGATCGTCGCCTTGCCGTCCGGGACGAACCCGACCTGGGCGATCGAGGTGCCGTCGCGGACGATGCCCATGAGGAACTGCACCGTCGTGTCGTCGGTGACCTCGGTGGTGAGGTGCCAGACGGTGATGTCGCGGTGCTCGCCCGCGGCGTGCAGGACGCGCTCGATGTCGGTGCCGAGGTGCCGGTCGGAGTTCGCGCAGGCCACGAGCTTGGCGCGCACGTTCGCAACGAACTCCCGCGCCTTCTTCTCGGGCAGCGAGCCCACGGTCTCGGTGAGCCCGAACTGGTCGGCCAGCTTCGCCTCCGGGATCAGGAACGTGCGGGTCACGTTGTTGCTCATCGAGCCGCTCGAGAAGTCCGCGCCGTCACAGCTGGTCGCGGCGGCGTTCGTGCGGGCCTGCTGGGGCTCGGTGCCGACCCACGGCCGGGCCACGCCGGCGACCGGCGGGAGGTCGACCTCGGCGAGCATCGCGGGCACCGGCGCGACCGGCACCGGGGGTACGGCGCGGAGCCGCGCGACGGTCGCGCAGGTACCCCCGTCGGGCTGCTCGCACAGCCCGTCCACGGCCTCGCCGAGCAGCTCGGCGACGTCCTTCTGGCTCGGCTCCTTGCCGACCCGGGACTGCGTCACGGTGGTCGTGGTGATCATGCCGGTGCGCGCCACGCCGGCGACGACGACCGACTCGGGCTGGGCCCAGGTGCGCAGCAGCACCAGCATCGCCTCGTCGCCGACCCCGTCGACCGCATGGGTCTCCATCAGCTGGGCGCGGTCGTCGTGGCAGCCGGCGAACCACGAGACCGCGGTGTCGAAGCTCCGGCGGGCGGAGCGGTCGCTGGTCGAGACCTCGGTCGCCTGGCTGACGCTCGCGGGCGTCTTCGTGCCGGCCGTGTCGAACGTCCGCAGGAGGGCCGCGGCGTTGCCCGGGTCGGCATACCGGTTCTGCTGGCACGGCATCACCAGGCCGTCGCCGCCGGTGTTGTCGTCGGTGTCGGTGACGGTCCAGCCGGTGCCCGGCACGAGCCGGGCGACGTCCTCGACCGGCAGCAGGGCGTCCTCGGGCAGGTCGACCGGCTCGGGAGCGTTCCGGGAGTGGGTGCTCGCACCGGCGTCGGTCATCCGCTCGCGCGACAGCGTCGGCCGGACGCCGGCGGCGTCGGTCACCAGGGTGCCGGTCACGACGAGTGCAGCCACCGTCGCACCGACCCCGATGACCGTGTGGGTGCGCCGGCGTGCGGCGCCGGCGCGGCGGATGATCGTCGGCCGCGGCCAGCGGCTGTCGTCGACGTACGCCCGGACCGGCTCGAACACCGTGCGGATGCTCGTGGTGGGGACGTCGCGGTGCACCGCGAACTGCGCGGTGGCCGTCTGGAGCTCGCGCTCGGCGTCGGCGCGCGGCAGCCCGACCTCGCGGGCGATCTCGGCGAGCGAGGCGGTGGTCAGCTCGGTGAGCAGCAGCATCCGACGCTGCGCGATCGGCAGCTTGCCGAGCGCGTCGAGAGTGGCCTTCACCTCGGGGTCGAGGCCCTTCTCGCGGTGCCACAGCTTCGCGGTGTGGCGGCGCTGGGCGTGCGAGCAGGCGCGGACCCGGGTCCAGGCCTCGGGGTCCTCCAGGCGGGACACCTTCGCCCAGTGGTGCCAGGAGACGACGAACGCGTCCCGCACCGCGCCGCGCGAGGCGGGGAGGTCACCCGTCAGGCAGTACGTCAGCACCAGCAGACGGCTGCGCACGTCCTTGTAGTACTGGTCGAACTCGTCGGGGTCCTTCATGGCGTGATCAAAGGTAGCCCGAGCGGACTCGCGGGGCCGAACCGGCGTGGGAGCCCCGGTACGGCGGAGTCGCCGGGTGATGATGGCCGGGCCATGACTTCGCTGCTCCCCGGTTCGTCCTCGGCCCTGACCGGGGCCGGCGACCGACTCGATGCCCGGCACCGCCGGCCGCTCGTCCTGGTCGCGGCCCTCGGCGGGGTCGCAGCCGCCTCGGCGACCCTGCTGGTCTGCCTCGCGGTCGGTGTCGTCGGCTGGTTCCTCTCCGACGCCGGCACCCACGGGACGCCCCGTGGCGGGTTGCGCGTGGGCGCGCTGGGCTGGCTGATGGCGCACGGCTCCGGCGTCCACGTCGACGGCGTGGCGGTCACGGTGGTGCCGCTCGGCATCACCGCGCTGGTCGCCTGGACGATCTGGCGGCTCGCGCACCGGGTCGGTGACTCGGTCTCGGGCCACGGCCCGGACGCCGACCGGATCGCGGACGGCGAGCGCGACTGGACGGTGCTGGTCGCGACCACCGTGTTCACCGTCGGGTACCTCGTGGTGACGATCCTCACCCTGCGGCTGGCGGGCGGCGCCGACGTCGGGCTCGCGGGCGGCCGCGTGGTCGGGTGGGCTCTCCTGCTGTGCCTGACCGCCGGGTTCGCCGGCATCGCGACGGGCTCCGGCCGGGCCGCGATCTGGGCGGCGTACCTCCCGGCCGCGGCGCGCGCCGCGGGCGCCCTCGCGCTGCGCAT
Source organism: Nocardioides caricicola (assembly GCF_039541135.1). NCBI lineage: Bacteria > Bacillati > Actinomycetota > Actinomycetes > Propionibacteriales > Nocardioidaceae > Nocardioides > Nocardioides caricicola. The sequence continues at coordinate 226,502 of NZ_BAABFQ010000007.1, read as the reverse complement.
GCTCGGCGGCTACCTGCTGCTGTCCACCGCGCTGTTCCTGGCCGCGCTGGTCGTGGACTTCGACACCGCGGTCAACGTGATGTCGCGGCTGCACACCGACGCCGGCGACGCGACCACGTACACCGCGCTGTGCCTGACCCTGGTGCCGAACGCCGCGGTGTTCGCCGGCTCCTACCTGCTCGGTCCCGGCTTCCTGGTCGGCACCGGCACCCTCGTCTCCCCGTCGGTCGTCTCGGTCGGCCCGCTGCCGATGTTCCCGCTGTTCGCCGCGCTGCCCGACAACGGCCCGACCCCGGGGTGGGCGCCGTACCTCCTCGCCCTGCCGCTGCTGCTCGCGGCGGTCGTCGCCGCTCGCCACCAGCGCCGCAACCCGACCCTGCGCTGGGACGAGGGTGCGCTGCGCGGCTGCGCCGGCGGCGTCCTGGCCGGGGTGCTGCTCGGGCTGGTGACCGCGGTCGCCGGTGGTGCGGTCGGACCCGGCCGGATGCGCGACTTCGGCCCGGAGACGTTCGACGTGCTGGTGCACGCGATCACGTCCTTCGGCATCGGCGGCCTGCTCGGCGGGCTGGCCATGACCTGGTGGCAGCGTCGAGCCTCCCGCGCGGCTTCCCTAGACTCCGAGGCGTGAGCACCCGCCGCATCGTCGTCCTCGTCTCAGGCTCGGGCACCAACCTCCAGGCCCTGATCGACGCGTGCGCGGACCCGGCGTACGGCGTCCAGATCGCCGCGGTCGGTGCCGACCGCGAGGACATCGAGGGCCTGGCCCGCGCCGAGCGGGCCGGCATCCCGACGTTTGTGAAGAAGGTCGGCCAGTTCACGAGCCGCGAGCACTGGGACCGGGCGCTGGCCGACACCGTCGGCGGCTTCGAGCCGGACCTCGTCGTGCTCGCCGGGTTCATGAAGCTCGTGGGTGCGGAGTTCCTCGGCCGGTTCGAGGGCCGCGTGGTGAACACCCACCCCGCGCTGTCGCCGTCGTTCCCCGGCACGCGCGGGCCCGCCGACGCCCTTGAGTACGGCGTCAAGGTGACCGGCGCGACCCTGTTCGTCGTCGACGCGGGCGTCGACACCGGCCCGATCGTCGCGCAGACCGTCGTCCCGGTCGAGGACGACGACACCGTCGAGACGCTCCACGAGCGGATCAAGGTCGCCGAGCGGCGGATGCTCGTCGACGCCGTGGGCCGGCTGGCCCGCGAGGGGTACGTCGTCGACGGCCGCCGGGTCCGGATAGGCTGAGCGCACACGACTGGCGCAGGTGGGTGACCACCGGGGAGTGACGCCGGGGAGCATCGTCCGCCTGGGTGCCCCTTCATCCACGCAGCCACCCACGCAGCAGGAGAGTCCGTGTCAGAGAACCGCATCCCGATCAAGCGCGCCCTGGTCTCCGTCTACGACAAGACCGGTCTCGAGGACCTGGTCCGAGGTCTCCACGACGCCGGCGTCGCGCTGGTGTCGACCGGCGGCTCCGCCGCGCTGATCGAGCGCCTCGGCGTGCCGGTGACCAAGGTCGAGGACCTGACCGGGTTCCCCGAGTGCCTCGACGGCCGGGTCAAGACCCTCCACCCGCGGGTGCACGCGGGCATCCTCGCCGACCGGCGCCTCGACACCCACGTGCAGCAGCTCGCCGACCTCGGCGTCGAGCCGTTCGACCTCGTGGTCTCGAACCTCTACCCGTTCGTGCAGACCGTCGCGTCCGGCGCCAGCCCCGACGAGTGCGTGGAGCAGATCGACATCGGTGGCCCGTCGATGGTCCGCGCGGCAGCCAAGAACCACCCGTCGGTCGCGATCGTCACCTCGCCCGCCAGCTACGCCGACGTCCTCGAGGCGGTCGCCGCGGGCGGCTTCACGATCGACCAGCGGCGCGCGCTGGCCGCCGAGGCGTTCGTGCACACCGCGTCGTACGACGTCGCCGTGGCGTCCTGGATGGGCAGCGTGCTCACCGACTCCTCGGAGGGCACCGGCTTCCCCGCGTGGGTCGGCGGCACCTACGAGAAGGCCGCGGTGCTCCGGTACGGCGAGAACCCGCACCAGAAGGCCGCGCTCTACCTCGACGGCTCCGGCCCCGGCGGGCTGGCCCAGGCCGAGCAGCTGCACGGCAAGGAGATGTCGTACAACAACTACGTCGACACCGACGCCGCCCGCCGCGCCGCCAACGACTTCGCCGAGCCGGCCGTCGCGATCATCAAGCACGCGAACCCGTGCGGCATCGCGGTCGGCGCCGACATCGCCCAGGCGCACCAGCGCGCCCACGCGTGCGACCCGGTCTCGGCGTTCGGTGGCGTCATCGCCGCCAACCGGCCGGTCTCGGTCGAGATGGCCCGCCAGGTCGCCGAGGTGTTCACCGAGGTCATCGTGGCGCCCGGGTACGACGAGGGCGCGGTCGAGATCCTGCAGGGCAAGAAGAACATCCGCATCCTCGTCGCCGGTACCGACGCCGGCTCCCCGGTGGAGACCCGTCCGATCTCCGGCGGCCTGCTGATGCAGCAGGTCGACCACGTCGACGCCGAGGGCGACGACCCGTCGACCTGGACGCTCGCGACCGGCGAGGCCGCCTCCCCGGAGGTGCTCGCCGACCTGGCGTTCGCCTGGAAGGCGTGCCGCGCGGTGAAGTCGAACGCGATCCTGCTCGCCAAGGACGGCGCCTCGGTCGGCGTCGGCATGGGCCAGGTCAACCGCGTCGACTCCTGCAAGCTGGCCGTCGAGCGGGCGGGGGAGCGGGCGGTCGGTGCGGTCGCCGCGTCGGACGCGTTCTTCCCGTTCGAGGACGGACCGCAGATCCTCATCGACGCGCAGGTCGCCGCGATCGTGCAGCCGGGCGGCTCGGTCCGCGACGAGCTGACCATCGAGGCGTGCAAGGCGGCCGGGGTGACGATGTACTTCACCGGCACGCGCCACTTCTTCCACTGACGTTCGATCGGACAGGATGACCTTCGTGACTGCACAGAAGCTGGACGGCACCGCGACGCTCAAGGCGATCAAGGCCGACCTCACCGAGCGGGTGGCGAAGCTGCGCGAGCAGGGCGTCGTGCCTGGCCTCGGGACCGTGCTGGTGGGCGACGACCCCGGCTCGCACTGGTACGTCGGCGCGAAGCACAAGGACTGTGCGGAGATCGGCATCGCGTCGATCCGCGTGGACCTGCCTGCGACCGCGACCCAGGCCGAGGTCGAGGCGGAGATCGACCGGCTGAACGCCGACCCCGCCTGCACCGGCTTCATCGTGCAGCAGCCGACCGGGCTCGACGAGTTCCGGCTGCTGTCGCGCGTCGACCCCGACAAGGACGTCGACGGCCTGCACCCGGTCAACCTCGGTCGGCTGGTGCTGGGGGAGAAGGGCTCGCTGCCCTGCACCCCGATCGGCTGCATCGAGCTGCTGCGCCGCCACGGCGTGGAGCTCAACGGCGCCGAGGTCGTCGTGGTCGGCCGCGGCCTGACCGTCGGCCGGCCGATGGGCCTGCTGCTCACCCGGCGCAGCGAGAACTCCACGGTCACGCTGTGCCACACCGGCACCCGCGACCTGGCCGCGCACACCCGCAACGCCGACGTGATCGTCGCCGCGGCCGGGGTGCCCGGCATCATCCGCGGTGACATGGTCAAGCCCGGCGCCGCCGTACTCGACGTGGGCGTCTCGCGGGTCGACGGCAAGATCGCGGGCGATGTCGCCGACGACGTCTGGGACGTCGCCGGCTGGGTCTCGCCGAACCCGGGCGGCGTCGGCCCGATGACCCGCGCGATGCTGCTCTCGAACATCGTCACGACCGCCGAGCAGTCGGTGGCGTGAACGACTTCGAGCCGTCGCCCGACGAGTCGCGCCACGACGAGGTGGCGCCGGTCTCGGCGGAGCCGGAGCCTGTCGACGGCGGTCGCCGCTACCCCTCCACGATCGGCGGCGCGTTCTACCTCGTCGTGCTCGCCGTCGTCGCGGTCGCGATCGGCATCGTCGCCTCCGGCAACTGGCGGCTCGGCGTGCGCTGGTTCGGTGGCGCGCTGGTCTTCGCGGCCCTGATCCGGGCACTGCTGCCCGCCAAGGACGCCGGCATGCTCGCCGTACGCCGCCGCTGGTGGGACTGCCTGCTGCTGGCCGGGACCGGCGCGGCGCTGTTCTTCCTCGCGATCTCGATCCCGGACCAGCCGGTCTGAGGTCGGCGCGCCACAGGTTCACCACGCTATGTGGGTGAACCTGCACTTCCCACGGTCTGCATGCCATGGGAAGTGCAGGTCCGCCTGCATCACATGGTGAACCTGCGACGACTCCCACGACTCCCAGCAATGCGGAAGCGGCGCCGCCTCGAGGTGAGGACGGCGCCGCTTCGGCGTTGCTACGGGGGGGCTCAGATGAGGCCGAGCTCCGTGACCGCGTTGCGCTCGTCGGCGAGCTCGGCGGTGGAGGCGTCGATCTTGGCGCGCGAGAAGTCGTCGATCTCGAGGCCCTGGACGATCTCCCAGTCGCCGTCCTTGGTGGTGACCGGGAACGAGGAGATCAGGCCCTCCGGTACGCCGTAGGAGCCGTCGGAGACGACCGCCATCGACACCCAGTCGCCCTCGGGGGTGCCGTGCAGCCAGTCGCGAGCGGCGTCGACGGTCGCGGACGCGGCGGAGGCGGCCGAGGACGAGCCGCGGGCCTCGATGATCGCGGCGCCGCGCTTGGCGACGGTCGGGATGAAGGTGTTCTCCACCCAGTCCTGGTCGTTCACGACCTCGGCGGCGTTCTTGCCGCCGATCTCGGCGTGGAACACGTCGGGGTACTGGGTCGCGGAGTGGTTGCCCCAGATCGTCATCTTCTTGATGTCGGTGACCGCAGCACCGGTCTTCGCGGCGAGCTGCGAGATCGCGCGGTTGTGGTCGAGGCGGGTGAGCGCCGAGAACCGGTTCTGCGGGATGTCGGGAGCGTTGGTCATCGCGATCAGCGCGTTGGTGTTGGCCGGGTTGCCGGTGACGCCGATGCGGACGTCGTCGGCGGCCACCTTGTTGAGGGCCTTGCCCTGCGCGGTGAAGATCGCGCCGTTGGCCGACAGCAGGTCGCCGCGCTCCATGCCCGGGCCGCGGGGGCGGGCGCCGACGAGCAGCGCCAGGTTCACGCCGTCGAAGATCTTCTCCGCGTCGTCGCCGATCTCGACGCCGGCGAGGTTCGGGAACGCGCAGTCGTCGAGCTCCATCACGACGCCCTCGAGCGCCTTGAGCGCGGGCGTGATCTCCAGCAGCCGCAGCTCGATCGGGCGGTCACCCAGCAGCGAGCCGCTCGCCAGGCGGAACAGCAGGCTGTAGCCGATCTGGCCGGCGGCGCCGGTCACGGCGACCTTCAACGGGGTAGAGCTCACGACGACGACTCCTTCAGGCGATGGTCTGTTCTGCCTTCCGACGCTAGCAGCGGAACGGGGTGTCGTCGCACGCGGCCTCCGGTGCTGGGATGCTGGGCCCATGACGGTGCGCGCGGGTCTGGCTGCGCTCGCCCTGCTCGGGGGTCTGACCGGCTGCGGGTCCGCCTCGGTGCCGAGCCCGCCGTCGGGCGTCGACGAGCTGGTGATCCCGACCCCGAGCCCGGACCCGGCCGACTTCGTCGACACCGTCGACAACCCCTGGTTCCCGCTCGCGCCCGGCACGACCTGGACCTACGCGGTCGACGACACCACCGGCGAGCACCCGATGACCGTCACCGTCGAGCCCGGCCCCGAGGTGGCCGGGGTACCGACCACGGCGCGGGTGAGCACCGAGCGCACGGAGGTCGTGACCGACTGGTTCGCGCAGGACGACCGCGGCAACGTCTGGTGGTTCGGCCGCGAGGGCAGCTGGGAGGCGGGCGTCGACGGCGCGGAGGCCGGCCTGGCGATGGCGGCGACGCCGCGGGTCGGCGACGGCTACCGCCCGGCGCTCGCGCCCGGGGTCTCGGAGGACACCGCCACCGTCACCGCGCTCGACGAACGGGTCACCGTCCCGGCAGGCACGTTCGAGACGGTGCTCGTCGACGGACGCTCGGAGCTCGAGACGGGCGCGCGCACGGAGTCGTCGTACGCCGAGGGCGTCGGTCTCGTCGCCGAGCAGGTCGCGTCGGGGAGCTACCGCTCCGTGCGCCTGGAGAGCGTCGAGCCCTAGCGGCTACTGCCGGATCTGGGTCCCGCCGTCGCCGGGCTCGCTCTCCGGGAACTGGTTCCCCGAGGGCTGCTGCGCGGCCTGCTGGCGGGCGGCCTGCTCCTCGGCCTCCTGCTGGGCGATCTGGTGGGCGCGCCACTGCTCGGGCGTGTGCCCAACCGGGTGCCACTGCTGGCCGACCGGGTCCCACTGCCAGCCGTCCTGCACGATCGGCGCGGCGGTGTACGTCGAGGAGCCCGTCGAGGAGCCCGTCGAGCCCGACGTCGCGGTCTCCTGGTTCCACTGCTGCTGGTACTGGTCCGGGCCCTCGACGACCCGCGGCCGACCGAACGCGATGCCGGAGCCGGGCAGCGGGTCGCCGCCGCGACCGAACAGCAGGGGATAGGCGATGCCGGCCAGCGCGGCGCCGATCAGCGGGGCGAGGATGAACAGCCACAGCTGCTCGATGGCGTCCGGCCCGGCGAACAGCGCGGGGCCGATGGACCGCGCCGGGTTCACCGACGTCCCGGTGGCGGGGATCGCGACGAAGTGGATCGCGGCCAGCGTGAAGCCGATCGTGAGGGGCGCCAGCGACGGGTGCTCGAAGCGCTCGTCGGTCACCGCCAGGATCACGGTCAGGAACACCGCGGCCATGACCAGCTCGAGCAGGAACGCCGCCCACCACTCGTAGCCGCTGCCGACGTCGCCGAACGAGTTCTGGCCCATGTTGCCCTCGGCGTCGAAGTCCGCGAAGCCCTGGAGCAGCACGAACAGCGCGAGCGCGCCGAGGAGCGCGCCGGCGAGCTGGGCCACGACATAGGGGCCGACGTTCTTCCACGTCATCCGGCCGCTGATCGCCGCGCCGACCGAGACGGCCGGGTTGAAGTGCGCGCCCGAGACCCGCCCGAACGCGTAGGCCATCACCATCACCGCGATGCCGAACGTCAGCCCGATCGTCGTGATCGTGCTGGTGCCGCCACCCAGCGCGGGATAGACGACGGACCCACAGCCGAAGAACACCAGGACGAACGTCCCGATCACCTCGGCCGTGAGCTTGTGCTGGATGGTGGGCGGTGTCGGCTGCTCGGCCATGCGCATGCTCCCCTCGGAGGGCGTCCCCGTAACGCCTGCCTCAGCAACTCTAGACCGTTGATCGCCCCGGGGGCGGATGCCAAGGTGGAGGAGCCGGGCACCTCAGGTATCTTGATATCAAGCAATCGCACCCGATCCCAGGAGCGTCGAGCATGGCCACGATCATCTACACCCACACCGACGAGGCGCCGCTGCTGGCGACGTACTCGTTCCTGCCGATCATCCAGGCGTACGCCGCCAAGGCGGGTGTGGACGTGGAGACGCGCGACATCTCGGTGGCGGCGCGCATCCTGGCCCAGTTCGGCCTCGCCGACGACGCGCTGGGGGAGCTCGGCGCGCTGGCCAAGACGCCCGAGGCGAACATCATCAAGCTGCCCAACGTCTCCGCCTCGATCCCGCAGCTCAAGGCCGCGATCAAGGAGCTGCAGGAGCAGGGCTTCGACGTCCCGGACTACCCGGAGAACCCGCAGTCCGAGGCCGACAAGGCGATCGTCGCGAAGTACGACAAGGTCAAGGGCTCGGCCGTGAACCCGGTCCTGCGTGAGGGCAACTCCGACCGCCGCGCGCCGCTGTCGGTCAAGAACTACGCCAAGTCCCACCCGCACCGCATGGGTGCGTGGAGCTCGGACTCGAAGACCAACGTCGCGACCATGGGCAAGGACGACTTCCGCTCCAACGAGCAGTCGGTCGTCATCCCCTCCGACGACACGCTCACCATCAAGCACGTCGCCGCGGACGGCACCGAGACCGTGCTCAAGACCGGCATCAAGGTCCTCGCCGGCGAGGTCGTCGACGGCACCTTCATGAGCGTCGCCGCGCTGCGCCGCTTCCTCGCCGAGCAGATCGCCCGGGCCAAGGCCGAGGACGTGCTGTTCTCCGCCCACCTCAAGGCCACGATGATGAAGGTCTCCGACCCGATCATCTTCGGCCACGTCGTGCAGGCGTTCTTCCCGACGCTGTTCGAGCAGTACGGCGAGCAGCTCGCCGCTGCCGGCATCTCGCCGAACGACGGCCTCGGCGCGCTCCTCAGCGCGGTCGCCAACCTCCCCGAGGGCGACGCGATCAAGGCCGCCGTCGACGCCGGCCTCGCTGAGGGCCCGGCCCTCGCGATGGTCGACTCCGACAAGGGCATCACGAACCTGCACGTCCCCTCGGACGTCATCATCGACGCCTCGATGCCGGCGATGATCCGCACCAGCGGCCACATGTGGGGCCCCGACGGCAACGAGGCCGACACCCTCGCGGTGATCCCGGACTCGTCGTACGCCGGCGTCTACCAGACCGTGATCGACGACTGCCGCGCCCACGGCGCCTTCGACCCGGCCACGATGGGCTCGGTGCCGAACGTCGGCCTGATGGCCCAGGCGGCCGAGGAGTACGGCTCGCACGACAAGACCTTCGAGATCGCGGCCGCCGGCCGGGTCCAGGTCCTCAACGAGGCCGGCGACGTCCTCATCGAGCACGCGGTCGAGCCGGGCGACATCTGGCGCGCCTGCCAGACCAAGGACGCCCCGATCCGCGACTGGGTGAAGCTCGCCGTCTCCCGCGCCCGCGCCACCGGCTCGCCGGCGGTGTTCTGGCTCGACGAGACCCGCGCCCACGACGCGAACCTGATCGCCAAGGTCAAGGAGTACCTCCCCGAGCACGACACCGAGGGCCTGACCATCGAGATCATGGCCCCGGCCGCCGCGACGGCGTACTCCCTCGAGCGCATCCGCAAGGGCGAGGACACCATCTCGGTCACCGGCAACGTGCTGCGTGACTACAACACCGACCTCTTCCCGATCCTCGAGCTCGGCACGTCGGCGAAGATGCTGTCGGTTGTCCCGCTCATGAACGGCGGCGGCCTGTTCGAGACCGGCGCCGGCGGCTCCGCGCCGAAGCACGTGCAGCAGCTGGTCAAGGAGAACTACCTGCGCTGGGACAGCCTCGGTGAGTTCTTCGCGCTGGTGCCGTCCCTCGAGCTGTACGCCGAGCAGGCCGGCAAGCCGGGCGCGAAGGTGCTCGCCGACGCCCTCGACCGGGCGACCGGCACGTTCCTCAACGAGGACAAGTCGCCGACCCGTCGCCTCGGCGGCATCGACAACCGGGGCTCGCACTTCTACCTGGCGATGTACTGGGCCCAGGAGCTCGCGAACCAGACCGACGACGCCGACCTCGCGGCCGCGTTCAAGCCGCTGGCCGAGACGCTGACGGCCAACGAGCAGCAGATCGTCGACGAGCTGATCGCCGTCCAGGGCTCGCCGGCCGACATCGGCGGCTACTACCGCCCCGACGACGCCAAGGCGTCGGCGGTGATGCGACCGTCGAAGACGCTCAACGAGGCGATCGCGTCCCTTGGCTGACGACCAGGAGCCCCAGTTCGACCGCTGGTCGCGGCCGGCAGCGCTGAGCACCCGAGGCTACGTCCTCGTGGCGCTCGTGCCGCTGCTGGTCGCGGCCGTCGCGTTCGGCGCGATCACGTTGTTCGCCTCGGACGAGCCGGAGCTCAGCGGCACGAGCGTGCAGCTGCCGACCTCGAGCTGGAAGTCCGGCCAGGACGGCGACGGCGCCCTGATCCAGGGCGTCCTGCGGATGGACGACGACTACTGCGTCTACCTCGAGGGCGCCGACCGCGACACCTACGTCGTGTGGCCCGCCGGCTGGCGGGCCACCCGCGACGGTGAGCTGCTGACCCTGTACGACGCCGACCTCTCGGTGGTCGCCCGCGACGGCGACACGATCACCGCCGGTGGCGGGTACCAGCCGGTCGCGACGTACGCCGGGGAGCCGTGCCTGCCCGAGAGCGGCGAGGCCGCCGCGGTCCAGAGCGAGGTCACGGTCGCCCCGTAGGCCTGCTGCTCAGTAGCGGAAGGTCGAGACCAGGTCCTGGAGCTGGGTCGACATCCGAGAGAGCTCGGAGACCGCGCCGCGGAGGTGCTGGACTCCCTCGGCGGTCTCGTTCGAGGCGGTCGCGACGCTGCCGATGGTGCCGGCGATCTCGCTGGTGCCGGACGCGGCCTCGCCGACGTTGCGGCTCATCTCCTGGGTGGTGAGGGTCTGCTCCTCGACCGCCGCGGCGATCGTGGTCTGCGAGTCGCTGATCCGGCCCACGACCTCGCCGATCTGACCGATGGCCGCGACGGCGCCGGCGGCGTCGTCCTGGATGGTGTGGACGCGTCGCGAGATGTCCTCGGTCGCGCGCGCGGTCTCCTGCGCGAGCTCCTTGACCTCGTTGGCGACGACCGCGAAGCCCTTGCCGGCCTCACCGGCACGGGCGGCCTCGATGGTCGCGTTGAGCGCCAGCAGGTTGGTCTGCTCGGCGATCGAGGTGATCGTCTTGACGACGTCGCCGATCTCCTGCGAGCTGGCGCCGAGCCGGCCCACGGTGGCGCTGGTCTCCTCCGCGGTGCGGACCGCCTCGGAGGCGACCGAGACCGCCTCGTTGGCGCTCCGGGCGATCTCCTGGATGGAGGCGCCCATCTCGCCGGCGCCCGACGCGACCGTCTGCACGTTCTGCGACACCACGTCCGCGGCGGCGCTCACGACGCCGGCCTGGGTCGACGCCTCACGCGAGGAGTCCGCGATGGTGTTGGAGGTGACGTCGATCTCCTCCGCCGCGGCCGCGACGGTCGTGGCCGACTCGGCCATCGTCGAGACGATGCGGCGCAGGGAGCCCATGGTCGTGTCGAACGACGCAGCCAGCTGGCCGAGCTCGTCCTTCTGGCTGATCCCGGCCGACGCGGTCAGGTCGCCGTGGGCGACCTCGTCCAGCGCGTCGACGCACGCCCGGACCGGGCGGACGATGGAGCGGGTCACCGCGATGCCCAGCAGGGCGGCCAGCACGAACGCGAGCCCGGTGACGCCGAGGATGATCCGGGTCGACCGGGCGGCCGCGGCGTCGGACTTCTCCGCGAGGGCGGTGCTCCGCTTGCCGATGTCGGCCGACAGCGCGTCGGAGGACTCGAGGAGCGCCCCCCAGGAGTCGACGAGCTCGCCGGAGTTCATCACGTCGAACACCGGCTTCAGGTTCTCCGGGTCGGACTCGCCCAGGAGCTCGGTCCAGGCGCGCGACTGGGCGAAGTAGGCGTCCCACTGCTGGGTGATCGTCGCGAACTGGGCCTGCTCCGACGCGGTCATCGCGTCGGTGTCGACGCCGTCGAGGACGTCGTACACGATGTCCTCGGCCTCGAGCAGGCCGGACATGTTGTCCGCCTCCGGCTGCACGGCCGCGGCCGGGTCGCCGTTGGTGGCGGCCTCCGCGTAGATGTAGCCCACCCAGCCGCTGACGTTCTCGTCGAGACGCCGCAGCTCGTTGATGTCGTTGCGGACGCTCGCCAGCCGCTCGCCGTCCTCGCGGAGCGAGACCTGCTCCTGCGACGCGACGACGCCGGTGGCGCCGACGGCGACGAGCAGCAGGCAGAGGAGCCCGAAGGCCAGGGTGAGACGGCGACCGATGGACAGGTCGTGCAGGATCTTTCGCACTGCGGGGGAACCTCGTTCAGAGCAGGGGGATATGCGTCAGCGGGGGACTGACACCTCTCCTGTCGGCAGGCCGGCGCCCGACCTGAGCCCGGAATAGGTCACGCGACCGGCCCGTTGCAGACTGGCAGTGCTGCGTACGCCGTCAGCCGTGAACCCGAACCGACGACCGGAAGTGCTCCGCGTGACGACGACCACACCTGCCCCCGCCGAGACCACGGCGGCGCGGGCCGCGCACTTCCGGCTCGCCGTGTTCGCGCTGGCGGTCGGCGGCTTCGCGATCGGCACGACCGAGTTCGTGACCATGGGCCTGCTGCCGCAGATCGCGGACGGCGTCGGCGTCTCGATCCCGATGGCCGGCAACGTGATCGCGGCGTACGCGCTCGGGGTGGTCGTCGGGGCCCCGCTGATCGCGGTCTTCGGTGCGAAGCTGCCCCGGCGCGCGCTGCTGGTCTGGCTGATGGTGGCGTACGCCGTCTTCAACCTGCTGAGCGCGACCGCGTCCAGCTACGGCGTCCTGTTCGCGGCCCGATTCCTCGACGGCCTGCCGCACGGTGCCTACTTCGGCGTCGCGTCCCTCGTCGCGGCGAGCATGGCCGCGCCCGAGCGACGGGGCCGCGCCGTCGCCAGCGTCATGCTCGGCCTCTCGGTCGCGAACGTGGTCGGGGTGCCTGCGGCCACCTGGCTCGGGCAGCAGCTCGGCTGGCGGGCGGCGTACGTGTCGGCGGCCAGCCTGGCGCTGCTGACGGTCGTGCTGGTCCTCGCGTTCGTGCCGTCCTGCCCGGGCAACCCGGAGGCGACCGGCCGTCGCGAGCTGCTGTTCTTCCGCAACGGCCAGGCGCTGCTCACCCTGCTCGCCGGCGCGGTCGGCTTCGGCGGCATGTTCGCCGTCTACTCCTACATCGCCCCGATCGTCACCGACGTCGGCGGCCTGTCCGAGTCGGCGGTGCCGGTCTTCACCGCGGTGTTCGGCGTCGGCATGGTGGCCGGCACCTGGGTGGCCGGCCGGCTGGGCGACTGGTCGGTGTTCAGCACGCTGATCTGGTCGGGCGTCGGTTCCGGCCTGGTGATGCTGCTGGTCTGGCTCACCGCGCCGTACGGGTGGTGGCTGATGCCGGCGATCTTCCTGGTCACCGCGGTGGGTTCGGTGCTGGTCATCAACCTGCAGCTGCGCCTGATGGCCGTGTCGGGCGAGGCCCAGACCCTCGGGGCGGCCATGAACCACGCCTCGCTCAACCTGGCCAACGCGCTCGGTGCCTGGCTCGGCGGCGTCGTGATCGCCGCCGGCTACGGCTACCGCGCGCCGGCGCTGGTCGGTGCCGCGCTCTCGGTGGCCGGTGTCGCGGTGCTGGTGTGGTCCGCCCAGTCGGCGGCCAAGAGGTCGTAGCCGACCAGGTCCGCAGGGGCGCCGTCCCCGGTGTGGGTCGCCTCGCGCTGCACGCCGATGCGCTGCATGCCGAGCCGCTCGAGCACCCGCCACGACGGCTGGTTGCCGGTGGCGGCGAAGCCGGACAGCCGGTGCAGGCCCAGCGTCTCGAACCCGTGCGCGACCGCGAGCCGGGCCGCCTTGACGGTCAGGCGGCGACCCCGGGCGTCGGGGTGGGTCCAGTAGCCGATCTCGGGCTCGCCGCCCGCGATGCGGTGCAGCCCGACCGCGCCCAGCAGCAGGTCGTCGTCGTCCGCGCAGAACGCCCAGGTGACGGTGTGGTTCGTGGCCAGGCGCTCGGTGACCTGCTCGAGGTAGCGGCGCGCGTCGTCCTCGTCGAAGCCCCGCGGGAAGAAGGAGAGCCAGAACTGGGTGTCGGCGTCGCCGATGCCCTCGGCGATCCGCGGTACGTCGGCCTCGGTGAACGGCCGCAGCCGCACGCCGTCACCGACGAGCACGGGGTTCTCGAGCCACGTCGTCCGCGGCTCACGCGGGTCGTCGCGCAGCAGCGTGCCGACCCAGACGTCGCGGAGCTCGCCGCGCTGCGGTGACCACTGCCGGATCGTGCCCTCGATGGTGAAGCCGAGCCTCCAGGCGAGCCGCCGCGACGCCCAGTTGCCGATGTGGGCGCGCCAGGAGACCGTGCGCAGGCCCATCTCCTCGAAGCCCCACTCGAGCAGCAGCCGCAGCCCCCGCTCGACGTACCCGGTGCCGCGGGCCCACGGGTGCGCCCCGAACCCGAGGTCGGCCCGGCCGGCGCCCTGGGGGCGCAGGTCGATCGACCCGGCGAAGCGTCCCTCGGCCTCGAGCGCGAAGGTCCAGCTGGTGCCGTCGGCCCAGCCGCTGGGGACCAGCTCGCCGACGTACTGCTCGGCGTCGGAGTGCGCGTACGGGACCGGGACGACCGTCCAGCGCTGGGAGTCGGGGTCCTGGGACTGCTCGTAGACGCCGGTCACGTCGTCCGGCCGGTGGGCCCGCAGGGTCACGACTCCGTCGGTGAGGGTGGGGATCACGCACGCACCCTAGAGCGGGTCACCCCGGATGCTCGAATGACTATCGGCATGGGTCAGAATGACCCCCATGTCCACCACGACCGCACCCGAGGTCTCGGCGTCCGTGCAGGGCACCGGCGGCGCGCGGCCACGGGTGCTCTCCGGCATCCAGCCGACCGCCGACTCGTTCCACTTCGGCAACTACCTCGGCGCGCTGCGGCAGTGGGTGGACCTGCAGGAGGAGTACGAGCCGTTCTTCTTCATCGCCGACCTCCACGCGATCACCGTCGAGCAGGACCCGAAGGTGCTGCGCGAGCGGACTCTCCGCGCCGCCGCGCAGCTGATCGCGATGGGCATCGACCCCGCGCGCTCGTCGATCTTCATCCAGTCGCAGGTGCCCGAGCACGCCCAGCTCGGCTGGGTACTGCAGTGCCTGACCGGCTTCGGCGAGGCACGCCGGATGACCCAGTTCAAGGACAAGTCCGCCAAGGGCGGCGAGGGCGCTGCGAGCGTCGGGCTGTTCACCTACCCGATCCTCCAGGCAGCCGACATCCTGCTCTACCGCCCGCACTACGTGCCGGTCGGCGAGGACCAGCGCCAGCACCTCGAGCTGACCCGCGACCTGGCCCACCGCTTCAACACGCGCTACAAGAAGACCTTCCGGCTCCCGGAGCCGTACATCCTGAAGGCCACGGCGAAGATCACCGACCTCCAGGACCCCACTGCGAAGATGTCGAAGTCCGCGTCGTCGCCGTCCGGCATCGTCGAGATGCTCGACGACCCGAACGTCTCGGCCAAGAAGATCCGGTCCGCGGTGACCGACTCCGAGGCCGTGGTCCGCTTCGACCCCGAGAACAAGCCCGGCGTGAGCAACCTGCTGACGATCTACTCCGCGCTCTCCGGCCGCACCGTGGCCGACCTCGAGGAGGAGTACGCCGGGCGCGGGTACGGCGACCTCAAGAAGGAGCTCGCCGAGGTCGTCGTGGAGTTCGTGACGCCGTTCCGCGAGCGCACCCTCGAGCTGCTCGACGACCAGGCCTACCTCACCGAGGTGCTCCGCCAGGGGGCCGAGCGGGCCGGCGCGGTCGCCGAGGCCACGCTCCGCGACGTGTACCAGCGGGTCGGCTTCGTCGCCGTCGCGCGCTAGAGCAGTAGGGTCAGGTAATGCCGACGATTGGGGTGGCCGTCGCGATCCCCGAGCCCTGGGCCACGCAGCTCCAGGACTACCGGACCGCGGTCGGTGACACGACCGCCTCGATGATCCCGACGCACGTCACGCTGGTGCCTCCGACCGAGATCGACGACGCCGACCTGCCCGAGGTGGAGAAGCACCTCGAGGAGGCCGCGACGCAGGCCGCGAGCTTCGCGGTGCACCTGCGGGGCACGGGCACCTTCCGGCCGGTCTCGCCGGTCGTCTTCGTGACGCTCGTCGAGGGCATCTCGCAGTGCGAGCAGCTCGCGAAGTCGCTGCGCCGCGGCCCGCTCGACGTGGAGCTGCAGTACCCGTACCACCCGCACGTGACCATCGCGCACCATCTCGAGGACGCCGCCCTCGACCGCGCGTTCGCCGAGCTGGCCGAGTTCGAGTGCGAGTTCGAGGTGGCCGGCTTCCACCTCTACGTCCACGACGACACCGAAGGCTGGCGGCCGACGCGCGACTTCCCCCTGCAGGGTGCCGCGGGCCACTGATGGCACCGTCCCGGGCGGCGATCACGGCACGCGTGCGCGACGTACGCGCCCGGCGGCCGCTCGTCGACCACCTGGTGCGGATGCAGGAGCACTACGGCGCCGTGAAGGCCGGCCAGCAGGCCGGCGCGATCACCTACTTCGGCTTCCTGTCGTTCTTCCCGCTGCTCGCGCTGGCGTTCTTCGTGGTCGGCTGGATCGCGCGGGTGTACCCGGACGCGCAGTCGGACCTGGAGCGGGCGATCAACCACGTCGTCCCGGAGCTGGTGGGCGACGGTCCCGGGCAGATCCAGGTCGCCGACATCAAGCAGGCGGCCGCGACCGTGGGTCTGATCGGGTTCTTCGTGCTGCTGTACGCCGGCCTCGGCTGGCTGTCGGCGCTGCGCCGTGCGCTCGAGGTGGTGTTCGAGCTGCCGCGTGCGGAGCAGCCGAACTTCGTCGTCGGCAAGCTGCGTGACCTGGCCGCGCTCGCCCTGATCGGGGTGATCCTGCTCGTCTCGGTCGCGGTCGCGGGGCTGGTGGGCGGATTCTCCGAGGAGCTGCTCGACTGGCTCGACGTCGACACCGACCTCGGCTGGGCGCTGCGCGTGCTGACCATCGCCGTCGGGCTCGGCGCCGACCTGCTGCTGTTCTGGACGATGTTCCTGCTGCTCGCCAACCCGCACCTGCCCCGCCGGACGCTGCTGTCCGGGGCGTTCGTCGGCGCCCTCGCGTTCGAGGTCCTCAAGCAGGTCGCCGGACCGCTGATCGCCGCGACGCAGGGCAATGCGGCGTTCCAGGTGTTCGGGCTCGCGCTGATCGTGCTGGTGTGGATCTACTACTCGTCGCGGGTGACCCTCTACGCCGCCGCGTGGGCGGTCACCACCCCGGCCGCCCGGGCCGTCCGGGTGCCCGCGCCGGCTGCGGTCGCCGGCCCGCCGTCGCCGCCGGTCCGACCCGAGCCGGAGCACCCGTGGGCGGCGTCGTACGTCGCCGGTGCGCTGAGCACGCTCGGTCTGGTGGCGGTCGTGAGGAAGCTGACGCGCAAGAAGTCCTGAGATCGCGTGCAACCGAACACCCCCGGCAGGCGTCATACCGGCACAAGACGGGTGCGAGGTGGCAGCATGCTCGCCAGGAAGCGGAGGTGACGGCGATGAGCCGACGACAGCGGAGCGCCAGGGCGCAGGCACTGCGAGCGCGCACGGCGCGAGCCAAGGAGCTGCGCCGACGGCGGCGGACGGCCACCGCGGCCGCGGTCGCCGTCGGGATCGCGGGCCTCGGCTCGATGGGCGCGTCGCCGGCCGCGGGAGCACCGAGCACCGGCAGCAGCGCGGCCGCGTGCACCGACCTCGCCACGCCGCCGAGCAACCCCTCGCAGGGCGTCTCGATCGGCGGGACCTACTTCTTCGCCGCCGACGACGGCATCCACGGCCAGGAGCTGTGGAAGACCGACGGCACCGCGGCCGGCACCACGATGGTCTCCGACGTCGGCGAGGAGGGCGAGTACTCCGACGGGCCCGACTCCCTGGTCGCGGCGGGCGGCAAGCTCTTCTTCACCATCGACGACGGGGAGCACGGCAAGGAGCTGTGGACCTCCGACGGCACCGCCGCCGGCACGACGCTGGTCAAGGACATCAGCTCGGACGACGACTACTACGGCGGCCCCACCAACCTGGTCGCGGTGGGCAGCACGGTCTTCTTCAACGCCGACGACGGCACCCACGGCCGCGAGCTGTGGCGCTCGGACGGCACCAGGGCCGGGACGACCATGGTCGAGGACATCAGCTCGGACGACGACGAGTACAGCGGCCCGAGCGACCTGACCGCCCTCGGGAGCACCCTGTACTTCACCGTCGACGACGACGTGCACGGCCGCGAGCTGTGGAAGTCCGACGGCACCGCCGCCGGCACGTCGATGGTCAAGGACGTCTACCCCGGCGCGTACGACAGCCGGGCCAGCTACCTGTCCGCCGTGGGCGGCAAGCTCTACTTCGGCGCCCGCGACGGCGTCCACGGGCGCGAGCTCTGGACGTCCGACGGCACCGCGGCCGGGACCCACCTCGTCAAGGACATCAACCCCGGAGCCGAGCCCGCCAACGTCGGGCTCGCGGTCGGAGCCGGCGGGAAGGTCTTCTTCACGGCCGACGACGGGGTCCACGGCCGCGAGCTGTGGACGACCGACGGCACCGAGGCCGGCACCGCGCTGGTCAAGGACATCGACGACGACACCGACTACTACAGCGGCCCGAACGAGCTGGTCAGCGCGGCCGGCACCCTCTTCTTCACCGTCGACGACGACGTGCACGGCCGCGAGCTGTGGAAGTCCGACGGCACCGCCGCGGGCACCGTGCTGGTCGAGGACATCCGCCCCGGCGGCTACGGCAGCGAGCCGTCGTACCTCACGGCCGCGGACGGCGAGCTCTTCTTCGCCGCGCGCGACGGTGTCCACGGCAAGGAGCTGTGGAAGTCCGACGGCACCGAGGCCGGCACCGTGCTGGTCAAGGACATCGACGACGACAGCGGGTACTACAGCGGCCCCTCGTCGATCACGCCCGCGGGCGGCATCGTGTACTTCGGGGCCGACGACGGCGAGCACGGCCGAGAGCTGTGGAAGACCGACGGCACCGAGGCCGGCACCGTCCTGATCGACGACATCAACGACCACTTCGGCTTCGCGGTGTACGGCGGCCGCGGTGACGGGTCGACGATCCGGGTGCGGGTGTCCAGCGACGCCCCGGGCCGGCTCGCGATCCGCCCGGTCGGCGGGACCGAGCTCAAGCGCGCGACGCTCGACCTCGGACAGGGCCGCACCACGGTGGAGCTGCGTCCGACCCGCGCCGGCCTGAAGGAGCTGCGCCGGACCGGTGAGCTGAAGGTGCGCGCCCGGTTCATCTACACGCCGTGCGCCGGCTCGGCCAGCACCGTCGTCAAGTCGTTCACGTTCGAGACACGGTGAGCACGGGCGCCGACCGCGGCACCGAGGTCCGCTACCACCACAGCGCGTCGTTCCCCGGCGTGCTGGAGGACGCGGGCTGCGGCCTGCTCGTCTCGACCTACCAGGCCGGGCAGCTGGTGGCGATCGGTGTCGCGGACGGCCGCCCGAGCTTCTCGTTCCGCCGGTTCGACAACGCGATGGGGGTCGCGCTGGGCGCCGACCGGCTGGTCGTGGGCGGCAAGAACCAGGTCTGGACGCTGCGCGACCACTCCGACCTGGCGCCGGCGATCGCGCCGGCCGGCACCTACGACCGGTGTTGGCTGCCCCGCTCGTCCGTGGTCACCGGCGCCATCCAGTGCCACGAGGTCACCTGGGGCGTCACGGAGACGGGGGAGCCCGACCTGTGGCTGGTGAACACGCTGTTCTCCTGCCTCGCCGGGCTCGACGAGACGCACAGCTTCGTGCCGCGCTGGAAGCCGCCGTTCATCTCGCGGCTGGCGCCGGAGGACCGCTGCCACCTCAACGGGCTGGCGATGCGCGACGGGAGGCCGGCGTACGTCACCGCGATGGCGCCGTCCGACGAGGCCCGCGGCTGGCGCGCGGTGCGCAACGACAGCGGCCTCGTGCTCGACGTCGCCTCTGGCGAGGTCGTGACCGCGGGGCTGGCGATGCCGCACTCGCCGCGGTGGCACGAGGGCAGCCTGTACGTCCTGAACTCCGGGTGGGGCCGGCTGGAGCGCGTCGACCTCGCGTCCGGGCAGCGGGACGTGGTCGCGATGCTGCCCGGCTACGCGCGCGGCCTCGCGATCCACGGCCACCTGGCGTTCATCGGGCTCTCGAAGATCCGCGAGACCGCCGTCTTCGGCGGAGCCCCGATCGCGGAGTACCACGACCGCCTCAAGTGCGGCGTCGGCGTCGTGGACCTGCGGACCGGCGACACCCTGGCCACCCTCGAGTGGGAGACCGGCGTCGCCGAGATCTTCGACGTGCAGGTCGTCCCGGGCGCGCGCTGCCCCACCCTCGGCTCCGCCGAGGACGAGGTCTGGCTGCTGCCGTCGCCGTGACGGTGGTTTCGAGGCTCGTCGCTGGCGCTCCTCGCACCTCAACCACCGAGGTCGGCTCCGCCGAGGACGAGGTCTGGCTGCTGCCGTCGCCGTGACGGTGGTTTCGAGGCTCGTCGCTGGCGCTCCTCGCACCTCAACCACCGAGGTCGGTGGTTGAGGTGCGAAGGCGCCCTAGCGCCTGAGCCTCGAAACCACCCGGTGTCTGCTCAGTGACCGTGGCGCAGCGCGGTCTGCAGGTCCCGGTTGAGCTGGGAGATCACGTCGAGCGGGATCTCCTTCGGGCAGGCGGCGGTGCACTCGCCGATGTTGGTGCAGCCGCCGAAGCCCTCGGCGTCGTGCTGGCTGACCATGCCGACGACGCGGCTGTCGCGCTCCGGCTGGCCCTGCGGCAGCTCGCCCAGGTGGGTGATCTTGGCGCCCATGAACAGCGACGCGGACCCGTTCGGGCAGGCGGCGACACACGCGCCGCAGCCGATGCAGGTCGCCACGTTGAACGCGCGGATCGCGTCGTCGCGGGGGACCGGCACGGAGTGCGCCTCGGGCGCGGAGCCGGTGTTGACCGAGATGAAGCCGCCGGCCTGGATCATCCGGTCGAAGGCGCCGCGGTCCACGACCAGGTCCTTGACCACCGGGAACGCGTCGGCCCGCCAGGGCTCGATGACGATCTCGTCGCCGTCCTTGAACGACCGCATGTGCAGCTGGCAGGTCGTGGTGACCTCGGGGCCGTGGGCCTGACCGTTGATCATCAGCCCGCACATGCCGCAGATGCCCTCGCGGCAGTCGGAGTCGAAGGCGACCGGGTCCTCGCCCTTGGCGATCAGGTCCTCGTTGAGCACGTCGAGCATCTCGAGGAACGACATGTCCGTGGACACGCCGTCCAGCTCGTAGGTGCGCATCGCGCCCTGGGCCTGGGCGTCCGGCTGGCGCCAGATCTTCAGAGTCACCTTCATCGATTCACCAGCTTTGCAAGGTCGGGGCCCCCGCGGCGTTGTTCGGGGGAGCGAAGCGGAGGAGAAGAACGTCGTGGGGTGGCCATTACTTGTAGCTCCGCTGCTTCATCTCGATGGCCGTGTAGGCCAGGTCTTCCTTGTGCAGGACAGGGGCCTCGCCGTCTCCGGCGAACTCCCAGGCCGCGACGTAGGCGAACTGGTCGTCGTGACGCAGCGCCTCGCCGTCCTCGGTCTGGGACTCGGCGCGGAAGTGGCCGCCGCAGGACTCACGCCGGTTGAGGGCGTCGATGCACATGAGCTCGCCCAGCTCGAGGAAGTCGGCGACGCGGCCGGCCTTCTCGAGGGACTGGTTGAGGGTGTCGGCCGTGCCGAGCACCTTCACGTTGCGCCAGAAGTCGTCCTTGAGGGTGCGGATCAGGTCGATCGCCTTCTTCAGGCCGTCCTCGGTCCGCTCCATGCCGCAGTACTCCCACATGATGTTGCCGAGCTCGCGGTGGTACGAGTCGACGCTGCGGGTGCCCTGGGTGTTGAGGAAGTGCGCGACGCGGTCCTCGACCGACTTGCGCGCCTCGACCACGGCGGGGTGGTTCTCGTCGATCTTCTCGAACGGCCCGTCCGCGAGGTAGTCGCGGATCGTGTGCGGCAGGACGAAGTAGCCGTCGGCGAGGCCCTGCATCAGCGCGGAGGCGCCGAGGCGGTTCGCGCCGTGGTCGGAGAAGTTCGCCTCGCCGGTCACGAACAGGCCCGGGATCGTCGACTGCAGGTCGTAGTCGACCCACAGGCCGCCCATGACGTAGTGGACCGCCGGGTAGATCCGCATCGGGACCTCGTACGGGTTCTCACCGGTGATCCGGGCGTACATGTCGAAGAGGTTGTCGTACTTCTCCTCGATGCCGTCGCGACCCAGGCGCTCGATCGCGGCGCTGAAGTCCAGGTAGACGCCACGGCGCACGCCGTCCACGGCCGGGCCGACGCCGCGACCCTCGTCGCAGACGTTCTTGGCGGCGCGGGAGGCGATGTCGCGGGGGACCAGGTTGCCGAAGGAGGGGTAGATCCGCTCCAGGTAGTAGTCGCGGTCCTCCTCGGGGATGTCGCGCGGGTCCTTCTCGCAGTCGGACTGCTTCTTCGGAACCCAGATCCGGCCGTCGTTGCGCAGCGACTCCGACATCAGGGTCAGCTTCGACTGGTGCGTGCCCGTGACCGGGATGCAGGTCGGGTGGATCTGCGTGTAGCAGGGGTTCGCCATGTAGGCGCCCTTGCGGTGCGCGCGCCAGGAAGCGGTGACGTTCGAGCCCATCGCGTTGGTCGACAGGAAGAAGACGTTGCCGTAGCCGCCGCTGGCCAGCACGACCACGTCGGCGAGGTGGGTCTCGATCTCGCCGGTCACCAGGTCGCGGGCGATGATGCCGCGGGCCTTGCCGTCGACCACGATCAGCTCGAGCATCTCGTGGCGGGTGAACTGCTCCACGGTGCCGGCGGCGACCTGGCGCTCCATGGCCTGGTAGGCGCCGATCAGCAGCTGCTGACCCGTCTGGCCGCGGGCGTAGAACGTGCGGGAGACCTGCACGCCGCCGAACGAGCGGTTGTCGAGGAGACCGCCGTACTCGCGCGCGAACGGGACGCCCTGCGCGACGCACTGGTCGATGATGTTCGTGCTGACCTCGGCGAGGCGGTAGACGTTCGACTCGCGCGAGCGGTAGTCGCCACCCTTGACGGTGTCGTAGAACAGGCGGTGGACGGAGTCGCCGTCCTCCTTGTAGTTCTTGGCCGCGTTGATGCCGCCCTGCGCGGCGATCGAGTGCGCCCGGCGCGGGGAGTCCTGGTAGCAGAAGGACTTCACGTTGTAGCCGGCCTCGCCGAGCGTGGCGGCGGCGGCGCCACCGGCCAGGCCGGTGCCGACGATGATCACATCGAGCTTGCGACGGTTCGACGGGTTGACCAGGCGGGCCTCGAACTTGCGGGTCTGCCAGCGCTCCGAGATCGGGCCCTCCGGGGCCTTCGTGTCGCGGATCGGGTCACCGGGCGTGTAGTAGCCGGCGGCGTCGTCGGCAGGCTCGCCGGGGGCGTCGTGGGACGGGTCGGACGTGAGCGTGGTGTCCGGCATGTCGGTCATGTGTGCTGAACCCCTTAGTCGATGACGCCGGCGAGGACGAAGATCGGGACGAGAGAGAAGCCGCCGGCGACGAGCACGGCGAGGATCCAGCCGAGCGTCTTGGCGTTGCGGCGGGAGCGCGCGCTGTTGGTCAGGCCGAGCGTCTGCGCGGCGCTCCAGGTGCCGTGGTGCAGGTGCATGCCGAGCGCGAACATCGCGGCCAGGTAGATCAGCGTCATCCACCAGACCTGGAACGTGTCGACCAGCAGGTTGTAGGGGTCGTTGGTCTCGCCGCCCTGGACGTTGACCTTGCCGATCGTGAAGTTCGCGAGGTGCCAGACCAGGAACAGCAGGATCGTGAGGCCGCCCCAGCGCATCCACCGCGAGGAGAACGACGACGCCAGGTTCTTCTTCATCACGTACTTCGTGGTGCGCGCGTTGCGCGCCCGGCGCCACAGGGCGGCCGCGGAGTACACGTGCACGACCAGCGCCGCGACGAGGCCGATCCGCATCAGCCACAGCAGGTTGCCGTGCGGCAGCATCGGCTCACCGATGCTGCGCAGGTGCTCGGCGTACTCGTTGTAGGCGTCGTGGCCGGAGAAGGCCTTGAGGTTGCCGTACATGTGCGCGAGCACGTACAGGACGAAGATGATGCCGCTGCCGGCCATCAGGATTTTCAGGGTGATCGTCGAGCGAGAAGCTCGGCCCCCCTTGACCAGGGTCGTCGTTGCCACGAGGGTCCACGCTACCCCGCATGCCGCCGCCGGGAAGCGGCGGGGCGTGTGACTTACGCCCGGTTACTCACGGGTTCAGAACGGCCTGCGGGGTGCCGATGAGGTCCAGGTAGTGCCGTTCGACGAGCTCGTCGACGGCCGCCCTCCAGTCCCGGGTGGAGAGCTCGCGGGCCCGGGCCCCGAGCAGCGCACACTGCCGGTCCGCGGCGATCGCGGCGACCGCGCGGGCCAGCGCCTGCTCGTCCCCGGGGTCGTGGAACAGGCCGGTCTCCAGGCCGCGGACCACGTCGAGCGCGCCGCCGCAGCGGGGCGCGACGACCGGTACGCCGCTGGCGCCCGCCTCCCGCAGCGCGTGGCAGCAGGTCTCCTGCTCGCCGGGGTGGACGAGCACGTCGAGGCTCGGCAGCACCGCGGCCAGCTCGCCGGTGTTCAGCGCGCCGGTGAACTTCGCCCCGGGGAGGTGCGCCTGGAGCCAGCCGCGCTGCGGTCCGTCGCCGACGACGACCAGGCGGATGCCCGGCACCCGGGTCAGCGCGCGGAGCCGACGTACGCCGTGGTGCTTGCGGAGCGCTCCGACGTACCCCACGACGACGCGGGTCCCGCCCTTCGACCAGCGGTCGTGCAGCCACTCGTCGCGCAGGGCGGGGGTGAACGCCGCGGTGTCGACGCCCGGCGCCCACAGCTGCGCGCCGGCGGTGAGCATCCAGGTGGACGTCACCAGCAGCCGGTCGGCGGGCACGTCCGTGAGCGTGGGGGACTGCTCGACGACCAGCGTGGGGACGCCGAGCCGCCGCGCGTGCCGGACCGCCTTGCGCCCGACCGTCCCGGGCGAGGTGGCGTGCACCAGGTCGGGGCGGAAGGCGTCGAGCGCCTCGCGCACCTGCGAGCCGGGCTTGTCGAACGGGCGCACCCGCGCGATCCGGCAGCCGCGGTACGTCGTGAGGCCCGGCCCGGGGGCGACCACCAGCACCTGGTGCCCGAGGTCGACCAGCCGGTCGAGGACGGCCTTCACCGTCGTGGTCGTGCCGTCCACCGCGGGGAAGAACGTCTCGGTCACCAGCGCGATCCGCATGGCGTCACGGTGGCGCGCGGGGATGGCCGGCCGGGTGCGTCCAGGTGGATGTCCGGTGAACCCGCCCGATGAAACACGTTCTCGAAAGTCGGTGTGGGCTCTTTCACATCCGGTGCCGGTTGTGCAGACTCACGTACGACTCGCTCTGGTGAGACCGACCTGCGGAGGATGCGATGGCGTCAACGGACACACGTGGCTCGACCGGGGTGAACGGGCCCACCCGAGCCCGTATCGGCCTGAAGACGCTCCGCCAGGACCGCTGGTGGCTGATGCCGGCGCTGACGTTCGTCGTCTTCGTCGCCTTCATCATCTACTCGACGTGGCGGGCGTTCTCGGGCGAGAACTACTTCTCCGAGCCCTACCTGTCGCCGTTCTACTCGCCGTGCCTGAGCAACGAGTGCGTCCCCGGCTCCTCCGACTTCGGCCAGCCGTTCGGCGGGTTCCCGCTCTCGCCGGCGCTGCTGATCCTGGTGTTCCCGCTCGGCTTCCGGCTGACCTGCTACTACTACCGCAAGGCCTACTACCGGGCGTTCTGGCTCTCGCCGCCGGCCTGCGCGGTCGCCGAGCCGCACGGCAAGTACACCGGTGAGACCCGGTTCCCGCTGCTCGCGCAGAACATCCACCGCTGGTTCTGGTACGCCGCGGTCGTGGTGGCCTGCGTCCTCACCTACGACGTGTACCTGGCCTTCGGGCCCGCCGAGGGTGAGTCCGACGGGATCCACATGGGTCTCGGCACGCTGATCATGCTGGTCAACGTCGTCTTCATCTGGCTCTACACGCTCGGCTGCCACTCCTGCCGCCACATCATGGGCGGCCGGCTGCGGCACTTCTCCAAGCACCCGGTCCGCTACAAGCTGTGGACCTGGGTCTCCAAGCTCAACGGGCAGCACGCCCGGTGGGCCTGGTACTCCCTCTTCTCCGTCGCGCTCACCGACTTCTACATCTACCTGCTCGCCACCGGCGCCATCGACGACGTGAGGTTCTTCTAGTGGATACGACTCGGCACCCCATGACCGGGAACGAGATGTCCGGCTCCAGCGAGGGCGGCATGGAGCGCCACGAGTACGACGTGGTCGTGGTCGGCGCCGGCGGTGCCGGCCTGCGCGCCGCGATCGCCGCGCACGAGGCCGGGGCGCGCACCGCCGTCGTCTGCAAGTCGCTGCTCGGCAAGGCGCACACCGTGATGGCCGAGGGCGGCATCGCCGCGGCCATGGGCAACCGCTGGCCCGAGGACAACTGGGAGGTGCACTTCCGCGACACCATGCGTGGCGGGAAGATGCTCAACAACTGGCGGATGGCCCAGCTGCACGCCCAGGAGGCGCCCGAGCGGGTGCAGGAGCTCGAGGACTGGGGCGCGCTCTTCGACCGCACCGACGACGGGCTGATCTCGCAGCGCGACTTCGGCGGCCACAAGTACGCCCGGCTCGCCCACGTCGGCGACCGCACCGGCCTCGAGATGATCCGCACGCTCCAGCAGCGCACCGTGCAGCTCGGGATCGACGTGTTCATGGAGTGCACGATCACCGACCTCATGAAGGACGGCCAAGGAGACGGGCCGGGCCGGATCTCCGGCGCGTTCGGCTACTGGCGCGAGAGCGGCCGGTTCATCCTCTTCGACGCCCCGACGGTGATCCTCGCGACCGGCGGCATCGGGAAGTCCTTCAAGGTCACCTCGAACTCCTGGGAGTACACCGGTGACGGCCACGCGCTGGCGATGCGGGCCGGGGCGAGCCTGATCAACATGGAGTTCGTGCAGTTCCACCCGACCGGCATGGTCTGGCCGCCGTCGGTGAAGGGGCTGCTGGTCACGGAGTCGGTGCGCGGCGACGGCGGCATCCTGAAGAACTCCGAGGGCAAGCGGTTCATGTTCGACTACATCCCGGACTTCTTCAAGGCGGAGACCGCCGACACCGTCGAGGAGGCGGACCGGTGGTACGACGACAAGAAGAACAACCGCCGCCCACCCGAGCTGCTGCCGCGTGACGAGGTGGCCCGGGCGATCAACTCCGAGATCAAGGCCGGCCGGGGGTCACCGCACGGCGGCATCTACCTCGACATCGCCTCGCGCCGCTCGCCCGAGTTCATCCGCAAGCGGCTGCCGTCGATGTACCACCAGTTCAAGGAGCTGGCCGACGTCGACATCACGCAGGAGCCGATGGAGATCGGGCCGACCTGCCACTACGTGATGGGTGGCGTCGAGGTCGACGCGGACACCCAGGAGAGCGCCGTCACGGGGCTGTACGCCGTCGGCGAGTGCTCGGGAGGCATGCACGGGTCGAACCGGCTCGGGGGCAACTCGCTGGGCGACCTCCTCGTGTTCGGCAAGCGAGCCGGCGAGGCGGCGGCGGCGTACACCGCCGGGCTGGGCGCGCGGCCGGTGGTGGCGGAGGCCGACGTGAAGGCGGCCCAGGCCAGCGCGCTGGCGCCGTTCGAGGTCGAGGGCGGGGAGAACCCGTACACGATCCAGTCGGACCTCCAGCAGTCGATGAACGACCTGGTCGGCATCATCCGCGTCGCGTCCGAGCTGGAGGCGTCGCTCGCGGAGATCGAGGCGTTCAAGGAGCGGGCGAAGTCGATGAAGGTCGAGGGGCACCGGCAGTACAACCCCGGCTGGCACCTCGCGATCGACCTGCGCAACATGCTGATCGTCAGCGAGTGCATCGCGAAGGCGGCGCTCGCCCGCCAGGAGTCGCGCGGCGGCCACACCCGTGACGACTTCCCCGGCCCCGACCCGGAGTGGGGGACCAAGAACCTGGTCGTGAACCTGAACGCCGAGGGCACCGGCGTGGACCTGCACGAGAAGCCGCTCCCGGTGATGCCGGACGAGCTCAAGAAGTACTTCGACTGAGGGAGAGGCACTGTCATGGGCTACACGCTGAAGATGCGGATCTGGCGCGGCGACCAGTCGGGCGGCGACCTCGGCGACTACGACGTCGAGGTCTCGGAGGGCGAGGTCGTCCTCGACGCGCTGCACCGGGTGCAGGCGACGCAGGCCGGCGACCTGGCGATCCGGTGGAACTGCAAGGCCGGCAAGTGCGGGTCCTGCTCCGCGGAGATCAACGGCAAGCCGCGGCTGCTGTGCATGACCCGGCTGTCGGACTTCGAGCCGACCGAGACGATCACGGTCACGCCGATGCGGACGTTCCCCGTGATCCGCGACCTGGTCACCGACGTGTCGTACAACTACGAGAAGGCCAAGGAGCTGCCGTACGCCGAGCTCCCGCCGCGCGACGCCGACGGCAAGCGCCGGATGGCGCAGATCGACGTCGAGCGCGGCCAGGAGTTCCGCAAGTGCATCGAGTGCTTCCTGTGCCAGAACACCTGCCACGTCGTCCGTGACCACGAGGAGAACAAGCCGGCCTTCGCCGGCCCGCGGTTCTTCCTGCGGTACGCCGAGCTCGACATGCACCCGCTCGACACCCACGACCGGCGGGCGCTGGCCCAGGACGCGGCGGGGCTCGGGATGTGCAACATCACCAAGTGCTGCACCGAGGTCTGCCCTGAGGGCATCAAGATCACCGACAACGCGATCATCCCGATGAAGGAGCGCGTGGTCGACCGCAAGTACGACCCGCTGGTGTGGCTCGGCAACAAGATCGGCATCCGCAACAAGGACAACGAGGGCCGCACAGAGGTCTAGCTAGTTCAGCAGCGACACGAAGGCGTGGGAAGCGGCGTACGCCGCTATCCCGACGCCCGCCGCCACGATCGCAGTCACGACCAGCAGGGTCAGCAGCGCCTTCAGGTACCTCATGCCCCTGGGACGCCGGTCGACGCCGTTCGGTTGTCGGTGGGCGGTGCTTGGGTGGAGTCGTGGCGGATCAGGGCGTGAGCGTGGCGGTGGACGAGGCGGGCCTGCACATCCTCGGGCGGAGTCCCGCGGTCGACCGGTTCCGTGCGCTGCTGCTCGAGGAGGCGGCCAAGCTGGCCGCCCTCGGCGACCCCGCTCCGCTGGAGGAGCGCCTCGTCCGCGCCCTCGGCGTGCTCGCCGACCGGCAGACCGCTCTCGACCTCTCCGCCGGCTCGCAGGTCACCTGGTGCGGGTGGACGAGCACCGACTGACCGGTGACGCTGGTTGAGGAAGGCGCGCCAGCGCCTGTATCGAAGCCTCCGTGCGTGCCGTCGTCCTTCCGGCACCGCAATTGTCCGTCCGCCGTCGGGGGCGTCAAGCGTTCCCTTCGGCGGCTTC
Organism: Nocardioides caricicola; assembly: GCF_039541135.1. NCBI lineage: Bacteria > Bacillati > Actinomycetota > Actinomycetes > Propionibacteriales > Nocardioidaceae > Nocardioides > Nocardioides caricicola. Next base: position 197,770 of record NZ_BAABFQ010000007.1, on the reverse strand, counting down.
GCCGCCCTTGACCCCGCCGCCTCCGGACGATCTGGCTGGCGAGCGGAACGACGCCGACCTGCGGGCGGAATCGAGGCGTCGCTGCTGTTTCACCATGTGATGCAGTGGCACCTGCACTTCCCACGGTGTGCACGCCATGGGACGTGCAGGTTCACCTACATACCGTGGTGAAACAGCGACGGATGGTGCCGAGCGGACGGCGCTAGCTGGCCTTCTTGGCCGCCGTCTTCTTGGTGGTCGACTTCTTCGCGGCGGCCTTCTTGGCCGGGGCCTTCTTCGCCGCCTTCTTGGCGGGAGCCTTCTTCGCCGGCCTCTTCTCCTCGGGCGCGTCCTCGCCGCGGGCGGTCTTGGCGGCGTCGACGGAGCGCTGGAGCGCGGCGAGGAGGTCGACGACCTCGCCGGAGGTCTTGGTGGAGGTCTCGGTGCGCTTGACCTCGCCGCCCTCGATCTTGGCCTTGACCAGCGCCTCGACGGCCTCGGCGTAGTCGTCCTCGAACTCGGCGGGGTCGAAGTCGCCGGCGAGGGTCTCGACCAGCATGTTCGCCATCTTGACCTCCTGCGGCTTCACGTCGCCGGAGTCGATGTTGAAGTCGGGCTGGCGGATCTCGTCGGGCCACATCATGGTCTGCAGCACGATGACGTCGTCCTTCACGCGCAGGACGCCCACGGTGGTGCGCTGGCGCAGGGCGACGGTCACGACCGCCATCCGGTCGGCGTCGAGGAGCGCCTGGCGGAGCAGGGCGTACGGCTTGGCGCCGGTCTTCTCCGGCTCGAGGTAGTACGACTTCTCGAAGAGCATCGGGTCGATCTGGTCCGACGGCACGAACTTCTCGACCGAGATCTCCCGCGACGACGTCGAGGGCAGCTCGGCCATGTCGTCGTCGGTGAGGATGACCATCTCGCCGTCCTCGGTCTCGTAGCCCTTCGCGATGTCGGCGTACGCGACCTCCTCGCCGTCGATCGAGCAGACCCGCTGGTACTTGATCCGCCCGCCGTCCTTGGCGTGCACCTGCCGGAACGACACGTCGTGGGACTCGGTCGCGGAGTACAGCTTCACGGGCACGCTGACCAGCCCGAACGACACGGCGCCCTTCCAGATTGCTCGCATGATGGTCAGTATGACCGGCGAGCGGCCCGCCAATCATCGAACGCTTCGCGGGAGGTTCTCGTCGGCGTGTAGCCGAAGACCGTCTTGAGGCGGTCGTTCGCGAGCACCGGCCGGTACTGCAGGAACATCGTCTGCTCCGGTCCGTATGCCGTGAGCCCGAGCCGTGACCCGACCGCGAGGGCGGCGCGCAGCAGCGGTTCCGGCAGCGTCAGCACCGGCTTGCCGAGGAGCTCGGCGATCTCGCTGATCGTCAGCGCGCCGTCGCCGGCCACGTTGAACACCCCGGTCACCGGCCCGGTCACCGCCTGCTCGATCACGGCTACGACGTCGGTGTCCCAGATGAACACGAACGGCGACTCCGAGCCGCGGATCTTCAGCAGCCGCTTCCGCTCGAACAGCGCGGTGATCTGGTTGTCGACCGACTCCCCGAGGATCGTGCCGATGCGCAGGACGACCTGTTCCAGGGACGCGTACGCCGGGAGCATCTCCTCGACCAGCCGCTTGTGGTGGCTGTACGCGAAGACCTCGTTGCCGCGCACCGGCTGGTCCTCGGTGATCCACGCCGGGTTGTCCGGGTGGTAGCCGTACGCCGCTCCGCTCGACGAGACGACGACCCTGCGTACCCCGTGGGCCACGCACGCGTCGAGGACGTGGCGGGTGCCGTCGACGTCGACGGCGTGCTCGAGCTCGCGGGTGGAGCCCGGCCCCGGCGTGACGATCGAGGCGAGGTGCACGACGACCTCCGGCCGCGCCGCACCGATCACCTCGTCGACCTGCGCGCGCGAGGTCACGTCCATGACCACCGCCGGCGGGCGCAGGTCGGCGCTCACGACGTCGTGCCCGGCCGCGGCCAGCCCCGCGACCACCGAGCGCCCGAGGAAGCCGCTCCCGCCCGTGACGAGGACCTTCACACGGCCACCTGCTCGGGTACGTCGGCGGTGCGCCGCTTCCAGAGCTCGGCGACGACGAGCCCCGCGAGGATGTCGTACAGGCCCCACCAGGCGGCGACCAGCGCCATCCCGCCCAGCCCGTCGAAGTAGGCGAACACCAGCACGAGCCCGAGCCCGGTGTTGCGGACGCTGACCTCGAACGTCATCGCCTTGCGGCTCTTGCTGGGCAGGCCGGTCCCGCGCGCGACGCCGTACCCGAGCCCCAGCGCCATCAGGTGCTGGACGAACACGGCGAGCAGCACGAGGGTGATGTAGTTCGTGAAGATGTCCCAGTTGCCGATGAACGCCAGCACGATGATCAGCAGCAGCAGGACGAACGAGACCGGGCCGACGACCCGGTGCGCGCGGTGGGCGACCCGTGGCCAGAGCCGGTTGATGGTGACGCCCGCGATGAACGGCAGCCCGATCACCAGCGCGATCTCCAGGAACGTCTTCACCGGGTCGAGGTCGACGTCGCGGAGCAGGTCGTCGCCGGCGGGGGAGAGCCCGGCCCAGAACGCGAAGTTCACCGGCAGCATCACGATCGTCAGCAGGTTGCTGATCGCGGTCATCGAGACCGACAGGGCCACGTCGCCGCGGGCTCGGTGGGTGAGGATGTTGGAGACGTTCCCGGGCGGGCAGCAGGCGACCAGGATCATGCCGAGCGCGATGGAGCCGCGCACGTCGAGCGCGATCGTCAGCAGCAGGGTCAGCGCCGGCAGCAGCAGGAACTGCGCGACGATCCCGACCAGGATCGGGAACGGCCGGCGCAGCACCGCGGTGAAGTCCGAGACCTTGATGTCCAGCGCGATGCCGAACAGGATCGTCGCGATCACGACCTTGAGGACGGTCGAGGCGCCCGAGCTGAACTCGATGTTGACGTCGTCGATGTCGGTGACGAGCGTCGCGACCTGGGCGGTCAAGAGGGTCATCCGGTTGCTCCTGCTCCCTGCCCGAGGCTCTCGATCTCCGCACGGACGGCCCGGCGGTAGGCGTCCTTGTTGACGTAGTAGGACATACGTTCCAGGCCGAGGTAGTGATATCCGCCGGACAGGTCGGGTCGCGGTCCCGCGACCCGGCGCTCGAGGGCGGCCGCCGCAGCCGGGTCCGTCGTGCGCGCCCGGAGGTACGACGCGACCAGCTCGGCCTGCTCGTAGCGGCCCTGCCAGCCGATGCCGGACGCCTCGATCATGCCGAGGACGAACAGGTTGCGGTCCTCCTGCGTGAACACGTTCAGGTACAGGTCGGGCGCGCTCCCGCGGCCCGCCCACCGCAGCACCTCCGGCTCCAGGAACGGGTAGTGCAGGTGGTAGCCGGTCGCCAGCACGACCACGTCGTACGGCGCCGACGTGCCGTCCTTGAACTCGACCGCGGAGCCGGCGAAGCGGGCGACGTCCGGCTTCACAGCGAGGTCGCCGTGGCCGAGGTGGTGCAGGATCAGCGAGTTCACGATCGGGTGCGACTCGTAGATCTTGTAGTCCGGCTTCGGGAAGCCGAACTTCACCGGGTCGCCGGTGAACGCCTTGAGCACCCGCGAGTCGATCGCCTGCTTGATCCGCGGCGGCAGCGGCTTGCCCTGATTGAGGGTGTCGGCGGGCTTGCCGAAGAGGTACTTCGGCACGAAGTAGTAGCCCCGGCGCACCGAGATGTCGACCGACGCCGCGTGGTGGACCGCGTCGACGGCGATGTCGCAGCCCGAGTTGCCGGCGCCGATGATCAGGACCCGCTTGCCGGCGAACACCGTGGGCGACTTGTAGGCGCTGGTGTGGATGACCTCGCCGTCGAAGGAGCCCTCGAACGTCGGCACCGCCGGCTCGCTCAGCGTCCCGTTGGCGGCGATCACGCCCGCGTGCCGGCGCTCGACGGTCCCCTCGGGGCCGTGCGACACGACGGTCCACGAGCCGTCGCCGGCCGGCCGCGCCGACATCACCTCGGTCTCGAACGCGAACCCGCCGGTGAGGTCGTACGCCGCCGCGAAGTCCCGGAAGTAGGTCAGCAGCTCGCGGTGCGACGGGTAGTCGGCGACGTCGTCGCGCATGGGGAACTCGGTGAACTGCGTCGTGGTCTTCGACGAGATCAGGTGCGCCGACTCGTAGACCGTGCTCCGCGGCCCGGAGATGTCCCACAGCCCGCCGACGCCGACCGCGAGCTCGTAGCCCGACCAGGGGATGCCGAAGCGCTGGAGGTTGCGGGCGGCGGCCAGCCCGGACGGGCCGGCGCCGATCACCGCGAATGTGTCGTCGGTCACGCGAGGCATGATGTCGCCATGCGTCCGATGCTGGCCACACCGGGGTCCCACATCCCGAACGGCGACGAGTGGGCCCACGAGGTGAAGTGGGACGGCGTGCGAGCGCTGACCGAGGTCCGCGACGGCACGTTGCGGATGACCAGCCGCAACGAGAACGCCATCACGATCGCGTGGCCCGAGCTCGCGACCAGCCCGCTCGGCGACCGCGACCTGCTCGTCGACGGGGAGATCATCGCGCTCAACGAGCGCGGCCTGCCGGACTTCCGCACGCTGCAGGAGCGGATGCACGTCCGCAAGGCGACCACCGCCGCGCGGCTGGCCGACGCGGTCCCGGCCATCTACATGGTCTTCGACCTGCTCCGCCTCGACGGGCGCGACCTGACGTCCGAGCCGCTGGAGAAGCGCCGCGAGCTGCTCACCGGCCTCGGGGTGGACGCCAGCTGGCAGGTGCCCGCGTCGTACGACGACGGCGCGATGCTCGCCGAGGCCACCCGCTCCCAGGGCCTCGAGGGCGTCGTGAGCAAGCGGCGTACGTCGGTCTACCGCTTCGGCGAGCGGTCCCCGCACTGGCGCAAGCACGCCCACCGGCACCGGCTGTCGTACGTCGTCGGCGGCTGGCGGCCGCAGGAGGGCACCTCCGACCGGCTCGCCTCGCTGCTCGTGGGGGAGCAGACCCCCGACGGGCTGCTCTACCGTGGCCGCGTGGGCAGCGGGATCGGAGCGAAGCAGAGCCGGGTGCTGACCGAGCTCGTCTCCGGCCTGTCTCGCGACGCCAGCCCCTTCGCCGACGAGGTGCCGACGGTCGACGCCCGTGGGACCCACTGGCTGGAGCCGGTGGTGGTCGTGGACATCGACACCCACGGTGTGGGGTACACCAGGTTGCGGCAGCCCTCGTTCCAGGGCGTCCGCTCCGACCTCACTCCGGAGGACCTGTTCCGATGATCCCGCTCCTCGCCGCCGCCCTCGCCGTCACCGTCACCGCCGGCCCCGCCGCACCCGAGCCGCGTCCGGCCCGCGTGGTCACCCTCGACGGCGTCGAGGTGCGGCTGCACGCCGACACCCGCCAGGTCGTCACCGCCAACCGCACCAGCGGCCACCACGCGCGGATCACGTCGTGGGTGCTGCGCGACGGCCGCTGGCGCCAGACCATGCAGGCCACCGACGGCCGGATCGGGTACGGCGGCCTCGTGGCCGGGCCGCGCCGCCAGCAGGGCACCGGCACGACGCCGCTGGGCACCTACGACCTGCTCTGGGCGTTCGGCACGCACGCGCCCAGCCCGCGCTGGGATCTCGGCTACCGCGAGATCCGCTCCGGCGACTACTGGGTGCAGGACAACGCCTCGCAGCACTACAACCGCTACCGCAACAAGCGGCTGGGCGGGTTCCGCTGGCGACTGCCGTCGGGCGACCCGAACTCCTCGGAGCGGCTGGCCGACTACCCCGTGCAGTACGAGTGGTCGATCGTGACCAGCTTCAACCGCCAGCAGGTGCGCTACCGCGGCTCGGGCATCTTCCTGCACGTCAACGGCTCCGGCGCCACAGCCGGCTGCGTCAGCGCGCCGCGCTGGTTCATCAAGTCGCTCATGGGCCGGCTCGACCCGGACCTTGCGCCCGTGATCGCAGTCGGGCGCTGATGCCGGACCAGGCCAAGGAGGAGATCCGGGTCGAGGTCGACGGCCGCACCCTCAAGATCAGCAACCTCGCCAAGGTGCTCTACCCGCGCACCGGCACGACCAAGGGTGAGGTCCTCAACTACTACGCCCAGGTCTCGCCGGTGCTGCTCCCGCACCTCGCGGACCGCTGCGTGACCCGGATCCGCTGGCCGCACGGCGTGTCGGACGGCAGCTTCTTCGAGAAGAACATCCCGGGCGGCACGCCGTCATGGGTGCGGACCGCGAAGGTCCCGACCACCGGTTCGCGCGCCCAGTCGAGCGGCGACACCCTGGTCTTCCCGATCGTCGACGACCTCGCCACGCTGACCTGGCTGGCCAACCTCGCCGCGCTCGAGCTGCACGTCCACCAGTGGACGGTGGGCAGGAACGGCCAGCCCCGCAACGCCGACCGCCTCGTCATCGACCTCGACCCGGGCGAGCCCGCCGGGCTGCACGAGTGCTGCCAGGTCGCGCTCATGGTGCGCGACAAGCTCGCCGAGCGCGGCCTCGGCGCCAAGCCGGTCACCAGCGGCAGCAAGGGCCTGCACCTGTACGCCGACCTCCCGAAGCGGCTGCCCTCGGACGAGTCCAGCGCCCTGGCGAAGGCGGTCGCGGAGGAGCTCCAGGCCGAGCACCCCAAGCTGGTGACCGCGACCATGACCAAGGCCCGCCGCTCGGGGAAGGTCTTCCTGGACTGGTCGCAGAACGCCGGCTCGAAGACCACGATCTCGCCGTACTCGCTGCGCGGGCGGGAGCGCCCGACGGTCGCCACGCCGGTCTCCTGGGCCGAGGTCGAGGCCGGCTCGGAGGACCCCGACGCGCTCGGCCAGTTCCTCTTCGAAGAGGTGCTGGAGCGGGTCTCCGACCTCGGTGATCTCTTCGCCTGAGCCGCCCTCGGGCAGACCTGAGCCTTGTTACCAAACGGTGGGTAGCGCGTGGAGGTCGTGTGGATCAGGCGTGGGTCCTGCGCTCCTAACTTGGAGACCGAATCAACTGAGCGCCAGGGGAAGCCATGACCACCACGACCGTCACCACCGCCCGGAAGCTCGCGCTTCCGCTGGGCAGCGTGGTCGGCGCGGGCGTGCTGGCCATGGTCATGGGGGTTCCCTGGACCAGCGCCAGCGAGGGTTCCTCGGGGATCCGGCTGCTGGCCGACGACAACCAGGGCGCGACCTTGACGATCAGCAAGATCGAGCCCGGGGAGTCTGTGTCTCGCAGCGTCACCATCCGCAACTCGGGTGGGGCTCAGTCGAGGCTGTCGTTCCAGGAGACCGGGGACCCATCGCCGTTCGCCGATGGCGAGCTGCACCTGGTCATCACCCAGGAGGACCGCACGCTCTACGACGGCGACTTCGCCGCCATGAGCGACATCGCGCAGGACGTGGGGACGCTCGAGCCGGGGGGATCGAGCACGTTCACCTTCACGGTGTCCTTGCCCGATGACGCGCCGTTCGCCAACCAGGGCGAGCCGGCGACCGCGTCGTACTCGTGGGTGAACTCGGACGCTGGAACGAGCGGCACCTTCCAATGACGGGTGCCTGGCCGGGCTGAACCGGCCCACAACCGGACGGAGTTTCGGCGTATCTGGGGGGAACGCCGAAAGTCCGCCCGGCGCAGGACAAGTCCGTCCGGCGCTGTTGGGGGGAGCGCCGGACGGACAGTCCGCTTCGATACGGTCCGGTCGGACCGTCCCCCTGCAGTCCCGGAAAGACCACGATGGAGATCACCACCTCCCCGCACCGCCCGGCGTCCACGCCGTGGGGGCGGCTGCTCGTGCTCGTGGTCGTGCTCGGACCCGTGAGCGTCCTGGTCCTGCTGCCCATCGGGCTGGGCCTGGAGCGTTACGTCATGTCCGGCGACTCGATGGACGCCGGCGACGAGGGCATCGCCCAGGGCACCGTGCTCTTCGAGCGGTCCGTGCCCGTCGGCGAGCTGCGCGTCGGGGACGTGATCACCTACCGCCCGCCCGAGGGGGCCGGCGAGGACGGGATGGTCACCCACCGGGTGGTCGCCGTGCGCCCCGCCGGCGTCGTCACGCAGGGCGACGCGGAGCCGCGCCGCGACCCCTGGCTGCTGCCCCACGACGCGCCGGACGTCTCGAAGGTGGTCTTCACGCTGCCCTGGGTCGGGTACGCCTACCTCGTCATCGCCGACCCCGGGACCTGGGTCCTGGTGCTGGTCAGCGCGGCCGCCCTCGCCTTCCTGCTGTCCGGCGAGTTCCACCGCCGGCGCCGTCCCGGGCCCCCTGCCGAGCGCGAACTCGTCAGCGAAACCGCTGCAGAAGAGTGAGGTTGACGTCTCGACAGACGCGAGGGCCCTATGCTCTGGCCCATGGCGCAACGTGTTCTGGTGGTCGAGGACGAGGAGGACATCGCGTTCCCCCTTGTCCGCACCCTGGAGCGAGAGGGATACGACGTCTCGTGGGTCGACAGCGGGCAGAAGGCGCTCGACACCCTGTCGAGCGCTCCTGAGGTCGTCATCCTCGACCTCGGCCTCCCCGACATCGACGGTCTCGAGGTCTGCCGGCGCGCCCGCGCGGCCGGCTTCGAGGGCGCGATCATGATCGTCACCGCACGAGCCGGCGAGCTCGACCGCGTGGTGGGCCTCGACTACGGGGCCGACGACTACCTCGCCAAGCCGTTCGGCCTCGCCGAGCTGCAGGCGCGGGTGCGCGCGCTGCTGCGGCGCACCGCTGGAGCGTCCTCCGCAGGCGAGGACGCCAAGTCGGACGGGCTGCGCATCGACGTCGACGCGCGCCGGGTGTACGCCGGCGACGACGAGGTCCCGCTCACCGGCAAGGAGTTCGAGGTCCTGAACATCCTGGCCGCGAACCGGGACAAGGTCGTGTCCCGCGGCCGGCTGATGGCCGACGTGTGGGACGAGAACTGGTACGGCTCGACGAAGACGCTCGATGTCACCATCGGTCGGCTGCGGCAGAAGCTCGAGAGCGTCGGCGTGACCGACCGTGTGGTCGCCGTTCGAGGCGTGGGATTCCGCCTCGAAGGCGGATCACCCGATGCGTGAACGGCTGACCCTGGCCTTCGTCGTCCTGACGATCCTGCTGCTCCTCGGGGCCGGGATCATCCGGTCGTACGTGCTCCGTGACCTGATCCGGGAGCAGGAGTCTCAGCATCTGAGCCAGGAGGTCTCCCTGATCTCGACGATCGTCTCCGGACGCGACGAGACCGGCGCGACCATCGACGAGGAGTTCCTGCAGACCCTGGTCAGCCCCGACGCCCGGCTGGAGTACGACCCCGAGTCGGGCCCGCCCCTGGTCGTGTACGGCGAGGAGTACTCCGGCGCCGACGACCCCGACGCGGACATGGCCTCCACGGTGGTGCTCGACGACGCCACGATCACGCTCAGCCAGTCCGACGCGGTCGTGCGCGACATCGTCGGGCGCGACATGAGCTCGATCGCGGCGCTGTTCCTGCTGATCGCCGTCGTGGCGGGCATCGTCGGCTTCATCATCGCCTCCGCGCTGTCCTCGCCGTTCCAGCGGCTCGCGGTCGCCGCCGCGGCGCTCGGGCGCGGCCGCTTCGACCTGGAGCTGCCGCGCACCCGGATCCCCGAGGCCCGCGCGATCTCCAACGCGCTGCGCGCCAGCGCCCACCAGCTCGAGGACCGGGTGCACCGCGAACGGGACTTCGCCGAGCACGCCTCGCACGTGCTGCGCACCCCGCTCACCGGTCTCCGGCTCGAGCTCGAGGACCTCACCCTGCGCGATGACGTCCCCGACGACGTCAAGGAGACCGCCGCCCGCAGCCTGGCGTCGGTCGAGCAGGTCGGGACGGTCGCGGCCGAGCTCGTCGACCTGACCCGCCGCGGCAGCCTGGTCGAGGGCTCCGAGCTGCCCCTGGTCGACCTGGCCACCCAGCTCGCCCAGCGCTGGGCCGACCGCCTCGGCGTCCGCAACCGCACGCTCACCGCGGCCGCGGAGGGCGACCTGTCCCTGTCGTACACCCCCGGCCCGGTCGAGCACGTCACCGACCTGCTCCTCGCCGACGTCGTGCGGCGTGGCACCGGGGCGGTGCGGATCGTCTTCTACGGCGAGGACGGCGGCCACCTGCGGGTGCGCGTCGAGTGCGAGGGCCGCACCGAGGCCGCGACCGGCGCCGAGACGCTCGACCGGGTCTCGCAGGTCCGCTCGGTCGTCGAGGCGCTCGGCGGCCGCGTCACCGGGGACCACCCGGCCGACGGCATCGAGGTCCTGCTCCCGCGCCGCTGACCACGCGGGCACCAAAAGGGGTGTGGAAGCGCTCCCACGCACGTAGGGTGCCGGTGTGACGCGGCCCACCACCCCTGCACCTCGGCACGGGCGGGGACGGGCCCGGTCGCAGGCCCGGTCGCACGTACTGTGGCGGGCCGCACCGCGCCGGCTCTGGCGCACGCCGGGCTGGCTGCTGCTGGTGTTCGTCGCGGCGACCCTGCTGGTCTCCTCGGCGGTCGCCCCGGCGCTGTTCGTGGCCACCGCGCGCTCGACCGCGCTGACCGACCGCCTCGACACCGCGCGCGGCGCGCCGTTCGGCCCCGAGTCCGGCGACCTGCGCGTCACCTGGGACGCCGTGCTCCCGCCCGCCAGCGAGCAGGTCCTCATGGACCGGCTGAACACGCTGGAGGGCTTCAGCGCGCCGACCGTGGGCGCCGCCGGCGTCGGCCAGAGCCACACCCGCAAGTCGCTGGTCCGCGCGGGGGAGGTGGTCGACGAGGGCGTGCTCTGGTACCACGACGGCGCGGTCGAGGCCCTCGGCGGTGACGAGGACGCGGAGGGGATCTGGCTCCCCGAGGAGATCGCCGGCCGGCTGGGCATCGAGGTCGGCGACCGGGTGCGCATCGGGCTGGTCTCGACGTTCATCGCCAGCACCGGGAAGCTCACGCCGACCGTGCTCGCCGGCACCTACGAGACCGCCCCGGGCTCCGCGCTGCCGGCGGTCCTCGCCGACGACCCCGACAGCGACCGCTGGTACCTGCCGATCGACCCCGAGGACCCCACCGGCAACTCCCCGCTGGCGATCGTCGGCCGCGCGACCTTCGACGAGCTGGTGCTGGCGACCGCCGACTCGCCCCTCTACATCGCCGACCTCCGGCTCGACCCCGGCATCAGCCCCGACGAGGCGCTCGCCGCGGTCGACGAGATCAAGCAGCTCGGCAACGACGCCTACGACGGGTCGCAGGAGCTGGCGCGCTACCTCGCCGACGCCGAGCCGCAGGGCGCGGACCTCGCGGTCGCGTCCGGGCTGCCCGACATCGTCTTCGACTCGAACCAGACCGCGACGTCGGCCCGCGACCAGGTCCGGCCGTACGCCGTGGCCGGGCAGGTGCTCGCCGCGGCGCTGCTGGTCGGCGGCTGGGTGCTGCTCGGGCGCGGCCGGCGCCGCGAGCAGGTCCTCGCCTCCGGGCTGGGCGTGCGTCCCGGCGAGGTCGCCGGGCTGACCGCGCTCGAGGTGCTGCCGGCGTGCGTGGTCGCGGCGCCCGCGGGACTCGGTCTCGCGCTGCTCGGCATCGCGCTCACCGGGCCGTCCGACGCCACCGAGGTCAGCGCGACGACCCCTGACCTGGTGCGCGCCGGGGTCGCCGCCCTGGTCGCGCTGCTGCTGATGGCCGCGACCGCGGCCGTGTCCGCCGCCGGCATGGACCGCCAGGCGCGGGTCTCGAGGCTCGGCGGCCGTCGCGTCGTGATGCCGTGGGGCATGGCGCTGCTGGTCGCGACCGTGGCCGTCGGGATCGCCGTGCTCGGCGTCGACGTCGCCCGTCGCAGCAGCACGCCGCTGGCGATGCTGCTGCCGGTCCTGGTGGCCGCGACCGTGGCGCTCGCGGTGGCGCGGGTGGCCGGCTGGGCGCGCGGGCGGCGTACGACCCGGCGGGGGCGGGGCTCCGCGCGCTGGCTGGCGTCGCGTCGGACCGGCACCGTCCTGCGCGAGATCACCGCGCTGACGGTCGTGATCGCGGTCGCGCTCGGGCTGTTCGGCTACTCGCTGACCGTGCGGCGCGGGCTCGACCAGGGCGTCGACGACAAGACTGCGGCGCTGGTCGGCGCGCGCTCGACGCTGAAGGTCGACGAGGACTTCCGCCGTCAGGGCATGAAGGTCGCGACGACGGCGCCGGTCGAGCGCACCTCACTCGTGTGGCGCCGGGGCGCGAGCATCCCGCCGACGTTCGGCGAGGCGCCGGTGCTGGCGATCGACCCGACGACGTTCGCCGACGTCGCCGACTGGGGCAGCTCCGGGACCCTGGACGCCGGCCGGGAGCTCGTTCCGGACCTGCTGGAGAAGGCCAAGGGGCTGCCGGTGATCCTGTCCGGCGACCCCGACCAGGAGGTCGGCGACCACGGGACCCTCGACTTCAGCGGCGAGTTCCAGGTCCCGTTCGAGGTGGTCGGTGTGGTGAAGGCGTTCCCCGGCGCCGAGTCCGACACCGGCAACACCACGGTGATCATCAACTGGCGGAAGCTCGTCACGGTGCTGCCGCCGACCGTCGACCCGCGCAAGAAGCTCGCCTCGAGCGGCGACGCGGGGGCGTTCGCGTCGTGGGTCTGGTCCGACCGGGGGCCTGCCGACCTGCGCGCCGTGCTCGACGACGACGGCATCGCCACCAACGGCAGGCTCGACAGCAGCGACCAGGCCCGCGTCGGCAGCGGGTTGGTCGCGGCGACCTGGGCGGCGGCGTACGTCCTCGCGCTCGGCTGCGTCGCGCTCGCCCTGGCCGTCGCCGCGTCGCTGGTGCTGGCGCTGCGGCTCGCCGACCGCGACGCCGTCTCCGACGTGCTGCTCGCCCGGATGGGCTTCGCCTCGGGCGAGCTCGCCCGGTCGCGGACCTGGGAGGTGGGGTACGCCGTGCTGACCGCCGTGCTGGCGGCGGGCATCGCGACCGCGGCGCTCGTGCTCGGGCCGACGGTCATCGACGCGACCGCGACCATCCCGCCGCTGACCCGGCCGCGGCCCGACGTCACGGACGTCGTCGTCCTGGTCGGCGTGCTCGTCGGGATCGTGCTGCTCGCCTGGCTGATCGGCGCCCAGCGGGCCCGGCGCCGCCACCCTGCGGAGGTGCTTCGTGGCAACGGATGAGGTCGTGGGCGAGGCCGTGGTGACCTGCGAGGACCTCGTGAAGGTCTTCCGCTCGGCCACCGGCGAGACGCACGCGCTGCGCGGGATCGGGCTCGAGGTGCTGCCCGGCGTGCTGACGGTCGTGGCCGGGCCCTCGGGCAGCGGCAAGAGCAGCCTGCTGACGCTGCTCGGCGCGCGCGACCGGCCGAGCGCCGGCCAGCTCACCGTGCTCGGCAGCGACGTGGCGGCGGCATCCACCCGGCAGCTGCGGACGCTGCGGCGGCGCCGGATCGGGTTCGTCCCGCAGCGCTCGTCCGAGGCGGTGTTCCCGCACGTGCGCGCCATCGACCAGCTGCGCCAGGTCGGCTCGTGGCGCGGTGACGGCGGCGACCCCGCCGGCGCCCTCGAGGCCGTCGGGCTCGGCGACCGCGCCGGCCACCTGCCGTCCGCGCTGTCGGGCGGTGAGCAGCAGCGGCTCGCGGTCGCGCTGGCGCTGGTCGGCTCACCCCAGCTGGTGGTCGCCGACGAGCCGACCGCCGAGCTCGACCACGCCAACGCCGACAAGGTGATGGACGCCCTGCTCGCCACCGCGGCCGCCGGCTGCGCCGTCGTGATCAGCAGCCACGACGACCGGATCACCCACCGCGCCGACCGGCTGCTCCGGCTGCGGCACGGTGTGGTGTCCAGCGAGACCTCCGGGCAGCAGGCGACCGCCGCGGTCATCGACTCGACCGGCCGGCTCCAGCTGCCGCCCGCCGTGCTCGACCTGTTCCCCTCCCGGCGGGTGGTCGTCGAGACCGTCGGCGACGAGGTCCGGCTGCGGCGGCCCGAGGAGACGCCGTGAGCGGGCTCGAGGTGGTGGACGTCAGCCACGGGTACGGCGCCGGCACCGGCCGGGTCGAGGTGCTGCACGGCGTCTCGCTCGCCGTCGCGCCCGGCGAGCTCGTCGCGCTGGCCGGACCGTCCGGATCGGGCAAGACCACCGTGTGCCACCTGGCGGCGGGGTTCGAGTCGCCCGAGCGGGGCGCCGTCCGTGTCGACGGGCGGCCGGCCGCGGAGATCGCGGACTGGGCGGTCGTGGCCGTGGTGCCCCAGCAGCACGGGCTGCTCGCCGGGCTCAGCGTCGAGGACAACATCTGCCTGCCCGCGCACCGGGCCGGCGTCGACCCGGCCGCGGCGTTCACGCGGCTGGCCGAGGCGCTCGACCTCGGCGCGTTCACGCGCCGCGGGGTCGCCGAGACGTCGCTGGGCGAGCAGCAGCGCACGGCGGTGGCCCGGGCGCTGGTCCTCGCGCCGCGGCTGGCCGTCCTCGACGAGCCCACCGGGCACCAGGACGACGACCACGTGGAGCAGGTCGTGGCCGCCCTCGCGGCCACCGCCCGGGCGGGTTCGGCGATGCTCGTGGCGACCCACGACCAGCGGGTCTGGGAGGTCGCGGACCGCGTCGTACGCCTCGACGAGGGCCGCGTCGTCGTGTGACCTCGGTCTAGTTGGACCGGAAATCCACGCGGGGCGTGTGGCGTGGGCCACGAGAACCGGACCATACCGACTGGCGTTTTCCGCAAATCGTCCTGCATGGTCGTTGACGGTTGCACCAACGCACACCGGCCGCGGGATCGCCGAGTCCTGCCCATCCGCGGTCGTCTCCTCTGATGGAACCGGGCAGGAGTGGGGGAACCACCTTCGCGGTCAGCCTGCTGGCCGCTCGGGGTGAAGTCACGGAGACGTGACCGGGCACCTTCTGCGCCCGAACCCGACAGCTCACCTCACAGGCGTCGGAAGGAATCCGTTCGATGCACGTCACCCTGCCCTCGATCGCGCGCGCCCTCGTCGGCGCCGCCCTCGCCGGAGCGCTGCTCACCGCCGCTCCCGCCCAGGCCGCCACCGGCCACGCCGACCGCGACCGCGACCGCCACAAGCACGAGCCGACCCGCGTCGAGCGCGCGATGAGCGTCGCGGCCGCCCAGAAGGGCGACCCGTACCGCTACGGCGCCGCCGGCCCCGGCGCGTTCGACTGCTCCGGCCTGGTGTTCTACAGCTTCCGCCGCGCCGGGTTCTCCAACATCCCGCGCACCTCCAGCGCGCAGGCGCACTTCGCGCGCCGGATCTCGCGCGGCGCCATGCAGCGCGGCGACCTGATGTTCTTCTACGACGGCGGCGGGGTCTACCACGTCGGCGTGTTCGTCGGGTTCTCCCACGGGCGCCGCCACGTGCTGCACGCGCCGTACTCCGGCACGCGGGTGCGCATCGACCGCGTGTGGACCGACAGCTGGTACCCGGGCACGCTGCGCAAGCGCTGACCGCCTCCGGGCTCTCCCTGGCGGCTACTTCCAGGTGAACGTCGCCAGCGTCGCGTCGATGACGTCCTGGCGCTCCTCCGGCGATGCCGCAGGGCTGAACAGGAACGTCAGCGCGACCACCTTGCCGTCGGTCTGGGCGCCGAACTCCTCGAGGTAGAGGTTCTTCTGCACCTGACCGGCCAGGTGGTAGGCCTCCGTGCCGTCGAGCTCGGTGAGCGGCAGCTTCTTCGGCTGCCTGGGATAGAAGCTCGACTCGAGCCAGTTGTCGGCCAGGCCGTCGGCGCTCATCGACAGGTCGTACGACTTGATCTGGGCGAGGGTGATCGACGAGAAGGTGTACTCGCGGGTCCCGGCGTCCACCTGCTGCGGGACGATCCGCGGGGTGAGGAACCAGCCCTTCGGCGCGCGCACCGACGCCAGCGGGAGGTCCAGCACCGGGCCGGTCGCGGGCGCCACGGTGCTGCTCGGCTCGCCGGTCGGCTCTCCGGTCGCCTCGTCGGTCGGGCTGGGTGAGGACGTCGCCGAGCTGGTGGTGGGATCCGGGCTCGGGTCGGCGCTCGCGTCGTCGTTGCCGCACGCGGCGCCCAGGAGGAGCACGGCGGCGAGCGCGGCAGCGGACGCAGCGGTCTTCGGCACGACCAGAACCTTGCCGCCCGGCATCGACCTCAAACCGATCGCCGGGCTGAGGTTTTGCCCCGTCGCCTCCGGGGCAAGCGCTCGTTGTCGGACAGGACAGCTTTCATCGGGGGAAGGGTCGACAGTCAGATGCAAGCGTTGGAGATGCTCGAGACGTTGGGGCTCCCGGAGGACCTCATCGCGGACGTCCGGTCGATGCTCAACCAGAGGGCGGCGGCCCTCGAGGCGGTGAAGCCGACGCCGATCGGCGAGGTCTTCGGCGGCTCGCCCGCCGGCAGCCAGCTCAGCCACCACACCGCGCTCGCGCGCGAGCACGTCGCCGAGGCGGTGCTGCAGATGGCCGCGGGCCTGCGCGGCTTCCGCGACGAGCTCGGCTCGCACGAGGCGCGGATGGACTACACCGACACCCAGAGCGCCGTCGACCTGAAGAAGATCGAGGCGGCCGCGGCCTGCGTGGCGCCCACCGACTTCTCGGCCAACAACCAGTGCACGCTCCCGACCTCGGGCGGTGACGACTGATGGCCGGACCCCAGCGCGCCCGCCTCGACACCGCGCTGACGGGCGCCTTCGAGCACGTGGTCGACGACCACGCACGCGAGTGGAACACCTGCGTGCGCACGCTCTCCACCATCGCCGCGGCCCTGCGCCGCGCGTCGCCGGAGATGAAGGAGCAGATCGGCGGCGAGACCGGCCCCGCGATCGACCGGGCCTTCGCCAAGTCCGCCCAGGGCATGGAGGCCAAGGCCCGCGAGCTGGTCAAGGGCAGCGGCGCGCTGCAGTCCGCGTCCGAGGTCATCCGCGCGGCTCGGCAGGAGCGAGCCGAGCTGAACGCCGACACCCGGCAGGAGCCTGGGGAGTACCGCCCGCCCGTCGGCCAGCCCACCGAGAAGGACCTCCAGGAGGAGGCGCAGAACAAGCAGGCGCACGCCGCCTACGACGCGTGGTACGCCGACCAGGAGCGCCGCGCCCAGATCCAGGCCGACCGCATGGACCGGGTGTTCGAGCACTCCACCGCGGTCATGAAGGACATCCACGGGATCCCCGACCCCGAGCAGCCCCCGGGCGGCCCCGGCGGCGGCTCCGATGGCCCCGGCGGCGGCAGCGCCCCCGGCCCTGCGAGCGCCCCGGGAGGCCCCGCCGGCGGTAGCGGGCCCCGTTCGCCCCAGCCGCCCACGCCGTACGACCCGCCCGGGCCGAACGGCGGCAAGCCCGGCCCCGGCTACGTGCCCGGCCCCGGTGGCGACTACGTGCCGCCGATCGGAAGCGGTCCGCAGGGCGGGACCGTGCTCCCCATCGACTACACGCCCGGCACCTCCGGCGGTGTCGGCTCGGTCGGCTCCGCCGGACCGGCGGGCTCGGGCGGCCTCGGCGCCTCGACCGGCGCCGGCGTCGCCGGCGCCGCAGCCGGCGGCCTCGGGGGCCTGCTCGCCTCCGGCCTCGCCGGCCGTGGGGGCGTGACGCCCGTCGTCGCCTCGCCCGGCACAGCCGCGAGCGGCGTCCGCGGCATCGGCGCCACCGGTCGCACCGGGATCTCCGGCGCCCTCGGCAAGCCCGGCGTCTCCGCGGTCAGCCCGAGTGGTGGTCCGGCCACCGCGTCGCGCAGCGCGGCCTCTCGCGCCGCCGGCTCTCGCGGCACCGGCGGTGCCGCCGGTCGCGGCAGCCGCTCCTCCGCAGCCGGCCCCGGCGGCACGGCTGCCGGTCGCGCCGGCAACCGCAAGGACGACGAGAAGCGGCGCAAGCACGACCTCTTCGACGCCAGCGAGGACTGGGTCGACGACGAGGACGCCGCGCCCAGCGTCCTCGACTGAGCGCTTCGTGGACGCGACTGCCACCTCCGTCGAGTGACGCGAGATGGCCGTTCCCCGGGTGAAATCTGGACCATCTGACGTCACTCGACGGTCCGAGCACCGTTGTCCACAGCGTGGAGAAGCGATCTGTTTGACCCGCCCGACGTGCGGAGACACTGAGCGCTAGGACCATCTCGGGGGACGCGATGTCACTGACCCAACGGCGTACGGCGAACGCGCACGACGAGCTCGTCGAGGAGCTCGACCAGCACGTGCGCGAGCTGGTTCGCCGTGAGGCGGTCGACCCGCAGCGCGATGCGGCGCTGGTGCGCCGCATCGCCGAGAGCGTCGTGCGTGACCACGACGACCGCAGCCTCACCGGCGCCGTCGCGCCGGTCCCCGACGTCGACTCGATGGTCGGCGAGCTGGTCGCGCGGGTGTCGGGCTTCGGGCCACTGCAGCCGTTCCTCGACGACCCCGCGGTCGAGGAGATCTGGATCAACGACCCGAGCCGGGTGTTCGTCGCGCGGTACGGCCGCCACGAGCTGACGAACCTGGTGCTCACCAGCGCCCAGGTGCAGGAGCTGGTCGAGCGGATGCTGAAGTCCAGCGGGCGCCGGATCGACCTCAGCCGCCCCTTCGTGGACGCGATGCTCCCGGAAGGACACCGGCTGCACGTCGTGCTCGAAGGCATCAGCCGGGGGTTCTCGGCCGTCAACATCCGCAAGTTCGTGCTGCGCGCCGCTCGGCTCCCGGACCTGGTCGAGCTGGGCAGCCTCACGCCCGCCGCCGCGACGTTCCTCGAGGCCTCGGTCCGCGCCGGGCTCAACATCCTGGTCGCGGGCGGGACCCAGGCGGGCAAGACGACGATGCTGAACTGCCTGGCCGCCGCGATCCCCGGTGGCGAGCGGGTCGTCTCGGCCGAGGAGGTCTTCGAGCTGCGCTTCCCGCACCCCGACTGGGTGCCGCTGCAGACCCGGCAGTCCGGGCTCGAGGGGACGGGGGAGATCCGGCTGCGCGAGCTGGTGAAGGAGAGCCTGCGGATGCGGCCCAGCCGGATCATCGTCGGCGAGGTGCGCGCGGAGGAGTGCCTCGACCTGCTGCTGGCCCTGAACGCCGGGCTGCCCGGCATGTGCACGATCCACGCGAACTCCGCGCGCGAGGCACTGGTCAAGATGTGCACGCTGCCGCTCCTCGCCGGCGAGAACATCTCGGCGCGGTTCGTCGTGCCGACCGTCGCGGCGAGCGTCGACCTGGTGGTCCACCTCGGCATCGACGAGCAGGGCGTGCGCCGGGTCAACGAGATCGTCGGCGTACCCGGCCGCGTCGAGAACGACGTGATCGAGACCGAGCCCGTCTTCGAGCGTCGCGGCGGCGAGCTCCGGGCGACCGGGGGACGGCCGCCGCACCCGGAGCGGTACGAGCGGGCGGGGCTCGACGTCCGCCGGATCCTGAGCCAGGAACGCTGATGGGTGCGCTCGTCGGGCTGGGTGTCGGCGTCGGGCTGATGCTCATCTGGAGCGCGTTCTTCCTGCCTCGCACCCCACCGGCGGAGAGCCGTACGCCGGGTCGCGCGACGCAGCTGCTCGCCCGGGCCGGGCTCGGGCAGGTGTCCGTGACCGGGTTCGTGATCCTGTGCGCGGTGTGCGGGCTGGTCGCCGGCTTCGTGCTGCAGGTCGTGTCGGGCACGCCGCCGGTCGCGGTCGCCTTCGGCCTGATGGGCGCCTGGCTCCCGGTCGCCGTCGTGTCCGGACGAGCGCGCCGCCGCCAGCGCGAGCTCGCCGAGGTGTGGCCGGAGGCGGTCGACAACCTCACGTCCGCGGTGCGCGCCGGGATGTCGTTGCCCGATGCGCTGGCGGCGCTCGGCACCCGCGGACCCGAGCCGCTGCGCGAGGCGTTCGACCGGTTCGCGCTGGACTACCAGGTGAGCGGCCGGTTCGGCGAGAGCCTGGACCGGCTCAAGGACCGGCTGGCCGACCCGGTCGGCGACCGGGTGATCGAGGGGCTGCGGATCGCGCGTGAGGTCGGCGGAGGCGAGCTGGGCCGGCTGCTGCGCAACCTCTCGGCGTACCTGCGAGACGACGCGCGCATCCGCTCGGAGCTCGAGGCCCGGCAGGCGTGGACCGTCAACGGTGCTCGTCTCGCGGTCGCGTCGCCGTGGCTGGTGCTGCTGTTCATGTCGTTCCAGTCCGACGTCATCCGCCGCTACGCGTCACCGGCCGGGGTCATCGTGCTCGCGGTCGGCGCGCTCGCGTGCGTGGTCGCCTACCGCCTGATGATGCGCATCGGGCGCCTCCCCACCGAGCGGCGGATCCTCTCGTGACGCCGGTGCTCTGGGGTGCGACGCTCGGCGCGGTCCTCGCCGCCGGGGTCCTTCTCGTCGCGACCCGGGTGCGGGCGATGCGTCGCCCGCAGCTCGCCGTGCGGGTCCTCCCGTACGTGCGGGACCTGCCCCAGGTGGGTGCGCTGCCGACGCCGACAGGCTCGGGCCTGCTCAAGCCGACGCTGCGCGCCGCTGCCGACACCGTCGAGCGGGTGCTGGGCGGGGCGACGTCCGTGCGCCGCCGGCTGGAGCGCGCGAACATCGACAAGACCGTGCACGAGTTCCGCGTCGAGCAGGTGCTGTGGGGGATCGTCGGGTTCGCCGCGGCCGCGGCGTTCGGCGTGCTGCGGATGCTCGGCGGCTCCAGCTCGGTGGCGGGCTCGCTGCTGCTCTGCGGGATCGCGTTCGTCGTCGGCGTGCTGGCCCGCGACTCCCACCTGACCGGGCAGGTGCGCGCCCGCGAGCGCCGCATCATCGCCGAGTTCCCCACGGTGGCCGAGCTGCTCGCCCTGGCAGTGGCGGCCGGCGAGAGCCCGGTGCTCGCGCTCGACCGCGTCGTACGACGCAGCGGTGGCGAGCTGTCGGTCGACCTGTCGCGCGTGCTCGCCGACATCCGCACCGGCGAACCCGTCGGTGCCGCCTTCGACCGCCTCGCCGCGGCGACCGGCCTGCCCCTCGTCGCGCGGTTCGCCCAGGGCGTCGCGATCGCGGTCGAGCGGGGCACCCCGCTGGCCGACGTGCTCCACGCCCAGGCCGCCGACGTCCGCGAGGCCAGCCGCCGCGAGCTGATCGAGACCGCCGCCCGCAAGGAGGTCTTCATGATGGTGCCGGTGGTGTTCCTCGTGCTCCCGATCACCGTCCTCTTCGCGTTCTGGCCCGGCGTGGTCGGCCTCAGCCTGACGACTCCTTAGGAGGAGCTATGGAACACATCTCGATGACCCTGACGAGGCTCTACCTGGCGCTGACGGCGCCGCGGGAGCGCGACGAGCGTGGCGACGTGCCGGGCTGGGTGATGATCACCGTGATGACGGCGGGCCTCGTCGTCGCGATCACGATGGTCGCGAAGCCGCAGCTGCAGTCGATGCTCAGCAGTGCGCTCGACCAGGTGAAGTAGTGCCCAGGCCGCGCGGCGAGCGCGGGTCCGCGGTCGTGGACTTCGTGCTCGTCCTGGTGGTGCTGGTGCCGATCTTCCTCGGCATCCTCCAGGTCGCGCTGGTGCTGCTGGTCCGCAACACGCTCGCGTCCGCGGCGTCCGAGGGCGCGCGGTACGCCGCCACCCTGGACCGCGGCCCGGCGGACGGGGAGGCGCGCACCCGGCACCAGATCGACGGTGCGATCTCCGGTCGGTACGCCGACGACGTGTCCGCCCGGCCGGCGATGATCGACGGTGCTCCGGGTGTCGAGGTCGTCGTGCACGCGACCGTGCCCGCACTCGGGCTGTTCGGCCCGGGCGTGGAGCTGACCGTCACCGGCCACGCCGTGGAGGAGCAGCGGCCGTGAGGAAGCGGGACGAGCAGGGGAGCGCGCTGGTCGAGCTGACCTGGCTCGGGATCCTGCTGCTGATACCGCTGCTCTGGATCGTGCTGTCCGTCTTCGAGGTGCAGCGCGGCGCGTTCGCGGTCAGCGGCGCCGCCCGCGCGGCCGGTCGCGCGTACGCGCTCGCCCCGACCGACGCCGAGGGGCGGCAGCGCGCCGAGGCCGCGGCCCGGCAGGCGCTGGACGACCAAGGCGTCGGCGACGCTCCGCTCGACGTGCGGATCACGTGCACGCCGTACCCCCACGACTGCCACAACGGCACGTCGGTGATCACCGTCGTGATCGCCTCGCGGGTCGACCTGCCGCTGCTGCCGGCGTTCCTCGGCGGCCACGCGCCGAGCTTCGCGCTGGACGCGACGCACACGGTGCCGATCGGCCAGTTCCAAGAGGTGCAGAGCCAAGAGGCGCAGAGCCAAGAGGCGCAGAGCCAGGAGGTCGAACGTGCGACGCCGTGACGAGCGCGGCCAGGCGACCGTGATGATCGTCGGGTTCGCGTTCGTGCTCCTGATCGGGATCGCGGTCGTCGTCGACGCCTCGGCGGCGTACCTCCAGCGCCAGGGCCTCGACACCGTCGCCGACGGCGCCGCGCTGCGCGGCGCCGACCTCGGCGCCACCGGGCGCGAGGTCTACACCGGTGGCGTTCCCGAGGGCCGGCTCGACCTCACCTCGGCCGCGGTCCGTTCCGCGGTCCACGACTACCTCGTCTCCTCGGGCGCGTACGCCGAGTACCCCGGCCTGTCGTTCGACGTCTCCGTCGACCGCGCGTCGTCGAGCGTCACCGTCAGCGTCCAGGCGCCGCTCGACCTCCCGCTCACCGTCCCCGGCTCGCCCGAGGTGGCGACGATCGGCGCCACCGGGTCCGCGGTCGTGGTGGCCGAGTAACGGTCCCCGGGCCCACGCTCGTGGATGCCAGCGGGAGCGGTGAACTCTGTTAGCGTCGCGCTCCGTGTCTTGGGCTTACCGGCCGCAACTCGACGGCATGCGCTGCCTGGCCGTCTACGTGGTCCTCCTGTTCCATGCCGGGGTCTCCCAGGCCGGCGGCGGCTACATCGGGGTCGACCTCTTCTTCGTGCTCTCCGGGTTCCTGGTCACCAACGTCATCCTCAACGAGATCGACGCCGAGGGCCGGTTCTCGGTGGGCAGCTTCTACGCCCGGCGCGTACGTCGGCTGCTCCCGGGCGCGGTGCTGGCGATCGCCGCCACCTGCGTGGTGCAGGTCCTGCTGGTCAGCGAGCCGGACCGGCTCTCGATGGTGCGCGACGCCCAGGCCGCGCTGCTCTACGTCGCGAACTGGCAGTTCATCGCCGACGCGAACGACTACTTCGGCTCCGAGGCCAGCTCCTCGCCGTTCCTGCACTTCTGGTCGCTGTCGATCGAGGAGCAGTACTACATCGTCTATCCGCTGCTGGTGCTCCTGGTGCTGGGGCGCCTGCGCTGGTCGCAGCGCCGGCTCGCGACGGTCCTGTCGGTGCTCGTCGTGGCGTCGGTGGTCGCGCAGGTCCTCGCCTCGCGCGTCGACGAGAACTACGCCTACTACGCCACCCAGACCCGGATCTACCAGCCGCTGGTCGGCTGCGTGCTGGCGATCGCGCTGCGCGGGCTGACCAGCCGGGTGGACAACCACGGCCACGCGTCGGCCGGGCACGCCCGGGCCGCGGCCCTCGCCGCGGTCGCCGGCCTGCTCGGCGTGCTGCTGCTCTGCAGCGACCTCCTCGACATCGACCGGAGCCTGCGCGGCCTGCTCGCGACCGTGGCCAGCGCCGCGGCGATCGGTGGTGTCGTGCTCGCCGACCGGGCGCTGGTCTCGAGGGCGCTGTCGTTGTCCTGGCCGCGCTACCTCGGCCAGATCTCGTACGGCACCTACCTGTGGCACTGGCCGGTGCTGCTGGCGCTCACCGCCGTGCTCACCGTCGCGCCCCTGATGCTCGCGGTGCTGGGCGCGGTGGTCGCCACGGCGCTCGCAGCCCTGTCCGCGCAGCTGCTGGAGAACCCGATCCGCCGGTCCCGCCCACTGGGCCGGGTGCCGTGGCGCGTCGTCGCCGGCGGCCTGGCCGTGAGCGTGGTGGCCGCGGTCGTCGTCGTCCCCACGGTGCTCGAGAGCTCGCGCCAGCCGGCGATCGCCGCCGCGTCGGGCAGCGGCAAGCTGCCCGCCTCCGTCGGCGACGAGCTCCACCAGCTCAACAAGCCGGTGCCGGACGACATCGACTTCGCCGCGCTCAAGGCCGACAACGGCGAGGTCGGGCCGCAGTGCAGCGACGGCACCCCGGAGTCGTGCGTGGTGGTGGACGAGGGCACCGGCCCGCTGGTGCTGCTGGTCGGCGACAGCCACGCCGGCATGCTCGCCCCGGCCCTGCACCGACTGGCCGAGGACCGGGGCTTCCGGCTCTCCACCGACATCATGAACAACTGCCCGTGGCAGCGGGGGCTGAGCTTCGGCAAGGCCGACCCGAGCGTGCAGGAGGCGTGCGCCGCGATGCGCGAGGAGCTGTACGACACGATCCTCCCCGCGATGAAGCCGGACCTGGTGATCCTGGCGAGCAACGTCCGCACCACGCCCGGCTGGGAGGCGCAGGCGCAGGCCGACGACGCCGCCGAGCACCCGCGCGAGACCTACGACCAGATGATGCTGCGCAAGGCGCGCGACACCGTCGCGGAGATCGCCGCGACCGGCGCGCGCGTGAACATCACGCACACGACGTTCGGCACCAACGGCTACGACCTCGGCGGCTTCGACCCGCTCGACTGCCTGGCCCGCGCCGACCAGCAGGCCGACTGCGCGGTCGTGCCGCCCCGCACGGCGCCGAGCGTCGACGCCGGGTACGCCGAGATGGCGGTCACGATGGACGGCGTCTACACCTCCGACCTGGGGCCGGCGTACTGCCCCGGCGTCGTGCTGTGCGCCCCGATCGTCGAGGGCGAGGTGGTCTGGCACGACCTCAACCACCTCTCGAGCGCCTTCGTCATCGCCGCCCGCGACGCCATCTGGACCCAGCTCACTGCCTCCGGGTCGATGAAGGGCCTCCAGCCCTAGCGGCAGACCCGGCATCGTTGAGAACGTCACACTGGGTAGCCGCCACCGGCGTACCTCTTTATCGTGCGCTCTATGACTGACCACGCTGGGCTGGAAGAGCCCGCGGAGCTGGAGCCTGACCAGGGCTCGCTCGACCTGGCGTCCCCCGACGACACGTGGACCGCCGCCGACTGGGAGGCGCAGGCGGCCGCGGTGCTGCGCAAGGCGCGGCGGATGACCGACGAGGACCCCGACGACCTGGTCTGGAAGAAGCTGACGCGGACCACGCTCGACGGGATCCCGGTCACGCCGCTGGGCACGCACAGCCTGCTCGACGGCCTCGAGACCAGCGGCCGGCCGACGCGGTCGGGGGACTGGGACGTCCGCGCCCGCGTCGACGGTAGCGACGCCAAGCGCGCCAACGAGGAGGCGCTGGTCGACCTCGACGGCGGCGTCACCAGCCTGTGGCTGACGGGCGCGACCGACTACGCGGTCGCGTTGAAGGACGTGCTGCTCGACCTGGCCCCGGTGGTGCTGGACGGCGGCGACCCGCAGGCGTTCCTCGCGTACGCCGAGGGCCGCGAGCTGCACCCCGAGACCAACCTCGGCGTGCCGGCGGCCGACGCCACCGCCGACCTCGCCCGGCAGGCGCTCGAGCGCGGCATCCGCGCGTTCGTCGTCGACGCCAGCGCGATCCACGACCGCGGCGCCTCGGACGTCCAGGAGCTCGGCTGGTCGATGGCCGCCGCGGCGGCGTACCTGCGCACGCTGACCGGTGCCGGGCTCAGCGTGGCCGAGGCCGCCGGCCTGGTGGAGTTCCGCTACGCCGCGACCGACGAGCAGTTCACGACGATCGCCAAGCTGCGTGCCGCCCGCCGGCTGTGGACCCGGGTGCTGGAGCTCAGCGACGGCAGCGGCGAGATGCGGCTGCACGCGGTCACCAGCCGCCCGATGATGACGAAGTACGACCCGTGGGTGAACATGCTGCGCACCACGGTCGCGGCGTTCGCCGCCGGCGTCGGGGGAGCCGACAGCGTCACCGTGGTGCCGTTCGACAGCCCGCTCGGCCGCCCGGACGCCTTCGGCCGCCGGATCGCGCGCAACACCAGCCACCTGCTCATCGACGAGGCGCACGTCGCCCACGTCGCCGACCCGGCCGGCGGCTCCTACGCCGTCGAGAAGCTCACCGACGACCTGGCCCGCGCCGCCTGGGCGACGTTCGGCCGCCTGGACGATGGCGCCGACCTCGACGCCGAGATCGAGAAGGTCGTGGCCGAGCGCGAGCGCCAGGTCGCCACGCGCAAGCGCCCGATCACCGGGCTGACGGAGTTCCCGAACCTCGGCGAGACGCTGCCCGTGCGCGACGGCGAGCCGGACGACGTCCGCCGCTACGGCGCCAGCTTCGAGGCGCTGCGCGATGCGCCCCCGGCGAGCCCGGTCCACCTGGCGACACTCGGCACGGTCGCCCAGCACACCGCCCGCGCGACGTTCGCGACCAACCTGCTCGCCGCCGGTGGCATCGCGGTCTCCGCGGAACCGGCCCGCGTGGCGTGCGTGGCCGGCACCGACGCGGCGTACGACGAGCAGGGCGCCGAGACCGCCGCCCAGCTGCGCGCGAACGGCGCGGAGTGGGTGATCGTCGCCGGCCAGCCGCGGGACTGGGCCGACGACAGCTGCGCGATGGGCGTCGACGCCCTCGACTTCCTGACCCGCACGAGGGAGAAGCTGGCATGAGCGGCGTTCCGAAGAGCTTCAGTGCCGAGCCGTGGATGTCCCCGGAGGGCATCGAGATCAAGCCGTCGTACGGCCCCGAGGACATCGCCGGCCTGGACGCGCTGGACACGCTGCCGGGCCTGAGCCCGTTCCTGCGCGGGCCCTACCCGACGATGTACACCACCCAGCCGTGGACGATCCGGCAGTACGCCGGCTTCTCCACCGCCGAGGAGTCCAACGCGTTCTACCGCCGCAACCTCGCGGCCGGCCAGAAGGGCCTCAGCGTCGCGTTCGACCTGGCGACGCACCGCGGCTACGACTCCGACCACCCGCGGGTGCGTGGCGACGTGGGCATGGCCGGCGTGGCGATCGACTCGATCTACGACGCGCGCCAGCTGTTCGACGGCATCCCGCTGGACCAGATGTCGGTGTCGATGACGATGAACGGCGCCGTGCTGCCCGTGCTCGCGCTCTACATCGCGGCGGCCGAGGAGCAGGGGGTGAAGCCGGAACAGCTCGCGGGGACCATCCAGAACGACATCCTCAAGGAGTTCATGGTCCGCAACACCTACATCTACCCGCCGGCGCCGAGCATGCGGATCATCAGCGACATCTTCCAGTACACGTCGCAGAACATGCCGCGCTTCAACTCGATCTCGATCTCCGGCTACCACATCCAGGAGGCCGGGGCGACGGCCGACCTGGAGCTGGCGTACACGCTGGCCGACGGCGTGGAGTACATCCGCGCCGGCCTCGACGCGGGCCTCACCATCGACCAGTTCGCGCCGCGGTTGTCGTTCTTCTGGGCGATCGGCATGAACTTCTTCATGGAGATCGCCAAGATGCGCGCGGCCCGGGCGCTGTGGGCGCGGCTGGTGCGCCAGTTCGACCCGCAGAACCCGAAGTCGCTCAGCCTGCGCACCCACTCGCAGACCAGCGGCTGGTCGCTCACCGCGCAGGACGTGTTCAACAACGTCGGGCGCACCTGCATCGAGGCGATGGCGTCCACGCAGGGCCACACCCAGAGCCTGCACACCAACGCCCTCGACGAGGCGATCGCGCTGCCGACCGACTTCTCGGCCCGCATCGCGCGCAACACCCAGCTGCTGCTGCAGCAGGAGAGCGGTACGACGGGCACCATCGACCCCTGGGCCGGCAGCTACTACGTCGAGCGGCTGACCCACGACCTCGCGGAGCGCGCCTGGGCGCACATCCTCGAGGCCGAGAAGGCCGGCGGCATGGCCGCCGCGATCGAGCAGGGCATCCCGAAGCTGCGCATCGAGGAGGCCGCCGCGCGCACCCAGGCGCGCATCGACTCCGGGGCGCAGAAGGTCATCGGCGTCAACACCTACCGGCTCGCGGCCGAGGACAAGCTCGACGTGCTCAAGGTCGACAACGACGACGTCTACCGCCAGCAGATCGCCAAGCTGGAGCGGCTCCGCGCGGAGCGGGACGACGAGGACGTCCGCCGTACGCTCGAGGCGCTCACGAACGCCGCTGAGCGGGCGAACGGCAACCTGCTCGAGCTCGCCGTCGACGCGGCCCGCGCCAAGGCCACCGTCGGCGAGATCTCCGACGCGCTGGAGAAGGTGTACGGGCGGCACCAGGCGGTGATCCGTACGATCAGCGGCGTGTACAGGGACGAGTCCACGCAGTCCGGCGACTCGCTGCTGCAGCAGGTGCTCGACGCGACCGACGAGTTCGAGGAGGCCGAGGGCCGTCGCCCGCGCATCCTGGTCGCCAAGATGGGCCAGGACGGCCACGACCGCGGCCAGAAGGTCGTGGTCAGCGCCTTCGCCGACATGGGCTTCGACGTCGACGTGGGTCCGCTGTTCTCCACGCCCGAGGAGGTCGCCCAGCAGGCGATCGACGCGGACGTGCACATCGTCGGCGTCTCGTCGCTCGCGGCCGGACACCTCACGCTGCTGCCCGCGCTGAAGAAGGCGCTGGCCGAGCAGGGCCGCGACGACATCATGGTCGTCATCGGTGGCGTGATCCCGCCCGACGACGTACCGACGCTGACGCAGATGGGTGCGGCCGCGGTGTTCCTGCCGGGCACCGTGATCGCCGAGTCGGCCCTCGACCTGCTGGCCCGGCTGCGCGAGCAGCTCGGCCACTGATGCCGGACGTCGGCGCCCTCCTCGAGGGCATCCGCGCCGGGAACCGGGCCGCGGTCTCGCAGGCGATCACGCTCGTCGAGTCCACCAGCCAGCGGCACCGCGCCCAGGCCCGCGAGCTGCTCACCGAGCTCGGCACGACGTCGACGTCGACCCGGGTCGGCATCTCCGGGGTCCCGGGCGTCGGGAAGTCGACGTTCATCGAGGCGCTCGGCTCCCGGCTGACCGCGGCCGGACACCGGGTGGGCGTGCTCGCCGTCGACCCGTCGAGCGTGCGGACCGGGGGATCGGTCCTGGGCGACAAGACCCGGATGGCCCGGCTGGCCACCGACCCGAACGCCTACATCCGCCCCTCGCCGAGCGCCGGCACCCTCGGCGGCGTCGCGCGCGCGACCGTGCAGGCGATGACCGTCCTCGAGGCGGCGTCGTACGACGTCGTGCTGGTCGAGACCGTCGGCGTCGGCCAGTCCGAGGTGACCGTCGCCGGCATGGTCGACACGTTCGTGTTCCTCACCCTGGCGCGGACCGGCGACCAGCTGCAGGGCATCAAGAAGGGCATCCTCGAGATCGCCGACGTGATCGCGGTGAACAAGGCCGACGGCGACCGGCAGCAGGAGGCGCGGGCGGCCGCGCGTGACCTGGCCGGGGCGCTCCGGCTGGTCCGCGGCAAGCAGGAGTGGGCGCCGCCGGTCGTCACCTGCTCCGCGCTGGAGGACACCGGCGTCGACGACGTGTGGGACCGGGTGGGGGAGCACCGCGCGCACCTCGGTGCCGACGGCCTCGCCGACAAGCGGGCGCGCCAGCAGCTCGACTTCACCTGGGCACTGGTGCGCGACGAGCTCGACCAGCGGCTGCGCCACTCCGAGGGCGTCAAGGCGATCCGCGCCGAGCTGCGCGAAGCCGTCCTGTCCGGGGAGCTGCCCGCGACGCTGGCCGCCGACCGGATCATCGCGGCGTACGACCAGCGCTGAAGGGTGAGTGGTCTGGACGTCCCAGTGGTTCGGGACGCCGATCCCATGCGGGCGGGACACCGGGCCTTGCAGACTGACGCAATCGAATCCACCAACGGAGGAAACATGCGTCGCACCCCACTCATCCCCCTGGCGATCGCGGCGACCGCGCTGCTCGCCACTGCTCTCCCGGCCCAGGCCGTCGAGGCCCCGCCGGAGGTCCTGGCCGACGAGCTGATGAGCGCCCTCAGCCTCGCCGTCGCCGAGGACGGCACGGTCTTCGTCGCCCAGAACTTCACGTCCACCATCACCAAGATCGCTCCGGGCGGCGAGGTCTCCCCGTTCTACGCCGACGAGGGCCAGCGTGAGGTCGGTGCCCTGTCGGTCGACGGCGACGTGCTGACGTTCGCGACCACCGGCGAGGACGGCGCGAAGGTGTACACCCTTTCGCCGGACCCCGAGGGCGGCTACGCCCAGGAGCAGATCGCGGACCTGGGTGCCTACGAGGCGGCGTCCAACCCGGACAAGTCCAAGACCTACGGCATCGTCGGCCTGTCGAAGTCCTGCACCAAGCAGGTCCCGAAGGGCTACCGCCCGCACAAGGGCATCAAGGAGTCGCACCCGTACGCCTCCACCACGGTCGAGGGCCTCACCTACGTCGCCGACGCCGGTGCCAACGCGATCTGGGCGATCGGCAACGGCGTGACCAGCACGGTCGCCGTCCTGCCGCCCACGAGCATCAAGATCACCAAGCAGAAGCGGAAGGTGCTCGAGGTGCCGAAGTGCACCATCGGCAAGACGTTCCGCGCCGAGGGCGTGCCGACCGACGTCGAGGTCGGCCCCGACGGCCACCTGTACGTCACCTCGCTCCCGGGTGGGCCCGAGGACCCGCGGATGGGCGCCAACGGCTCGGTCTACCGGGTCGAGCTGGAGAGCGGCAAGACGACCAAGGTCGAGTCCGGCCTGACCAGCCCGACCGGCCTCGCGGTCGCCCCGGACGGCACGCGGTACGTCGCGATGCTCTTCGGCGGGGCCGTCGCGGTGACGCCTCCGGGCGGACCGCGGTCGGTGTTCGACGAGGTGGCGGCTCCGGGTGACGTCGAGTACGCGGACGGCGACGTCTACGTGACCGAGAGCGGGTTCGGCCCGACCGGCCCGGCGCCCGTCGGCACCGTCCTGAAGTACGTCCTCGGCGTCGGCTGAGCAGCAACACGATCAACCCTGCGGGCCCCGGCCGATCGGCCGGGGCCCGCTTCCATGAACTAACCTCGACGGTGATGTCCGATTCCGCGCCTGCCCCACACGAGACGCTGATCGACGCCGTCGTCGACGAGCACGCCGACGAGCTCGTCGAGCTGCGCCGCGACCTGCACGCCCACCCGGAGCTGTCCTGGCGCGAGCTGCGCACCACCGCGCTCGTCTCGGCCCGGATCCAGCGCGCCGGGTGGCGGGTGACCGAGCTGGCCCGGACCGGCCTGGTCGCCGACATCGGCGAGGAGGGGCCGATCGTGGCGCTGCGCGCCGACCTGGACGCGCTGCCCGTCCCCGACCTGACGTCGGACCCGTGGGCCAGCACGGTCGAGGGCGTCACCCACGCGTGCGGGCACGACGTGCACACCGCCGCGCTGGTGGGCGCCGCGATCGCGCTCGGCCGGGTGCACGAGGCCGGGCTGCTGCCGGGCCGGGTCCGGCTGCTGTTCCAGCCCGCCGAGGAGGTCATGCCGGGAGGCGCCCTCTCGCTGATGGACCTCGGGGCGCTCGACGGCGTCGAGCGCATCTTCGGCCTGCACTGCGACCCCACCCTGGACGTCGGCCGCATCGGCCTGCGGGAGGGCCCGATCACCGGGGCCGCCGACCACCTCGACGTCACGCTCAGCGGCTCCGGCGGGCACACCTCGCGCCCGCACCTGACCGAGGACCTCACCTACGCGCTGGCCAAGGTCGTCACCGAGCTGCCGTCGATCCTCTCGCGTCGCCTCGACCCGCGCTCCGGCGTCAGCGTCGTGTGGGGGATCGTGCGCGCGGGCTCCGCGCACAACGTGATCCCCGCGACCGGCCGGATCGGCGGGACCGTGCGGATGCTCGATGCGATCGCCTGGGCCGAGGCGGAGAAGATGGTGCCGCTGCTGGTCGAGGAGATCGTCGCGCCGTACGGCGTGACGGCGCGCGTCGACTACCAGCGCGGCGTGCCGCCCGTGGTCAACGACATCGCGTCGATCGCGATCCTGGGGCGCGCCGTGGAGCGGGTGCTGGGGCCCGGCGGGCACGTCCCGACGCAGCAGAGCCTCGGCGGCGAGGACTTCGGGTGGTACCTCGACCGCGTCCCCGGCGCGATGGGCCGGCTCGGCACCCGTACGCCGGGCGGGCCGACGTACGACCTGCACCAGGGCAACCTGCGCGTGGACGAGCGCGCGGTCGCCGTCGGCGCCCGCGTGCTCGCCTGCGCGGCCCTGACGCGCTAGCCCTTGCGGTAGGGGATGCCGTCCGCCGCCGGCGGCCGGGACTTCCCGACCAGGCCGGCCACGGCGAAGATCGTCACGAGGTACGGCAGCATCAGCATGAACTGGCTGGGCA
This sequence comes from Nocardioides caricicola, assembly GCF_039541135.1. Lineage (NCBI taxonomy): Bacteria > Bacillati > Actinomycetota > Actinomycetes > Propionibacteriales > Nocardioidaceae > Nocardioides > Nocardioides caricicola. The sequence goes on along the minus strand of NZ_BAABFQ010000007.1, from coordinate 165,844 downwards.
CCGGCGAGCCGATCACCGAGAGCACACCCTGCAGGTTCGACGCGAAGCCGAACAGCAGCGCCGCCAGCGTCGCGCGGATCGGGTCCCACTTGCCGAAGATCACCGCAGCGAGCGCGATGTAGCCGGCACCGCCGGTCATCTCACGGTTGAACTGCGGGACCGACACCAGCGTGTAGAACGCGCCGCCCATGCCCGCGATCGCGCCGGCCAGCAGGATCGTGCGCCAGCGGGTGGCGTTGACCTTGATGCCGACGGTGTCCGCGGCCTTCGGGTGCTCGCCGACCGCGCGGACCCGCAGGCCCCACTTGGTGCGGTAGAGCGCCCAGGTCACGAGCGCGACCGTGATGTAGAGGACGTAGACGATCGCGGTCTGCCGGAAGAAGATCGGCCCGATCAGCGGGATGTCGCCGAGGACCGGGATCGGGATCTTGTCGAAGCGCGGCGGGCTGTTGAGGTCCGCGGCGTTCGGCGCCAGCACCTGGGTGAACATGAAGCTCGTGAGCCCGATGACCAGCACGTTGAGCACGACGCCGACGATGACCTGGTCGACGAAGTAGTTGATCGCGAACAGGCCGAGCAGCAGCGCGACGAGCATGCCGGCGACCATCGAGGCGCCGACGCCGGCCCAGGTGCTGCCCAGGACCGAGCCGACGAGCGCGGCGGCGAAGGCGCCGGCCAGCAGCTGGCCGTCGATGGCGATGTTGACGACACCGGCCCGCTCGCCGAGGACGCCGCCCAGGGCGCCGAAGACCAGGGGAACGGCGAGCGCCAGCGACCCGGCGAGCAGGCCGACCACGGGGATCGTCGCACCGGTCGCCGCCCAGGTCAGGAAGCCGATCATCCACAGCAGCGCGAAGAGGACCACCAGCCACATGGGGGTCCGGCGCTTGGCGACGTACAGGCGAGCCGACCAGGCGGTGCAGAGCGCGCAGATGGCGACCATCAGCCACGTGGTCGCGACCGAGGGGACCGTGACCTCCGGGATCTCGAAGAAGTCCGTGCCGGTCGCGAGCCGGAACGTCGTGTCGCCGGACTCGCCGGCCAGGAGCACGATGAGGAGCAGGACGATCGTCAGGCCGCCGAACAGGACGGGCGCCTTCTTGTCGACGACCGTGGTGACCCCGGCCAGGGGGGTCTCGTCGAGCGGGACGCTGGCCTCGCCGGTCTGGGTGCTCACTTCGCCTCCTGGGCGGGAAGTCGGAAGATGGCGCGGATCAGGGGTGGCGCCGCGATGAACAGCACGATCAGCGACTGCACGACGAGCACGATGTCGACGGGGATGTTCTCCGACGCCTGCATCGCGAAGCCGCCGGCCTTGAACGCGCCGAACAGCAGGCCCGCGGCGAGGATGCCGAGCGGGCGCGAGCGGCCCAGCAGCGCCACGGTGATCGCGTCGAAGCCGATGCCGGCGTCGAGGTCGACGGTGACGCCGCTGGTGACGGTGCCGAGGACCTGGTTGGCGCCGGCCAGGCCGACCAGCGCGCCGGCGATCAGCATCACGACCGTGTAGGTGCGGCCGACGTTGATGCCGGACGCCTTCGCGGCGGGCGGGTTGATGCCGACCGCGCGGATCCGGAAGCCGAGCGAGGAGCGCTCCAGCAGCCACCACGTGAACGCGACCGCGACGAGCGCGAGCAGGAAGCCGAGGTGGAGGTTGAACTGGTCACCGAGGAGCTTCGGCATGATCGCCGTGTCCTTGGCCGGCAGCGACTTCGGGTTGAAGGAGCCGGGCGCCTGCAGGAGGTTCTGCTCCGAGAGCGCGTAGAACACCAGGTAGTACGCGACGTAGTTGAGCATGATCGTCACGATCACCTCGTGCGCGCCGGTGCGCGCCTTCAGCACGCCGGCGATGCCGGCCCACAGGGCCCCGGCGACCATGCCGAGGACGATGGCGAACGTCAGGTGCAGCCCGGCCGGCAGGTCGAACTGGTAGGCGACCCAGCCCGACGCCGCGCCCGCGAGGAGCATCTGGCCGCGCCCACCGATGTTGAACATGCCGGCGCGGAAGGCGAGACCGACACCCAGGCCGGCCGCGATCAGCGGCGCCGCGAACTTGGCGGTCTCGGTGAGCGGGCGGATCGCCAGCTCGAAGGTCTCGGCCCGGGTGTTGTAGATCGAGCCCCGGAAGAGCGCCGTGTAGGCGCCCCAGATCGCGTCCCAGAGCGCGTTGAAGAAGTCGCCGGGCGCCGCGAAGATGTAGCCCGCGGTCGTGCGGACCTCCTCGTCGGTGACGGCGATCAGGATCGAGCCGAAGGCGATCGCCAGCAGCACCGACAGCACCGCCACCATGGCGCTGCTGGAGGTGATCTCGCGCAGCACCCCGTGCCAGCGGCTGGGCTGCTGCTCCTCCTCGCCCTCGGGCTCGCTCGGCGGCCGCTCCTCGGTCACAGGGGTGGTCATGCGGTCATCCCTTCCGGACGCTCACCGGTCATCATCAGTCCGAGTACCTCGCGGGGTGTGTCTGAGGGCACGATCCCGACGACCTGGCCGCGGTAGAGGACCATGATCCGGTCGGCCAGCGCCACGACCTCGTCCAGCTCGGTCGAGACGACGAGGACGGGTACGCCGGCGTCGCGCCCCGCGACGATCTGCTTGTGGATGAACTCGATCGAGCCCACGTCGACGCCGCGGGTGGGCTGGGCGGCGACGAGGAGCTCGAGGTCGCGCGAGAGCTCACGCGCCACGACGACCTTCTGCTGGTTGCCGCCCGAGAGCTGCCCGGCCAGCGTGGTGATGCCGGGGGTGCGGACGTCGTACTCCTTGACCTTCTCCTGGGCGAAGGTCTTGAGCTTGTCGAGCTGGAGCGAGCCGCGCTTGACGAACGGCTCGCCGTGGCTGCGGTTGAGCATGAGGTTCTCGGCGATGGTGAACTCGCCGACCAGGCCCTCGACCTGGCGGTCCTCGGGGATGAACCCGACGCCGGACTCCAGGATGTGGCGGACCGAGCGGCCGATCAGCTCCTTGCCGTTGAGCCGGATCGAGCCGGTGACGTGGTCTTGGAGGCCGAGCAGGGCCTCGCTGAGCTCGGTCTGGCCGTTGCCCTGCACGCCGGCGACGGCGAGGATCTCGCCGGCCCTGATCGTGAAGCTGACGTGGTCGACGTGCACCCGGCCGAGGTCGTCGACCACGCGGAGGTCGTCGACGACCAGCGCGTCCGCGCCGAGCTTCGGTGCGTCCTTGTGCACGGTGAGCTCGACCGGGCGGCCGACCATGAGGGCGGCCAGGTCGGCGTTGCTCGCGGTCGGGCTCGCCTCGCCGACGACCTTGCCGAGCCGGATCACCGTGATCTTGTCGGCGACCTCGCGCACCTCGCGGAGCTTGTGGGTGATGAAGACGATGGACTTCCCGGCCTCCTTGAGCTGACGCATGATCTGCATCAGCTCGTCGGTCTCCTGGGGAGTCAGGACGGCGGTCGGCTCGTCCAGCACGAGCACCTGGGCGTCGCGCGACAGTGCCTTGATGATCTCGACCCGCTGCTGCACGCCGACGGGGAGGTCCTCGACGACCGCGTCCGGGTTCACGTCGAAGCCGAAGCGGGCGGAGATCTCACGCACGCGCTCGCGGGCCGCGTCGAGGTCGAGCGAGCCGGCGAAGCCGGTCGCCTCGTTGCCGAGCATGACGTTCTCGGCGACGGTGAAGACGGGGATCAGCATGAAGTGCTGGTGCACCATGCCGATGCCGGCCGCGATGGCGTCACCCGGCCCGGCGAACTTCTGGACCGTGCCGTCCAGCTCGATCTCGCCCTCGTCGGCCTGGTAGAGGCCGTAGAGGACGTTCATCAGCGTCGACTTGCCGGCGCCGTTCTCGCCGAGCAGGCAGTGGATCTCGCCGGGTTCGACCGTCAGCGAGATCCGGTCGTTCGCGACGAGGGTCCCGAAGCGCTTGGTGATGTCACGCAGGACGAGCTTCATGTCACGGCATCCTAGTGGCGGGGGTCGGGGGTCTTCCGAGCATGGCAGAGGGAGGCCGGCTCAGCCGGCCTCCCTCTGTCCGGTACTGCAGGTTCAGCGGTTCAGGCTCACGGGTTGAGGTACGACGTGACCTTGATCGAGCCGTCGATGATGCCGGCCTTGATCTCCTCGAGCTCCGCCGCGAGGTCCGGGTTGACCTTGTCCTCGAAGTTGTGGAACGGGGCGATGCCGACGCCGTCGTTCTCCAGCGTGCCGACGTACGGCGTGAAGTCGAACTCGTCGTTGCCGGCAGCCATGATGGCCTCGTAGGTCGAGACCTTCATGTTCTTCAGGATCGAGGTGAGCACGACGTCCTGCGTGTTCGGGTCGGTCTCGAAGAAGTCAGCGTCCACACCGAGCATCGCGACGTCCTTGCCGGAGTCGTCGATCGCGGTCAGCGCGCCCTGGTAGATCGGGCCACCGACGGGAAGGATCACGTCGACGTCCTGGTCGAGGAGCTGACGCGCGGTGTTGGTCGCGGTCTCGTTGGCCTCGAAGCCACCGGTGAAGAGGCCGTCCTTGCCGTCCCAGCCGACGACCTTGACGTCCTTGCCCTTCTCCTGGGCGTAGTACTCGGCGCCCTGCTTGAAGCCGTCCATGAAGATGGTGACGGTCGGGAAGGGCTGGCCGCCGTAGGTGCCGACGACACCGGTCTTGGTGTAGTCCGCAGCCGCGTAGCCGGCGAGGAACGCCGCCTGGGCGGTGTCGTAGAGGAGCGGCTTGATGTTCGCGACGTCGGGCTGGCCGTCGAAGGTCTGGCCGTCGTCGCCACCGTCAGCGGCGTCGTCGATCAGGACGTACTCGATGTCGGGGTTCGCAGCGGCGGACTCCTTGGTCGCGGCGGCGAGCGCGAAGCCCACGGTCACGATCGCGTCGCAGCCCTCGGCGACCAGGCTCTCGAGGTTCGGGCCGTAGTCGTTCTCGCTGTTGGACTCGACGTCCTTCATCTCGACGCCGAGCTCGTCCGCGGCCTGCTTGACGCCCTCGTAGCTGAGCTGGTTGAACGACTTGTCGTCGAAGCCGCCCGCATCGGAGACGATGCACGGCAGGAAGTCCAGGGCCGCAGCGGTGGCGCCGGAGCTGCTGTCGTCGGAACCGTTCTCCTCCGGCTCGCTGCCGCACGCGGTCATGACGGATGTCGCGAGAAGCGCGACAAAGCCGCTGGCCGCGGCCTTCCTCAAGTTGTTCACTGTTGCCTCCATAATTTCGCCCGTCTGGTACGGCGCGACAAGCGGTCACCGTACCGAATCCCGCTCCCGCGATCTGCCGTTCGCAGGGAAAGATTGTGTAACGGTTAGGATGGCGAGGTGTTCGTTCCCGTGCCCGGTGTGATCTACCGCAAATCCCCCGGCTGGACGCGGCGTTGACCGTCGATCCGGGCGACTGGGAGGCCCTCCGCGCGGTCGCCGTCGAGGCGGCCAGCCACGCCTACGCGCCGTACTCCCGCTACCACGTCGGCGCGGCCGCCATCGCGGACGACGGCCGGGTCCTGATGGGCTGCAACGTCGAGAACGCGGCGTACGGCGTCGTCCTGTGCGCGGAGTGCGGCCTGGTGAGCCAGCTGCACATCACCGGCGGGGGCCGGCTCACCCACTTCGTCTGCGTGAACGGCGAGGGCGAGGTGATCATGCCGTGCGGCCGCTGCCGTCAGCTCCTGTTCGAGAACGGCGGTCCAGACCTGTTGCTGATGACGGTGTCCGGGGTGCGGCCGATGTCCGAGGTGCTGCCCGACGCTTTCGGCCCTGAGGACCTCAACATCTAGGGTCGGGGCATGCCCACGCAACACGACGCCGTCGAGGTGATCCTCGCCAAGCGCGACCGCCAGGAGCTCTCCGACAGCCAGATCGACTGGGTGATCGACGCCTACACCCGTGGTGTCGTCGCCGACGAGCAGATGGCGGCGTTGGCGATGGCGATCCTGCTCAACGGGATGGACCGGCGCGAGATCGCCCGGTGGACCGCCGCGATGATCGCCAGCGGTGAGCGGATGGACTTCTCCACGCTCTCGCGGCCGACCGCGGACAAGCACTCCACCGGTGGTGTCGGCGACAAGATCACGCTGCCGCTCGCGCCGCTGGTCGCGGCGTGCGGGGTCGCGGTGCCCCAGCTCTCCGGGCGCGGGCTGGGCCACACCGGCGGCACGCTCGACAAGCTCGAGTCGATCCCGGGCTGGCGCGCGGCACTCTCCAACGACGAGATGTTCGCCCAGCTCGAGTCGGTCGGCGCGGTCATCTGCGCCGCCGGCGACGGACTCGCGCCCGCCGACAAGAAGCTCTACGCGCTGCGCGACGTCACCGGGACCGTCGAGGCGATCCCGCTGATCGCGAGCTCGATCATGTCGAAGAAGATCGCCGAGGGCACCGGGGCGCTGGTGCTCGACGTGAAGGTCGGCACCGGCGCGTTCATGAAGAACGCCGACACCGCGCGCGAGCTCGCGGAGACCATGGTGGCGCTGGGCAAGGACGCCGGCGTCCACACCGTCGCGCTGCTCACCGACATGTCCACGCCGCTCGGGCTCACCGCGGGCAACGCGATCGAGGTGCAGGAGTCGGTCGACGTGCTGGCCGGCGGCGGCCCCGCCGACGTCGTCGAGCTGACCCTCGCGCTCGCCCGCGAGATGCTCGCCGGCGCCGGCCGCGAGGACGTCGACCCGGCCGACAAGCTCGCCGACGGCTCCGCGATGGACACCTGGAAGGCGATGATCCGCGCCCAGGACGGCGACCCGGACGCCGCGCTGCCGACCGCACGCGAGTCGCACGTGGTCGCGGCACCGTCGTCGGGCGTGCTCACCCGGCTCGATGCGATGGCCGTCGGCCTGGCCGCCTGGCGCCTCGGCGCCGGCCGGGCCCGCAAGGAGGACCCGGTGCAGGCCGGCGCCGGCGTCGTCTGGCACGCCCGTCCCGGCGACCAGGTCACCGAGGGCCAGCCGCTCTTCACGCTGCTCAGCGACGACGAGCACCGCTTCGAACGGGCCCTGGAGTCGCTCGACGGCGGCTACGACATCGCCCCGGACGGGACGTCGTACGACCCGACGCCGCTGGTCCTCGACCGCATCCGCTGACGTTGAATCGGGACTTTTGACCGGTTCAATCGGGAGTTCTGGTCACGGCACTGACCGAAACTCCCGACTCGAGTGACCGGAAGTCCCGATTCAACGGGGAGTCAGGGGAGCAGGAGGACGACGGTCTCGGCGACGCAGGCGGGTTTGGGCTCACCCTCGATCTCGACGGTGTACTTCAGCGTCATCTGCTTGCCCGCGGGGAGGTCGACGACGTCACCGAGCGCGACGTGGGCGCGGACCCGCTTGCCGACGCGGACGGGGCTGGGGAAGCGGACCTTGTTCACGCCGTAGTTGAGCTTCGCGCCCGGGGTGTCGAGCGTGAAGACCTGGCTGCCGAGCATCGGCACCAGCGAGAGCGTGAGGTAGCCGTGCGCGATGGTGCCGCCGAAGGGACCGTCGGCGGCGCGCTCGGCGTCGACGTGGATCCACTGGTGGTCGCCGGTGGCCTCGGCGAACCGGTCCACCCGGTCCTGCTCGATGGTGAGCCAGTCCGACGTACCGATCTCCTCGCCGCTCGCGGCGGCGACCTCGTCGAGAGTCGTGAAGACGCGCATGACCCGACGTTAGCGGGTCACTTCTGACCCCAGTTCCCCTGGTTCGCCATGTCGTCGGAGTCGCGCGACGACACCGACGGCCACTCGTTGTTGGCGTCCAGCCCGTCGAGGCCGGAGTTGAGCTCGCGCCACATGCTGAGCTTCACCGTGACGTTGGTGTCGAAGTAGCGGTCGAGGTCGTTCCACAGCCGGATCGCCTCGGTGACGATCTTGCCGACGACCTTGATGGCCGGGCCGGCGTCGAACGTGACCCACTGGCCGGCGTCGGTGCCGTCCTTGATCGCGTCGAGGATCGAGTCGACCACGCCGAGGATGGCCTCGATCATGTCCCGCCAGATCGAGCGGATCTGCTGCGCGCCCTCGGCGCACGCGGTCGCCGCCCGGACCAGGCCCTTGTCGACGCCGTTGATCGCGGCCAGCTGCTCCTGCGCGACGTGGAGGTACGACGTGTACGCCACGCCCTGCCAGTGCTGGCTGACCTCGGTGGTCAGGTCGTTGATGACCGTCTTCTCGTCACGGATCTTGCCGGCCGCGCGGAGGTACGCGGCGTTCATGTCCATGAGGTTCCAGGGGTTGCCGGTCATCTCCTCGACCTTGGCCCACATCTCGTCGACGGCCTTCTCGAACTCGTCCCAGAGCCGCTGGATCTCCTCCTCGATGTTGTCCTTGGCGTGCTCGTAGGCGATCTTCACCGCCGGCGAGACGACCCACATCCAGCCCGAGGAGCCGATGGTGTCGTTGAAGGTGTCGATGACCTGCTGGACACCCTCCTCGATCCGGTCGGTGATGACGTCGATCTGCTTGCTGACGTCGTCGCTGTACTCGGAGTAGTAGTCGTAGTCGGTCATCGCGGCGTCCCGTCCTCGTTGTGGAACTCGTCCGCGACAGAGGTGTCGGTGGCGCCGAAGTCCTCGGCAGTGCGGCGCAGCGCGTCGGCGATCTCGCGGACCTTCGCGGAGCCGGTCGACATCGCGTCGATCATCGCGGTGATGAACTGGTCGTGCTGGGAGTCGATGCCGGCCCGGTTGGCGAACCACCCGAACTGGGCGCCCTGGCCGTTGCCGGACCAGAGCTCGGTCTGCGCCGCGGCGACCTCGTCGGCGACGCCGTCCCATCCGGCGGCCGCGGCGATGAGTGCTCCTCGGTCTGCTTCCAGGGTCATGAGGGGTTCTCCGTCCCGAGTCGGATGGCCTGCAGCACGGCCTGCTGCAGCAGCTGCGGACGCGCCCCGCTCAGCCACTCGGGGTCCACGTCCACCCGCAGCAGCCGACCGTCGGCGCCGCGCTGGATCGTCAGGTAGCCGTTCTCGGAGGTGAGCGGCGGCGGGGGCTCCGGCCGACTCGCGAGCGCGACGCCGGCGGCACGCCGGGCGGCGGACGCCGCGCGGCTGACGTCGGGCCTCGGCGGTGCCACGGCCGGGCTCCGGCCGCTGAGGGTGGCCTCGGCGCGGGCGAGGTAGTCGTCGGCGTCACCGCGCGCCTCCAGGGCGGCCAGGACCCGCTCGCCGTCGGCGACCGCGAAGGCCTCCTGCAGCGCGTCCTTGAACGACCGCGGGCTGCGCAGCCGGTCCTGGTCGAGGACCCGGACATCGGTGACCCGGAGGTCCTGGTCGAGGGTGATGCTCAGCGACTGGTGCCGGTCGGTGGCGGAGTACGTTCCCGAGTGCGTCATGGTGTTCCCCCGTGCTTGACGTTGCTGAGCACATGCCCACGAGCCCCGGGGGCGCAAACCTCAGGTTTTGCGCCGAGGGCGCGGTGGGACGCTCCCGGCATGCGACTCGGACCCGCTCTCGCGACGTGCGCCCTCGTGGCCCTCCTCGGCACCGCGTGCGGCAGCGACGACGAGCCCGAGCCGGTGAGCGCCGTCGAGCCCCCGGACAACCTCTGCGCGGCCGTGCCGGACAACGTCGTCGAGCGCTGGGGCCTCACGGAGGACGACCACGCCAGCGACGCGGCCGGTGACCGGAGCACGGCGACCTGCACGATGTCCGGCACCGCGGCGGACGCCCCGGTCACGCTGGAGATCTCCCTGACGTCGTACGGCGGGGCCGACGCCGACGCCGTCCGCGCGCTCGTCGCCGACGAGGTCGCGGCCCGCTGCGACGAGCTGGACCAGGCGGGTGGCGGCCGGTTCAAGGCGGAGGACACGCGCTGCTCGACCGAGTCCGACGGGTCGTTCACCGAGGTCTCCACGGCGATCCCGGCGCACGGTGTCGTCACGGTGACGATGAGTCACGACGGACAGATGTCCCAGCTGCTGCCGGCCGAGGTCGTCGGCCTGTCCGGAACCGTGGCCAACGCGGAGCCCGGCGACCTCTGACAGGATCGGCTCATGACGACGCCGACCCTCGACCAGGTACGACGGGCGCCGAAGGTGCTCCTCCACGACCACCTCGACGGTGGCCTCCGGCCGCAGACGATCATCGACCTCTCGGCCGAGATCGGCCACGCGCTGCCGTCGGTCGGAGGCGACCTCACGGCGGAGTCGCTGGGCACCTGGTTCCGGGAGGCCTGTGACTCCGGCTCGCTGGAGCGCTACCTCGAGACCTTCGACCACACCGTCGCGGTCATGCAGACCGCCGACGCGATCACCCGGGTGGCACGGGAGTGCGTCGAGGACCTGGTCGCCGACGGCGTCGTGTACGCCGAGGTCCGCTACGCCCCCGAGCAGCACGTGTCGCAGGGACTCAGCCTCGACGAGGTGGTCGCGGCCGTGCAGGCGGGCTTCGACGAGGGCGTCGCCGCCTCCGGCGGCCGGATCGTCGTCCGTCAGCTGCTCACCGCGATGCGGCACCAGGCCCGCTCGATGGAGATCGCCGAGCTCGCGATCGCCTGGCGCGACCGCGGTGTCGCGGGCTTCGACATCGCCGGTGCCGAGGCGGGTTACCCGCCCACCCGCCACCTCGACGCGTTCGAGTACCTCCAGCGCGAGAACGCCCACTTCACCATCCACGCGGGCGAGGGGTTCGGGCTGCCGTCGATCTGGCAGGCGATCCAGTGGTGCGGTGCGGACCGGCTCGGTCACGGCGTGCGCATCATCGACGACGTCACCGTGGGCGCCGACGGCTCGGTCGAGCTGGGCCCGCTCGCGTCGTACGTGCGCGACAAGCGGATCCCGCTCGAGATGTGCCCGACCTCGAACCTGCAGACCGGCGCCGCGACCTCGATCGCCGAGCACCCGATCGGGCTGCTGACCAAGCTGCGGTTCCGGGTCACGGTCAACACCGACAACCGGCTGATGAGCCAGACCTCGATGACCAACGAGATGTGGCGGCTCGTCGAGGCGTTCGGCTACCAGACCTCCGACCTGCAGTGGTTCACGATCAACGCGATGAAGTCGGCGTTCCTGCCGTTCGACGAGCGGCTCGCGATCATCAACGACCGGATCAAGCCCGAGTACGCCGCGCTGTGAAGATCCACTACGTCCCGACGCTGCTGCTGGTCGGGACGACGCTGCTGTTCCTGCTGCTCGCCGCAGGGCTGCTGCTCAAGGGACGCTCGGTACGACACCGGGCCCGGACGTTCCGCAGCCGCGCGGTCGACGCGGCGGCCACGGTGGTCGCGATCGAGGCCAAGGACCTGTCCCTCGGGTCGTCCCCGGACACCCGCTACTTCCCGCGCGTCAGCTTCGTGCCGGACGGTGCGAGCGAGCCGGTCGAGGCGCTGACGCTCACCGACGTGCCCGCACCGCCGCCGCGGGTCGGCGACCAGATCGAGGTCGCCTACGACCCCGAGCACCCGGACCGGGTGGACGTCCGTGCGACCGAGGGCACCGTCGAGGGCGCCGGCCGCACGTGGTTCATCCTCGCGCTGCTCGCCGCGCTGACGGCCGCGGGTGTGGCAGCTGCGTGGGTGGTGCTCGCGTTCGTCGTCTGGACGAGCTGATGCCGGAGGCCGGCGAGTCGCTGTTCTGGATCGCCCTCTGCGCGGTCCTCGCGCCGCTCCTGGCCGGGCTGCTGCTGCGCGGCAAGGTGCCCGAGGTCGTGCTGCTGCTGGTCCTGGGGGTGCTGATCGGGCCCAACGCACTCGAGCTGGCGGTCGCCGGCGAAGGCGTCAACACGCTCCGCGAGCTCGGGCTGGGGATGCTCTTCCTGCTCGCCGGCTACGAGCTCGAGCCCGCCGAGCTCGCCGGCCGCGGCGGACGGCGAGCGCTGGTCACCTGGCTGGCCTGTCTCCTGATCGCGCTCGGCCTGGTTCTGGCGCTCGGCACCACCGACCACGTGGACGGCGAGATCGCGGTGGCGATCGCGCTCACCTCGACCGCGCTCGGCACGCTGCTGCCCATCCTCAAGGACGGTGGCCTGATCGGCACGCCGTTCGGCCGGACCGTCCTCAACCACGGCGCGTACGGCGAGCTCGGCCCGATCGTCGCGATGGCGGTGCTGCTCGGTGCGCGCGGGCCCCTGGAGTCGATCCTGGTGCTGCTCGGGTTCGGCGTGCTCGCGGTGGTGCTGCACCGGTTCTCGGCGGGGCTCGGCCGGGAGGGCTCCGGTGTCCTCGCGGTCGTCCGCCGGGGCGCGGAGACCTCGGGCCAGATCCAGGTGCGCCTGGTCGTGCTGCTGCTGGTCACGCTCACCGTCGCGGCCGCGGCGTTCGAGCTGGACGCGGTGCTCGGCGCGTTCGCGGCCGGGTTCGTGCTGCGCCAGCTGGTGCCCGAGGGACACGAGAGCCTGGAGCACAAGCTGGAAGGCCTCGCCTTCGGGCTGCTGATCCCGATCTTCTTCATCACCTCCGGCATGGCGATCGACCCGAGGGCGGTGGTCGAGGAGCCGGTCTCCCTGGTGGCGTTCGTGACGTTCATCCTGATCGTGCGCGGCGGCGTCGTGTTCGTCTCGACGGTCACGAGCGGCGAGTTCGACCGACGGCAGAGCGCGGCGGTGGCGATGTTCGCCGCGACCGGGCTGCCGATCATCGTCGCGGTCACGTCGGTGGCGGTGACGGCGGGGGAGATGACCCCCACGAACGCCTCCGTCCTGGTCGCCGGCGGCGCCCTGACGGTGCTGATCTGCCCGCTGCTGGGGCAGCGGTTCCTCACCGGTGGTCACCCGGATCGGGTGAGCCGGTCCGGTCCCGCCGACTCCTAGGGTTCCGCCGTGGATTCTTTCTGGGACTTCTTCTGGTTCACCCTCTCCTTCTTCCTGCTGATGGCGTACCTCGTCGTGCTGTTCCAGATCCTCACGGATCTGTTCCGCGACAAGGGCGTCAGCGGCTGGATCAAGGCGGTCTGGGTCTTCTTCCTGATCTTCCTGCCGTTCCTGACCTCGCTGGTCTACCTGATCGCGCGCGGTCAGGGCATGGCGGAGCGCAACATCGAGGCGATGCAGACGGCCCAGGCCGACGCGGACGCCTACATCCGCTCGGTGGCCACGACCTCGCCGGCCGAGGAGATCGCCAAGGCGAAGACGCTGCTCGACTCCGGCGCGATCAGCCAGGCCGAGTTCGACGCGCTGAAGGCGAAGGCCCTCAGCTAGGCACGACCGAGAACCAGGTCGTCCGCCACCGGACGGCCGTCAACGGCACGACGGCCCCGCGGGCTGGGTCATAGACGCGGAGGCCGTCGTCGGCCGTTGTGCCCACGGCGAGCACGACGTGCCGGGGCAACCAGCGGGAGCCGACGTACACCGGCACCGGGGTGGGGAGTGCCGCGACCACCTCGTCGGCGCGGAAGCGGCGTACCCGGCCTCCGAGCTCGGCCGCGATCGCCCACGGGGTGGTGCCGAGCGCCCGCGGCCACCAGCGGTTCAGCCGCCGGTGCATGGCCAGCACGTCGGCGGCGAAGTCCGGCCAGGGCCCGGGCAGGCCCTGGGCCACGACCACGACCGACGGGCCGCACGTGCGGCTGTCGGGCTGCTGCGGCCAGGTCGTCACGACCTGATCTTGGCGTACGCCTCCTCGGGCGTCACCGGCACGCAGCCGAGCGCGACCGCGTGCGACACGACGCGGCCCTGGGCGTGCATCAGCGCCAGCCCGCGGCGGATCAGCACCAGGGGTGGCTTGCGGTGCTCACGCAGGTCGCGGGTGAGCCGGCGCCAGAACGTGACCATCGGGTGCTGGCGCACGCAGTACGCCGCCTCGAGCAGCCCGGCCTCGCGGGCGTGCGGCACGATCTCCTGGGCGAAGATCCCCTCGGCCAGGAACACCTCGTGGTCGCCGAGGTCCAGCGTCTGCCAGCCGCAGCGGCCGTTCTGCGAGATCTCGTAGATCGGCACGTCGGCGCGGCCGGTGCGGCACAGCTCGTCGAGGGCCGCCATGGCGTCGTCGAGCAGCCAGGACTGCGGGTCGTCCCAGTCGACGATGCCCGCGTTGGCACCCTCGGTGATCAGCGGCAGGGTCGGGTCGTCGCCGCTCTTGTAGAAGTCGTCGAGGCGCAGCACCGGGAGACCGATGCGCTCGGCGAGGCGGGACTTGCCGGCACCCGAGGGACCGGCAAGCACGATCACACGTCTCATACGCCGATCGGGTGCCAGACGGTCTTGGTCTCCAGGAACGCCGTCATCGGCTCCAGGCCCGGGTCGAGCGTCCAGTCCGGCTCGGCGGCGGGGGCACGGCGCACGCGCTTGAGGTTGTCGGCCGCAGCCACCTCGAGGTCGGTCGCCAGCGCCGGGTCACCCGCGATGCCGGTGAGGTCGATCGCGTTGACGTCCATGTGCGAGGCCAGCCACGGCCCGACGGTCGCGGCGGAGCCGGTGAGGATGTTCACCACGCCACCGGGCACGTCGGAGGTGGCCAGGACCTCGGAGAACGTCACCGCGGGCAGCGGCCGGTCGTACGACGACACGACCACCACGGTGTTGCCGGTGACGATCGCGGGTGCGACCACGCCGATGAGGCCGAGCAGGCTCGACTCCTGGGGCGCGAGCACCGCGACCACGCCGGTCGGCTCGGGCGTCGAGAGGTTGAAGAACGGGCCGGCGACCGGGTTGGCGTTGCCGACCACCTGGGTGATCTTGTCCGCCCAGCCGGCGTACCAGACCAGCCGGTCGATGGCCTCGTCGACGACCTTCTCGGCCTTGCTCGCCGACAGGCCCTCGGACTGGACGACCGCCTGCACGAACTGCGGGCGGCGGTCCTCCATGACCTCCGCGATCCGGTAGACGATCTGCGCGCGGTTGTACGCCGTGCGCCCCGCCCAGCCCGGGAAGGCCTTGCGCGCGGCGGCGACGGCGTCGCGGGCGTCCTTGCGCGACGCCAGGGCGGCGTTGGCCACGAACTTCCCCTTGCTGTCGAAGACCTCGTAGGAGTAGCCCGACTCGGAGCGGGGGAACGCGCCCCCGACGTAGAGCTTGTAGGTCTTGCGGACGTCGATCCTGCTCACTTGAGGTACCCCTCCAGGCCGTGCCGGCCGCCCTCGCGGCCGTAACCGGACTCCTTGTAGCCACCGAAGGGGCTGGTCGGATCGAACTTGTTGAACGTGTTGGCCCACACCACGCCCGCGCGCAGCTTGTCGGCCATGTGCAGGATCAGCGACCCCTTGTCGGTCCAGACGCCGGCGGACAGGCCGTACGGCGTGTTGTTGGCCTTCTCGACGGCCTCCGACGGCGTGCGGAAGGTCAGCACCGACAGGACCGGGCCGAAGATCTCCTCGCGGGCGATCCGGTGGGCCTGGGAGACGCCGGTGAACAGCGTCGGCGGGAACCAGAAGCCCTTGGTGGGCAGGTCGCACGCGACCTCCCACCGCTCGGCGCCCTCGGCGTCGCCGACGCCCGCGAGCTCGCGGATCCGGGTGAGCTGCTCACCGGAGTTGATCGCGCCGATGT
This sequence comes from Nocardioides caricicola, assembly GCF_039541135.1. Taxonomy (NCBI): domain Bacteria; kingdom Bacillati; phylum Actinomycetota; class Actinomycetes; order Propionibacteriales; family Nocardioidaceae; genus Nocardioides; species Nocardioides caricicola. Next base: position 150,523 of record NZ_BAABFQ010000007.1, on the reverse strand, counting down.
CGGTGTTCTTGTCCAGCGGGTCGCCCATGCGCAGCGTCGACATCCGGCGCTTGAGCCGCTCGAGCACCTCGTCGTACACGCTCTCCTGCACCAGCAGCCGGGAGCCCGCACAGCAGACGTGGCCCTGGTTGAAGAAGATGCCGTCCACGATGCCCTCGACGGCCTGGTCGATCGGTGCGTCGTCGAAGACGATGTTCGCGGCCTTGCCGCCGAGCTCGAGGGTGACCTTCTTGCTCGTGCCGGCGACGGTGCGCGCGATGGCCTTGCCGACCTCGGTCGAGCCGGTGAACGCGACCTTGTCGACGTCCGGGTGGCCGACCAGCGCCTGGCCCGTCGCGCCCGCGCCGGTCACGATGTTGACGACACCCGCGGGGAGGTCGGCCTGCTGGCAGATCTCGGCGAACAGCAGCGCCGTCAGCGGCGTGGTCTCGGCGGGCTTCAGCACGACGGTGTTGCCGCACGCCAGCGCCGGCGCGATCTTCCACGCGAGCATCAGCAGCGGGAAGTTCCACGGGATGACCTGCCCGGCGACGCCCAGCGGCTGCGGGTTCGTCCCGAAGCCCGCGTGCTCGAGCTTGTCGGCCCAGCCCGCGTAGTAGAAGAAGTGCGCCGCGACCGTGGGAACGTCGACGTCGCGCGACTCCTTGATCGGCTTGCCGTTGTCGAGCGACTCCAGCACCGCGAGCTCGCGGCTGCGCTCCTGGATGATCCGCGCGATCCGGTAGAGGTACTTGGCGCGCTCGCGGCCGGGCATCCGCGACCAGACCCGGAAGGCCTTCCGCGCGGCCTTCACCGCGGCGTCGACGTCGGCCTCGTCGGCCTCCGCGATCTCGGCGAGGACCTCCTCGGTGGCCGGGCTGATCGTCTTGAACGACGTGCCGCGGCCATCGACGAACTCGCCGTTGATGAACAGGCCGTACGACGGCTTGATGTCGACGATGCTGCGCGACTCGGGAGCCGGCGCGTAGTCAAAGGGGTTGCTCATGCGATCAGTCCAGCGTGAAGTAGTCGGGACCGGAGTAGCGGCCGGTGGTCATCTTGGTGCGCTGCATCAGCAGGTCGTTGAGCAGCGTGGAGGCGCCGAAGCGGAACCAGTCCGGGTCGAGCCAGTCGGGACCGGTCACCTCGTTGACCATCACGAGGTACTTGATCGCGTCCTTCGAGGTGCGGATGCCGCCCGCGGGCTTCACGCCGACCATCTGGCCGGTCTGGTCGCGGAAGTCGCGGACCGCCTCGAGCATCACGAGGGTGACCGGCAGGGTCGCGGCGGGCTGCACCTTGCCGGTCGACGTCTTGATGAAGTGCGCGCCGGCCATCATCGCCAGCCAGCTCGCGCGGCGTACGTTGTCGTAGGTCTGCAGCTCGCCGGTCTCGAAGATGACCTTGAGGTGCGCGTCGCCGCAGGCCTCACGGACCTGGGCGATCTCCTCGAAGACCTGCAGGTAGCGCCCGGCCAGGAACGCGCCGCGGTCGATGACCATGTCGATCTCGTGGGCACCGGCGTCGACGGCGTCCTTGGTGTCGGCGAGCTTGATGTCCATCGCCGCGCGGCCGCTGGGGAACGCGGTCGCGACCGCGGCGATGTGCACGCCGGAGTCACCGAGGGTCTCGCGGGCGACCGGGACCATGTCGGGGTAGACGCAGACGGCCGCGACCTGCGGGCAGGACGGGTCGGCCGGATCGGGGCGCATCGCCTTCGACGCGAGCGCGCGGACCTTCCCCGGGGTGTCCTGGCCCTCGAGCGTGGTCAGGTCGACCATCCGGATCGCGAGGTCGATGGCGTAGGCCTTCGCGCTGGTCTTGATCGAGCGGGTGCCGAGCCCGGCGGCCCGCGCCTCGGCGCCGACCTGATCGACGCCCGGGAGGCCGTGCAGGAACCTCCGCAAGGAGGCGTCCGTGCGCGTGACGTCGTCGAACGACGAGTCGAGGACGGGGGAGGAGGTACTCACCGACCCAGCATAGGGTTGACGTCGCGATGAGCCACAACCAGAAGCGAGTGACCATGACCTCCCCAGGGACCCCCGAGGTGAGCACCGACGTCGTCGAGCGGTTCCAGCCCACCAGCGGCCGTCTCCCGGGCGCCATCGGGCTGCTCACGGCCGCCATCGTCCTCGGCCTCGCGGTGTGGCCGCGCTCGACCGGAACCCCGCTCGGCGTCGCGATCGTCGCGTGCTTCGGAGCGCTGGTCACTTGGCTGGTGCTGCTCCGCCCGGCGCTGTGGGTCACCGAGCACGACCTGGTGCTGCGCAACATCCTCACCACGACGTACGTGCCGCTGGCCGCGGTCGACCGGGTGCTCACCACGCAGGTGCTGACGGTGACGGCCGGCGAGCGACGGTTCATCTCCCCGGTGGTCGGCTACACGCTGCGCCAGAACGTGACCGGCCGGAACCGGGACGCGAAGGCACCGTCCGCGGTCGACACCTACCAGGTGTTCGTGGAGGAGCGGATCCTGTTCCACGCCGACACGGCCCGCGAGCGGCTGCGCATCACCAAGGGCTCAGCGGAGCAGCAGGCACTGGCGTCCGGCGTACGCCGCGCCCTCGCCTGGCCGGAGATCGCGGGGCTGGCCGGCCTCGCGCTCGTCTTCGTGGCCTGGTTCTTCGCGCACTAGATGCCGGCGGCGGCCTTGATGCCGTCGCGCAGCGCGTCGAGCCGGCCGACGGCGGCGATCCTGGCGGCGTCGACGCCGTCCTCCGGCGTCACCGCGACCACGACCTCGAGGTAGCACTTGAGCTTCGGCTCGGTGCCGCTCGGGCGGACGATCACCCGCGCGCCGTCGGCGAGCCGGTAGCGCAACCCGTCGGTCGGCGGCAGCTCGGGCGAGCCGAGCGCGAGGTCGTCGACGCCCTCGACGGCCAGCCCGCCGAGCGTCGTCGGCGGGTTGTCGCGCAGCCGCTGCATGGCGTTGGCGATCTCGCTCAGGTCGGTCACCCGCACCGACAGCTGGTCGGTCGCGTGCAGCCCGTGCCGGGCCGCGAGGTCGTCGAGGATGTCGACGAGCGTGTGGCCCTCGGCCTTGGCCTCGGCGGCCAGCTCGCAGAGCAGCAGCAGCGCCGAGACGCCGTCCTTGTCCTTCACGTGCTCGGGGTCGACGCAGTAGCCGAGCGCCTCCTCGTAGCCGAACGCCAGGCCCTCGACACGACCGATCCACTTGAAGCCGGTCAGCGTCTCGGCGTAGGGCTGGCCGGCGGCCTTCGCGAGCTTCCCGAGCAGGCTCGACGAGACGATGCTGCAGGCGTAGGTGCCCTGCTTGCCGCGGCTGAGCAGCGCGTGCGCCAGCAGCGCGCCGACCTCGTCACCGCGCAGCATCCGCCAGCCGTGGGGCCCGGGCACGGCGGCCGCGCACCGGTCGGCGTCGGGGTCGTTGGCGACCACGAGGTCAGCGCCGCGCGCGTCGGCGAGCGCCATCGCGAGGTCCATCGCGCCCGGCTCCTCGGGGTTCGGAAACGCGACGGTGGGGAAGTCGGGGTCGGGCTGCTCCTGCTGCTCGACGATCGCGGGCTCGCTGAACCCCGCCGACTCCAGCACCCGCTGCACCGTCGTACCGCCCACGCCGTGCAGGGGCGTGTAGACGATGTCGAGGTCGCGCGGCCCGTCGGTCGCGAGGTCGGCGACGGTGTCGAGGTAGCGGTCGACGAGCTCCTCGCCGACCACGGTCCCGGCGGTGCCGCGGGGCACGTCGTTCACCGGGCCGACGGCGGCGATGCGGCGCGCGATCTCGGCGTCCGCGGGCGGGACGATCTGGCTGCCGTCGCCGAGGTAGACCTTGTAGCCGTTGTCCTGCGGCGGGTTGTGGCTCGCGGTCACCATCACGCCAGCCGCGCAGCCGAGCTCGCGGATCGCGAACGCGAGCAGGGGGGTGGGCAGCGGGCGTGGCAGCACGTACGCCTTCAGCCCCGCTCCGGTCATCACCTCGGCGGTGTCCCGGGCGAACACGTCGGAGTTGTGCCGGGCGTCGTACCCGATCACGACGGCGCCGTGGGTGACGCCGGTGTCCTTGAGGTACTGCGCGAGGCCCGCCGCGGCGCGGGTCACCACGACGCGGTTCATCCGGTTGGGGCCGGCGCCGAGCGCGCCGCGCAGGCCGGCGGTGCCGAACTCCAGCGTGCCGTCGAAGCGATCCCGGAGGTCGGCGGCGTCGCCGCCCTTCTCGACCTCGTCGATCGCCGCCTCCAGCTCGGCCCGGGTCTGCGGGTCGGGATCGGCGGCGGCCCAGGCCCGGGCCTCGGTGAGGAGTTCGTTCATAGGGGGCACCATACGAGGGTGCGGGCCACCTACACCTTCTCCGGGACCTGGGACGTGCCCGCACCGCCCGCCGCGGTGCACGCGGTCCTCGTCGACCTCGAGCACTACCCGTCGTGGTGGCCCCAGGTGCGAGCGGTCGCGTCGCTCGGCCCCGACGACGCCCGCGTGCTCTGTCGCTCGGTGCTGCCGTACACGCTCGACCTGGTGCTGCACGCCGTCTCGCGCTCACCCGCCCGGCTCGAGGTCGCCGTCTCCGGGGACCTCGCGGGCTCGGTCTGCTTCTGGCTCACGCCCACCGCCGCGGGCACCCGGCTCGACCTCGCCCAGGAGGTCGTCGTCGGCGGCCTCCTCGGCGTCGCCTCGTCGGTCCTCAGCCCGGTGCTGCGCTGGAACCACCACCGGATGATGGCCGGCTGCGTCGCGGGGCTGGCCGTGGCTGCCGGGGGCGGATGAGCGTGGGCCGCGGGTTGGTTCGGGTTGGCCGCCGATAGGGCCTTGAAGGGGTGCGGTGGGTTCGGGCTGGCGCTGCTTCCCGGCTTTCCGGTCGCGACGGTGGTTGAGGAAGGCGCCCTGGGCGCCTGTCTCGAAACCACCGAAACGCGCGAAGGTAAAGTCGCAGAAGGTTGTCCACATCCCAGCAAAACAAGGGGATTCTCGGGCCTGACTGTCGGTGGTCCCTGCTTGAGTTGATCCATGGCAGCCACCACGATCACCCGCACCGAGCAGGTGCTGGCGGCTGCCCACGCTACGCGTTCGACGATCACATCACTCGAGGCCGAGCAGCTCGTGCAGGCAGTTCAGTGGGCGGAGCTGCATCCCGGCGACGTGGTCGATGAGTCGGTGCCGTGGGGTGACCGCGACCTGGAGATCGCCGGAGACGGCGCACCGACCGTGGCGGAGTTCGCGATCGCGGAGTTCGCCTTTGCGGTCGGGCTCAACACCGACGCGGGTCGGGTCTTCATCGGCGACGCGGTCGAGCTGTGTCATCGGCTCCCGCGCACCTGGACCCGCGTCCTCGCGGGCGAGGTGGTGGCGTGGAAGGCGAGGAAGGTCGCCCAGCAGACCAAAGCGCTCCCGATGGACGCCGCCGCGTTTGTGGACCGGGCGCTCGCGCCTGTGCTGCATTTGTGCAACTTCGCGCAGATCGAGCGGACCGTCGAAGCAGCGCGTGCGGACTTCGACCCCCAGGGTGCTGAGGAGCGACGTCTCGCGGACGCGGAGGAGCGGCACTTCGACATCCACCTGGATCGGGTGTCGTCGACCGGGCTGGTCGACGTGTCCGGAACGTTGGACGTCGCCGACGCCTACGCGCTGCAACAGACGATCGCCGCCACAGCAGCCACCCTCGACCCTGAGCTCCCGCTCGACGTCCGCCGCTCGATCGCTGCGGGGATGCTCGGCACCGGCGGCATGGAGCGTGAGGTCGTGATCTACGCCCACACCCGGCCGGACCAGTCGATGGTCGAGGTCGAGAACACCCGCACCGTCGTGACTCCCGACCAGGTCCGCGGGTGGTGCGAGCAGGCCGGCACGAAGATCACCGTCCGGCCGGTGCTGGATCTCAACGAGAACCTCGCCACCGACTCCTACGCACCCACGGAACGGCAGCAGGAGCAGGTGACGCTGACGTTCCCGACGTGCGTGTTCCCCAGCTGTAGCCGGCCCTCACGCACCGCCGACACCGACCACATCGACGACTTCCCCCGCGGCCGCACCGAGACAGTGAATCTCGCGCCCCTGTGCCGCGGACACCACCGCCTCAAGACCCACACCGCCTGGACCTATCACCGGATGGGACCCACCACGTTCGTGTGGACCAGCCCCCACGGCCACACCTACCTCGTCGACATCGACCGACATATCCACTGACCACGACCCCGCCGACCACGGCCGGCGGGGCGATCGTCGTGTTCTTTCTTGCAACGGTGACCACCACGGTCGACCCGAGCGGACCCGCAGGCCAAGAAGGCACCCCCACCCCGCGCAGGCCATCAGGCGTCGCGCGGGGCCCTCCGAGCCTCAGGACTCCGACTCGGATCGATCAGCGCCTCGCACGAGTGCGCTCGCTGCGACGCCGGCCAGCCAGACGAGGATCCCCAGCATCACGGAGAACACGATGACCGCGATGCCGAGGCCCAGCTGCGGGTGCTCGTAGCAGGTGAAGTCCGAGGTGCCTTCGGGGAAGTAGGTGCCGTCGGCGCACTCAGTCTCTCTACGCTTCGCCAGCATCGCGATCCCGTCGATCAGGCCGATGAGAGCGAGGACGGTTCCGACGACCATCGCTGCCTGGATGGCGCTCTCCTGACGGCTGGGCGCCTGTCGGGGGTCGGAAGCGGACCTCACGGGCCCGCCTCCACGCTGACTTCCCATCCGTCGTACTCGCCGCGAGGGCGGGTCCCCGCGAGCGTCTCGAAGTAGGAGCGAGCGTCGCGGACCGTCTCGGGGTCGAGGGCCGCGACCTGTCGCCCGGCGACCACCACCCACCGGCGGTCGGGGGAGGGTTCGACGCCGCGGATCTCCCAGCCGCTGCCCTGGATGTCCAGGGCAGCGGCTCGTGCCGTCTCCTCGCGCGCGAAGTACACGTAGTGGACCCAGTCCCGCACCGCATCCAGTCCGACGTCCCGCGCGATCAGCGCGATCAGCTGGTCGTCGCCGGGATGGCCGGTCGAGGGCAGGACCGGTGTCGGCCGCTTGCTCCTACGGAAGATCCCCATGCGGGGCACCCTGCCCACCGAGGAGCCGGTTCAGGCGTCGATCGAGCTCATGTCGCCGTAGCGGTCGCCGACGACGGCGTCGCGCGGGACCGCGGCGGCGAGGGCGGCGAGGTCGGCGTCGGTGAGCTGGACGTCCGCGGCGCCGACGTTCTCCTCGAGGTACTTCACGCGCTTGGTGCCGGGGATCGGGGCGATGTCGTCGCCCTGAGCGAGGACCCAGGCGAGCGCGAGCTGGCCGGGGGTGCAGCCCTTCTCCTCGGCGATCGCGCGGACGGCGTCGACGAGCTTGAGGTTGGCCTGCAGGCCCTCGCCGTTCAGCCGTGGGAAGTACGCCGAGCGGCGCGAGTCGTTCTCCTCCAGCGACGACTCCGAGGTGATGGCGCCGGTGAGGATGCCGCGCCCGAGCGGGGAGTAGGGCACCAGCCCGATGCCGAGCTCGCGGATCGTCGGGAGGATCTCGTCCTCGAGGTCGCGCGTGAACAGCGAGTACTCCGACTGCAGCGCGGTGACCGGGTGCGTGGCGTGCGCGCGCCGGATGGTCTCGGCGGAGGCCTCGGACAGCCCGAGGTGGCGGACCTTGCCGGCCTCGACGAGCTCGGCCATCGCGCCGACGGTCTCCTCGATGGGGACGGTCTTGTCGACGCGGTGCTGGTAGTAGAGGTCGATGTGGTCGACGCCGAGCCGCTGGAGCGAGGCGTCGCAGGCGGCACGGACGTACTCGGGCCGGCCGTTGATGCCGACGCGGGTGCCGTCGGGGAGCCGCTCGTTGCCGAACTTCGTGGCCAGGGTGACCTCGTCGCGGCGCTCGGCGATCGCCCGGCCGACCAGCTGCTCGTTGGTGAACGGGCCGTACATGTCGGCGGTGTCGAGGAACGTCACGCCGAGGTCGAGCGCGCGGTGGATGGTCGCGATGCCCTGGTCCTCGTCGCCGGTGCCGTAGAACTCCGACATGCCCATGCAGCCGAGGCCGAGCGCGGAGACGGTGAGCGGGGAGGTGGTCCCGAGCGTGCGGTTCTGGAGAGTCATACCGCTACTCAAGCGGTTGGAGCGCGCTCCAGGTCAAGGGCCGCCTCGATCTTGTCGGTGTAGATCCCGATCTTGCGGTCGATCGCGCCGAGGTGCTCCTGCACCTCGGCGAGCTGGGCGAGCACGTGGACGCGGTGGGCGCGCAGCAGGTCGAGCCGCTCCTGCTCGTTGCCGTCGCCGTGACGGACCAGCTCGGCATACCGGCGTACGTCGCGGATCGGCATGCCGGTGCCGCGCAGCCGGTTGATCAGCTCGATCCACCGCAGGTCGGCGTCGCTGTAGCGCCGGTGGCCGGTCGTGCTGCGCTCGACCGGGCGCAGCATCAGCCCGTCCTTCTCGTAGTAGCGCAGGGTGTCGGGCGTCAGGCCGCTGGCGGCCGCGGCCTCGGCGATCGAGTGGCTCACCCTGCCAGTGTCAGGGTTGGAGTGCACTCCAGGTCAAGACGTGCGGTCCAGCGCCGGGCGCTCGATCTCGCTCATCGCGTACGGCCCGCCCACGTGCGCGCCCTCCGCCTCGTCGTCGGGGCCCGGTGTCACCGACGCGGCGAACTCCTCGGCGTCGTCGAGCGGCTCGTAGCCGAGGGCTCGGCCCGGCTCGAGGTCCCACCACGCCCGGGTGTTCGCCGAGATGCCGTACAGGACCGCGAATCCCGGAGCCGTGGCCGTCAGCGCCGCGTCGACCATCCGCACGCAGTCGTCGGGGGAGAGCCAGGTGGACAGGTTGCGGACCGTCTCCGGTCTGTCGACGAACGAGCCGATCCGGCAGGCGACGGCGTCGATGCCGTGGCGGTCGACGTACAGGCTCATCAACGCCTCCGCCGCGACCTTGCCGACCCCGTAGAACGTGTCCGGACGGGGCCGGGTGTCGACGCCCACCAGGTCGGTGCGCGGCGTGCGACCGACCGCGTGGTTGGAGGAGGCGTAGACGAACCGGGGGACGTCGTGCTCGACCATCGCGTCCAGCAGGGCCGCGGTCGTCACCACGTGCGAGGTGAGCGAGTCCGGCAGGCTGGCCTCGCCGGGGTGGCCGGCGAGGTGCACGACCGCGTCGGGACGCTCCGCGGCGAACACCTCCGCGACGGCGTCGGGGTCGGTGGCGTCGACGGAGTACCAGGCGGCGTCCTCGCCGTCCGGCTGCGGGACCAGGTCGAGGCCGACCACGGTGTACCCGCGGTCGGCGAGGCCGACGGTGACCACGCGTCCGATGCTGCCGGCCGCGCCGGTGACGAGAACCTTCACCCCGGCAGGTTACTCAGCGGGCGTAGGACCCCAGGTTCTTGCCGAGCTCGACGAACAGCGCCTGGTTCATGCGGAAGGCCACCTTGACCTCCTCGACGACCCGGGCCTGGTCCTCGGCGCCCATGCCGAGGGCGTCGAGCCGCGCGCGGTAGCCGTCCTTGTAGATCTTGGGCTTCTCGATCTCAGGGAAGTCGTAGAACGACACGCCCCGGCCGCCGAGCTCGAACGTGCGGTCCAGGATCCGGCCGATCGCCTGGCCGCCGGACAGGTCGCCGAGGTAGCGCGTGTAGTGGTGCGCGACCAGGAAGCCGCCCCACTGCGCGGCCTGCTCGAGCCGGGCCCGGTAGGCGTCGGCGGCAGGGGAGTCGACGGTGCGGGTGCCGTCCGGGCACCAGTGCTCGAGGTCGGCGTCGATCGCCGCGAGGCGCTCGAGGGCCGTGTCGTGGACGGCCGCGACCGCGGGGTCGTCGAGCCGGTCGCGCAGGAGCGGCTCCATCGTGGAGTACACGACGCGCAGCCGCAGCAGCAGGTCGGCGTACCCCTGCTCGTTGACCCGGCCGCCGAGCAGCTCGGACATGAACGGCGAGTCCTCCGCCTGCTGGTGCTCGGCCATCGAGCCCTCCCGCATCGCAGTGGACAGCGACAGGCGGGTGCTCTCGTCGAGGACGGTCATGCAGGGACTCCTGGGGTTTTGTTGACGAACTGTCACGACAGGTTGTCCATAAGATACTGACAACCTGTCGAGACGTCTAGTGATTAGGTTAGGCAAGCCTTAATTCAGTGCTAATCTCAGCCTCATGTGGGGAGGACTGCGGGCGCTGACCGCTGTGCTGGTGACCGGCGTCGTGCTGGCGGGCTGCGGCCTGTCCGGGGGCGCCGAGCCGTCCGACGACGCGTCGGCCGCCGCCTCCGGCACCACCGCGCCGCCGCTGGCGGAGGTCACGCCGCTCGACGACGTGCGCGACTGGGAGGGCGAGGTCGTCGCGGTCGCCCAGACGCCGGTCGACCCGGTCGCCGACCCGGAGCCGGCGCTGCCGGTCACCGTCACCGACTCCCAGGGCACCGAGGTCACGGTCACCGACGCCAGCCGGATCCTCGCGCTCGACGTGTACGGCACGCTCGCGCGCACCGTGTTCGAGCTCGGCCTCGGCGACCACCTGGTCGGGCGCGACATCTCCACCGACTTCGACGAGGCCGAGGACCTGCCGCTGGTCACCCAGGACGGCCACAGCCTCAACGCGGAGGCGATCCTCGGGCTCGACCCGACCGTGATCCTCACCGACACCTCGCTCGGGCCGTGGGACGTCGTGCTGCAGATGCGCGACGCCGGCATCCCGGTGGTGGTCGTCGACTCGCATCGCGGCCTCGACAACGTCGCCGACCTGATCCACGCGGTCGCCGACCCGCTCGGCGTGCCGGAGGCCGGTGACGCGCTCGCGCAGCGCACCCAGGACCAGATCGACGACGTGACCGCCGAGATCGCGAAGGTCGCACCGACCGACGAGGGTGAGAAGCTGCGCACGGTGTTCCTCTACGTGCGCGGCCAGTCGGGCGTCTACTACATGTTCGGTGAGGGCTCGGGCGCCGAGTCGCTGATCGAGGCGATCGGCGGGTACGACGTCGCCGGCGAGATCGGCTGGGACGGCATGAAGCCGCTCACCGACGAGGGCCTGGTCGCCGCGCAGCCCGACCTGGTGCTGATCATGACCGGTGGCCTGGACTCCGCGGGTGGTCTCGACGGACTCCTCAAGAGACTTCCGGCCCTAGCGGAGACGCCGGCCGGGCAGCACCGTCGTTTCGTGGCGATGGACGACGCTCAGATCCTCGGGTTCGGCGCGATCACCGCGAGCGTGCTCAACGCGCTCGCGGTGGCGACGTACGCCCCGGGGTCCATCTCATGAGCGCGACCGTCGTCGACCGCCCGCGGCCGGCGATCCGCGCGGTCGCCGGCCGGGTCGGCCTGCTCGGCGGGTTGGGCATCGCCCTGCTCGTGGCCCTGGTGTTCGCGGCCGGGCACGGCCAGCTCGACATCCCGCCGTCCGAGGTCCTCGGCTCGGTGCTGCACCGGATCGGCATCGACCTCGGCCCGCTGCCGCACCACCCGCAGGGCGAGAACACGCTCTGGCAGGTGCGGTTCCCACGGGTGGTCATGGCCGCGCTCGCCGGCGCCTGCCTGGCCACGGCCGGCGCCCTGATGCAGGGCGTGTTCGGCAACCCGCTGGCCGAGCCCGGCATCGTCGGCGTCTCCGCCGGCGCCGCGGTCGCCGCGGCGACCGTCATCGTCTTCGAGTGGACCTTCGCCGGCACCTGGACGATCGCGATCTGCGCGTTCGTCGGCGGCTTGGTCACCACGCTGCTCGTCTACGTCACCTCCCGCGACGGCGGCCGTACCGAGGTCGTGACGCTCGTGCTCACCGGCATCGCGGTCACGGCGATGACCTCGGCGGCGCTGGCGTTCCTGATGTTCCTCGGCGACACCCAGGCGCGCGAGGAGATCGTGTTCTGGACCCTCGGCAGCCTCAACGGCTCGCGGTGGGAGTACGTCGGGGTCGTGTTCCCCATGGCCGTCGCAGGCATCGTCGCGGCGATGGTCCTGGCGCCCAAGCTGGACCTGCTCGCGCTCGGTGACCGTGCCGCCCGCCACGTCGGCGTCGACGTCGAGCGGCTGCGGCTCAGCATCATCGTCGTGGTCGCGGTGCTGACCGCGGCGGCCGTCGCGTTCTGCGGGATCATCTCGTTCATCGGGCTCGTCGTCCCGCACCTGATCCGGATGATCGCCGGGCCTGGCCATCGGCTGCTGGTCCCCGCGAGCGCGCTCGGTGGCGCGCTGCTCCTCGTGCTCGCCGACCTGTGGGCGCGCACGCTCGTCGACTACGCCGACCTGCCGATCGGCATGCTGACCGCGCTGGTCGGCGGCCCGTTCTTCTTCTGGCTGATCCGCCGCGCCCGCAAGACCGCGGGGGGCTGGGCATGACCGCCATGACCGCCCGCGGCGTCAGCGTCGCCTTCGACGGCACCCCGATCCTCACCGACGTCGACCTCGACGTCCGTCCCGGCGAGGTCGTCGCGCTCGTCGGCCCGAACGGCGCCGGCAAGTCCACCCTGCTCGCGGTGCTCGCCGGTGACGTCGAGCCGACGACCGGCCGGGTGACGCTCGAGGACCGCGACCTCGGCGCGTACCCCGCGCGCGAGCTCGCCCGCCACCGCGCCGTCCAGCTGCAGAAGCAGAGCCTGGCGTTCGGCTTCCGCGTCGCCGAGGTGGTCCGGATGGGCCGCACCCCGTGGCACCGCACGGAGCGCGAGGACGACGACGAGCGCGTGATCGCCGAGTCGATGGAGCGCGCCGACGTCGTCGAGCTCGCCGAGAGGCTCTTCCCGACGCTGTCCGGCGGCGAGCAGGCGCGCACGTCGTTCGCCCGCCTGCTGGCCCAGGCGACCCCGGTCCTGATGCTCGACGAGCCGACCGCCGCCCTGGACATCCGGCACCAGGAGTCGCTGCTCGCGGTCGCGAGCGAGGCGGCCTCGGCCGGGGCCGGCGTCGTCGTGGTGCTGCACGACCTGTCGCTCGCGGCGGCGTACGCCGACCGCATCTGCGTGCTGTCCCACGGCACCGTCCGCGCCGACGGCCCGCCGGCCGAGGTGCTGACCTCCGAGCTGCTGAGCGAGGTCTACGCCCACCCGGTCGACGTCATCGAGCACGACGGCAACCTGCTGGTCGTGCCGGTCCGCGTGAAGGGAGCGGTCCCGTGGCCCGCCGGCTGATCCTGGCCGCGGTCGCCGCGGCCGCCGTCCTCCTGCCCGCGCCGGCGTTCGCCGACGGCCGCGTCTCGGTCGACCCCGGGACCGTCGACCCGACGTACGCCACCACGATCAGCGTCTCCGGCTCCGGCTTCCAAGCCGTCAAGGGCGGCCACGGCGGCATCTACGTGTTCTTCGGGACCGTGAGCTCCGGCTGGCAGCCCAGCAAGGGCGGCGTCACCGGCAAGGACTACTTCTACGTGCCGGACAGCGAAGCCAAGAACAACCAGGGCTTCCAGCGGTACGTCGCGTTCCCCGGGTCGGACACCGCGAGCTCGGCGAACGGCGGCGTGATGAGCGCGTCCGGCTCCTGGTCGACCCAGCTCGTGGTGCCGGGTGCGGAGTTCCGGGCCTACGACCGGGCCGGGAACGTGAAGACCATCGACTGCCGCGAGGTGACCTGCGGCGTCATCACCGTCGGCGCGCACGGTGTCGCCAACGGCAACAACGAGACGTTCACCCCGGTCAGCATCGGCACGGCCAGCAGGCCGACCTCGACCGCGTCGGCCGCCCCGAGCGCCACCGCCCAGCCGACGCCGACGGCCGGCGCCGAGGCGCCCACCGGCACGGCGGTCCCGGCGACCGCCGGACCGGCCACCCTCGAGGTCGACCGCGAGTCGGCGGTCGCCGGCAACGTGCTGGCGTTCACCGCCTCGGGGCTCGAGCCCGGGGTGCAGGTCTCGGCCGTCTTCGACGACGGCGCAGCGGGGGCCGGGCCGTTCCTGGTCGGTGCCGACGGCACCCTCGCCGGCGTGATCACGCTGCCGGCGGCGACGGGTGCGGGCACCCACGAGCTGCGGCTGTTCGGCGTCGAGGACGCCCCGTCGGTGCAGTTCGCCGTGGTCGGCGCGGCCGTCGAGGAGCCGACCACCGAGGCCTCCGCCACGGACGACGACGAGCTGCGCGTCGCGTGGCTGTTCGCCGGCGCCGCCGCGCTCGTCCTGGTCGTCGCGCTGGCGCGGCTGTTCCTGCGCTACCGGGGGAGCCGTCGTGCGGCGTGACCGGGTGGCGGCAGCGGCCGCGATGCTGCTCAGCGGGCTGCTGGTCGGCGTACCCGCCATGGCCGAGGACGAGCCGTCGACGACGGTCGTCCAGGTGGACGACGCCGTGCTGCGCTGGGGTATCAACAACGAGTCCAGCAACCGCGCCTACGCCCCGCGCACCTACAACTTCCTCTCCGCCGGCCTCGTGCCCGACCCGGGCGAGGGCGGCGAGACGATCCCGCAGTCGCGGTGGCGGGCGACCGCGGGCGCGGTCCAGATCCAGAAGTGGGACGGCTCCACGTGGCGGAAGGCGACCTGGGCCGGCCTCTCGACCGACAGCGCCGGCCGGCCGCTGGGCTCGCCGACGTCCGGGACGTTCAGCAACCACCGGTTCGAGGTCTCCGGTGGTGTCGGTGAGGTGGACGCCGAGGCGGGCACGGCCCACGTGGAGTGGGACGGCGACCTGACGGTCCTCTACTACTCCGGCATGTCGATGTTCCACGTGTCCGACCCGGTCCTCGACGTCGCCGACGGCCGCGGGACGCTCACCGCGACCGTCCAGGGCTACGCCTCGTCCGTGGACGACCCCGAGATCTGGGAGCCGGTCGAGGCCGCCACCGTCACGCTCGCCGACCTGCCCGAGGTCGACCTGTCCGACGAGCGCGGGCTGACCGCGAAGCCGGCGTACCTCGGCGTCCGGGTGAGCGGTCTCGGGCAGGTGACCGGCGATCGGTACTCCGGCTCGTTCCCGCAGAGCTTCGTCGACTACATGGACCGGCTCGGCACGGCACCGTTCTGGCTGTCCAGCGGGGCGGCCACCGACCCGTTCAAGGTCGCGCTGCCGGTCAGCGTCGGCTTCGACGCGGCCGTCGAGCAGCCCGAGCCGACGCCGACCGCCCAACCGACCAAGGAGCCGATCGAGAACCCCGTCGTGCCGGCGCCGGTGACCGTGACGGTCACGGCCCAGCCCGACCCGGTCGTCCAACCGGCCCCGCCCGCCGTCGTACCGCCGACGGTCGCGGTGCCGCCCACCGCCGCCGCGGTCGGCGCCCTCCCGGTCGCCGCCCAGCTCGTCGCTGCGCCGGAGCCGGTCGCCGCGACCACCCCCGACGAACCCACCGACCCCACCCCGGTCTGGTGGCTCGGAGCCGGCCTGCTGCTCGCAGCCGCGCTCACCCTGCTGATCCCCTTCCGGAAGGAATCTCGATGACCCTCGTCCGTCGCGTGGCCGCCCTGGCCACGCTGTCCCTCGCCTCCGCCGGGCTCGTCGGCATCGCCGCGCAGCCCGCGTCGGCGGCCGACGCGTCGTTCACCTGGGAGATCTCGAAGCAGTTCGACGAGCACCTCTCCAGCCACACGCTGAGCGGCGGCGCGACCGAGGCCGCCGACGGCGTGATCACGTTCCCCGGCGGCGAGGGCTCCTTCGACCCCGAGACGGGCGCCGGCACGATGCAGTACGACGGCTCCGTGGTCGGGGCGTTCACCGGGTTCTACTCGGTGACGATCGCCGAGCCGGCCGTGTCGATCGACGAGGACGGCAACGGCGAGATCACCGCGCTGGTCTCCGGCTGGGAGGCCGCGTCCGAGACCACGCCGAGCCGGGTCGTCGTCACGACGTTCGACGCGTCCGAGGGCTGGGGCGACGGTGCCGTCTCGGCGACGCCGGACTGGGCCGGCGTGCTGCCGTCCGGGGCCGAGTCCGCTGCGCTCGGCATCCCCGCGGGGCAGCCGGTCGAGGGCCAGTCGTTCGCCGCGTCGTTCCTGGGTCAGGTCACGAGCGGCGTGCGCGCGCACTTCTACGCCAGCGGCCGGACCAGCGACCCGAACAAGCCGCCGGCGCCGTTCACCGCGACCGCCGCCGAGGCCGGCCCGACGGTCGCTGTCGCGTCGTCGTACGAGGCCAAGTCGGTCCTGATCGACGTCGACGGCACGGGCTTCGACGGCGGCACGCCGCCGGTGGACGACGGTGTCTACGTCGCGCTCGCGCCGGCCGGCTCCTTCCCCGAGACCGACGACTTCGAGGACCAGGAGAAGGTCGCCGACGCCGAGTGGGTGCCCGCCGCGGCGATGCTCGACGGCACGTTCTCGGTGACGCTCGACCCGGAGAACCAGTACCTCGACCCCAGCAAGCAGTACGCCGTCTACACCTGGCAGGCGCACGCCCACTCGAACCCGAGCCAGGACACCGAGACCGCGGTGACCATCGACTGGTCGAAGGTCGGGTCGGCCTCGAACCTGAAGGTGACCGCGAAGCCGGGCAAGCTCCTGGTCGCGAACGGCACCGCTGTCGGCAAGGTCAGCGTCAAGCTCACCAAGGGCAAGGCCACCAAGTCCGCGAAGGCGACGATGACCGGGGGCAAGGCCACGGTGAAGCTGCCGAAGCTCACCACGGGCACGTGGAAGGCGGTCGTGACGTTCGCGCCGTCGAATGCTGCCTACAAGGCCGCGAAGAAGACGGTCAACGTCACGGTGAAGTGACGCCCACTGCCCTCAGCACGAACGACTCGATCGTGCTGGGCGGCAGGGTCCGCGGGCTCAGGCAGGCGTGGATCAGGGACATGGTCCCGGGCACGTCCTCGATCGTGAAGGCGCCGGTCTCCATGCCGGACTCCAGGATTCCGCGCAGCACGTCCTCCACCGCGACGACGTGCTCGCGGATCGCCTGGCGCGAGTCGGCGCCCAGGAAGCCGTAGAGCTGCGGGCCGAGGCCCATGTGGAACCGCTCGCTCTCGGAGAGCTGGTAGCTGATGTAGAGCCGCAGCCGCGCGGTCGGCTCGTCGGCCTCGGTGAGCGAGGCCAGCAGCCGGGTGAGGTACTGCTCGGTCTCGTGGCTGGCGAACGCCACCACGACCGACTCCTTGTCGGGGAAGTGGTGGTAGATCGAGGTCCGGCCCAGCTCGGCGCGCTCGGCGATGGCCGCCATCGAGATCGCGTCGAAGCTGCGCTCGGCCATCAGCTCGGCGAACGCCTCGAAGACCCGCTGCTGCAGCTGCTCACGGTGCTGCTGGAGGGAGTCTCCTGAGATTCGGGGCACGGCCCGAAGGTTAGCCCAGCACCACGACGGTCCGGCCGGTCGTACGGCGGGCGGCGTGGTCGGCGAGCGCGCCCGCGACGTCGTCCATCCCGATCCGGCGGCCGACCACCGGGCGGATGCTCCCGCTCGCGACCAGCTCCAGCAGCGCCGCGTGCACCCGCTCGCCGGTCGCGGGCGGGAACGCGTTGATCCCGAAGCGGCGGAAGTCGCGCGGGGTGTCGAGGTAGGCCAGCAGCACGCCGAGCACGGACATGTTCGCCATCGACAGCTTGCGCAGCGGGCGACCGGTGAGCCCGGACTCGGGGTCGTCGTTGAACCCGACCGCGAGGTAGCGGCCACCGAGCGCCCCGCACGTCCACAGCGTCTCGGTCTGCTCGCCGCCGATCGGGTCGAAGATCACGTCGGCCCCGCGGTCGCCGGTGGCGTCCATGACCGCGTCGAAGACGTCGGCGGTCGTGTGGTCGATGGTCACCTCGGCGCCGAGCTCGGCGCACAGACGGGTCTTGTCCGGGCCGCCGGCGGTGGCGATGACGGTCGCCCCCGCGGCCCTGGCGAGCTGGATCGCCGCCGTACCGACCGCGCTGGCGCCGCCGCGCACGAGCACGGTTTCGCCCGGCTGCAGCGCCGCGCGCTCGTGCAGCGCGAGATAGGAGACGTGGAACGGCAGCGTGAACGCCGCCGCCTCGGCGTCGTCGAGCTCGGGAGGCGCGTCGAACACGCTGCCGGCCAGGGCCTTCTCGGCGAGCCCACCCAACGACTGCGGGGACATCCCGACGACGCGGCGGCCGACCCAGTGCTCGGCGCCCTCGCCCGCGGCCTCGACGACCCCGGCGACGTCCATGCCGAGCGTGAACGGCGGCTGGGCCATCACCGCCGCGACACCGCCGCGGCAGCGGGCGACGTCGCCGAAGTTGAGGGAGGCGGCGGCGACCGCGACCCGGACCTGGCCCGGGCCCGGCTCGGGTACGTCGACGTCGTCGCGCACCTCGATCGCGTCGACCGGCTCACCCTGACGCACCACGCGGACTGCCCTCATGGGCGGACGCTACTAAGAGTGGGTTTTAGACGTCAACGGCCGGGGCGTCAGCCATCGCGGCGGCCATGGCGAGCAGGTTGCGGACGAACCGCTCGGTCGGCAGCTGCGAGCGGCCCGGGCTGCCGGACTGCTGGGCGCGGGCCCGGTCGGCGACCGAGCGCAGGATGAAGCCGGTGACCAGGGCGAGCCGCTCGTTGCGGAGCGCGTCGTCGAGGTCGGGCAGGCGCTGCTCGAGCAGCTCGAACACGGCGTACCCGCCCGTGTGGCGCAGCGCCTCGTCGACCGCGTCGTCGAGCCGGTCGTACTCCTCGACGAGCTCGCCGATGATCACGAGGTACTGCCGCCCGGACGGCCCGGTCTCGGCGAGCTCCACTGCGGGCCGCACGATCGCCTCGAGGACCGGGGCGAGGCCGGGGCTGCTGCGGGCCCGGGCGAGCAGCACCTCCTCGCGCTCGGCGAGGAAGCCGGCGTGCTGCTCGAGCACGGCGACGAGCAGGCCCTCGCGCGAGCCGAAGTGGTAGTGGACCGCGCCGCGGTTGCGCTGGCCGGCGCGCCGGGTGATCTCGACCAGCGACGCGGTGAACACGCCCTGCTCGGCGAACGCCTCGGTCGCGGCCTCGACCAGCGCGCGGCGCGTCTCGGACATCAGATCCGCGGGACGATCCGGCCGAGCAGCTCTCCCATCCGCGAGGCGGCGGCCTTGCCCGCCTCGAGGACCTCCTCGTGGTTGAGGGGCTGGTCGCTGATGCCGGCGGCGAGGTTGGTGACCAGGCTGATGCCGAGCACCTCCATGCCGGCCTCGCGGGCGGCGATCGCCTCGAGGGTGGTGCTCATGCCGACCAGCTCGCCGCCGAGGATGCCGGCCATCCGCACCTCGGCCGGGGTCTCGTAGTGCGGGCCGGGGAACTGCACGTAGACCGCCTCGTCGAGGCTCGGCTCGACCTCGCGGCACATCGTGCGCAGCCGGCTGCTGTAGAGGTCGGTCAGGTCGACGAAGTTCGCGCCCACGATGGGGGACGTGCCGGTCAGGTTGATGTGGTCGCTGATCAGCACGGGGGTGCCGGGCGTCCAGGTCTCGCGGAGGCCGCCGCAGCCGTTGGTCAGCACGATCGAGCGGCAGCCGGCGCGGGCCGCCGTACGCACGCCGTGGACGACCGCCGCGACGCCCTTGCCCTCGTAGTAGTGCGTGCGGCTGAGGAACACGAGGAGGTTGCGGTCGCCGGCCCGGATGGAGCGGATCTTGCCGGAGTGGCCGGCGACGGCGGCGGCGCTGAAGCCGGGCAGGTCGGTGGTGCTGATCTCGGCGGTCGCCTCGCCGAGCGCGTCGACGGCCGGGAGCCAGCCGGACCCGAGGACGAGGGCCACGTCGTGGCGCTCGACCCCGGTGAGGTCGGCGAGTCGCTCGGCGGCGTGGGCGGCGAGTTCGTAGGGGTTCTCCTGAGTCACCGTCCCGACAATAGTGGCGAGGCGCGATGTCGGTGAACTCGTGCAGGATCGACCCATGATCGACCACCTGGGCATCAACTGCAGCGACCTCGAGCGCTCCGCGACCTTCTACGACGCTGTCCTGGGCGTCCTCGGCCACCGCCGGATCCTCGACCACGGCGTCGCGATCGGCTACGGCACCGACAAGCCGGACTTCTGGATCGGCCGCCAGCCCGAGGAGGGACCCGCGTCGGGGCCGAACCGCGAGATCCACGTCGCCTTCACCGCGACCTCCGCCGACGCCGTCCGCTCCTTCTTCGACGCCGCGGTCGAGCAGGGCGCCGAGGTCCTCCACGAGCCCCGCCACTTCCCGGAGTACCACCCCACCTACTTCGGCGCCTTCGTGCGCGACCCCGACGGCAACAACGTCGAGGCGGTGTGCCACACGGTGGCGCCGAGCTAGCTCCGTGCAGGTTTCCCCGGTGGGCCGGGGAAACCTGACGTTCTCGTGCAAAGCTTCGGCCGAGAAGTTCAGGCATTGCCCGAGAAGTACCGAACGATCTCTGTCCACAGATCGCGATTCATCAGAGTTCGGCCGGGCGACCGCGGGCAGATGGATCCCATGATGATTCCGCTCAACGATCCGCGCCGGGGTCGGATCATGCTGCGCAAGCACCTGCTCGAAGAGGGCTACAACGACCGGGCGATTGCTCGTCGGGTCCAAGGCGGCGACTGGGTACGGATCCGGCACGGAGCGTACGTCGACTCCGCGACGTGGCGCTCGCTCGATTCGGCCGATCGGCACGCGCTCGTCGCCCGTGCGGCGGCAGCCCAGGCGCGGACCCAGGTGGTCGTCTCGCACACGTCGGCGCTGGCGTTCGCCGACGCACCCACGTGGGGTATCGACCTCGACGTGATCCACCTGACGAGATCGGACGGCAACGCCGGGCGGTCAGAGGCCGGAGTGCAGCAGCACTGCGGTGCGTTGATCGACGGCGATGTCATGACCGTCGACGGGCTCGACGTGATGGCCCCGACTCGTATGGCTCTCGAGGTGACCATGGTCGCGGACGTCGAAGCGAGCATCTGCGTGGTCAGCCTGCTCATGCACAGCGGTGCGACGACGATTCAGGAGCTTCGAGAGCGCTATCAACTGATGCGGCACTGGCCAGACACGCTTCGAACCGACCTGGTGCTGCGTTTGTCGGACAAGCGATTTGAGTCAGTCGGCGAGTGTCGGACCTACTACCTGTGCTTCCGCCAGGGTCTTCCGATGCCAGAACCGCAGTACGAGGTCAAGGACGAGCACGGGAAGGTCATCGCCCGGGTCGATTTCGCCTGGCCAGAACTCGGCGTCTTCCTCGAGTTCGACGGCAAGGTCAAGTACGAGAAGCTTCTGCGCGAGGGTGAGCGGGCCAGCGACGTCGTGCTTCTCGAGCGGGACAGGGAGCGCGAGATCTGCCGAGTCACGGGATGGCGATGCATCAGGATCGTGTGGTCCGACCTCGCTCGACCTGCCCAAACGGCCGCCATGATCCGCCGGGCGCTGCTGCCGACTGCGGCCTGACCGCCGGACTGTTGGGGCAAAACCTGACGTTCTGGGGTGAAGCTTCGGCCCAGAACATCAGGTTTCCCCGGTGGGCCGGGGAAACCGCCCCTCAGCCAGCTACATGCCGATGGAGCGGCAGGGGCGGCGTCGGAGGGCGGCGACGTAGTCGGCGGGGGCGTCGGCGGCCTCGGCGGCGTCGGCGAGGATGCCGAGGTACGACGCGGAGGGCAGGCCGCCCTCGTAGGCGTCGAGGACGTAGGTCCACACGACCACCTCGCCGGTGAGGGTGGCGACCCGGACCCGGGTCTTGCGGTAGAGGCCGAGGTCGGCGGCCTCCCAGCCGTCGAGGGCGGCCTCGTCCTCGCGGGTGATGTCGTAGACGGCGACGAAGACCTGCTCGATCGGGTCCTCGACGATCGTGGACAGGGCGCCGTCCCAGCCGTGCTCCTCACCGCCGAACGTGAGGCGCCAGCCCTGCAGCCAGCCGGTCGTCGAGAGGGGCGAGTGCGGGCAGCGCTCGCCCATCCGGACGGGATCGAGGTTGGTCCCGTAGGCGGCGTACAACGTCACAGCCGAAGAGTAGATGACCGAATAGGGAGAGCCGGGCATCCTCAGTAGGCTGGAGGTCGTGAGCCACTTCAACGTCCTCGTTCTCGGTGCCGGCCCCGGTGGGTACGTCGCCGCCATCCGCGCAGCCCAGCTCGGCCAGACGGTCGCCGTCGTCGAGGAGAAGTACTGGGGCGGCGTGTGCCTCAACGTCGGGTGCATCCCGTCGAAGGCGCTGCTGCGCAACGCGGAGATCGCGCACATCATCACGAAGGAGAAGGACACCTTCGGGATCAGCGGTGACGCGAGCATGGACTTCGGTGCGACCCACAAGCGCAGCCGCGGCGTCGCCGAGGCCAGCGCCAAGGGCGTCCACTACCTGATGAAGAAGAACAAGATCACCGAGCTCGACGGCTGGGGCACGATCAAGTCGCCGACCGAGGTCGAGGTCGACAAGGACGGCAACAAGCAGTCCCACACGTTCGACAACCTCATCATCGCGACCGGCGCCAAGGTCCGGATGCTGCCGGGCATGAGCAAGAGCGCGAACGTCGTGACGTACGAGGAGCAGATCCTCGACGACCAGCTCCCCGGCTCGGTCATCATCGGCGGCTCGGGCGCGATCGGCGTCGAGTTCGCCTACGTGATGGCCAACTTCGGCGTCGACGTCACCATCGTCGAGTTCCTCGACCGGATGGTCCCGACCGAGGACGCCGACGTGTCCAAGGAGCTGCTCAAGCAGTACAAGAAGCTCGGCGTGAAGGTCCTCCTCTCGACCAAGGTCGAGAACGTCGAGGACACCGGCAGCGGCGTCAAGGTCACGGTCAGCAAGGACGGCGAGAGCCAGGTGCTCGAGGCCGACCGGATGCTCGCCGCCTTCGGCTTCGCCCCGCGCATCGACGGCTACGGCCTGGAGAACGCCGGCGTGAAGGTCTCCGACCGCGGCGCGATCGAGGTCGACGCCCGCGGCCGCACCAACGTGGACAACGTCTACGCGATCGGAGACGTCACCGGGAAGCTGATGCTCGCCCACACCGCCGAGGCGATGGGCGTCGTCGCGGCCGAGACGATCGCCGGCGCCGAGACCGTCGAGATCAACTTCGACATGATCCCGCGGGCGACGTTCTGCCAGCCGCAGATCGCCTCGTTCGGCTACTCCGAGGAGCAGGCCAAGGAGAAGGGGTACGACGTCAAGGTCGCGACGTTCCCGTTCTCGGCCAACGGCAAGGCGCGCGGCATGGCCGAGGGCGTCGGCTTCGTGAAGATCGTCGCGGACGCGGAGTACAACGAGATCGTCGGCGCCCACATGATCGGCCCCGAGGTCACCGAGCTGCTCCCCGCGCTGACGCTGGCGCAGCAGTGGGACCTCACCGCCGACGAGGTCGCCCGGAACGTCTTCGCGCACCCGACGCTGTCGGAGGCGATGAAGGAGGCCGTCGAGGGCATCGCCGGCCACATGATCAACCTCTGATGAGCACCGAACGCGTCGTCATCATCGGCGGTGGCCCCGGTGGCTACGAGGCTGCGCACGTCGCAGCGCAGCTCGGCGCCGAGGTCACCATCGTCGACAGCGACGGGGTCGGCGGCTCCGCGGTCCTCACCGACTGCGTGCCGAGCAAGACCCTGATCGCCACGGCCGAGGTGATGAGCGAGCTCTCCGGGGCGTCCGAGCTCGGGGTCAGCTTCCACGACAACGAGGGCGACGCCGCGACGTCGATCCGCGTCGACCTCGCGAAGGTCAACGCCCGGGTCAAGCAGCTCGCGACCGACCAGTCCTCCGACATCGAACGCCGGCTCACCCGCGACGGCGTCACGGTGCTGCACGGCCGCGGGCGCCTCGACGGCCCGAACCGCGTCGTCGCGACGCTCCCCGACGGCACCGAGCAGTCCCTGGACGCCGACGCGATCCTGCTCGCCACCGGCGCCGCGCCGCGGACGCTGCCGACCGCGCAGCCCGACGGCGAGCGGATCCTCACGTGGGAGCAGGTCTACGACCTGACCGAGGTGCCGACCAACCTCATCGTCGTCGGCTCCGGCGTCACGGGCGCGGAGTTCGCCAGCGCCTACCTCAACCTCGGCATCCCGGTCACGCTGGTCTCCAGCCGCGACCGGGTGCTGCCCGGCGAGGACGCCGATGCGGCCGCCGTACTGGAGGACGTCCTCAAGCGCCGCGGCATGACCGTGCTCTCCAAGTCGCGCATGGAGTCGGTGACCCGCACCGGCGACACCGTCACCGTCACGCTCACCGACGGCCGCACCGTCGAGGGCTCGCACTGCATCCTCGCGCTGGGCTCGGTCCCGAACACCACCGACATGGGCCTCGAGGAGGCCGGCGTCGTGCTCAACGACGGCGGCTTCGTGTACGTCGACCGCGTGTCGCGCACCGCCGCTCGCGGGGTGTACGCCGCCGGCGACTGCACCGGGGTGCTGATGCTCGCCAGCGTCGCCGCCATGCAGGGCCGGATCGCGATGTGGCACTTCCTCGGCGACACCGTGCACCCGCTGGACCTGAAGAAGGTCTCGTCGAACGTCTTCACGGCGCCCGAGATCGCCACCGTCGGCTGGTCGCAGCAGGCCGTCGACGCCGGCGAGATGCAGGCCGAGGTCGTGATGCTGCCGCTGTCGGGCAACCCGCGCGCCAAGATGCAGGGCGTCCGCGACGGCTTCGTGAAGCTGCTCTGCCGCCCCGGCACCGGCATCGTCGTCGGCGGCGTGGTCGTCGGGCCCCGCGCCAGCGAGCTGATCCACCCGGTGTCGATCGCGGTCGCCGAGTCGCTCACGGCCGACCAGCTTGCCCAGGCCTTTACCGTGTACCCGTCGATGAGCGGCTCGATCGCGGAGGCCGCCCGCCGGCTCCACCACGTCTGATCTCTCGGGAGGCCTCATGCTCGGCCGGATCACTGCTGCCGTCGCGACGGTGCTCGTCGCCACGGCGGCGCCGGCGATCGCCGACGACCCCGTCGACGTCCCGGACGGCGCGACGATCACCATCGACGGACGCGGTCACGGGCACGGCCGGGGCATGTCCCAGGTCGGCGCGGACCACGCCGCCGAGGCCGGGCAGGACTACGAGGCGATCCTCGAGACCTACTATCCCGGGACGGCCTTGGGGAGGGCCGGCGGCTCGGTCCGCGTGTGGATCAGCCGCAGCACGTCCGACGCCGTCCAGGTCGCCTCCCGGCCGGGCCTGACCGCGCGCAAGGTCGGCACCGGCACCACCTGGAAGCTGACCAAGGCGAAGCCCCGCGCCACCCAGTGGCGCATCGTCGCGTCCGGAGCCGCCAGCGTCCTGGAGTACCGCCAGCGTGGCTGGCACCGGTTCCGCAAGGTCGGCGGTCAGCTCGAGCTCACTGCCAGCGGCAAGCCCGTCCAGCTCCTCCTCGGTGGCGGCGCGACCGCGACCTACCGGGGCGCGCTGCGCTCGGTGCCGTTCCAGGGCCGCCGGCTCACCGTCAACGTGGTGCCGCTGGAGGCCTACCTCCGCGGGGTCGTCCCGTCCGAGATCACCGCGTCGACGTGGCACCCGCAGGCCCAGCGGGCGCAGGCGGTCGCGTCCCGCAGCTATGCCGTTGCCGAGCGCGCCGAGGGCGGCACGTACTACGACCTCGACGACTCGACCCGCTACCAGTCCTACCTCGGCGTCGACCGCGAGCACCCCGCCTCCGACGCGGCGGTGCGCGCCACCCAGGGCCGCGTGCTGACCTTCGGGGAAGCGCCCGCGTCCACGGAGTTCACCGCCAGCAACGGCGGCTGGACGGTCACCGGCGACGCGCCGTACCTCCTCGCGCAGGAGGACCCGTGGGACGACGACACGTGGGGGTCGGTGACGTTCACCGACGCCGAGCTGGAGCGGCACTGGCCCTCGATCGGTGACCTGGAGAGCATCGAGATCACCAGCCGCGACGGGCACGGACAGTGGGGCGGCCGGGTCCTCTCCGTCACGCTCACCGGCGCGGCGGGGACGAAGACCGTGACCGGCTCGGGCTTCTACGGCGAGCTCGGGCTCCAGTCCGCCTGGCTCTCGCTGAAGGTCGGCTGAAACTACAGATCTGTAGTTACCCCTGTTCCGTTGCGGGGCTTCTGTGACGGATGATGCGATTGGTCCATGCGTGCGCTGACCCTGCTGATCTCGACCGCGCTCGCAGCGACCCTCGGGTTGGCGAATCCCGCCGTCGCCGCCGACGCCTGGCCGGTGCCGGCGGACGCGAGCATCACCATCAAGGGCCGCGGCTACGGCCACGGGCACGGGATGTCGCAGTACGGCGCCGAGGGCGCGGCCCGCGCCGGCCTGACCTACCGCCAGATCGCGGAGTTCTACTACCCCGGGACCACGTGGGGGCGGGGTGCGCGCCGGATCACCGTGCAGCTGACCGCCGACACCACCGACGACCTCGTCGTGCGGCCCCGCTCGGGCCTGACCGTGCGCGACACCGTGTCGAAGGAGCGGGTCGCGCTGCCCGACAACGGCGCGGTCCGGTGGCGGGTCGCGGTGGGCCGCGACGGCGTGAACCGGGTGTCGTACCAGCATCGCGGCTGGCACCCGTGGCGCGTGCTGAAGGGCCAGGGCGAGTTCTTCGCCGGCGGCGAGCCGATCACGCTGGTGACCCCGAGCGGCGAGCGCGCCTACCGCGGCCGGCTCCGCATCGGTGTCACGTCCACCGGCGACCGCGTCACGGTCAACGCGCTCGGCCTCGAGGCCTACCTCAAGGGGGTCGTGCCGCTCGAGATCCCGGCGCTCTGGAGCGCGGAGGCGGTCCGGGCCCAGGCGGTCGCGGCGCGCACCTACGCGTCGTACGAGCGCCGCCACCCGCGGTCCTCGGCGTACCAGATCTGCGACACCTGGTCCTGCCAGGTCTACGGCGGCTACGACGCCGAGCACCCGGCCTCGAACCGCGCCGTCGAGGCGACCGCCCGCGAGATCCTCACCAGCGGCGGTGCGCCGGCGTTCACCCAGTTCGGGTCGAGCAGCGGCGGCTGGACCGCGGCCGGCGGGATGTCGTACCTCCCCGCCCAGCGCGACCCGTACGACGGCTGGTCCGGCAACCCGGTCCACACCTGGGCGGTCAAGGTCGACGACAACCGCCTCGAGCAGGCGTGGCCGGCGATCGGCGACCTGCGCCGGATCGCGGTCACCGCCCGCGACGGCAACGGCACGTGGGGCGGACGGGTGAGCCGGCTCGTGCTCCGCGGCACGGGCGGCAGCGTCGCGGTCTCGGGCGACACGTTCCGCGCCGTGCTCGGGCTGCGGTCGACCTGGGTGACGTTCCAGGTCCGCTGAACCTGTCAAGACCACCTTGACGCCGCTGCCTCCGTGGGAGGACTGTCGGCGAAAGTCATCTATCTCGGAGGTCACCATGGCCGTGGTCAACATCCCGCCGGACAACCGCATCTACGGACTCGGACAGGTCCCGGGCACCATGTACGTCTACAACATGAACAACCCGCCGGGCGCGACGACGTACAACCTGACGATCGTCCACGTCAACGCGTGGGTGGGTGTCGTGATCAACCCCGGCCACAGCGACGACTACCCGGCCGGGGGGAACCCCACCTTCATCCAGAACCAGGGACCGAGCGTGCTCCAGGTCCTGTACATCGGCGCGGACGAGGGCGTGGACCCCGAGGCCGCCGGTGCGACGGTCGAGGAGTCGATGCCGGCCGTCAGCTGACCGGCCGCTGGAGCAGCGGACGCAGCACCAGCCCGGCCACCAGCGCCCAGAACGCCGCGCCGATGCCGAGCACGGTGATGCCGGAGGCCGCGACGAGGAAGCAGATCGCCGCGGCCTCGCGCTCGCCCTCGTCGGCCAGCGCGCCCGCGAGCGAGGTCGCGAGCGTGCCGAGCAGCGCGAGGCCGGCCGCGGCCTGCATGACGTCACCGGGCGAGGCCGCGACCAGGGCGGTCAGCGCTGCGCAGCCCAGCGCGAGCACGAGGTAGGTGCACGACGCCGACACCGCCGCGATCCAGCGGCGGCTCCGGTCGGGGCCGGCCATCGGGCCGGCGGTCATCGCGGCGGTGATCGCGGCGAGGTTGATCGCGTGGCCGCCGAACGGTGCGCCGACGACCGTGCCGATGCCGGTGACCGTCATCGTCTCGCGCCACGGCACCTGGTAGCCGTAGCTCGACGTGACCGCGACGCCGGGGACGTTCTGCGACGCCATCGTGACGACGTACAGCGGGATCGCGAGGCTGACGACCGCCTGCGCGGTCCAGTGCGGCGTGGTCCAGGTCAGCGTGGGGACCAGGTCGCTCGCGGACACCGACGAGCCGGCGGCCAGGATGACGACCACCAGCGCGACCGCGAGCGAGATCGGGACCGCCCACCGGCGCGAGATCCGGTGCATGACCAGCCAGGCGACGACGACCGGACCGACGTACGCCGGGGAGTCGGCCAGGCCGGTCACCGGCGCCAGGCAGATCGGCACCAGGACGCCGGCGAGCATGGCGCGCGCCAGCGAGACCGGGATCCGCGCGATCAGGTCGCCGAGCGCGGGCACCAGGCCGGTCAGCACGATCAGCACGCCGGTGACCACGAACGCGCCCACCGCGGCCTCCCAGCCGCCGGTCACGGTGCCCGTCGACAGCAGCAGTGCGGCGCCCGGCGTCGACCACGCCAGCGTGATCGGGGTGCGGTGGCGGATGCTGAGCCAGAGCATCCCGAGGGCCTGCGTCACCAGCAGCGTCAGGAAGCCGGAGGCGGCCTGCTCCGCAGACGCCCCGACGGCCGCGAGGCCGGTGAGCACCACGACGAACGAGCTGCTCGAGCCGACGACCGCCGTGACGATCCCGGCGACGACGGGGGACCCCTCGTGCTGGGTCACGACGGCCTGGGTCATGGCTACACTCCGTTCTGTAAACAGAACGCAGGCTAGTGGGAGGGCGCCGTGGCCAGTCAACCGGGTATCGCCGTGGGCGCCCGGGTCAGGCAGCTGCGCACCGACCGCGGGCTGTCCCTCTCGGCGCTCGCCGCGGCCGCCGGCATCGGCAAGGGCTCGCTCTCCGAGCTCGAGAGCGGGCGACGCAACCCGACCCTGGACACGCTGTACGCCCTGGCCCGCCCCCTCGGCGTCCCCCTCGCGGCCCTGGTGGACTTCGCCGACGGCGCGGTCGTCGCCGACGACGGCTTCGAGACGGTGCTGCTGCACACCGACCGCACCGGGACGGCGACGTCGGAGGTCTGGCTGCTGCGCGTCAGCGCCGGTGTCACCCGGTCGTCGCCCGCCCACAGCCCGGGCGTGGTCGAGCAGCTGATCGTCCTCGCGGGCAGCTGCCGGGTGGAGCACGGAGGGGGGTCCGTCGAGGTCGCGGCCGGAGGGCACGCCGTGTGGCCGGCCGACGTCCCGCACACCTACGCGGCCGGGTCGTCCGGCCTCCGCGCGATCAACGTGATCGTGACGCCGTCCTGAGCAGGCTCAGGACAGCACGAGCACCAGGTCGCCGCCGTCCACCGCCTGGGTGCCGGCCAGGGCCAGCCGCTCGACGGTGCCGCCGACCGGCGCGGTGATCGAGGCCTCCATCTTCATCGCCTCGATCGTCGCGACCGTGTCGCCCGCCTCGACCGTGTCGCCCTCGGCGACCAGGATCGTCACCACGCCCTGGAACGGCGCTGCGACCTGGCCGGGCTTCGACGTGTCGGCCTTCTCGGCGGCGACGACCTCCGACGCGACGCTGCGGTCGCGGACGTTGACCGGGCGGAGCTGGCCGTTGAGGGTCGCCATCACCGTGCGGATGCCGCGCTCGTCGGGCTCGCTGATCGCCTGGACGCCGAGGATGAGCGTCTTGCCCTCCTCGATCTCGACCTCGTGCTCCTCGCCCTTGCGCAGGCCGTAGAGGTAGTCGCGCGTCGGCAGCACCGAGATGTCGCCGTACTTGGCGCGCGACTCGGTGAACTCCCGCGTCGGGCCCGGGAACAGCAGCTGGTTGAGCGTACGGCGGCGGCTGGGGCTGCCGCCGTCGAGTCCGGCGCGCTGCTCCTCGGTGAGCTCCTCGGCGGGCGGCTTGTGGGTGCGGCCCTCGAGCGCCTTGCTGCGGAACGGCTCCGGCCAGCCACCCGGCGGGTCGCCGAGGTCGCCGCTGAGGAAGCCGATCACGGAGTCGGGGATGTCGAACTTCGCGGGGTTCTCGGCGAACTCCTCCGGGTCGGCGCCGACCGCGACGAGGTGCAGGGCCAGGTCGCCGACGACCTTCGACGACGGCGTGACCTTCACGATGTTGCCGAGGATGTCGTTGGCCGCGGCGTACATGTCCTCGATCTGCTCGAACTTCTCGCCGAGGCCGAGCGCGATCGCCTGCTGGCGCAGGTTGGAGAGCTGGCCGCCGGGGATCTCGTGGCGGTAGACCCGACCGGTCGGCGACGGCAGGCCGGACTCGAACGGCGCGTACACGCGGCGGGTCGCCTCCCAGTACGGCTCCAGCGCCGAGACCGCCGCCAGCGACAGCCCGGTCTCGCGCGGGCCGTGGTCGGTCGCGGAGACCAGCGCCGACAGCGACGGCTGGGAGGTGGTGCCGGCCATCGGGGCGGTGGCCGCGTCGACGGCGTCCACGCCGGCGTCGATGGCCGCGAGCAGCGTCGCGAGCTGGCCGCCTGGGGTGTCGTGCGTGTGCAGGTGCACCGGCAGGTCGAAGTTCTCGCGCAGCGCGGTCACCAGCGTGCGCGCGGCCGGGACCCGGAGCAGGCCGGCCATGTCCTTGATCGCCAGGACGTGCGCCCCGGCCTCGACGATCCGCTCGGCGAGCCGCAGGTAGTAGTCGAGGTCGTAGAGCTTCTCGGCGGGGTCGGACAGGTCGCCGGTGTAGCAGAGCGCGACCTCGGCGACCGTGGTGCCGGTGGCGCGCACCGCCTCGATCGCGGGCCGCATCTGCTCGACGTCGTTGAGCGCGTCGAAGATGCGGAACACGTCGATACCGGTGGCCGCGGCCTCCTCGACGAACGCGTTGGTCACCGCAGTCGGGTACGGCGTGTAGCCGACCGTGTTGCGACCACGCAGCAGCATCTGCAGGCAGATGTTCGGGACGGCCTGGCGCAGCGCGGCCAGCCGCTCCCACGGGTCCTCGGACAGGAAGCGCAGCGCGACGTCGTACGTCGCACCACCCCAGGCCTCGAGCGACCACAGCTGCGGGGTGGTCCGGGCGACGTGGCCCGCGACCGAGAGCAGGTCCCGGGTGCGGACCCGGGTCGCGAGCAGGCTCTGGTGCGCGTCGCGGAACGTCGTGTCGGTGACCGCGACGTCCGTGCGTCCGCGCAGCCTGCGGGCGAACTCCTCGGGTCCGACCTCGAGGAGCAGCTGGCGGGTGCCGTCCGGCGCCGGGACCTCGAGGTTGACCTCCGGCAGCTTGCTGGCCGGGTCGAGGCTGACCGGCGCGGCGCCGTGCGGCTGGTTCACCGTGACGTCCGCGAGGTAGCTGAGCAGCTTGCTGCCCCGGTCGCCGGTGCCGCGGGCGAGCAGCAGCTGCGGGTGGGTCTCGATGAACGAGGTGGTCACCCGGCCGGCGGTGAAGTCGGGGTCGGCGAGCACGGCCTGCAGGAACGGGATGTTCGTGGAGACGCCGCGGATGCGGAACTCCGCGACCGCCCGGCGCGCCTTCTCGACGGCCTTGTCGAACGTCCGCGCCCGGCAGGTGAGCTTGGCGAGCATCGAGTCGAAGTGCGCCGACACCTCCGCGCCGGTGTACGTCGTACCGCCGTCGAGGCGGACGCCGCCGCCGCCGGGGGAGCGGTACGTCGTGATCACGCCGGTGTCGGGGCGGAAGTTGTTGGCCGGGTCCTCGGTGGTGATCCGGCACTGCAGCGCGGCGCCGCGCAGCGCGACGGTGTCCTGCGAGAGCCCGAGGTCGGCGAGCGTCTCGCCGGCCGCGATCCGCAGCTGCGACTGCACCAGGTCGACGTCGGTGACCTCCTCGGTCACCGTGTGCTCGACCTGGATCCGCGGGTTCATCTCGATGAAGACGTAGTTGCCGTCCGGGTCGAGGAGGAACTCGACGGTCCCGGCGTTCTTGTAGCCGATCTCCTTCGCGAAGCGCACGGCGTCGGCGCACATCCGGTCGCGCAGCTCGGGGTCGAGGTTCGGCGCGGGCGCGATCTCGACGACCTTCTGGTGCCGCCGCTGGACCGAGCAGTCGCGCTCGAACAGGTGCATCACGTTGCCCTCGCCGTCGGCGAGGATCTGCACCTCGATGTGGCGCGGGTCGACGACGGCCTGCTCGATGAAGACCGTGGGGTCGCCGAAGGCGCCGTCGGCCTCGCGCATGCAGGTCTCGATCGCCTCGCGCAGCTGGGCGGGGTCGTCCACGCGCCGCATGCCGCGGCCGCCGCCGCCGGCGACCGCCTTCACGAACAGCGGGTAGGGCAGGTCCTTCGACGCCTCGACCAGCGCGTCCACGTCGGTGGACGGGTCGACCGACGCCAGGGTGGGTACGCCGGCGGCCTTGGCCGCCGCGATCGCCCGCGCCTTGTTGCCGGTCAGCGTCAGCACGTCGGCGCTCGGACCGACGAACGTGATGCCGGCGTTGGCGCACGCCTCGGCGAGCGCGGGGTTCTCCGACAGGAACCCGTAGCCCGGGTAGACGGCGTCGGCACCGGCGCGCAGGGCCACCGCGACGATCGCCTCCGGGTCGAGGTAGGCGCGGACGGGGTGGCCGAGCTCGCCGATCTGGTAGGCCTCGTCGGCCTTCAGCCGGTGCTCGGACCAGCGGTCCTCGTAGGGGAACACCGCGACCGAGCGGGCGTCGAGCTCGTACACGGCGCGGAACGCGCGGATCGCGATCTCGCCGCGGTTGGCGACCAGCACCTTGGAGAACATGGGGCAACGCTATAAGGCGGGACCGCCGGCGCGGCGGCCGAGTTCCATCGCGAGACGGTTCAGCGGCCCATCGTGACGTTGACCGGGTAGAGCGCCGGGCGGACCTTGCCGGCCCGCGGCGACTGGGACAGCAGCTCGCCGCGCTTGTCGGGCGTGGTGCTCTTGCGGCGCACGGTGCCGAGCGAGCAGTTCGCCCACTCCAGCTCGACGCGCACGGCGGGCAGCCGGAGGCCGCGCAGGTACGGCACCAGGCAGCCGGTCTCGTCGCCGCCCTGCGCCTGGGCGCTGGGGACCGACAGCAACGTCGCCGTGAGCACGGAGGCGAGGGCCAGCCCGGACCAGCGACGCGCCGTCGTGCGCTCGGACATGCCAGCCCCCTCTCGGATAGTGCGGAGGCTACGCCGAAGTGGGGGCTTGTGCAGGCGACTCGACCAGGAACTGTCCGATCAGGTGCGGGTGGGCGGAGTGGGCCAGACCGATCGCCATCGCCTCGGGCACATCGAGCGCGGTGACCGCCTGCCGTCCGCCGGACGTCGTCGCGACCAGCGTGCCGAGCCCGGCGCGGCGCTGGAACCACGTCGCACGGAGGTTCCAGCCGATCACGCCGTCGGTCTCCAGCGCGTCGCGGCGCCGGTTCAGGCTGCCCGACCGGACCACCACGTGGCCGGCGACCAGGGCGTGCCCGAGGGCGCGGGTGCGGTCCGCGGCCAGGGCGACCGCGACGGGGACGCCGAGCGCGACCAGGACCGGCGCCCAGAGTGGCGCGTCCGCGAGGGGGACCAGCGCCAGGACGAGGACCAGCAGCAGGACCGCGGGGCCGACGGCACGGGTGTAGCGCCGGGTCCGGGCGCGCGGGCCGTGCCCGGTCAACGCAGCGTCCAGCGGTGCGACCGAGCCGAGCACCGCGCCGGCGGCGCGGTGGACCACCGCCCGCGGTGCGGGCGGGACCAGCAGCGCGCTGCCCGAGGTGTCCTGCTCGAGGCCGGTCACGATGGCCCATGCCCGGCCCCCGCCCGCCAGCCGCAGGCCGAGGGGCTCCCCGACCGAGACGCCGCGCACGCGTGCGTCGTCCAGCGTGGTCTCGCGGGTGGTCAGCAGCCCACGGGTCAGGTGCCAGGCGCCGCCACGGCCGGCGTCGGTGTGGGTGAGCCGGAAGCCCCAGTTGCTGACGACGTACCCGCCGATCGACAGCGCGGAGACCAGCACCGCCAGGCCGACCAGCGCGAGGGGGACCGCGACCCAGATCGACCACTGCGCGGCGTCGTCGGCGAGGCGCTCGGGGTGCAGCCGCTCGAAGCCATTGACCGTGTTGAGCCCCTGGGCGGCGACGCCCAGGACACCGGCGGCGATCACCAGACCGGTGCTCGTGAGCGGGGCGAAGCGGACCCACGCCGGGTCGAACTCCAAGACGGCGTAGGCGCCGGGCGTGGGCGACGACTCCTCGGCGTCGAGGTGCAGCAGGTCGGCGCGCAGCCGACGGGCCTGGGCGACCGGCAGCCCGTCGAGGTCGATCCGGTCCTCGTCGCCGCCGGACGTGGTGCCGGTCCCGATCCGGACGCTGGTCAGGCCGAGCAGCCGGTGCACGGGCGGCGCGGTGATGTCGACGGTGCGCACCCGGTCGAGGGGCGTGGAGAGCACGTGCCGGTTCAGCAGC
Source organism: Nocardioides caricicola (assembly GCF_039541135.1). NCBI lineage: Bacteria > Bacillati > Actinomycetota > Actinomycetes > Propionibacteriales > Nocardioidaceae > Nocardioides > Nocardioides caricicola. Next base: position 116,475 of record NZ_BAABFQ010000007.1, on the reverse strand, counting down.
CCGCGGCGCAGCTCGATCCGGCCGCTGGTGATCCGGTAGCCGGTCGTGACGTAGCGCAGCACACCGAGCGCGACCGGGACCGCGATGCCGAGCACCTGCCACCACTCGCCGCTGCCGTTGGCGGCGCTCCCGGCGATGAACAGCGCGATCAGCGCGGGCAGGAACCGGACGAGCTCCTTGACCGGGTAGATCAGCAGCATCCGCGGGTCGAGGCGCTGCCACTCTGCTGGCGGAGGGGTCACGTGGCGTCCCCGGGCACGCTGTCGGCCATCAGCGTGAGCTCGTCGACCAGCTGCAGGGCACGGGTGCGGTCGAGGCCCTCGATCTCGAGGGCGCCGGCCGCGGACGCCGTCGTGACCGTCACCGTCGACAGCCCGAACAGCCGCGCGATCGCGCCCTCGGCGTGGTCGACGGTCTGGATCCGCGACATCGGCGCGATCCGGCGTTCGCGCGCCCACCAGCCGGTGTGGGTGTAGACCGCGGTGCCGGTGACCTCCCAGCGGTGCACGGCGTAGCGCCACTGGGGTACGACGGCGACGTACGCCACCGAGACGAGCGCGAGGAGCGCGACCGCCCACCACGGCACCGGCAGCCAGCCGGTCACCGGGCCGGCGACCGCCAGCGCGACGGTCGCGAACAGGCCCTCGACCGCGGCGACGCTCGCCCACATCAGCCGGGCCTTCGGGCTGACCCGCTGACTCGGCTCACGCAGCTGCATGCGTCGACCCTAGGGGGCTAGTCCTTGAGCTCGCAGATCACGGCGCCGTTGCCGACGGTCTGGCCGACCTCGGCCTGCAGGCCGGTGACGGTGCCGGCCTTGTGCGCCTTGAGTGGCTGCTCCATCTTCATCGCCTCGATGACCACCACGGTGTCGCCCTCGGCGACGCTCTGGCCCTCCTCGACGACGACCTTGACGACGGTGCCCTGCATCGGGCTCGTCACGGCGTCACCGGACGCGGCCGCGCCGGCCTTCTTGCCGCCCGCGCGCTTGGCCTTCTTGGCGCCGCCGGCGGCCGGTCCCGCCGAGAGCCCGCCGAGGCCACCGGGCAGCACGACCTCGAGCCGCTTGCCGCCGACCTCGACGACGACCTTCTGCCGCTCGCCGGCCTCTTCCGCGTGGGCCGAGTCGCCGGCGTACGGCGTGATCTGGTTGTCGAAGTCGGTCTCGATCCACTGCGTGTAGACGTCGAACGACGTGCCGTCGCCGACGTACGCCGGGTCGCGCACGACGGCCTGGTGGAACGGGATGACCGTCGGCATGCCGTCGACGACGAACTCGTCGAGCGCGCGGCGCGAGCGCTCCAGCGCCTGGGTCCGGTCGCGGCCGGTGACGATCAGCTTCGCGATGAGGGAGTCGAACGAGCCCGGGATGGTCTCGCCGTTCTCGTAGCCCCCGTCGACGCGGATGCCGGGGCCCTGCGGCGGGCTCCACGCGGACAGGGTCCCGGGGGCCGGCATGAAGTTGCGGCCGCCGTCCTCGGCGTTGATGCGGTACTCGATCGAGTGGCCACGGATCTCGGGGTCGCCGTAGCCGAGCTCCTCGCCGGCGGCGATGCGGAACATCTCGCGGACCAGGTCGAGACCGGTGACCTCCTCGGACACGCAGTGCTCGACCTGCAGGCGGGTGTTGACCTCGAGGAACGAGATCGTGCCGTCCTGGGCCACCAGGAACTCGCAGGTGCCGGCGCCGTAGTAGCCGGCCTCCTTGAGGATCGCCTTCGACGACTCGTAGAGCCGAGAGACCTGGTCCTCGGTCAGGAACGGCGCGGGCGCCTCCTCGACGAGCTTCTGGTTGCGGCGCTGCAACGAGCAGTCGCGGGTGGAGACGACCACGACGTTGCCGTGCTGGTCGGCCAGGCACTGGGTCTCGACGTGGCGGGGCTTGTCAAGGAACTTCTCGACGAGGCACTCGCCGCGACCGAAGGCGGTGACCGCCTCGCGCACCGCGGAGTCGAACGCGTCGGGGATCTCCTCGATGGTGCGCGCGACCTTGAGGCCGCGCCCGCCGCCGCCGAAGACGGCCTTGATCGCGACCGGGAGGCCGTTGGCCTTGGCGAACTCGACGATCTCGTCGGCGTCCTTGACCGGGTCCTTGGTGCCCGGGGCGAGGGGGGCGTTGGCGCGCTCGGCGATGTGCTTGGCCTTGGCCTTGTCGCCCAGCGCCTCGATCGCCGCCGGGGGCGGGCCGATCCAGATCAGGCCGGCGTCGATCACGGCCTGCGCGAAGTCGGCGTTCTCGGCGAGGAAGCCGTAGCCCGGGTGCACGGAGTCGGCACCGGACTTCTCGGCCACCGCGATGATCTTGGCGATGTCGAGGTAGGAGTCGGCCGGGGTGGCCCCGCCCAGCGAGTGGGCCTCGTCCGCCAGCCGCACGAACAGCGCGTCGCGGTCGGGCTCGGCGTACACGGCCACGCTGCCGATCCCGGCGTCCTTGCAGGCGCGGATCACGCGCACCGCGATCTCTCCGCGATTGGCGATCAGGACCTTCTGCAACGGCTTGCTCTCGGGCACTACCCCTCCTGCTTCCAGACGTGTCGGATCTTCGCGACCCGCCCGGCAGGGTATCGCCAGCCGGGCCCGACGGAACCCCGGTGTCCGTGTGGCCCATCTCGCACCAAGCAGATGTTTGGTCGCGAGCACCCACCCTTTCGGTCGCTCAGGCCGCGCCCCTCCCGGCCGATGACCCGGGTATGACGTCTGCCACCGAGCCCACGCCGCCGACCGAGGCACGTGACCTGAACGCCCTCGCGGAGGCCGTTGACCGCTCGTTCGCGGTCATCGAGTTCCAGCTGGACGGCACGGTCATCACCGCCAACCAGAACTTCCTCGACCTGATGGGCTACCCGCTCGCCGGCGTCCGCGGGAAGCACCACCGGACGTTCTGCACGCCGGAGTACGCCGAGTCCTCGTCGTACGACGAGCTGTGGGCGCGGCTGCGGTCGGGTGCGTTCGTGCAGGACCAGTTCCTCCGGGTCACCCGCGACGGGCGCGAGGTCTGGCTGCAGGCGACGTACAACCCCGTGCTCGACGACGAGGGACACCCGACCAAGGTCGTCAAGATCGCCCAGGACATCACCGAGGCCAAGCGTCTCGACGCCGAGCACGTCGGCAAGATGGCCGCGATCGACCGCGCGCAGGCCGTCATCGAGTTCGACCTCGAGGGCCGGATCCTCACCGCGAACCGCAACTTCCTCGACGTCGTCGGCTACGCCCTGCCGGACATCCAGGGCAAGCACCACCGGATGTTCGTGGACCCCGAGCACGGGCAGAGCCAGGAGTACGCCGACTTCTGGGAGCGTCTCGGCGGCGGCCAGTTCGAGGCGGGGGAGTACCGCCGGTTCGGCAAGGGCGGCCGCGAGGTGTGGCTGCAGGCGACGTACAATCCGATCCTCGACGCCAAGGGCGCGCCGATGAAGGTGGTCAAGTTCGCCACCGACGTCACCGAGACCAAGCTCGTGAGCGCGGAGGTCCAGGCCCGCGTGGACGCGGTCGACCGCGCGCAGGCGGTCATCGAGTTCGACCTCGACGGCCAGGTGGTCCACGCCAACGAGAACTTCCTGCGGACGCTCGGCTACTCGCTGCGCGAGATCGTCGGCCAGCACCACAGCACGTTCTGCGACGACGAGTACATCCGCTCCGTCGAGTACCGCGACTTCTGGATGCGCCTGGGCAAGGGCGAGGTGATCGCGGGCCGGTTCCACCGCAAGGGCAAGTACGGCCGCGACGTCTACATCCAGGCGACGTACAACCCGGTGCTCGACCTGGCCGGCAACGTCGTCAAGGTCATCAAGTACGCCTACGACGTGACCGAGGAGGTCGACCGCGAGCGGCGCATCGACGTCGGCACCCGGGACATGACCGAGTCGGTCCGCGAGCTCGCCGGCTCGATCACCGAGATCGCGACCCAGTCGCAGACCGCGACCCAGCTGGCCGCCGAGACGCACGCGAACGCCGAGCAGGGGGTCGAGGCGCTGCGCGCCTCCATCGAGGCGATCACGCTGATCCAGAAGTCCTCGGCGTCGATCAGCGACATCGTGAAGGTCATCGGCGAGATCGCCGGCCAGACGAACCTGCTGGCCTTCAACGCGTCCATCGAGGCCGCGCGCGCCGGTGAGCACGGGGTCGGGTTCTCGATCGTCGCCGGTGAGGTCCGCAAGCTCGCCGAGCGCTCGTTCGAGGCTGCCCAGCAGATCGGCCGGCTGATCGAGGAGTCGGCGGACCGGGTCGACCAGGGCTCGAAGGTGTCCCAGCGCGCCGAGGTCGCCTTCGAGCGGATCGTCACCAGCGTCTCGCGCACCAACGAGGCGATCCGCACGATCTCCGCCTCGACCCGGGTGCAGCAGGAGGCGTCGGCGAACGTGAACTCGCTGATCGACCAGCTCTCGTCCGTCACCAGCGGCGCCGAGCGGGGATGACCCGCGTGTCCGGCGCCGTCTACGGCCTCGTCGGTCTCGGCGAGCTCGACCTCGCGCTGCCGCTCTCCGCGCTGCGCGAGGTGGTGCCGCGGCCGTCGGCCCTGGCGCCGCTCCCGGTCTCGGCTCCCGGCCTGGTCGGTGCGATGGCGCTGCGGTCGATCGTGCTGCCCGTCATCGACCTGCGCCCCCAGCTGGACCTCCACGACGCCCCCGAGAACCAGGTGGTCGTCGTCGTGGCCCACGAGCACCGCATGGTCGGCCTCGTCGTCGACCAGGTCCGCGGCGTGGCCCGCATCCCGGACGCCGACCTGGTGCCGTTCGGCGTCGCGACCGGCGACCTGTTGGTCTCCCACGCGTTCCTGCACGGCGACGAGCGACTTCCCGTCAGCGTCCTCGACGCCGCCCAGCTGCTCGGGCTCCCGGGCGTCCCCAGCGTCTCCGACCAGCCGGTCGCGGTCGCGGAGGTCACCGAGAGCTCCGAGGAGTCCGGGACCGCTCCGAGCCTCACCCTCGTCCGCTGCGGGAGCCAGGTGCTGGCGCTGGACGTGGACGCGATCCACACCACGATCCCGCTCACCCGCGTCGACCCGTCCCCGCTGACCGGTCGCGACTGCCTGGGCACCACGACGTACGCGGGCCGCGAGGTCGCCGTCGTCGACCCGATGTCCTTCGTCGGACTGCCCGCCCTCCAGGACGACGACGTCCGCGCGGGCGTCGTCCTGGACCTCGGTGTCGGCCAGGTCGTGCTGGCGGTCACCGACCTGGTCGAGCTGCGCGCCGCCGGCGCGGAGATCCTCCCCGTCCCGCGGCTCGCCGCGCACCGCCCGGACCTGGTGTCCGGCATGCTCGAGCTCGGCGACGGCGCCTGCCTGGTGCTGGACTGCCACGGGCTGCGGACCGACGGCGTCCTGCTCGCCCTGGCCGCGGTCAACATCGAGGTCGACGCGGGCACGGCGACCACCGTCGACCTCGCCGGCGCGATCGCGGGTGGCGCGACCGGTGGCGCCGCCACGGGTGCTCCGGCGTACGTCACCTACGTCGCGGGCGTCGGCCTGGCCACGCCGCTCGAGCAGGTCGTCGAGATCCTGCCGTGGTCGACGTCGCTGACGCCGTCCGCGGTGGCCGACGTCCTCGGCACCGTGGTGCACCGCGGCCACGTCGTCCCGGTGCTGTCCCTCGCCCGGGTGCTCGGCCACGAGCCCGCGGAGCAGGGCCCGTCCTCGTGCCTGTTGCTCGTCGCGCTCGGGCACGAGCAGGCGGCGTTCGCCGTGGACTCCCTCGTCGGCATCGAGCCGCTCGAGTGGTCCGACCCCGAGCACGCGGGCCGCGTCCTCGAACACCCCGACCGCGCGGTGCAGGCCGCGCCCCTCGTCCGGCTGGCCGGCAGCACCCGGCTGGTCCCGGACCTCGACCTGCGGGAGCTGGCCCGGCTCCTGGGCCTCGACGACGTCAAGGAAGCGGCGGCGTGACCATCATCGACCGACCGGAAGAAGGAACCATGAACGACGTCAGGTCGCTCGCGAAGCTGCGCAGCCACGGTCTGCACGCCCCCACCCGCGCCGACCTCCGCCGCGCCCTGTGGCTCGGCACCACGGAGGACGTCGACGCGCTCTGGGAGCGCGCCTGCGCCGACGCCGAGGTGCCGGCCCACCAGCCGGTGCTGGGCCTGGAGGAGCTCGACAGCGTCGCCCGCGCGCTCGTCGCGATGGGCGGCCTGCCCTCGCTGGCCGGCCGCGCCCAGCTCGTCCGGATCGCGGCGTACCGCGAGATCGCGGCACGCGGCAGCGACGCCCCGGCGCCCGCCTGGGACTGGGCCCGCTCGGCCATGGACACGCTGCTCAAGGACCGCTCCCCGCGGTTCGAGCGGCTCGACGAGGTGATCTCCCTCGACCCGTTCGCCGACGAGCTCCGGGTGGAGCTGAACCAGGCGGCCGCCCGGATCGCCCAGCGGCTCGGCACCGCCCTCGGCGGCGTCAGCATCGTGCTCGACGGCGCCCAGTGCTACGTCGGGCGGTACGGCGGCGACCACACCTGGAGCGCCGAGGCCGGCGGCACCCCGATCGAGTGGTCCTACTGCGCCACCAGCGTGCGCACCCGGGAGCCGTACGTCGTCCCGGACGCGAGCACCGACGTGCTGCACCGGGTCAACCCGACCTCCGTGCGGGACGGGGTGCGCAGCTACGCCGGCGCCCCGCTGGTCACCTCCAGCGGGGAGGTGCTCGGCAACTGCTGCGTCGTCGACGTGACGCCGCGTGACTTCACCGACGACGACGTCGCCGTGCTCGTGGAGGAGGCGGCCGCGATCGTCGCCGACCTCGAGCGCCGGCGCGAGGAGCGCCGGGCCGGTTAACAAACGCTAACCACACCGGTTAGGGTGCGGGCATGACGTACGAGCTGTCCCGCGAGCACGAAGAGTTCCGCCGTTCGGTCCGCGAGTTCGCGGAGGCCGAGATCGCGCCGCACGCGGCGCAGTGGGACCGCGACCACCACTTCCCGGTCGACGTCGTGCGGAAGATGGGCGCGCTCGGCCTCTTCGGCCTCACTGCGCCCGAGGAGTACGGCGGGGCGGGGGAGGACGGCGACTTCACCAGCCTCTGCGTGGCGATCGAGGAGATCGGCCGCGTCGACCAGTCGATGGGCATCACGCTCGAGGCCGCGGTCGGTCTCGGCATCAACCCGATCCTCGAGTACGGCACCGACGAGCAGAAGCAGGCCTGGCTGCCCGACCTGGTCGCCGGCAGCGCGCTCGCCGGCTTCGGCCTGACCGAGCCCGGCGCCGGCTCCGACGCGGGTGCCACGCGCACCAAGGCGGTCCTCGAGAACGGCGAGTGGGTCGTCGACGGGGCCAAGCAGTTCATCACCAACTCGGGCTCCGACATCACCAGCCTGGTGACGGTGACCGCGCGCACCGGCACCCGCGAGAACGGCACCGCCGAGATCAGCACGATCATCGTGCCGAGCGGCACGCCCGGCTTCACGGCCGAGAAGGCGTACGACAAGCTCGGCTGGCACGCCTCCGACACGCACCCGCTGACGTTCGAGGGCGTGCGTGTCCCCGAGGCCAACCTGCTCGGCGAGCGGGGCCGGGGCTACGCCCAGTTCCTCGCGACCCTCGACGACGGCCGGGTCGCGATCGCGGCGCTCGCCGTCGGCTGCATCCAGGCCTGCCTGGACATGAGCGTCGAGTACGCCGGCGACCGGCAGACGTTCGGCGGCCCGATCGGCCGCAAGCAGGGCGTCGCGTTCCAGATCGCCGACCTCGAGGTGATGCTGCACGCCAGCCGGCTGCTGACCTACCGGGCGGCCGCGATGAAGGACGGCCAGAAGAACGGGCAGGGCGCGCCGACGAAGGACTTCAAGCAGGCTGCGGCCGTCGCGAAGCTCTACGCCACCGAGTCGGCCGTCACCGCGACCCGGATCGCGACCCAGGTCTTCGGCGGCTACGGCTTCATGGAGGAGTACCCGGTCGCCCGGTTCTACCGCGACGCCAAGGTGCTCGAGATCGGGGAGGGCACGTCCGAGGTCCAGCGGATGCTCATCGCGCGGGGTCTCGGCCTGCCGGTCGAGTAGCCGCCGCGGGCCCTCCGGGGTGAGCCGATAGCCTTCTCCCCATGTCCGACCGGTGGCGCCGCGTCCGCACCGAGGCGTACCGGTTCCTCGCCGTCGGTGGTCTCGCGACGGTCGTCGCCGTCGTGATCTTCAACTTCCTGGTGCACGGCTTCCACACGGGCTGGGAGGCGCCGCTCGCCGGGCAGCCCTACTTCGCTTTCGTGATCGCGAACCTGATCGGCATGGTCGTCAGCTATCGCGGCAGCCGCACCTGGGTGTTCCGGGACCGCCCGCCGCGCACCGCCGACGGCGGCCGGCTGCTGTTCGTGGTCATCAACGTCGCCACGATGCTGATCCCGATCGCGTGCCTGTGGTTCAGCCGCAACGTGCTCGGCCTCGACGACCCGTACTCCGACAACGCCGCGGCCAACGTCATCGGGCTGTTCCTCGGGATGGTCGCGCGCTTCTACCTGTTCCGCACGCTGGTGTTCCAGAAGCCGGTGGTCCTGGCCGAGCTCAAGCAGCACCCGCTGCAGGTGTTCGAGCTGGCCGAGCTCGACGTCATCGAGGAGCCCACAGCTCCGTCCACGAGCGACCCAGCTCGGCGACCAGGTCCCTGACCAGCGGCAGGCTCACGCCGACCACGTTGTGGTGGTCGCCCTCGATGCCGGTCACGAACGCCCCGCCCAGCCCGTCGACGGTGAACGCCCCGGCGACGACCAGCGGCTCGCCGGTCGCGACGTACGCCGCGACCTCCTCGTCGGTCACGTCCGCGAAGTGCACGGTGGTCGACGCGGTCGCGGCGGCCACGCGGCCGGTCGCGGTGTCGCGCAGCGAGTGACCCGTGCGCAGCACCCCGGAGCGCCCGCGCATGTCCTGCCAGCGGCGTACGGCCTCCTCGGGGTCTCCCGGCTTGCCGAGCGCGACGCCGTCGAGGTCGAGCACCGAGTCGCAGCCCAGCACGAGCGCCCCGGACGGCACGTCGGCACGGTTCGCGACCGCCGCGCACTTGAGCTCGGCGAGCTGGAGCGCGAGCTCGGCCGGGGGCAGCCCGTCGAGCTGGGACTCGTCGACGCCGGAGACGATCACGACCGGCTCGATGCCGGCGTTGCGCAGGGTCTGGAGGCGGGCGGGGGAGGCCGAGGCGAGGACGAGCTGGGTCACGCGGTCGATTCAAGCAGTTCGATCGTGTCGCCGAAGGCGCAGGCGGTGAGCGGGGCCAGCGGGTCGTCGGGCTCGAGGTGCTCCAGGGCACGCATCGAGATCATCACGTTCAGGAGCATCCCGTAGGCGATGAAGTCGCGGACCTCCTCGTCGTCCCAGCCCGTACGCCGGATCGTCGCGAACACCTCGCCCATGCACGAGCGTGCGGCCGCCGCGATCTCGTCGATGCCGCCCGCGGAGAAGCCGTGCATCATCACCTGGAGGAAGTCCTGGTCCTGCAGGAGCTCGGTGTAGGCGAGGCCCATCCGGGCGCGACCGTCCTCGCTCGCGGGGTCGAACGTCGGGTCGTCGACGACCGCGGCGAAGGCGTCGCGGATCCGGCCCACCGCGCGTTCGAACACCTCGAGGAAGAGCTCGAGCTTGGTGCCGAACATGCGCACGACGTAGGGCTGCGAGACGCCGGCCTCCTTGGCCACCGCGTCGGTGCTTGTGCCGTGGTACCCGCCCTTGGCGAAGGCCTTCGTGGCCGCTTCCAGGATCAGCTCGCGGCGGTCGTCGGCGGACATCCGGGTGGCCTTCGCGGCATTCATGGTTGACATGTTATCAGTCGATTACTACCTTCGTCGTACCCAAGTAATCATTCGATGCCTACAACTCGGAGATCCCTGATGACGACCCTCGAAGCACCCCGCGCGCCGGACCTCGACGCCACGCCGCGACCCCGCCGGGTCCCGGTGTGGCTCGCGATCGTGGCGGCCTCCCTCCCGATGTTCATGGCCACGCTCGACAACCTCGTGATGACCAGCGCGCTGCCCGTGATCCAGGTCGACCTCGGCTCGAGCGTCGGCCAGCTCTCGTGGTTCATGAACGCCTACACGCTCACGTTCGCGACGTTCATGCTCCCGGCGGCGACGCTCGGCGACCGGCTCGGCCGGCGGCGGATCATGCTGGCCGGCATCACGGTCTTCACGCTGGCCTCGGTCGCGGCCGCGCTGAGCACCAGCTCGGAGGCGCTGATCGCGGCCCGTGCCGTCCAGGGCCTGGGCGCGGCGGCGATCATGCCACTCTCGCTGACCCTGCTGGCCGCGGCCGTCCCGGCCGCGATGCGGCCCCTGGCCATCGGGATCTGGGGCGGCGTGAGCGGCCTCGGCGTGGCCCTCGGCCCGGTCATCGGCGGCGCGGTCGTCGAGGGCGTCAGCTGGCAGGCCATCTTCTGGCTCAACGTGCCGGTCGCGCTGGTCGCCGTCCCGCTGGTCCTCGTCGCGATCCCGGAGTCCCGCGGTGCCTGGCAGCGGCTGGACCCGGTCGGCGTGCTGCTGCTCGGCGGCGCGGTCTTCCTCGGCGTCTGGGGCATCGTGCACGGCAATGACGACGGTTGGGCGGCGCCCACCGTGGTCGCACCGCTCGTGGTCGCCGGGCTGCTGCTGCCGGCGTACGTCCTCTGGGCCCGGGGCCGGTCCTACGCCGTCCTCCCGCTGCGGCTGTTCGCCGAGCGCAAGTTCCGGGTCGCGAACATCATCTACCTGACGTTCACGCTCGGGATCTTCGGCGCGGTCTTCCTGCTCGCGCAGTACCTCCAGGTCGTCCAGGGCTACACCCCGCTCGAGGCCGGCGTCCGCACCCTGCCGTGGACCGCGGCGCCGATGGTGGTCGCGCCGATCGCCGGGGCGCTGGTCGGGCGGCTGGGCTACCGGATGCTGCTGGTGACCGGGCTCGTGCTGCAGACCGTCGCGCTGGTGTGGTTCGCGGTGATCACCGAGAACGGCTCGGGCTACTCGTCGTTCGTCGTCCCGCTGGTCCTGGCCGGCGTCGGGATGGGGCTCACGTTCGCGCCGGCCGCGACCATGGTGCTGGACGGGTTGCCGGACGAGGACTTCGCGATCGCCAGCTCGGCGAACTCCACGATCCGCGAGTTCGGCGTGGCGCTCGGCATCGCCGTCCTGGTCGCGGTGTTCCTCGGCAACGGCGGCGAGCTCACGCCGGCCGGGTACGACGGCGCGGTCGGCCCGGCGCTGCTCACCGGTGCCGCCGCGGTGGCGGTGGCCGTGGTCGCCGCGCTGTTCGCGCCCGGTCGCGGAAAGGGCCCCGCCCCTCGGGCATGATGGCGCGGTGCCCGCGCCGCCTCGCCCACGACTCCTGACCGCCGGCGTCCTCGTCGCCCTCGCTCTCGGTCCGCTCCTGGCCGGGTGCTCGGGCGACGAGCCCGCCGCGGAGGAGGCTCCGGTCGAGGCGCAGGCGATCAACCCGTTCGCGGACCGGGCCGGCTATGCCGACCCGGACTCGCACGCCGCCCAGGCCGCCGCCGCGGCGGCGGCCGGGTCCGCCGAGGCGTCGGTGTTCTCCCGGCTGGCGAGCATCCCGCAGGGCATCTGGCTGACGCCGGAGGAGTACCCCGCCCGCACGGTCGGGCGCTTCGTGGAGGGCATCGTGGCGGGAGCCGACGAGGCCGATCAGGTCCCGACGTTCGTGGTGTACGGGATCCCGGACCGCGACTGCACCGGCGGCTACTCGGCCGGTGGCCTGTCCGCCGAGCAGTACGTGCCCTGGGTCTCCGAGATCGCCACGGCGGCCGGCGCGGGGGAGCGGGCGGTCGTGGTCGTCGAGCCGGACGCGCTGGCCTCCGCCCTCGAGTGCGACAACCGCGCCGAGCGGATCCGGCTGATCGGCGAGGCGGTGGCGGTGCTGCGGGACGCCAACGTGACGACGTACGTCGACGGCGGGCACTCGAACTGGATCGCGCCGACCGACCTCGCCGACCTGCTCGAGCAGGTCGGCGTCCGCGACGTGCGCGGGTTCGCCACGAACGTCTCGAACTTCCAGACCGACCAGGACGAGCAGGCCTACGCCGAGGAGCTCAGCGCGATCCTCGGGGGCGTGCACTACGTGATCGACTCCGGGCGCAACGGCGTCGGCTCCACCGACCAGTGGTGCAACCCGCCGGGGCGGGCGTTCGGCACCGAGCCGGTGGCGGCCGGCGACAACGACCCGGAGCGCCAGGACGCCTACCTGTGGGTGAAGCCGCCCGGCGAGAGCGACGGCGAGTGCGAGGGCGGCCCGCCCGCCGGGCAGTTCTGGCCGGAGCGGGCGCTGGAGATGGCGACGACGTCCGGTTGGTGAGACAAACGGATGGATCAGGTCCGGTAGCGGCGCGCTGGGGTGGTCGGTGCAACGCTCCTGACACACGGCGTTGTTAACATTCGCCACATGCAACCTGGCAGCGACTGGGTGGCCGTCATCATCGAGGACGACCCCGACGTGCGCGATCTCATCGACATCGTGCTGACCCAGTCCGGATTCCGCACCGTGGTGACTGAGAACGGTCCGGCCGGGGTGGAGGCCGTTCGTGAGCACAACCCGTTGGTGACCACGCTCGACGTGAACATGCCCGGGATGGACGGCTTCGCGGTCGCCAAGCGGCTGCGCGAGTTCAGCAGCACCTACCTGATCATGATCACCGCGCTCGCCGACGAGATCGACGTCGTGCAGGGCTTCGAGGCCGGCGCGGACGACTACCTCGTCAAGCCGTTCCGGCCGCGCGAGCTGCGCGCTCGCGCCGACTCGATGCTGCGCCGGCCGCGGGCGCGCTACGACACGCCGACCGGCTGGGTCGAGACCGACGAGCCGCAGCCGGTGCAGGAGGTCCGTGAGGAGTCGTGGGCCGCGGTCGCCGCGCGCGACCTGACCACCAGCGCGCCGATGGCGCCGCTGCACCCCGAGCCGACGTACCAGCAGCCCGCTCCGGCGCCCCCGGTGCAGCAGCCGATCCAGCAGCCGGCGCCTCCGGTGCAGCGGCCGGTCCAGCCGGTCCAGCAGCCCATCCAGCAGCCCATTCAGCAGCCGGTCGTCCCCTCGCAGCCGGTGTACGTCGACCACGCGGCGCCCGGGGCTCCCGCGGTCGAGGGCGGGTGGATCCGGTTCAACGGCCTCGCGCTCAACGCCGAGACCCGGATGGTCGCCGTCAACGGCAACGCCGTCGACCTGACCCGCACCGAGTTCGACCTGCTGGCGTCCCTGCTGAGCACGGGCCGCCGGGTGCGCAGCAAGGCCGACCTCGTGCTGACCATGCGCGGTCAGCAGTACGTCACGTCGTACTTCGTGAACGAGGCGGACAAGCGCTCGGTCGAGGTGCACATCGCGAACCTGCGCCGCAAGATCGGCGACGACGCCGGCACCCCGAAGTACATCGAGACGGTGCGCGGCGTCGGCTACCGGCTCGCCGACGCCGCCTAGCCCCTCCCGGGCTGCGTCAGTTCGCGTCGACCGGGATCGACTGCGCCTGGGTCGGGGTCTTGCTCGGGAAGATCGCGATCGGGACGGTCTGCTTGATCGTCTTCTTGTAGTACTCGTTCGACCCGGCGCGCTCCTGGATCCACACCGTCGCGGTGAAGTGCAGGTCGATGCCCTTGGTGTCCATCGCGGTCGGCCGGATCGCCTGGTTGCGCAGCTCGAAGGCGCCCTTCGGCGAGGTCACGAGCATGCCGTACTTGGTGGACAGCGGCTGCGGGTCGAACGTGATGTTCTTGGCGACCGCGTCGAGCTCGTAGGGCCGCTCGGAGTTCGTCCCGCCGCCGGTGAGCTTCACCGTCGAGGTGACCTCGATGCGCTCGAGCCAGACCTTGCGCTTGGTGTTGAACGGGTCGCGGAGGTCCTGGTCGAGGTCGTAGCCCTGGAACGTGAAGGAGAAGTACTTCCGGCCCTTGGGGTACCACTCGTTGGTCCGCGGCGTCGACTTGGTCGGGTACAGCGTGTAGACGAAGTCCACGCCGTTGACGTCGATGTGCGACTGGAACGTGCCGTCGCGGGTGAACTGCGACTCGTACGGCGTGGGGGTGGCGCTCGGGCTCGCCGAGGCCGAGGCGGACGGCTCGTCGGAGCTGCCGGTCAGGTCCTCGATGGCCGAGCAGCCCGTGAGGGCGGCCATCGAGGCGACCAGGGCAGCCGTCGCCACGGCGACGCGGGTGCGATTCATGCGGATCTTCTCCTGGGGAAGGGACGAGAGGGTCAGGCCTTGAAGCCGCGGTAGCGGCGCATGACCTTGATGAGCATCCACGCGGTCTGGAGCACCGTGATGACGCCGAGGATCGGCCAGCCGACGGCCAGCAGGTCGGACTGGAGCGAGATGGGCAGCTGCACCCAGATCGCGGCGGACGCGACGAACGCGATCGCGAGCGCGAGGAACGGGTACATCCACGCGACGCCCTTGCCGCGCTCGGCCTTCGCCTGGGCGGCCCAGTTGTCGGTCTGCTGCCGGCTGAAGAACTTCAGCCAGGCGCGCACGAAGTGGCCCATCCGGATCCACATGTACAGCTCGGCCGGGAACAGCAGCAGCGCGAACAGGTAGTCGCGCTTGTTCACGAACTCCATCGACCGGGCGACGCGGAAGTTCAGCAGGATCGCCGCGGCCGGCGGGATGAGCCACCAGCCGCTGAACACGAACGCGCTGATGCTCAGCGAGCCCGCGAGCAGCAGCAGGAACATGAAGCGGGTGACGATGTTGATGACCATCGACATGTGCTCGAACCAGCGCAGGCGCAGGTTCGGGTGGAACGGCTGGCCCTTGGTGTCGCCGCGCTGGCCGGGCCACATCAGGTCGATGGCGCCGAAGTTCCACTTCACCTGCTGCGCGTCGAGCGAGCGCAGCGTGGTCATGCCGCCGACGTGGGCGCGGGCCCGGGCGCTGATCTTGGTGAGGTAGCCGGCGCTCTTGATCTGCAGCGACAGCAGGGAGTCCTCGACCTCGCTGTCGTTGACCCACGGGGTGCGCTGGTGGCTGTCGCGCAGCACGTCGCGCAGCGCCTTGGTCGAGAAGATCGAGAACTGGCCGCCGAGCACCGCCATGTTGCGGCCCTTCAGCAGGTTCTGCATGTTGAACGCGGAGAACTGCGCGCGCTGGCCGGCGATCAGGAACTTCGGGATCAGGCCCTCGAGCGCGCTGTCGTCGATCGAGTAGATCGCCGAGATCCCGCCGATCCGGTCGTCGCTGGAGATCTCCTCGACCAGGTGCTCGACGGCGTCCGGCTCCGGGGTGGTGTCACCGTCGACGCCGAGCAGGTAGTCCATGTGCTCGACGAGGGAGTAGCCGTAGTTGAGGGCGCCGACCTTCTTGTCGGGGTTCTTCCCGATGTCGTGGACGTAGACGATCGTGTTCTGCTCGCCGGTCGGCGTCATCCGCGTGTGCGGGCCGGCGTAGTGGCTGGCGATCTCGACGGAGTCGTCGGAGGTGTTGTTGACGATCAGGTGGATCACGTCGGGGAGCCGGGTCTGCTGGAGCAGCGAGTCGAGGACGCCGGCGATGGTCTCGGCCTCGTTGTAGGCGGGGATGATGCAGCCGACCGTCGGACGGTACGTCGGCAGCGCCTCGGCCTCGTCGTAGACCTCGGGTGCGTACTGGTCCGCGGTGCGGATGTACTCCTCGCGATTGGTGTCCATGGACTGCGCCGTCACCAACTTCTCCCGTCAGGGTGCGTCAACTTACTCGCACCAGTCTGGGCGGGCGTTCTCAAGCGGACACACCGAGAACCTCAAAGATTCCCCAAAGTTCTTCGGGGCAGAAGTCTAGACCACCGGTGCTGTTACGCCTGTGACGGGAGTGATTCCTGTGGTCTTTATTGAGGGAGGCCGCTGGAGCGCCAGCCGCCGGGTCCGTGCGCGAGGGGCCGGCGCACCTTCCGGTGGTGCGCGCTCCACTCCGGCGTACGTCGCGCCCGCGCGGGCTCGGCCGGCCCCAGGGAGCCGAGCACGGCCACGAGGGCCGCGACCTCCTCGGGGGTCGCGTCGCCGCGGACGACCCGCAGAAACGGCTGCTCGGGGGCCGCGTCGCCGCTCACAGCGGGATGTTCCCGTGCTTCTTGGCCGGCAGCGTCTCCCGCTTGGACCGGAGCAGCCGGAGTGCGCGGACCACCTCGACGCGGGTCTCGTGCGGGGTGATCACCGCGTCGACGTACCCGCGCTCGGCGGCGATGTACGGGTTGGCGAGCGCGGTCTCGTAGTCGTCGATGAGCTCGGCGCGCTTGGCCTCGACGTCCCCGCCCGCGTCGGCGACCTTCTTCAGGGTCTTGCGGTGCACGATGTTCGCGGCGCCCTGGGCGCCCATGACCGCGATCTGGGCGGTCGGCCAGGCGAGGTTGATGTCGGCGCCGAGGTGCTTGGAGCCCATGACGTCGTACGCGCCGCCGTAGGCCTTGCGGGTGATGACCGTGATGAGGGGCACGGTGGCCTCGGCGTAAGCGTAGATGAGCTTCGCGCCGCGGCGGATGATGCCGTTCCACTCCTGGTCGGTGCCGGGCAGGAAGCCGGGGACGTCGACGAACGTCAGCACCGGGATGTTGAAGGCGTCGCAGAAGCGGACGAACCGCGCGGCCTTCTCCGAGGCGTCGATGTCGAGGGTGCCCGCGAACTGCATCGGCTGGTTGGCGACCACGCCCACGCTGTGGCCCTCGACGCGGCCGAAGCCGACGATGATGTTGGGCGCGAACAGCTCCTGGACCTCGAGGAACTCCTCGTCGTCGAGCACGGTGGTGATCACGTCGTGCATGTCGTAGGGCTGGTTCGGCGAGTCCGGGATGATCGTGTCGAGCGCCCGGTCGAGGTCGGAGAAGTCCGTGTCCGCGACGTCGTCGTAGGTCGGGGACTCGTCGAGGTTGTTCTGCGGCAGGTACGACAGCAGCGCCTTGACGTACTCGATCGCGTCCTCCTCGTCCGAGCCCATGTAGTGGGCGTTGCCGGACTTGGTGTTGTGCGTGCGCGCGCCGCCGAGGTCCTCCATCGAGACGTCCTCGCCGGTGACGGTCTTGATGACGTCCGGGCCGGTGATGAACATGTTCGAGGTGCCGTCGACCATCACGGTGAAGTCGGTGACCGCGGGGGAGTAGACGTGCCCGCCGGCGCAGGAGCCCATGATCATGGAGATCTGCGGGATCACACCGGAGGCGTGCACGTTGCGGCGGAAGATCTCGCCGTACAGGCCGAGCGAGACCACGCCCTCCTGGATGCGCGCGCCGGCGCCCTCGTTGATGCCGATGATCGGGCAGCCGGTCTTGATCGCGAGGTCCATGACCTTGGTGATCTTCTCGCCGTACACCTCGCCCAGCGAGCCGCCGAAGACCGTGAAGTCCTGGGAGAACACGCACACCTGGCGGCCGTCGATGGTGCCGTAGCCGGTCACCACGCCGTCGCCGTACGGCCGGTTCTTCTCCAGGCCGAACGCCACCGAGCGGTGCCGTGCCAGCTCGTCGAGCTCGACGAAGGAGCCCTCGTCGAAGAGCAGCTCGATCCGCTCGCGGGCGGTCTTGCGGCCCTTGGCGTGCTGCTTCTCGATCGCCTTCTCGGAGCCGGCGTGCACGGCTTCGTCGAGGCGCCGGTCCAGATCGGCGAGCTTGCCCGCCGTGGTGTGGATGTCGATGTCCTGCGGAACGTCGGTTCCCTCGCCGGGCTGCGCACTCATTGTCTGGGGCTCCTTGCTGGCACTTGTCTGGACCGTGGGTCAATGTAGTGCCCGTGACCGCCGACGCCATGAGACGCCCATCACTCGACGCCGATCGGTTGGCCGCGCTGGCCCCCGATCTCGTGGTCGAGGTGCTGGAGACGACGACCTCCACGAACGCCGTCGCCGCCGAGCGTGCCCGCGAGGGCGCCCCCGAGGGGCTGGTGGTCGTGGCCGAGCACCAGACCGCCGGACGCGGCCGTCTCAACCGCACGTGGGAGACCCCGGCTCGGTCCGCGCTGACGTTCTCCCTGGTGCTGCGCCCCACGGTGTCGCCGGCCGACTGGCCGTGGCTGCCGCTGCTGACCGGGCACGTCGTGGCGAAGACGCTGCGCGCGGCCGGGTACGACGCGGGCGTGAAGTGGCCCAACGACGTGCTGCTCGGCGACCAGAAGATCGCGGGCATCCTGCTGGAGCGGGTGGAGACCGGCACCGGTCCGGCCGCGGTCGTCGGTGTCGGGCTCAACGTCTCGCTGACCGCCGACGAGCTGCCGGTGCCGACCGGGACGTCGCTGCTGCTCGCCTCCGGAGCCGCGCCCGACCGCACCGCCCTGCTGGTGTCGCTGCTCGGGTCGCTGCGGGAGGCCTACGACGCCTGGCAGGCGGGCGGGTCCGCCGCGACCGCGCGGCTGCGGTCGTCGTACGTCGCCGGCTGCGTGACGATCGG
Organism: Nocardioides caricicola; assembly: GCF_039541135.1. Taxonomy (NCBI): domain Bacteria; kingdom Bacillati; phylum Actinomycetota; class Actinomycetes; order Propionibacteriales; family Nocardioidaceae; genus Nocardioides; species Nocardioides caricicola. The sequence goes on along the minus strand of NZ_BAABFQ010000007.1, from coordinate 98,198 downwards.
CCGCGAGGTGCGCGTCGAGATGCCGAGCGGGGAGCCGATCACCGGGCGCGCGGCCGGCGTGGACGAGAGCGGGCGGCTGGTGGTCGCCGGTGCGACCGGGGAGACCGTCGTGGGTGCGGGTGACGTGGTCCACGTGCGCGCCACCGATCAGTGACATAGTTCACCCGTGGCCATCTCCAGCAAGCTCCTGAACCCGGGCGAGAAAGTCATCATCGACACCCGGACGCACGTCAAGGCGCTGATCGCCCCTGTCTTCTTCCTCGTCGTGCTGCTGGCGATCGGCACCTACTCCGAGGTCTCGCTCGACAACCGCACGTTCAAGTGGGTCATCTGGGCGGTCCTCGCCGTCGGCATCGTGTGGTTCGTGCTGAAGCCGCTGGTGATCTGGGCGACCGCGACGTACACGTTCACCGACCGGCGGCTGATCACCCGCAGCGGCGTCATCGTGCGCCGCGGCCACGACATGCCGCTCGCGCGGATCAGTGACATCGCCTACGAGTTCGGCCCGATCGACCGGCTGCTCGGCTGCGGGACCCTGGTGATCTCCGACGCCAGCACCCACGGCCAGATCGAGCTCCACGACATCCCGCAGGTCGAGGACGTCCAGCGCAAGGTCAACGAGCTCCTGCTCCAGGCGCACGGCACCCCGGGCGGACATGAAGGGGTCTGACTCCCCGCCCGACGCCGAGCCCTCGGTCCTCGGCGAGCCGCCGGTCTTCAACGCGGTCGACATCTCGGAGCAGACGGGCGTCGACATCGAGGAGGCCCGCCGGCTCTGGCGCGCGCTCGGGTTCCCGACGACCGGGCTCGAGGCCGCGTTCTCGCCGGCGGACTCCGAGGCGCTGTCGACCATCCACGAGATCGTCGAGTCCGGCCTGATCGACCTGGACACCGCGGTGAACCTCACCCGCGGCGTCGGCCAGACCATGGCGCGGCTGGCGGACTGGGAGGTGGCCTCGCTGGCGCAGGTCATCGACGAGGAGGACGCCACCGGGGCGGGCGACCTGCTGCGGGTGCTCGACGCGATGGGCAAGCCGTTCGAGCGGCTGCTGATCTACGCGTGGCGCCGGCACCTGGCCGCCGCGGCCGCGCGGGTGCAGGCGTTGCGCGCGAACGAGGAGGACCTCAACACCGTGCAGCTGACCGTCGGGTTCGCCGACATCGTCAGCTTCACCGAGCTCTCCAACCGGCTCAGCGAGGAGCGGATCGGCGACCTCGTCGAGCTGTTCGAGTCCCGCTGCTCCGACGTGGTCTCCTCCCAGCACGGGCGGGTCATCAAGAGCATCGGGGACTCGGTGCTGTTCGTGAACGGCGACCCGATCCGCGCCTACGACACCGCCGACGGGATCATCAACGTGGTCGGTCGGGACTCGCGGATGCCCGACGTCCGGGTGGGCCTGGCCAGCGGGTCGGTGGTGATGCGGCTCGGCGACGTGTTCGGGCCCCCGGTCAACCTCGCCGCACGGCTCACGGCGGTCGCCCGCCGCAACCGGACGATCATCGACGCCGCGACCGCCGAGCTGCTGCCGGCGGACGAGTTCGAGACCCGGCGACTGCCCGGCCGGCCGGTCCGCGGGTTCGGTGTGGTCGAGCCGGTCGCCGTACGCCGGATCTGACGCAAAGTAAAACTTCCGCGGTCCCGCACCACGGGGTGCCTGGTGTTCCTACCGTGTGAAGATGATCGAGGTGCAGGACGTACGGCTCGATCCCGAGACTCGCCGGACGTGGCGCGGCACGGAAGAGGTCGTCCTGTCTCGGAAGGAGTTCGACCTCGTCCGGGCGCTCATGGAGCGTGCCGGCGACATCGTGAGCCGTGACGAGCTGATGAGAGACGTGTGGGGCACGACGTTCTGGACGTCGTCGAAGACCATCGACGTCCACCTGGGCTGGGTGCGGCGCAAGCTCGGCGACGACAGCAGGCACCCGCGGCTGATCACCACGATCCGGGGTCGGGGGCTGCGGTTCGAGACCGAGGACCGCACCGGCTAGAGGCGGCCCTTAGAGTTTGGGCGTGCTCGCACCGACTCTCGCTGTCATCGGCGGCGGCCAGCTGGCCCGGATGATGGCGGAGCCCGCTGCCGCCCTGGGGCTCCCGCTACGTCTGCTCGCCGAGGCCGAGGGCGTGTCGGCCGCCCAGGTGATCCCCGACCAGCTGGTCGGCGACTACCGCTCGCTGGACCTGTTGCGCGAGGTCACCGACGGCTGCGCCGTGGTCACCTTCGACCACGAGCACGTCCCGACCGAGCACCTGCACGCGCTCGAGGCGGGCGGCATCGCCGTACGTCCCGGGCCGGGCGCGCTCGTGCACGCCCAGGACAAGGGCGTGATGCGCGCGCGGCTGGCCGAGCTCGGCGTCCCGTGCCCGCGCAACGCGCTCGTGTCGTCGGTGGCCGACGTCGAGGAGTTCGGCTTCCCGTGCGTCCTGAAGACCACGCGCGGCGGGTACGACGGCAAGGGCGTGTGGTTCGTGCGCTCCGCCGAGGACTGCGGCGATGCCTTCGCGTCCGGCCACGCGGTCCTCGCCGAGGAGCTCGTGGACTTCCGCCGGGAGCTGTCGGCGCTCGTCGCCCGCTCGCCCAGCGGCCAGGCCGCGGCGTACCCCGTCGTCGCCTCGACGCAGAAGGACGGCATCTGCCACGAGGTGATCGCGCCGGCGCCGGACCTCGCGCCCGCCCTGGCCGGCGAGGCCCAGGAGATCGCGCTGCGGATCGCCGGCGCCCTCGACGTCACCGGGATCCTCGCGGTGGAGCTGTTCGAGACCACCGACGGGCGGATCCTGGTCAACGAGCTCGCGATGCGGCCGCACAACACCGGCCACTGGAGCCAGGACGGCGCCGTGACGTCGCAGTTCGAGAACCATCTGCGCGCCGTGCTCGACCTGCCGCTCGGCTCGCCGGCGCCGCGGGCCAGGTGGACCGTGATGGTCAACATCCTCGGCGGCCCCGACGCCTCGGTCGGCCGGCTGTACGACGGCTACCCGCACGCGCTCGCGCGCGACCCGTTCCTGCGCGTGCACCTGTACGGCAAGGAGCTGCGTCCCGGCCGCAAGGTCGGGCACGTCAACGCCTACGGCGACGACCTCGACGACTGCCTCGAGCGCGCGCGGCACGCCGCCGCGTGGTTCCGCGGCGACCTGGGAAATGAGAGTGAGTGAGATGGCATCTGTCGGCATCGTGATGGGCTCTGACTCCGACTGGCCGGTGATGAAGGCCGCCTCGGAGGCGCTGGCCGAGTTCGACGTCGCCTTCGAGGCCGACGTCGTCTCCGCGCACCGGATGCCGGAGGAGATGCTGGAGTACGGACGCTCCGCCGCCTCGCGGGGACTGTCGGTGATCATCGCCGGCGCCGGGGGAGCGGCGCACCTGCCGGGCATGCTCGCGGCCGTCACGCCGCTGCCCGTCATCGGCGTACCCGTCCCGCTGAAGTACCTCGACGGCATGGACTCGCTGCTCTCGATCGTGCAGATGCCCGCCGGCGTCCCCGTCGCCACCGTCGCCATCGGCGGCGCCCGCAACGCCGGCCTGCTCGCCGTCCGCATCCTCGCCGCCACCGACCCGGAGCTGCAGGCTCGCATGGTCGAGTTCCAGAAGTCGCTCAAGGAGGCCGCCCAGGAGAAGGGCGCCGTCGTCCGCAACGACTCTGCCGGGCGCCGCGTCGGGTTCTGACGGGGTCGGTGGACGAGGTCCTGTCTCGAAAACCACCGTCGTTGGACCTACGAACGCATCGGCCCCGGCACCTTCGCCTGGACCAGCCCCACGGCCAGCTCCACCTCGTCACCACCGACCGACATATCCGCTGACCCCCAACCCCGCCGGCCGAGGTCGGCGGGGCAGCGGTCGTGTCCGCCCCGGCCATCGAGCGCCGCAGCAGCGGACCCGGTTCAATGGGCGCGTGAACGAGCTCTGGATGGTGCGGCACGGCAGGACCGAGTGGAGTGCGGCGGGCAAGCACACGTCGCACACCGACGTGCCGCTGCTGCCCGAGGGCGAGGAGGTAGCGCGGTCGCTGAAGTCGCGGCTGGCGGACGTGGGGTTCGTGCAGGTGCTGACGAGTCCGCGGCTGCGCGCGCGCCGTACGGCGGAGCTCGCGGGGTTCCCCGACGCGACCGTCGAGGAGGACCTCGTGGAGTGGGACTACGGCGCGTACGAAGGGGTCACGACCAAGGAGATCCGCGAGACCGTGCCGGGATGGACGGTGTGGAGCCACCCCGTGCCGGGCGGCGAGACGTCGACCGAGGTGCAGGAGCGGCTGGACCGGGTGGTGCGCCGGGTGCGCGAGGCCGACGGGCCGACGCTGGTGTTCGGGCACGGCCATGCCCTTCGCGCGCTCGCCGCGCGCTGGCTGGACCTCCCGGTGACGGAGGGACAGCACTTCCAGCTCGACACGGCCACGGTCTCGGTGCTCGGCTGGGAGCACGAGGCGCCGACGATCAGGCGTTGGAACGCGTGATCAGCGCCCGCATCTGCTCCTGGTGATGCGCCGTCATCACGGCGAGCAGCGCAACCGCGGCGGAGCACACGGTGAGGATCACCGAGATCCCCAGCCAGACGCCGAGCCACATCGACTCGTCGGCCTCGGCGAGCCGGTTGGCGAAGGCCAGCCAGGCGCCGACACCCAGCGCCATGAGGAGCGCGGCCAGGCCGGCGCGGTAGTAGACGGTCTCTGCTTCGGTGGATCGAGACGGGTATCCCTCCATGGCGGGCATCCTGCCCAGCCACGCGGTCGCGCTAACCGACCTCGTCGACCAGCCCCGAGACGCTCGGCAGGAGGGCGAGTGCGTTGACGGCGACCGAGAAGACCAGCACGACGACGGCGAGACCGGTGAGGCCGGACTCCCAGTATCCGTAGGCCCCGAGCCCGAAGACCAGCACCTTCACGACCGGCCGCCCGACCGGGTGGCCGAACCGCGCCTTGGGGGAGGCGAAGAAGTTCCACGCGAGCATCCCGGCCGCGCCGAGCACGAAGGACCACAGCAGGCTGGGCAGCCCCCAGACGAAGAGCCCGCCGATCGCCAGCAGCTCGGACACGAACACGAGGGTGAGCACCGTCCAGCCGAAGACCTTCACGGGTCGACGCTAGCCTTCCGCGCATGCTGTTCCCCGAATCGCGCCGCGCCCTCGAGGCGTACGCCGCCGAGACCCCGGTGTTCGCCGACGGCTACGACATCGCCGCGGCGCGGGAGCAGGCGCGCGCCCTCGCCGCCCAGGAGCCACGCGAGGACGTGGCCGACGTCCAGGACGTCGACGCCGACGGCGTACCGGCCCGCCTCTACACGCCGGACAGCGCGGGGGCAGCGACCATCGTGCACCTCCACGGGGGAGGCTTCGTGTTCAACGACGTCGAGGTGCACGACGCGAGTGCGCGCCGGCTGGCCAACCGCAGCGGGCTGCGGGTGCTGAGCGTCGACTACCGGCGCCCGCCCGAGCACAAGTTCCCCGCCGCGACCGACGACGTCGCGACCGCCGCGGGCTGGGCCGCGCGCACCCTCGGCGGTCCGCTGGTCGCGCACGGCGACAGCGCCGGCGGCAACCTGGCGCTGGTCGACGCGCTCCGCCACCCCGGGAGGTACGTCGCGGTGGCGCTGATCTACCCGTTCCTCGACCCGAGCGCCGGGTTCGACTCGTACCGCACCCACGCCGACGGCTTCGACCCGCGCGAGGGCGCCTGGTACTGGGAGCAGTACGCGACGCCGTCCGACCACACGAACCCGCACCTCGCGCCGCTGCTCTCGGACCGGCTCGGCACCCTGCCCCCGGCGCTCGTGGTCACCGCCGAGCACGACCCGCTGCACGGCGAGGGCGAGGAGCTGGCGCGGCGGCTCGCGGAGGCTGGTGTCGAGGTCGTGGCGACCCGCTACCTGGGTCAGCTGCACGGCTTCTGGAGGCACCCGCGGGTGTTCCCGTCGGCGGAGCCGCTGATGCGGCAGGTCGCCGGTTTCCTCCGCATCCACTGCTGACAGGATGTGCCCATGCGCGTGCACCTCGGCTGCGACCACGCCGGCCTCGACCTCAAGGACCACCTGTCTCGCTGGCTCACCGACCACGGCTACGAGCCGGTCGACCACGGCCCGTTCCAGTACGACGCGCTCGACGACTACCCCGTCTTCTGCCTGCGGGCGGCCGAGGGGGTCGCGAAGGACCGGGCCGAGGGTCTCGACAGCCTCGGGGTCGTGATCGGCGGCTCCGGCAACGGCGAGCAGATGGCGGCCAACAAGGTGATCGGCATCCGCGCCGCGCTGGTGTGGTCCGAGGAGACCGCCCGGCTCGCCCGCGACCACAACGACGCGAACGTCATCGCCGTCGGTGGCCGCATGCACCCGCTCGAGGACATGACCCGCTTCGTCGAGGTCTTCCTGGCCGAGCCGTTCAGCAACGACGAGCGCCACGTGCGCCGCATCGGGCTGATGTCGGACTACGAGCTGACCCGCGTGCTGCCGCCGCTCCCGGCGTCGGCGACCGATGCCTGAGGGGCACACCCTCCACCGGCTCGCGGACCAGCTCACCGCCACGTTCGGCGGCCGGCCGGTCCGCGCCGGCAGCCCGCAGGGCCGGTTCGCCGACGCGGCACAGCTCGTCGACGGCCAGGTGCTGCTGGGCGCCGAGGCGTGGGGCAAGCAGCTGTTCATCGCCTTCCCGGACGAGCGGTTCGTCCACGTGCACCTGGGCCTGTACGGCAAGTTCGACGTGTACGACGGGGTCGCCGACGTACCCCCTCCGGTGGGCCAGGTCCGGCTCCGGCTGGTGGGGGAGCGTGCCTACGCCGACCTGCGGGGCGCGACGACCTGCGCCCTCGTGACCCGCGAGCAGCGCGACGCGGTGGTCGCCCGGTCCGGCCCGGACCCGTTGCGCGCCGACGCCGACCCCGACCGCGCCTGGCAGCGGATCCGTCGCAGCCGGGCGCCGATCGGCGCCCTGCTGATGCAGCAGGAGGTGCTCGCCGGCGTCGGGAACGTGTACCGGGCCGAGGTGCTGTTCCGGCACCGGATCGACCCCATGCGACCCGGCAGCACGCTGCGGGTCAGCCAGTGGCAGGCGATGTGGGACGACCTGGTGGTGCTGATGCGCGAGGGCGTCCGCACCGGCCGCATCGACACCGTCCGACCCGAGCACACGCCCGAGGCGATGGGCCGGCCGCCGCGGCGCGACGACCACGGCGGCGAGGTGTACGTCTACCGCCGCAACGGCCAGGCCTGCCACGTCTGCGGCACCACGATCCGCACGACGGAGCTCCAGAACCGAAACCTGTTCTGGTGCCCGCAATGTCAACGTAGGTTCCGTTCGCGAGCACTACAGTGAGCGCACCCGAGCCCGAGGATCGACCCCGATGAGCACACGTCCCATCCGCCGGTTGACCGGACACCGGATCTCGTCCCAGCAGCGGACGCTGGTCCTGCTCTGCGTGCTCACGGGGATCCTCACCGCAGGTGTGCTGATGTGGCCGACGACGGCCCCGCTCACCGGGCTGACGGTCCCGCTGCTGCTCGGCAGCCTGCTGCTCGGGCCGCGCGAGCTGCCCTGGTTCGTGGTGTTCGTGATGGTCTGCCTGATGTTCACCATCGCGGCGCAGGAGGAGATCACCTCCCGCATCGTGCTCGCGATCAGCATCCAGTTCCTGCTCTGCTTCATCGTGCTGGTCACGTCGTTCCGTCGCTCGCGGCTCGGCGTCGGTGGCGTGATGGGCGAGTCGATGTTCATCGACCTGCGCGACCGGATCCTCAGCCAGGGCGCCGTCCCCGACCTCGGCGACGGCTGGATGGTCCAGGGCGCGCTGCGCTCGGCGGGAGGTACGCCGTTCGCAGGCGACTTCGTCGTCTCCACGCGACCGCGGCACCGCAACAGCTACGAGCTCGTCGTCGTCGACGTCTCCGGCAAGGGCGAGCAGGCCGGGACCCGCGCGCTGCTGCTGTCCGGCGCGTTCGGCGGCCTGATCGGCGCGCTGGCGCCGGGCGACTTCCTGCCGGCCGCGAACGACTACCTGCTGCGCCAGGACTGGGACGAGGGCTTCGCGACCGCGATCCACCTCTCGCTGGACCTCGACACCGGGGCGTTCGAGCTGCGCATGGCCGGGCACCCGCCGGCCGCCCAGCGTGACGCCGGCTCCGGCCGCTGGACCGTCCACGAGGGCGAGGGGCCCGTGCTCGGGCTGATCGAGGACGCGGAGTTCTCGGTGGTGAACGGCGTGCTGCGCCGCGGCGACGCCCTGATGCTCTACACCGACGGGATGGTCGAGACCCCGCGGCGCGACATCGGGCTCGGCATCGACCGGATGCTCGGCCAGGCCGAGGGCCTGCTGCGCGGCGACTTCGACGGGGGCGCGGACCGGCTCGTCGACGCGCTCGGGTCGGAGAACGACGACCGCGCGCTGGTGCTGGTTCATCGCCGCTGACCGGCTTGTGGCACCATGACACCCGCGCTTCGGTGCACGCGGATGTAGCTCAATGGTAGAGCCCCAGTCTTCCAAACTGGCTACGCGGGTTCGATTCCCGTCATCCGCTCCAAGCAGGGTCCGGGCCACGCCGCGCGTGGTCCTGGACCCCGTTTGGCGGGGCGTAGCGTAGTGGCTAGCGCGCCTGCTTTGGGAGCAGGAGATCGCAGGTTCGAGTCCTGTCGCCCCGACCACGTGTCACCCACCGTGGAGCGCAATTGTGAGTGCGTGTCGGGCGGGAAGTAGGCTGCCCTGAGGCTTCCGGGACGGATCGCGTCCTCGCGTCCGGGCCCCGATGCACCCACCATCATCTCGAACAGTAGGAGAAGACCTGTGAAGAGCGCCGTCGAGACCTTGAGCCCGACCCGGGCCAAGCTGACCGTCGAGGTGCCCTTCGAGGAGCTCAAGCCGAGCCTCGACGCGGCGTACAAGAAGATTGCCCAGCAGATCAACGTGCCCGGCTTCCGCCGCGGCAAGGTCCCGCCCGCGGTCATCGACCGCCAGGTCGGTCGCCCCGTCATCCTCGACGAGGCGGTGAACGAGGTCATCCCGAAGAAGTACGTCGAGGCGCTGCAGGAGCACTCCCTCACCCCGCTGGCCCAGCCGGACATCGAGGTGACGAAGTTCGAGGACAACGAGACCCTCGAGTTCACCGCCGAGGTCGAGGTGCGTCCGGAGATCACCCTCCCGTCGTACGAGGGCGTCGAGGCCAAGGTCGAGGACATCGAGCTGAGCGACGCCGACGTCGACGAGCAGGTGGAGGCGCTGCGTGAGCGGTTCGCCACCCTGAGCGACGTCGAGCGCGCGGCCGCCGACGGCGACTTCGTCGTGCTGGACCTCAAGGCCACCCGCGACGGCGAGGCCATCGAGGGCGCCGAGGTCAGCGGCATGTCCTACAAGGTCGGTCGCGGCGGCATGCTCGACGGCCTCGACGAGGCGCTGGTCGGCATGTCCGCCGGCGACGAGAAGACCTTCACGTCCCAGCTCGTGGGCGGTGACCTGGTCGGCGAGGACGTCGAGGTGGTCGTCAGCGTCAGCCAGGTCCAGGAGCAGGAGCTCCCCGAGCTGGACGACGAGTTCGCGCAGATGGCCTCGGAGTTCGACACCGTGGCCGAGCTGACCGAGGACGTCCGCGAGCGCCTCGGCCGCGGCAAGCGCCTCGAGCAGGCCGCGGCCGCCCGTGACGCGGTCCTCGAGGTGCTGCTGGAGAAGGTCGAGATCCCGCTGCCCGAGACCGTCGTCACCGACGAGCTGAACGCCCGCCGCCAGAACATCGAGCAGCAGCTCATGTACGCCGGCCTCACCATGGACAAGTACCTCGAGGACGAGGGCCAGACCCTGGAGGAGTTCGAGGCCGACCTCGAGCGCCGGGTCCGCGACGCCGTCGCCGCGCAGTTCATCCTCGACGAGATCGCCAAGGTCGAGGAGTTCGGCATCGACCAGGCCGAGCTCTCCGAGCACCTCGTGCGTCGCGCCCAGCAGTCCGGCCAGGACCCGCAGGAGTTCGCGAACCACATGTTCGAGCACAACCACATCCCGGACCTGGTCCAGGAGATCCTGCGCGGCAAGGCGCTGGCGAAGATCGTCGAGTCCGCCGTCGTCACCGATGCCTCGGGCAACACCGTCGAGCTGAAGAACCTGCGCCCCGACGGCACGATCGGTGAGCCGGAGGCCGAGGCGGCCGAGGGTGCTGCTGAGGAGAAGACCGAGGAGTGATCCGCCCTGGTCCTGGGTAGAAGCCCAGCATGACCAGGCATCCGGGGGTGGTCGGCAGCGAGGACGCTGCCTGGCGACCGCACCCGGAACCGCGCAACGAACCCACGGAGTCGCTCGCCGGGTACGACCACCTCACGGAGGTCGGCCGTGGCGGCGACTCCGTGGTGTTCCGGGCCCGTGACGTCGCGATGAACCGCGACGTCGCGATCAAGGTGCTGCAGACCGACGACCCGCGCGCGGTCGCGCGGTTCCGTCGCGAGATCGACATCACGGTCCGGCTCGGCCGGCAGCACCCCAACATCGTCAACATCCTGACGACCGGGACCACCGACTCCGGCCACCCGGCGATCGTCATGGACTTCTACGAGGGCGGGTCGCTGCACGACCGGCTCCGCTCGCACGGCCCGTTGCCGGTCGACGAGGTCGTGACGATCGGGGCGGTGCTGGCCGACGCGCTCGCGTTCGCCCACTCCCACGGCGTCCTCCACCGCGACGTGAAGCCACAGAACGTGCTGGTGCTCCCCACGTCCTGGGTCCTCGCGGACTTCGGGATCGCCCGGCTCGTGGACTCCGAGCACACCTCGACGGTCGAGACGTTCACCTACCGGCACGCGTCGCCGCAGATCCTCGACGGCGAGCCGCCCACCGAGGCCGACGACCTGTGGTCGCTGGGCTCCACGCTCTACACGCTCGTCGACGGACAGCCGCCGTTCGCGAGCGACGACCCGCACGACGACTCCGCGCTGGCCTACCTGCGCCGCGCCCGCACCGAGCCCCACCGCCCGCTCACCGCTGCCGGGACGACCCGGCTCGCGACGGTCATCGACCGCTGTCTCACCAAGGACGTCGAGTCGCGGTGGTCGTCGGCCGAGGAGCTGCGCGACGCCCTGGACGCCCTGCGGGTGACCGCGTGGCAGCCGGGGGAGCCGCAGCCCGACCTGCCCCCGGTCCAGCCGGACCCGGTCGCGCTGTCGGTGCTCGCGCACGCGCCGCGCGAGGTCCCGGACGAGGCGCCGACCGGCACCCGGCCTCCGGAGCCGGTGGCCCCACCCCCGGCGCCGCCGCCGGTCGCGCCGCCCGCCGAGCCCGCCGAGCGCGGCGGCCGTCGCCGCAAGGCGCTGCTGATCGGCCTGGGCTGCACCGCGCTGCTGGTCGGCTCGGTGCTCGGCATCGCCGGCGCCGCGCTGCGCGGGGACGACGACCCGTCCGCGGAGCCGCCCCCCGCCGACCTCGGGGGCGCCATCGACTCGCTGCCCGCGATGCCGCAGGAGTCGGGGGACCCGCAGCTGGACCGCGCGGACCCGCAGCTGGCGTTCGACATGCTGTCCATCCGCAGCGACGGCACCTCGGTCGCGGTGAAGTGGAACGACCTGGCCGACGGCGAGGTCAAGTACGTCCTCGCCCAGACCCGGCCGACCAGGACCTGGGTCGACGAGTTCCCGGCCGACGAGACCGAGGGCGTCGTGCCGTTCGTCGTGGACCGCGGCGAGCGGGCCTGCTTCGTGATGACCGTCGTGATGCCGGACCTCAGCATCGGGATGACCCGGCCGCGCTGCGTGACGCGCTAGCGGCGCAGCACCCGCGGGTCGAGGTGCCACCACCAGCGGCGCCACCGCGGCACCGTCGCGCGGGCCGCCCGGCGGACCTCGCGGACCTCGGCGGCCGGGCGGTCCAGCACGGTCGTGCCCGCCGGGCCGAACGCCGCGCGCTCGGCGCGTGCGGCCACCTCGGTCGCCCCGCTGGTGCCGAACCACTGGTCCGCGCGCGCCGCGACCTGCGGCGCGGTCGCCCAGGCAGGGGGCGGCTCGCCGGCAAGGATCAGCGCGTCGTAGACCTCCGCCCACGCGCCGGTCGCGCCGCGGCGGCGGTGCCGCAGCGAGCGGACCAGGCGGGCGACCGCGAGGACCAGGAGCGGTACGGCGACCAGCGCGGTCCCGGAGGCGACCAGCACCCAGCTCGGCAGGCCGAGGCCGGCGTCGGCGGCCCGGGCGACCGGGGGCGGCTCGGCGGCGGGGACCGGTTCCGCGGACTCCGTGGTGGGCGCCGGCTCGACGTCGGGCGCCTCGGCGAGCTGGGGCCGGCCCTGGGTGAACGTGTCGTCGTTGGGCGTCGGCGCGAACGGCACCCAGCCGAGGCCCTGGAAGTAGACCTCGGGCCAGGCGAGCGCGTCGCGGCCGCGGATCACGCGGGTGCCGTCCGGCTGCCGGTCACCGGGCCGGAAGCCGACCACCAGCCGGGTCGGCAGCCCGGCCCGGCGGGCGAGCACGGCGAACGCGGTCGCGAACTGCTCGGAGGTCCCGACCTGGTCGTCCGGCTCGGTGCCGAGGAGGAACCGCTCGATCCGCCAGAACGCCGAGCCCGAGATCGCGCGGGGCGAGAGCCGCCGCCCCTCCCGGACCGCGGCCTCGATCGCCAGCGCCCGCACGTAGGGTCCGCCGTCCGGGGTGACCCGGTCGGCGTACGCCGCCAGCGCGCCGCTCAGCTGGGGCTGGTCGAGGTACTCGAGCGCGGGCCCGCTGGTCGGCACGGTCGCGCCGACCAGGTCGGCCGGGTCGGGCTCGTCGGCGACCCCGGTCACGACGTAGCGGGTGTCCGGGTCGGGGTCGGGGTCGTGCAGCGTGCCGGTCGTGACGTCGACGAGCGCGTCGGGCTCGCTGACCTCGATCGGGTCGCCGGGGGAGGGCAGCCAGCTGCCGCCCAGGCCCGCGAACTGCACCTCGACGGTCGCGGTGCGCCGCCGGTCGCCCGTCAGCGGCGTGTCGACGGCGGTGCCGAACGGCGCGTAGCGCGTGGCCGCGCGCCACTGGGCGCCGTCGTACTCGTCCAGCGTCACCAGCCGCAGGGGCACGGCGTCGCCGCTCACGAGGAGCAGCTCGTCGTCGGGGTTGGCGGCCCAGGCCCCGAGCTGGGGCAGCGGGCTGGCGGTCTCGATCACGGTGACCGGCGGGTCGACGACCGTGCGGGGGTCGAACGCGCCCCGGGCCGGGACGAGCGCGACCGAGGCCAGCCCGCCGACGAGCACGACGAGCGCGGGCCCGGCGACGAGCAGCCGGCGCCGGGAGGGCTCGGTGTGCTCGTCCAGCAGTACCCAGCCGAGCACGGCGAGCACCACGAGCAGCACCGCGAGGATGCCCCACGGGTCGCCGCGGCCGGTGGTGAGCAGGGCCGCAGCGACGTACAGCAGGACGCCCGCGGCGACCGGCCCGACCCGGGTGCGGCTCTCGGCGCGCAGGCCGGCGAACAGCGCGACGAGGCCGGTGAGCAGCACGACCGGGGCGAGCAGGTCGGCGCGCAGGGCGTAGGGCTGGGGCGCGGTGAGCAGGAGCGGCACGGAGTCGGTCACGGTGCCGCGCAGCGAGGTGTCGCTGCGCGCCGACATGAGGTACGCCGTCAGCACGAGCAGCAGCGCGAGGACCGAGGTCGCGGCCCAGCGCGAGACGCCGAGGGCGACCACGCCGCGCAGTAGCAGGATCGGCACCAGGGCGGCGGCGAGCAGCAGCACGACCGGCTGCCAGCCGCCCCAGGCGGCGGCCAGGGCGATCGCACCGACCGAGACCAGACCGGCTGCCCACGCGGTGAGCAGCCAGGGGTTCCGGGCGGTCGAGGTCATCGGGCGGCCGCCTCGTCCCAGGCCGCGGCGAGCGACAGGGATCCGGCGCCGCGCAGCAGCAGCACGCCCGCGCGCTGCTCGGCGGCGACCAGCGGCAGCGGGTCGACGGCGGCGACCACGCGGGTCGCGGCGTCGCCGAGCAGCAGGCCGAGCTCGTGGCGGTCCGCCTCGGACCCGGTGACCACGACCGCGATGTCCTGCCCGGGCGGCAGGTCGCGGGTCACCTCGCCGGAGCCGGCCACGTCGATCTCGGCGAGCAGCCAGTCGAGGTCGTGCGCCTCACGCTGGGGGAGCCGGGTCGGCGAGCCCGGGACGTGCACGCCGTGCCGGCCGCTGACGGTGCGGAACTGCAGCGGGTAGCCCCGGTCCACGGTCACCCGGCACAGTGCGGCGACCAGCTCGACGGCCTCCTCGAACGGCTCACCCGGCCCGCCGTAGCTGCCGACCCGGTCGTCGAGCAGCACGCACACCTGCGGCTCGGCGGGGTCGGCGTCCTCTCGGACCATCAGCGTGCCGGTGCGGGCGCTGGTCGGCCAGTGCAGGCGGCGCAGGTCGTCGCCCATGGCGTACTCGTGGAGGCCGACCAGGTCGGTGCCGCCGTACTCCAGGCTGAGGTCGCTGCCGGCCGGGGCGTGCCGGTGGCCGGGCATCAGGTCGCCGAGGGGGATCCGCCGCGGGAGCACGCGCACCTGCTCGACCCGGCCGGTCTCGGTGGAGGTCGCGGCCATGCCGGCCAGGCCGTAGCGCCGCAGGTGCACCGGCCCGACCGGCAGCAGGCCGCGTCGCGGGGTGGGGATCGGGTAGCTCACCGCCACGGTCGTCGCCCCGGGCGTCTCCGGGAGCTCGACCGGGACCAGGGTGCCGTCGACCTCGTCCATCGCGTCGAAGCGGACCAGGCCCCGGCGCCGGCGGCCGGTGAGCCGGAGGGTGCCGGTGCACGGCTCGTGGCGCACGACCACGGTGGGACTGACCTCGCGGTGCACCTCGACGTGGGAGGTGGCGAGCACCGAGACCAGCTCGGCGACCACGATCACGACCAGGGCACCGCCGAGCCCCGCGACGAGCGGGTAGTGCCAGGCGAGCCCGGCGACCACCAGCAGCGTGCCGAGGACGAGCGTCGCCCACCCTCGCGCGGTGAGCGGCATGTCAGCCCTCGTCGGGCTGCGGCGGCGACACGGTCTCCAGCACGTCGTGGACGACCGACGCCGAGGTGTGGCCGGCCAGCACGGCGTCACGGGTGAGGACCGTGCGGTGGGCGAGCACGGCCTCGGCGAGCCGCTGCACGTCGCTCGGGACGACGTAGTTGCGACCCTGCGCGGCGGCGTACACCTGCACGCACCGCACCAGGGACCGCAGCCCGCGGGTGCTCGCGCCGAGCCGGACCCGCGGGTCGTTGCGGATCGCGACGCCCAGGTCGCGGATGTAGCGCAGCAGCAGGTCGGCGACGTGCAGGCCCGCGAGCCGCTCGGCCAGGGCGGCGACCTCGCCCGGCGTGGTGACGACGGGTACGTCGGCGACGCGCCCGGCCGTGCCACCGGGCCGGAGCACCTCGATCTCGTGCTCGGCGTCGGGGTAGCCCAGTGAGGTCCGCACGAGGAACCGGTCGAGCTGGGCCTCGGGGAGCCGGTAGGTCCCGTCGAGGTCGACGGGGTTCTGGGTCGCGATGACGACGAACGGGTCCGGCACCAGGTGCGCGGTGCCGTCGACGGTGACCGTGCGCTCCTCCATCACCTCGAGCAGCGCGGACTGGGTCTTGGCGGAGGCCCGGTTGATCTCGTCGGCGAGCACGACGTTCGCGAAGACCGGACCGGGCCGGAACCGCACCTGTCCGTCGCGGGGGTCGAACACGGTGGTGCCGGTGACGTCGCTGGGCAGCAGGTCCGGGGTGAACTGCACCCGCCGCACCTGGCCGCCGAGGGACCGGGCGACCGCGCGCGCCAGCGTGGTCTTGCCGGTGCCGGGGACGTCCTCGAGGAGCACGTGCCCGCCGGCGAACATCGCGACCAGCACGAGGTCGACGACCCCGCGCTTGCCGTGGACCGCGCTCTCGACGGCGTCGCCGACCCGGTGGTGCAGCTTCCGGAACTCGGTGATGTCGTCCTCGGTCGGGCTGAAGGGTGAGACGACGGTGGTCACGGGGTCTCCTCTGCTCACGAGCACCGGAAGCAGGACGGGGCCTGCTCGGTGGTCCACTCGAAGCGCTCGCTGGTCACCGACTCGGTCCCGTTCGATGCCGTGAACACGATCGAGTGGCGGCGCACGCCGTTGTCCTGCTTGCGGGTCATACCCGTGTCGATCGGCACCGACACGTTGGTCGCGTCGCAGCGGAACTGCACCGGCTCCTGGGCGGTCTGGTTGCCCTCGTGGGTCCAGCTGCACGTGCCGGGGAACTCCCGCCAGGACTCGGGCGGCGACAGCGTCAGCCGCGTGGTGCCGACGCCGTACCAGGACAGGCCCTGCCAGGTGTGGCTGAAGCCGGTCACCAGCTGCCGGTCGGCCACGGGCAGCGTCGGGACCTCGGGGCCGTTGTACGTCAGGGTCGCCTTCTTCGCGGGGCCGGTGCCCTTGGCGTTGACGGCCCTGATCGTGACCGTCACCGGGCTCGGGTTGCAGTACGTCGTGGCGCAGGTCGAGATGAACGTCGCGCTGGTCGCACCGGCGACATCGGTGTGCTGGCTGCCGTTCGCGTCGGTCATGTCGACGGAGTAGCTGACGATCGGCGAGCCGTTGTCCTCGGCCTCGGACCAGCGGACGGTGATCGTGGCGGTCGTGTCGTCGGGGTTGCCGGCCACCTCGCCGAGGATGCCGGTGACGGCGCCCGGGAGGCCGGAGGTGTTGACCGGGTTGGACGGCGCGGACGTCTCCGGCGGCTCGCCCTCGCGGATCGCGGTGACCGTGAACCGGTGCGTGCCGGGCTGGGCGGGTACCGACGTCTGGCGCTCGACGCCCGAGACGGTGACCAGCACCCCACCGCCCTCCTCCTGCACGGTGAACTCGTCGGCCGGGTCGCCGCCGTGGTGCCAGGTGACCTCGACGCCGCCGGACGGCATCTCCACGGCCAGGACCCGGGTCGGGGCCTCGAGCGGCTGCGGGGCGTCCGGGTCGTACGGCGGCTGCCCGGACGGCTCCGGGTCGGGATCGGGCGTCGGCTCGGTGCTGGGGTCCGGCTCGGGCTCGGTGACCGGGTGGGCCGGGCGTGGGCCGGAGCCGGGTGCGGGAACGGCGGGGTTGGGGACCGGGTTGACCGGACGGACGGGGACCGGCGGCGCGACCGCCTGCTGGGTGCCGCCGCCGGACTGCTGGAGCGGGGTGGCGTAGCGGGTGATGGTCGACACCGACCCGTCGGCGTGCACGACCGCACCCTGGGTCGCGCCGGGGACGTTGATCAGCAGGGTGCCGTCGTCGAGCACGAGGTCGGGGTCGCCCTGGTCCTCGTTGACCTCGATGTCGGAGCCGGCGCGCTGGCCGTCCGCGGTCAGCCGGACCACGCGGCCGGCGCCGGAGCACGGTACGTACACGAGTCCCTCGAACACCTCGGGCCGGCCGGGCTCCTCGCAGCCGATGGTGGAGACGTCGACGATCCGCACCCCGCCGCTGCCGACGATCGCGACCCGCCCGGTGTCGGGGGAGGCGGCCGGCACCAGGTCGGCGGGCGCGGAGGTGGGGACGGCGAGCTCGCCGCCGAGCCCGACCGCGTCGGCCACGACGTCGTCGTCGGTGCCGACCTGGACCACGATGCCCTCGTCGGCGCCGAACACCGTGACGCCGCGGTCGTGGCCGACCAGCGCGGAGCGGGCGCCGCTGTGGTCGATCTGGCGGGTGTCCTCGACGACGAAGCGCAGGCTGGAGGTCGACCAGCGCAGCTCGGTGAGGAGGCCCTGCGGGTCGATCGCCCACACCCGGCCCGTGCCGTCGATGGCGGCGTCGACGATGCCCTCGGGCGAGCTCCACATCTCGCCGATCGGGTCGGTGGTGACCGGGTCGATGGACGCGACGGTGCCGCGCTCGCGGTCCAGGAGGAACACCGCGCCGTCGTCGTGCAGGACGTCGGTCGCGTCGCCCGGCGCGACCTGGCGGGCGCCGGACGTGAGCAGGCTGGTGAGGTCGAACGACGACAGCTCGCCGGTCGTGCGGTTGGTGACGATCAGCCGGCCGTCGTACTGCGCCAGCGCGAGCTCGTCGCCGGCGTCGCCGACGTCGAGCTCGGCCTCCGGCCGGCCGGTCGCCGGGTTGACCTCGATGACCTGGCCGGTGGGGTCGTCGGTGAACCAGGTGAGGCCGTCGGCGATGTCGACGGCCGTGCGGGTGACCCCGTTGCCGAACAGCACGCCCGCGACGAGCGACGCGGCCACGACGACCACCGACAGCTCCGCGGTGCCTCGGGCCGAGCGCCCGTGCTGCCGCTTCATTCCGCCTCCCGAGTGTGCGGTGTGGTGCCGACTTCGATGCCTGCGTGGGTCACGAGCTGCGCCACCCACGCCGATCCGGCTTCGCACCACAGGCCCCGGCCGGGGCCCGTCAGCGGCTCGGTCGTCTTGCTGGGCACCGTCACCCCGAGGACATCGCCATCGTTCCACTCCGGCTGGAGGATGAAACCCCGGCGGCCCTGGCGTGCGGCGCTCACCAGGCCGTCCGGCCCGCCGCGCTGCTTGGCCATCGTCATGTCTGCCGTGACGACCGTCCCGAGCCGGGTGCCCGGGTCGGCCATCGCCTGTTGCAACGAGCCGAGGGCGGCCCGGGTCACGTCGTCGGTGGCGGCGTGGGCGTCCCACTGGTGGGCGTCGTCGACGAGCAGCAGCGCCCAGTCCTGCGGGTCCCGCTCGGCCGAGCGCCACGCGTCGACCTCGGCGGCCGCGGTCACGGGGTCGCCCGCGCGGATCACCCGCGGCGGCCGCTCGGCCCGACCCACCAGCGCGGCGAGCCCGTCGAGGGCGCTGGTGCGACCCGACCGGGAGCGGCCGGCGATGACGACAGGGGGCCCGAGCAGGTCGACCTCGACGACCGCCACGGCGTCGGCGTCGACCGCCAGCGCGACCCGGCTGCCGGACGGGACCGGCAGCGCCTGCTGGTCGAGCCGCGCCGGCATCGAGGGGACGGGTGCGGCGCCCCGGCCGGCGACGGCGGGGGCCAGCAGGGTGCCGATCGCCTTGACCCGCTCGGCCTGCACGGGTGTGCCGGCGCCGCCGGTCGTGGCGACCTGGACGCCGCTGCGGTTGAGCAGGCCCGCTCCCGGCGCGCTGTCCGCGTCGAGGACGTCGGCACGGACGCCGAGCATCAGGTAGTCGTCGGTCGTGGTCATCCGCAGCACGATCCGGCGGCCGAACGTCGCCGCCAGCGCGGTGGGCACGCCGGTGCGGCCGGGCGCCGTCGCGATCACGTGGATGCCGACCCGGCGGCCGTTCTGCAGCACGTTCTGGATGTGCTCGAGGTGCTCGCGGGCCACGCCGCCGGACGACTCCAGGCTCTCGACCAGGGCGGGCAGGTTGTCGATGACGACGTACACCCGCGGCAGCGCGGTGCCCATCCGGGCCAGGTCGTCGAGGTCGGAGCAGCCGTGGGACGCCAACGCGGAGGTGCGCTCGGCGACGGTGCGCCGCAGCAGCCGCAGCAGCCGCAGGACCCGGCCCTGGTGGCTCTCCGGCACCACGGCCTCCACGGTGGGCAGGCCCGCGATCGCCGCCAGGCCGCCGCCGGCGTAGTCGATGCCGTAGACGTACGGCGCCACGCCCTGCGACCCGAACGCGTCGCCGAGCGAGGCGGACAGGACGGTCGTGCGGAGCAGCTCGGTCTTGCCGGAGCCCGAGGCGCCGTACACGAGGACGTGGCCGACGGAGGCGAAGTCGACGAGCAGCTCCGGCTGCGTCTGCTCGCCCGGCTCGTCGATGCGGCCCAGCACGACCCGGCCGGTGGGGCGCTCGACGGCGCCGGCCATCAGCTGGTCCGGCTCGAGCAGCAGCTCCGCGGGCAGCGGCGGCAGCCACGGCCGCTTCGGCGGCGCGGCCTCGGTGCGCGCGAACGCGGTGCGGATCGTCGTCACGCAGCGCACCAGGTCGGTGCGCGGGTCCAGCCGGACCTCCTCGCCGAGCCCGGTCTCCAGCGACCCGGCGGCCGAGAACGCCTGCACGCGCACCTTGTTCTCGCTCGCGTCGACCGGCTGCCGCGCGCCGGTCCAGGCCGACTGCACCAGCTCCGCCGTCCCGTGGCCGGTACGCCGGATCCACGCGCGACCGGGGGTGCGCCGCGAGATCCGGGCGGCCTCGGGGGAGTCGATCACGTCGCGTGAGTCGTCGGCAGAGGAGACGCGCAGCGCGATGCGGAGGTCGGTGTTGGCGCGGATCGGGCCGGTCACGACGCCCGCCGGGCGCTGGGTCGCGAGCAGCACGTGCATGCCGAGCGAGCGGCCGCGCTGGGCGAGGTTGACCATGCCGTCGACGAACTCGGGGACCTCGCTGGTCAGGGCCGCGAACTCGTCGACGCAGATCAGCAGCGACGGGACGGCGGCCTCGGGGTGCTCGCGCTCGAGCTGCACGACGTCCTTCACGCCGTACTCGCCGAGCAGGTGCTCGCGCGCGGTGATCTCGGCGCCGAGCGAGGTGAGCGCGCGCTGCACCAGCGCCGGAGTGAGGTCGGTGATGTAGCCGACCGTGTGCGGCAGGTCCGCGCACTCGCGGAACGCGGCGCCGCCCTTGTAGTCGACGAGCAGGAAGTTCATCCGGCTCGGCGGGTTGTTGAGCGCCAGCGAGCAGATCAGCGACTGCAGCAGCTCGCTCTTGCCGGAGCCGGTCGTGCCGGCGACCAGGCCGTGCGGGCCGTCCTCGCGCAGGTCGATGGTGACGGTCCCGTCGATGCCGGCGCCGATCTGCGCGCGCAGGCCGGACGACTGGCTCCACCGGCGCAGGACCGCGACGATGTCGTCGAGGTCCTCGAAGTCGCTGCTCACCTCGGGCAGCCGCACCACGGCGGGGATCGCGGTCGACGCGGGCAGCACGGCGGCCTCGTCGACGTACCCGGTCATCGAGCGGGCGCTGCGCCAGGCGTGGTCGAGGGTGACGACGTCGGCGGTCTCGATGCGGCTGATGCCGCCACGGTCGCGGACGCCGACCTCGCCGGTCGTGAGGTCGATGCGCAGCCCGGTGGCGGCCGGCACCTCGTCGGGCTCCGCGCCGAGCCAGACCAGGTGGAGGTTGCGCTCGGGCGCGGCCGCGGCGACCGCCTCGACGGTACGGCGCGGGATCCCGGCGTGCTCGTCGACGAAGCAGATCGTGTGCCCGGAGTTGCCGTCCTCGGCGACGAGGCTCTCGAGCAGCGCCGTCGCCGGGCGGGCGCCGATCGCGACCGGCGGCTGGCCGCCGACGCGGGTGGTGGCGTGCGGGAGCCAGCGCAGCCACGCCTCGTGCTGCCGCCGGCCGCGGCCGAAGCAGCCGGCGACGCTGACCTCGGACGGCGAGTGGTCGAAGCCGATCCGCAGCAGCATCGAGCGCGCCAGCGCGTCGACCTGCTCGTCGGGACCGGTCAGCGCGACGACCGTGTGCGCGGCGAGGTCGGCGAGCACGGGCATGTCCTCGAGCTCGTCGCGCTCGGCGAGCTCGCCCGCCACCTCGCGCCGCGACGGGCGGTCGCCGCCGTCCTTGATCGCGCCGCGCAGCATCGCGGGCACGGTGCCGATCCCGAGCCGCGTCACGAGGAACGCCTGCCGGTCCTCGGCGCGCGCCCAGAGGTACTTGTCGCGCGAGGCGGCCCGGGCGCGCACGGTCTCCGCGTCCGGGTAGTCGTCGTGGAACTGCTGGCGCTGCCGCACGGCGTGGTCGTCGAGGACGGTCAGCAGCTGGTCGACGTCCTCACGCCACTCCGCCTTCTCCTCCTCGAACTGCTTGCGGGCGCTGCGCTTCTGCTGCCACCAGCCGGCCGCGCCGAGGATCGGCCAGGCCAGCATGTAGACCACGGCGTACGGCGTCTGCGACCGCATGAAGATCGCGACGCCCATCACCATCGGCAGCATCAGCATTGCCCACGGCAGCGGGGACGGGCGGTTCTTGGTGGGTGGCGACGGGAAGTCGATGACCTCGTCGAGCAGCGGGTCGCCGAACCGGGGCGGCCGGAAGACCGAGACCGCGGCCTCGTCGCCGGGCACCTCGCCGGGCTCGATGACCAGCGTGCTCCGCCCGAGCTGGATCGGGGTGCCCCAGTCGATCTCGCGGGCGCTGGTGACGCGCTCGCCGGCGACGCTGGTGCCGTTGGCCGAGCCCTCGTCGTAGACGGTGGGACGGGCGCCGAGGATGATGCGCGCGTGCTGCTGGGAGACCAGCGGGTCGGTCAGCCGCAGCGTGCACGTGGGCGCCCGGCCGAGGGTCAACGAGGTCGAGCGGACGTGCAGCCGCTGGCCGCGGTCCGGTCCGTCGGTGACCCGCAGCACTGCGCGCGGCCGCGCGCTGGTGTTCACCCGGGTCAGCCAGGACGCCGGCGCGGACACCACGTCGACGAGGTCGCCGGTGCGCAGCCCGCACTCGGCGAGCGGCCGGTCGGCGGGCCAGGGGACGTTGCCGTCCAACGGGACCAGGTGGAGGTTCTGCTGGTCGGGCGCGACGTGCCGGCCGAACGCGCGCGCCAGGTCGGCGACGGTCGCGCCGGGCCGGGCCTGGACGTGCACGTCCACCGACGGGAGGCCCGACTCAGGAGCTGGTCGCAGCGACAGGATCCAGCTCTGCATGTCGGGCCTCCCGGGGTGGTGACGGGCCGGTCAGGTCAGTTGGAGACCTGCTCCTGCTCCTGCGCCTGGTTGTTGATCAGCGTGGAGAACTCCTGCAGCGAGTTGACGACCTGCGTCAGCATCGTGCGGTAGTCCGACTGCCAGGCCTGGCGGGTGCGCTCGGCGTCCGGGCCGATCCACTCGAAGCCCTCGATGACCTGGGTGAGGCGGCCGGTGAGCTGCTCGAGCTCGGAGGCGCCCTGCGTGATCTGCTGCGCCGACTGCCGACCGGCCTCGACGTCCATTCCCTTCATGGGCATGGGATATCTCCTTCTCTAGGGGTTGCTGCACTGGTGGGTGGGGAGCGGGGTGTGTGGTCCGACTACTGGCCTCCCATGCGGCGGCGGACGGCCGCGGTCGCCTCGTCGCTGGTGATCCGGCCGTCGCGGTTGAGGTCGAGGCCGGCGTTCTGCGGGTACTCCCGGCTGCCCTGGACGAAGAGGTCCTGGCCGGGTCCGGTCGGGTGGCCGGCGAGCACCGAGGTGTAGAGGCCCTCGAGGCTGCCGATCCGGCCGTGGTGCTGGTCGAGGTACCGCTCGACGTACGGCAGCTGCTGCATCGGCGTCATCCGGGCCAGCTCCGCGGTGGTGGTGTCGAGGCCGCGGGCGGTGTCGGGCATGAACTGGATCAGCCCGGTCGCCCCCGAGCCCGCCCGGTTGGGCGTGTCGGCCGCGAACGAGCCGCCGGTCTCGAAGCTCATGACGGCCATCAGGTGCTCGGGCTGAGCACCCGTGCGCTGGGCGACGCCCTCGACCGCGCGCAGGAACTCCGGCGTCACGTTGGCGTTGCCGCGCACCCCGGCGATCTGGTTGTAGTCGTAGCCGCTCGGGGCGTTGTAGCCGGAGCCGTGGTTGATCTGCAGCGGGTGGTCGGCGCGGTAGGCGTCGTAGGCCCGCTCGGTGTTGCCACCCCACTGGCCGTCGACGCCCTTGGTGTCGTAGCCCGCGTCGGTGAGCCGCTGCTGGAGGTCACGGACCTCCGGTCCGCTGCTGCCGCGGCCGTTCTGGCTGGCGAGCCGGTCGATCGTGGCGTCCCCGCCGCTCGAGCGGGCCGCGAGGGCCGCGCCCCCGACGCCGGCCGCGGCCGCGCCGCCGGCGATCGCCGCGGCGGCGCCGTACGACGGCGACGAGCTGTCGCCGGTCGCGACCGGGTCGCCGGTGCCGGTGTGGCCCACGGTGCCGAGCGAGTCGGCGCCGGGGGAGGCGCCGCCGAAGCCCCCGGCGGTCGACGCCGAGCCCGTGGAGTCCGGGTTGCCGGCGATGCTGCCGGTGCCGTCGCCGCCGATGCTGCTGGTCCCGAGGGGGGCGCTGCCGCCCCCGCCCGAGGTGCCACCACCGCCGGCCGAGCCGCCACCGCTGACCGGGGTGACGTCGCCGCGCTGGTGGGCGCCGCCATCGAGGCCGTGCGCGGCGCCGATCGACGTCGCGGACCCGACGCCGCGGGCGTCCCCCGAGGCCGGCGTACCGGTGTCGGAGCTCCCCTCGCCGTCGACGGCGTCGGCGATCGCGTTGACGATCGCGATGCCCTGCAGGGCGTCGCCGATGATCGTGCCCGCGAACGGCTGGACGCTGCTGTCGCCGGTGACCTGGGGCGTGTACGTCGGCAGGGAGCCGAAGTCGACGCTCTGGCCCTGGCTGGCCTGGTCCTGCGCGTCGGCGTTGGCGTTGAGGACCTGCGCGAACAGGCCGAGCGCCATGGAGATCTTCTGCAGCCAGGGGACCACGACGGTCTCGAGGTACGTCGCGTACGCGGCGCTGGCTCCGCCGCTGAAGAACGAGGCGGCGCGCAGGATCGCGATCAGGGCCTTGAGGTAGGCGATCACCTGGTCGGTGGTCTCCTTGCCGTCTTGGCAGACCTGGCCGGCGTCGCGGAGTTCGTCGGTGTCTGCGCCGAGGAACGACATCGGCTGCTCCTTCGTGCTGGGGGTGTTGCCGGGAACGTAGGCACGCCACGTCGGTGGCGTCGATGGCCGGCGGGGTGGAACGTTCCGCCCTGTCCGGCGTGGGGATCAGCTGCTGGCGGCGTCCTGGCGGTCCGCGTGCCACATCAGCACGCGGCCCTGCTCCTCGAGGGACTGCGACGCGTTGTTGGCCTGAGGCGCGAAGCTGCCGTGCCAGTCGCTCGAGAAGTTCTCGCGGTCCTGGCCCTGCCACTTCAGGCCCTGGATCATCGCGGTGATGTTGGCGACCATGCCGGCCACCTGGCCCGCCTGGGAGCCCATGTTCTGCCCGACCTCACGGCCGTACTCGGTGTCCATGCCCTGCATCCGCTGGGTCATCGCGCTCTCCTGTCTCGTGCTGTTCCGGTCTCTGGAGTGCTGGGACCGTAGGCACGCTCGGAGTGCGAGGGACAGGGCTAGCCGGGTGGAACGTTCCGCTTCGTCGCGGCCCGCTCGACGGCCTCGAGGTCCTCGACGGTGACCAGCCGGACCTCCGCCGTACGCCGCCCGATCGCGAAGCGGACGTTCTGTGCGCGACCTGCGCCGGCTCGGAACGGGTCGTCCTTCGGGCCGAACGCGAGCGCCGAGATCGAGTGGATCGCGTCGTCGACGCGCTGGGCGCGCTCGAGGTTCCAGGCGTAGCCGTGCCAGTGCAGGACCCGCTCGTAGATCTCGCGGTTCGAGGGCGGCCGGGGGTAGTCGTCGGTGCCCGACAGCCAGGGCTCGGCGAGGGCGAGGGCGACGTACCACTCCCGGGACTCCCGCGGCAGCCGCGGCGCCGGGGCGGTCGCGGTCGCGTCGATCCCGTCGTCGGGCGGGGCGGGCCGGGGCGCCGGCTCCGGGAACGACGGGGTCACCTCGACGACGATCGAGAGGTCGTCGTACGTCGTCGGGGAGGTCTGGCGGCCGCGCATCACGACCAGCTGGTTCTCGCCCTCGTCGAGCAGCAGGGACATGCCCTCCGCGAGGGTCACCCGGCGGGCGCCGCCCGGCGCGTCGAAGAGGCTGGACACCTGGGTCTCGCCCGAGCCGTGCCAGCGCAGCCGCGCGATCTCCTCGCCGACCACGAGCTCGCCGAGGAGCCGGGAGACATGCGGCGCGCAGCGGGGCAGCGCGATCGCGGTCGTGCGCAGGTCGGCGTCCAGGTCGTCCAGCGCGCGGTGGGGCGAGCGCCCGAACAGCAGCGTCTCGCCCGAGCCGAGCGTCACCGTAGGGAGGCCCGACCCGCGCAACGTCACCCGGAGCACGTCTGGATCCAATCACAGAGAACTGGTGTACGAGTGTTCACTGAATGGATAGGCTCGCCGCCATGGGCCCCACCTACCTGGACGCGCTCTCGCTGGTGACCGAGGTCGCCGACGAGCTCGTGGTCCGCAGCGTGCGCGACACCCACGACGCCTGGGCGGACCGCTTCGGCGGCTACCCGGGCCGCGCGATCACCTCCGCGGTGTACGCCGGGGCCGGCCTCGGCCTGCGGGCCGCGTCGTACGGCCTGCGCCGGGTGGCGGAGCAGGACCTCGGGCCGCGGCTCGAGGACGGGCCCCGCGGCCGGTTCGTGAGCTCGGCGGTCAACGGGCTGATCGGCGACCGGCTCGCGACCGACCGCCCCCGGATGGCGATCACGATGGCGGTGCGCTCCGGCGGGCGCGACGTCGACCTCGAGACGCTGGCCGAGACGTTCCCCGCCGCGACCGGTCAGGTCGTGGTGTTCCTGCACGGGCTGTGCGAGACCGAGTCCTACTGGGACCGCGGCCCGGCGCCGACGTACGGCGAGGCGCTGGCCGGTCGCGGCTGGACGCCGGTGTTCCTCCGCGCCAACACCGGCCTCGGGCTGCGGCCGAACGGCGTCGCGCTGTCCGCGCTGATGCAGCGGATCGTCGAGGCGTGGCCGGTCCCGGTGACCCGGGTGGCGCTGGTCGGGCACTCGATGGGCGGGCTGATCCTGCGAGCCGCCGGCGCGGTCGCCTCCGACGTCGAGGCGCCGTGGACCGACCTGGTGTCGGACGTCGTGACGCTCGGGACTCCGCACCTCGGCGCCCCGATCGCGCGCGGCATCGGGCACGGCAGCCGGGGACTCGCGCGGCTGCCGGAGACCGCGGCGTTCGGGCGGATCCTCGACTGGCGCTCGGTGGGCGTCCACGACCTGGTCGCCGGGCTCGCCGAGGACGTGCCGCCGCTGCCGCACGCGCGATACCGGCTGGTGGCGGCCACCGTCACCACCGCGCCGCGGCACCCGGTCGGGCACGTCGTGGGGGACTGGCTGGTGCGGGTGCCGTCGGCGTACGGCGAGGGGCTGTTCCCGGGAGCCACCCGGCTGCACCTCGGGCGCACCGACCACTTCGGGCTGCTCAACCACCCGCGGGTCCACGCGGCTCTGGAAGAGTGGCTCGCATGACTGCCGCAGACGGTGCCGGCCGCGAGCTCCGCGCCGAGGCCGACGTCGCCGCCCCGCCCGAGCAGGTCTGGGCGCTGCTGACCGACTTCTCGAAGATGCCCGAGTGGAGCCCGGAGCTGGTGAAGATGCTGCCGCTCAAGCCGGGCGGGCTGCGGCGCGACCAGTGGTACCTCGGGATCAACCGGCGCAAGGCCGTCGTCTGGCCGACGCGCAGCGTGGTGGCCGAGCTCGACCCCGGGCGCGTGCTCGCCTGGGACACGAAGTCCAGCGGCGCCCGGTGGATCTGGGAGCTGTCGCCGACGAACGCCGGCACCCGCGTCGTCCACCGGCGGCCGGTCCCGAGGAGGCTCACCGGGCTGAGCAGGCTGTTCGCGGGCGCCTTCCTCGGCGGGGCCGAGGGGCACGCCGACGAGCTCGAGTCGGGCATGGCCGAGACGGTCGCCCGGCTCAAGGCTGCAGCCGAGTCCTGAAATCTGCTGTCGGCGAACAGCGGGGGATTGGCCGTGGAACTGTCGATGCTTGCGGCTAGGGTCGCTCTCGTGACCCAGAACTCCAGTCCTCAGCTCAACGGTGGCGCGGGCATGAACGTCCTCGACGACCACATCTACCAGCGCCTGCTGCGCGAGCGGATCGTCTTCCTCGGCTCCGAGGTGCGCGACCAGAACGCGAACGCGATCTGCGCCCAGCTGCTGCTGCTCTCGGCGGAGGACCCCGAGGCCGACATCTTCCTGCACATCAACAGCCCGGGCGGCTCGGTCGACGCCGGCATGGCGATCTACGACACGATGAACTACATCCCGAACGACGTCGCGACGGTCGGCATGGGCCTGGCGGCGTCGATGGGCCAGTTCCTGCTCTGCGCGGGCACGAAGGGCAAGCGCTACGCCCTCCCGCACGCGCGGATCATGATGCACCAGCCGTCCTCCGGCATGGGCGGCTCGGCCTCCGACATCAAGATCCAGGCGCAGCAGTCGCTGCACATCAAGAAGGTGCTGCTCGAGCTGATCTCCGAGCACACCGGCCAGAGCGTCGAGCAGGTCACCGCCGACGCCGACCGCGACCGCTGGTTCACCGCCCAGCAGGCCAAGGAGTACGGCCTGGTCGACCAGGTCGTGAAGAGCGCCCGCGAAGCCGCCGACGACGGCCGCCCGGCCCACCAGAAGGACTGAGCCTCATGAGCAACCCGACCACCCCCGACCTGAGCCCGTCGATGAACTACTACATCCCCCAGTGGGAGGAGCGGACGTCGTACGGCTTCCGCCGCATCGACCCCTACGCCAAGCTGTTCGAGGACCGCATCATCTACCTCGGCACGCCGATCTCCGACGACGTCGCCAACGCGGTCATCGCCCAGCTGATGTGCCTCGAGTCGATGAACCCCGACCAGGACATCCAGATCTACATCAACAGCCCGGGCGGCTCGTTCACGGCGCTCACCGCCATCTACGACACGATGAACTTCATCAAGCCCGACGTGCAGACGGTGTGCATCGGCCAGGCCGCCTCGGCCGCCGCGATCCTGCTCGCCGCCGGCACCCGCGGCAAGCGGATGGCGCTGCCGAACAGCCGGATCCTGATCCACCAGCCCTACACCGAGGGCACGTTCGGCCAGACCTCGGACATCGAGATCCAGGCCAACGAGATCCTCCGGATGCGCGAGCTGCTCGAGAAGATGATCAGCGACCACAGCGGCCGTGACCCGGAGCAGGTGAGCCGTGACATCGAGCGCGACAAGATCCTGACCGCGGCCCAGGCCGTCGACTACGGCCTCATCGACGCCGTGATCGAGTCCCGCAAGGGGACCCCGGTCCTCGCCTGACCGGAGATGACCTGCCGATGACCCGCCCCGGCGTGCCCCCGCAGCAGACTTCGTGTCTGTGGCCCCTTCGGGGGTCGGCAGGAGGTACCGTCGGGGAGGTCCTCGGACCGCTCGTTCGACCTGCTCAGCCAGACCAATTCGGAGGATGACCGCCCGTGGCACGCATCGGTGACGGAGGTGACCTGCTGAAGTGCTCCTTCTGCGGGAAGAGCCAGAAGCAGGTCAAGAAGCTGATCGCCGGTCCCGGCGTCTACATCTGTGACGAGTGCATCGACCTCTGCAACGAGATCATCGAGGAGGAGCTGAGCGAGGGCGCCGAGGTCAGCCTCGACGAGCTCCCGAAGCCCAAGGAGATCTTCGAGTTCCTCAACGCCTACGTCATCGGGCAGGAACAGGCGAAGAAGTCCCTCGCGGTCGCGGTCTACAACCACTACAAGCGCGTGCAGGCCGGCCTCCAGCCCGTCTCGGGCAAGCACAGCAAGGAGGAGGTCGTCGAGGTCGCGAAGTCCAACATCCTCGTGATCGGACCGACCGGCTGCGGCAAGACCTACCTCGCCCAGACCCTCGCGCGGATGCTGAACGTCCCGTTCGCGATCGCCGACGCCACCGCCCTCACCGAGGCCGGCTACGTCGGTGAGGACGTCGAGAACATCCTCCTCAAGCTGATCCAGGCCGCCGACTACGACGTCAAGAAGGCCGAGACCGGCATCATCTACATCGACGAGATCGACAAGGTGGCCCGCAAGGCCGAGAACCCGTCGATCACCCGCGACGTCTCCGGCGAGGGCGTCCAGCAAGCACTGCTGAAGATCATCGAGGGCACCACCGCCTCGGTGCCGCCCCAGGGCGGTCGCAAGCACCCGCACCAGGAGTTCATCCAGATCGACACCACGAACATCCTGTTCGTGGTCGGTGGCGCGTTCGCCGGGCTGGAGCACATCATCGAGCAGCGGGTCGGCAAGAAGAGCCTCGGCTTCACCGCGGAGGTCCGCGGCCAGGCCGAGCGCGAGGCCGAGGACCTGCTCGCGAAGGTCCGCCCCGAGGACCTCACCAAGTTCGGCCTGATCCCCGAGTTCATCGGCCGGCTCCCGCTGATCGCCAGCGTCTCCAAGCTGGACCAGGAGGCCCTGGTCCAGATCCTCACCGAGCCGCGCAACGCTCTGGTGAAGCAGTACCAGAAGCTCTTCGAGCTCGACGGCGTCGACCTCGAGTTCACGCCCGAGGCCATCCAGGCGATCGCCGACCAGGCCATGGAGCGGGGCACCGGCGCCCGCGGCCTGCGCGCGATCATCGAGGAGGTCCTCCTCCACGTGATGTACGACGTGCCCTCGCGCGGCGACGTCGCGAAGGTGATCGTGACCCGCGAGGTGGTCACCGACGACGTCGCGCCGACCCTCGTCCCGCGCGAGTCCGAGGCCAAGAAGAAGAAGTCGGCCTGAGCGCACCCTTGACGGGGCGGTCGACCCGGGTGTGGACTTGATGGCCGGTCCGGGCCATATCTGACTAGTCCATTCGGGCTATTTCCGGCCTTGGGAGCGTCCTCGACTTGTTGTGCCCGCGGCCGGTCACGAAGACTGGTCGCAACATGACTCCTGTGCGCCGTCCTCGGATCTTCCACGACCACAAGGCACCACTGGCCGCTTTCGTGCTGGTGGTGCTGACGAGCATGTTCATGATGGTCCACATCGCGCGCAGCGAAGCGGCCCCGTCCTGGCTGCGGCACGGCGTCTCCACCATCGCCGCGGGCCCCGTGCTCGTGCAGCGGGTCGTCACCGGTGACCTCGTCGAGCGGGCCCCTGAGCCGGCCGAGCCCCCGGCGGTCGTCACGGCCGCCGTGCAGCCGGCCGAGCCGCCCGCGAGCGCGTCCGGCACGCCCGAGGCCGACCCCACGCGCCCGGCGTCGGTGAACGGCATCAAGCAGGACCCGGTCCGCCAGCACGGCGGCCACGTCGGGCAGCCGATCTCCGTGGACGAGCCGGGCGAGACCCCGGACCCGTCCGCTCCGTCGACCCCGTCCACCCCGTCGACCCCGCAGCCCGGCAAGGGCCATGGCAACGGCCTGGCCTGGGGCTGGGGCCACGACGACGACGAGGGCGGCCAGAGCGACTCCGACGAGTCCGACGACGACGAGTCCGACGACGAGTCCGACGACGACCGCGACTGGGGCGGGCCGGGCCATGGCTGGGGCCACGGCGGCGGGCACGGCGGCGGGCACGGCGGCTGGCCCGGCGGCGGGCACGGCGGCTGGGGCGGCGGCCACGACGACGACGACAACGACGACGACAACGACGACGACCACCACTGGGGCGGGCCGGGCAACGGCTGGGGCCACGGCGGCGATGACGACGACGATGACGACGACCACGGCTGGGGCCACGGTGGTGGCCACGGCGGCGGGCACGGAGGCTGGGGCCACGGCGGTGGTCCCGGCGGTGGCTGGGGCCCCGGCCACCACTGACCGGGGACCCGCAGCAGCTACTCCTCGACCGGAGCCAGCTCGGCGGTGACGCTCAGCTCGCTCGCCCCCGCGTCGACGCGGAAGACCAGCTCGCCGGTGATCCGGCCGGTCTTGCGCAGGTCGCCCTCGGCCTGCTCGGCCGCGCGCACCAGCGCCTCGGGGCCGCTGATCTCCACGCGGGAGAGCTCGGCGCGCATCGACACCTTGGCGTTGGACTTCGCCCCGCGGATGCCGATCAGGGCCGCGGACACCGCGTCCAGCGTCGTGGGGTCCGTGGCGGCGGCGGAGCCGAGCTCGGTGACCGTCGGCCACGTCGCGTGGTGGATCGAGCCCTCCTGCCACCACGACCACACCTCTTCGGTGACGTAGGGCAGGAACGGCGCGAGCAGGCGCAGCTGGACGTCCAGCGCGATCGCGAGCGCGGCCCGGGCCGAGACGGTGGCGGCGCCGCCCTCCTCGTCGTACGCGCGCTCCTTGACGAGCTCGAGGTAGTCGTCGCAGAACTCCCAGAAGAACTTCTCGGCCGCCTCGAGCGCGGTGGTGTAGTCGTAGGCCTCGAACGCGTCGGTCGCCTTCGTGACCACGTCGGCCAGCTTGCCGAGCAGGGCGCAGTCGACCGGCTCGGAGACCTCGAACGGGTTCACGCTGGTCGCGCCGACGCCGCCGAGCACGAACTTCGAGGCGTTGAGGACCTTCATCGCCAGCCGGCGGCCGACCTTCATCTGGGTCTCGTCGAACGGCGAGTCCAGGCCCGGGCGGGCCATGGCGGCGCGCCAGCGGACCGCGTCCGCGCCGTACTTGTCGAGGATGTCGGTCGGGACGACCACGTTGCCCTTGGACTTCGACATCTTCTTGCGGTCCGGGTCGAGGATGAACCCGGAGACCAGCGCGTGCGACCACGGGGCCGCGTGGTTCTCGAAGTCCGCGCGGACGACGCGGGAGAACAGCCAGGTGCGGATGATGTCGTGGGCCTGCGTGCACAGGTCCATCGGGAAGACCCGCTGCCACAGGTCGTCGTCGGACTCCCAGCCGCCGGCGATCTGCGGGGTCAGCGAGGACGTCGCCCAGGTGTCCATCACGTCGGGGTCGCCCAGGAAGCCGTTCGGCTTGCCGCGCTGCTCCTCCGTGTAGCCCTCCGGCGCGTCGGTCGACGGGTCGATCGGCAGCTGGTCCTCGCGGGGGAGGAGCGGGTGGTCGTAGTCCGGCTCACCGTCGGCGTCGAGCGGGTACCAGACCGGGAACGGGATGCCGAAGAACCGCTGCCGCGAGATCAGCCAGTCGCCGTTGAGGCCGCCGACCCAGTTGTCGTAGCGGTGCTTCATGTGCGCCGGGATCCACTGGATCTCGCTGCCGCGGTCGAGCATCTCCTGCCGGACGTCGGCGTCGCGGCCGCCGTTGCGGATGTACCACTGCCGGGTGGCGACGATCTCGAGCGGCTTGTCGCCCTTCTCGTAGAAGTTCGTCATCCGCTGGGTGGGCCTCGGGTCGCCGTCCAGGTCGCCGGTCTCGCGCAGCTTCGCGACGACGGCCTCCCGGGCGGAGAAGGCGGTCTTGCCCTTGAGGTCCTCGTACGCCGTCGCGGCGGGCTCGTGCGCCAGCCAGTCCGGGGTCTCGCGCGCCATCCGGCCGTCGCGGCCGATCAGCGTGCGGACCGGCAGGTTCAGCTCGCGCCACCACTGGACGTCGGTGAGGTCACCGAACGTGCAGCACATCGCGATGCCGGCGCCCTTGTCCATCTCGGCGGCCGGGTGGGCGAGCACCGGCACCTCGACGCCGAAGACCGGGCTGGTGACGGTGGTGCCGAACAGCGGCTGGTAGCGCTCGTCGTCGGGGTGCGCGATCAGCGCGACGACGCTGGGGATCAGCTCGGGGCGGGTCGTCTCGATGAAGACTTCCGACGCCGACTCGCCAGCCTGGTGGTTACGGCCGTGGAAACGCACACGGTAGTACGCGCCGGCGTACTCGCGTGCCTCGAGCTCGGCCTGGGCGACCGCGGTCTGGAACGTGACGTCCCAGAGCGTCGGCGCCTCCTGGAGGTAGGCCTCGCCACGGGCGAAGTTGCGCAGGAAGGCGCGCTGGCTGACAGTCTGCGCCTTCGCGCCGATCGTCGTGTAGTGCTGCTTCCAGTCCACGGACAGGCCCAGGGTGCGCCACAGTGCCTCGAAGACCTGCTCGTCCTGCTGGACCAGCTCCTCGCACAGCGCGATGAAGTTCGGGCGGCTGATCGGGACCTGCTTCTTCGGGTCCGGCTTCTCCGGAGGCGTGAAGTCGGCGTCGTACGGCAGCGACGGGTCGCACCGCACGCCGTAGTAGTTCTGGACGCGGCGCTCGGTCGGCAGCCCGTTGTCGTCCCAGCCCATCGGGTAGAAGACCGACTTGCCGCGCATCCGCTGGAAGCGCGCCACCAGGTCGGTGTGCGTGTAGGAGAACACGTGGCCGACGTGCAGGCTGCCGCTCACGGTGGGCGGCGGGGTGTCGATCGAGTAGACGTTCTCGCGCGGCTGGGTGCGGTCGAAGGCGTAGGTGTCCTGCTCCTTCCACCGCGCGCTCCAGGTGGCCTCGAGCCCCTCGAGCGCAGGCTTCTCGGGTACGACGACGGCGCGGGGTGCTGCGCTCGTCGTGTCCGTGGCCTGGCTCTGAGTGTCGGTCATGGAGGAAATCCTAGGGTGAGCGGCGTACGCCGGAGAAACCGGTTGTGCGGCGCGGCCCGGGCTGGCTGACTTCCGCCATGTCTCTCGAGTTCCTCGACGATCCGTCCGAGTTCCTCTCCGAAGCCCACGCGTACCTCGTCGCGGATCCCGTGGTGACCACCGTGATTGCGACCGTGACGGCCCGCTACGTGGCCGGGAGCGCGTCGGAGTCGCCGTACTGCTGGTGGGTCGTCGCCCGCGACGACGACGGCCGGGTGACCGGGGTCGGGATGCGGACTGCGCCGTTCGCGCCGTACCCGCTCTACCTGCTGCCGATGCCGGACGAGGACGCCGTTGCGCTGGCCCGGGCACTGCACGAGCGCGGCGAGGAGGTCGGGGGTGTGAACGGCGCGCTGCCGGCCGCCCAGCTGTGCGCGGAGGAGGTGGCGCGGCTGGCGGGCGGGACCGCCGAGGTCGAGGAGCACGTCCGGCTGTTCGAGCTGGGTGAGCTGACCGTGCCGGAACCGCCGCCGGGGCGGTTGCGGCTCGCCACGCGCGCGGACGCGGAGCTCTGCCTGGCGTGGTTCCGGGCGTTCGCCGTCGACGCCGCGGAGCAGGCGGGGCGCGACGGTGCGCACGCGATGGAGGAGTTCTCCCTCGAGATGCTCGAGAACCGCATCGACGACGGCGTGATCTGGCTCTGGGAGGACGAGTCGGGCACGCCGGTCCACCTGACCGGCGCGAACCTGCCGGCGAACGGCGTCGTCCGCATCGGCCCGGTGTACACGCCCAAGCAGCACCGCGGCCGGGGCCTGGCCAGCCGCGCCGTGGCCGAGGTGTCCCGAGCCCACCTCGACCAGGGGCTGCGCTGCTGCCTGTTCACCGACCAGGCGAACCCGACCTCGAACAGGGTCTACGAGGCGCTCGGCTATCGGCCGGTCGTCGACATGGCCAACCTGGTCATCCGGTGAGGCCGTTCAGCGTTCCCGACCCCGGGACCCAGGTGCCGCGGGCGCTCGTGAAGCCCTCGCCGCAGCCCAGGTCGACGTAGGCCGCCTGGTCGCCGGCATCATCGGCCAGCACGAGCAGCCGCGGGGTCTCGACCGGCTGGTCGCAGGCACCGCCCAGGGCCTGGCGCAGGTTGGTCGCCATGTCGTCCTTCACGCCTGCGACCTCGTCCGTGGTGAGGACGGCCTGCGACACCCAGGCGCCGCCGTCGTCCGCGACGCAGAGGATGCCGGCGGTCGCCGTGGCCGGGTCGAACGACGCGTTCCAGATCGCTGGCGCGTCGGCATCGTCCTGCGGGCAGGCCAGCTCGTCGGGCACGCCCGCCAGGTTGCCCGCGAACGCCGCGACCACCCCGTCGACGCCGCGGTCGACCCCGTCCACCTGGACCGAGCTGCAGGTCCGCATCGAGCTGCCGAGGGTGAGCAGCTCGCCGTCCGCCGTCTGGACCTGCAGCGCCCACGGTTCCGGCATCACGGTCGCGACCATGCAGAACGACGGCAGCTGGTAGCCGGGCAGCGCGGCCACGTCCTCGGCGAAGGCCTGCGCGCCCGCGCCGGTGAGCGGCTCCGCCGGGAGCGCCTCACCGGTGCCCTGGGCCGGGCAGGCCCGGACCGCGACCACCTCGCCGAGCCCGGCGACCGGCCCCAGCGTCGCGGGGTCGACCGGGCCGGCCGGGCACGGCTCCACCGCGACCGGGGGCGTGGTCGTCGGATAGCTGGTCTCGTCGCCGCGGTCGCTGGTGACGAACGGGATGGTGACCGCGGTCGCGACGGCAACGGCGGCCGCCGCGACCAGCACCCGGTCACGGACCCGGGCGTGCCGGCCGCGGCGGGCCACCGCGGCGGCCCGCGACGTCGGGTCGACGTCGGGGTTCTCGGGAGCGGCCTGCTCCAGCAGGTCGCGCAGGCGGTCGGTCTCACTCATGACGGTCTCCGGTCTCGAACAGCGGTGAGGTGCGCAGCGTGGCGAGCGCGCGGGCGGTCTGGCTCTTGACCGTGCCGATGCTCACGCCGAGGGTGGCGGCGGTGCGCGCCTCCGAGAGGTCGTCGAAGAAGCGCAGGACGACGACCGCGCGCTGCCCGCGGGGGAGCAGCGCGAGCGCGGCCAGGACGTCGTGGCGTACCTCCGGGGTGGCGGCGGCCGCCGGGTGCTCCGGGAGCTCGCCGGTGGGGACCTCGCCGTTCCACCGGCGCCGCCACCAGTCGGTGTAGGTCGAGACCAGCGCGGCGCGCACGTAGGACTCGACGGCCTCGCGGCGGTTGATCCGGTCCCAGTTCCGCCAGGCCTTCAGCAGCGCGGTCTGGAGCAGGTCCTCGGCCTTGTGCCGGTCACCGGTGAGCAGGTACGCGCTGCGCCACAGCGCGGTCGAGCGCGCGGCGACGAACGCCTCGAAGTCCGTCGGTGCGGACGTCGGCTGCTCGGTCACCGTCTGAGCCTCGTTCATGGATCACCCCTTCGCCCTGCAGGACGAGGTGGCGAGCCGCAATGGTTGTCACCAGACGAGGACCGGCTTCACGACCTTCCCGGCGAGCACGTCGGCGACGGCGGCGTCGATCTCGGTGAAGGGGTACGTCGTCACCAGGTCGGTGACCGGGAACTTCCCCTCGGCGTGCAGGCGCAGCATCCGCGGCACCATCTCCAGCGGGTCGGAGTCGCCCTCGATGGAGCCGCGGACGATCTTGCCGTTCTGCAGGATGTCGATCGCGTCGATGGCGAACTCCGCGTGGTTCATGTCGAGCCCGAGCACGACGAGCGTGCCCCGCACGCGCAGCGCCTGCGCCGCCTGCTTGATGACGGCCGGCACCGCGGTCGTCTCCACGCCGTACGCCGCACCGCCGCCGGTGATCTCCTTGATCTTGTCGACGACCGAGACCTCGCCGAGCTCGCCCGGGTTCACGCCGATCGCGCCCAGCTTCTCGGCGACCTCCAGCCGGCTCGGCTGCAGGTCGACGGCGATCACGGTCTCGACGTCGCTGGCCCGGGCGGCCGCGATCGCGGCGAGGCCGACCGCGCCCACGCCGTAGACGACGACGCTGTCGCCGGGTCCGGGCCGGGCGACGTTGAGGATCGCGCCGGCGCCGGTCTGGAAGCCGCAGCCGAACGGCGCGACCTTCGTGAGGTCGAGGTCCTTGTCGACGACGACCACGCTGCTGTGGTGCACGACGGAGTGGCGCGCCAGCGAGGACTGTCCGAGGAAGTGGCCGAAGACGGGGCCGCTGGCCCGGGAGTACGACGTCGAGCCGTCCATCCGGAAGCCCATGTAGTTGAGCATCATCGCCTGGTCGCAGTAGCCGACTGCGCCGGACCTGCACGCGTCGCACGAGCGGCACGACGCGATGCTCAGCACGACGTGGTCGCCGACCTCGATGCCGGTGACCTCCGCGCCGACCTCCTCGACGACGCCCGCGCCCTCGTGCCCGAACACGCGCGGGAACATCTCTGCGGGGAGCTGCTCGCGCAGCGACAGGTCGGTGTGGCAGATCCCGCTGGCGATGATCCGCACGACGACCTCGTCGGCGCGCGGGCCGTCGACGTCCACCTCCTCGAAGAGGAAGTCCTGCCCGGGTCCGTTGACGACGGCGACGGTTGTTCTCATGCCGAGCAACCTAGAACCTGTTCCATTTTCTGTCACCCGTTCGCCGGTCCCTAGACTCGTTCCACGATGAGTGACGCTCCCGAGGCACCCCGCTTGGCCCAGACCTTCGAGGAGGTCGAGGACGCCCTGCTGTCCCGCTGGCCCGAGACCCGGCTCGAGCCGTCGCTCGACCGGATCCAGGCGTTCACCGAGCTGCTCGGCGACCCGCAGCGGGGTTACCCGGTGATCCACCTGACCGGCACCAACGGCAAGACCTCCACGTCGCGGATGATCGACACGCTGCTGCGCGCGCTCGACCTGCGCACCGGCCGCTTCACCAGCCCGCACGTCGAGCGGATGAGCGAGCGGATCTGCGTGGACGGCGAGCCGCTGAGCGACGAGGACTTCGTGCGCGCGTTCAACGACGTGGCGCCGTACACCCACCTGGTCGACGCCGAGCAGGACCACCCGCTGTCGTTCTTCGAGACCGTCGTGGGGATGGCGTACGCCGCGTTCGCGGACGCGCCGGTCGACGTCGCCGTCGTCGAGGTGGGCATGGGCGGCTCCTGGGACGCGACCAACGTGGTCGACGCCGCGGTCGCCGTGGTGCTGCCGGTGTCGGTGGACCACGCGGCGTACCTCGGTGACACCCCGGTCGACATCGCGATGGAGAAGGCCGGGATCATCAAGCCCGGCTCCGTCGCGGTCCTCGCGCAGCAGGAGCCCGGGGTCGCCGCGATCCTGCTCGAGCGGGCCGCCGAGGTCGGTGCCACCGTCGCCCGCGAGGGCGTGGAGTTCGGCGTGGTCTCGCGAGTCCCGGCGGTGGGCGGCCAGGTCGTCTCGCTGCAGGGCCTGCACGCGCGCTACGACGAGATCTTCCTGCCGCTGTACGGCGCGCACCAGGCGCAGAACGCCGCCGTCGCCCTGGCCGCGGTCGAGGCTTTCGCCGGCGAGCAGCACCCGCTGGACGAGGAGGTCGTGCGCGCGGCGTTCGCGGAGGTGACCTCGCCCGGGCGGATGGAGATCGTGCGGCGCAGCCCCACGATCGTGCTCGATGCCGCCCACAACCCGCACGGCGCCGAGGCCCTGGGCGCCGCGATCGAGGACTCGTTCACGTTCTCGCCGCTGATCGGCGTGGTCGGCGTGATGGGGGACAAGGACCACGAGGGCCTGCTCACCGCGCTCGAGCCCCACCTCGCGCACATCGTGTGCACCCAGAACTCCACCGACCGGGCGCTGCCGGCCGACCGCCTCGCCGAGGTGGCGCAGGAGATCTTCGGCGAGGACCGGGTCTCGGTCACGCCACGGCTCTCCGACGCGATCGAGGCGGCCGCGACGCTGGCCGAGGCGGGCGAGGCGTTCGGCGACCCGCTCGGCTCCGGGGCGGTGCTGGTCACCGGCTCGGTCGTGACGGTCGGCGAGGCCCGCTCGCTGCTGGTCCGGAAGGAACGACGATGAGCGAGTCGACGCGGTCACCGCGCCGCGGCATGTGCGCCGCGGTCCTCAGCCTCGAGGCGATCACCCTCGGCCTCACCACGCCGGTGATGATCAGTGTCGCCGGCGTCGACACCTCCACCGCGCTCTGGGTCGGTCTGGGCCTGACGGCCGCGTGCCTGCTGCTCGCCGGGATGCTGCGCCGGGAGTGGGCCTACAGCCTCGGCTGGGTGATCCAGGGCGCCGCGATCGGCCTGGGCTTCGTGATCCCGCTGATGTTCGTGCTCGGCGGCATCTTCGCCGGGCTCTGGGCCTCGGCGTACTTCCTCGGCATCAAGATCGAGCGGGAGCGCGCCGCCGCGTACGCCGCGTTCGACGCGTCAGCCGAGAGCTGAGGTCAGCGCCGCCAGCGCCCGGTCGAGCTCCTCGTCGGTGACGCCGCCGAAGCCGACCACCAGCCCGGTCGACCTGCTCGACCGCCCGTAGTCCGACAGCAGGTTCACCTCGAAGCCGGCACGGCGGGCGGCCTCCCGGGCGCGCAGCGCATCGGCCTGGGGGAGCAGCCACGTGGAGTACATCCCGGCGAGCGGCCCGGCCAGCTCGGCGTACGGTGACAGCGCGGCCGCGACGCGCGGGGCCCGCTCGGCGTACACCCGGCGCGCGGTGCGGACCACCTTGTCGACGTACCCGTCGCGCAGCAGCGCGAGGTAGGCCCGCTGCACCGGCCAGGGCGCGCCCTCGTGGGTGATCGCGCGGCGGGCGTTGACCCGGTCGAGCAGGTCGGGCGGCGCGACCAGCCAGCCCAGCCGCAGCGACGGCGCCACGGACTTCGCGGCGGTGCCGAGGTAGGCCACGCGGGAGCGGTCGAGGCTGGCCAGCGCCGGCACCGGCGCGACGTCGTAGCGGAACTCGGAGTCGTAGTCGTCCTCGACCACGACCGCCCCGGCGGCCTCGGCCGCGGCGAGCAGCGACACGCGGTCCGAGCCCGGCATCACCCGGCCGAGCGGGTGCTGGTGCGCGGGCGTCACGTACGCCGCGGCGACCCCGGTCAGGTCGGTCACCGGGGCGAGCGCCGGCAGGTCGCGGACCTCGCGGCCCAGCCCGCGCACCGTCTCGACGGCGGCGCGGTAGCCGGGGTCCTCGAGCGCGACCGGACCGGGCGGCAGCACGGTGGCCACGTGGCGCAGGCCGTCGGTGGTGCCGTTGGTCAGCACCACCTCGTCGGGGTCGACGGCCAGCCCGCGGGTGCGGCCGAGCCGGTCGGCGAGCGCTGCCCGCAGCTCGGGCAGCCCGCGCGGGTCGTCGTACCCCCGCGGCGGCCGGGCCGTCGACACCTCCCGCCAGGCGCGCCGCCAGCCGGCCGCGTGCCGGGGGTCGATCCACGGGGTGCCGGCGTCGAGGCGGACCAGGTCGGCCGGGGCATGGACCGGCCGGCGCCGGGGCGCGGCGCGAGCGGCGCCCCCGGCCGCGGCGACGAACGTGCCGGCGCCGCGGCGGGCCTCCAGCCAGCCCTCGGCGAGCAGCTGCTCGTAGGCCTGCTCGGTGACCGAGCGGCTCACGCCGAGGTCGACCGCCAGCGCGCGGCTGCTCGGGAGCCGGTCGCCGCGGGCCAGGGTGCCGGCGACCACGAGCTCGCGGATCCGCGCGGAGAGCTGGGCGGGGAGCGAGCCGGGCGCGCTCCGGTCGAGGGTGACGGGGAGGGTGGACATTGGCCTGCCGAACTAGAGACGGATTGGCCCGTGTTTGCAGGCCACTTCTGTCCGACGATGGTCGCATGACGCTCGATCACGGCCTGGCGCCCCTGTCCCCGACCGACCGGACCACGATCGGTCGCGGCCGCAACCGGATGGTCGAGGACCGCACCGAGCTGCACCGGCTCCTCGACGACGCGCTCATCGCGCACCTCGGCGTGATGGTGGGCGGGCACCCGGTCGTCCTGCCGGTGACGTTCGCGATCGACCTGGACGGTCCCGACGAGGACGGCACGCTGTACGTGCACGGCTCGGTCGCCGCCGGCTGGCTGCGCTCGGCCGCCGACGCCACCGTCTGCGTGACCGTCACCGAGCTCGAGGGGCTGGTGGCCGCGCGCTCGGCGTTCCACCACTCGATGAACTACCGCTCCGCCGTCGTGATCGGCACGGCGCGGATCGTCGAGGACCCGGACGAGCGGCGGCACGCCCTCGGCCTGACGGTCGACCACATGATCCCGGGCCGGGACGCGACCCTGCGCGAGCCCACCCGCAAGGAGCTGGCCGCGACCGCGGTGCTCGCCGTGTCCCTGCACGAGGCGTCGATGAAGGCCCGCGCCTGCGGACCGGTCGACGACCAGGAGGACGTCGACGCGGGCACCTGGGCCGGCGTGATCCCGGTCCGCCGGGTCTTCGGCGAGGTGGAGCCGGACCCCCTCGCGACCGGGCCGGTCCCGGCCGACGTCGTACGCCGGGCGGGGGCTCTCTAGGATCAGCGCCATGACCCAGCGCACGCTCGTCCTGCTGAAGCCCGACGCCGTCCGCCGCGGCCAGGTCGGTGAGATCGTCCGCCGGATCGAGGCCAAGGGCTACTCCCTGGTGGCGCTCGACCTGCGCACCGCCACGCCGGAGCTGCTCGCCGAGCACTACGCCGAGCACGAGGGCAAGCCGTTCTACCAGCCGCTCGTCGACTTCATGCTCTCCGGCCCGGTCGTCGCGATCGTGCTGGAGGGGGAGCGCTGCATCGAGGGCTTCCGCTCGCTGGCCGGCGCCACCGACCCGACCGTGGCCGCCCCCGGCACCATCCGCGGCGACCTCGGCCGCGACTGGGGCCTGGCCGTGCAGCAGAACCTGGTGCACGGCTCGGACTCCGAGGAGTCGGCCGCGCGCGAGATCGGGATCTGGTTCCCGGGTCTCTGACCTGCACCAATTCCCCCCGGTGAGGCCGCGTGTCCTCCCGGGCCGCTGCGCCGTGTCTTCGTAGCCTGGTGTCACTTCTTCCCCACCTGCACCAAGGCGACGTGATGGCGAACAGCTTCATCGGCCGCGACATGGCCGTCGATCTCGGCACCGCCAACACGCTGGTCTACGTCCGCGGCAAGGGCGTGCTCGTCGACGAGCCCAGCGTGGTGGCGCTCAACGACACCACCGGCGAGATCCTCGCCGTCGGCCACGAGGCCAAGCGGATGATCGGCCGGACGCCGGACCACATCACCGCGATCCGGCCGCTCCAGGACGGTGTCATCGCCGACTTCGAGGCCACCGAGCAGATGCTGCGGTACTTCATCCAGCAGGTGCACCGCCGTCGCTACTTCGCCAAGCCGCGGATGGTCATCTGCGTCCCGAGCGGGATCACCGCCGTCGAGCAGCGCGCGGTGAAGGAGGCCGGCTACCAGGCGGGCGCACGCCGCGTGTACATCGTCGAGGAGCCGATGGCCGCCGCGATCGGCGCCGGGCTGCCCGTGCACCAGCCGACCGGCAACATGGTCGTCGACGTCGGCGGCGGCACCACCGAGGTCGCGGTCATCTCGCTCGGCGGCATCGTCACGAGCCTGTCGGTGCGCACCGCCGGCGACGACCTCGACCAGGCGATCGTCGCCTGGATGAAGAAGGAGCACTCGCTGATGCTCGGCGAGCGCACCGCCGAGGAGGTCAAGATGACCCTCGGCTCCGCGTTCCCGATGATCGACGAGGCCGAGGCGGAGATCCGCGGCCGGGACATGGTCTCCGGCCTGCCGCGCACGGTCACCGTCTCCAGCAGCGACGTACGCCAGGCGCTCGAGGAGCCCCTGCACATGATCGTGGACGCCGTCCGCGCCACCCTCGACCAGACCCCGCCCGAGCTGGCCGGCGACATCATGGACCGCGGCATCGTGCTCACCGGCGGCGGCGCGCTGCTGCGCGGCCTCGACGAGCGGCTGCGCCACGAGACCGGCATGCCCGTGCACGTCGCCCAGGATCCCCTCACGTCGGTCGCGATCGGCGCCGGCAAGTGCGTGGAGGAGTTCGAGGCCCTGCAGCAGGTGCTGGTCCACGACCAGAGGCGGGTCGGGTGACGGAGAAGCGCTGGCGTGGGCCCCGTGGGCCGAAGCAGTCGCCCGGTCTGCTCGTCGCCCTCGTCCTGGCCAGCCTGAGCCTGATGGCCCTCGACTCGACCGCCGGCGGCCCGGTCGACGGCGCCCGGCGCGCGGTCGGTGAGGTCTTCGGCCCGGTGGAGGTGGCGACCGCGACCGCGGTCCGCCCGTTCACCGCGGTGCCCGACTGGTTCCGCACCAAGGACTCCCTGCAGGAGGACCTGCTCGAGCTGCAGGCCGAGAACTCCCAGCTCCGCTCTGAGGTGGCCACCCAGGACTACAACCGCAACCGGCTCGCGGAGTACGACGGCCTCACCGCAGCGGCCGCCGACCTCGGGTACTCCCTGGTCCCGGCGCGGGTGGTCGGGCTCGGCCCGTCGCAGTCGTTCTCCCACACGGTCACCATCGACGCCGGCTCGGACGCCGGGCTGCGCCCCGACCTCACCGTGATCAACAACGACGGCCTGGTCGGCCGCGTGCTGCGGGTCACCCGCAGCACCGCCACCGTGCTGCTGATCATCGACACCGACTCGGTCGTCGGCGGCCGCGTCGGCGAGAGCATGGAGGTCGGGCTCCTGCACGGCCGCGGCGACCTGGGTAGCGACGGCCGCCTCGACCTCGAGCTCTTCGACGACACCGCCGTACCCGCCAAGCACGACACGGTCGTGACGTGGGGAAGCGAGGGCGGCGGGCCCTACGTCTCCGGCGTGCCCGTCGGCCGCGTGACCAGCGTCTACAGCAGCCTGCGCGAGACCTCGCAGCGCGCGGTGATCGAGCCGTTCGTGGACTTCGGGGCGCTCGACCTCGTCGGCGTCGTCGTGCCGGCCGGCACCGACAGCGACCGCTCCGTCATCGACGCCGACGGGACGCTGCGATGAGGATCCTCGCCGCCGTCGTCGCGGTCTTGGTCGCGCTGGTCCTGCAGGTCTCGGTGTTCTCGCACCTCGCGTGGAGCGGCGTCGTGCCCAACCTGTGCCTGCTCGTCGTGGTCGCCGCCGCCCTGACCCGCGGCTCGCACTTCGCCGCCGCCCTCGGCTTCATCGCGGGCGTCTCGCTCGACCTCGCGCCGCCGGCCGACCACGTCGCCGGCCGCTGGGCGCTGGCGCTGGTGATCGTCGGGTACGTCGCCGGCCGGGTCCGCCGCGACGCGCCCCCCACCGCGACCACGGTGGTCGCGACCGTCGCCGCCGCGTCGTTCGTCGGCACCTCGGTCTTCGCGCTCACCGGCATGGTGCTCGACGACGCGGCCCTGGGCATCCCGGACCTGCTGCAGGTGATCGGTGTCTCGGTGGTCCTCGACGTGCTGCTCACGCCGTTCGTGCTCCCGCCGCTGATGGCGATGTTCCGCAGGCTCGAGCCGGACCGGGCGCTCGCCTGATGGCTCCCCAGAGGTTGGCCGGGCGCTCCGGACGGCTGCGCCTGGTCGTGATCCAGGCGCTGGTGTTCTCGCTGTTCGCGACCCTGTTCGCCCGGCTGTACTTCCTGCAGGTCGTCGACGGCGCGGAGTACCACGCCCAGGCCACGTCGCAGTCGGTGCGCGAGATCGTGGTCCAGCCCCAGCGCGGCCTCATCGTCGACGACCAGGGCCGGCCGCTGGTCACCAACCGGTTGTCGTGGGTGGTCGCGGTCGACCGCACGATGCTCGGCAAGATGACCGAGCG
Source organism: Nocardioides caricicola (assembly GCF_039541135.1). Lineage (NCBI taxonomy): Bacteria > Bacillati > Actinomycetota > Actinomycetes > Propionibacteriales > Nocardioidaceae > Nocardioides > Nocardioides caricicola. The sequence continues at coordinate 53,741 of NZ_BAABFQ010000007.1, read as the reverse complement.
CCAGCAGGAGATCCTCCTCGAGCGGGTCGGCGGCGTGGTCGGCGTGAAGGTGCCGCGGATCCAGCGCCAGCTCGACACCTGGAACGGCTCGCCGTACCAGCCGGTGCCGATCGCCTCCGACGTCGCCCAGCGGGTCGCGCTGCGGATCCTCGAGCAGCCCGAGGACTACCCGGGCATCGTCGTCGACCAGCAGAGCGTGCGCGCCTATCCGGAGCCGTACGGCGTGAACCTCGCGCACGTGCTCGGCTACCTCAGCCCGATCACCGAGGGCGAGCTCGACCAGGCCGAGGAGCGCGACGACGAGTCCGTCAACGGCGCCTCGTCGGTCGGCCGCGCCGGCGTCGAGAAGCAGTACGACAGGTTCCTGCGCGGGATGCCGGGCTACAAGAGCGTCGCGGTCGACTCGATGGGCCGCGTGCTCGGCGACGACGGCGAGGTCGAGGGCGAGCCGGGCGACACGCTGGTCACCAGCATCGACGCCAAGGTGCAGTCGGTCGTCGAGCAGCAGCTGCTCGAGCGGATGCGCTACCAGCGCACCCAGCGCGACCCGGTCACCGGCCGCAACTACGTCGCCGACTCCGGCGCCGCCATCGTCATGGAGGCCGACACGGGCCGGATCGTCGCGATGGCCAGCCAGCCGACGTACGACCCCGGTGTCTGGGTGGGCGGCATCAGCAAGAAGCAGCTCGACCGGCTCTACTCCGACGCCGCCGGGACGCCGCTGCTCGCCCGCGCGACCCAGGGCCAGTTCGCCCCCGGCTCGACGTGGAAGCCCTTCATGACCGCCGGCGCCCTCACGCACGGCTACTCGACCGACACGGTGCTCAACTGCTCCTCGGCGCTGCGCGTCGGCAACCGCGACTTCAAGAACTACGAGTCCGGCGCCTACGGCTACATCGGGTTCGCCAAGGCGCTCGAGGTCTCCTGCAACACCTTCTTCTACCGGATCGGCCTGGACTACTGGCAGCGCTACGGCTCGGACGTCGCCGACGTGGACGCGAAGGACCCGCTCGTCTCCGAGGCCAAGGAGTTCGGCTTCGGCCAGGAGACCGGGATCGACCTGCCGGGGGAGGCGTCGGGCCGGATCGCGGACCGGCAGTGGAAGCGCGACTACTACGAGTCGATGAAGGGCTACTACTGCAAGATCTCGAACAAGCCGCAGGACGCCGACACCAGCGACTTCGTCTACCTGTTCGCCCACGAGTTCTGCGCGGAGGGCTACGCCTACCGCGCCGGTGACGCGGTGAACTTCGCGATCGGCCAGGGCGACACGCTGGTCACCCCGCTCCAGCTGGCGCGGGCGTACGCCGCGATCGCGAACGGCGGCACCCTCTACGCCCCGCGGGTCGCCAAGGCGATCGTCAGCCCGGACGGCGAGGTCGTGCGCCGGATCGCGCCGAAGCCGGTCGGCGAGGTCGACGTCCCGGAGCAGACGCTGGAGTACATCGACTCGGCGCTGAAGGGCGTCGCGGCGAACCCGAGCGGCACGATGAACTGGAAGCTCCAGGGCTTCCCGCTCGACGACGTCGTGATCCGCGCGAAGACGGGCTCGGCCGAGGTGCACGGCAAGCAGACGACCGGCTGGGTCGCGTCGTACACCGACGACTACGTCGTGGTCATGATGATCAGCCAGGGCGGCACGGGGTCCGGCTCGGTCGGCGAGGGGATCCGCAAGGTCTGGGAGACCCTCTACGGCATCGACGGCATGGACGTCGACCCGGACCGCGCCGCGATCCCGGGCGTCACGCCGCCGGAGCGGCTGCCCACGTTCATGCAGGACGGCACGATCCTGCCGCCCGCCCGGCAGGAGGACTGACGTGCTCGCGAAGCCCCGCCTCGACTGGGTCCTGATGCTGGCCGTGCTCGGCCTGGTCGCGCTCGGCAGCGTGCTGGTGTGGTCGGCCACGACCCAGCGCGCCGACCTCACCGGCGGCGACCCGACGGCGTACCTGAAGAAGCAGCTGGTCAACGTCGCGATCGGCCTGGTGCTGATGGTGCTCGTGCTCGCCACCGACCACCGGTGGGTGCGGATCGTCGCGCCGCTGGTGTACGTCGCGTCCGTCGCCGGGCTGGTGCTCGTGCTGACGATGGGCACGGTCGTCAACGGCTCCCGGTCGTGGCTGATGATCGGCGGGATGTCGATCCAGCCGTCGGAGTTCGCCAAGCTCGCGGTGGTGATCGGGATGGCGCTGTGGGTCGCGGAGCGCCACGACGTACGGCGCGGTCGCCCCGGCGGCGCGCTCGGCGACGTCGTCGGGATGCTGGCGATCGCCGGGCTGCCGGCCGCGCTGATCCTGATGCAGCCCGACCTCGGCACGATGCTGGTGCTGTCGGCGACCGTCTTCGGCGTGATCGCGGTGTCCGGTGCGCCGCGCCGCTGGCTGGCGCTGCTCGCCGGGGGAGCGCTCACCGCCGGCGTCGCCGCCGTGGCGGCCGGCGTGCTGAAGCAGTACCAGGTGGACCGGTTCCTCGCGTTCACCAACCCCGACCTCGACCCGCGCGGCGCGGGCTACAACGTCGAGCAGGCCCGGATCGCGGTCGGCAACGGCGGGCTGTTCGGCCAGGGGCTCTTCGACGGGTCGCAGACCCGCGCCGGGTTCGTCCCCGAGCAGCACACCGACTTCGTGTTCACCGTCGCGGGCGAGGAGCTGGGGCTGGTCGGCGCCGGCGTCCTCATCGCGCTGCTGGGACTCGTGATCTGGCGGGCGCTGCGCATCGCCTCCCGGTCCGAGGACGTCTTCGGCCGGCTGGCCGCGGCCGGCATCGCCTGCTGGTTCGGCTTCCAGGCGTTCCAGAACGTCGGGATGTGCCTCGGGATCATGCCGGTCACCGGCGTACCGCTGCCGTTCGTGTCGTACGGCGGCAGCTCGATGTTCGCGGGGATGCTCGCGATCGGCCTGCTGCAGAACATCCACCTGCGCTCGAACGCCGTGCTGCCCACGCGCTACACGATGCCGACGCGCACCCTGGTCAGGGCTTGATCGCGAGGAACACGAACGACGCCAGCAGCACCAGGTGCACGAAGCCCTGGAGCGACTTCGACCGGCCGGGCACCACGGTGAGCACGGCCACGATCACCGAGACCAGCAGCAGCACCATCTGGGTCGGCTCGAGCCCGAGCACGAGGGGTCCGTCGAGCCAGATCGACGCGACCGCGATCGCGGGGATCGTGAGGCCGATGCTCGCCATCGCCGAGCCGTAGGCGAGGTTGAGGCTGGTCTGCACGCGGTTGCGCGCGGCGGCGCGGGCGGCCGCGATCGACTCGGGAAGCAGCACGAGCAGCGCGATCACGACGCCGACGAACGAGTGCGGGAACCCGATCGCCTCCACGGCGTCCTCGATCGGGTACGACTCCACCTTCGCGAGCCCGACGACGGCGACCAGCCCGACGAGCAGCAGGAACAGGCTGGCCAGGGCGGCCCGGTTGCTCGGCGGGTCTGCGTGCCCGTCGCCGTCCTCGTCCACCGGCCAGTCGACCTGTCCGTCCTCGGTGGTGTCGCCCTCCTCGACCGGCAGGAAGAAGTCGCGGTGCTTGACGGTCTGGGTGAAGACGAAGATGCCGTAGAGCGCGAGCGAGGCGATCGCCGCGAAGGTCAGCTGCGCGCCGGAGAACTCCGGCCCGGGCGTGCTGGTCGTGAACCGCGGCAGCACCAGCGTCAGCGCGGCCAGCGCGACGACGGTCATCAGGGCCGCCCCGGTGCCCTCGGGGTTGAAGACCGCCATCCGGTACTTCAGCGCGCCGATCAGCAGCGCGAGACCGGCGATGCCGTTGACGGTGATCATCACGGCCGCGAACACGGTGTCGCGGGCGAGCGCCGAGGTGTCGCTGCCGCTCACCATCAGCGTCACGATCAGCGCCACCTCGATCACGGTCACCGCGACCGCGAGCAGCAGCGACCCGAACGGCTCGCCCACCCGGTGCGCCACGACCTCGGCGTGGTGCACCGCCGAGAGCACGGCGCCGATCAGGAAGATGCCGATCCCGATCGCCACGACCGCACCGGGGTGGCGACCCCAGGAGAGCACGAGCACCACGATCGCTGCGGGCGGCGCGAGGATCGTCCAGTCCAGCCGTCGTCCCAGGATGGTCATGCGGGAACCCTACGGAGTCGCTCCCACGAGTGGCGCCGGTCACGTGGGTTTCGTTGCCGGAGGCAACCTTCGCGGGCCTAGGCTGGCCCGCGATGAGCGACGACAACCGCGCGGGCGACTCCGGCGAGTACACGCACCGGCAGATCCAGGTGATCCTCTCCGGCTTGATGCTGGGCATGTTCCTGGGCGCACTCGACCAGACGATCGTGAGCACGTCGATCCGCACGATCTCCGACGACCTGAACGGGCTCTCGGTGCAGGCGTGGGTGACCACGGCGTACCTCATCACCGCGACGATCACGACGCCGATCTACGGCAAGCTCGGCGACAACTACGGTCGCAAGAAGCTGTTCATGTTCGCGATCAGCGTCTTCATCGTCGGCTCGGCGCTCTGCTCGTTCGCCACCTCGATGCCCCAGCTCGCGGCGTTCCGCGCGTTCCAGGGGCTCGGTGCGGGCGGCCTGTTCACCCTGGTCCTCGCGATCATCGGCGACATCGTGTCGCCGCGCGAGCGGGCCCGCTACACCGGCTACTTCATGGCCATGTTCGGCACGTCGAGCGTGCTGGGACCGCTGATCGGCGGGTTCTTCGCCGGGCAGGAGACCATCCTCGGCATCGACGGCTGGCGCTGGGTGTTCCTGGTGAACGTCCCGGTCGGCATCGCCGCCCTGGCCGTCGTCTCCCGCACGCTGCACATCCACCACACGCCGCGGCACCTGCGGGTCGACTGGTGGGGAGCGATCGCCCTGGTCGTCGCCCTCGTGCCGCTGCTGACCGTCGCCGAGCAGGGCCGCGAGTGGGGCTGGGACTCCACCCGGTCGATCGCGTGCTTCGTGGTCGGGACGATCGGAGCGGTCGCGTTCGTCGTCGCCGAGAAGTACATGGGCGAGGCCGCGCTGATCCCGCTGCGGATCTTCAAGGTCCGCCCGGCCGCGGTCACGATCGCGGCCAGCGTGATCGTCGGCATGGCGATGTTCGGCGGCATCATGCTGCTCCCGCAGTACATGCAGATCGTGCATGGCGCCACGCCCACCGAGGCCGGGCTGCTGATGCTGCCGATGGTGCTCGGCCTGATGGCCGGCTCGATCGGCTCCGGCCAGGTGATCTCGAGGACCGGGCACATCCGGTGGTTCCCGGTCGTCGGCTCGGCCGTGACGGTCGTCGGCCTGCTGCTGCTCTCGCGCTGTGGCGCGGACACCCCGATGATCTGGGTCAGCCTCTCGATGCTGGTGCTCGGCCTCGGTCTCGGCAACTGCCTCCAGCCGATCCTGCTGATCGTGCAGAGCTCGGTGCCGCCGACCGACATCGGGGTGGCCACCAGCTCCGCGACGTTCTTCCGCCAGATCGGCGGCACGCTCGGCGTCGCGGTCTTCCTCTCGGTGCTGTTCAGCACCCTCGGCAGCAACGTCGAGGACGCGATCGCCGCCGACTCCCAGACACCCGAGTGGCAGCAGGCGGTCGCCGAGGGGCACGTCTTCGACCCGTCCACGATCGCCCAGATCCAGGACGACTCCTCGTTCATCGAGGAGCTGCCGCCGGTGTTCGCCCACCCGTTCAAGGTCGGCTTCGCCGAGTCCATGGACCTGGTGTTCCTCCTGGCCGCCGGCGCCGGCGTCCTGGCGTTCCTCATCCTGCTGTTCCTGCCCCCGGTCGAGCTGCGCGCGACGTCCGCGAGCGTCGCGGCACGCGCCGAGTCCGCGCCCTAGGTCGGACCGCGGATCTGTTTGGATAGATGGCATGACCGACCGTGAGATCGAGCCGGACATCGCCGACGCCGTGCACGCCGTGACCAACCGCTACGGCGTCGCCGGGCTGGAGGACCTGATCGCCCTCGCCCAGGAGGAGCTGGTCGTGGCCCGCCGGGCGCTCGAGGAGCTGGCGCCCGGCGCCGACTGAGGGTTCGCCCGACCGCGCGGACGCGTCGTACCCTTGGTGGTTGGTCCCCAACCCCCTGCGAGGTCGTAGCCGCATGTCCGCTCCAGCGAGCGTCTTCCCCCTGCTCGAGCCCCGGCTCCAGTCGGTGTCCAAGCCGATCCAGTACGTCGGCGGCGAGCTCAACTCCACCGTCAAGGACTGGGACTGCGGCTCCGCGACGACGGGGGAGGGCGAGACCGTCCGCTGGGCGCTGATGTACCCGGACGCCTATGAGGTCGGGCTGCCCAACCAGGGCGTGCAGATCCTCTACGAGGTGCTCAACGAGCGCGACTGGATCGTCGCCGAGCGCACCTACGCCGTGTGGCCCGACATGGAGCAGCTGCTGCGCGAGGAGGGGATCCCGCAGTTCACCGTCGACGCCCACCGTCCGGTGCGCGCGTTCGACCTCTTCGGCCTGAGCTTCTCGACCGAGCTCGGCTACACGAACATGCTCAACGCCCTCGACCTCGCGGGCATCCCGCTCCACGCGGCCGACCGCACCGACGAGGACCCGATCGTGCTCGCCGGCGGCCACGCCGCCTTCAACCCCGAGCCGATCGCCGACTTCCTCGACGCCGCCGTGCTCGGCGACGGCGAGGAGGTCGTGCTCGCGATCTCCGAGGTCGTCCGCGACTGGAAGGCCGAGGGTCGCCCCGGCGGCCGCGACGAGGTGCTGCGCCGGCTCGCGGTCAGCGGCAACATCTACGTCCCGCGCTTCTACGACGTCACGTACGCCGCCGACGGCTCGATCGAGGCCGTCGTCCCGAACCGCCCCGGCATCCCGTTCCGCGTCCGCAAGCACACGCTGATGGACCTCGACGCGTGGCCGTACCCCGCCAAGCCGCTGGTGCCGCTCGCCGAGACCGTGCACGAGCGGTTCTCGGTCGAGATCTTCCGCGGCTGCACCCGCGGCTGCCGCTTCTGCCAGGCCGGGATGATCACCCGCCCGGTCCGGGAGCGGTCGATCGAGACGATCGGCGACATGGTCGAGAACGGCATCCGGAAGTCCGGCTTCGAAGAGGTCGGCCTGCTGTCGCTGTCCAGCGCCGACCACACCGAGATCGGCGAGGTCGCCAAGGGGCTGGCCGACCGCTACGACGGCTCCAACGTCTCGCTCTCGCTGCCGTCGACGCGCGTCGACGCCTTCAACATCACGCTCGCCAACGAGTTCTCCCGCAACGGCCGGCGCTCGGGCCTCACGTTCGCGCCCGAGGGCGGCTCGGAGCGGATGCGCAAGGTGATCAACAAGATGGTCACCGAGGAGGACCTGATCCGCACCGTGGCGACGGCGTACTCCCACGGTTGGCGCCAGGTGAAGCTCTACTTCATGGTCGGCCTGCCGACCGAGACCGACGAGGACGTCCTCCAGGTCGCCGAGCTCGCCAAGAAGGTCATCGCCAAGGGCCGCGAGGTCTCCGGCCGCAACGACATCCGCTGCACGGTGTCCATCGGCGGCTTCGTGCCGAAGCCGCACACGCCGTTCCAGTGGGCCGCGCAGCTCGACCACGAGACCACCGACGACCGGCTCCGCAAGCTGCGCGACACCGTCCGCGACGACAAGAAGTACGGCCGCGCGATCGGCTTCCGCTACCACGACGGCAAGCCCGGCATCGTCGAGGGACTGCTGTCGCGCGGCGACCGCCGGGTCGGCCGGATCATCGAGCAGGTGTGGCGCGACGGCGGCCGCTTCGACGGCTGGAGCGAGCACTTCTCCTACGACCGCTGGGTCCAGGCCGCCGAGACCGCGCTGGCCGGCACCGGCGTCGACCTGGCCTGGTACACCACCCGCGAGCGCGAGTACGACGAGGTGCTGCCCTGGGACCACCTCGACTCCGGGCTCGACAAGGACTGGCTGTGGGCCGACTGGGAGGACGCCCTGGCCGTCGGCGACGGCACCTCCGACGTCGAGGTCGAGGACTGCCGGTGGACGCCGTGCTACGACTGCGGCGTGTGCCCCGAGATGGGCACCGAGATCCAGATCGGCCCGACCGGCCGGCAGCTGCTCCCGCTCTCGGTCGTGTAGCGCTGGTCTGATCACCCGATCCGGGGGAGACGTGCCGGCGGGCCTGCGTTCTACGGTCGCAGCAGCGAGTTGACGACCGAGGGAGCACGCCATGTCCAGCACGCCCACGCCTGCTCAGGAGCCGGCAGCCCAGGAGCCGACCACCCAGGAGCGACTCGCCTGGATGGGCCGGAACTCGACGAAGCTCATCCTGGCGCTGATCGCGATCGTCATCGCGGCGGTCGTCGTGATCTTCTCGTTCAGCCTCTTCACCAGCTCGTCGGCCAACCCCGGCAACATGGTGGGCACCGGCACCATGGAGATCGACAACTCCAAGGAGGGCATCGCGATCCTGACGGTCGACAACATGCTCCCGGGCGAGGCGACCACCGGGACCGTGGAGGTCACCAACGTCGGCGACGCCGAGGGTGACTTCGAGCTGACGTCCTCCAACCTCGTCGACACGCCCGCCACCCCGGCGCTCTCGAGCGTGCTGACCCTGGTCGTCACCGACGGGACGACCGAGGTCTACAACGGCGCCCTCGCCGCGGCCGGCACGATCGACCTGGGAACCTGGCAGCCGGACGAGAAGCACACCTACACGTTCACGGTGACGTTCGCCGAGACGGCCGGCAACGAGTACCAGGACTCGCAGACGACCGTCGACTTCACCTGGGACGCCACGCAGAGCACCTCCTGAGGGCCGGATGGCAGCGGCGGATCCGGCCCCGGAGCTGGTCTCGGGCAGGCCCAGCGGCTCCCTGCTGCGCGACCGCAAGCTGATCGCGATCCTGATCGCCGGCGGGGTGATGGCGTTCGTCGTCACCGCCGTCGTCGGGTTCTCCGGAGCGTTCTTCTCCTCGACGTCGCACTCCCCGGGGAACGAGTACTCCGCCGCCGGCATGGGCCTCACGCTGGCTCGGACGGGCGAGCTCGTCGACGGCTCCGGCATGGTGGCCGGTGACAGCAGGAGTGGCACCCAGACCGTCACGAACCAGGGTCATCGCGGCCGGCTGACCCTCGACGCGCGCGGCGTCGACGGGCAGTCCCCGCTCGCGAAGGCGCTCACCGTCGTCGTACAGCAGACCGACCCCGCGCTGGCGCAGCCGGCGTACGACGGCCCGCTCGCCGGACTCGCCCAGGTCCCGCTGGGCACGCTCGCCACCGGTGACCGGCGCAGCTACCGCATCACGGTCACCTGGCCCGCCGGGACCGGCTCAGGGGCGGCCGGTACCAGCACCAGCCTGACGTTCGACTGGCAGATCGAGTCGGTGTCGTGAGCGCGCCGTCCTCCGCCAGGCGTCGGCGGATCATCTCGGGCCTGACGACGGGGGCCATGCTCCTGGCGCTCGCGCTCGCCACGATCATGGTGCTCCCGACCCTGCTGGGCTACGAGCGCTACGTGATCATCAGCGGCTCGATGGAGCCGACCCTGCCGGTGGGCTCGGTCGTGTACGACGAGGTCGTGCCCGTCGACGACCTCGAGGTCGGCGACATCATCACGTTCGTCCCGCCCCCGGAGTACGACATCTCCGCGCCGGTGACGCACCGGATCGTGCGGATCGGCATCGCCGGCGAGGGCTCGGACGTCGCCGGCGAGCGGATCTTCCGCACCCAGGGCGACAACAACGACGCGATGGACCCCTGGCTGATGGTGCTCGACGGCCCGGACCAGGGGCGGGTGGCCCATCACATCCCGTACGTCGGCTACGTCTACATGGCGCTCCAGGTGGGCTGGGTCCAGCTGCTGGTGATCGGCATCCCCGCTGTCGCCCTCATCGTCTACATCGTCGTCACGCTCTGGCGGCTCTCCGGCGACGCCGTCCGCGAGGAGCGCGAGAGCGAGCAGGAGGCCGTGCCATGAGGCGGATGCTGGTCGTCGTGACCGTGATCGCGGCGGTGGTCACCGGATTCGGGACCGGGGCCGCGATCGCCGCGTTCACGGCGCGCGAGTCGAACCCCCAGACCTTCAGCGCCGCCACCCCGGCACCCCCCGCCACGCTCGTGGCGCAGTCGAGGTCGAACGACGGGGGCGTGACCACCAGTGGGTTCCGCTTCGGCCTGAAGCTGGTGAACCGAGGGACGTCGTCGACAGGCCTCGGCACCGTGACGATGCGCTACTGGTTCACCGCGGACGGCGCCCAGCAGATCGCGCCGGCCTGCTACTACGCCACCTTCGGCTGCGGCCAGGTCTCCCTCTCCGTCACCGAGCTCGGCGCGGCCCGCGAGAACGCCGACCACTACCTCCAGGTGTCGTTCAACGGCGGCACGCTGGCGGCGGGCGGCTCCGCGACCCTGGAGGAGCTCGCCGCCATCGACCAGGGCGGCGTCCCCATGACGCAGACCGACGACTGGAGCTTCGTGAACCGGTCGTCGTACGCCGACAGCGCGCGGGTCACCGTGTACGTCGGCGGCCAGCTGGTCTGGGGCACGGAACCGCCTGCGGCGGCCGTGACCGAGGACGTCGAGGTGCAGTACGAGAACCGCGCGGTCGTCCCGACGGACAACGCGCTGGTGCCCACCATCAAGCTCGTCGACGTCGGGAACGTCGACATCGACCTGCGCCGGGTCACCCTCAGGTACTGGTTCACCAAGGACACCGTCGACCAGCAGCTGCTGGGCTTCTGCGACTACGCCCAGGTCGGCTGCGACAAGGTCTCGCTCGGCTTCGTGCCGGTGTCGCCGGCGAGGCCGAAGGCCGACACCTACCTCGAGGTGAAGTTCACCGGCGGGACCATGCCGGCCGAGGGCAGCACGGGTGGGATCCAGATCCGCGTCCACAAGGCCAACTACTCCAACTTCGACGAGACCAACGACTACAGCTGGGGGACCAACACCACGTTCGAGCCGAACCCGAGGATCACCGCCTACCTCGACGGACAGCTGGTCTGGGGGACGCCGCCGTGACCGACGTGCGCGAGCAACCGACCGCTGCCGACCGGCTGCGCTGGCTGCGGAGGAACATGATGGCCTGGGCGTCGGCCCTGGTGCTGCTGGTGGTCGCTGCCGCGGTGGGCGCGAGCTACACCCTCGGCCTGTTCAGCGCGGACTCGGCGAGCCTGAGGAACGTGGTGACGAGCGGGAGCATGACCCAGGTCAACAGCGCGGACAACGCCGCGTTCATGAGCGCGCAGGACCTGGTGCCCGGTGACCACGTCGACGGCGCGGTGACCGTGCGCAACGAGGGAGACGCCACGGGCAGCTTCCGGCTGGTCGCCGCGGACGTCGAGGACGACCCAGGTCCCGGAGGCGGACTGCTGTCCGAGCGGATGACGCTCCGGGTCGTCGAGGTGGGCAGCGGCGAGGAGGTCTACGTCGGGCCCGTCGCCGCCCTCGACGCCGACCTCGGCACCTGGGCGCCCGACGAGGAGCGCGGCTACGAGTTCGTGGCGACCTTCCCGCAGGGGACGGCCGCTGCCGACAACGCCTACCAGCTCTCGTCGTTCACGGTGACGTACGTGTGGGACGCGGTCCAGGCGCCGTGACCGGCGCCAGCTGGTCCTCGACGTACCGCGGCTCGGCGACGTACGCCGCCAGCCAGAACAGCGGCAGCGCGAGGCCGAGCAGCAGCCACAGCGGCGCCGTCCAGCCGTCGGTCCACCCATGGAGGAGACCGACCGCGAAGGGGCCCGCCGCGGCGATCAGGTAGCCGGTCGACTGGGTGAACGCCGACAGCGCGGCGGTGCCCTCGGCGGTGTGGGCGCGCAGCCCGACGAGCGTGAGGATCAGCGGGAACGTGACCGTCGCGACCCCGACGACCACCGCCCACAGCGGTGCCAGGGAGTACGGCGCGACCATCAGCCCGACGTACCCCACCGGGTAGGCCGCGATCACCGGGAACAGCACCCGTCGCGAGTCCGGCGTCCGGGCCAGGACGTTGGGGAGCCACAGCGAGAGCGGGATGCTGGTGCCGGCGACGAGGCCGGCCAGGACACCCGCCTCCGTCGCGGAGTAGCCGCTGTCGCGCCAGAGCTGGGCGAACCAACCGAAGATCGCGTACGCCTGCAGCGACTGCAGGCCGAAGAACAGCGCCATGGCCTGCCCGAGCCGGGTGCGGGCGACGTCGCGGTACCGCACCGTCGCGGGCGTGCGCACGAGGGTGCGGTCGTGGCGGGCCAGCGCGGTCCACGGGAGGGCGGCGATCACCGCCATCACCGCCCACGCGCCGAGGCCCCAGCGCCAGCCGCCCAGCCAGTCCGCCACGGGGACCGTCAGCACGAGCGCACCGGTGAGGCCCGTCGAGAGCGCGGTCGTGTAGATCGCGGTCACCAGACCGATCCGGTCCGGGAAGTGCAGCTTCACCAGCGAGGGGAGGAGCACGTTGGCCATCGCCATCCCGGCGAGCGCGACCAGGGACAGCAGGAGGAACAGCGTCTCGCTGCCGGTCACGGCGCGCCCGAACAGCCCGACGGTGGCGGCCAGCAGCGCCACCAGCGTGACCCGGTGGATGCCGAACCGGGCGGCGGCCGCCGGCGCCGCGGCGCCGAACGCCGCGAAGCCGAGCACGGGCAGCGACGTCAGCAGTCCCGCCGTCGCCGGGGCCATGCCGAACGCCTCACGGACCTCGGCGAGCACGGGCCCGATGCTGACCGCGGCCGGCCGGAGGTTGAGGGACAGCACCACGAGGCCGACCAGGACCAGGGCCGTCGCGCGGCGTGCAGAGGTGCTCACTCGCCCCATCGTCCCAGCCGGGTCGTCGGTGGTCTCCGGCAGGATGTGATCCATGCGCCGGGTCAGTGATGTCGAGAGACGACAGCGGCTCGCCCGCCGACACGCCCTCGCTCCGCAGCACCGCGCGCCCGACCCGGTGGCCGCGACCCGCGCGATGACCGTGCTGCACGCGACGGAGGCGCCCAGCGTCTACCTCTCGCTGTGGGCGCGGGTGGACGGGCTCACCGTCGCCGACGTCGACCGCGCGCTCTACGACGACCGCAGCCTGGTCAAGCAGCTCGCGATGCGCCGCACCCTGTTCGTGTTCCCGCGCGACCTGCTGGCCGCCGCGTGGGGGAGCAGCTCCGCGCGCGTCGCGACCGCGCTGCGCGCCCGCTTCGCCAAGGAGATCGAGCAAGCCGGGTTCACGGCCGACGGCGCGGCCTGGCTGGCCGCCGCCGAGAAGGCCACGCTGGCCCGGCTCGCCGACGGCGCCGAGCTCTCGGCCCAGCAGCTGCGCGAGGAGATCCCCGAGCTCGCCGGCCGGCTCGACGTGGGCAAGGGCAAGTACGCCACCACCGTCTCGCTCGCGCCCCGCGTGCTGACCCAGCTCGGCGTCGAGGGCCAGATCGTGCGGGCCCGCAACGCCGGCCACTGGCGCACCGCCCGCCCGCAGTGGACCGCCACGGAGACCTGGCTCGGCGAGGTCCCGGAGCCCGCCGGGGAGCGGGAGGGGTACGCCGAGCTGGTGCGCCGCTGGCTGCGGACCTTCGGGCCGGGCACCGAGGCCGACGTGGTCTGGTGGCTGGGCTCGACCAAGACCGCCGTACGCGCCGCGCTGGCCGACGTCGGTGCCGTCGAGGTGGAGCTCGCCGGGGGAGGGACCGGCTGGGTGCTTCCCGACGACGTCGAGCCCGAGCCCGAGGTCGAGCCGTCGTCGGCGCTGCTCCCGGTGCTCGACCCGACCGTGATGGGCTGGAAGGAGCGCGGCTTCTACCTCGGCGAGCACGGCCCGATGCTGTTCGACACCAACGGCAACGCCGGCACCACCGCGTGGTGGGACGGCCGGATCGTCGGCTGCTGGGTGCAGGACCCCGACGGCATCGTGGTGCTGAACCTCCTCGAGGACGTCGGCGCCGACGCCCGCGCCGCGCTGGAGGCCGACGCCGCCCGGCTGACCGCGTGGCTCGACGGCCACCGGGTGAGCACGGTCTACCCGTCGATTGCGATGAAGCAGGCGCTCGCCCCGTAACCTTGACCGGTGCGTGACCAGCCCGAGCAGCAAGCCCCTCCCGTCCAGCGGCTGCGGATCCGCTACGCCAAGCGTGGCCGGCTCCGCTTCACCAGCCACCGGGACTTCAGCCGGGCGTTCGAGCGGGCGGTCTTCCGGGCTCGCGTGCCGATGGCCTACTCGTCCGGTTTCCACCCGCACCCGCGGATCTCGTACGCCGGCGCCGCGCCGACCGGGTCCGCGAGCGAGGCGGAGTACCTCGAGATCGGGCTGGCGGAGGTCGTCGACCCCGGCGCGGTGCGCGCGCAGCTCGAGGAGGCGCTCCCGGACGGGCTGGACATCGTCGAGGTCGTGGAGTCCCCGGGCGGGTCGCTGTCCGACCTGCTCGAGGCCAGCCACTGGCTCGCCGACGTCGACGCCGACCCCGCGGCGACGCAGGCGGCGGTGGCGACGTTCCTGGAGACCGACGCGGTCCTGGTCGAGCGGATGACCAAGAAGGGGCTGCGGGAGTTCGACTGCCGCGCCGCGGTCGTCTCGCTGAGCGCCACGCCCCGCGACGGCGGCGGCGCCCGCCTCGACCTCGTGCTGCGACACGCCGTACCGGCCGTCCGGTTCGACGACGTGCTGTCCGGCCTGACGAGCGTCGCCGGGCTCGAGATCGCAGGGGCGCCGCTCCTGACGCGGCTCGCCCAGGGGCCGCTCGACGCCGAGAACGCCACGGTCGGCGACCCGCTTCGTCCGCGCGGTTGACGCCGCCGGACCATCCGTGTGCGATACTCGCCATGGTCGCCCCGGACACCCGGTCCGGAACGACCCGACGACGTTCTCGCCGGTCCACCGAGGCCCGGCACGCTGAAGGCACGAACGTCCGCCAGACCGCGACGCGGCCCACCAGGCCTAGCGACCGCGGCAGGCGGGCCGGGTTGACGCCAGTGACGCACCGCGGAGGGTGTCGCCGCCACACGAAGGCTTTGCGTCACCGGCTCTGAGTTCGCGGGCCGAGGGCGTCGGACCACCCGAGCGCGAGGCGCTCCGGGTCAAGGAGTGCACCACATGCCCGACGAGATCCAGGTCGGCGAGACCGCCGCTCCCGAGCAGGCCCCCACCGAGGCGCCCGCAGAGAAGCCGGCGAAGAAGTCCGCCGCCAAGAAGACCACCGCCAAGAAGGCGACGGCCAAGAAGACCACCGCCAAGAAGACCGCGGAGGAGCCCGACCAGCCGACGCTGGAGGGCACCGAGCCGCCGGCCAAGAAGGCGGCGAAGAAGGCGCCGGCCAAGAAGGCCGCCGCCAAGAAGGCCCCGGCGAAGAAGGCCGCGGCGAAGAAGACCGCCGAGGCGGCTCCTCCCGTCGAGGTGGAGACCGCCGACGAGGCGCCGTCGGCGACCGCGGTGCTGTTCCAGGCACCGCCGACCCCGACCGTCACCCGCCGCACCCGCAAGGCCGCCGCGCCGAAGCCGGAGGCTGAGGACGCTCCGGCCGAGGAGACCCCGGCCGAGGAGTCCCCGGCTGAGGAGTCCCCGGCCGAGGCGAAGCCGGCGAAGAAGACGGCCGCCAAGAAGGCCGCCGCGAAGAAGACCACTGCCAAGAAGGCCGCCGCCAAGCCGGCCGAGGACGACACCGCCGCGGAGACTCCCGCCGAGGAGACCGAGGACGAGCAGGCCGACGACGAGCAGGGTGAGGGCAGCGGCGACGGCCCGGCCCGCCGCCGCCGTCGCCGTGGTGGCCGCCGCCGGCGCAAGCCGGGCGACCACGCCGAGGGCGAGAGCGCCGAGGGCGACTCCGAGGAGTCCACCGACGACGAGAGCGAGGCCGAGGCGGCCGCCGAGGGGGAGAGCGGCGAGACCTCGTCGCGCCGCCGCCGGCGCCGTCGCCGCTCCGGCGAGGACGGTGGCGGCGAGGGGTCCGACGACCCGCAGAACACCGTCACCCGGGTCCGCAGCCGCCGCTCCGCCGAGGACGAGATCACCGCCGTCTCCGGCTCGACCCGCCTCGAGGCCAAGAAGCAGCGCCGCCGCGAGGGCCGCGAGGCCGGCCGCCGCCGCGCGCCGATCGTGAGCGAGGCCGAGTTCCTCGCCCGTCGCGAGTCGGTCGACCGCGTGATGGTGATCCGCCAGCGCGAGGACCTCACCCAGATCGGCGTGCTCGAGGACCGTGTCCTCGTCGAGCACTACGTCGCCCGCGAGTCGCAGACCTCGCTGATCGGCAACGTCTACCTCGGCCGGGTGCAGAACGTGCTGCCCTCGATGGAGGCGGCGTTCATCGACATCGGCAAGGGTCGCAACGCGGTGCTGTACGCCGGCGAGGTCAACTGGTCCCAGCTCGGCCACAAGGACGGCCAGCCCCGCAAGATCGAGTCCGTGCTGTCCTCCGGGCAGACCGTGCTCGTGCAGGTCACCAAGGACCCGATCGGGCACAAGGGCGCCCGGCTCACCAGCCAGGTCAGCCTGGCCGGCCGGTTCCTGGTCTACGTGCCCGACGGCACCACCAGCGGCATCTCCCGCAAGCTGCCCGACACCGAGCGCAGCCGCCTCAAGGCCCTGCTCAAGGAGATCGTCCCGGACACCGCGGGCGTGATCGTCCGCACCGCGGCCGAGGGCGCCAGCGAGGACGAGCTGACCCGCGACGTCGAGCGGCTCAAGGCGCGCTGGGAGGACATCGAGAGCAAGGCGAAGGGCAACGCGCCGCAGCTGCTGTACGGCGAGCCGGACCTGACCCTGAAGGTCGTCCGCGACCTGTTCACCGAGGACTTCTCCAAGCTCGTCATCCAGGGCGACGACGCCTGGGAGACCGTCCAGAGCTACGTCCAGCACGTCGCACCGGACCTCGCCGACCGCCTCGAGCGCTACGAGCCCGGCCCGGACGGCAGCGGCGGCAAGGCCGACGTGTTCGCCGAGTACCGGATCGAGGAGCAGATCGCCAAGGGCCTGGACCGCAAGGTCTGGCTGCCCTCGGGTGGGTCGCTGATCATCGACCGCACCGAGGCGATGACCGTCGTCGACGTGAACACCGGCAAGTTCACCGGCTCCGGGGGCAACCTGGAGGAGACCGTCACCAAGAACAACCTCGAGGCGGCCGAGGAGATGGTGCGCCAGCTCCGGCTGCGCGACATCGGCGGCATCATCGTCATCGACTTCATCGACATGGTGCTCGAGTCGAACCGGGACCTGGTCCTGCGCCGGCTGGTCGAGTGCCTGGGTCGCGACCGCACCCGGCACCAGGTCGCCGAGGTCACCTCGCTCGGCCTGGTCCAGATGACCCGCAAGCGGATCGGCACCGGCCTGGTCGAGTCGTTCAGCGAGAACTGCGAGCACTGCCAGGGCCGCGGCGTGGTGATCCACGACGCGCCGGTCGAGTCCAAGAAGTCCGAGGACGACCGCGGTCGCGGCGGTCGCCGCAGCCGGGGCCGGGGCCGCGGCCAGGACCAGCCGGACAACGGCGGCAACAACGGCAACAACAACGGCGGCAACAACGGCGGCCGGGACGGCCAGAAGGACGGCCCGAAGGACGCCTCCAAGGACAAGGCGCCCTCGCCCAAGGACGTCGCCGCGATGGCCCGCCACGAGGACGCGGCCGGCGAGGCCGCTCCCGAGGTCGAGCCGGTTGCCGAGTCTGTTGCCGAGCCTGAGACGCCGACCGAGGAGCAGGTGCCCGCCACCGCCCCGCAGGTCGTGACCCGCACCCGCAGCCGCCGCAGCGCCAACCGCCCGGCGGCGGCGCCCGAGCCCGAGCCGGTCGTCGTGGCCGAGCCCACCCCGGAGCCCACCCCGGAGCCCACCCCGGAGCCCACCCCGGAACCGGCTGCGCCGGAACCGCCCAAGGTCGTCACCCGCACGCGCGGGCGCAGCGCGACCCGCCCGGCCGGACCGCCGGCGGAGATCGCGGTGGACGACGCAGCAGTGGACGCAGCAGTGGACGCAGCAGTGGATGGTGTCGTGGACGGCGACGCGCACCCGGTCGAGCACGTCCCGATCAAGAAGAAGGGGTCCCGCAAGCGCTGAGCTCGCGGTTTTGCCCTCGGGCGGCCGGGTCCGTAGTATTGACCCTCGGTGCGCCCAGGCGTGCCTCTTCTGCGCGGCGCCCGAATCGGCTGCGCCCCAGACCAAGACACAACATCAGTACCGACGAAGGAGACCGCGGTGTACGCGATCGTGCGCGCAGGCGCCAAGCAGCAGAAGGTTGCCGTGGGCGACGTCATCGAGATCGACAAGGTCACCACGGCGACCGGCGACTCGGTGCAGCTCCCGGTGGTCCTCGTCGTCGACGGTGAGAAGGTCACGTCGGACGCGAAGACGCTCGACAAGGCCTCCGTGACCGTCGAGGTCCTCGGCGCCACCAAGGGTCCGAAGATCGTCATCCAGAAGTACAAGAACAAGACCGGCTACAAGAAGCGCCAGGGTCACCGTCAGAAGTACACCCAGGTCAAGGTCACCGCGATCAACGCGTGATCGAACCGATCACGACAACGACTCCCTCGAAGGACTGAAGAGATGGCACACAAGAAGGGCGCGGCGTCCACCAAGAACGGCCGCGACTCCAACTCCCAGCGCCTCGGCGTCAAGCGGTACGGCGGCCAGGTCGTCAACGCCGGCGAGATCATCGTCCGCCAGCGTGGCACCCACTTCCACCCGGGCGCCGGCGTCGGTCGCGGTGGCGACGACACCCTGTTCGCGCTCGTCGGCGGTGCCGTCGAGTTCGGCACGCGTCGCGGCCGCCGCGTCGTGAACATCGTCCCGGGCGAGTGAGCTGACGCTCGCACCCACGCTTCACCTCGAAGAGCGTCCCGTTTCCGGGGCGCTCTTCGCCATTTGCACCGCAGGTGCACCTTGCGCTCCACCGTTTGCCAGAGAGAGTAGGCATCATGGCCGTCCCCACCTTCGTCGACCGGGTGTCGCTGCACGTCCGCGCCGGCCGCGGCGGGCACGGCGTCGCCTCCGTCCATCGTGAGAAGTTCAAGCCGCTCGGCGGCCCCGACGGCGGCAACGGCGGCCCGGGTGGCTCGGTGATCCTCCGGGTCGACCCGGACGTCACCACGCTGCTGGCCTACCACCACAGCCCCAAGCGCAGCGCCGAGAACGGCGGGCACGGCGCGGGCGACCACAAGAACGGCGGCCACGGCGCCGACCTGGTCCTCCCCGTCCCCGACGGCACGCTGGTGAGCGACCCGCAGGGCAACGTGCTCGCCGACCTGGTCGGTCCCGGCACCGAGCTCGTGGTCGCCCAGGGTGGCCGCGGCGGGCTCGGGAACGCGGCGCTCGCCTCGGCCAAGCGCAAGGCCCCCGGCTTCGCGCTGCTCGGCGAGCCCGGCGACGAGCTCGAGATCGTGCTCGAGATGAAGGTCGTGGCCGACATCGGCCTGGTCGGCTTCCCGAGCGCGGGCAAGTCCAGCCTGATCGCCGCGATCTCGCGGGCCCGGCCCAAGATCGCCGACTACCCCTTCACGACGTTGGTCCCGAACCTCGGCGTGGTGACCGCCGGCGACACGACGTTCACCGTCGCCGACGTCCCCGGCCTGATCGAGGGCGCCAGCGACGGACGCGGGCTCGGCCACGACTTCCTGCGCCACATCGAGCGCTGCGCGGCCCTGGTCCACGTCATCGACACCGCCAGCATCGAGCCCGGCCGCAACCCGGTCGACGACCTCGACGTCATCGAGAACGAGCTCAGCCGGTACGGCGGGCTCGAGGACCGCCCGCGCCTGGTGGCCCTCAACAAGGTCGACGTACCGGACGGGCGCGACATCGCCGGCTTCGTCGTCGACGAGCTGCGCGAGCGCGGCCTGGACGTGTTCGAGGTGTCCGCGGCCTCCGGCGAGGGGATGCGCGAGCTGACGTTCGCGATGGCCCGGATCGTCGAGGCGGCCCGGGCCGCCAAGCCGGTTGTCGAGGCGACCCGGATCGTGCTCCGGCCGCCGTCGGCCGACGGCAAGGACGAGTTCACCGTCACCCAGACCGCGGACGGCTGGCAGGTGCGCGGGGAGAAGCCCGAGCGCTGGATCCGGCAGACCGACTTCAGCAACGACGAGGCGGTCGGCTTCCTCGCCGACCGGCTCAACCGGCTCGGCGTCGAGGACCGCCTGGTGAAGATGGGCGCCGAGGAGGGCGACGCGGTGCTCATCGGCCACCCCGACAACGCCGTGGTGTTCGACTTCAAACCCGGGATCGACGCCGGTGCGGAGATCCTCAGCCGCCGCGGCGAGGACCAGCGCTTCGACGACTCCCGCCCGGCCGCGCGCCGCCGCCGCGCGATCGACGAGGCGATGGACGACCGTGCCGAGGGCGAGACCCGCGCCGACGTCGCCCGCAAGCTGGACAAGCCGGAGACCTACGGCCCGATGTCGTACAAGATCGGCACGGCCGAAGATCCCGACTGGGAAGAACAAGACCCCGGAACATGAGCACCACGCGCCCCGAGGTGACCGCCGCGAAGCGGGTCGTCGTCAAGGTCGGGTCCTCGTCCCTGACCACCGCCGCGGGCGGGATCGACCCGGCCCGGGTGCGCGACCTGGTCGACACCCTGGCCAAGCTGCGCGCGGACGGCGCCGAGGTCGTGCTGGTCTCCTCGGGCGCCATCGCCGCGGGGCTCGCGCCGCTCGGGCTGAGGAAGCGCCCGAAGGCGCTGGCCGCGCAGCAGGCAGCCGCCTCGGTCGGCCAGGGACTGCTCGTGCACCGCTACACCGAGGAGCTGGCCCGGCACGGCGTGATCGCCGGTCAGGTGCTGCTCACCGTCGACGACGTCACCCGGCGCTCGACGTACCGCAACGCCTACCAGACGTTCGCCAAGCTGCTCGAGCTCGGCGTGCTGCCGATCGTCAACGAGAACGACACGGTCGCGACCAGCGAGATCCGCTTCGGTGACAACGACCGGCTGGCCGCGCTGGTCGCGCACCTCGTGCACGCGGACCTCCTGGTGCTGCTGTCCGACGTCGACGGGCTGTACGACGCCGACCCGAGCGACCCCGCCAGCACCATGCTGCGCGACGTCGAGTCGGTCGACGACCTCGCCGACGTGCGGATCGGCAAGGCGGGTGCCGCGGGTGTCGGCACCGGTGGGATGCAGACCAAGGTCGACGCCGCGCGGATCGCGACCGGCGCGGGCATCCCGGTGGTGCTCACCTCGGCCGACCTGGCCGGGTCGGCCCTGGCCGGCGAGCCGGTCGGCACGCTGTTCCACGCGACCGGGCGGCGCCGGCCCACCCGGCTGCTCTGGCTGGCGCACGCCACCGAGCCCAAGGGTGCGGTGGTGCTCGACGCCGGGGCCGTCCGCGCGGTCGTGGAGCGGCGTGCGTCGCTGCTCGCCGCCGGCGTCACCGGTGTCACCGGCACGTTCGTCGCCGGCGACCCCGTCGACCTGGTCGCGCCGGACGGCACGCCCGTCGCCCGCGGCCTGGTGAACTTCGACGCCGACGAGCTGCCGGACCTGCTCGGCCGCTCCAACGAGCGCGAGGTCGTCCACCGCGACGACATGGTCCTGCTGTAGCCGGCCGAGGACGGCCCGAGGACGTAGCCCGGCCACCGTGGCTACCCTGAGTGCCATGTTCCGAGTCCCTGCCGTGGACATCGCGGCGTACGTCGACGACGGCACCGCCGAGGAACGGGCCGTGGTCGCCCGCGAGGTCGACGCGGCCTGCCGCGAGGTGGGCTTCATGCAGCTGGTCGGGCACGGGGTCCCGGCCGACGTGATCGAAGGGCTCGGTGCCGCGATGGACGCGTTCTTCGCGCTCGACGCGGACGTCAAGCGCGGCTACGTGCGCCCCGCGTGCGAGAACCGCGGGTACACGCCGCCGCGGACCGAGTCGCTGAGCCTCAGCCTCGGCGTCGAGCCCGCGAGCCGGATGAACGACTTCTTCGAGGCCTTCAACGTCGGCCGGGCTGCCAGCGAGTACGCCGGCCAGGAGCTCCCGCCCGAGCACTTCGCCGAGAACATCTGGCCCGACGTGGTGGGCTTCGAGGAGCAGGTGGCGGCGTACTTCGCCGAGGCCGGCCGGGTCGCCCGGACCATGACCCGGATCTTCGGCGACGCGCTCGGCCTGCCCGCGAGCTTCTTCCCGGGGCTGACCGCGCCGTCGATCGAGGTGCTCCGGATGAACAACTACGCGCTGGAGCCGGGCACCACCGTCGAGCTGGACGGCGACCTGGTCGGCATGAGCGAGCACACCGACTTCGGCATCGTGACGATCCTGTGGGCCGACCCGATCCGGGGCCTGCAGGTGCTCGACCGGGACGGCGACTGGCACGACGTCGTGCCCGACCCGGGCGCGCTGCTGGTCAACCTCGGCGACCTCACCGCCCGGCTCACCAACGAGCGCTGGCTGTCCACGATGCACCGGGTGAAGCCGCCGGTCGTCGACGGCACCATCGAGCGGCGCCGCTCCGCGGCGTACTTCCACGACGGGAACCCGGGCGCGGTGGTCGCGCCGCTCGAGGGCTGCGTGGACGCGGCGCACCCGCCGCTCTACGACCCCGTCACCGTGGACGAGCACATCCGCGCCAAGCTGGCCGGCTCGCGCGCGGGGCGCCGCAACGACGCGGCGGTGCGGGAGGGTGCTCGCGTGCTGCACGCCCAGCGGTAGGTCGCGCCGCTAGGTTGGGCCGGGTGCGGGCACGGGTGCTGGTCTTCTGGGGGATCGTCGCGCTCCTGCTGGTCCCGGCCGCAGCGCTGACGTTCGCCCGCGCCGTTGAGCCCGATCGCGGGTTCTGGATCCAGCTCGAGGCGTTCACGCCCTTCGGTCTCGTCCTGTACGGCGCGGCCGCGCTGCTGCTCGTCGCGCGGCTGCTGGTGCGGCGCCGGGTCCGGTCGTGGGCCGCCGCGGTCGCGGCGGTGGCCGGGCTGGGACTCGCCGTGCACGCGTGGTGGTATGCACCGCAGCTGACCGGGGCGAACCCACCGCCCGCCCCCGGAGCCGAGCGGGTCGTGGTGATGTCCGCGAACATCTCCTCGGGCGGGGCCGACGGCATCGACCTGGTGCGCCGGGCCACCGAGGAGGACGTCGACCTGCTGGCGGTGCAGGAGATCACGGCGGCCGACCTCGCGGACATGGAGCGCGCGGGGCTGGCCGAGCTGCTGCCGTACCGCGTGGGGGAGCCGGGGACCTTCGGCGACGGCACCATGGTGTTCGCGCGCACCGAGCTGACCGGCGCCGAGCCGCTCGCGACCACCCACGACGGCTGGGTGGTGGAGATGGGCGACCTGACCGTGATGGCCGTCCACCCCTGGGCGCCGACCGAGCCCGAGCTCTGGCGAGAGGAGCTCGCCCTGGTCGAGCAGGCGGTCGGCGAGCACGAGCCCGACCTCGTCGTCGGCGACTTCAACGCGACCCTCGACCATGCCCCGATGCGCGCGCTGGGCGACGTCGGCTACCGCGACGCCGGGGAGCTGGCCAACCAGGGGTGGCAGCCGACCTGGCCCGCGAGCGGCACCGTCGACGTGCTCGGGGTCGGGCTGCCCGCGCTGGTGCAGATCGACCACGTCCTGGTCGGGCCGGAGGTCGCCGCGCTCGGGATGCACACGGTCGAGCTCCCGGACAGCGACCACCGGGCGGTCGTGGCCGAGGTCGCCCGCAAGTGAGGGGTGGTTTACCGACGGTGGTGTGTGGTTATGTTCAGTGCACAGCCGTAGCCCGGGAGGGGTCGCGGCATCTCGGGAGGAGTGACACGCATGCCCGCACGCACCATCGCCGCCATCGCGGCAACCGCCGCCATGGCCACCAGCACCGTTCTCGTCGCCGGAGCACCGGCTCAGGCGAAGCCGGTGTCGGTGAAGACCAGCTACACCTGCGCCACCGTCCTCGGTGACCAGGCCATGGACGTGACCATCAAGCTGGACCTGCCCACCAAGGTCAAGAAGGGCACCAAGGTCAAGGACCGTCCGGTCAACATGGTCGTCGTGGTCCCGGAGTCCCTGGTGACCCCGATGCGCGACGTCCTCGGCATCACGGCCCTCTCCGGCTCGGCCAGCGACATCAAGTACACGGTCGGCGCGACCAAGGTCCCGCTCGCGAACGTGAAGATCCCGCGGACCGACGTGCCGGAGAGCGGCTCGATGACGCTCAAGGCGCGGGGGACCGCGAAGGGCTTCAAGCTCAAGAAGCCGGGCTCGTACGTCGTGAAGGCGCCCCAGGCGTTCACGTTCAACGCCAACGACCAGAACGGCAACCCGGTGCCCAGCTCCCCGTTCGGGTGCGCGCTGGCCGACGGCGCCCCGTCCAAGCTGGGGACCATCAAGGTCACCCGGTAGCAGCACGCGTCGACGGCCCGGTGCTCCGGCACCGGGCCGTTCGCATGCCCGGACCGGTCCACGCCGTACGCTGGTCGGTGCGATGACCAGCCCGACCGTCTACCTCGACCACGCCGCGACCACCCCGATGGTCCCCGCGGCGGTGGAGGCGATGACGGCACACCTGCTCGACGTGGGCAACCCCAGCTCGCTGCACGCCTCCGGCCGGCACGCCCGCCGGGTCGTCGAGGAGTCGCGCGAGCAGATCGCCCAGGCGCTGAACTGTCGCCCCGGCGAGGTGGTCTTCACCTCGGGCGGCACGGAGGCCGACAACCTGGCCGTCAAGGGCATCCACTGGGCCCGCGCCGGCGAGCTCGGCCCCGGCGCCCGGTTGATCACGTCCGCCGTCGAGCACCACGCGGTGCTCGACCCCGTGCACTGGCTGCAGGACAGCGACGAGGCCGAGGTCCGGCTGCTCGCGGTCGACCCGAGCTGCCGCATCGACCTCGACCAGCTGCGGACCCTGGTGGCCGAGCGGCCGGTCTCGCTGATCTCGGTGATGTGGGCCAACAACGAGGTCGGCACCCTGCAGCCGATCGAGGAGGTCGTGGCGATCGCCGCCGAGCACGGCATCCCGGTCCACACCGACGCGGTCCAGGCCGTGGGGCACGTGCCGGTCGACTTCGCCGCGTCCGGCGTGGACGCGCTGACGCTGACCGGCCACAAGCTCGGCGGTCCGTACGGCGTGGGCGCGCTGGTCGTGCGCCGCGAGATCGCGGTGAGCCCGCTCGTGCACGGCGGCGGCCAGGAGCGCGACATCCGCAGCGGCACCCTCGACACCCCCGCGATCGCCGGGTTCGCGGCCGCGGTCGAGCTCGCCGTGAAGCACCAGGCGGAGTCGGCGGCGCGGATCGGCGCGCTGCGCGACGACCTGGTGAAGCGCGTGATCGAGGTGGTGCCGGAGGCGCACCTCCACGGCGACCCGGTCCGCCGGCTGCCGGGGAACGCGCACCTGGGCTTCCCCGGCTGCGAGGGCGACTCGCTGCTGATGCTGCTGGACGCCCGCGGGATCGAGTGCTCGACCGGGTCCGCGTGCTCGGCCGGCGTGCCGCAGCCCTCGCACGTGCTGCTGGCGATGGGCTGCGACGAGGACCAGGCCCGCCACTCGCTGCGGTTCTCGCTCGGCCACACCACCACGCAGGCCGACGTCGACGCGGTCGTCGAGGCGATCGGTCCCGTCGTCGAGCGAGCGAGGGCGGCCAAGCTGTGAGGGTCGTCGCTGCCATGTCCGGCGGCGTCGACTCCGCCGTCGCCGCGGCCCGCGCGGTCGAGGCCGGCCACGACGTCACCGGCATCCACCTGGCGCTGTCGCGCAACCCGGCGTCGTACCGCTCCGGTGCCCGCGGCTGCTGCACGATCGAGGACAGCAACGACGCGCGCCGCGCCGCCGACGTCATCGGCATCCCGTTCTACGTCTGGGACCTGAGCGAGCGGTTCCACGAGGACGTGGTCGAGGACTTCATGGACGAGTACGCCGCCGGCCGCACGCCGAACCCGTGCCTGCGCTGCAACGAGAAGATCAAGTTCGCGGCCGTGCTCGACCGCGCGCTGGGCCTCGGGTTCGACGCGGTGGCGACCGGTCACTACGCCCAGCTGCGGACCGGCGCGGACGGGCTGATCGAGATGCACCGGGCCGTGGACCACGGCAAGGACCAGTCCTACGTGCTGGGTGTGCTCGACCAGGAGCAGCTGCGGCACTCGCTGTTCCCGCTCGGCGACTCGACCAAGGCCGACGTGCGCCGGGAGGCCGCCGAGCGTGGTCTGCTGGTCGCGGACAAGCCGGACAGCCACGACATCTGCTTCGTCGCCGACGGCGACAACGCGGGCTGGCTGCGCGAGAAGCTCGGGGACCGCGCGCCCAACCAGGGCGGCGACATCGTCGACGAGTCCGGCGCGGTCGTCGGGTCGCACCAGGGCACCTACGCGTTCACGATCGGGCAGCGTCGCGGCCTCCGGCTCGGGCACCCGGCGGCCGACGGCAAGCCGCGGTTCGTGCTGGACATCGAGCCGGTCTCCGGCACCGTCACCGTGGGCCCCCGCGAGCGGCTGGCCGTGCACCGGCTCAGCGGCATCAAGCCGCGCTGGTGCGGCACGGTGCCGCGCGAGCTCACCGGCACCGTCCAGCTGCGCGCCCACGGCGAGGAGCTCCCGGCGCGGGTGCGGGTGGGGGACACCGTCGACATCGAGCTGCTCGAGCCGGCGTACGGCATCGCGCCGGGGCAGGCCGCGGTGCTGTACGACGGCACCCGCGTCGTCGGCTCGGCCACGATCGCGACGACCGCATGACGGTCGCGACAGGCGTCGGCTCCTACCCGGGCGAGGACTTCGACGAGGCCCTGCGGGTCGTGCTCGGCGAGCTCACCGACCTCCCGCACCTGCCCGAGGTCCCGGGCCGCGGCATCACCGCCGGCATGGTCGGCCGCGGCCTCGCCGTGGTGGCCGATCTCGGCGTCGACCTGCAGCCGGCGGGATGGCGGCTGACCGACGCGCCCGGGGTCGACCATCGGCGCGCGCGCAGCCTGCTCGCCCAGGACCTCGACGCGCTCGAGGAGCACGGGCAGGGCCTCGCCGGCACGTTCAAGATCCAGGTGTGCGGCCCGTGGACGCTGGCCGCGACCGTCGAGAAGCCGCGCGGCGACAAGGTCCTCTCCGACCACGGCGCCCGGCGCGAGCTCGCCCAGGCGCTGGCCCACGGGCTGGTCGACCACGTCCGCGACGTACGTCGCCGGCTGCCCGCGATCGAGCGGCTCGTCGTGCAGGTCGACGAGCCGGCCCTGGCCGCGGTGCTGGACGCCCAGGTGCCGACCGCGTCCGGCTTCGGCCGGCACCGCAGCGTCGACCGCCCCGAGGCGTCCGAGTCGCTCGGCTGGGTGCTCGGCGCGATCGCCGGTGCGGGCGCCGAGCCGTGGGTGCACAGCTGCGCGCCGGGCACGCCGCTCGGCCTGCTCCGCGGGGCCGGCGCGCGCGGGCTCTCGGTCGATCTCACGATGCTGTCGGCCGCCGACCACGACGCGCTTGCCGAGGCCCTCGACGGTGGCGACACCGTCGCGCTCGGCGTCGTCCCCGGCACGGACCCGGAGACCGGCCTCACCGACGCGCACGTGACGGAGTCGGTGCTGCGCTGGCTCGACATGCTCGGCCTCGACCCCGGCGAGGTCACCGACCGGCTGGTGCTGACGCCGTCGTGCGGACTCGCCGGCGCCTCACCCGGGTGGGTGCGGACCGCGCTCGCGGTGCTGCGGAAGGCCGCCGCGAACCTGTGATTCGCGGGAGCCGGCATGGGTACTGCTCCTCCATGAGTGACCTGACCGGCAAGACCGTGGCCATCATCGTGAGCGACTTCGTCGAGGAGCCCGAGCTCCTCGAGCCGCGCGACCAGCTCAGCCGGGCGGGTGCGACCGTCAAGATCTACTCGGTCAGCGGCGACCCCGTGCAGGCGGTCCAGGGCGACACCGAGCCGACCCAGAAGGTCGAGGTGGACGGCACGCTCGACGACCTCGACCCGGGCACGATCAGCGCGCTCGTGGTCCCCGGGGGCACCGTGAACGCCGACCGGCTGCGGGTCGAGGCCCGCGCGCAGGACATCGCGCGCGACGTCATGGAGCGCCGGGTGCCGCTCGCGGTGATCTGCCACGGCCCGTGGCTGCTGGTGTCGGCCGGCCTGACCCGGGGGCGGCAGCTGACGAGCTTCCACACCCTCGCCGACGACGTCCGCAACTCCGGCGGCACCTGGATCGACGACGAGGTCGTCGTCGACCGCAACCTCATCACCAGCCGCAGCCCCGAGGACCTGCCGGCGTTCATCAAGGCGATCGAGGACGCGCTCTCCTGAACGGCGAAGGCCACCTCGTCGCCGAGGTGGCCTTCGCGTGGGGGGAGAGGGTCAGCCGATGTGGACCGGCGCGCCCTCGGGGCCGTCGGTCGCGAGCTCCTGGTGCTTCACGTTGAGGAAGATCCAGGTGACCAGCGAGGCCACCAGCATCAGGCCGGCCCCGAACAGGAACGCGTCGCTGGCACCGGCCGCGAAGACCTGGTGGCCGGCGACCGTCATCGCCGCAGGGTCGACCGGGACGCCGGCGGCCGCCACGGCCTTCTCGAGGCTCGCGGTGAGGTCGTCCATCGTCTGGGTCGCGATGGTCGCCAGCAGCGAGAGACCCAGCGCACCGCCGACCTGCTGCATGGTGTTCAGCACGCCCGAGCCGATGCCCGAGTCCTCGGCACGCAGGTGGTGCACCGCGGTCAGGGTGAGCGGGACGAACGTCGCACCCATGCCGAAGGCCATCAGCAGGATGTACGGGAACAGGTCGGTCCAGTAGCTGGCGGTGAGGTCCTGGACCGGCAGCGTGGTGTCGCTCGGGATCCGCGAGAAGCCGACCAGGGCGATCGACGCCATCAGGGTGCCGACGCCGGCGAGGATCCGCGGGTCGATCCGGTTGATCAGGTTCGACGAGATCCCGGCGGCGATCACCAGGCCGATGCAGAACGGCAGGAACGCGACGCCGGCCTCGATCGAGCTGTAGCCCATGACCGTCTGGATGTACTGGCTGAGGTAGAAGAACATCGCGAACATCGCGGCCGGGGCGAAGAACATCGCCACGAAGCTGGCTGCGCGGGTGCGGTTGGCGAACACGCGCGTCGGCAGCAGCGGGTGCTCGACCCGGCTCTCGACGAGCAGGAACGTCGCGAGCAGGGCGACACCGGCGGCCAGGCTGGCCAGGGTCCAGGTGTCGGTCCAGCCGTCCTCACCGGCGCGGCTGATGCCGTAGACGAGGCCCAGCAGGCCGAGGGTCCCGGTGACCGCACCGGGCAGGTCGAGCTCGCCGGGGTGCGACTCGGACTCGTTGAGGAAGCGCGGCGCGAGCAGCGCGGCGACGATGCCGATCGGGGTGTTGATCAGCAGGGTGAGCCGCCAGCCCTCGACGGTGGTGCCGAGGATCTCGGGGCTGAGGCCGGTCAGCCAGCCACCGAGGAGCAGGCCGACCGCAGCGCCGACGCCGGACATCGCGGCGTACACCGCGAACGCGCGGTTGCGTGCGGGTCCGGCGGGGAACGTGGTCGCGATCAGCGCGAGGGCCGCGGGAGAGGCGAGCGCGGCGCCGAGACCCTGGAGGGCACGGGCGGCGAGGAGGGTGCCCTCGCTGTTGGCCAGGCCGCCGAGCAGCGATGCGACGGCGAAGATGACCAGGCCGATCATGAAGATCTTGCGGCGGCCGTAGAGGTCACCGAGGCGGCCGCCGAGCAGCAGCAGGCTGCCGAACGCGAGGGCGTAGCCGGTGACCACCCAGGTCAGGTTCTCCGGCGCGATGTCCAGGTCGGTCTGGATGAAGGGGAGCGCGATGTTCACGATGGTGCCGTCGAGCACCACCATGAGCTGCGCCACCGAGATGAGCACGAGTGCCCATCCCAGGTGCTGCTTCTTGCCGGAGCTGGTGCTCGCGGCGCTGGCCACGTCGGTCATCAGAAGGTCCTTCTGTCGGGGTTCAGTGGGAGGGGGCCGGGTCGCGGGTGGCGGCCGGCAGGATGATCTGGTCGATCACGCGGGTGATCAGCTCGGGTGTCGGGGGTTCCCCGAGGATGAACATGCGGTGCAGGACGATCCCGGCGAGCGCGGGCTCGAGCAGGGCCAGGTCGACGTCGTCGCGGAGCTCGCCACGCTCGCGGGCCCGCTCCCAGATCTGCTGGGAGAGGGCGATCTTGGGGCCGACCACCTCGCGGCGGAACGCGTCGGCGAAGTCCTGGTCGCGGGCGATCGCGGTGAGCACGCTCGCGAACCGGGCCACCTCGGTGTGGTCGGACAGTCCACCCATGCCGCAGAACACCGCCATCAGGTCGCTGCGCAGCGAGCCCGTGTCGGGCACGACGTACTCGCCCTTCGGGTGCAGCGCCTCGATCACGAGGCTGACCTTGTTGGTCCACCGGCGGTACAGCGTCGCCTTGGACGCCTTGGCCTTGGCGGCCACGGCGTCCATGGTCAGCCGGTCGTAGCCGACCTCCGCGAGCACCTCCAGGGTCGCCTGGAAGATCTCCTGCTCGCGGTCGCCCTCGACGCGGGGCCGCTCGATGGGGGTCATGGGTGTGTTCGCCTGCCGTTCACATGGATGAAACGAAACGGTTTCGTTTCATCCGGAACAGCGTACGCACGGCCCGCATTCCGGTCCAACCGGGTTTTCTCAGGTTTCTTCCCGGCAGGCGGGGGACTGGTCTAGACCGGAGCGTGCGCGCGGCCGGTCGCGGGAGGTGTCGGCGCGGCCCGGCACAATGGCGTCGTGACCGACCCGCGCGTGGAGCACCAGCGACTGGCCGAGGAGATCGAGGAGGCGCGCTGGCGCTACTTCGTGCTCGACAGCCCGACCATCGACGACGCCGTCTACGACCAGACGATGCGCCGGCTCCAGGACCTCGAGGAGGAGTTCCCGGAGCTCCGGACGCCGGACTCGCCGACCCAGAAGGTCGGTGGTGCGGTGTCGACCGAGTTCACCGCGGTCGCCCACCTGCGCCGGATGGAGAGCCTCGACAACGCCTTCTCGTTCGAGGAGCTCGAGTCGTGGCACGCCCGGCTCGCGCGCGACGGCGTCGAGAGCCCCGCCCTGCTGTGCGAGCTCAAGGTCGACGGCCTCGCGATCAACCTGCTCTACGAAGGCGGCCGCCTGGTCCGGGCGCTCACCCGCGGTGACGGCACCACCGGCGAGGACGTCACGCCGAACGTCAAGACGATCGCGTCGATCCCGCACCGGCTGACCGGCACCGACGAGTTCCCGGTGCCCGAGCTGGTCGAGGTCCGCGGCGAGGTGTTCTTGCCCGTCGAGGCGTTCGAGCGGCTCAACGCCTCGTTGCTGGACGCCGGCAAGGCGCCGTTCGCGAACCCCCGCAACTCCGCCGCCGGCTCGCTGCGCCAGAAGGACCCGCGGGTGACCGCCTCGCGCGCGCTCGACATGGTCTGCCACGGCATCGGGGAGCGCCGCGGCTTCGAGCCGCAGGCGCAGTCGCACGCCTACGACGCGCTGAAGGCGTGGGGCCTGCCGGTCAGCGACAAGGTCAAGGTCGTCCCGACCCTCCAGGACGTCGAGGCCTACATCGAGAACGCCGGCGAGCACCGGCACACGATCGTCCCCTACGAGATCGACGGCGTGGTCGTGAAGGTCGACGACGTCGCGCTGCAGCGCCGGCTCGGCTCGACCAGCCGAGCGCCGCGCTGGGCGATCGCGTTCAAGTACCCGCCCGAGGAGGTCAACGCCAAGCTCCTCGAGATCCGGGTGAACGTCGGCCGCACCGGCCGGGTCACGCCGTACGGCGTCATGGAGCCGACCCTCGTCGCCGGCTCGACCGTCGAGAACGCCACGCTGCACAACTACTACGAGGTCCAGCGCAAGGACGTCCGCCCGGGCGACACGGTGATCCTGCGCAAGGCCGGCGACGTGATCCCGGAGATCCTCGGGCCGGTGCTTGCGCTGCGCCCCGACGGCCTCGCCGAGTGGGTCGGCCCGACGGACTGCCCGGAGTGCGGCACGACGCTGGTGGAGCAGAAGGAGGGCGACAAGGACCGCCGCTGCCCCAACCACCAGTTCTGCCGCGCCCAGGTGCGCGAGCGCGTGTTCCACGTCGCGGGCCGGGGTGCGTTCGACATCGAGGGGCTCGGCTACGAGGCCGCCGTCGCGCTGCTCGACGCCGGGGCGATCGGCAACGAGGGCGACGTGTTCGACCTCGACGCCGAGAAGGTGCTGACCGCGCCGCTGTTCACGCGGGCGCCCAAGAAGGGTGAGGAGGGTCCGCAGCTCAGCGCCAACGGCCAGCGACTGCTCGACAACCTCGCCAAGGCCAAGCAGGTGCCGCTGTGGCGTGTGCTGGTGGCGCTGTCGATCCGGCACGTCGGCCCGACCGCGGCCCGGGCGCTGGCCACCGAGTTCGGCTCGATGGCCGCGATCCGCGCCGCCACCGAGGAGCAGCTGGCCGCCGCCGAGGGCGTCGGCCCGACGATCGCCGAGGCGGTCATCGAGTGGTTCAAGGAGCCCTGGCACGTCGAGATCGTCGACAAGTGGGAGCGCGCCGGCGTCTCGATGGCCGACGAGCGCGACGAGTCCGTGCCGCGCACCCTGGAGGGCCTCACCGTCGTGGTCACGGGGTCGCTGGTCGACTTCAGCCGCGACTCCGCGAAGGAGGCGATCCTGTCCCGCGGCGGCAAGGCGGCCGGCTCGGTGTCCAAGAAGACCGACTACGTGGTGGTCGGCGAGAACGCCGGCTCCAAGGCCGACAAGGCCGAGCAGCTCGGTGTCCCCGTCCTGGACGAGGCGGGCTTCAAGGACCTCCTGGAGAACGGCCCTACGACCACGAGTTGAACGAGCCTCGTTCCAGCCTGAGGTCGTCGCCGGCCGGTACGCCGGTGTCCGTGCACTCGCCGGTGGCCGGGCCGCACGAGACGACCGTGCCGTCCTCCCCGGTGGTCAGCACGTGGCCGTCGGGTGTCCAGCCGGTCGGCTGGAACTCCGTGAGCGTGAGCTCCAGCGGGAGCCGCTCCCCGCTGGCGACGTCGTACACCAGGGCCGTGGTGTCGCTCGACGTGAGCAGGTAGCGGCCGTCGGGCGACACGGTGGCGTACTGCCCGCCGGCGTCCGGGTACGACCCGACCAGGTCGCCGTCGGGCATCGAGCGCACGTGCCACTGCGTGATCTCCACGGGCTCGCTCTCGGGGTCGGGGGCTGTGATGTAGCCCGCCGGCCCGTAGCCCCACGGGACCGAGAAGCCGAGCTCGCGCCGGGGCATCCGCGACACCTCGCCCGTGTCCATGTCTACGGCGACCTCCAGCTGGTCCTGGGTGACGATCACGTACCGGTCGCTGCGGCCGAGCAGCGGCGTCTCCTCGGACTGGAATGGGTCGCCGAGCGGCCGGGTCTCGTCGGTCGCCAGGTCGAGGACCTGGAGCTGGACGTAGCCCTGGTCCTCGACCTCCTCCGCGTACACGAGCTCCGGTGAGCCGGCTTCGGCGGCGATCGCATCGAAGTGGCCGAGGTCGCGGGTCTCGCCGTCCGGCGCGACGAGGGTGAGCCTCGTCGGGTCCTCGATCGAGTCGGGAAGGTTCGCGACGATCGCACCCGCGGACGTGTAGACCAAGGACTGCGCGCCCGGGACCTCGACGGTGCGGTCGCCGATGTGCACGACCTCGTCGGAGATCCACGCGCCCAGCTGCTGGTAGGCCAGCTCGTCGGCGGGCTGGATCGAGTCGTCGCTGTCGCGCCAGCGGTCGACGGCGACGGTCGCCCCGGTCACGACGAGGATCGCAGCGACGGCTCCGACCAGCGCCGTACGCGTGCGCCGGCGGCGCTCCTCGCGGCGTCCGGCCGCGATGAGGTCGCCGGGCATCGGCGGGACGTCGATCGTGTCGGCGCCCTCGTGCAGGAGCGTGGAGAGACGGTCAGTCATGGCGGGCTCCTTCGGTCGACGGGACGACGTCATCGCCCAGGACGGCGCGCAGCTTGGCGAGCGCGTCGGAGGTCTGGCTCTTCACGGTGCCCTCGGAGACGCCGAGCGCACGGGCGACCTCGCGGACGCTCAGGTCGTCGTAGAAGCGGAGCACGACCACCGCGCGCTGCCGGGGCGGGAGCGTGGCGAGCGCCGCGACGACGGCGGGGCCGGTGCTCGGGTCGCGCTCCGTACCGCTCTCGGGCAGCGTCTCGGTCGGCACCTCGTTGCGCCAGGACCGGCGCCGGAACCAGGTGGTCGCGGTGTTGGCCAGCACCACCCGGGCGTATGCCGGCGCGGCGGCCGGGTCCTTGATCCTCCGCCGGGCGGCGTAGGTCTTGGTCAGTGCCGTCTGGGTCAGGTCCTCGGCGAGCTGGTGGTCGCCGAGCATCAGGTACGCCGTGCGGTAGAGCCCCGGCCACGCGGCCTGCGCGAGCTCGGTGAACTCCGCGTCCGTCAGCGTTCTCGCCATCGATCCTCCTCGAGCGGTCACCCGAGAAGACGCGCCGACCTGCAGTTCGGTTGGTCAGCGTCCGGTGGCGATTCCCCACGTGCCGGTGACCAGCGAGAGCTTGGGTCCCACCGTGTGCCCGAGACCAACACATTCCCCGGTGGCGGGGTCGCACACCTCGACCTCCGACGGCTGGCTCGGGAACGGCTTGCCGACCAGGTGCCCGTCCGGGGTCCAGCCGTAGTCGACGACGTCCCGGTCACGGCCGAGGTCGACGTGGTCGCCGGTCTCGACGTTGTAGACGACCATGTCCTGATCGGGCGCCGAGACCGAGAGCCACTTCTCGTCGGGAGAGAGCGACGACTGGTCGTAGATCCCGTCCCCGACGTAGGGCACCTTCAACAGCACCTCCCCGTCGTCGCGGCTGCGGACCTGCCACGCGCCGTCGTCCGAGACGATGTACCGGGAGTCGCCGGCCGCGCCCAGGCCGAGCACTCCGTCGGCCAGCGGAACCTCGGCGCCGGTGCGCCAGTTCGTGGTGACCATGGTTCCCGACCCGGGCTGGCCAGGGTCCGGGGCGAAGTAGCTGACCAGGTCTCCGGACAGCCCGACGATCTTGGCACTGCCGGGCTCGCGGTCGGTGAACGAGTGGACGTACATCTCTTCGTCGCTCTCGAGGTCGAGCACCACGAGCTCCTTGGTCGTGTCGTCGACCGACCGTACGAAGGCGAGGTACGGCGTCGCCGGGTCCGCGGCCACCGACCGCGAGGGATCGGTCACGCCGAGGTCGAGTGCCCGGACCTCGCCGTCCGGGGTCACCAGCGAGATCCGTGGATCGGGCTTCGGCGAGAACTGCGGAGCGCCGACGACCACGCCCGCGGAGGAGTACTGGAGGTCCAGCGCACCGGGGATCACCACGACGTGGTTGCCGACGTGCACCTCGTCGCCGCGCGCCCACGCGCCGAGCTGCTGGTACGCCGCGTCGTCGGGGAGGTCCGCGGGCTCGACCTGGCTGTCGCCCCGCACGGTCGCGGCCACGGTGAGCGTCGTTCCGACCAGCACGATCGCCGCGACCGCGCCGACGACCGCCATCGTGGTCCGGCGCCGCCGGCGCAGGTCGTGGCCGCGGGCGAGCACCGCGTCGGCGGGCGGCCGGGGGACGTCGATGGTCGCCGCCTCCTCGTGGAACAGCATGGTGAGTCGCTCAGTCATGGCGCGCCCCCTCGGTCGTCGGGACGACCTCGTCGCCGAGCCTCAGCCGCAGCCGGGCCAGCGCGTCGGAGGTCTGGCTCTTCACGGTGCCCTCGCTGATCCCGAGAGCCTGGGCGACCTCGCGCACGCTGAGGTCGTCGTAGTAGCGCAGCACCACCACGGCCCGCTGCCGCGGCGCCAGGTCCTGCAGCGCCGTGGCGAGAGCGGTGCGGTTGGTCGGGTCCTGGTCGACACCGGCGTCCGGCAGCACCTCGGTCGGCCGCTCGTTGCGCCACCCGCGCTTGCGGAACCACGCTGCCGCCGTGTTGGCGAGCACCACGCGGGCGTACGCCGGCGCCGCCTCCCGGTCGCGCACCTTGCGCCAGGTCGCGAAGACCTTGGCGAGCGCGGTCTGCACCAGGTCCTCGGCCAGGCCGTGGTCGCCGAGCATCAAGTAGGCCGTGCGGTACAGCCCCGGCCAGCTGGCATGCACGAACTCGGTGAACTCCTCGTCCGTCAGTGCTCTCGCCATCGGTCCTCCTCGAGCGGGTCACAGCAGAAGATGCCGGGACCGCTCGATCGGTTGGGTGCCTAGCTCCCGAAGTTGTCGCCGTGGAAGATCTGCTCCCGCAGGATGTCGCCGTGCCCGGCGTGCCGGGCGAGCTCCTCGATGAGGTGAGCGTAGATCCAGCGCAGCGTCAGCGGACCCCGCCGGTTGTGCAGGGCCAGGTCGTCGAGGGAGTACGCCGCGGCGATCTCGTCGGCCTCGGCCCAGGCGAGGCGGTACGACGCGAGCACGGACTCGACCGTGTCGTCGGGCGTGAGGTACCAGCTCTCCTCGGCCGCCTCCGGGATGCCCAGTTCGCCGCGCGTGCGTCCGGCCAGCGACGCGTGGAACCACACCTTCTCCACGAACACCACGTGCTTCACGATCGACAGCGGGCACGTCAGCGACGGCACCAGCCGGCGCCGGGCCTGCTCCTCCGTCAGACCCTCCAGCACTCCGACGATCGCCTGGCGGTTGTCGTGCAGGAACGCCTCGAGCTGCTCGCGCTCGCTGCCGGTCAGGGTCGCCTCGCTGCGGTAGTCGTCGGTCACGAGGCGCGAGCCTACGACCGCGACCGGTCGGCCGTCCCAGGACGTAAGCCTCTGGCCAACCACCGCCGCCGCGCGGATCGTCGGAGCAACACCCCGACGAGCGAACCGGAGGACGTCATGATCGTCGTAGCACTGCTGCTGGCTGTCGGGATCGTCGTCGCGACCGTGGTCGTGCTCGGCATCATCCGCAGCGTCGGGCAGGACGTGAACAAGCTCGAGGGCGAGCTCCACGGCCCCGCCGCACGGACCGTGCTGTACCCCGTCCCCGCCGGGCGGGACCCGGTCGACCTGATGGTCGCGGCGAGGCACGCCGGCTACCGGAGCATCGAGGAGCACCCGGGTCTGCTCAGGATCGAGTGCCCGCAGGCCGGCGACCCGGAGAAGGTGCGGGCGCTGCTCGACAACGCCTGAGGGATCGGCCGACTGAGGCTCTGGCCGCGATCTCTCCTAGGATTGCGCCCATGCCCGAAATCACCCGAGACGAGGTCGCGCACCTGGCGAACCTCGCCCGGATCGACCTCGACGACGCCGAGCTCGACCACCTCGCACCGCAGCTGTCCGTGATCCTCGAGTCGGTGGCCTCGCTGAGCGGGGTCGCCGCGGGCGACATCCCGCCGACCTCGCACGCGCTGCCGCTCACCAACGTCTTCCGTGAGGACGTCGTGACCCCGGGGCTGACGCCCGAGCAGGCGCTCTCGGGCGCGCCGGAGGTCGAGGAGCAGCGCTTCTCGGTCCCGCGGATCCTGGGGGACGAGCAGTGAGCGCCCCGGGAGCGGAGCGAGCGGCGCGCTTGCTGCGAGCAAGTGCGGCCGAGCTGGCCGACGCGCTCGCCGCCGGTGAGACCACCTCCGTCGAGATCACCCAGGCCCACCTGGACCGGATCGCCGCCGTGGACGGCCCCGTGCACGCGTTCCTGCACGTCGACGCCGAGGGCGCGCTCGCCCAGGCGAAGGCGTCCGACGAGCGCCGCGCCGCCGGCACCCTGCTCTCCGCGCTCGACGGCGTGCCGATCGCGGTCAAGGACGTGCTCGCGACCGAGGGCATGCCGACCACCTGTGGGTCGAAGATCCTCGAGGGCTGGGTCCCGCCGTACGACGCGACCGTGGTGCGTCGCCTCAAGGAGGCCGGCCTGCCGATCCTCGGCAAGACCAACATGGACGAGTTCGCCATGGGCAGCTCGACCGAGCACTCGGCGTACGGCCCGACCCACAACCCGTGGGACCTCGACCGGATCCCGGGCGGCTCCGGCGGTGGCTCGGCGGCCGCGGTCGCCGCGTTCGAGGCGCCGCTCGCGCTCGGCACCGACACCGGTGGGTCGATCCGCCAGCCCGGCGCGGTCACCGGCACGGTCGGCATGAAGCCGACGTACGGCGGCATCTCGCGCTACGGCCTGGTCGCGATGGCCAACTCCCTGGACCAGGTCGGCCCGGTCACCCGGACCGTCCTCGACGCCGCGCTCCTGCACGAGGCGATCGGCGGGCACGACCCGCGCGACTCGACGAGCATCGACCAGCCGCTCCCGCCGCTGGTCGAGGCCGCCCGGCAGGGTCTGACCGGTGACCTCACTGGTCTCAAGGTCGGCGTGGTCACCGAGCTGTCCGGTGACGGGTACCAGCCCGGCGTGCTGGCTCGGTTCCAGGAGGGCGTCGACCTGCTGGTCAAGGCCGGCGCCGAGGTCGTCGAGGTCTCGTGCCCGCACTTCGTGCACGCGCTCGCGACGTACTACCTGATCATGCCGTGCGAGGCGTCCTCGAACCTCGCGAAGTTCGACGCGATGCGGTACGGCCTGCGCGTCTGGCCGTCGGAGGACGCCAGCGCCGAGGAGGTCATGCGCGCGACGCGCGACGCCGGCTTCGGCGACGAGGTCAAGCGCCGGATCATCCTGGGCACCTACGCGCTGTCGAGCGGTTACTACGACGCCTACTACGGCCAGGCGCAGAAGGTGCGCACGCTGATCTCGCGCGACTTCGAGGCGGCGTTCGAGAAGGTCGACGTGCTGGTCTCGCCGACCGCGCCGACCACGGCGTTCAAGCTGGGCGAGAAGCTCGACGACCCGATCGCGATGTACCTCAACGACCTCGCGACCATCCCCGCCAACCTGGCCGGCGTGCCGGGCATCTCGGTCCCGAGCGGCCTCGCCGACGAGGACGGACTGCCCGCGGGCTTCCAGATCCTCGCCCCGGCCCTCGCCGACGACCGCTGCTACCGGGTCGGTGCCGCCCTCGAGGCCGCGCTGCTCGAGCAGTGGGGCGGCCCGCTCGTTCCGAAGGAGATCTGATGAGCGACACCCTGGTTGCCTTCGACGACGTCCTGGCGTCGTACGACCCGGCGTTGGGCCTGGAGGTCCACGTCGAGCTCAACACCAACTCCAAGATGTTCTGCGGCTGCCCGACCGAGTTCGGCGCCGAGCCGAACAGCCAGGTCTGCCCGACCTGCCTCGGCCTGCCGGGCGCCATGCCGGTCGTGAACCGGGTCGCGGTCGAGTCCGCCATCCGCATCGGCCTCGCCCTCAACTGCGAGATCGCCGAGTGGTGCCGCTTCGCCCGGAAGAACTACTTCTACCCGGACATGCCGAAGAACTTCCAGACCTCGCAGTACGACGAGCCGATCGCCTTCGACGGCTGGATGGACGTCGACGTCGACGGGGAGACGTTCCGCGTCGAGATCGAGCGCGCGCACATGGAGGAGGACACCGGGAAGTCGCTGCACGTCGGCGGCGCGACCGGTCGCATCCACGGCGCCAGCCACTCGCTGGTCGACTACAACCGGGCCGGCATCCCGCTGATCGAGATCGTCACCCGGCCGATCACGGGCATGGGCGCCAAGGCACCCGACGTCGCGAAGGCGTACGTCGCGCAGCTGCGCGACCTCATCGTCGCGCTCGGCGTCTCCGACGCGCGCATGGACCAGGGCTCGATCCGCGCCGACGTGAACCTGTCGCTGTCGCCCAAGGGCAGCGGTGTGCTCGGCACCCGTACCGAGACCAAGAACGTCAACTCGCTGCGCTCGGTCGAGCGCGCGGTGCGCTACGAGATGTCGCGGCACGCGGCCGTGCTCGGCGCGGGGGAGACGATCCTCCAGGAGACGCGGCACTGGCACGAGGACACCGGTGTCACCACGAGCGGCCGGGAGAAGTCCGACGCCGAGGACTACCGGTACTTCCCGGAGCCCGACCTGGTGCCGGTGGCGCCGAGTCGCGAGTGGGTCGAGGAGCTGCGCGGCACGCTGCCCGAGAACCCCACCCAGAAGCGCGCCCGGCTGCAGGCCGAGTGGGGCTTCTCCGACTTCGAGATGCGCGACACCGTTGCTGCCGGCGCGCTGCTGATCGTCGAGGAGACCATCAACGCCGGCGCCACGCCGCAGGTCGCCCGCAAGTGGTGGCTCGGTGAGATGGCCC
The DNA here is from genome assembly GCF_039541135.1 of Nocardioides caricicola. NCBI lineage: Bacteria > Bacillati > Actinomycetota > Actinomycetes > Propionibacteriales > Nocardioidaceae > Nocardioides > Nocardioides caricicola. The sequence continues at coordinate 13,989 of NZ_BAABFQ010000007.1, read as the reverse complement.
GCCGCGCCAACGAGGCCGGCGTCGAGGTCGGCGCGCTCGGCGTCACGCCCGCGCACGTCGTCCGGGTCCAGGCGCTGGTCGACGAGGGCACCCTGAACGACAAGCTGGCCCGCCAGGTCTTCGACGGGCTGCTGGCCGGCGAGGGCACTCCGGACGAGATCGTCGCGGCCCGTGGGCTCGCGATCGTGTCCGACGACGGCGCGCTCTCGGCCGCGGTCGACAACGCGATCGCCGCGAACCCCGACGTCGCCGACAAGATCCGCGACGGCAAGGTGGCCGCCGCCGGTGCGCTGATCGGCGAGGTCATGAAGGAGATGCGCGGCCAGGCCGACGCCGGCCGGGTGCGGGAGCTGATCCTGGAGAAGCTCACCTGAGCCCGACGGGATAGGCTCGCGCCACAACACAACCACGCCCGCAGCGGGGGAAGCCGGTCCGAGTCCGGCGCTGACCCGCAACCGTAGGCCGCCCGACCAGCTGGTCGGGGGTGAGCCGGAGCACCCGCTGCGTCGCGTCCCGAATTCGCGCTGTCGTGGAACGCAGCTGCGGGAAGGAAATCCATGCGATCCATCGCACGCCGCTCCGCGGCTCTCGTCACGGTGCCCGCCCTGGCCCTGGCCGGCGTCCTCGTGTCCTCCGCCCCGGCCTCGGCGGCCGACCCGGCCCCGGCGACGGCCGCCGCCACCTGGCTGAGCAGCCAGCTCACCGACGGGCTGGTCCTCAGCCCGTACGTCGACGAGAACGGCGTGCCCTACCCCGACTACGGGCTGTCCATCGACGCGGCCATCGCGTTCGACGCGGTCGGTGCCCCGTCCTCGGTGGTCGACGGCATCAGCGACGCCGTCGCCGCGCAGCTCGACTCGTACGTCGCGCCGGGCTTCGGCACGAACGTCTCCGTCGGCAGTGCCGCGAAGTCCGCCGTCCTGGCGCAGCTCACCGACGCCGACCCCACGAGCTTCGGTGGCCGCGACCTGATCGCCGACATCGAGGGCAACATCGCCGAGGACGGCGCTCTCGCCGGCCGGATCCAGGACGACATCGACACCGAGGACCCGTTCGCCAAGGACTACGCCAACGTGTTCGGCCAGGCGTTCGCCGCCCAGGCCCTCGACGCGGTCGGCAGTGCCTCGACCGATGCCGTGACCGACTTCCTGCTCGAGCAGCAGTGCGCCGACGGCTACTTCCGCCAGTTCTTCGCCGAGCCGACCGAGGACGACCAGAGCTGCGACGGCGCCGACGGCCAGCCGAACGTGGACGTGACGGCTCTCGCCGTGGTCGCCCTGCAGTCGCAGCTCGACGACGCCGACGTCGCGCCCCACGTCGAGCGCGCCGTGGACTGGCTGGTCGGCCAGCAGAAGAAGAACGGTGGCTTCGGCTCCGACAGCGACATCCCGGCCGCCAACGGCAACAGCACCGGCGCCGCGGCGTACGCGCTGCTGATCTCCGGCGAGGACGCGGCGGCGGCGAAGGCCGCCTCCTGGCTGCGCGCGCACCAGGCGACCAACGTGGCCAACTGCGTGTACTACGCGAGTGCCGACCTCGGCGCGGTGCTGTACGGCGACGCGGCCCGGACCGCCGCCCAGAGCGGCCCGATGGACGCCGAGCTCCGCTACCAGTCGGTGCGCTCGACCACCCAGGCCCTGCCCGGCCTGCTGGCCGCCCAGGCCGGCCCGGGCACGCCGAACGTGCTGTCCGCGCCCGGCTACGTCAAGGCGGGCGGGACGACCCAGGTCGGCGTCAACGACGCGGCCCCGGGTGAGGCGCTCTGCGCGATGCTCGGCGAGCAGTCGGTCCTCGGTTGGGCGAACGCCTCCGGCGACGCCGGGCTCACGCTGCGGCTGCCGAAGAAGGCGGGCACCAGCACCGTCGAGGTCGCCAACGCCGGTGGCGTCGTCGGCGACGCGGAGCTGACCTCGCTCGGTGCCGCGAAGCTGCCGATCTCGGTGAAGGCGAAGCGGATCGACGCCGGTCAGAAGCAGGTCGTCACCGTCAAGGGTCTCGCCCCGGGCGAGACGGTCCAGGTGGCGATCGCGTGGCCGAGCAAGCGCGGCAGCGCGTCGGGCGAGGCCCAGATCAGCCAGGCGAACCGCAAGGGCGTCTCCAAGGCCACCTTCAAGGTCCCGAACAAGCCGGGCACCGCGAAGGTCACCGCCCAGGGCCAGTTCAAGAACCGCAAGGGCGCCACGTCCTTCACCGTCACCCGCTGACGTGCTGCGCACCGGTGCGCGCATCGCCGCCGCGGTCCTCCTGACCGCGGCGGCGTACGCCGCGACCCCGGTCGCCGCCGCGTCGGCGGCCGGCTGCTCGACCGCCGACGGCGTGACGGTCGTCGTGGACTTCCACGAGCTCGGCGGCGGTGTGCAGACCGGCTGCGTCTCCGACGGGGCGGGGGACACGGCCGCCAGCCTGTTCCCCGCTGCGGGGTTCTCGCTGTCGTTCGTGCAGCGCCAGCCGGGCTTCGTCTGCCGGGTCGACGGGGCGCCCGCCGACGACCCGTGCGTGAACACGCCGCCGGCCGACGCCTACTGGGCCCTGTACTGGTCCGACGGGAAGTCGGGCAGCTGGACGTACGCGACCTCGGGCGTCGGCGGCCTGCGGGTCCCCGACGGCGGGTACGTCGCGCTCTCGTGGCAGGGCAGCGCCGCCCGGTCGGCACCGGGCCTCACGCCCAGCCCCCATGCCAGTGCGACGCCGAGCTCCACCCCGACGCGCACCCCCGCGCCGTCCGCGCAGCCGTCGCAGCACGCGTCGACCGCCCCGAGCACCGCCGCGGGCGCGCCGTCCGAGTCACCGACGGCCTCGCCGTCCGCGGCCGGGGAGAAGAAGCCGCGCGGCGAGAAGTCCCGCACGCCGAAGCCGATCGCCTCCGAGACCCCGTCGGCCGCCCCGACCGCGGAGACCTCGGCCGACGCCGTGCCGACCGCCGCGGAGCCCGGCGACCCCGACGACGGCGGACTGCCCGCGTGGGTGGCCCCGGCCGTGATCGCCGCCCTGTTCGCCGGCGCCGGTGCGGCGGCCGTCGTACGTCGCCGCCGCGGGGTGCCCGGCGCGTGAGCGCCCGCACGTCGCGCGACCTGCACCCGCTGGCCTGGTGGCTGTGGGCGCTGGGGCTCGCCGGCGCCGCGTCGTTCACGACGAACCCGCTGATCCTGCTGATGCTGGTCGGCGTCGCCTGGCTGGTCGTGGTGCTGCGCCGCTCCGACCAGCCGTGGGGCCGCTCGTTCCGCATCTACGTCTGGCTCGGCGTCTGCATCGTCGCGGTCCGGGTGGCGTTCGCGCTGTTCCTGGGCGGCAACTGGCTCGGCGGCCGGGTGCTGCTGGACCTGCCGACCATCCCGCTCCCGGACTGGGTCGCGGGCATCACGCTGCTCGGCCCGGTGTACGCCCAGGCGCTGCTGTTCGCGCTGTACGACGGGCTGCGACTCGCGGCGATCGTGATCATGATCGGCGCCGCGAACTCGCTGGCGAACCCCAAGCGCGTGCTGCGCTCCGTGCCGCCGGCCCTGTACGAGATCGGCACCGCGCTCGTGGTCGCCGTGACCGTGCTGCCGCAGTTCGCCGAGAGCGCGCGCCGGGTGCGCGCCGCGCAGAGCCTGCGGGCGGGGGACACCCGCCGGATCGGGCGGCTGCGCCGGTTCCTCGTGCCGGTGCTGGAGGACGCGCTCGAGCACTCGATGGCCCTGGCCGCGGGCATGGACACCCGTGGCTACGGTCGCGCCGGCGACCTCAGCCGCGCGCAGCGGCGTACGACCGGGGCCTTGATGCTCGCCGGGCTCTGCGGGATCTGCGTGGGCACCTATGCGTTCCTCGACACGACCGTCCCGCGGCTGCTCGCGCTGCCGATGCTCGGTCTCGGCCTCGCCGCCGCGGCCGCCGGGCTGGTCACGGCGGGCCGCCGGGTCGAGCGCACCCGCTACCGGCCCGACCGCTGGCGCGGGCCCGAGGTCGCGGTGGTCGCCTCCGGCCTGCTCGCCGGCGCGATCGGCTGGTGGATGAGCCGCAACCAGCTCGACGTCGCCTACCCCTCCCTCGAGGTGGTGCCGACGGTCAGCGCCGCCGCGCTGGTGCTGGTCGTCGTTGCGCTGGCCGGCCCGTTGGCCACCCCGTCTCCGCGGCTGGCGGTGGCGACGTGATCGAGCTCCGGGGCATCCGCTTCACCTACGACGACGGCCCGGCCGTGCTCGACGGGGTCGACCTGAGCATCGACGAGGGCGAGCTGGTGCTGGTCTCAGGCCCGACCGGCGTCGGCAAGTCCACGCTGCTGGGCGTCGTCACTGGGCTGGTGCCACGGTTCAGCGGCGGGACCCTCGATGGCGACGTGCTGCTCGACGGCGTCAGCATCGTGCACGCGCCACCGCGCGACCGCGCCCACGCGATCGGGTACGTCGGGCAGAACCCCGCGGCGGGCTTCGTGACCGACACGGTCGAGGAGGAGCTCGCCTACGGCATGGAGCAGCTCGGCCTCCCCGCCGAGACCATGCGCCGCCGTGTCGAGGAGACACTCGACCTGCTCGGGATCGCCGACCTGCGCAGCCGCGACCTGCGCACGCTGTCCGGCGGGCAGCAGCAGCGGGTCGCGATCGGCTCCGTGCTCACCATGCACCCGCGGCTGCTGGTCCTCGACGAGCCGACGTCCGCGCTCGACCCGACCGCGGCCGAGGAGGTGCTCGCCACGCTCACCCGGCTGGTGCACGACCTCGGGGTGTCGGTGCTGCTCGCCGAGCACCGGCTGGAGCGCGTCGTCCCGTTCGCCGACCGGATGTGCCTGCTGGAGGGCGCCGGACGGGTACGCGTCGGCGAGCCCGCCGCCCTCCTGGCCGACTCGCCCGTCGTGCCGCCGATCGTGGACCTCGGCCGGGCCGCCGGCTGGAGCCCGCTCCCGCTCAGCGTCCGGGACGCCCGCCGCCGGGCGCGCGGGCTGGCCGACCGGCTCGGTGCGCCGCCCGTGGTGGCCGAGGACGTCGCGTCCACCGCGGTCGACGTACGCCGCCTCGCCGTCGAGCACGGCCGGACCGTCGCCGTGCGTGACGTCGACCTGACGCTCGGCACCGGGCGCGTCACCGCGCTGATGGGGCGCAACGGCTCCGGGAAGTCCTCGCTGATGTGGGCATTGCAGGGCGGCGGCCGGCGCAGCGGCGGCACGGTGTCGGTCGGCGGCGCCGACCCGGCAGGGCTGACCCCGGCCGGCCGGCGCGAGCTGGTCGGGCTGGTGCCGCAGAACGCCGCCGACCTGCTCTACCTCGAGACCGTCGACGAGGAGTGCCTGGCCGCGGACGGCGGCACCGGCCGGGCCCGCGACCTCCTCGAGCGGCTGGTCCCGGGCATCCCCGGCGACCAGCACCCGCGAGACCTGTCGGAGGGGCAGCGGCTCGCCCTGGCGCTGGCCCTGGTGCTCGTCGCCCGGCCGCGGGTGCTGCTGCTCGACGAGCCGACCCGCGGTCTCGACTACGCCGCCAAGCACGTGCTCGCCGGCATCCTGCGCGACCTCGCCGACGCGCAACATGCGGTGCTCGTCGCCACCCACGACGTGGAGTTCGTGGCGCTGGCCGCCGACGACGTCGTGGTGCTCGCCGAGGGCGAGGTGGTCTCGTCGGGTCCGGTGCGCCGCGTGGTCGCCGAGTCGCCGTCGTTCGCCCCCCAGGTCACCAAGATCCTCGGGCCGCCGTGGCTGCGGGTCGACGAGGTGGTGGCGGCCCTGTGAGCGCACCGGCCGTCCGCGTCTCGCCGCGGTCGATCCTCGTCATCGGCGTCGCCTCGGTGGCGGGGCTGATCATGCTGTGCTGGCCGCTGCTGCTGCGCGTGCCCGACGGCGCCCGCGTGGACCCGCCGTTCCTGTTCGTGCTGCTGCTGCCCGTCGTGATCGCGGTCGTGCTCGCCGAGCTCAGCGAGGGCGGCCTGGACAGCCGCGTGCTGGCGATCCTCGGCGTCCTGTCCGCGGTCAACGCGATCCTGCGCGGGCTCTCGCCGGGCCTGGCCGGCGTGGAGCTCACGTTCTTCCTGCTGGTGCTCGCCGGGCGGGTGTTCGGCCCCGGCTTCGGCTTCGTGCTCGGCTGCACGTCGCTGTTCGCGTCGGCCCTGCTCACCGCGGGCGTCGGGCCGTGGATGCCGTACCAGATGCTCTGCTCGGCCTGGGTCGGCATGGGGGCCGGCCTGCTGCCGCGCCGGTTCACCGGACGCGCCGAGATCGCGGTGCTGGCGGCGTACGCCGTGGTCGCGTCGTACGTGTTCGGGCTCTTCATGAACCTCTCGAACTGGCCGTTCCTGCTGGGCGTGCAGGTCTCGGGCCACGAGGGCTCGCTGTCCTACGTCGCGAACGCGCCGCTGCTGGAGAACCTGCACCGGTTCCTCGTCTACACGCTGCTGACCTCGACCGGTGGGTGGGACACGGTCCGCGCGATCACCACGACGGTCGCGATCGTGGTGCTCGGCCCGGCGATCCTGGCGACGCTGCGCCGCGCCTCGCGACGCGCGACCGTGACCGGCGTGGTCACGGGTCGATGAGCAGGATCTTGTCGTCCCCGTCGTTCGGGAAGCCCCGTCCGTCGGTGTTGCTGGTCATCACCCACAGCCGGCCGTCGGGAGCGACCGCGACCGTGCGCATCCGGCCGTAGCGACCCACGAAGAAGTCGGCGGGGTCGCTCGCGCGCTTGCCGCTCACGTCGACGCGCCAGAGCCGCTCGCCGCGCAGCGACGCCATCCACACGTGGCCGTCCAGCCAGGCCAGGCCCGACGGTGACGCCACGTCGGTCGGCCACACGACCTGCGGGTTCGTGAAGTCGCTGTCGTCGCCGCGGCCCTCGACCGCCGGCCAGCCGTAGTTGTCCCCCTTCTCGATCAGGTTCAGCTCGTCCCAGGTCTGGCTGCCGAACTCGGAGGCCCAGAGCCGGCCGTCGTCGTCGAACGCCAGGCCCTGCACGTTGCGGTGCCCCCAGGTCCACACCAGCGAGTCGAAGGGGTTGCCGGGCGCCGGGTCGCCGTCGGTCGTCATCCGCAGGATCTTGCCGCCGAGGCTGCTCCGGTCCTGGGCCAGGTCGGGGTTGCCCGCTTCGCCGGTCGAGGCGTACAGGAAGCCGTCCGGGCCGAACGCCAGCCGCCCGCCGTCGTGGATCGAGCCCTGCGGGATGCCCTCCACGATCACCCGGGGGGTGCCGAGCCGGCCGCCGCGGAGCTCGGCCTTGACGATCCGGTTGTCGGAGCCGGAGCTGAAGTAGAAGTAGAGCAACCGGTCGCTCGCGAAGTCCGGCGACACCGCCACGCCCAGCAGACCGGCCTCGCCGCCGGAGTCGCCCAGGCCGACCGCCGCCTCGATCGTGCCGGCCTGTGTGACGTCGTACGACGGCGCGCGCAGCAGCAGCACCCGCTCGGTATCGCGCTCGGTGACCACGGCGTCGCCGTTCGGCAGGAACGCCAGGCCCCAGGGCGAGGTGAGCCCCGTCGCGATCGCCTTCACCACGCGGGGCGGGCCGGGCCGGTCGGTGCCCCCGGACGTCACCGGGTCGGCGGGCTCCGTCGACTGCGGCGCGGCGGAGTCGGCCGTCGGGGTCGCGGTGATCGTGTCGTCGTCCGGCGGCTGGCCCTCGTCGGAGCCGGTGCACGACGTCAGGAGGGTCGCGGCCAGGATCGCGGCAGCGGCGCTGCGCAGCACGGTCGGCATGCGGTCGATTGTGCCCGACCGCCCTGAAGGGGCAGGACGGTCGGGATCGCTGAGCTCACCGGGCGGCCAGGGAGAGGTGACACGCCCGGCGAGCTCAGCCGTTCGCGGCCTGGGCCACGACCTCCGACATCGCAGTCCCGCGCCGCGCTGCGAGGAACTCGGCGACGTCGTCGCGCTCGGCACGTCGTTGGGCCAGAACGGTGGAGGCGATCATGGCGTTGCGCCGGGCGCCGAGCTGCGACTCGACCGGCCAACGCCGAACCGCACCCCAAGGACGGAGCAGGGTGCGGTCGAACAGGTGGGTGAACATGCGGTGCTCCCCCTGGATCCCGAGGACTGTGAATCAAGCTGAGTGCGTCAAACCTAGGGAGCGGCCGAGACACGCGCGTCAACGTCGTGTGACGGTTGCGTGAATTCGGGCCAGGGGACCCAGCCGTGGTCAGTCGGGGCCAGTCGGGGCCAGTCAGGGTCAGTCGGGAGCGGGCGCCACGGTCCGCTGCGACCGGGTCGCGCCGACGGAGGCGATGATGATGAACACCATCGCGAGCCACTGCTCGCCGGTGAGGAACTCGTCGAGCACGAGGATGCCGGCGAGCGCGGCCGCGGCCGGCTCGAGGCTCATCAGGATCGAGAACACCGACGCCTTCATGGTGCGCAGCGCGACCATCTCGCAGCTGTACGGGATCACCGACGACAGCAGCCCGACCAGGGCGCCGATCATCAGCACGCGCGGGTCGAGGAGGTCGGAGCCGCCCACGCCGATCGCGGCCGGGGTGAGCAGCAGCGCCGCGACCACCGAGGCGACCGCGAGCCCGTCCAACCCGGGCCAGCGCCGCCCGGTCTGCGCGCTCAGCAGGATGTACGCCGCCCAGCACGCCCCGGCGACGAGCGCGAACACCACGCCCGCGACGTTCAGCGACCCGCTCCCGCCGCTGAGCCCGAGCACCGCGACGCCGAGGGCGGCGAGCGCGACCCACACGAGGTCGCGGGACCGCCGGGACCCGACCACGGCGAGCGTGAGCGGGCCGAGGAACTCCAGCGTCACGGCGACGCCGAGGGGGATCCGCTGGAAGGACTGGTAGAACGACCAGTTCATGACGCCGAGCGTCGTACCCAGCGTCACCGCGGCCATCCAGTCCCCGCGCGAGCGTCCCCGCAGGGCCGGGCGGGCGACCAGGACCATGATCAGCGCGCTCGTCGCCAGGCGCAGCCAGACGATCGTGGTCGGCGCGACCTCGTCGAACAGCGACTTCGCGACGCTGGCGCCGAACTGCACCGAGAGGATGCCGAACAGCACCAGCCAGACCGGGGAGATCACCAGGTGCGATGAGTTCCTGGTGGCCACCGGGTCAATCTAGACGGCAGAGTGGGTGCAACAGATCGGAGGGTGCAATGGCAGACCGGACGCTCCTGATGGTGGGGACCCGCAAGGGCCTCTGGATCGGAACCTCGGACGAGGCGCGCGCGGACTGGGAGTTCACCGGTCCGCACTTCGACATGGAGGAGGTCTACTCCTGCCTGATCGACACCCGCGGCGACACCCCGCGGCTGCTCGTCGGGTCGTCGTCCTCGTGGCTCGGGCCGCAGGTCTGGCGCTCCGACGACCTCGGCGCGAGCTGGCAGGAGACCCCGAACGGCGCGATCCGCTTCCCCGACGACACCGGTGCCAAGGTCGAGCGGGTCTGGCAGCTGGTCGCCGGCTCCGAGGACGGCGTCGTGTACGCCGGGACCGAGCCCGGTGCCGTGTGGCGGTCGACCGACCGCGGTGAGACCTTCACGCTCGAGCGGGCGCTGTGGGACCACCCGCACCGGCAGGAGTGGGGTGCCGGCTTCGGCGGCCAGGCGTTCCACACCGTGCTCCCGCACCCCACCGACCCCCGGTCGGTGACCGCGGCGATCTCGTCGGGCGGCGTCTACCAGACCAACGACGGCGGCGAGAGCTGGGAGGCGCACAACCACGGGGTGAAGGCCGAGTTCCTGCCCGAGGGCGCGCAGTACCCCGAGTTCGGCCAGTGCGTCCACAAGATCACCCGGCACCCGAGCCGCCCCGAGCGGATGTTCATGCAGAACCACGGCGGCGTCTACCGCTCCGACGACCACGGCGCCACGTGGGTCTCCATCGCCGACGGGCTGCCGGCGGACTTCGGCTTCCCGATCGTCGTGCACCCGCACGAGCCGGACACCATCTACGTGTTCCCGCTCAACGGCTCCGGTGGCCGGTACCCGCCCGACGGCGAGGCCGGGGTCTGGCGCTCGCGCAACGGTGGAGACACCTGGGAGAGGCTCGCCCAGGGGCTTCCCGACACGTTCTACGTCGCGGTGATGCGCGACGCGATGTGCGCCGACGACCACCAGCGGGCCGGGATCTACTTCGGCGGACGCAACGGGGCGGTGTGGGGCTCGGCGGACGAGGGTGAGTCCTGGTCCCAGGTCGTCGCCGACCTCCCCGACGTGATGGTGGTGCGGGCGGCGGCGATCTGACGACCTAGGTCGAGGCGCCCGCCGACGGGGGTTCCGGGAGGTACGACGGCAGCTCGCCGAGGTCGGCGTCCTCGTGCGGCTGGATCGGCTCCGGGACACCGGCGGTGATCGTGCTGCCGTCGGCGCGGACCCCGCCGATGACCGGGTGGTCGCCGAGCAGGCCGTCGATCCGGGGACCCTGGTCGGCCAGCGGCACGACGACCGGCTCACCGGGGGAGACGACGTACGGCCGGCCGCGCACGAGCAGCGGCACGTCGCGCTCGCCGCTCTCGACGGTGAACGCGATCTGGTCCTCGTCGAGCTCGATGAGGACGCGGGAGCCCTGCCAGCTCAGCCGGAACCGCAGCCCTTCCCACGCCTCGGGGAGCCGTGGGTCGAACGACAGCGCACCGCCGTGGTCGCGCATGCCGCCGAAGCCCTGGACCAGCGCGCCCCAGACGCCGCCTGTGGAGGCGATGTGGAGGCCGTCGACGGTGTTGCCGTGCAGGTTCATCAGGTCGACGTACAGCGCCTGGTGGAAGTAGTCCAGCGCCGCCTCGTGGTACCCCACCTCGGCCGCGATGACGGACTGGACGACCGCCGACAGCGTGGAGTCGCCGGTCGTGATCGGGTCGTAGTACTCGAAGTCGGCGCGCTTCTCCTCGGGCGTGAAGCGGTCGCCCTGCAGGAACAGCGCGAGCACCACGTCGGCCTGCTTGAGCACCTGGAACCGGTAGATCACCAGCGGGTGGTAGTGCAGCAGCAGCGGGCGCAGCTCCTCGGGTGTCTGGGAGAGGTCCCACACCTCGCGGTCGAGGAAGAAGTCGTCCTGCGGGTGGATGCCGAGGCCCGCGTCGTACGGGATCGTCATGCCGTCCGCGCAGCGGCGCCACTCCTTCACCTCGGCCGGGTCGACGCCGAGGCGCGCGGACATCCGGACGTACTCGTCGGGACGCTCGTCGCGCATCCACTCCACGGCGTCGGCGGCCACCTCGAGGTTGTAGCGAGCCATCACGTTCGTGAAGAGGTTGTTGTTGACGACGGTCGTGTACTCGTCGGGCCCGGTGACGCCGTGGATGTGGAACGACTCGTCGCCGTTGCTGCGCCAGAAGCCCAGGTCCGCCCACATCCGGGCGGTCTCCACGAGGATGTCGATGCCCTCGCGCACCAGGAAGCCGCGGTCGCCGGTGGTGAGCACGTACTTCATGAGCGCGTAGGCGATGTCGGCGTCGATGTGCACCTGCGCCGAGCCCGCGGCGTAGTACGCCGACGCCTCCTCGCCGTTGATCGTGCGCCACGGGAACATCGCGCCGCTCTGCGCCATCTCGCGGGCCCGCTCCCGCGCGGCCGGCAGCAGCACCGAGCGGAAGTGCAGGACGTTACGCGCCACCTCCGGCTGGGTGTAGGTCAGGAACGGGATCACGTAGATCTCGGTGTCCCAGAAGAAGTGGCCCTCGTAGCCCGAGCCGGTGACGCCCTTGGCGGGGACGCCGAGGCCGTCGGTGCGGGCGCTCGCCTGGGCGAGGCTGAAGAGGTTGAAGCGGGCGGCCTGCTGGATCGCCGGCTGCCCCGGGATCTCGACGTCGGCGGCAGCCCAGAAGTCGGCGTACCAGCGGCGCTGGTCCTCCATGTAGTGCTCGGCCCCGTGCCGGGCGGCCCGGTCGAGGGTCCGGTCGCACCGGTCCGCGAGCTCCCGGACCGGGACGTCGCGCGAGGTGTGGTAGCTGACGACCTTGGTCAGCCGCACCACGTGGCCCTGCGTGGCGTCGACCCGGAACACGGTCTTGGCCTGGTCGTCGTCGGCGCGCTCGACGACCTCGTGCTCGTCGACGGTCTCGAGGTCGTGGTCGGCGGCGACGGCGATCGTCATGCCGGAGTGCGCGCACTGGTAGCCCAGCAGCATCCGCTCCGAGGTCACGTTGCTCATCCGCGGCAGCAGCACCCGGTCGGCGAACGCGGCCGCCTTGCGCGGGTCGACCGGCGCACCGGAGGGGTCGGTCGGCATCCGGTACTCGTCGATCCCGTCCTGGCGGTTGAGGATCTGCGACGAGATCACGACCGGGGCGTTGCCGCTGAGCAGCTCGACCTCCAGCGTGTAGATCGCCAGGTGCCGCTGGCTCATCGACACCATGCGGGTGCTGTCGATGCGCACCCGCTTGCCTGACGGCGTACGCCAGATCAGGTGCCGGCGCAGGACGCCGTCGCGGAAGTCGAGGCGTCGCTCGTAGTGCTCGAGGTCGGAGGTGCCGAACGTCAGCGGCTCGTCGTCGATGTAGAGCTTGAGCGTCGTGGTGTCGGGCGCGTTGACGATCGTCTGCCCGGTCCGCGCGAACCCGAACGCCGCCTCCGCGTGCCGGATCGGCCAGGTCTCGTGGAAGCCGTTGACGAACGTGCCGTGGGCGTACGCCGGCCGCCCCTCCTCGGGCGTGCCGCGCATGCCGAGGTAGCCGTTGCCGACCGCGAACAGCGTCTCGGTCACGCCGGCGTCGTGCGCGCGGTAGCCGGTCTCCACGAGCGCCCACGGGTCGACCGGGAACCGGCCTCGGTCCATCGGATCGGGGCCGATGTGCTGCTTGTTCACTGAGCTCCTCCCGGCACCAGCTCGGCGAGGTCGGAGACGACGACGCTCGCCCCGGCGTCGGTCAGGGCACCTGGTCCGACGCCCCGGTCGACGCCGACGACGGCGCCGAAGTGGCCGGCCGCGCCGGCGCGCACGCCGGAGACGGCGTCCTCGAGCACGACCGACTCCGCGGCCGTCGCGCCCAGGACCTCGGCGGCGTGCAGGAACGTGTCGGGCGCCGGCTTGCCCGGCAGTCCCAGCTCGGTCGCCACCGCGCCGCTGACCACGGTCTCGAACCGGTCGCTCAGCCCGGCGGCCTCGAGCACCGCGGGGGCGTTGACCGACGAGGAGACGACGGCCAGCGGGAGGCCGAGGGCCTGCAGGTGGTCGAGGAGGAGCACCGAGCCGGGGTACGGCTCGACGCCGTCACGCTCGAGCACGGCGTTGAACGCGTCGTTCTTGCGGTCCCCGAGCTCGACCACGCGCTCCTGCGGCGCGGGGATCCCGCGCGAGGTGAGGAAGTCGCGCACCCCGTCGTACCGCGGCTTGCCGTCGACGTGGGCGTAGTAGTCGGCGTCGGTGTACGGCGCGGTGTCACCCTCGCCGTCCCAGGACTCGAGGAACGCGTTGAACATCTCCGACCACGCGCGCATGTGCACGATGGCCGTCGGCGTCACCACTCCGTCCAGGTCGAACAGCACGGCTCGGTAGTCGGTCCAGTTCAGTGAGGAGCTCACTCGGAAGAGGCTATGGGGTCGACCGTCCGAGTTGCACGCGGGCACCCATGGAATGTCGGCTGGCTGCGGGTTCGCTCGGTTGGGGCGCCGACAGGGCTTTTACGCGGGTACGGCGGGTTCGGGCTGGCGCTGCTTCCCGGCTTTCCGGCCGCTTCTGCGGTGGTTGAGGTGCGAGCGCTAGCGAGCCTCGAAACCACCCGACCGTCGGTTGGCTGCGGGTGGGTTCGGGTTGGCGCTGCTTCCCGGCTTCCGGTCGCTTCTGCGGTGGTTGAGGTGCGAGCGCCAGCGAGCCTCGAAACCACCCGACCGTCGGTTGGCTGCGGGTGGTCTCGGGTTGGCCGCCGTTAGGGCTTTGACGCGGGTGTGGTGGGTTCGGGTTGGCGCTGCTTCCCGGCTCACCGGCCGCTCCTGCGGTGGTTGAGGTGCGAGCGCTAGCGAGCCTCGAAACCACCCGACCGTCGGTTGGCTGCGGGTCCGCCGTGGTTGGCCGCCGACAGGGCTTCTACGCGGGTGGGGTGAGCCGTCCTGACGTTCCCGGACACCTGTTCTGAGGGGGAGACTCCTCGGAGAGAGGAGTCCGT
>NZ_BAABFQ010000006.1:548335-555928 GCF_039541135.1 Nocardioides caricicola | reverse complement strand
CGCGCGGAGGCCGAGCGCGCAGCCGCCGCGGCCGCTGCGGGTCACCGCGCCGCCGAGGAGGACGCCCGCGCCCACGCCGAGCTGGCCGCGTCCGCGGCCGAGGAGCGGCGTACGGCGGAGGAGCGGCTGCAGGAGGTGCTCGCCCAGCTCCAGGACGCCGTCGCCGGCCGCGAGGCCGCCGAGCGGGCCGCTGCCGAGCAGGCCCGGCTGCGCGCCGAGGCCGAGGAGGCCGCGTCCCAGCGGGCCGCCGACCGCAGCGCGGTCGAGGCGGCCGTCCGGCGCCAGGCCGAGATCGCCGAGGACGCCATGCGCGAGCGCGCCGAGGCCGAGGAGAAGGCCCGCGAGCTCGCCGTCGAGCTCGAGAAGGTGCGGACCGAGCTGCTGGACCTGCAGACCCAGAAGAAGGGCGGGCTCTTCCGCCGCTAGGTCCTCCTGCCCGCCCTACTGCCCGCCCAGCGCCGCGCCCAGCTTCGCCGCGATGGCGGCGTTGGCCGCCCGGCTGGTCCGCCCGACCCCGACCACGTTGAAGAAGCCGTGGATCTGATCGGGGAACCGGTGCATCTCGACCGGTACGCCGGCCTCCGCGAGCCGGCGTGCGTAGGCCTCGCCCTCGTCGCGCAGCGGGTCGAACCCGGCCGTCACGACCAGCGCCGGCGCCATCTCGCCCGGGATCTCGGCGTACAGCGGGGAGATGCGCGGATCCCGCTCGTCGTGGCCCGCGATGTAGCTGCGCCCGGCGAGGTCCATGAACGCCTTGGTCAGGTAGAAGCCCTCGGAGAACAGCCGAGCGCTGTCGGTGTCACGCACGGCATCGGTCACGGGGTAGATCAGCAGCTGGAAGGCCAGCGGGAGTCCGGTGCGGGCGGCCTCGATCGCGACCACCGTGGCGAGGTTCGCCCCGGCCGAGTCACCACCGGCGGCGATCCGCGCCCGGTCGACCGCGAGCTCGTCGGCGTGCTCGACCACCCAGCGGTGCGCGGCCAGAGCGTCGTCGTACGCCGCGGGGAACGGCGCCTCGGGGCTGAGCCGGTAGTCCATGGCGAGCACGCGCACGCCCGAGCGCTCGGCCAGGAACCGGCACGGCGCGTCGTGCGACTCGAGGTCGCCGTACATGTAGCCACCGCCGTGGAAGAACAGCAGCAGCGCGCCGCTGTCCCGGGTGGGCGTGTAGAGCCGCGCGGGCAGGCCGGCGACGCGGAGGTCGCGCACCGACCCGATCGGCTGGCGTCCGGCGGTCGCCGCCGTGTGCCGGCGGATCGCGGCCCGGCCCTCGGGGATCGGGACCGTCTCGGCGCCGCGCTCACGGGCCAGCCGCTGCAGCAGGAGCATCAGGCGTACGTCGGCGGCGAGGGTCTGGCCGTCGCGCACGACCGGCCGACCGCCGAGCGCGCGCTGAACGCGCTCGGGCAGGGCCATCGCCGCACGCAGGCCGAGCGCCTCGACGCGCTCTCGGGTCAGCACGCGAAGAAACCTACCGTTCACCACCCGATGCCAGACTGACCTCATGACTCTCGACAGCCTGCCGCCGGAGGGGATCGCCAGCCACGGCGAGGACATCCCGGAGGACTCGTTCGACGTCGAGCCGCCGTACCGGCCCGACCCGGACGACGTGGCGGCGGTCGAGAAGTTCGAGGACCGGTTCCTCGACCGCGAGCTGTCGTGGCTGCGCTTCAACCAGCGCGTGCTCGAGCTCGCCGAGGACCAGCGGCTGCCGCTGCTGGAGCGGGCCCGGTTCCTCGCGATCTTCAGCAGCAACCTCGACGAGTTCTTCATGGTCCGCGTCGCCGGCCTCAAGCGCCGCATCGCCGCAGGGGTGGCGGTGCGGGCCGCGTCCGGCCTGATGCCCACCGAGGTGCTCGGGCTGATCCTCGGGACGACGCGCGGGCTCGTCGAGCGGCAGGTGCACGTGTTCCGCGAGGAGATCGTGCCCGCGCTCGCCGACGCGGGCATCGAGCTGGTCCGCTGGGACGACCTGGACCGCGAGGAGCAGAAGGCCTGCAAGCGACTGTTCAAGGACCGGGTGTTCCCGGTGCTCACGCCGCTCGCGGTCGACCCGGCGCACCCGTTCCCGTACATCTCGGGCCTCTCGCTCAACCTCGCGGTGCTGATCCGCAACCCCAAGACCGGCAAGGAGCACTTCGCGCGCGTCAAGGTGCCGCCGATCTTCTCGCGGTTCGTGCCGGTCGGGAACCAGCGCTTCGTGCCGCTCGAGGACGTCATCGGCGAGCACCTCAAGCGGCTGTTCCCCGGCATGGACGTGCTGGAGGTCCACACGTTCCGCGTCACCCGCAACGAGGACCTCGAGGTCGAGGAGGACGACGCCGAGAACATCCTCGCCGCACTCGAGAAGGAGCTGCTGCGGCGCCGGTTCGGGCCGCCGGTGCGGCTCGAGGTCGAGGAGTCGATCGCGCCCCAGGTGCTGGAGCTGCTGATCTCCGAGCTCGGCATCTCGGACCAGGAGGTCTTCCGGCTGCCCGGCCCGCTGGACCTGCGCGGACTCCACGACATCGCGGACCTGCCGCGGCAGGAGCTGAAGTACCCCGCGTTCCTCCCGGTCACCCACAGCCGGCTCGCCGAGGTCGAGTCCGCCGCGCCCGTCGACGTCTTCAAGGCCACCCGGCGTCACGACGTGCTCCTGCACCACCCGTACGACTCGTTCGCCACCTCGGTGCAGCGGTTCATCGAGCAGGCCGCCGCCGACCCGCACGTGCTGGCGATCAAGCAGACGCTGTACCGGACCTCCGGCGACTCCCCCATCATCGACGCGCTCATCGACGCCGCCGAGGCCGGCAAGCAGGTGCTGGTGCTGGTCGAGATCAAGGCGCGCTTCGACGAGGAGGCCAACATCCGCTGGGCGCGCAAGCTCGAGCAGGCCGGCTGCCACGTGGTCTACGGCCTCGTCGGGCTCAAGACCCACTGCAAGCTGGCGATGGTGGTGCGCGACGAGCCCGACGGGATCCGCCGCTACACCCACATCGGCACCGGCAACTACAACCCGAAGACCTCGCGGATGTACGAGGACCTCGGCCTGATCACCACCGACGAGCGGATCGGCGAGGACGTCGCCCACCTGTTCAACAACCTGTCCGGCTGGTCGCGGAACCCGACGTACGACGAGCTCCTCGTCGCCCCGGACTCCGTGCGCACCGGGCTGGTCGAGCACGTGCACACCGAGATCGCCCACCACCAGGCGGGCCGGCCGGCGCGGATCCGGATGAAGGCGAACTCGGTCGTCGACGAGGCCGTGATCGACGCGCTCTACCTCGCCTCGCAGGCCGGGGTGCCGATCGAGCTGCTGGTGCGCGGCATCTGCGCGCTGCGGCCCGGCGTGCCCGGGCTGTCGGAGACGATCACGGTGCGGTCGATCCTGGGCCGGTTCCTCGAGCACAGCCGGGTGTTCTGGTTCGAGAACGGCGGCGATCCGGTGGCCTGGATCGGGTCGGCGGACATGATGCACCGCAACCTCGACCGGCGCGTGGAGGTGCTGGTCCGGCTGCCCGGCGAGGACAACGTCAGCGCGATCACGGAGCTGCTCGACCTCGCGTTCGCCGACGACACCGACGCCTGGGTCCTCGACAGCGACGGCGAGTGGCACCGCAACGGCGGGCCCGTGCACCTGCAGGAAATGCTGATCGACGAGCAACGCAGGCGCCGGAACGCCTAACGTGCGGGAATGACGTCTCGTCTTTCCCGAATCGGCCTCGCCCCGGTCGTTCTCGTCCTCCTGGCGGGAGCCCTCGCCGCCCTGCCGGCCCCGGCCGGCTCGTCGCCCGGCTCGTCCCCCGGGTCGGCTTCCGCGTCGACCCCGGTGCAGCTGGTGACGCTCGACCTCGGGCCGGGCGGCCGGCTCCGGGTGGTCGACGCCGTGCCAGCGCCCGGCGCACGCCCCGCCGACTCGGTGCCCGCGGGCGAGGACGTCGTCACGGTCGAGGTGGTCGGCACCGACGGACGGGTCGACTTCCGGCGCCGGGTCGCGGTCGACGACACGATCCGCGCGGAGTTCCCCGCCCGGGAGGGATCCGACCGGCTGTCGCACGACCGGGTGCCCGGGCCGGGCGCGTTCACCGTCGCGCTGCCGGTCGGCGCCGGCGACCGGGTGCGGGTCAGCAGCGACGGCGAGACCAGCGCGGCGGTGTCGCTCCCGGCCCAGAAGCGGGCCGGCGAGCCGGCGGTCGTGCCGCTGCCGGGCTACCCGACGGTCGACCCGGCCAACCGCGTGGACGTCGTGATCCTCGGCGACGGCTACACCGCCGCCGAGCAGGCCGACTTCGTCGCGGACGCCGCCGCGGTCGCGGACGGGCTGCTCGACACGGCGCCGTACTCGACGTACGCGGGATTCCTCAACGTGGTGGGCGTGTTCGCGCCGTCCGCGCAGTCCGGCGCCGACCACCCGCCGTACCAGGCCGGGTGCCCCGTGGGCACCTCGTACCCGGCCTCCTGCTGCCCCGACCCCACCGCGCCGGCGAGTGGCAGCTACCGAACCACGCGCTACGAGTCGTCGTACTGCTACTACGGCATCCAGCGGCTCCTGGTCCCGACCAACGAGGGGCAGGTGTACGCCGACGCGAGCGCGGCGTACCCGGCCTGGGACCAGCTGCTGCTGGTCGTCAACGACCCGGAGTACGGCGGCTCCGGTGGCGGGATCGCCACGTCGTCGACCGATCCCTCCGGCGTCGAGGTGATGAAGCACGAGCTCGGTCACAGCCTGCTGTGGCTCGACGACGAGTACACCGACGACACCCCCGGCTACCCGGGATGCACGGACGTCGACCGCAAGCCGGACCTGGCTCCGTGCCAGGCGAACGTCACCGACGCGACCACCCGCGCGACGCTGAAGTGGCGGCGCTGGGTCGACCCGGACACGGCGATCCCGACCTCGGCGCCGAAGCCGTCGTCCGTGGTGGGGCTCTTCCTCGGCGCGCACTACTCCAGCGACACCTACTACAGGTCGTGCGACGAGTGCCTGATGCGCTACCTGCAACGGCCGTTCGGCGCGGTGGCCGCCGAGCAGCTGCCGGTGCGCCTGTACGCCGGCGGCTGGCAGGGACCGGCCGGTGCGGGCAGTGGCCGGATCGAGCTGGTCGAGCCCGGGTCCGCGTCGCCGTCCACCGCGACCCCGCTCACGCTGCCGGCCGGCACCACCCAGACGTTCTCCGCCCGGGTCCTGGCACCGGCCGGTGCGGGCACCAGGGTCCGCTGGCTGGTGGACGGCGTCGAGGTGAGCTCGACGGAGGTCGGGTCCGGCCGGGTTCGGCTCGAGTGGGTCTCGGACGGCGGCGGTCACACGGTCCAGCTCGAGGCGACCGACGTCGCCGGGACCTTGCACCCGACGCTGTCCCAGCGGAGCCTCGCCCACGCGACCTGGACGATCGGCGCCGGCGGCCCGCGCGAGCTCCTCGCCAACGGCGGCTTCGAGCTGCCGCTCGGGCAGGGCTGGCAGCGTGACCACGTGGCGGCGTCCGCCCGGGTCTGCCGGCCCGCGCTCGCGCGGTCGGGCGAGTGCGCCGTACGTCTCGCCGCGTCGCGGACCACCGCCCGCAGGCTGACCAGCAGGCCCGGTCCGGCCGGCGTCGCCGGCGACCGACTCACCCTGCGCGCGGCCGTCGACCCCGTCGACCTGCGCGCCGACGCGCGGGTCGTCGCGCTCGTGACGCTCGCGGACGGGACCACCCAGCGGCTCACGCTGAGCGGCTTCCCCCGCGACCGGGACGACCGGCGTGGGTACCTGCCCCGCGAGACGTCGATCACGCTGTCCGGACAGGTCACGAACCTGCAGGTCAGGGTGCAGATGGGCCGCGGACGCGGGACGGCGCTCGTCGACGCGGTGTCGCTGCTGCTCCGGGAGGGCGCCGGCGGCTGACGTGTGCGAGGGTGGACCGGGTCCGCGAGTTGCGGGCCCAGCGACTTCACCCCCTAGCATGTGTGCGGTTCATTCCGCCTCACCAGGAGTTGTCCGTGGGTTTGCGATTCAAGCCGGTCGACACGTCGTTCTACGACCTCTTCACGGAGGCGGCTCAGCACTTGGTCGTCGGCGCCGACCTGCTCGCCGAGATGCTCGGCGAGGGTGCCGACCACGCCGATGTCGCGCGCCGGATGCGCGAGGCGGAGCACACCGCCGACGAGACCACGCACGCCCTGATCAAGAGGGTGAACTCGACGTTCGTCACGCCGTTCGACCGTGAGGACATCTACGCGCTGGGCTCCGGCCTGGACGACGTGATGGACCTGATGGACGAGGCCGTCGACCTGATCCTGCTCTACGAGGTCAAGATCCTGCCCCCGGAGCTGTCGACCCAGGTCGAGGTCCTGCAGCGCTGCGCGGAGCTCACCGCGGCCGCGATGCCGAACCTGCGCTCGATGCAGTCGCTCGAGGAGTACTGGATCGAGGTCAACCGCCTCGAGAACGCCGGCGACAAGAACCACCGGCGTACCCTCGCGAAGCTCTTCAGCGGCGAGTTCAAGACCATCGAGGTGCTCAAGCTCAAGGACATCGTCGAGTCCCTCGAGGGGGCGATCGACGCGTTCGAGAAGGTCGCCAACATCGTTGAGCAGATCGCCGTCAAGGAGTCCTGACCCCTCATGGACCTCGCGATCGTCATCGCGGTCGTCGTGGTCGCCCTCGTGTTCGACTACACGAACGGCTTCCACGACGCAGCCAACGCCATCGCCACGTCGGTCTCCACCCGGGCGTTGACCCCCCGCATCGCGCTGGGGATGGCCGCGATCTTCAACTTCGTCGGCGCCTTCCTCGGGCAGGAGGTGGCCAAGACGGTCAGCAGCGTGATCTCGGTGCCGGACGACATACACGGCCTGGTGATCGTGCTCGGCGGGTTGTTCGGCGCGATCGCCTGGAACCTGATCACGTGGTACTTCGGCCTGCCCTCCTCGTCCTCGCACGCGCTCATCGGCGGCCTCGTCGGGGCGGCGATCGCCTCCGGCTCGACGGTCCAGTGGGGCGTGATCAACGAGAAGGTCGTCATCCCGATGGTGCTCTCGCCGATCGTGGGCTTCTCGCTGGCGTTCGCGCTGATGCTGGCGATCATGTGGATCTTCCGTCGGCGCAACCAGCACCGCGTGCAGCGTGGGTTCCGCCTCGGTCAGACCGTCTCCGCGGCCGCGATGTCGCTCGGGCACGGCCTCCAGGACGCCCAGAAGACGATGGGCGTGATCTTCCTGGCGCTGCTCACCGGCGGCTACGTCTCCGAGGGCGACCCGCTCCCGACCTGGGTGATCTTCGCCGCGGCCGGCGCCATCTCCCTCGGCACCTGGTCCGGTGGTTGGCGCATCATGCGCACGCTCGGCCGCCGCATCATCCACCTCGACCCGGCGCGAGGCTTCGCCTCCGAGACCGTCGCCTCGGGCATCCTCTACACGACCGCGTTCGTCTTCCACGCCCCGATCTCGACGACGCAGACCATCACGTCCGCCATCATGGGCGCCGGCGCCACCAAGCGCTTCTCGGCCGTCCGCTGGGGCGTCGCCCGCTCGATCGTCGTCGCCTGGATCCTCACGTTCCCGATGGCCGCGCTGATCGCCGCCGGCTGCTACTGGATCCTGCACCTGCTGATCGGCGCCTGAGCCCCGGTCTCTGGC
>NZ_BAABFQ010000006.1:541795-548278 GCF_039541135.1 Nocardioides caricicola | reverse complement strand
GCCTGCACGCCGTGGGAAGTGCAGGTTCGTCGTCATACCGGGGTGAACCTGGGACGAGACAGCCTCAGCCGAAGCGACCGGAGATGTAGGCCTCGGTGGACTCCTCGTCCGGGTTGGTGAACATCTTGCTGGTGGGGTTGAACTCCACCAGGTGACCGGGCTCGCCGGTCGCCTTGAGGTTGAAGAAGCCGGTGTCGTCGGAGACGCGGGCGGCCTGCTGCATGTTGTGGGTGACGATCACGATCGTGTACTCGGACTTGAGCTCGTGGATCAGGTCCTCGATCGCGGCCGTCGAGATCGGGTCGAGCGCCGAGCACGGCTCGTCCATGAGCAGCACCTGCGGCTCGACGGCGATCGCGCGCGCGATGCACAGGCGCTGCTGCTGGCCGCCGGAGAGGCTCATGCCCGGCTTGCTGAGCCGGTCCTTGACCTCGTTCCAGAGGTTCGCACCCTTCAGCGACTTCTCGACGATCGAGTCCGCCTCGGACTTCTTCATCCGCTTGGAGTTCAGCTTGTTGCCCGCGAGGACGTTGTCGTAGATCGACATCGTCGGGAACGGGTTCGGCCGCTGGAAGACCATGCCGATCTGGCGTCGTACGGCGACGGGGTCGACGCCGGTGCCGTACAGGGACTGGCCGTCCACGACGACCTTGCCCTCGACGCGCGCGCCGGGGATCACCTCGTGCATGCGGTTCAACGACCGCAGCATCGTGGACTTCCCGCAGCCGGACGGCCCGATGAAGGCGGTCACGGAGCGCGCCTTGATCGTCATGTTCACGCCCTGCACGGCGAGGAAGTCGCCGTAGTAGATGTCGAGGTCGGAGACGTCGATGCTCTTGGCCATGGTGGTTCGGTTCCTCTCAGTGCCGCGTCAGCGGCCGGTCTTGGGTGCGAAGACGCGGCCGACTACCCGCGCGACGAGGTTCAGGATCATGACGATGGCGACCAGCACGAGCGCGGCGCCCCAGGCGCGGGCCTCGTTCTCGGCGGCGTACTTGCCGCCGGTCGTCACCGACGAGTAGATGAAGACGGGGAGCGTCATCATGCGCCCCTCGAACGGGTTGAAGTTCGCCGAGGTCGTGGTGCCGGCGATGATCAGCAGCGGGGCGGTCTCGCCCGCCACCCGCGCGATCGCGAGCGTGATGCCGGTGACGATGCCACCGAGCGCGGTGGGCAGCACGACCTTGACGATCGTGCGCCACTTCGGCACGCCGAGGGCGTACGACGCCTCGCGCAGCTCGTCCGGGACGAGCTTGAGCATCTCCTCGGTGGCGCGCACGACGATCGGGATCATCAGCACCGAGAGCGCCACCGCGCCGCCGAAGCCGAACCGGATCGCGGGCCCGAAGATCAGCGTGAACAGCGCGAACGCGAAGAGGCCGGCGACGATCGACGGGATGCCGGTCATCACGTCCACGAGGAACGTGATGTAGCGCGCGAGCTTCTTCCCCTTGCCGTACTCGACGAGGTAGATCGCGGCCATCACGCCGATCGGGACCGACATCACCGTCGCGCAGGTCGTGACGATGAAGGTGCCGATGAGCGCGTGGTAGATGCCGCCGCCCTCGCCGAGCACACCGCGCATCGAGTAGGTGAGGAACTCGGTCGAGATGACGGCCGCGCCCTTGCTCACCACCTGGTAGATCAGCGCGACGAGCGGGATCATCGCGACGCCGAACGCGCTCCACACCAAGGTGGTGACGAAGCGGTCCTTGGAGCGTCGCTCGCCCTCGACGAGGAGCGACCAGGTCGGCAGCACCACGAGGAGGAGCAGCCACCCGAGCACGAGCGTGCCGACGAGACCCCAGCCGAGCAGGATCCCGGCGAGCGCGGCGAGGCCGAAGGCGATGACGGCGGCGAGGACCGGGGCGAGCGCAGGCAGCTGCGGGTTCGTCAGCGGCAGGCTGCCGCGGTCGGCCTGCGGTCCCGGAGGAGTGATCGTGGTGGACATGGTCACCCCTTGACCTGACCGCGCGCTGCGATCCAGCGCCCGAAGAAGTTGACGGCGAACGAGATCAGGAACAGCACCAGGCCGCTGAAGACCAGGACGTTGATCTTCGTGCCCGACGCGTTGCCGAAGTTCAGTGCGATGTTCGCGGCGATCGTCGACGGGTTCTCCGGCGAGACCAGGTTGACCGTGACGACGCCGATCCCGACGGACAGCACCATCGCGACGGCCATCGTCTCGCCGAGCGCCCGGCCTAGTCCGAGCATGATGCCGGAGATGACACCCGAGCGGGAGTACGGGAAGACCGTCATCCGGATCATCTCCCAGCGGGTCGCGCCGAGCGCGAGCGCCGCCTCCTCGTGCATCCGCGGCGTCTGCGCGAAGACCTCGCGCGAGATCGCGGTGACGATCGGCAGGATCATGATCGCGAGCACGATCGACGCGGTGAGGATCGTCCGGCCGGTCGTCGCTGGGCCCTCGAAGAACGGCAGCCAGCCGAGGTTGTCGGCCAGCCACTGGTACGACGGCAGGATGGCCGGCGCCAGGACGAACGCGCCCCACAGGCCGTAGACCACGCTCGGGATCGCGGCCAGCAGGTCGATGACGTAGCCGAGCGTCTTGGAGATCCGGCGCGGTGCGTAGTGCGAGATCACCAGCGCCACCCCGAGCGACAGCGGCACCGCCAGCAGCAGCGCGATGACCGCGGCGAGCAGCGTGCCGAACAGCAGCGGCCAGACGAACAGGACGATGCTGTCGTTGCCGTAGGCCTGGTCGCCCGAGGCCGTGATGGCCGGCGCGCCCTCGACCAGCAGGAACAGGCCGACGCCGGCCAGGGCGACCATGATCAGGATGCCGGCGCCCTTGGCGAGTCCGGCGAAGACGACGTCGCCGCGGCGCTGGACCGGGCCGGCGATCTCCTCGGCCTCCGGCCCCCTCGTGATGGTGCTCACCTGTCTCCTTCGTGGTGTACCGACGTGCGCTGGTCCGGGCCCGACAGCATCGGACCCGGACCGCGCGACTTCAGCCGGTGATCAGCCCGCCGAGATCTTCCCGACGATGTCGAGGGCCTTCTGCTGCAGGGAGTCGGCGAGCGGCGCGACGCCGGCCTCCTCGGCACCGAACTGCTGGCCCTCGTCGCTGAGGATGTACTCCATGTAGCCCTTGACCAGGTCGGCCGTGGTCGCGTC
This sequence comes from Nocardioides caricicola, assembly GCF_039541135.1. Taxonomy (NCBI): domain Bacteria; kingdom Bacillati; phylum Actinomycetota; class Actinomycetes; order Propionibacteriales; family Nocardioidaceae; genus Nocardioides; species Nocardioides caricicola. The sequence continues at coordinate 545,143 of NZ_BAABFQ010000006.1, read as the reverse complement.
GGAGTAGGTCTGGCAGGCCAGCAGGTACGACGTCAGCACGATCGGGTAGACGCCGGCCTCCTGGGTCTCGTGGTCGAGGTCGACGGCCATCGAGACGTCGGACTGGTCCGGCGCCGCCGGCGAGACCTCGAGGATCCGGGCCGCGGCGTCCGCCGACGGCTCGACGAAGTCCTCGCCGACACCGATGTTCGCCGTGTCGAGGTCGCCGGCCTGGCTGGCGTCGGCGTAGCCGATCGCGTTGGAGCCGCTCTTGACGGCGGACACGACGCCCGACGTGCCCTGGGCGCCCTCGCCGCCGAAGCCCTCAGGCCAGGTCTCGACGACGCCGCCGCCCCATGCGGAGGTCGCGACCGCGTCGAGGTAGTCGGTGAAGTTCTCGGTGGTCCCGGACTCGTCGGAGCGGTGGACCGGGTTGATGGCCGCGCTCGGCAGGTCGGCGTCCGGGTTGTCGGCGGTGATCGCCGGGTCGTTCCACTTGGTGATCTTGCCGGCGAAGATCCCGGCGAGGGTGTCGGGCGAGAGGTTGAGCTCGTCGACACCGTCGACGTTGTAGATGACCGCGATCGGGCTGACGTAGTTCGGGACCTCGATCGGGTCGCTGCCGCACGTCTCGGCGGCGGCGCTCAGCTCGCCCTCCTCGTCGGTGAGGTAGGCGTCCGAGCCGGCGAGCGGGAAGGCGCCGGAGATGAAGTTCTCGCGACCGCCGCCCGAGCCGACCGGGTCGTAGGTGACGCTGACGTCCGGGTTCAGGTCCTGGAAGCCGACGATCCAGGCGTTCTGGGCCGCCTCCTGCGCGGAGGAGCCACCGATCGCGAGCTCACCGGCCAGGTCACCGCCGCCGCTCTCGGTGCTGGTGTCGCTGCCGCCGTCGCTCTCGTTGGCAGCACCGCACGCGGTGACCGACAGGGCGAGGGCCAGGGCGGCGATACCGGGCGCGATCGCCCGGCGGAAAGAAGTGCGAGTCACTTCGATACTCCTGATGTCTGGATTGTTGTGACATCGGCGAAGTTAGGCAGCGCAGGTGGACGGTTCCGGGGCCGTCGGTGAACGACGGGTGAATACGAACCGCCCAGTGGGAGACGCCAGACCGTGCCCGAGACGGACATCACGTGAACAAGGCCGGGAGGCCTTGACCTCAGTGGACGAGATGTCCTTCGGTGGCGACCACCCTGCCCTTGCGCAGGTGGACCACGAGCATGCCGCCCGGGTCGAGAGCCGGGTCGGGCACACCGAGGGCGTCGAACACCGCAGGGAGCACCGGGCGATGGGTGCAGAGCACCGCGCTGTCCTCCGCGACGGAGAGCTCGTCGACCAGCCGCAGGACCGACGCCGCCGTCGCGTCCTCCTCCGACAGCCCGTCCTCGAGCTCGAGCTTCCAGCCGGTGATGTCGGCGTACGGTCCGACGGTCTCGACGCAGCGCGTGCTGCTCGAGCTGACCACCCGGGTGACGTCGTACGCCGCCAGCAGCGGCACCAGCTGCTGGGCCTGGTGCCGTCCCGCCTGGAGCAGTGGCCGCAGCCGGTCGTCCTGCCGCCACGCCTTGCGCGAGCGGGCCTCGCCGTGGCGGAGCACCACCAGGGCGTGGGTCTTGCGGCGCAGGCCGTGCGCCTCGCGGAGCGTCTCCCGGTCGTGCTCGTAGCTGAGCAGCTCGAGGGCGTCGTCGAAGCCGACCCACCGCACGTCGTCGATCTCGGCGTTGGGCTGGTAGCCGCTGACGTCGTCGCTGCCCACCGCGCGCCCGACCCAGTAGCTCACCGACTTCATCCGCCCCCCGGACACGGCGTAGCGCTGGCCGGCGAGCGGCGGTCCCAGCCGCACGTGCAGCCCGGTCTCCTCCGCGACCTCGCGCACGGCGCACGCGGCCAGGTGCTCCCCGGGGTCGAGCTTGCCCTTGGGGAACGACCAGTCGTCGTACCGCGGCCGGTGCACGAGCAGGACCCGCTTGCCGGATCGGAAGACCACGACACCGGCGGCGAGCACGTCCTTCGTGGCCATGGTCGCTAGTGTCACACCACGCCGACCCGAACAGGAGACCGCCGTGCGCAAACGCCCCCTGATCGTCGGTGGGCTCGTGCTGGTGCTGGTGGCCGTGGCCGTCGTGGGCGTGCGGATGTGGCGCGGCACGGCCGGCAGCGACCTCGAGCAGGCGGCGGGCTACGCCCCGGACGACGCCCAGCGGCTGTCGTGGACCGACTGGGCCAGGGTCCGGGAGGAGGTCGGCACCGACGACCTCCAGGACCTGCTGGACGCGGGGTTCGACGCGGACCTGACGTCGGCCTCCGCCCTCGTCGGCTCGGCGCCGCTGCTGCAGCCACGGTTCGGGTTCTCGCCCGCGACCGCGGAGTGGGAGCTGTTCAGCCAGTCCGACGCGGGCGCCGTGGTGATCGTGCGGATGCCCGAGGACACCGACTTCGACGAGCTGGCCGACACGCTCGACGACACCGGCTTCACCCGTCCGGACGAGGACGACGGCGTGTGGGAGGGCGGCGCGCAGCTGCTGCCCACGATCGGGGCGGACCTGACGCCGGAGCTGCAGTACGTCGCGCTGGACGCCGACGAGCGCCTCGTGCTCACCAGCGACACCCAGGAGTATCTAGAGCAAACCGTAGAAGACCTGAGACAGGGTGGATCTCCCGCCCCGATGGGCGAGGTGCTGGCCGCGTCCGGCGACCCGCTCACGGCCTCGGTGTACGACGGGGACTACACCTGCTCGGCACTCGCGATGAGCCAGGCCGACGCGAGCGACCAGGAGCTGGCCGACCGACTGATCGAAGCAGCCGGAGAGGTCAACCCGGTCACGGCGTTCGCGATGTCGGTCCAGCCGGACCGCTCGGTCCGGGTGGCTCTCGCGTTCGAGAACGCCGACCAGGCGCGCGCCAACGCCGACTCCCGAGCGGTGCTGGCCGAGGGGCCGGCAGCGGGCCAGGGTGGCGAGTTCGGCGACCGGTTCACGGTCGGGTCGGTCACCGCGGAGGGCGACGTGGTCACGATGGACCTCGAGCCTCGGGAGGGGTCGTTCGTGTTCTCCGACCTCTCGAGCGGTCCCGTGCTCTTCGCGACCTGCTGAGCGGGCCCGCTGGTCAGGACTCGTGGCGGGGTTCGGGTACGACACCCAGGATCTCGTCGATCTGATCCTCGGAGAGCCGGTCGTCGGACTCGCTCGCCGCGATGATCAGGTTCGTGGTGAGCTCCACCTCGCCGAGGAGGTCGGAGTCCTCGAGGGACACGTCGAACTGGTCGTGCACCTCATCACTCCTCAATACGTTCGGGGGTTTCCCTCCACCAGTCTCCAGAGTGCCCGAGGCCTTCGGAGGTGAAACGCGACATCGGGAAATGTGACCCATTCG
>NZ_BAABFQ010000006.1:139224-541724 GCF_039541135.1 Nocardioides caricicola | reverse complement strand
TGGTCCTTGTGAGGTCAGACCGGGCGAACGTTCTCCGCCTGCGGACCCTTCGGGCCCTGGGTGACGTCGAACTCGACCTTCTGGTTCTCGTCCAGCGACTTGTAACCCTGGGTCTGGATCGCCGAGTAGTGCACGAAGACGTCGTCGCCGCCGTCCTCCTGCGCGATGAAGCCGAAACCCTTCTCGGCGTTGAACCACTTCACGGTGCCTTGAGCCATTGCTCGTTACTCCTATTTGGGGCGAGAGGCCGTCACTTCAACGGCCCCGCAACAGATGCGGTGACACGTCGCTCCCACCCTGGATTGGCACCCATGAGAAGAAACGCCGTTGGATCACAAACTCCGCGGGCGTCAGACCTGCTGGAACTTGCACCTCTTGCTGGCCCTACGCTACCAACCATCGGCCCGGAGGGAACTTCCTCGGCCGTCTTTTCTCAATCCGAGGGATGAAAGTTCGGCGACCCGGTCGTGACGGCCCGGGGACGCGCCCGACCGACCTCAGGCCGAGACGTTCAGCGTGAGCCGCCGCTCCGGGCCCGGGCCGGGACGACGCACTCCCGCGGCGTGCCGGTCGGCGACCGCGGCGAAGTAGGTCTCGCGGCGCTTGGCCGCGCAGCCCCCGGGCTTGTCGGCGGGCTCGACCAGGTCCGGGTCGAGCTCGTGGTTGAGCGCGTCGCGCAGGAGGACGAGGGCCTCGGCTCGCAGCTGCGAGATCCGCGACTCGGTGACGCCGAGGGTCGCGGCGATCTCGGCCATCGGCCGCTCGGCGAGGAAGTACTGCTCGATGACCAGGCGCAGCCGCTCGGGCAGCTCCGCGATCGCCTCGACGAGGTACGTCAGCTGCTCCTTCTGCTCGATCACGGCGAGCGGGTCGGGGGAGCTGCTCACGAGGCGCTCGCCGATGGCGTCGTCCTCGGAGGCGTGCAGCGAGAGCACCTGGGCGCGGGCGACGTCGTCGTCGTTGGCCGCGACCTCCTCGATCGTGATGCCGGCCGCCTGGGCGACCTCGGCCGCGCTGGCGGCCCGGCCCAGGGTCATCGCCAGGTTCGCCCGGGTGGCATCCAGCTCACGGGAACGGCGGCGCACCGAGCGGGAGGCCCAGTCGACGCTGCGCAGCTCGTCGACGATCGCGCCGCGGATCCGCGTCGCGGCGTACCGGTTGAACGGGACGCCGCGCTCGGCGTCGAAGGCGTTCGCGGCCATGACCAGGGCGGTCAGGCCGGCCGAGGTCAGGTCATCGCGGTCCACGTGGGACGGCACGCGCGCCATCGTCTCCCGGACGATGTGCCCGACCAGGGCCATGTTCTCCACGACCATGGCCTCCGCGGCGGCCGTCGTGCCACTGTTCGTGCTCATGGGGCGAGGGTCCTCCCGCCGGCCGAGCTGGACGACTGCGCGAGGGCTGCGGTCCTCGGACCCGGGCGGTCGGCCAGGTCGCGAGGAGTGAGGGCCCCGAACCGGATTGCGGTCCCGAGGCGGCAATTGGTTTCCATGGAAGGCAACGTTATTCAGGTCGCGGAATATATTCTAAAAGACCGACTGTGACCTGAGTCACCTTGACTGAGCGAACGCTCAGGTGCTAGTCGCCGACGGTGTTCGCGGGCCGCCTGAGCGTGAATTTCGGACAATGTGGCACTCGAATGACACCAAACTTCAGACTGATATCGTCCGAAACGGCCCGACTCGGCCACTCCGAGACCGTCGACGACGCCGTACCCGAGGAGCCGACATTGGCGAATTATGCAGACTTCCAGCTCGGCCTGTACCTCGCCGGCATGGCCGGCGACACGCCGCCGTACCCCCTCACGTTCGCCGGCCTCGAGGCCGCCGCCGAGGCGAAGATGGAGCACCGGCTCTGGGACTACGTCGCGGGCGGGGCGGGGGACGAGCACACCCAGCGAGGCAACGTGGAGGCCTTCCTGCGCTGGGGAATCATGCCTCGGATGCTGTCCGGAGCGGCCGAGCGCGACCTGTCGGTGGAGCTGTTCGGACACCTCCTCCCAACGCCGATCTTCATGGCGCCGATCGGGGTCCTCGGCGTGATGACCGACGACGAGCACGGCGACCTGGCGGCCGCAGCGGCGTCCGCCGCGTCGGGCGTGCCGATGGTCGCGTCGACGCTCATGCAGGACCCGATGGAGGACGTCGCCGCAGCCCTCGGGGACACCCCCGGGTTCTTCCAGCTGTACACCCCGAACGACCGCGAGCTCGCCGAGAGCTTCGTGCGGCGGGCCGAGACGGCCGGATTCCAGGGCATCGTGGTCACCCTCGACACCTGGACCCTGGGCTACCGGCCGCGTGACCTGCAGCACGCGACGTTCCCTCAGCTGCGCGGTAGTTGTCTAGTCAACTACACCAGTGACCCGGTGTTCCGCGGGAGGCTCGCCGTACCGCCGGAGGAGGATCCCGCGGCCGCCGCGCTGCAGTGGGCGATGACGTTCGGCAACCCCACGCTCACGTGGGAGGACCTCGCCTGGCTGCGCGACCTCACCGACCTGCCGCTGCTCCTCAAGGGGATCTGCCACCCCGACGACGTGCGGCGGGCCAAGGACGCGGGGATCGACGGGATCTACTGCTCGAACCACGGGGGCCGCCAGGCTGCCAGCGCGCCGGCGCTCGAACTGCTGCCCGCCGTCGTCGACGCGGCCGAGGGCATGCCGGTGCTGTTCGACTCGGGTGTGCGTTCCGGGCCGGACGTCGTGAAGGCGCTCGCCCTCGGGGCGACCGCGGTGGGCATCGGCCGCCCGTACGGGTACGGCGCCGTGCTCGGCGGCCGAGCGGGCATCGAGTTCGTGCTCTCCTGCCTGCTCGCCGAGACCGACCTGACGATGGCTCTCAACGGCTACCGCAGCGTCGCCGACCTCACCCGCGAGGTGCTGGTGCGGACCTAGCGCGACCGGAGCCGGCGCGTCCCCGTCGTCCCGATACGCTGTGCCGGCGGATCGGCAGTCAAGCGGGAGCCGACACCTGGTCGTCCACAGGGTCTTCCCGACGCACCTCCCGGTCCCCCGGGCCCCTAGCTCAATTGGCAGAGCATCGGACTTTTAATCCGCGGGTTGTGGGTTCGAGTCCCACGGGGCCTACCTCCGCGCTGGGCAGTGGTCTACTCCACCTGCGCCGCATTGCGAGAACAGGGTGCGCAGCAGGATCGCTTGCCCTTAGCCTCTCCGTCGTTGAACCGTCGGTGACCCGAGACGCCGGCGGTTCACTCTATTTCCGGAGCTGTTCCCGGGCGCTGCGGCAGCGGGCCGCCGCCGAGTGGACCAGACCACGTCGCGGGGCGTCATAACGCCGGCGCACCCGGACCGTTAGCCGGGCATGGGGAGCGCGACACCGGAAGACGACGACCCCCCGGACCTCGGTCGAGCCGTGATCGAGGACCTGGCCCGCGCCGTCTTCCCTGCACGCGCAGACACGTCCCGGCAGCCGGATCCTGCCGAGTCCACACCGTCTCCGGGGGACGGGGAGGCGGACGAGTCGGGGGGAGCGGGCGTGGCCTCCGCGGCCGCGCCCGCCCCGCGCCCGCACGCCACGACGGCGCCGCTGGTCATCGACCTCGGGGTCGAGCCGGTCACCCGGCACGTCACGGCCTTCCTGCTGGTCGCGACCATCGTGGTCGCGGTGCTCGCGACGGCAGTGGCCTACGGCGACCCGCGGCCGATCACGGTCGCACTGGTGCTGCTGCTGGTCCTCCTGCTGCTGGTGACGTGGCGCTTCCGCAGCCGACATCACACGGCGACGGTCATCGCGAACGGCAGCCGCCTCGAGATCGTCCGTGGCGGCGTCCGGCACGTCTTCGACCTCTCCCGTCGCGACAACCCTGTCGACGTCATCGGCCTGCCCCGTGACCGGCACTGGCGGGTGCTGTTCCACCGGCGCGGGATGGCGCCCTACGTCGTGGACGCGTCGATGGTCGACCCGGAGGAGTTCATGCGCGTGCTGCACGCCCAACGTTCCGAGGTGACGTACCGCCCTCGGTGAGACCGGTGTCGAGCCAGTAGCGGCGCTTGCCGTTGCGGGTGTCCTCGTAGACGCCGCCCGCCCGCTCGATCACCGCGCGGGAGCCGTCGTTGTCGTCGTCGCAGGTGACCAGGGCCCGCTCGATACCCAGCCCCGAGGCGGCCGCGACCGCGAGCACGAGCGCTCGGAGTGCGTGGCCCTCGCGGCGACGTGAGGGCCGCACGGAGTAGCCGATGTGACCGCCCTCCTCGAGCAGCCAGGGCGTGAGCGAGTGCCGGAGCGCCAGGTAGCCGACGAACTCGCCGGCGTCGGTGATCCAGTAGTAGGTGCAGTGCACCCGCCCCTCCGGCAGCTCCGTGGCGGGGTCGGCCTGGGCGAGGAGGTGTTCGATGACCGCCGGGGCGCCTTCGGCACTGGTGTCGAGCACCTCGAAGTCCCACGTGCCCGACCCGTGCATGAAGTCGTCGGCGGCGGCGAACTCGGCGACGGCCTCCTCCCAGGACGCGCGGAGCCGGAGGTCGGGCCGGTCGAGACTGGTCATGCGCCATTCCAGCAAATGGAACGTGTTCTAGCATCTGATTTTGTGGCTGGCTACGTGCACGACGACATCTCCCCCGAGGACCTGGCGCACCAGAAGGCGCTCTACGGTCCGTTCACCCAGGCCGTGCGCGAGCTCGTCGACGCGACGATCCGGACCGAGGTCGACGAGGACGAGATCCGGGCCGTCCAGGCCGAGGTCGAGGTCCTCACCGCCCGGCTCCGCAAGAACCAGCTCGACGGGGCGTACGGCGTGCGCTTCGGTCCCACCGGACGCGGGCGGCCGTGGGGCAACACCGTCGTGGGACTGCGCAACCCCGTCGCGCCCCCGCTGGTGGTCGAGAAGCAGCCGACCGGCGAGTGCTGGTCGGACTTCCACCTCGGAGCGCCGTACGAGGGTCCCCCGGGTCTGGTCCACGGCGGCGTCTCGGCGCTGATCCTCGACCAGATGCTCGGCGAGGCCGCCGGAGCCGGCGGGAAGCCGGGCATGACCGGCACGCTGACCCTGCGCTACCGCCGCGGCACCCCGCTGGGCGACCTGCGCGCCGAGGCCTGGATCGACCGCAGCGAGGGCATCAAGACCTGGGCCAAGGGCCAGATCCTGGACGCCGAGGGGGTCACGGTGGAGGCCGAGGGCGTCTTCATCCTGCCCAGGTGGGCCCGCCCGGAGAGCCAGGACGGGCCGGCCCCGCGCTACTTCGAGTAGCCGGTCAGGACGCAGCGACCTTCTCGGTGGTCCTGCCGCGTTCCCCGGCGTCGGTGAGGCGAGCCTCCTCCTCGGCCTGGGCCTCGAGCTCGGCACGCCGCGTGGTCTCGAGCAGCGCGCGCGCGGCGTCGTACGCACCCGGGTCGGAGACCAGGTCGGTGGCGCCGCGCTTGAGCCGGTTCAGCGCCGATCGGGCGAAGACCTGCTGCTCGGTGGTGGTCCGCTCGGAGCGGCCGCGGCCGACGAACGAGACGGCCCAGTGCAGCAGCGCGGTGACGCGGCTCTTGAAGCCGGTGATGTAGATCAGGTGCAGCGCCAGCCACATCAGCCAGGCGATCACGCCGGTCAGCCGGACGTTGCCGATCAGCGCGACCGCGCGGAAGCGGCTGATGATCGCCATCGAGCCCTTGTCGAAGTACTTGAACGGGCCTTGCGACGGCTTGGACTTGAGGCGGTTGTCGATCTCCTTGGCGGCGTACTTCGCCCCCTGGATCGCGACCTGGGCGACCCCGGGCAGGTTGTCGAGCGCGATCATGTCACCGACCACGAAGACCTCGGGGTGACCCGGGAGCGTCAGGTCGGGGTTGACCGCGATCCGGCCGGCGCGGTCCAGCGGCGCACCGGTCTGGTCGGACAGCGTCTGGCCGAGCGGGTTCGCCTGGACCCCCGCGGCCCAGATCTTGGTGACGGAGTCGACGCGCTCGACGCGGCCGTCCTTGAACTTCATCTCGATGCCGCGCTCGTCGACGTCGGTGACCATCGCACCGAGCACGACCTCCACGCCGAGCTTCTCCAGCTCGGCCTTGCTCTTCTCGCCGAGCTTCTTCCCGAACGGCGGCAACACCTGCGGCGCGGCATCGACCAGGATCACCCGCGCGTGGCGCGTGTTGATCGCGCGGAAGTCCTTCTTGAGCGTGCGGTGCGCGAGCTCGGCGATCTGGCCGGCCATCTCGACACCGGTGGGGCCGGCGCCGACGACCACGAACGTCAGGAGGTGGTCGACGCTCTCGCCGCGCTGGGCGCCGAGCTCGGCCATCTCGAAAGCGCCGAAGATCCGGCCGCGCAGCTCGAGGGCGTCGTCGATGCTCTTCATGCCGGGAGCGAACTCGGCGAAGTGGTCGTTGCCGAAGTAGGACTGGCCGGCGCCGGCGGCGACGATCAGGGAGTCGTACGACGAGACCGTCTCGCGGCCGAGCACCTGCGAGGTGACGGTCCGGGCGTCGAGGTCGATCGCGGTGACCTCGCCCAGCAGGACCTGGGCGTTCGACTGGCCGCTGAGGATCTCGCGGGTCGGCGGGGCGATCTCGCCCTGCGACAGGATCCCGGTCGCGACCTGGTAGAGGAGCGGCTGGAAGAGGTGATGGGTGGTCTTGGCGACCATCGTCACGTCGACGTCGCTGCGTCGCAACGCCTTGGTACCGAACAACCCTCCGAAACCGGAGCCGATCACCACGACCTGGTGACGGTGTGACATGGGGAACCCATCCTTCTAGGGAGACTCGTGGACGTACTGGGTGAACACGCCCGCCTGTACCCAATCTTCCCGCGACCGCGTCGTACGGCCCAATCGGCCGGGGTCACCTGCATCACACCCGGCCCCGGCGGCGGTCTGGACCGTTCGACACGGCGAACTGGTCAAGGTTTCAGCCACCGATCCGGGGGTACAACGGGCCACAATGGCGCAGCTGCCAGTCAACGCCTGCCTCGTGGAGAAACAACCGTGCCGCTGAACAGGCCTGCCCTGTCTCTGGGCCCGGGTCCCCGCGGAGTGCAAGATGCACGCCGATGGGTGATGGCGACCTGCCACGACATCGGTCGGGACGACCTCCTCGAGTGCGCCGAGCTCGGTACGTCGGAGCTGGTCACGAACGCGCTCCTCCACGGCGCTCCCCCGCTGACCGTCCGGGTGCGCGGCACCCGGGAGCACCCCCGGGTCGAGGTCCGCGACGGGTCCCTGGACCTGCCCCAGCTCCCGACCACGACCGACGCCGACGAGGACGACCTGCTGCTCACGTTCGGCCGCGGGCTGAGCATCGTGGCCCGCTGCTCGACGGCCTGGGGTGTCGACCTCGAGGAGGACGGGAAGATCGTCTGGTTCAACCCGGCCGCGCAGAGCAACGACGAGATGGTCGAGGGCGTGGTCACCGGAGTGCTCGTGCGCCACGACGCCGGTACACCGGCGGAGGACGAGATCCGCATCGACGTCCGCGGCGTCCCGCTGCGGACGTTCGTCGAGTTCCAGCACCACTACCGCGAGCTGCGCCGCGAGGTCCGGCTGCTGGCCCTGGCCCACGAGGCGGAGTACCCCCTCGCCTCGGACCTGTCGCACCTGTTCGGCTCGCTCGAGCGCGACCTGCGCGAGGGCATCGGGACCGACCAGATCGAGCAGGCCCTCCAGTCCGGCGAGGCGTCCACCGACCTGCACGTGGCGATGCCGCGCCAGACCGCGGCGACGATCGGCCGGTTCATCGAGCTGCTCGACCTCGCCGACGCGTTCTGCCGCGAGGAGCGGCTGCTGTCCCTGGCGCGCACGCCCGAGCAGCAGCGGTTCCAGAGCTGGTTCCTCAACGAGTTCGTTCGACAGGAGCGGGGTGAGCCGCCCCTCGCGTGGCAGGATGCGCCCGTGTCCGGGCGGCAGAGCAGCGTCTCGTGAGAGCGGCGCCCGCGCCGCGGCTGGTTGTCGCGGTGGCGGTCGGTGGCGCGCTCGGAGCGCTGGCCCGCTGGGGCGTGGGTGAGGCCTTCCCCACCGGGGCGGAGGCGTTCCCGTGGGCGACGTTCGCGGTCAACGTGGTGGGGTCGTTCGCCCTCGCGCTGCTGCCGGCGTTCGCCCTGGTACGGCGGTCGCGGACCGTCGCGGTGGCGCTCGGCCCGGGCGTCCTCGGCGGCTTCACCACGCTGTCGGCGTACTCCGAGCAGGCCCGGGCGCTGCTCGACGCGGACCGGGTCGGCGTCGCCGCGCTCTACCTCGTCGGCACGCTGGCCGCGTGCCTGCTCGCGGTGTCCGTGGGCTCGCGCCTGGCCGGCCCGGAGCCCCCGGGGGCGGTCGAGTGACCGCGCTCCTGGTCGCGCTCGGCGCGGCGGTCGGGGCGCCGCTGCGCTTCGTCCTCGCCACCCGCCTCGACGGCCGGCTCCCGTGGGGGACCTTCGCGGTGAACGTGGCCGGCTCGTTCCTGCTCGGCCTGCTCTCGGCGGCGTCACTCTCGTCGGACGGGCTGGCACTGCTCGGCGTGGGCTTCTGCGGCGGGTTCACGACGTACTCCGCCTTCAGCGTGCAGACCCACGACCTCGGCCGTCGTCGGGGGTCGGCGTACGCCGCCGCGACGATCGTGGTGTCGCTGGGCGCGTGCGCGCTCGGGTTCTGGCTCGGCGCCTGACTCTCAGGCGTAGCCGAGGTCGTGCAGGCGGTCGTCGTCGATGCCGAAGTGGTGGGCGATCTCGTGCACGATGGTGATCCGGACCTCCTCGACGAGCTCCTCGACCGACTCGCACATGTCGAGCAGGTTGTTGCGGAAGATGAAGATCCGGTCGGGCAGCTCCATCACCGGGTCGCCCCAGCGCTCGGTCAGCGCGATGCCGTCGTACAGGCCGAGCAGGTCCGGGTCCTCCGCCGGGGCGTCGTCCTCGACGAGCACCACGACGTTGCGGACCAGGCTCGCGAGCTCGTCCGGGATGTCGTCGAGGGCGCGGTCGACGAGGGCGTCGAAGTCGGCAGGCGACATCTCGATCGGCATGGCACCGATTCTGCCGGACATGCAAGAAGCCCCGGATCTCTCGATCCGGGGCTTCTCGTCGGCGACCCCGACGGGACTCGAACCCGCGGCCTCCGCCGTGACAGGGCGGCGCGCTAACCAACTGCGCTACGGGGCCAGGTGCCTCACTGGTGAAGCGGTGGAACTCTAACTCACTCCCGCCGCCGTTTCCCAATCGGGGCGGAGCTGGTCGTGAACTCGCACCCCCAACCGGATTCGAACCGGCGCTACCGCCGTGAAAGGGCGGGGTCCTGGGCCGCTAGACGATGGGGGCAGGACGTGCGTGAAGAAGCATAGGGTCGGCGCCGGGACGGGTCCAAAGCGAGGACCATCCCATTTTCGTGACCGCCGATCCCCTCCTGTAAGGTGTCCGTCGCTTGGGCAGGTAGCTCAGTTGGTACGAGCGTCCGCCTGAAAAGTGGAAGGTCGGCGGTTCGACCCCGCCCCTGCCCACAAGCACACGAGGCCCCCGCCGGATCCCGGTGGGGGCCTCGTCGCGTGCGGGCCAGACCAGGCCCGACCAGGCGGCGGCCGTTGTCCCGGGGATGTGGGACACGGAGACCTGGTGACCGGGACGCGTCGGCGCCGAGGATCGGGCCGACGAAAGGAACCCGATGTCCCGCTCCGCATCCCGGTCCGTCCCCGTGGCGCTCCTGCTGATCGCCCTCCTGCCTGTCGTGGCCCTGCTCGGCTCCCCCGCCGCGGCGTTCGTGCCACCGTCCGACGCCGACGGCCCGGGCCGGCGGATCTCGGCCATCGCCGGCGAGGAGGTCCGCATCAGCGGCACCGCTCCGAAGCAGGCGCGCGGGGCCGTGGTGCTCCAGCGCCGCAGCGGTCGCGGCTGGCAGCCCGAGGACGACGGCCGCACGGACCGCGCGGGTCGCTACGCGTTCACCGTGCACGTCCACGAGGCGGCGACGTACCGCGTCGTCGCGCGAGACCTGCGTGCCGGGAGCGAGCGGCGCCCGGCCTGGGTCTCGGCCCGCACGATCGTGCGCGTCGTCGACCAGCGGGGTACGGCGTCCGCACCGTCGACGATCACCTCGGGATCGGCTGCTGCGGTGCGGGCGCAGTTCGCGCCGGCTCGGCCCGGTCGCCCCGTGCGCCTGGAGGCCCAGTCGGCGGACGGACCCTGGACCACCGTCGCGCGCGGGCTCCAGGACGCCGTCGGCGCGGTGACGCTCGAGGACAGTCCCCCGGCGACGGTGTCGTACCGCGTGGTCACGGAGGCGTGGCGCGGCGCGCCGGCCTTCGCGACCGCGCCGGCCACGGTGACCGTCACCTCCGGTGGCACGCCCACGCCCACCGCGACCGCCACCGCGACCGCGACGGCCACGGCGACCGCGACCGCCACCGCCACGGCCACGGCGACCGCCACCGCCACCGCCACGCCGACGGGCGACCCCGACGACACCCCGTGGGTCACCGGCTACTACGCGGCGTGGTTCCACGACTGGCTCTACCCGCCGGCGGAGGTCGACATGGAGGCGATGACGCACTTCGTGTTCGGCCGGGCGGCGCCGGGCGGTGGGTCGCTCGCGGGCGAGCCGGACGACCCCCGGTTCCCCGACTACCCGTACGAGCCCGGCGACGTCGTCCCCGGCGCCGGCTCCGCCGGCGTCGACGGCACCGCACCCGACGGCTCCGGCCGGAGCATCGAGGACTACCTCGTCGACAAGGCCCACGAGGCCGGCACCAAGGCGCTGCTCATGCTCGGCGGCGACGGCGACGACGGTCTGGGCTTCCTCCGCTCGACCTACGGCGACGTGCAGCCGAGGTTCGTCGAGAACATCGTCGACTACCTGGTCGAGCACGACTACGACGGTGTCGACCTGGACTGGGAGAACTGCCTCTCCGACACCGACAGCGACGCGCACTGCATCGACCAGAGCGGCTCGAAGGTGCCGGCCGTCGAGGCCCGGGAGCGGCTGATCGACCTCATCGACGCGATCCGGGCGGAGATGGCGACCCGCGAGCGGTACGCGGAGACCCCTGGCCTGATCACCTTCCCCGGCTACACGATCCGCATCGAGTGGGACGAGGCCGCCGGCGAGTGGACCCATGGCGTGCCCGACCAGTACCAGACCGACGTCGCCCTGCGCGTCGACCAGTACAACCTGATGAGCTACGGCGTCGGCACGCTCTGGGGAGACGGCGGCTGGGAGTCGTGGTTCTCGGGCGCGCTCCACGGCGCCGGCCCGACCACGCCGATCGACGTCTCCTCCAGCGTCGAGGCGTACGAGGCGGCCGGCGTGCCCCGCGACCGGATCGGCATCGGCATCGGGTTCTACGGGGTCAACTACGGCACCGCGGTGACCGGGCCTCGGCAGTCACTGGTCGACAACGACGTCTTCGAGTTCAACGACACCTCGCTGAGCTACTCCGAGCTCGACCGGCTCGGCTTCCTCCGGCACGGCACCCTGCACTGGGACGAGGAGGCGAAGTCGACCTATCGCGTGTACGTCGACGAGGAGCACCCCGACGGCTACATGCCGGCCGAGTACCCCGAGGGCGGCAGCAGGTCGGGCTACCTGAGCTACGAGGACGGGCGGTCCATCGCCGCCAAGGGCGAGTGGGTCAAGGAGACCGGCGTCGGCGGCACCATCCTCTGGACGATCAACTACGGATGGCTGCCCCGCACCCAGACGAACCCGCTGATGGATGCCGTCAAGGAGGCGTTCCTCGACTGACAGAATGCGCGCGTGCTCGGGCTCGACGACCAGGCGTTCCAGGACCACGCGGCGCCGTTCCTGCGTCACCACGCCGACCCGGCCACCACGCGGCGGCTGTGGACGGCGGGTGGGGCCGCGGTCATCGACGGCGCTCGCAACCGTCCGGGCGACCCGGCCGGGCTCTCGGTCGTCACGGGCGTCGGCCCGGCCCCGGACCTCGACCCGCTGCTGGCCCGCGTCGCGGCCGAGATCGAGGTTCCCTGGCGCTACACGATCGAGTCGACGTCTCACGACACGTTGCCGGCCACGTGGCGATCGTCCGACACCGACACGTGGCACTGGATGTGGACCCGGTCCAGGCCCGGGGCCCCTGCCCTGAGGGTCGAGGAGGTCACGTCCGCAACCGAGATCGACGCGATCCTCGACGAGGCCAACCCGGACTCGTTCGCGCGCCCGGACACTCCTGGTGTCGAGACCTGGCTCGGCGTGCGCGACGGCGGCCGGCTGACCGGGGTCGGTGCCCTGCTGCGCCAGCCGGACGGCACCGGCCACCTGCGCGGTGTCACCGTGCTGCCGGCGTACGGCGGGGGCGGGCGCGGCCGCGCGATCTCGACGGCGCTGACCCGGCTGGCGCTGAGCCGGGGCTCCGGGGTCGCGTCCCTCAGCGTGTACACCGACAACGAGCCGGCGCTCGCGATCTACCGCGGTCTCGCCTACACGGTCGCGCACACGTTCGTGTCGGGTCAGGCCGTGCGTTCCTGAGGGACCTCGAGCGGCGCGACCCCGCCGAGGCCGCGGTGGTAGCGAACCCCGGCGTACCCGTCGAGCACGGAGTAGAGCGTGCGGCGGGCGGTCCACGAGATCGGCTCGGCGCCCTCGCGCCACGACTCGCCGAAGGCGATCCAGGCCGGCACCCAGTCGGCCGCGTCGTCCCACGCGCCGCGGCGCGCGGTGAGCAGCTGGCGGCGCAGCTGGAAGGCGCGGCGCGGGCCGTCGACGCAGATCGGCGCGGTCGCGACCGGCCACAGCCGCAGGTCGAGCGACATCAGGTGCACCTCGAGCGCGGACAGCAGCGCGGGATCGACCAGGACGGTCGCCACGTTCTCGTGCGGCTCACGGCGCATGGCCGCACGTTTCCTGCCCCGACCCCGTCAGGTCAATAGAGGGAGTGCAGAACCACCCGGATGGGGGCGAGCACTGCTCCGAGGTCCGGGGCCGGCCGGCCGGCGGCGCCGGTGATGCCGGCGACCCGCTCGACCAGCGCAGGCGCTGCCTCCTGCGTGCCGCTGCAGAGGCCGCTGACCAGCCCGCCGCGGTGGTACGTCGCGAACACGACGTACTCGCGCCCGACCTGCATGCCCTCCAGCCCGCAGGAGGCGCCCGACATCGCGGACTCGACGACGGCGAACGCGCCCACCTGGCCCTCCAGGGAACGGGTGACCGAGAACGAGTAGGTGTTGGGGTCCGAGCTGGACATCACGGAGCGGCGCGGGGGTGGCTCCACCTCCATGAGGGCCCCGGCGAACACCACGTCCGCCCACGCGACGTAGTCGCGTGTCGTGCCCGGCGCGCAGCTGCACGCCTGCGACGCGGCCGGGGTCACCAGGACCAGCCCGCAGGCACCGAGCAGGCCGGCGAGGAGGAGCCGCAGCGAGGTCATGCGGGTCCGACGTCGGGGGTGTCGGATGGGTTCCATGCGGGATAGTCCCTAACGTTTTGGTCGTCGTTCACGGCGTGTCGGCAACCACAACGTGAGGGACTATCCCCGTTGATCAGCGCCGCAGCATCGGGAGGAACGCGGGCGAGACCACGCCGGTGGCGGAGTGGGCGGGGAGCCCCGGGAGGTTGTGGCCGCCGTAGACGGGTCCACCGCCGGCGGCGTCGTACCGCAGCCAGGTCTGGGCCGGGCCCTGGCCGAGGCCGGGCCGGGTCCAGTCGCAGACGCCGTCGGGGAACGTCGCCTGGAGCGTGGCCCACTGCTCGTCGGTGAACGGCACCACCAGACCGTCGAACATCGCCTTCTCCAGCGGGGCGAGCCGGCAGGCGACGTTGTCGTTGGCGACCGGGCCACCGGCCTCCTGGCGCGGGGTGGAGAGCCGGGTCTGGAGCACCTGCAGCTCCTCGACGTCGCAGAGGTCGGCGAGCTGCCCGACGACGCAGCGGTCGGTGAGGTCGGCGGGCCTGGCGGTGACGACCTTGTCGGCGAGCGGCTTGTCGGAGGAGTCGGCCTCGACCGCCGCGAGCCACGCGTCCATCGCGACCAGCGCGTCGTTGGCCCAGGTGACGTCACCGATCAGCGGGGTCGGGCCGAACCACATCACACGGTTGTCCGTGTGCCCCTGGTCGGCCTGCAGCCGTTCCTGGGTCCAGAACGCGTGGGCGTAGTCGTGGGCGATGCCCGGGTCGGGTCCGCCGTGGTTGATCATCGCGACCTCGTCGAGGTGGTCGGCCTCGTTGATCAGGCCGGTCCGGTAGGCGCGCGCGATCGAGGCGGGGTCGCCGGCGATCCGCTCGGGGACCAGGCCGGAGTCGACGTCGAGGCCGCCGACCTCGGCGTTCAGGTCGACGAACTGGGCCGGGGTGATCGCGCCCGACTCGAGCGCGGACAGCCCGTAGAGCACGCCGGTGTTGGAGAACGGGATGCCGCCGAAGCCGCGGCCGGCGGCCTTCTCCTGCGCCGACCAGACCGACTCGGGGCGCGGACCCAGCTGGTTGACGAGCAGGTCGAGCACCGAGCAGCGGACCCCGCCGGGGTTGGTCTCGGAGTCGTAGCGGGTGGTCGGGTCGCCGGCGACCGGGTCGGTCGTGCCAGAGCAGTCGTGCTCGGGGTTCAGCGCGGCCTTGAACAGGCCCTCGTCGGCGACGACGGCGTTCAGGTGCGACAGGTGGCCCTCGACCTGGGCCATCTGGGTCGGCAGCCACGCGACGCCCGGCCCCCACCGCGACGGGTCCTCGAAGTAGAGCCGCAGCAGGTGGTAGTCCGCGAACTGGGCGCCGGCCGTGAACGTGTCGGGGTACGAGCAGCTGGTGATCAGGCCCTGGTAGATGCCGGGGTAGGCGTTCGCGACGGTGTGCTGCGCGATCGACCCACCGGAGCAGCCGGTGCCGATCGTGTACCGCAGCTCGCCGTAGCGCTCGACGAGCCGCTCCTTGGCCATCATCACCGACTCCGCGTTCATCGCGACGCTGCAGTTGTGACCGGTGTTGTCGAGCGCCGTGGACAGCACCGCGAACCCGAGACCGAGCGCGGTGACGTAGCTCGGCGTGACGCCGGGGACGCCCTCGAGCGTGCCGGAGTAGTCGGCGAGCGGCGGGGTGCCGGGGGCGTACGACGCGCCGCAGCCGCCGCCGTGGGTGACCAACAGCTTGTGGTTCCACTGCTCCTGCGGCGACCACGCGCGCCACGGCTCGCCGGGCTGGAAGAGCGTGAGGATCGTGTAGCGGTCGCGGTCCTGGAAGCCCTGCTCCCGGCGTACGACGAACGGCACCTCGACGCCCTCGTCGGTGGTGGTCGTCGCGACGTCCGAGGGCGGGTCGTCGGGGTCGTAGGGCTGGAGCTCGGTCGCGAGCGGGTCGGTCGAGCGGTAGAGGAAGTCGTAGGCCGGCCCGGCGTCGCAGCCGTCGCAGACGTAGTGCTCGGTCTGCGGGCCGGAGAAGACCGGGCCGGCGTTCGGGTGGTTGACCACGACCGTGCGGCCGGCCCGGGCACCGGGAGCGGTGGCGCGCAGCACGGTGCGGCCGAGGTCCAGCCCGGTCACCAGGCCGAGATAGCGCCCGTCCTCGCGGACCGCGAACCGCCGGGTGACGTCGCGGCCGTCCGCGGTGACCCGGACCCGGCCCGGCCGGACCCCCTTCGGAAGCCGCACCGCGACCAGCACGTCGCCGGCCGAGACGAGGTCGGCGCGGTTCGAGAGGATCTCGACGGTGAGCCGACCCGGCGCCGCCGTGGCACTGCCGGAGCCCGGGCCCACGACCAGGAACGGCCCCACGAGGGCCAGCAGGAGCACGGCGATTCGGGTGCGCATGCCGGGTCAACGACACACGGTGGCGCCGGTCACGAGGTGCGGGGCGAACCGGCCGACCTGCGTCATGATCGGACGGTGGGCGTCGGGTGGACGCCGCCGAGGTAGGAATAGACCATGAGGGACATGTCTCTCGGCGACATGGACGACGCCGCACTGGCGCAGCTCCTGCACGCCGCGAACCCGGACGGGCTCTGGGTGACCGACGACGCGGGCGTGACGGTGTACGGCAACGCGAACCTGGCCCGGATGTTCGGTGTCGACGTCGCGGACCTGCCCGGTACGCCGATCTCCGCGTTCCTCGACGAGCAGGGCAGGTCTGACTTCGCCCGGCACCTGGCGTCGATGGTGGCCACCGGCGAGCCGGGGATGAACGTGGAGTCGCTGTTCGTGCGCCCGGACGGGACGACGTTCTGGGGCCTGGTCACCTACGTCCCGATCCTCGACGACGCCGGAGACCGGATCGCCTGGCTGAACCGGGTCACGCCGTACACCGAGTTCAAGGAGCTCCAGATAGCGCTGGCCGCCAGCCAGCAGCGCCTCTCGGACGCGCAGCGGATCGCGCACATCGGCAGCTGGGACTGGGACGTGGTCGAGGGCACGGTCGTCTGGTCCGACGAGATGTACCGGATCGTCGGCGCCGAGCCGGGCAGCCCCGTGAGCCCCGGCAGCTACCGGGAGCGGATCCACCCCGACGACCGGCTGACGGTCGAGCAGTCGATCCAGGCGGTCGGCGACGGCGAGGAGTTCACGTTCGACCACCGGGTCATGACCGACAACGACACGATGCGGTGGCTGCGCGGGCACGGCGTCACCCACCGCGGTCCCGACGGCGAGATCGTCCGGATCAGCGGAACCGCGCAGGACGTCACCGACGTGGTCTCCGCGGAGCTGAACGCCGAGGAGACCAATCGGCGCCTCAGCTTGCTCCAGCAGATCGCGACCGTCGCCAACCGCGCATCCACCCTGCGCGACGCGGTGCTCATCGCGGGCGGCGGCGTACCGGAGTTCGCGAGCTGGGTGCCGCTGGGCGCCGAGTTCTTCGACGCCCAGCCCGAGCTCGTCGACATCTCCGGCGACGCGCCGGTCGGGTGGGACGCCGCGCTCGCCGAGAAGGCCCTCGCCTCGGGCGAGATCGCGGTCGAAGCCGCGCCCGGCCTGACCGCGACCCACAGCGTCGTGGCCGTGCCGGTGGTGGTCGACCGGACCGTGGTCGCCGTCGTCCAGCTCCTCGCCGACGAGTCGCCGCCGGACGAGAACGCCTACCAGCTGCTCAACCAGATCTCGCACCAGCTGAGCGCGGTCGCCGAGCGCGAGCGTCGCGACATCGAGCTCGCCGAGGCCCGCGACGACGCCATGGAGGCGTCGCGGCTGAAGTCGGAGTTCCTCGCGACGATGAGCCACGAGATCCGCACGCCGATGAACGGCGTGATCGGGCTGACCGACCTGCTGCTGCGCACCCACCTCGACGACCACCAGCGGCGGCTTGCCGAGAACCTCCAGGGCGCCGGGCTCACCCTGCTCGGGCTGATCAACGACATCTTGGACCTCTCCAAGATCGAGGCCGGGAAGCTCGAGCTGGAGAGCGTCGACTTCGACGTCCGCTCGGTGTTCGACGTCGCCGCGGCCGTGTTCAGCGGCCCGGCCCACGAGAAGGGGCTGGAGCTCGTCGTCGCGTGCCACCCCGACGTACCCGCCCAGCTGCGCGGCGACCCCGGCCGGTTCGGTCAGATCATCACCAACCTGGGCTCGAACGCCGTGAAGTTCACCGACAGCGGCGAGGTGGTCGTGCAGGCCGCCGTCCAGGAGGCGACCCCGACCGAGGTGGTGCTGCGGGTCGACGTCTCGGACACCGGCGTCGGGGTCGATCGCGGCACGTGGGACCACCTCTTCGACGCATTCACGCAGGCCGACCCGTCGACCACGCGGCGGCACGGCGGCACCGGCCTCGGCCTGGCGATCTCCAAGCAGCTCGTGGAGGCGCTGGGCGGCGAGATCTGGCTGACCAGCGAGCCCGGCCAGGGCAGCACGTTCTCGTTCACCGCCCGGTTCGGCACCGTCGCCGACGCCGAGGACCGCGACCCGGACCCGGTGCACGACCTCGCCGGGCGCCGCGTGCTCGTGGTCGACGACAACGCGACCAACCGGTTCATCCTCGAGGAGCAGCTCGCCGCGTGGCAGACCCGGCCGGTCTCGGTCGCGTCCGCCGGCGACGCCCTGGACGCCCTGCGTGCGGCCGCCGAGGCGGGACAGCCGTTCGACGCCGCGCTGCTCGACCAGGTGATGCCGGACACCGACGGGCTGGGGCTGGCCCGGCAGGTCCAGCAGGACCCCGCGCTCGCCGGGGTCGCGATGGTGCTGCTGTCCTCGGAGCAGTCGGTCACCCGGCGCGACGTCGACGAGGCGGGCATCCGGGCCTGGCTCAGCAAGCCGGTGCGCCACAACGAGCTGCGCAACGCGCTGATGGCGGTCGTGGGCGCGCCGACCGCCGTACCCCCGCGCGCGGCGCCCGCCCGCCCGCGGCTCGGCGGGCGGGTCCTGATCGTCGAGGACAACCCGGTCAACCAGCTGGTCGCGACCGGGCTGTTGGAGAACCTCGGCTGCACCGTCGACGTCGCCTCCGACGGGCTCGAGGGCGTCGAGCGGCTCACCGGCGCGCACGAGTACGCCGCGGTGCTGATGGACTGCCGGATGCCGCGGATGGACGGCTACGACGCCACCCGGGAGATCCGCCGGCTGGAGGCGGGCGAGCGCCGGGTCCCGATCATCGCGATGACGGCGTCCGCCCTGGAGGGCGAGCGCGAGCGCTGCCTCGAGGTCGGCATGGACGACTTCCTCACCAAGCCGGTCGACGCCGCGGCGTTGGAGCGGGTCCTCCGGGAGTGGCTGCAGCCCTCCGGGGAGCCGGCACCCGTGGCGGAGCGTCCAGCACCGCCGCCCGCGCCCACCGACGACGACGTGCTCGACCGCGAGCGGATCGAGATGCTGAGCTCGCTGGTCAAGGACGGCGTCAGCTTCTTCGAGCGCACCGTCGCCGCGTTCTCCTCGCAGGCGGGTCTGCAGCTGGAGTCGCTGCGCGCCGCGATCGAGGCCGACGACGCCGAGTCGCTGCGCACCGCCGCCCACCAGCTCAAGGGCGCCTCCCTGAACCTCGGGCTGCCCCGGGTCGCCGCGTCCGCGCTGGCGCTCGAGGAGCTCGCCATCGCCGGGAGCACCGCCGGCGCCGGACCGCTGTTCGACACGTTGGCCGCCGACGTCGACCGGGCGACGGTGGCGCTCGACCGCGCGACCAGGACCCGCTAGGTGGCCGTCTAGATGGTGCTGTCGCGCTTCGAGGTCGTGGCGCGGCGGCGGCCGGTCGATCTCGTCGCCCCGGGACCGGGTGCGCCGTACGTCGCCCCGTACGTCGCCGCGTCGGGCACCGGCGACCTGGCGCTGTCGTCGGGGCGGGACCGGCTGGTCGCGCGCTACGACGGCGCCGCGGCGTGGCTCGAGGTGACCACGGGCGGGCGGACGACCCGGCACCGCTCGCGCCGGTTCGCGAGCACCGACGGGCCGGTCGAGGAGGTCGGCCTGGCGCTGACCGGGACGCACCTGACCGTGCTCACCCGCGGGCCGGGGGCGTGGACCGCGCGCGGCCGCTACGACCTGCGCGGGCGCATCGACACGCACGCCGAGGACTGGCTCGCCGGCCTGGTCGCGGACGCACCTCGGGAGGGACGGTTCGGGCAGCTGGGCCTGCGCGACGTCCGCGTGGTCGACGGCGCGCCGGACGGACGGGTCGTGCTGTCCGCGACCAGCGCGGGGCCGGGGTTCTTCGACACCGCGCACACCTCGCTGTGGGAGCTCGAGCCGGAGTCGCTCGCGCTCACCCACCTCTCCGACGTGTACTTCCGGCGCCCGGACAAGCCGGGCGTGTACGGCGACCACGCGACCCACGTGCTGCGCGACGGGGACCGGTGGCTGGTGGCGACCAGCACCTGGGGCGACTTCGAGAAGAAGCGCCGCCCGGTCGCGGTGACGCTCGCGTCGACGACAGCGGACCTGCTCCACGGCGTGCACGTGCTCGACACCGAGCCGCTCCACCTCCCGACCGACGGGCTGGGCTCGGTCGGCGTGTGGGATCCGCACCTGGCCCGCACCGAGGACGGGTGGCTGGTCGGGTTCGTGAGCGCGACCCGGTACTTCCGCTTCCACCCCGCGCTCGCGACCGGGCCGACGCTCGACGCGCTGACGCTGCGCGCGTCCGGCAGCGGCACCCAGACCGAGGGGACGACGCTGGCGCGGCTCGGCGGCGCCTGGCGGGTGCTGGCCAGCGACGCGGAGGCGAAGCGGTTCCCCGTGCTCGACCTCGACCTGCGCGAGACCGGCGTCCTCGACGCGCCGTACCCCACGAACATCCCGTGGCCGACGCTGGTGCCGGTCGGCGACTCGTGGCTGTGGATCACGTTCAACGGGCGGCCGTACGGCGGGCCGCTGCCGGGCTACGGCACCCACGGCGACCTGGTGTTCCTGCGACCCTCGGCGGCGTCTACCGTGTGATGCAGGACACGGCGCCACCCCTGCCGTGTCCCCCGCTGCGCCACCCACCGGTGGCCGACACACGAGAAAGCAGGACCACCCATGTCCCTGGCCATGTCCGACCTCTTCGAGATCGGCTCCGAGCACGAGCAGGTCGTCTTCGCGAACGACCCCGCCACTGGTCTCCAGGCGATCATCGCCATCCACTCCACCGCCCTCGGCCCCGCGCTCGGCGGCACCCGCTTCCACCCCTACGCCTCCACCGACGACGCGCTGCGCGACGTGCTCAACCTCTCCCGCGGCATGTCCTACAAGGCCGCGCTCGCCGGCCTGGATCTCGGCGGCGGCAAGGCCGTGATCATCGGCGACCCGCGCACGGCGAAGTCCGAGCCGCTGCTGCGCGCCTACGGCCGGCACGTGCAGTCACTGGGCGGTCGCTACTACACCGCCTGCGACGTCGGCACGTTCTCCGTCGACATGGACGACATCGCCCGCGAGTGCTCGTTCGTCACCGGCCGGACCGTCGCGCACGGCGGCGCCGGGGACAGCTCGGTGCTGACGGCGTACGGCGTCTTCCAGGGCATGCGCGCGGCGGCGACCGTCGAGTGGGGCAGCCCCTCGCTCGAGGGCCGCACCGTCGGGGTCGCCGGCGTCGGCAAGGTCGGTCACCACCTCGTGAAGCACCTGGTCGAGGTCGGCGCGCACGTCGTGGTCACGGACGTGAACTCCGCCGCGGTCGAGCTGGTGCGCGACGCGTTCCCGGCGGTCCGCGTCGTCGGGTCGACCGAGGAGCTGGTCGCCTCCCCGCTCGACGTCTACGCGCCGTGCGCGCTCGGCGGCGCGATCACCGACGAGGTCGTCGAGGTCCTCAGCGCGAGGATCATCTGCGGCGCCGCGA
This sequence comes from Nocardioides caricicola, assembly GCF_039541135.1. Taxonomy (NCBI): domain Bacteria; kingdom Bacillati; phylum Actinomycetota; class Actinomycetes; order Propionibacteriales; family Nocardioidaceae; genus Nocardioides; species Nocardioides caricicola. The sequence continues at coordinate 520,660 of NZ_BAABFQ010000006.1, read as the reverse complement.
ACAACCAGCTCGCGCACCCGGGGGTCGAGAAGGCGCTCGAGGAGCGCGGCATCCGGTACGCGCCGGACTACTGCGTGAACGCCGGCGGCCTGATCCAGGTCGCCGACGAGCTCGAGGGCTTCTCGTTCGAGCGGGCGCAGCAGCGCGCGACCGGCATCTACGACACCACGCTGGGCGTGTTCGAGCTCGCCGCGTCCGACGGCGTGCCGCCCGCGATCGCCGCCGACCGGCTCGCCGAGCGGCGGATGCGTGAGGTCGGACGGCTGCGCGGGACCTGGCTGCCGCAGGCGCGCTGAGACCAGTGACCGGCTGGCGCCCCGCGGGGCGTCAGTCGGTCAGGCGCGCGTCGGCAGAGACGTCAGTCGCGCGAGGGGTCGGAGTAGTCCGCCCACTTCTCGAGCACTTCCGGCTCGAGCTGGTCGGTGTCGTCCTTCGGGCTCTGCCCGTGCAGCTCGTTGGCCAACGCCCCGAAGTCCGTCTCATGCGTGCGGTACTTCAGGTCGCGGGCGACCTTCGTCTGCTTGGCTTTTGCTCGGCCGCGCCCCATAGGGTCAGCCCCCTCGCACTCGGCCGGGCGCACTGTGGCGGCCCGGGCTGTCTCAAAGAGTTCTCGTGGCCCCAACGCTACCTGTTGGGTGGCTGTTCCCGCACATCGGATCGCGATCCGTCCCGAAACACGGTCGAGATCACCACCCGGGGTGCTGTCCGACGAGCTCCACGCGCCCCTGCTGCTGCGGGTCGACGCCCACCTCGCCGGCGACCCAGGCGCGGATCCCGTGCTCGCCGAGCACCGCGATCGAGGCGTCGACGTCCTCGGGATCGGTCAGCGCGACCATGCCGACGCCGCAGTTCAGGGTCATCTCCAGGTCGGGCTGCGACACGTCGCCGGTACGCCGCACCAGGTCGAAGACCGGCTGCGGGGTCCAGGTGCCGCGGTCGATGGTCGCGGCGAGCTCGACCGGCATCACCCGGGCGAGGTTCGCAGCCAGGCCGCCGCCAGTCACGTGGGACATGGCGTGGGTCCGGGTGCGGTCGGCGAGCGCCAGGCAGGCCTTGGCGTAGATCCGGGTCGGCTCCAGCAGCTCCTCGCCCAGGGTGCGGCCGAGCTCGTCGACGTGAGCCTCCAGCGAGAGCCCCGCCTTCTCCAGCAGGACGTGCCGCACGAGGGAGTAGCCGTTGGAGTGGAGACCGGAGGCCTCCATGGCGATGACGACGTCACCGGGGCGGACCCGACCCGGGCCGAGGAGCTTGTCGGCCTCGACCACGCCGGTGGTCGCACCCGCGACGTCGTACTCGTCGGGACCGAGCAGCCCCGGGTGCTCGGCGGTCTCGCCGCCGATCAGTGCGCACCCGGCGAGCACGCAGCCCTCCGCGATGCCCTTGACGATCGCGGCGATCTTCTCGGGCACGACCCGGCCGGTCGCGATGTAGTCGGTCATGAACAACGGCTCCGCGCCGCAGACGACGAGGTCGTCGACGACCATGCCGACCAGGTCGTGCCCGATCGTGTCGTGGACGTCCATGGCCTGCGCGATCGCGACCTTGGTGCCGACGCCGTCGGTCGAGGTCGCGAGCAGCGGCCGCTCGTAGCGGGTCAGCGCCGAGGCGTCGAAGAGGCCGGCGAAGCCACCGAGACCGCCGATCATCTCGGGCCGGCGCGCCTTGTCGATCCAGCCCTTCATGAGCTCGATCGCGGTGTCGGCCGCCTGGATGTCGACGCCGGCCTCGGCGTACGCGTTGCCGGCGGTGGACTCGTCGGGCACGACGCTCCTAGGGGTTGTTGAGGACGGGCAGCGCTTCGCCGTACGACGGCGTCTGCAGCGAGGACTCGAGCAGGTGCTTGCCCAGCAGGCTCTCGTCGGGCAGCGCGATCGGGTACTCGCCGGTGAAGCAGGCCTTGCAGAGCCGCTCGGTCGGCTGGCCGGTGGCCTCGATCATGCCGTCCAGCGAGATGTAGCCGAGGCTGTCGGCGCCGACGCTGGCGGCGATCTCGTCGACGTCGAGCCCGTTCGCGATCAGCTCCGCACGGGTGGCGAAGTCGATGCCGTAGAAGCACGGCCACTTCACCGGCGGGCTCGAGATCCGCACGTGCACCTCGACCGCACCGGCCTCGCGCAGCATCCGGACCTGGGCGCGCTGGGTGTTGCCGCGCACGATCGAGTCGTCGACCACGACGATGCGCTTGCCGCGGATCATGTGCTCGAGGGCGTTCAGCTTGAGCCGGATGCCGAGCTGGCGCAGCGTCTGGCTGGGCTGGATGAAGGTGCGGCCGACGTAGGCGTTCTTGACGAAGCCCTGGCCGAACGGGATGCCGCTCTCGGCGGCGTACCCGGACGCGGCCGGCGTGCCCGACTCGGGGACCGGCATCACCAGGTCGGCGTCGACCGGGAACTCGCGGGCCAGCCGGCGGCCCATCTCGACGCGGGCCTCGTGGACGTTGCGGCCGCTGATCGTGGCGTCGGGGCGGGCGAGGTAGACGTACTCGAAGACGCAGCCCTTCGGCTTGGCCTCCGCGAAGCGGTGCGAGCGCAGGCCGTTCTCGTCGATGACGATCATCTCGCCGGGCTCCACCTCGCGCACGACGCTCGCGCCGATCGTGGCGAGTGCAGCGTCCTCGCTGGCGACGACCCAGCCGCGCTCGAGACGGCCGAGGACCAGCGGCCGGATGCCCTGCGGATCGCGCGCGGCGTACAGGGTGTCCTCGTTCATCCAGACGAAGCTGAACGCTCCCTGCAGCTGCGGCAGCACCTCGAGCGCGCGCTGCTCGAGCGACGTGTCGGGGTGGTGCGCGAGCAGCGCGGTGACCAGGCTGGTGTCGTTGGTGGACGGCTCGACCGGGCGGGTGTGCAGCTCGAGCTCGTCGTCGGGCCCCGGCAGGTCGGTGACCATCTGGGACAGCTGGTGGGTGTTGATCAGGTTGCCGTTGTGGCCGAGGGCGATCGAGCCGTCGGCGGTCGGGCGGAACGTCGGCTGCGCGTTCTGCCACGTGCTCGCGCCGGTCGTGGAGTAGCGCGCGTGGCCGATCGCCAGGTGGCCCTTGAGCGAGGCCAGCGTGGTCTCGTCGAACACCTGCGAGACGAGGCCCATGTCCTTGTAGACCAGGATCTGGCGACCGTTGCTGACCGCGATGCCGGCGGACTCCTGGCCGCGGTGCTGCAGCGCGTACAGGCCGAAGTAGGTGAGCTTGGCGACGTCCTCCCCGGGCGCCCAGACCCCGAACACCCCACAGGCGTCCTGGGGACCTTGCTCGTGCGGGTCGAGGGCGGCCGTCAACCGGCCGTCGCCACCCTTGCGGGGGCTGCTCTGAAAGGGCACGGATCGAAGTCTAGATGGGGACACCGGCGTGTCCTACTTGCCGTCCCACCCGAACGGGTACCGGGAGTGCTAAGACCGTCGCCGACCCCCGTAGCATGAGGCCGGGACACAACGACACACGAGGACAGATGGATCGGGAGACTGCTCCGGCGCCCCCGGAGACCAGCGCACAAGCGGCCTGGTCCGATGCCGCGTCCCGTGAAGCGATCCAGCTCATCGCCGACGGCGTGACCCGTGTCGCCGGCTTCGGCATCGCCGCGATCAGCGTGGTCCGGGGCGACCCCGGCTACCTCGAGGTGATGGCGGTCGCCGGCAGCGAGACCGCCCGCGAGGAGCTCAAGGGCCGGCACACCCCGATCGAGCAGCTCACCCAGGAGCTCGAGAAGGCCGACGACTGGGGCCTGCTCCGGTTCGTCCCGCACGAGCGCCTCGAGCCCGGCCTCGGCGAGACCTGGGGCTGGGTCCCGGACGTCGACCCGATCGACGACTCCCCCGACGCGTGGCACCCGATGGACCTGCTCATCGCACCGTTGTACGACGACACCGGCCGGATGCGCGGCACCCTGGCCATGGACCTTCCGGTCGACGGCCGCCGCCCCGGCGAGGCGCAGCGCGCGGTCCTCGACGCGTACGCCGAGCAGGCCCGCCAGGCCGTGATCGTCGCGCTGGAGCGGCAGGCGCTCGCCGACCAGGTGCGGATGGGCGAGGCGGCCCGGCGGATCGTGCGCAAGGCCACCGCCCAGCTCAGCCTCGAGCGGATCGTCGCGGACAGCCGCGAGGCGATGATCGAGGGCTTCCGCGCCGCGGGGATGTGGCTGCAGACGTTCGACGACGTCGGTGGCCGCGGCGCGATCTACTCCGCCGACGGCTCGGTCATCGAGCTCACGCCCGAGCTCGTGTCGATCGCCGAGACCGCCGCCCGCCGCGCCTGGGAGATCCAGGAGGCGTCGGTGGTCGCGCCCTACGTCCCGTTCGGCGACTGGCTGACCCCCGAGCAGGGCGAGATGATCCTGGCCTACCTCGCGAGCATCGGCATCGAGTCGATCCTGTTCACCCCCCTCGGCGCAGGCCCGCAGTGCCTCGGCAACCTCGTGCTGACCCGGGCGTTCGGCGCCCCCGAGTGGTCGGCGGCCGAGGCGACGATGGCGCTCGACATCGGCCACGACCTCGGCCGCGCGATCCTCAACGCGCGCACGTTCGAGCGCGAGCACAAGCTGGTCGAGGAGCTGCAGGAGCTCGACGCCTACAAGAGCCAGCTGATCGCGACCGTCGCCCATGAGCTGAAGAACCCCCTCACCTCGGTGATGGGCCACCTCGAGATGCTCGAGTCCTCGCCGGACCTCAACGGCACCACCCTGAGCTCGCTGCACGTCATGGACCGCGGCGCGCGGCGGATGGTGCGCGTCATCGACGACCTGCTGCTGCTCTCCAAGGTCGGCGACCCGGAGAACCGGATCATCGCGGCGCCGGTCGACCTGCACCGCGTGGTCGACGACGTCATCGACCTGACCATGGTCGCCGCCCAGCAGAAGCGGCTGGAGCTCAAGGTCGACGTACCCGACCAGGCGGTCCTCGCCCTCGGCGACGCCGAGGAGATCGACCGGGTCTGCGCGAACCTGGTCAGCAACGCCGTGAAGTACACCCCGGCCGACGGCTCGGTCTCGGTCTCGGTCGAGATGGCGGGCAGCGAGCACCCGGACCAGGTGGTGCTGACGGTCTCCGATGCCGGCATCGGGATCTCCCAGTCCGACCTCGAGCGCCTCGGCACGGAGTTCTTCCGCTCGTCGAACCCGGCCGCGGTCGCGCAGCCCGGCACCGGTCTCGGCCTGGCGATCGTGCGCCGGATCGTCGAGCGGCACCACGGCCGGCTCGAGATCTCCTCGGAGCTCGGCAAGGGCAGCACCTTCCGCGTCTTCCTGCCGGCCGCCTGAGCGCACCCCTAGACTCGGGGCGCCATGTCCGATGACGCCGACTTCGAGCGCCCGGTCCGCGGATCCCGCTGGTCGGACAGCCAATCGCGAGCCGCGCTGCAGGCGATCGCCGAGGGCGTCTCCGAGATCGCCGGGTTCGACCTGGTCGGGATCGCCGCGGTCCGCGACGACGGCTACCTGCACCAGCTGGTGGTGGTCGGCCCCGAGGAGGCCCGAGCGGCGTTGCTCGACAGCCTCGCGCCGACCCAGCCGCTGCTCGACCAGCTCGAGGTGGCCGAGGACTGGGGCGCGCTGAAGTTCGTGCCCCACGACCGGATGGTCCTCGACATCGACAGGTGGGGCTGGCGGTCCGACGCCCCGAGCGAGGGCCTCGAGTCCGACGTCTGGCATCCCGACAACCTGCTGGTCGCGCCCCTGGAGGACGACGACGGGAGCTTCATCGGCTTCCTCGGCATGGAGCTGCCACGGGACGGCAAGGTGCCGAGCGCCGAGAAGCGGACCCTGCTCGCGGCCTACGCCCGTCAGGCGACCCAGGCGATCCGGGTCACCCTCGAGCGCGAACGGCTCGTCGAGCAGGTCCGGCTCGCGAACGCCGCGGCCGAGATCGTCCGGATGGCGGCCGGCAGCGACTCGGCCGACGAGGTGCTGGTGACCTGCGGGAACGAGGTCGTCAAGGGCTTCCGCGCGGACTCGCTCTGGGTGCAGTTCCTCGGTCCCGACAAGCGCTGCGACGGCCCGCTGTACGTCGACGGCGGCGCGACGGTCCGGCTCCCGTTCGGCATCCGGGCGCTGGTGACCGCGCACGCCCAGCGCGCCTGGGAGCGCCAGTGCGTCGCCGTGCTCGCCCCCGAGCGTCCGATGCCCGGCGCCCTGGCCGCCGACCAGGTCGAGACCGTGCTGGAGTTCCTCGCCAGCGTCGAGGTCGAGTCGCTGCTGTTCGTGCCGATCGGCTCGGGCGCGGACTGCATCGGCGTGATGGGGCTGACCCGCGGCCGCCTGGGCGCCGAGTGGAGCGAGTACGAGGCCGCCGCCGCGCTCGACATCGCGCGCGACCTCGGCCGGTCGATGCGCGAGCACCAGCTGGTGCGTGAGCTGCGGGAGGTGGCGGAGTACCGCGAACGGATGGTCGCGACCGTCGCCCACGACCTGAAGAACCCCGTCAGCGCGGTCCTCGGGTACGCCGAGATCCTCGCCGGCGATCCCGACCTCAGCGAGAAGTCCCGGACCGCCGTCGCCGCGATCGAGCGCGGCGGCGAGCGGCTGGCGCGGGTGGTCGACGACCTGCTCGCGCTGCACAGCGCCACCGACTCCGACCCGCTGGTCGACGCGGGGCCGGTCGACCTCGGGGTGCTCGCGGGCGAGATCGTCGAGCTGAACGAGCCGGCCGCGGCCGCGCGCGGCGTCACGCTGCGGATGGATCGCCCGGCCCAGCCGGTCGTCGCCCACGGTGATGCCGGGGAGCTCGACCACCTGGTCACGAACCTGGTCAGCAACGCCGTGAAGTACACCGAGGCCGGCGGCACCGTCTCCGTGTCGGTCACGGCCGTCGGCGACGAGGCCGTGCTGACCGTGACCGACGACGGCATCGGGATCTCGGCCGAGGACCAGGCCAAGGTGTTCGAGGAGTTCTTCCGCTCGGCCGACCCGCTGGCCACCGCGCAGCCGGGCACCGGCCTGGGGCTGGCGATCGTGCTGCGGGTGGTGCACCGCCACGACGGCCGGGTCGAGCTCGAGTCCGAGCCCGGCGAGGGCAGCACGTTCCGCGTCTACCTGCCCCTCGCCTGACGGCGGCAGCTCACGCGAGGTTGCGCAGGAGCAGCGCCTCGGCGAGCACGACCCGCTCGAACTCGGCGAGGTGCAGGCCCTCGTTGGCGCCGTGGGCCCGGGTGTCGGGGTCCTCGACTCCGGTGACGAGCACGCTCGCCTGCGGGAACGCCTCGAGGAACTCGGCGATGAACGGGATCGAGCCACCCACGCCCATGTCCACCGGCTCGGTGCCGTCCCAGGCCTCGGTGAACGCGGCGCGCGCGGCGTCGTACGCCGGACCGGTCGCGTCGATCTGGGTCGCCTCGCCGGTGTCGACCACGGTGTGGGTGAGGGTCGCGCCCCACGGGACGTTGGCCTCGAGGTGGCTCACCAGGCAGGCGAGCGCGTTCTCGGTCGTGTCGCCCGGGGCGATGCGCAGCGAGATGCGCGCCTTCGCCGCGGGGACCAGGGTGTTGCTCGCGCCGGCGACCTTCGGGGCGTCGAGGCCGGTGATGCTCAGCGACGGCTTGGTCCAGAGCCGCTCGACGCTGGAGCCGGTGCCGATCCACTCGATGCCGGGGGCGGCGCCGGACTCGGCGCGCAGCCGCTCCTCGGGGTACTCGACGTCCGCGGCCGGACCGGAGTGCAGCCCGGCGACCGCGACGTCGCCGGCATCGTCGTGCAGCGTGGAGATCACCCGGGCCAGGGTCATCAGGGCGTCGGGGACGAGCCCGCCCCACATGCCGGAGTGGACGGCGTGGGTGAGCGTGCGGACCTCGACGTCGACGCGGACCAGGCCGCGCAGGCTGGTGGTGAGCGCGGGGACGCCGATGTCCCAGTTGCCGGAGTCGGCGATCACGATGACGTCGGCCTCCAGCCGCTCCTGGTACTTCTCGAGCAGCTCGACCAGGGTGTCGGAGCCGACCTCCTCCTCACCCTCGATGAACAGCCGGACCGTGACCGGGAGGTCGTCGCCGAACACGCGCAGCGCGCCGACGTGGGCCATGATCCCGGCCTTGTCGTCGGCCGCACCACGGCCGTAGAGGCGGCCGTCGCGCTCGGTCGGCTCCCACGGCGGGGAGTCCCAGTCGGCGTGGTCGTTCTCGGGCTGCACGTCGTGGTGGGCGTAGAGCAGCACGGTGGGCGCACCCGCGGGGCCCTTCTTCTCCCCGATGACCGCCGGCGGAGCACCGTCGTACGCCCGCACGATCTCGACCTCGACGCCCTCGGCCGCGAACAGGTCGGCGGTGCGCTGGGCGCTCACCTCGACCTCGCTGAGCCGCTCCGGGTCCGCGCTGACGGACTGGATGCGTACGAGGTCCTCGAGGTCCGAGCGGATGCCGGGGAGGACTGCCTGGACCTGTGCGCGGATGTCGTCCGTCATGTGGACAACCTATGTCAGGGGCAGGTGCGGTGAGAGATCGGCCCGCTCGCCGCTGGCGCGCACCCGGCCGGCGGACTCGGCGTCGGCCCAGGCGAGCTCACCGGTCGCGAGGGACAGCCAGGTGGCGGCGTCCATCTCGACGACCGCGGGCGGGGTGCCGCGGGTGTGGCGGACACCCGGGATCACCTGGACCGCGGCGTACGGCGGCACGCGCACCTCGACGGAGTGGCCGGGAGCGCGGTCCTCCAGGACCGCCAGGTAGTGCTTGGTGAGGAAGCGGACGTCGCCGCTCTCGGTAGCCGCCACCACCTGCTCGGGCGTGGCGATCCGCAGCCGGGCCGGCATCAGGCGTCGACCTCCCGCGGGGTCCCGGGGTAGGGCTGGAGCACCGAGAACAGCAGGTAGGTGCGGCGGCCGTCGTCCTGGCCGCGGGTCCGCTCGGCCCACCGGGTGAGCACGGCGTCGAGCTCGCCGGCCATCTCGACCGCCTCCTCCTTGGTCAGCCGCACCGCGCTCTCGTTGACGGTGCGCAGGACGTCGGGCTCGCGCTCGTCGCCGTACGCCGCGTCGACCACGAGGTGACCCCAGCTCGCGGCGTGCTGCCGGAACACCGCCGAGGCCGCCATCCCGCCCGGCTCCTTCTCGAGCTCGGAGAGGTTGACCGAGACGCCGTCCGGCGACGTCGGCCGCCAGACCCGGTCCCGCTTGTCGCGCGCCGCCTCGGGGTCCTCCTCGACCAGGCCGTACTTCGCCAGCTGGCGCAGGTGGAAGCTCATCTGGTTGGCCGGCAGGTCCAGCTCGCGGGCCAGGTCCGCCGCCCGCATCGGGCCGGTGGCGGTGAGCTCGGTCAGGATCCGGTTGCGCACGGGGTGCGCGATCGCGCGCAGGATCTTGGGGTCGTGGACCGCCTGGCTCCGGCTGGGGTACGGCATGCCCCGATGCTAGCCGAAGTTGCGCACGCACTATTGCGCAACAATAGTTGCGCAATATATGTTGCGGATATGCCCTCGTACCGCTCCCTGGCCCGCAACCACGACTTCACCGCCCTGTGGGTCGGCCAGACGATCAGCGAGATCGGCAGCCGGATGACGATGTTCGTCTTCCCGCTGGTGACCTACGCGCTGACCGGCTCGGCGATGCTCGCCGCGGCGTCCGAGGCCCTGCACCTGCTCGGTCTGGCCGGGGCGCTGCTGCCCGCGGGGGTGCTGGCCGACCGCTTCGACCGCCGCCGGATCATGCGGCTGGCCAGCGGGAGCGGCGTGCTGCTGTATGCCTCGCTCGCGATCGCGGGCATGACCGGCGAGCTCACGATCCCGCACCTGTTCGTGGTCGCGTTCCTGACCGGCGTCGGCGCCGGGACGTTCGCGCCGGCGGAGATCTCGGCCGTGCGAGCCGTGGTCCCGGCCGACGAGCTGCCCACCGCGCTCAGCCAGAACCAGGCGCGCCTGCACGTCGCCTCGCTGATCAGCGCGCCGCTCGGCGGCGTGCTCTTCAGCATCACCAAGTGGCTGCCGTTCGCCGCGGACGCCGTGTCGTTCGCGGTGTCCTGGCTGATGCTCGGGCGGATCCGCACGGACCTCTCGCCGTCGCCGTACGACGGACCGAAGCGGCGGCCCACCCGCGAGCTCGCCGAGGGCGTGCGGTTCGTGTGGTCGCGGCCGTTCTTCCGGGTGCTCACCGTGTGGGGCGCCCTGACCAACCTGACCGTGAACGCGCTGTTCTTCGTCGCGGTGCTGCGCCTGATCGAAGGCGGCTTCGACGCCTGGAGCATCGGCCTGGTCGAGGCGACCGCCGGGCTCGCCGGCATCGTCGGCGCCGTGCTCGCGCCCTGGGTGATCGAGCGCACCGCGACCGGGCGCCTCACGATCGCGATCGCGTGGAGCTTCGTGCCCCTGGTGGTGCCGATGGCGTTCTGGAACGAGCCCGCCGTGGTCGCGGCCGCGCTCGGCCTCGGCATGCTGCTGAACCCGGCCGGCAACGCGGGGATCAGCTCCTACCGGATCGCGGTCACCCCGCCGGAGCTGATCGGCCGGGTGCAGTCGACGTCGCAGTTCGCCTCGATGAGCGTGCTGCCGCTCTCCCCGGTCATCGCGGGCCTGCTGCTCTCCGCGCTCGGAGGCGGCGCCGCGATCCTCGTGCTCGGTGGACTGACCGCGCTGGTGGCCTGCATCCCGACGTTCTCCCGCTCGGTCCGATCCGTGCCCAAGCCGGCGCTGTGGCACGCGGACGTGCCGAACTCGCCGGCCTCACCCCTCAGGGTGGAGCCGGAGCAGCCGATGTACACCGCATGACCTCTGCGACGACGACGACGGCCTCCTGGCTGCCCCGGGGAGCCCAGCTGTCGGAGGCCGAGTTCCGCACCCGCCACTGGGCGCTCAGCCTGGTGCTGATGGCGCACCTGCCGCTGCTCGGCGCGCTGGCGCTGTGGTGGCACCCGGAGGGCGGGCTGTCGAGCGCCGACGGCTGTGGGTGCGGCTGGGTGCCGATCGCCGGCATGGCCGCGATCGTCGGCCTGCTCGTCGTCGGCTGGGTCGCCAGGAGCCAGGTCGTCCGGGCCGCCGCGGTCAGCGCCGGGCTGATCCTCACGTCGTGCGTGCTCGTGCACATCTCCGGCGGCATGACCGACCTGCACCTGCACTTCTTCGTCACCGTCGCCCTGGTGGCGCTGTACCAGATGTGGACGCCGTTCCTCCTGGCGATCGTGATCGTCGCGGTGCACCACATCGGCATGAGCCTGGTCGACTCGACCATGGTGTTCTCCGACCCCCGCGCCCAGGAGAACCCGATCCCGTGGGCGCTCCTGCACGCCGTGCTGCTGCTCGCCGAGTGCGGCGCGCTCGCGGTCAGCTGGAAGTTCACCGAGTCCGCCGAGCAGGCGCGGCAGGCCGAGCAGGCCGAGGCCGAGCTGGTCCGCGTCCAGCGGCTCGAGGCGCAGGAGGCGCTCGCCGAGGAGCAGCGGGTCGCCGCCGACCGGGCGCAGGCCGAGCTGGTCGCCCGCGAGGAGCGCGCGGCCGACGTCAACCGCCGCCTCGAGGCGCTCAACACCGCCGGCGAGACGCTGCGGATCGCGGTCGAGCAGTCCGAGAGCGTCATGGCGACCCTGGTCAACGCCGCCACCGAGATCGGTACGACGGCCGCGGGCGCGACCCTCTCGGCCGAGTCCGCGGCGGCCAACGTGGCCGACTCCACCGAGATGATGCGCCGCCTGGAGGGCTCGGCGGCGCAGATCGCGGACATCGCGCGCACCATCACCGGCATCGCCGAGCAGACCAACCTGCTCGCCCTGAACGCCACCATCGAGGCCGCCCGCGCCGGCGAAGCAGGCCGCGGCTTCGCGGTCGTCGCCGGCGAGGTCAAGGAGCTGGCCGGCGAGACCGCCCGCGCCACGCTGATGATCGAGGGTGTGGTCACCGAGGTCCGCACCGGCACGCGCGACGCGCTCGCCAGCGCCGAGAAGATCGAGGCCGTGGTGGCCGAGGTCGCCCGCGCGCAGACCAGCATCTCCGAGTCCGCCGCGGCCCAGATGAGCGCCGCCGACACCGCCCGAGAGGCGATCCGCGACGTGTCCCTCACCACCGAGCAGATGACCGCCGAGGTCGCCCAGCTGGCGACCACCGAGGACTGAGGTCACTCACCCAGGTCGAGATCGACGTGGGTGCCGCCGTACAGCGCGCCCCCGCAGCCGGGGCGGCTGCCCTCGTAGCTCACCTCGAAGCGATGCTCCTGGCCGGTCACGGAGTCGACGAAGCTGACGACTGCCGGCATGTTGCCGAAGCCGCACGGGACTCGGCAGGTCACCGACCGGCCCGGTCCCGGCTCGAGGCCGAAGTCCTCGACGCCGATCGGGGACACGGGTACGCCGTCCTCCCGGATCCGCGTGAGCCGCAGGGACTCGACCGGCCGGCCCCCGGGCCCGGTGACGCTGTCGAGGGTCAGGATCGGCTCTTCGTACCGGACACCGCCGCGCAGTCGAGCTCCTGGCTCGTGCACGCGGTCGTGCCCAGGCCGGCGACCACCAGCACCGTGACCAGGACCCGCCTCATGCGCGTGGGACGGACGATCGGGCCGGGCGGTTCCTCAGCTGCGGCTGAACCGCTCCGCCGCCACCGCCAGCACCTCGCGCAGCTCGGGCGGACCATCGACCCTGAACTCCGCGCCCAGCCGGGCGAGCACCATCACCGGCCAGTCGAGCGAGTCGGTCGGCATGTGCACCAGGCAGCCGTCGCCGTCCGCGGTGACCGTCGCCCAGCGCCCGATGTCGGCCTCGACCACCTCGGCGGGCAGCTCGATGCGCAGGCGCACGTCGTACCGCTGCGCCATCGAGCGGATGCCCGCGGCCACGAACGCCGCGGCGTCGCCGCCGGGCAGCTCGCGGGGGCGGACCCGCTGCCCGCTGCCCTGGACGCCGCCCACCCGGTCGACACGGAAGGAGCGCCAGTCCTGGCGGTCCTTGTCGTAGCCGACGAGGTACCAGCGCCGACCGGCCGAGACCAGCCGGTGCGGCTCGACCCGACGCCGCGAGGACGCACCGTCGCGCGCGGTGTAGTCGAACGTCACGGGCTCGTCGTCGCGGCACGCCTGGGCGAGGGCGGTGATGACGCCGGCGTCGAGGACGGGTCCCCCACTCCAGGGCAGGCCGTCGGTCTGGGAGCGCAGCGCGTCCATCTGCCGACGCAGTCGCGGCGGCATCAGCGCGATCACCTTGGTCAGCGCCTGCAGCGACGTGTCCTCGCCGCCGGAGGCCGCGGCCCGCAGCGCGACCGCGATCGCCACCGCCTCCTCGTCCTCGAGCAGCAGCGGCGGCAGCGCGGTGCCGGCGCGCAGCTGGTACCCACCGGACACGCCCCGCACCGCGTCCACGGCGTACCCGAGCTCGCGCAGCCGGTCGATGTCGCGGCGCAGCGTGCGCGGGCTGACCTCGAGGCGCTCGGACAGCTCGCCGCCGGGCCAGTAGCGGTGGGTCTGCAGCAGCGAGAGCAGCCGCAGCATCCGGGCGCTGGTGTTCATGACGTACGACGCTAGCCCCACCAGCGGTCAGGACGTGACCGCAATCGCGACCTGGTCTACCCGTGGCGGAGGTGCTCGCCAGCTGACCGTTGGACCTAGCGCCGGCGGGCGACCAGCACCGCGTCGGTGACGGTGTGCGTCTCCTCGTGCCGGGACTCGGCGCGCTGGCGCGCCTCGGCACGTACGTCGAACGCCTCGGGGTCGACCGCCGGGGCGAGCTCATCGGCGGTGAACATCACGCCCGGCATCGACCAGCGCAGCCCCGTGTGCTCGTCGTCGGGGTGGTGGCCGGCCACGAGCAGCGTGCCGCCCGGGGCGACGGCCTCGGCCATCTGCCGGGTCGCGTCGACCATCCCGTGGTCGAGGAGGTGGAGGAAGCAGGAGGTGACCAGGTCCCACTGCTCGCCCGCGGGCGTCCACGTCCGCAGGTCGGCCTGCCGGAACTCGATCCGGTCGGCGACGCCGCGCTCGGCGGCGTGCTCGGCGGCCTTGCTCAGGCCCGCCTCGGAGAAGTCGATCGCGGTCACCTGCCAGCCGCGCTCGGCCAGCCAGATCGCGTCGCCGCCCTCCCCGCAGCCCAGGTCGACGGCGCGACCGGGCTCGAGGTCGCTCGCGACGTCGACCAGGACGGCGTTGGGGCGCCCGCTCCAGGTGCGCCCCTCGCCGCCGTACCGCTCGTCCCAGGACGACTGCTCGAAGTGCTCGCGGGTGATCTCGTGGTGGCTCATGCTCCCAGCCTCCGGCACCGTGTCGCCGATCGACAACATCTGTTGCCGTTCTGGCAAACTCGCGGCATGAGCGACGAGCTGGACCAGGTCGGCCCGCGGCTGCGGGCGCTACGGCAGGAGCGCGGCGTGACCCTGCGCGACCTCGCCGAGGAGACCGGCATCTCGGTCAGCACGCTGTCGCGTCTGGAGTCCGGCCAACGCCGGCCGACGCTGGAGCAGCTGCTGCCGCTGGCGCGGGCGCACCAGGTCTCGCTCGACGAGCTCGTCGACGCGCCGGCGACCGGCGACCCGCGGGTGCAGATGCGCCCGATCCGGCGGCACGGGCGCACCTACCTCCCGCTGACCCGGCGCCCCGGTGGGATCCAGGCCTACAAGATCGTGTTCCCGTCGCGGCCGGACGACGTGCCGACGCTGTCGACCCACGAGGGGTACGAGTGGACCCACGTGCTCTCCGGCCGGCTCCGCCTCCTCCTCGGCGACCGCGACCTCGACCTCGGCCCGGGCGAGACCGTCGAGTTCGACACCCGGGTCCCGCACTGGCTGGGCAACACCGGCACGGTCCCCTGCGAGGTGCTCGCGCTCTTCGGGCCCCAGGGCGAGCGGATGCACGTGCGCTGAGAAGATGGGAGCCGTGACTCAGCACGACGGCGACCGGCTCGCCTCCTGGCTCGACGGACTCGGCCTCGCCGACCAGCTCGCGGAGGCGGGGCTGCCGACGTTCACCCGGGACGCCGACGGGCACGCCGTCTGGTCCGAGCCGGACCGGCTCGAGGAGCTCGACGCGCTGCTGCACTCGGTCGGCGACGACCCCGAGCACGCGGTCCCGGTCGGCCTGGTCGTGCTGGCCCGGCAGGCCCGGCTGCGCACCGAGCTGACGGCCACACCGTGGCACACCTACGAGACCCTCGCCGAGGTGCGCGGGACGTCGGTCGACGCGACCCGGTTCGCCGTGCACAAGGCGGCGTCGGAGCACCGGCTGCTCGTCGTACCGCTCGAGGAGCGCAGCGTGGTTCCGGCGTTCCAGCTCGGCGCCGACGGCGAGCTGCGCCCCGAGCTCGCGCCGGTCCTGGCACCGCTGCTCGCGAGCCGGATGGACCCGTGGCGCGCGTGGGTCTGGCTGACCCAGCCGGCCGCGCTCACCCTCGGCGAGGCGCCCGAGCGGCTCGCCGCAACCGATCCCGAGCTGGCCCGGACGGCCGCCGAGCGGCTGGCCGAGCGCCTCTAGAGCCGGTCCAGGATCGCGAGCGTCTCGGCCCACGCGTCCGAGTCCGGGTCGACCACGGTGAAGTGGTCGCCCTCCACCTCGACCAGGGTCGCGTCCCCGGCGGCCGCGTAGTCGCGGGACTGCGCGATCGGGACGATGTCGTCCTCACGGCCGTGCACGCACCAGACCGGTACGCCGAGCGGCAGCATCCGGATCGGGTCGACATCGGCGTCGTCGTCCCCGGGCGGGTGACCGAGGAAGCGCTCGACGGCACCGCCACCCAGGCCGGCCGTGTGCGCCGTGCGCAGGTCGAGCACGCCCGCCTGGCTCACGACGTGGGTGAGCCCGCCGCCGGCGGCCGCCCACGTGACCAGGTGCCCTCCGGCGGAGTGCCCGATGCCGACCACGATCGGCCCGCGCGGCGCGGCGTCGATCCCGGCGCGTACGTCGGCGAGGGTGTCGGCGGCGCCGGTGCCGCGGCGGTACTCGATCGCCCACGTCGCCCACCCGGCTTCGACCAGGCTGGGTACCAGCGGCCGCGCGAACTCGATGCCGTACTCGGGCTTCCAGAAGCCGCCGTGCACCACTACCGCGACTCCCCGCGGCTCACCGGACGGCCAGGTCAGCTCGGCGTACTGGTCGGGGTGTTCGCCGTAGGGGTGCCGTCGACTCGTCACCGGTGGATCCTCTTCCCGCCCACATCCCGCCACCACCGCGGCCACGACCGTCGGCAGCATGAGGAGGGTACGTCGTCTCACAGCTCTAGTTCGGAGCTCTGGCCCCCGCGGTTGGGCGTCACTTCTGGGGCATTCCCTGACGTTATCGGGTGAAGTTTCGGCCGAGAACGTCAGGTTTCCCCGGTGGGCCGGGGAAACCTGCGCCCACTCACCCGAGTGCGGCGGGGAGCGTCGCGGTCCAGGCCGACCGCAGCTCGTCGAGCCCGATCTCGAACTGGCCGTCGACCGCGAGCGCGTCGCCGCCGGTCACGCCCAGCGCGGTGAGCGGCACGCCGTACCCCTGCACCAGCTCGACCAGCCGCTCGGCGTCGCCGTCCGCGACGGTCACCAGCACGCGGCCGGCGGACTCGCTGAAGAGCTCGACGAACGCGTCGTCGCCGACCGCCACCGAGACGCCGACGCCGTGGCGCAGCGCGCCCTCGGCGAGCGCCTGGGCCAGCCCGCCCTCGGAGAGGTCGTGCGCGGAGGTCACCAGGCCGACCGCGTCGCGCAGCAGCTCGGCGAGCGTGCGCTCGGCCTCCAGGTCGACCCGCGGCGGCAGCCCGCCGAGGTGCCCGTGCACGACGTGCGCCCACTCGGAGCCGGACAGCTCCTCCCGGGTCTCCCCGATCAGGAACACTCGCTCGCCCGCGGAGCTCCAGGCCGACGGCGTACGCCGGGTGACGTCGTCGATCACGCCGAGCACCGCGACCACGGGGGTCGGCAGGATCGCGGTCTCGCCGGTCTGGTTGTAGAGGCTCACGTTGCCGCCGGTCACCGGGATGCCGAGCTCGAGGCAGCCGTCCTTGAGCCCGCGGCAGGCCTCGGCGAACTGCCACATCACGGCCGGGTCCTCGGGCGAGCCGAAGTTCAGGCAGTCCGAGATCGCCAGCGGCGTCGCGCCGCCGGTCGCGACGTTGCGGTACGACTCGGCCAGCGCGAGCTGGGCGCCGGCGTACGGGTCCAGCTTCGCGTAGCGGCCGTTGCAGTCGGTCGAGACCGCGACGCCGAGGTTGGTCTCCTCGTCGACGCGGATCATGCCGCTGTCCGACGGCTGCGCGAGCACGGTGTTGCCGCGGACGTAGCGGTCGTACTGGTCGGTGATCCACGACTTGTCGCAGAGGTTCGGGCTGGCGACGAGCGTCAGCAGCGTCGTGCGCAGCTCGTCGCCGGTGCTCGGCCGCGGCAGCGCCTCGGCGGCGTCGGCCTGCAGGTCGTCCTGCCAGTCCGGGCGGGCGAAGGGGCGGTTGTACGTCGGGCCGTCGTGCGCGACCGACCGCGGCGGGACGTCGACGACCCGCTCGCCGTGCCAGTCGATCTCGAGCCGGCCGGTGTCGGTGACCTCGCCGATCACGACGGCCTCGACGTCCCACTTGGCGCAGATCGCCAGGAACGCGGCCACGTCGCCGGGCTCGACGACGGCCATCATCCGCTCCTGCGACTCGCTCATGAGGATCTCCTCGGGAGCGAGCGTGGAGTCGCGCAGCGGCACCCGGTCCAGCTCGACGTGCATGCCGCCGTCACCGGCGGACGCGAGCTCGGACGTCGCGCAGGACAGGCCCGCGCCGCCGAGGTCCTGGATGCCCGCGACCAGCCCGGCCGCGAAGATCTCGAGCGTGCACTCGATGAGCAGCTTCTCCATGAACGGGTCGCCGACCTGGACGCTGGGCCGCTTGGCCGGGCCGTCGGCGTCGAACGTCTCGGAGGCCAGCACCGAGACGCCGCCGATGCCGTCTCCACCGGTGCGGGCGCCGTACAGGATCACCTGGTTGCCGACACCGGACGCCTTGGCCAGGTGCAGGTCCTCGTGCTTGAGCACGCCGACGCAGAGCGCGTTGACGAGCGGGTTGCCGAGGTAGGTCTCGTCGAAGACGGCCTCGCCGCCGATGTTCGGCAGGCCGAGGCAGTTGCCGTAGCCGCCGACGCCGGCCACGATCCCGGGCAGCACCCGGTGGGTGTCGTCGGCGTCGAGCGGGCCGAAGCGGAGCGGGTCCATGACCGCGACCGGGCGGGCGCCCATCGCGAGGATGTCGCGGACGATGCCGCCGACGCCGGTCGCGGCGCCCTGGTAGGGCTCGACGTACGACGGGTGGTTGTGCGACTCGACCTTGAACGTGACGGCATAGCCCTGGCCGATGTCGATCACGCCGGCGTTCTCGCCGATGCCGGCGAGCATCTTGCCGACCGGGGTCTCCTGCGGGATCTCGGAGAACTGCTTGAGGTGGACCTTGGAGCTCTTGTAGGAGCAGTGCTCGCTCCACATCACGGAGTACATCGCGAGCTCGGAGCTGGTGGGCCGGCGCCCGAGGATCTCGCGGATCTTCTGGTACTCGTCGGCCTTGAGGCCGAGGTCGGCCCAGGGCTGCTCGTGGTCGGGATCCTGGGCGGCGACGGCGACGGTGTCCAGCACGGCGTCAATCTACCGGCGGGCGGACCGGCGGCCGACATCGCGGTCTCAGGAGGCGACGTCCTTCCACGGGTCGTGCTCGGCGAGGATCCGGTCGACGCGGGCCTGGTCGAGGCGGGAGACGACGTACTGGTTCTCCTGGGCGTCGCGGACGCACTTGGCGAGGGAGAAAGACGAGGTGACGAGGAAGAGGGTCCCGAGGGCGAGGAACGCCTTGGGCCACGGCTCGTAGGGGAGGTAGTAGATCGCGATCAGCATCGTCATCAGCGAGATCGCGAAGGCGGCGGCCGACTGGGCGTAGAAGGCGGTGGTGGTCTTGGTGGCGGGAGTGGGCTTGTCCATGCCCCGAGTCTCGGCGGGCGGCGTCCCCACGGGCATCGGTACGGATACTCAGTTCCTGCGAGACTGCGACCCGTGAGCTCTCCCGCCGCGGTCGCCGTCGAGGACCGGCTGTTCCAGGCGCTGGCGGTGCTGCGGGGCGTCGTCCTCGTGAACGCGGTCGCGGTGACGATCTGGCGGCGCGACGACTTCGACCGGCCGGGCCTGGTCGTCGCGGCGGTGCTCGTGATGACCTTGTGGACCGGCGTCGCCACCTGGGCGTACGCCGAGCACCGGCGCCGCACGCTCCCGCTGCTGGTCGCCGACCTGGCATTGGCGGCGGGGCTGCTGCTCCTGACGCCGGCGGTGCAGGCCGACGACGTGACCGCCAGCCTCCCGGGCTTCTGGGTGATGGGGGCGCTGTTCGCGTGGGCGATCCACTACCGCTGGGTCGGCGGCCTCGTGGCCGGCGCCCTGCTCGCGGGCGCCGACCTGGTCCGCCAGGACGTCGACTGGTCCGACTACGACAACGCGTTCCTGCTGGTGCTGGGCGGCACGGTGGTCGGTTTCATGTGCGGGTCGCTCGAGCGGATGGCCGCCGAGCGTGAGGTGGCCGAGCGCGCCGCGGCGGTGGCCGAGGAGCGCACCCGGCTGGCGCGCGCGGTGCACGACGGCGTGCTCCAGGTGCTCGCGCTGGTGCAGCGTCGCGGCGGCGACCTGGGGCCGCTGGCCGGCGAGCAGGAGCGCCGGCTGCGGGCGCTGATCCGCGCGCAGGACACCGTGGCCCCCGTGGCCGAGGGAGCCGTCGACCTGGTCGCGGAGCTGACCGCACTCGAGCGCCGCGCCGGCGTCACCGTGTCGACCCCGGCCACGCCGGTCGAGATGCCCGCCGCCACGGCGCGCGAGCTGGCCGCCGTGGCGGGTGCGTGCCTGGACAACGTCCGCGCGCACGTCGGTGACGCCGCGCCGGCGTGGGTGCTGCTGCAGGCGTTCCCGGACCGGGTGGAGCTCACCGTGCGCGACGACGGCCCGGGCATCGCGGCCGGCCGGCTCGAGGAGGCGGCGGCCGAGGGGCGGCTCGGGGTCGCGGAGTCCATCCAGGGCCGGATCGCCGACCTCGGCGGCACCGCCGAGCTGACCACCGGCTCCCTCGGGACCGAGTGGGAGTTCGTCGTACCCCGGGTGACCTAGGGTCGTGGCCGTGAGCCTGCGCGTGATGGTCGTCGACGACCACCCGATGTGGCGAGACGCCGTCGAGCGCGACCTGGCAGCCGCCGGGCACGAGGTGGTCGGCGTCGCCGCCAACGGGCGCGAGGCGCTGGCCCGGTTCCCCGCCGCGCGGCCGCAGGTCGTGGTGCTCGACCTGCAGATCCCCGAGCCGGACGGCGTCCAGGTGACCGCCGAGATGGTGGCGAAGGACCCCTCGGTGCGGGTGCTGATCCTGTCGGCGTCGGGCGAGCAGGCCGACGTCCTGGCGGCGGTGAAGGCGGGCGCGACCGGCTACCTGGTGAAGTCCGCGTCACGCGAGGAGCTGCTCGACGCCGTGCGCCGCACCGCCGACGGGGACCCGGTCTTCACCCCCGGCCTCGCCGGGCTGGTGCTCGGCGAGTTCCAGCGGATCTCCGAGGAGCCCGAGCCGGCCCGCCCGGAGACCGGCCTGACCGAGCGCGAGACCGAGATCTTGAAGATGGTCGCGAAGGGCCTGTCGTACAAGCAGATCGCCGAGCGCCTGGTGCTGTCGCACCGCACCGTGCAGAACCACGTGCAGAACACGCTGCGCAAGCTGCAGATGCACAACCGGGTCGAGCTGACCCGCTACGCGATCGAGCTGGGACTGGACGAGGACTGACGGTCGATGGCCAGCCTCAGACGGCCTCGGCGATGCGCTGCCAGGTCTGCCCGTCCCACCACCAGTGGCCGTCGGCGCTGACCAGTGGCGCGCCGCCCTCGACCGGGTCGGCGTGGAAGTGCGGGACCAGGCCGAGGAACGGCTGGTCCGTCCATGAGTCGCTCATGATGATCTCCCCCCGTGACGGCGGTGTCGCCGTCGATCTCTGCCAGGGTGTTCCTCATCGGCAGGGAGACGCAGCGGGTTGAGGAAACCTTGCGGCTCCCCCGGCGGGGCGGCTACTTCAGGAGGCCGTCCGCGACCACTTCGAGCAGTGGCCGCACGGCCGTGACGTCGAGGTCGCTCTGGTCGGCGACGGTCGCGATGCCGCCGACGAGGCGGCACACCTGGATCGTGTCGACCTGCTCGCGCAGCGCGCCGTCCTCGCGCAGCCGGTCGATGAGGCGCGCGTTGGCGTTCGCCAGCACCTGGCACTTGGTCATGATCGGGGACTCAGGGTCGCCCATCGCGGAGGTGATCTTCGCGGGACCGCCCTTGTGCTGGCTGATCAGCTCGACGTACCGCTCGAACCAGTTGAGCAGCACGTCCCGGTCGTCGCCCTCGTAGGCGAGCGCCTTGTCGGCGGTGTCGGTGACCTTGTCGACCCACGACTGGAGGATCGCGTCGATGAGGTTCTCGCGCTTCGGGAAGTGCCGGTAGAGCGTGCCGGGGCCGACGCCGGCGCGCTTGGCGACCAGGTCGAGCGAGGCGTCGTACCCGTGCTCGCGGAACACCTCGCGCGCCACCTCGACGATGCGGTCGTAGTTGCGCTGCGCGTCGGCTCGCACGGAAGTCACCTCGACAAAAGACTTGCTAACCGGAGACAGTCTCCGTATTGTTCATGAGGAAGCGGAGTCATCCTCCGGATCTACTGTACCTCGGCCCGTCGGGCCAGAACAGGACCTCACCCCATGTCCCTGAACGTCTCCCCCACCCGGGAGCTTCCCAGCGAGCTCCCGCCGAACGCCGGCCGCGCAGCCGCCGGCATCGCGATCGTCCTGGTCGCGCAGCTGATGATCGTTCTCGACGCCACCGTCGTGAACGTCGCCCTGCCCCACATCGACGCCGACCTGGGCTTCGGCCCGGCGTCGCTGTCGTGGGTCCTCAACGCCTACACGCTCGCCTTCGGCGGCCTGCTGCTCCTCGGCGGCCGGCTCGGCGACGTCTTCGGCCGGCTCAAGGTCTTCGAGATCGGCCTGGCCGTCTTCACCGTGGGCTCCGCGCTCGGCGGCCTGGCCCAGACGCCCGGCCAGCTAGTCGCCGCCCGCACCTTCCAGGGCGTCGGCGCCGCGCTGGCCGCCCCGAGCGTGCTGGCGCTGCTCACCACGAGCGCTCCCGACGCGGCCGCTCGGAACCGGGCGCTCGCCCTGTTCGGCGCCGTCTCGTCCGGTGGCGCCTCGATCGGCCTCATCCTCGGCGGGCTGCTGACCGACGTCGGCTCCTGGCGCTGGACGCTGTTCATCAACGTGCCGATCGGCCTCGCCGTGATCCTGCTCGCCCCGCGCTTCGTCACCGAGACGCCCCGTCGTACCGGCCGCTTCGACGTCGTCGGCGCGCTGGCCGCCACCGGCGGCGCGGTGGCGCTCGTCTGGACGCTGATCAACACCCCCGAGCACGGCTGGCTCACGGCCCGCACGGTCGCCGGCTTCGCGGTCGGTCTCGCCCTGCTCGCCCTGCTCGCCCGCACCGAGCAGCGGCACCCGCACCCGCTGGTGCAGCCGAAGCTGGTCCGCGACCGCAGCCGGGTCGGCGCGCTCACGGTGATGGCCCTGCTCATGGGCGCGAACCTGTCGATGTTCTTCCTGGTCGTGCAGTACGTCCAGGGCGTGCTCGGCTTCGGCCCGCTGCTCGCCGGCATCGCGTTCCTGCCGTTCAGCCTCACGATCTTCGCCACGTCGCGGATCACGCCGGCCCTGCTCGGCCGGTTCGGCCCGCGGCGGATGATGCTAGTCGGCGGCGTGGCGCTGACGGTCGCCTACGCCTGGCTCAGCACGATCGGCACCGACGACACCTACCTCGCGGCGGTGTTCGGGCCGATGGCGCTGGCCGGGGTCGCCTCCGCGCTGCTCTTCATGCCGGTCACCGTCATCACGCTGTCCGGCGTCGAGCCGGAGCACGCCGGGTCCGCGTCGGGCCTGCTGCAGACCACGCAGCAGCTCGGTGGCGCGGTCGGCGTGGCCGTGATCGTCTCGGTGTACGCCGCCGGCGCGGTGCCCGGCGAGATCGTGCCCGGGATGTCCGCCGCGTTCCTCACCTCCGCGACGCTCGCCGCACTGGCGCTGGCCGTGACCGCCCTGCTGGTCCGCGTCGGCCGGCCGGAGTCCGCGACGCAGGCACCGTCGGAGGAGCTCGTCGAGGCCGTGGCCGCCGAGGCCGCCTGACCTCGCACACCCCACCCCACCCATCCGCGGACGGGCGAGCCGCCTCGGCAGTTCGCCCGTTCGCTGTTACTGGTGTGACTTCTGAGGTTATGGTAGGCGCGGCCCTTCCTACTTCCCCAGGAGTCCCGCCATGCCCCGCCCGGTTCCTCGGACCGTCCAGACCGCGCTGCGCCGCGCGTTCGCCGCGACCGCCAGCGGCGCCCTGCTCGTCGGCCTGCTGGCGGCCGTGACCGCCAACGGCCCCGCGGACGCCGAGCCCGCCGCCCGATCGAAGGTCCCGGTGACGCCCAGCGGCATCGTCACGCCCGGCGACTTCGTCGGCTACGGGTTCGACCAGTGCCACACACCCGACCAGAAGTCGATGGACCGCTGGCTGCAGAGCTCGCCGTTCCTCGCGGTCGGCATCTACATCTCCGGCGACTCCCGCGCCTGCCGCGAGCAGCCCAACCTCACCGCGCGCTGGGTCTACCGCCAGCTCACCCGCGGCTGGCGGCTGCTGCCGATCACGCTGGGCCCGCAGGCCTCGTGCCAGCCGCGCTTCCCGCGCTACGGCGACGACGAGACGATCAACCCGCGGCCCGGCAAGAACGGGAAGTACGCCAAGGCCCGTGCGCAGGGCTCTGCCGAGGCGGCGAAGGCCGTCGCCGCGGCGACCGATCTCGGCATCGCGCTGGGCAGCACGCTCTGGTACGACCTCGAGGGCTTCGAGCTCGCGAACGTCCGCTGCCGCGAGTCCGCGCTGGCGTTCCTCTCCGCGTGGACCACCCAGCTGCACGAGCTCGGCTTCGTCTCCGGTGTGTACTCCAGCGCCGGCTCCGGCATCAAGATGCTCGACGACGCGCGGGTCAACCGGCCCAGCCAGGTGGTGCTGCCCGACATGATCTGGGTCGCCCGCTGGGACGGGAAGGCGAACACGTCCACGTCGTACCTCCGCGAGGACGGCTGGCGTCCCCACGCACGGGTCAAGCAGTACCAGGGCGGCCACGACGAGACGTGGGGCGGCGTCACCATCAACATCGACCGGAACTTCCTCGACGTCGGGCGCGGCATGTACGCCGAGCCCGAGGAGCACTGCGGAGGGGTCCGGGTCAGCTTCGGGACCTACGAGACGCTGCGGCCGCCGGCCGAGGACACCGTGCCGCCCGCGAACCGCGTGCTGGCGCTGCAGTGCCTGCTCACCGAGCAGGAGCTCTACCGCGGTCAGCTCAACGGCAAGTGGAACAAGGCCACCGCCAAGGCGATCCAGGCCTGGCAGACCAAGGTCGGGATGACACCCACCGAGGTGTGGCGACCCAAGCACTGGATGACGTTGCTGGCCGCAGGCGACCAGCCGGTGCTGAAGTTCGGCTCGACGGGGTCCGCCGTACGCCGGCTGCAGCGCACGCTGAACGCCGCGGGCGTCTCGACGCTGCCGGTCAGCGGCCGGTTCAAGGCCGAGACGGCCGCCGCGCTGCGCGACTGGCAGACCAAGGCCGGCGTCGAGGTGTCGGGCGTCGCGTCCCGGGAGTCCTGGAAGGCGCTGTCGGCCGGGACGTACTGACGCCTCGTGCCGGGACTCAGCTCCCGTCGTCGAGGATCTCGCCGAGCACACGCCGCGCCTCGGCGAAGTCCGCGGCGTCCTCGGGGTCCTCGGGGTCCTCGTAGGTGTACGAGCACGTGCTGAGCGTCTTCCAGAGCGCCCAGCCTCGCCCGCGCTCCCAGGACGCGTCGTCCACGCCCAACCGGTCGCGGAACGCCCGGCGCGCGTCGCCGGTCATGACGGTCCAGGCGACCGCCAGGTCGCACGCCGGGTCCCCGACGCCGCAGGTGCCGAAGTCGATCACGGCCGCGAGCCGACCGTCGCGCACCAGGAGGTTGCCGGGGGCGACGTCGCCGTGGAACCACCGCGCTGCTCCGTCCCAGGGCGTCGCGAGGGCCGCGTCCCACAGCTGGGCGGCCGCTCGGAGGTCCAGGCCGACGTCTGCGCCGGCCAGCTCGGCGAGTGCTCCCCGGGCGAGGCCGTCGTACGTCTGCAGCGGGCCGCCGCGGAACCAGTTGTGGACGCCGGGGCCGGGGCCGCCCGCGGTGTCGATCCGGCGCAGCGCGGCGAGGAAGTCGGCGAGGGCGACGGCGAACCCGATCGGATCGGTGACTGGGGCGTCCGAGACGGTCTGCCCGTCGAGCCATCGGTAGACCGACCAGCCGAACGGGTAGCCGGCGCCCGGCACGCCACGCGCCACGGGAACCGGCACCGGCAGCGGCAGCCGCGCGGCCAGGACCGGCAGCCACCGGTGCTCCTTCTCCACCGCCTCGGCGTACTCCACCGCGGACGGCATCCGCACCACCAGGTCGGCGCCGAGGTGGAAGGTCCAGTTGTCCCAGCCACCCCGGGCGACCGGCCTGACCGGGAGGTCGCCCCACGCAGGCAGCTGGTCGCGGACGAGCCGGCGCACCTGCTCCACGCCGACCGTCACGCGCTCCGGCAACGGGCCGAGGTCGAAGCCGGTCATCGAAGCAGACGGCCGACGCGGCCTAGGCCGGCGGCCCGACCAGCAGGGCGAGCCCGGTCAGCGCGGCGACCGCGACCACGCCGGTGACCGCACCGCGGGCGGGGTTGCGGATCAGCCAGGCGGCCGTGCGCTGCAGCGGGCCGGACGGGTCGGCGTCACGCAGCCGCCAGGTGTCGGCGATCGCACCGCGCCGCTCGGCGTACCAGTCGAAGAGCACCGTGAAGAACGGCGGCACCGCGGCGGCGAGCCCGAGCAGGGTGCGGCCGAACGACCACCGCTGGTCGACGGCGACGAGCACCGTGGTCACGCAGTAGGCCACGAACACGACGCCGTGCACCATGCCGAAGACCTGGACGCCGAGCTCGGTGGTCTCGGTGACGTACTTCAGGAACATGCCGGCGAGCAGCAGCGCCCACGTGATCGCCTCGGCGATCGCGACCCGGCGGAAGAACAGCCGGGGGCTCATGCGAACACGTGCGCGGCGAGGCTGGTGAAGAACCCGAGGCCGTCGGTGCCGGCGCCGGTCAGGTCCTCGACCGCGTGCTCGGGGTGCGGCATCAGGCCGACCACGTTGCCGCGCTCGTTGGTGATGCCGGCGATGTCGCGCAGCGAGCCGTTGGGGTTCACGTCGAGGTAGCGCGCGACGACCTGGCCCTCGCCCTCGAGCCGGTCGAGCGTCGCCTCGTCGGCGACGAAGCCGCCCTCGCCGTTCTTGAGGACGATCGTGATCTCGTCGCCCTCGGTGTACGCCGACGTCCACGGCGTCGTGGCGTTCTCGATGCGCAGCCGCTGGTCGCGGCACACGAACTTGCGGTGGTCGTTGCGGATCAGCGCGCCCGGGAGCAGGTGGGACTCGCAGAGGATCTGGAAGCCGTTGCAGATCCCCAGGACCGGCATGCCCGCGCCCGCTGCCTCGATCACCTCGGTCATCACCGGGGAGAAGCGAGAGATCGCTCCGCAGCGCAGGTAGTCGCCGTACGAGAAGCCACCCGGCAGGACGATCGCGTCGACGCCCTTGAGGTCGTGGTCGCCGTGCCAGAGCGGCACCGCCTCGTTGCCGCCGATCTCGACCGCGCGCAGCGCGTCGACGTCGTCGAGCGAGCCGGGGAAGGTGACGACGCCGACCTTCACTGCTCCACCCGGACCGCGTAGTTCTCGATGACGGGGTTGGAGAGAAGCGTCTCCGCCATCTTCTCGACCTCGGCCAGCACGTCGGCGGTCACCTCGTCGGCGAACTCGAGCTCGAAGCGCTTGCCCTGTCGGACGTCGGTGACGCCGGCGAAACCCAGGCGCGGCAGGGCTCCCAGCACCGCCTTGCCCTGCGGGTCGAGGATCTCGGGCTTGGGCATGACGTCTACGACTACGCGAGGCACGCGCTCAGTCTAGGTGTCTGGGGCAGACTGTTCGGCATGAGCCTGCCCACAGGAATGCCGGGGGCGAACCCCCTCCGCCTCGAGTTCCCCCAGTCGCTCGCGGTGTACGACGACTACGCAGCCGCCCAGAAGACCGTGGACTTCCTCGCGGACAAGGAGTTCCCCGTCCAGAACCTCCTGATCGTCGGCACCGACCTCAAGCGGATCGAGCGGATCACGGGCCGGCTCAGCTGGGGACGGGTCGCCGTCGGCGGCATCCTGTCCGGCGTCTGGCTGGGCCTCTTCGTCGGCCTGATCTTCTCGTTCTTCGTCGACGAGGACGTGCTGGCGATGATCCTGTCGACCGTGCTGCTCGGCGCGGTGTTCGGCCTGGTGTGGGCGCTGATCGGCTATGCGTTCACCCGCGGCCAGCGTGACTTCTCGTCGGTCAGCCAGGTGGTGGCGACGAAGTACGAGGTGCTGGTCGAGCACAAGGTCGCGGCCCAGGCCCGCGAGCTCCTCACCCAGCTGCCCGGCGCGCTGCCGAACGCCTTCGAGTAGTCGCGGTCCTCCGATGACTTCGGCGGGCCGGTCGGGTCTGATGTGACATGACGTTCACGACAGCGACCCTCACCGTCTCCGTCGACGGGTTCGTGGCGGGGCCCGACCAGACGCTCGAGAACCCGCTCGGCCGCGGCGGCGAGGAGCTCCATCGCTGGATGTTCAACGACCCGGCGCACGAGGTCGACGCGCGGTGGCAGGACAAGATCCTGCGGCCCGGCGTCGCCTACGTGATGGGCCGCAACATGTTCGGCCCGGTGCGCGGCCCGTGGGACTCGTGGGCCGAGGAGTGGCGCGGCTGGTGGGGCGAGGATCCGCCGTACCACGCCCCGGTGTTCGTGCTGACCCACCACGAGCACGAGCCGATCGAGATGGCCGGCGGCACGACGTTCCACTTCGTCACGACCGGCTTCGCCGACGCGCTGCGGCTGGCCCGGGAGGCGGCGGACGGCGACGTCGACATCGCCGGCGGCGCTTCCGCCGTACGGCAGGCGATCGCGGCCGGGGAGCTCGACGAGCTGACCCTGGCGTACTCCCCGATCGCGCTCGGCTCCGGCGAGCGGCTGTTCGACGGCACGATCACGCCGACGCTCGAGATCGTCGAGGGCGAGCAGTCAGCGCTGGCGACGCACGTGCGCTACCGGATCGTGCGCTGAGTCAGCTGAGCTCGCGCTTGAGGATCTTCCCGGTGGAGGTCATCGGCAGCGAGTCCACGAACGCGATGATCCGCGGGTACTTGTAGCCCGCCATCTGCTCCTTGCCCCACGCGACCAGCTCGTCCTCGGTGATCTCCGCGCCCTCGTTGCGGATCACGAACGCCTTGATCTCCTCGCCGTGGCTCTCGTGGGGTACGCCGATGACCGCGGCCAGCGAGACCGCCGGGTGGGTCATGAGGACCTCCTCGACCTCGCGCGGGTACACGTTGTAGCCGCCGCGGATGATCATGTCCTTGGACCGGTCGACGATGTAGTACCAGCCGTCCTCGTCGCGGCGGCCGAGGTCGCCGGAGCGGAACCACCCGTCGCGGATCGCCTCGGCGGTCGCCTCGGGCCGGTTGTAGTAGCCCTTCATGATGTTGTGGCCCTTGATCGCGATCTCGCCGATCGCGTCCGGGTCGGAGTTGTCGGCGTTGACCTCGTTCCACTCAGGATCGATGAGCTTCATCTCCACGCCGGGGATCGGCGTGCCGATGGAGCCAACCCGCACGGGCGCGCCGTACTTGGAGAACGACGCGACCGGGGACGTCTCGGAGAGCCCGTAGCCCTCGAGGATCGTGACGCCGAACTTCTTCTCGAAGTCCTTGTGCACCTCGACCGGGAGCGCGGAGCCACCGGCGGCCGCGACCCGCATCTTCTCGGCGATGCCCGTGACGTCGGTGGTGCCGTCGAGCGCGCCGAGCAGGCCCCAGTACATCGTCGGGACGCCGGCGAAGAACGTGACGCCCTCCTTCTGCATGAGCTCGAGCGCGGCGTGCGCCTCGAACCGCGGCAGCATCACGACCGTGCCGCCGTACGCGAACGCGCCGTTCTGGATCACGGTCTGGCCGAAGGAGTGGAACAGCGGCAGCACGCACAGGTAGGTGTCGGGCCGGTCGGCGTCGGCACCGAAGAGCGCCGCGCCGCTGCAGGCGTTGTCGCGCATGTTGCGGTGGCGCAGCTCGGCGCCCTTGGGCTGGCCGGTCGTGCCGGAGGTGTAGAGGATCACCGCGGTGTCGTCCTCGTCGGTGGCGACGGAGGTGAACTCCGCCGGCTGCCCGCCCATCGCCTGCGCCATCGTCTCGGTCCCTTCGATCGGGGACGGCGCAGCGAGGTCGGCGGTGATGACGAAGAAGTGCTCGCACCCGTCCGTGGCCGCGAAGCCCTCGTGCCCGGCCTGGCCCATCGGCAGCTCGGGCGTGCCCTCGAAGCAGAAGTAGGCCTTCGCGTCCGAGTCGTCGAGGTGGTAGGCGACCTCACGGCCCTTGAGCAGCACGTTGAGCGGGACGACGGTCGCGCCGGCCTTGAGGATGCCGAAGTAGACGATCGTGAAGTACGGCAGGTTCGGGCAGGTCAGCGCGACCTTGTCGCCGGGCTTGATGCCCCGCGCGACGAGCAGGTTGGCGACCATGTTGGCGAAGGTGTCGACCTCTGCGTACGACAGGCGGCGCTCGCCGAAGACGATCGCGGTCCGGTCGGAGTGGTTCGTCGCACTGTCCTCGAGGAGCGTCGCCAGGTTGTAGGTCGTCATGCCGCCAATCTAGCGGCGGCGTGGCGGAGGTCACTGCGGACGGCCCAGAGGGCCGGCCGACGCAGCAGCGGGTTGATCTCGAACGTGGCCGTGACGTCGCACCCCGTCGGCGTGGCCGCGAACTCGAGGGTCAGGGTGGCGGTGACGCGCCACCAGGTCCCGCGCTCGGTCCAGCGTCGGGGCCGGTCGAGCTCGGTGGTCTCCATGCGGGGCCGCAGCCCGGGCTTGGTGACGTCGGTCCAGGTCTGGCCGACCCGTGGCTCGCCGTCGACGTCCTCGACGCGGGCCAGGCTGGACTGCCAGTCCGCGCGGTTGTGCGGGTCCGCGAGGTAGTCGAAGGCGACCTCGCAGGACACCGGGAACGCGACGGTTACCACCGCTCTCCCGTCAGCAGCTCGTAGGCCTCGATGTAGCGGCTGCGGGTGCGCTCCACGACCTCGGCCGGGAGCGGCGGCGGCGCCTGGCCGGACGCGCGGTCCCAGCCGGACTCGGACGAGAGCGCCCAGTTGCGCACGATCTGCTTGTCGTACGACGGCTGGGTGCGCCCGGGCTGCCACTCGGCGGCGGGCCAGAAGCGCGACGAGTCCGGGGTGAGCACCTCGTCGCCGAGGACGGTCGTGCCGTCGGGCCGGGCGCCGAACTCGAGCTTGGTGTCGGCCAGGATGATGCCGCGCTCACGGGCGACCGCCTCCGCGCGGCCGTAGACCTGCAGGGTCAGGTCGCGCAGCTCCGCCGCCCGGTCGGCGCCGATGGCGGCCGCCACGGCGGCGTACGACACGTTCTCGTCGTGGTCGCCGACCTCGGCCTTGGTGGCCGGGGTGAAGATGGCCTCCGGCAGCCGGCTGCCGTCCTCGAGCCCCGCCGGCAGCGCGATGCCGCAGACCTCGCCGGACGCGCGGTAGTCGAGCAGGCCGGTGCCGGTGAGGTAGCCACGCGCCACGCACTCGACGGGGTACATCGCGAGCCGCTCGCAGACGACCGCGCGGCCCTTGACCTCGTCGGGGACGTCGGTGGAGATCACGTGGTTGGGCACCAGGTCGGCGAGCTGGTCGAACCACCACAGCGACATCCGGGTCAGGATCTCGCCCTTGTCCGGGATCGTGGTGTCGAGCACGAAGTCGAAGATCGAGATGCGGTCGCTGGCGACCATCAGCAGGTCGCCGCTCGGCAGCTCGTAGAGGTCGCGCACCTTCCCGGAGTGCAGGTGGGCGGCCCCCTCGATGGCGGGCGCGGTCGGGATGTTGAGGTCGGCCACATGCCAACTCTAGGGGTGGCCCGGCGGTCAGCAGCCGCAGGTGTAGTAGAGGACGTCCCAGTGGTTGCCCTCGTCGGCGTAGATGTTGCCGGAGGCCGCCTGGTACTGGGCTGCGCCGTCGCCGCGCTGGCCGATGTAGGTGTAGGTGTTGTGGACCCAGCTGGTCAGGCAGGCCGTCCGCGCGAAGTCGAGCTTGTAGCCGTTCCAGTGGCTGTAGGTCCCGCTCGCGTGGCCGGTCTCGGTGCCGCCGGTGATGGTCAGGCCGCAGCCGCTGGCCCGCTTCAGGGTGATCGCGCCGTCGATGGTCGCCTGGCGGATGCCGTCGAACGACGTGCACGTGGAAGTGTAGCGGTCGCTGCACCCGCCGGAGGAGGTCCAGGAGATGCCGGCGGCCGAGAACTGCGACGTGGCGCTGGCATGGGTGACCGCGCCGGCCGGCGCGGACGTGGCGACGGTCAGTCCGAGCGTCGCGATGATCGTGAGCAGGAGTCCCGAGATTCGCTTCATGTGCTCCACCCTGACCACGGACCGGGGTGACGGCGCAAGCGGAAGGTTCCTCAGCTCCTGCGCCAGGGAGCCGGCCGCCCCTGCAGCCACCACTCCATCCGGCGCGTGATCCACGGCAGGGCCAGGTAGGTCATCACCGGTGTCATCACGAGCACGCTGACCAGCACCCGGGCGGGCAGCCAGACGTCGGCGAGCAGGTGTCCTCCGGCCCAGTTCACGAGCAGGCTCAGCGGGAAGAACACCAGGAAGATCACGCACGCCTGCTTCCACCGCGGCGGCGCGGGAGCGGCCGGGCGCAGGTCCTTGACGTCGTACGTCGCCGGCGCGTCGAACCAGCCCTCGATGCCGGTGCGGCGCTCGATCCGCGCATCCCCGACGAGACCCTCGGCGGCACTGCGCCACCAGCGTCGTTGCTCGGACGCCTCCCAGGTCGCCAGGGACTCGTCGTCGGCGAACCGGTAGAGCATGTGCCACTCCTCCGAGTCCGCGGCCGGGCGCACCCACCCCGACCCGAGGAAGCCGTGGAAGCGAGCGGCCAGGGCCGAGCCGGCCTGCATCCAGGCGATCATCTCGTCGTCGTGGCCGGGCGTGATGGTCCGGGTGATCGAGACGGTGACGGGAGCGCTCATGAAACAGATCGTGGCAGAGTGTGGTCATGCCGGAGTCTGCCGACGAGCTCTACGCCAGGGTCACCGCCGCCGCCGGACCGGACGGACGGCTGGCCGCACCGCCGATCGCCGACTGGGACATCTTCCCGTGGGACGCCGTCGACGGGCGCGTGGTCCCGCGGGTGCTGCGCGCGCCTGAGCCGGAGGAGCTGCGCAAGGGCGCCGAGGGCGGCGACCCGTGCCCCGCCTGCGCCGGGCTGCCGCCGGAGAGCATCGTCTGGGAGGACGAGCACTGGCTGCTGGCCACCCCGACCGTCGAGCCCAGCGGGCTCCCGCTGGTGCTCACGCTGTGGACCCGCGAGCACCTCGACATCGGCAACTTCGGTGACGACGAGGCCGCCGAGCTCGGCCGGATCGCGAACCGCCTGGTCCGCATCATGGAGGCGATGCCGGGCATCGGCCGGGTCCACGTGAACCGCTGGGGCGACGGCTGCGCGCACGCCCACGTCTGGTTCTTCGCCCGCCCCGAGGGGCTCCCGGACATCCGGGGCTCGTTCGCCGTCGAGTGGGACGCGATCCTGCCCCCGGTGCCTGACGACATACGCCGGGCCGACCTGCACGCGGTCGCGACCAAGCTCGCGAACTGGGGCGGCACCGCCCGCGCGTAATTCCCCTTGATCTCAAGTTCGCTTGAAGTTCTACCGTCGTCGACCATGACGACCGAGCAGCTCGAGATCCACCCCGGCGACGCCGGCTACGACACCGCCCGCACCACGTTCGCGGGCCCGACCGACCCCGTCATGGTCCTCCGCCCGACCTCGCCCGCCGAGGTCGCGGCCGCCCTCCACCACGTCCGCGACGCGGGGCTCGACCTGGCGATCCGCAGTGGCGGCCACAACCTGCTGGGCTTCGGCGCGGTCGACGGCGGCGCGGTGCTCGACCTCTCGGCCCTCGACGAGGTCGAGGTCCTCGACGCCGGCCGGGTGCGGATCGGCGCCGGCGCGACCTGGGGTGCGGTCGCCACGGCGCTGGCGCCGTACGGGCTCGCGGTGAGCTCCGGCGACACCGGCTCCGTCGGCGTCGGCGGGTTGACCCAGGCCGGCGGGATCGGGTGGCTGGTCCGCAAGCACGGGCTCACCATCGACCACCTGCTGGCCGCCGACCTGGTCACGGCGACCGGGGAGCTGGTGCGCGCCTCTGCGGAGGAGAACGCCGACCTCTTCTGGGCCCTGCGCGGGGGTGCCGGCAACTTCGGGGTCGTCACCGCCTTCGAGTTCCAGGCCCGACCGGTCACCACCGTGCACTTCGGCACCATCACGTTCGCGGCCGACGACGTCGCCCAGCTCGTGAAGGGCTGGGCGGCCGCGGCCGTCGACGACGCACCGGACGAGCTGACGACGATGCTGGCGCTGATGCCGGCATTCGGGGAAGGCGACCCGATGGCGGTGCTCTACGTCTGCCTGGCCGGCGACGACCCGGCACCGCTCGAGGCGCTGCGCACGATCGGCACGGTCGTCTCCGAGGACGTCGCCGAGCGGGCGTACGCCGACATCTTCGAGGAGGCACATCCTCCCGAGGGCGTGCGGCCGGTCGTCGGCAACGCGCTGGTGAGCGCGGTCGACGACGCGCTGATCGACGCGATCGACGCGGCGTACGGCGCCGGTGGCCGCGTCGTCTTCCTGCGCAGCCTCGGCGGCGCCGTCAGTCGGGCGGCCGGGACGGACACCGCGTTCGCCCACCGGGACGCCGCGGCGCTGGTCGTGTCGGCGGCCTTCCTGCCCCTCGACGCGACGGAGGAGCAGGTCGCGGACGCCCGGGCGACGTGGGCCACGATCGGGGCCCAGGGCATCGGCGCGTACGCCGGGTTCCTCGGCTCGGACACCGCCGAGGACATCGCCGCACTGTGGCCGGAGAGGACCCAGGCCCGCTTGCGCGAGGTCAAGCGGGCCTGGGATCCCGACAACGTGTTCCGCCGGAACTTCAACATCGCCCCGTAGGGGCGGTCGGTCCGGTCAGCGGATCGGCGCCGCCAGCGGCAGCGTCCGGTCCACCAGGTCGCGGACCTTGCTGCCGCAGGTGGAGACGACGTTCGCGTCGGTGCAGTAGTACGCCGAGGTGTAGCTGCCGGTCGCGAGGTCCTTGGCCCAGGCCGAGCCGAAGTCCCGCAGCCGCGCGGTCTGCGTCGCGTTCGGCGAGCACAGGGCGCCGGCGATGCCGATGACGTCGGTGTTCTCGCCCTCAACGTCGACGTGGCAGCTGCCACCGGTCGGGGAGCCCAGGAAGTAGCTGCTCCACACCAGCTGGATGCCGACGTACGGGTTGGCGAGGTTGACCAGCGCCTCGGCGGAGTTGTTGAACAGGTTGGTCACGCTCGGGCGCGCGGTCACGGCCAGCACCGGGCGGGCGCCGCCGTCCGAGATCGCCGCGACGTTCGCGCTGAAGCCCTCGGCGGCGACCGGGTCGAAGAGGACAGCGCCGGCGAAGTCGGCGTAACCGGCGGCGTCGAGGTAGGCACCGAGCTCGCTGGCGAAGTGACCACCGGCCGAGTGGCCGCTGACGATGTAGCGCTGCGGCAGAGGCTTGGACTGCGGAGGCGTGATCGTGCGGGCGACGAGCAGTGCGCCGAGCGCGTCGGCGAGAGCCGGGTTGCCGGCGGTCATGTCGCCGTTCACGCACAGCACCATCACGCCCTTCTCGGCGATCGCCTTGCTGGTGCCGCGCAGGTTCCCGCAGCCGCGGCTGAACCCGTGCTGGAGCACCATGAGCGCCGATGCGGTGCCGTTCGGCAGGTACCAGTCGACGCTGTGGCTGGTGCCGGCGATCGTGAGCTGGGTGTTGACGCAGCTGGACGTCGACGACGAGTAGCTGTTGCAGGCGACCTCGGCGGCGCTGGCGCTCGGCGCCGTCGCGACGACGCTGACCAGGGCGGATCCGGCGGCGAGCAGCGCGGCGAGCGCGGCTCTCTGGAGCTTCTTCATGCAGATTCCCTCAGGTTGACGTGATGTGACTCCCCCACTCGTCGGTCAACCTAGGGATCCGCCGGCGCGCGATGATATATCCTCGCGGATTTATCTCACAGGGTGAGCGCCTCAGACGGGCTCGCAGCCCAGGCCGCCCGCGTAGCCCTCCGGGACCACCCCGGCGTCCGCGACCTGCTGGGCGTACGACCAGAGCACCTCCGGGTAGCCGCCGCGCTCGTCCATCCGGTGCAGCACCGGCCAGTCGTGCGAGCTGGTCAGGGCGGCCGCGGCCGCGTCCAAGCGGCCCTGGTCGCCGGCCTGCGCGGCGGCGGCGTACTCGTCGAGCCAGGCGCACGCGACCTGGCCCGAGATCTCGGCGCCGAGCTGGTAGTCGTCGACCTGGTTCGACGTGATCGAGGTGCGGTCCACGCCCTCCGGCAGCAGCGGGCCGTCGGAGGTGTCGTCGATCTCATCGAGGATCGCGGTGACGGTGTCGTCACGCTCGGCGCTGGTCACGAAGCTCTCGGGCAGCGACGCCTCGAACCCGGCCAGGTCGACGAGGCGGAGCCGGTCGAGCAGGGCGAGGTAGCCGACCTCGTCCATCCCGTCGGCGCGCACCTCGATCCACTGGCCGTTCTCGACCTCGCGGATCGCGGTGTGGTCGTCGGCGCTGTAGGGCCACATCTGCGCCTCCGCGCCGAGCACGGTGATCGCGACTCCGTCCGCCGCCGGCCTCACGATGTGGCGGCGGTCGTCGACGTACATCTCGTAGGTCTTCGCGGGTCCCCACATGATCTCGAGGTTCTGGCCGCCGTTCTCGTAGCTCATCTCGCCGGAGTCCTTGTCGGCCCACACCGCGGTGGCCTCCCAGCCCGGCGCGTCGAGGACGACCCGGCCGCCGTGGCCGGCGAGCGGCTGCGAGGCGAGGGCGCTGCGCTCCTGCTGGCCGGTCTGCTCGCCGGTCTGCTCGCCGGTCTTCTCGCCGGTCTTCTCGCCGGTCGTCGTGTCGGCCTTCTGGTCGGCCGCGTCGTCCTGGCCGGTCCACCAGGCGGTGCCGAGGGCGAGGGCGGCGACCACGACCGCGGCCGCGGCCGGGACGAGCCAGCGGGTGCGGCGGCGCGGCGCCTCGTCACGGGTCGGCCGGTCGTCGAGGACGGGAGTGCTCATGATCTCCTCCAGGAGCTCGGCTCGCCCGTGCGAGAGGGGCAGGCCGGACACGGCGTCGTCGGTCAGCTTCGGGTTCACGGTTGCTCCTTCCGGGTGAGCTGGGGGTGTCTGGAAGGGAGATGTCCGGGTGGCGCGGGATCGTTGCCGAGCAGGTCGCGCAGCCGGGCCCGGGCGCGGGAGAGCCGGGGCCGCACGACCACGGTGGTGAGCCCGAGGACGTCCGCGATCTCACGCGGCTCGAGGCCCTCCCACAGGTGCAGCTCGAGGACCTCCTGGTCGCGGGCGCTGAGCCGCCGCATCGCCGCGGTGACGTCGGCGCGCTGCACGACCTCGTCGCTGCAGTCGGGCATCGCGGCGGCCAGCTCCCTGCGCAGCCGGTCGCCGAGCGCGCTGCGCCGATGGTCGCCACGCCGGTGGTTGGCGAGCACGCGCCGGGCGACGCCGTACAGCCACGGCCTGGTGTCGGCGTCGCCCGGCACGTGAGCGAGGCGTCGCCACGCCACCAGGAACGTGTCCGCGGTGACGTCGGCGGCGTCCTCGGGACGGTCCGTCCGGCGCAGCGCGAAACCGAGGACGGCATCGAAGTGGTCCGCGTAGAGACGGCGGAACGTCTCCTCGCGGCTCTCGCTCATGACTACGTGATGTCCGGAAGTGCCGCGAGCGTTGCAGACGAATTTCTCAGAGGATAGCGCCGGGCGAGTACGCCGCCGCCTGGGGGTGCTTCGCCGTCACCTCGGCGACGCGTCGTACGACGGTCTGCACCTGGTCGACCGCGGCGCCGGTGAACGTGATCGGCTCGGCGACCAGCGTCGCGAGCTGGTCGGCGGTGAGCCCGAGCCGCTCATCGGCGGCCAGCCGTGCGAACACGTCGTTCTCGGCCTGGCCCTGGCGCATGTCGAGCGCGGTGCCGACCGCGGCCTCCTTGATCGCCTCGTGCGCGGCCTCGCGGCCGACGCCGTTGCGGACCGCGGCCATCAGCACCTTGGTGGTGGACAGGAACGGCAGGTAGCGGTCCAGCTCGCGCTGGATGACGGCCGGGAACGCGCCGAACTCGTCGAGGATCGTCAGGAACGTCTCGAACAGGCCGTCCGCCGCGAAGAACGCGTCAGGCAGCGCGACCCGGCGTACGACGGAGTCGGAGACGTCGCCCTCGTTCCACTGGTCGCCGGCGAGCTCGCTGACCATCGAGAGGTGGCCGCGGAGGACGACGGCGAGGCCGTTGACCCGCTCGGCGGAGCGGCTGTTCATCTTGTGCGGCATCGCCGACGAGCCGACCTGGCCCTCCTGGAAGCCTTCGGTGACCAGCTCGTTGCCGGCCATCAGCCGGATCGTGGTCGCGAGGTTCGACGGGCCGGCCGCGAGCTGCACGAGCGACGAGACGACGTCGAAGTCGAGGCTGCGCGGGTAGACCTGGCCGACGCTGGTCAGCACGTTCTCGAAGCCGAGGTGGTGGGCGACCCGCTCCTCGAGCTGCTGCAGCTTCGCCGCGTCGCCGTCGAGCAGGTCGAGCATGTCCTGCGCGGTGCCCATCGGGCCCTTGATGCCGCGCAGCGGGTAGCGGCCCAGGAGGTCCTCGACGCGGGCCACCGAGATCAGCATCTCGTCGGCGACGGTCGCGAACCGCTTGCCGAGGGTCGTCGCCTGCGCGGCGACGTTGTGC
This sequence comes from Nocardioides caricicola, assembly GCF_039541135.1. Classification (NCBI taxonomy): domain Bacteria; kingdom Bacillati; phylum Actinomycetota; class Actinomycetes; order Propionibacteriales; family Nocardioidaceae; genus Nocardioides; species Nocardioides caricicola. The sequence goes on along the minus strand of NZ_BAABFQ010000006.1, from coordinate 482,850 downwards.
GACCGACCGGCCATCACGGTCGCCTCGTGCTCGGCGGCGAGCCGCGCCAGCCGGGCCAAGGTGGCGACCGCGCGGTCGCGCACCAGCGCCAGGCTCTGCTTCACCTGCAGCTGCTCGACGTTCTCGGTGAGGTCGCGCGACGTCATGCCCTTGTGGATGTGCTCGTGCCCGGCGAGCGCCGAGAACTCCTCGATCCGCGCCTTCACGTCGTGGCGGGTCACCCGCTCGCGCGCCGCGATCGACTCGAGGTCGACCTTGCCGATGACGTCCCGGTAGGCCTCGATCACGCCGTCCGGCACGTCGATGCCGAGGTCGCGCTGGGCCTCCAGCACCGCGATCCACAGCTGCCGCTCCAGCACGATCTTGTGCTCGGGCGACCAGATCCGAGCGAGCTCGGCAGAGGCGTAGCGGGTAGCCAAGACATTGGGCACAGCGACGTTCGGCACGGTCACGTCCCTCATTCTCCCACGACGTTGAGTCGGGACTTTGCGTCGGTCGAATCGGGAGTTCCGGTCCGTTGAATCGGGAGTTTCTGCCTCCGCTGACGAGAACTCCCGATTCAACGGACAGAAAGTCACGACTCGACGGACTGAAAGTCCCGATTCAACGTAGGGAGGCGCCCTCGACGACGCCGAGGGGCTCGGCGGCGATGTCGGAGCGGCGCTGGAGGCCGTCGAAGGTGATGTGGTCGGCGGCGGCGTACGCCGCGGCGCGGGCGGAGGCGACGTCGGCACCGGTGGCGCGCACGGCGAGGACCCGGCCCCCGGCGGTGACAAGCGAGCCCTCGACCAGCGCAGTGCCGGCGTGGATCACGTCCGCGGTCTCCGCGGCGGTCTCGACGCCGGTGATCACGTCGCCCTTCGACGACGACTCCGGGTAGCCCGCGGACGCGAGCACGACGGTGACCGCGGCGCCGTCGCGGAACGCCGGGGCGGGCACGTCGGCGAGGGTGCCGGAGGCGGCCGCGGCGAGCAGCACGCCCAGCGGCGACTCGAGGACCGCGAGCACCGGCTGGATGTCGGGGTCGCCGAAGCGCACGTTGAACTCGATGACCCGTGGGCCGGACGCGGTCAGCGCGAGCCCGACGTACAGGCAGCCGACGAACGGTGTGCCGCGCCGGCGCATCTCCGCGAGCGTCGGGCCGACGACCTGCTCCATCACGACGTCGGCGAGGTCGGGCTGCGCCCACGTGAGCGGGGTGTACGAGCCCATGCCGCCGGTGTTCGGGCCACGACCGCCGTCGTGGATCCGCTTGAAGTCCTGCGCCGGCTGCAGCGGGTACGCCGTGGTCCCGTCGCAGATCGCGAACAGCGAGACCTCCGGCCCGTCCAGGAACTCCTCCACGACCACGCGCCCGCAGGCCCGCGCGTGCGCGAGCGCCTCCTCGCGGTCGCGGGTCACCACGACGCCCTTGCCGGCGGCGAGCGCGTCGTCCTTCACGACGTACGGCGCCCCGAGCTCGTCGAACGCCGCCTCCACGTCGGCCTCGGTGTCGCAGGTGAACGACCGCGCGGTCGGCACGCCGGCGGCGGCCATCACGTCCTTGGAGAACGCCTTCGAGCCCTCAAGCTGCGCGGCGGCACCGGACGGCCCGAAGACCGCGATCCCCTGCTCCCGCACGGCGTCCGCGACACCGGCGACCAGTGGCGCCTCCGGGCCGACGACCACGAGGTCGGCACCGATCGAGGCGGCCAACCCGGCCACGGCCGGCCCCGACATCGCGTCGACGTCGTGCAGGGTCGCGACCGCCGCGATGCCCGGGTTGCCGGGCGCGGCGTGCACCTCGGTCACCGTGGGGTCGAGGGAGAGCGCGAGCGCGAGCGCGTGCTCACGACCGCCGGTACCGATGACGAGAGTCCTCACGGACCCCCAGCCTAGGTGCGGCGGCCGATCGACTCGCCGTAGGCCAAGGGGCGATACCGCAGGATCGGGTCGTCGGACAGCTCGATCCCGTCGACGACACGGGTGGGGTCGAAGACCAGCGGGTCCTGGTCGGGCAGCTCGGCCATCACGACGATGCGGCCGGCCAGCACCTCGCGGGCGCCCTTCCAGTCCGAGACCGCGGAATGCGGGTCGTGCCCCTCCCCCGCGACCTGCAGCCAGACCTCGAACGTCACCGGACCCCGTGCCAGCCGCGCGGCCATCTCCGCGCCGAGCCGGTCCGGGCCGTCGAAGGACTGCGACAGCCGGTCGGCCTTCGTGGCGGTCGGCTTGAAGACGTAGCGCACCCACGTCCGCCGGCCCTCGGCGTCGAGCCAGCCGTAGGCGTGGATCGGGTAGTACGCCGGCTCCGCGAAGCTGTGGTGCGACACCGCGGCCTTGCTCGTGAGACCCGCGATGATCGGGCCGGCCATCCGCGGGTGCCGCAGCAGGAAGAGGGGGAACGTCAGCTGGTTCAGCGATGCCTCGGTCATCGCCACGAACTCCGCCGGGTCGTCGGTCGGGAACCGCGGCGACGTCTGGCCGAGCAGGTCGGTCGACGAGCCGTCGGGCAGCTGGAACTTCACCGCCATCCCACGGATGTCCGGCTTCTTGTCCGGTACGTCGGCGTTGCCCCCGGCGTTCGACCACCGCACGACGACGGGCACGGGCTCGCCGTTCAGGTGCAGGGCGCGGCCGAGCTCGGCGGCTTCGGCGGTGGCGGTGAAGGTGCCGGCGTAGAACCGGCCCTTCGCGTGCAGGGTGCGGTGGCGGTCCGGGCCCCCGAAGGCCGTGCGGAGTCGCTCGACGGCGACCTTCGGCTCGATCATGAACCGGAAACTAGCGCCTCAGATGAGCTCGTGTCGCACAACTGTCGCGGCCCGCGACGGGCCGACGCCGACCGCGGAGATCCGCGCCCCGGACATCGCCTCGACCGCCTCGACGTACCGCTGCGCGTTGACCGGCAGGTCGGCGAACGTGCGGGCCTCGGAGATGTCCTCCCACCAGCCGTCGAGGTACTCGTAGATCGGCACCGCGTGGTGGAAGTCGCTCTGGTTGACCGGCATCTCGTCGTGCCGGGTGCCGTCGACGTCGTAGGCGACACAGACCGGGACCTTCTCCAGACCGGTGAGCACGTCGAGCTTGGTGAGCACGAAGTCCGTCACGCCGTTGACGCGCGCGGCGTAGCGGGCGATGACCGCGTCGTACCAGCCGCAGCGCCGCGGCCGGCCGGTGGTCGTGCCGTACTCCGCGCCGACCTTGCGCAGGTGCTCGCCGTTGTCGTCCTCCAGCTCGGTCGGGAACGGGCCCTCGCCGACACGGGTCGTGTAGGCCTTGACGATCGCGATGACCTGGTCGAGCCGGGTCGGCGGGATGCCGGAGCCGGTGCAGGCGCCGCCCGACGTGGCCGAGGACGACGTGACGAACGGGTAGGTACCGTGGTCGACGTCGAGCAGCGTGGCCTGGCCGGCCTCGAGCAGCACGGTCTCGCCGCGGTCCAGCGCCTGGTTGAGCAGCAGCCCGGTGTCGCAGACCATCGGTCGCAGCCGGTCGGCGTAGGCGAGCAGCTCCTCGACGGTCTCGTCGACCGTCTGCGGCCGGCGGTTGTAGATCTTGGTGAGGATCTGGCCCTTGAGGTCGAGCGCGCCCTCGACCTTCTGGCGCAGGATCTTCTCGTCGAAGATGTCCTGGATCCGGATGCCGATCCGGTTCATCTTGTCGGCGTACGTCGGGCCGATGCCCCGCCCGGTGGTGCCGATCCGGCGGGAGCCGAGGAACCGCTCGGTGACCTTGTCGATGGTGCGGTTGTAGTCCGCGATCACGTGCGCGTTCGCGCTGACCTTGAGCAGGCTCACGTCGACGCCGCGGGCGACCAGGGCGTCGAGCTCCTCGAACAGCACGCCCAGGTCGACGACCACGCCGTTGCCGATGACCGGCGTGACACCGGGGCTCAGGATGCCGCTGGGCAGCAGGTGGAGCGCGTACTTCTCGTCCCCGATGACGACGGTGTGGCCGGCGTTGTTGCCGCCGTTGAACTTCACCACGTAGTCGACGCGGCTGCCGAGCAGGTCGGTCGCCTTGCCCTTGCCCTCGTCGCCCCACTGGGCGCCGATGATCGCGATGGCGGGCATGCTCTGCCTCCTGGAATGAGAGAAGCCCCGGCACAACAGCACCGGAGCTCTTGCGGCGATACGTTACCAAAGGCGGCGGTCCACCCCACGGGTCGTCCGTTACCGTCGGCGTCGTGGACCCACTCCTCGTCATCGCCAACCGTTCGGCGGGTTCAGCGGACCAGGAGTCTCTGGCGGCCGCTCTGAGCGCGCTGCGCCGGCTGGCGTCGGTCGAGCTGTGCAAGACCTCGCGCCCCGACGAGCTGGACGGCGTCCTGCACCGCGCGGGGTCGCGCCGGATCGTGGTCGCGGGCGGTGATGGCAGCCTGCACGCGGTGCTCTCCGCGCTGTACCGGCGCAACGAGCTCCGCGACGCGGTCATCGGCCTGCTCCCGCTCGGGACCGGCAACGACTTCGCCCGCGCGCTCGGGATCCCGCTCGACCCGGAGGGAGCCGCCCGGGCCCTGCTGGTCGGGGAGCCCCGCCCCATGGACCTGATCCTCGACGAGGTCGGCGGCATCGTCGTCAACGGCGTGCACGTCGGCGCGGGCGCGGAGGCCAGCCTGCGCTCCCACGGCCTGAAGAAGCGGCTCGGCCGGATCGGCTACCCGATCGGCGCCGCGCAGTCCGCGCTCAAGCCGGCCACCGTGCGGGTCCGGGTCGAGGTGGACGGCAAGGTCGTGCGCGACCTCGACGACCCCGTGCTGCAGGTCGCGGTGGGCAACGGCTCGTCGGTCGGCGGCGGCGCCGAGCTGACGCCCGAGGCGGTCCCGAACGACGGGCTGCTGGACGTGATGATCTCGCGGTCGACCGGCCCGCTGGCGCGGTTCCTGTACGTCGCGCGGCTGGGCTTCGCGACGCACCACAGGCGCGACGACGTGACCTACCTCCGCGGCCGCGAGGTGTCGGTGTCGGGCGGGCCGTTCCACTGCAGTGCGGACGGTGAGATCTACGGCCCCGAGACCCACCGCACCTGGCGCGTGGAGCCGGGTGCGTACCGGATGGTCCTCTAGAGCCAGCCTCGCCGCGCCGCCTCGACGCCGGCCTGGAACCGCGTGTCGGCGCCGAGCTCGGCCATCAGGTCGGCGACGCGGCGGCGCACCGTGCGCAGGCTGATGCCGAGGTTGCGCGCGATCTGCTCGTCGTGCGCGCCGCTGGCCAGCTGCTGGAGCAGGAACCGGCGCAGGTCGCGCCGCGCCTCCGCGCGGCCGGACGCCGGCGCCGCGGCCCGCTCCCACAGCAGCTCGAACCACTGCGCGGCCGCCTCGACGACCGCGGTCTGGCGGACCACGACCAGCGGGATGTCGGCGTACCCGAGGCGGCCGGGCAGCAGCACGTGGGTGTCCCCGATCACGAGCATCCGGCTGGGCACCTCCGGCAGCAGCCGGACCTGCTCGCCGGCCGCGGCCCGGGCGGCGAGGGCACCGGGCGCCTCGCGGGTCGCGTGCTGCGGGTAGATCGCGCGCGAGGACCGGCCGCCGTGGCGCAGCGCGTCCTCGATGAGCTCGGCCATCTTGTGCTCGTTCGGGCCGCGCCACTGGTCAGGGCGCAGCCAGAGCAGGTCGCCGCGGCTGTGCCGGACCAGGTCCCGGACCATCGCGTGGATGCGGGCCGGGTCGGACGCCGTGACGACCTCGCCGTCGACCGGCACGGTCTCGTCGTGGTCGTCGCGCCCGACGTGGGCCTCGTCGGCGAGCAGCGCGACCGCCTCGGTCAGCCCCTCCAGCCGGTGCAACGCCCGCTCGGCGTGCGCCGCCTGCACTGCGACCATGATCCGCAGCGCCTCCGCGGGCGGCTCGACGACCAGCTCCTCGCCCTCCAGGCGGACGATCCCGGCCCGCACCAGGGGGTCGAGGTCCTCGAGCAGCTCGCCCGGCGTCCGCAGCGTCGCGGCGGCGACGCGGGCGAGCGGGCGGCCCGAGTGCGTGCGGACCCGCTGGTAGAGCCGGTCCACCCCCGGCGCGAAGCCGAGAGCGGTCAGCACCGACGCCGGTCCCGAGCGAGCCATGCCTCGCAGGATAGGCGGAGTGGCAACTTGGTGACAGCGTCCGCTTCTCGCCCGGTGGCATGGAGCGGTCAGTGCGAGGATTTCTCGCGCGTCGCCGTCGCGCGTCTCTCGGGGTGCGACAGACGCGGCACGACCAGCATCGGGGGATCGATCGTGCCGCGGGACGCACGGCGAAGGTCCGGAGCCCCACGGAGGCTCCGGCCCTTCCGCCCTGCCCCCGAAGGGCCGACCGGTAGCGTTGCCTGCTGCACGCACCCCACCGCAGCAGGAGCAGCAACATGGCACGAGGCCAGCAGTCCGGCGAGCCCCACGACTGGGTGACCCGGACCGCCGACGAGGCGATCCGCCACGCCCACAGCGAGTTCGGTGAGGACCACGTCATCACCTGCGCCTCCGGCGCCAGCCCGTCGGGACCGATCCACCTGGGGAACCTGCGCGAGTTCATCACGCCGCACTTCGTCGCCGAGGAGATCCGCCGGCGCGGCGTCGCCGTACGCCACCTGCACAGCTGGGACGACTACGACCGGTTCCGCAAGGTCCCCGCGGGCGTCGACCCCTCCTGGGCCGAGCACATCGGCCGGCCGCTGACCGCCGTGCCCGACCCGTGGGAGTGCCACGAGTCCTGGGCCGAGCACTTCAAGGCCCCGCTGCGCGCGGCGCTGGCCGAGATGGGCATCGAGATGGTGGAGGTGTCGCAGACCGAGCAGTACCGCTCCGGTGCGTACACCGAGCAGGTCCTCCACGCGATCAAGCACCGCGACGTGATCGAGGAGGTGCTGGCCAAGCACCGCACCAAGAAGGCCGAGCCGGAGCCGGAGAACGAGCAGGAGGCGGCCGCGCTCGAGGACTCCGTCGCTGACGAGGACGACGAGCCCGCCGGCGCGGGCGCCCTCGCGCGGTTCCCCTACAAGCCCTACTGCCGCGGCTGCGGTCGCGACACCGTCGAGATCACGGCGTACGACGACGAGACGACCGACCTGTCCTACACCTGCACGTCGTGCGGGGGCTCCTACGTCACCAACGTCGCGACCCAGCACGAGGGCAAGCTCGTGTGGAAGGTCGACTGGCCGATGCGCTGGGCCTACGAGGGCGTCGACTTCGAGCCCGGCGGGCTCGACCACTCGACCCCGGGCTCGTCGTACACCGTCGGCAAGGAGCTGGTGAAGCGGGTCTTCGGGTTCCGCGCGCCGTCGTACGTCGCCTACGCGTTCGTGGGCTTCGCCGGCGTGCAGAAGATGTCGTCGTCGGCCGGCGGCGTCCCGACCGCGACCGACGCGCTCAAGATCCTCGAGGCGCCGATCCTGCGCTGGCTCTACGTGCGCCGAGCGCCCAAGCAGGCGTTCAACATCGACTTCGGCGCCGAGGTCGTGCGGCTGTACGACGAGTGGGACGCGCTCGGCCGCAAGGCCGCGAACCCCGACAAGCGGGACGCCCAGGTGCTCGCGTTCGAGCGGGCCTCGTCGACGGCCGCCGCCGGCAGGCTGCCGACCCCGGCCGTCATCGCGCCGTTCCGGCTGCTGTCCTCGGTCGCCGACGTCACCAACGGCGACGTCGCCCAGATCAGCCGGATCGTCGGGGAGTCGGCGGAGAGCCTCGAGCCGCGGCTCGCCAAGGCGATGGCGTGGACCGCGGAGTTCGTCCCGGCCGAGGACCGCACCACCGTGCGCGAGACCGCCGACACCGCGCGGCTCGCGGCGCTGTCCGAGGACGAGGAGCTGTGGATCGCCCAGCTGCTCGACCGGATGCCTGACCACCTCGAGCTCGAGGAGACGACCACGCTGATCTACGGCGTGCCGAAGCTGGCGCGCGGGCTGGGCGTCGACGACGCGCCGACCGACCAGGTCAAGCAGGACCAGAAGGACTTCTTCCGGCTGCTCTACAACCTGCTCGTCGACGCCGACCGCGGGCCGCGCCTGCCGACGCTGTTCCTCGCGCTCGGCGCCGACAAGGTGCGCTCGCTGCTCAGTCCTCGCTGAGCAGCGCGTCGTACCCGGTCTGGCTGGAGTCGCGCAGGAAGCCGAAGCACCGCTCCGCCTCCGCGGTCTCGCCGATGGCCTCGGCGGCCAGCGCGAGCAGCGCCAGGCAGGTGAGGAAGCCGCGGTTCGGCTCGTGCTCCCACGGCACCGGGCCGTGGCCCTTCCAGCCGTTGCGGCGCAGCAGGTCCAGGCTGCGGTGGTAGCCCACGCGCGCGTAGGCGTAGATCGTCACCGGGTCGTCCTCCTGGTCGGCGGCCAGGGTCGCCAGCGTGGCCCAGGCCAGCGGCGACTCCGGGTGCCGGCGTACGACGTCCATCGCGTCGGCGCCGGGCACCAGCTCGGCGGCCGCGGGGTCCTCGGGCAGGTGGGTCGGCGGCGGGCCGGCCATCAGGTCGTTGCCGGTGAGAGAAGTCATGGAGGCATTGTCCATGGTCCGGTGCCGGCCGACCGGACCCGGACGTCAAACGAGGTGGTCGCCGCGGCGACCACCTCGTAGGACGTTGGCGACGATCAGCCGATCGACTTGCCCGCGGAGCTCAGGTTCTCGCAGGCCTCGACGACACGGGCGGCCATGCCGGCCTCGGCGGCCTTGCCCCAGGCGCGCGGGTCGTACTGCTTCTTGTTGCCGACCTCGCCGTCGACCTTGAGGACGCCGTCGTAGTGGGTGAACATGTGCGCGGCGACCGGGCGGGTGAAGGCGTACTGGGTGTCGGTGTCGACGTTCATCTTCACGACGCCGTAGCTGACCGCGGCGGCGATCTCCTCGGGCAGCGAGCCGGAGCCGCCGTGGAACACCAGGTGGAACGGCTTCGAGCCGGGCTCGAGGCCGAACTCCGTCACGACCGCCTCCTGCGCCTCCTTGAGGACCTCCGGGCGGAGCTTGACGTTGCCCGGCTTGTAGACGCCGTGCACGTTGCCGAAGGTCAGCGCGGTCATGTAGTAGCCGCGGTCGCCGTAGCCCAGCGCCTTCGCGGTCGCGATGGCGTCCGCGGGGGTCGAGTAGAGCTTGTCGTTGATCGCGTTCTCGACGCCGTCCTCCTCGCCGCCCACAACGCCGACCTCGATCTCGAGGATGATCTTCGCCGCGATGCAGCGCTCGAGGAGGTCCTCGGCGATCGACAGGTTCTCCTCCAGCGGCACCGCGGAGCCGTCCCACATGTGGGACTGGAACAGCGGCGCCTCGCCGCGCTTGACGCGCTCGGCGGAGATGTCGAGCAGCGGGCGCACGAAGCCGTCCAGCTTGTCCTTGGGGCAGTGGTCGGTGTGCAGCGCGATGTTCACGGGGTAGTTCTTCGCCACCTCGGCGGCGTACGCCGCGAACGCGACCGACCCGGTGACCATGTTCTTCACCGACGGTCCGGAGAGGTACTCCGCCCCACCGGTCGAGACCTGGATGATGCCGTCCGCACCGGCCTCGGCGAAGCCCTGCAGCGCGGCGTTCAGCGTCTGCGACGAGGACACGTTGATGGCCGGGAAGGCGTACTCGCCCGCCTTGGCCGCGTCGAGCATCTCGGCGTACTTCTCGGGGGTTGCGATCGGCATGGTGAGGCTCCTCAGGATCGTCGGAAGGCGCTCTCAACCCTAGTGGCTACCGACCGGTCGGCCGAAGGGGCCGAAGGTAACCTCGACCAGTGACCGAGGTCTTGTCCGGACGGTACGTCGGCCCCGTCGTCCCGGCCGACGGCGCTCGGCCGAGCGACCCTCTCCGTCGGACCTGACAACCGATCGCCGTCGAGCTGCGTATCCCTCGTATGGACACCGACATCCGCGACGAGATCGACCGGTCCTTCGACGAGGGCCCGCCGGTCGACGACCTCGACCTGATCCTCACCCGGGGGCGGCACGCCGTACGCCGCCGCCGGATCGCCGAGGGCGCGTCCCTCCTGCTGGTCGCGGGCATCGTCACCGGCGTCGCGCTCGTCTCCTCGGGCACGACGGGAAGCAGCTCGGTCGGGCCGGCCGGCCAGCCGAGCACGAACGCGAGCAGCTGGGACGACACGGGACCGGGCGAGCTCGGCCCGACGCCGGAGGAGCCGGACGTGACCGTCCCCGAGTCCGTGGTGCTCATCGTGCGCGACGACGACCTCAGCAAGGACTGGCCGGTCACGCTCGCGAACGACGGCCACGTGCACGTGCACCCCTCGGTGAAGGTCGTGCGAACTCTGGCGAACCCGTTCGACCGCACGAGCCCCTCCACCTCGGTCGCGGTCGAGTACCTCCTCGACGGGGAGCTCACCTGGTTCGCGGCGTACACCGACGAGGGCGGAGGAGCAGCGACCGGCGCGCCGGCCTCGGACGACACGACGTTCCAGGCCTGGGTGGACGAGCAGGCCACCCTCCAGGGGGACGGTCACGAGCCCGGTGACACCCCGACGGCGGGCGGTGAGTGGCCAGGCCGCGTCGACCTCGACCTGGTCAGCTTCGTCGGCACCACGGAGGTCCTGGAGGCCTCCCCGTCGGTGACCATCCTCGAGCAGCGCGCCCACCCGAACCTGCCCGACAGCTTCGCCACCGACGCGGACAGGAGCGCCGTCGCGGAGGTGCGCTACGACGGCGAGCGCTGGTACGTCCTGGCCCGGAAGACGCCGGGCTCGGCGGCGCAGTACATCGCCGTGCCGGCGCAGGACGGCGGGGCCAGCCTCGACGTCTTCCTGGCGATCGCGCGCGACCGGTACGCCGAGGGTGCAGGTGACCTGCTGTGAGGTCGGCCGAGCGCGACCGGGCGTTCTCCGAGTTCGTCGGCGCCCGCCGCTCGCACCTGCGGCGGGTCGCGTACGCGATCTGCGGCGACTGGCACCGCGCCGACGACCTCGTGCAGACCGCCCTGGTCAAGCTGTACGTCGCCTGGCCCCGGGTCCACCGCGACGGCCACGAGGAGGCCTACGTCCGCACGATCATCGTGCGCGCCAACATCGACGAGCACCGGCGACCCTGGCGCCGGGAGCAGCCCGGCCTGCCCGCGCGTGACGAGCCGGCCCGCGAGCCGCTGCCGGTCGAGGAGCGCACCGCGCTGTTCGAGGCGCTGCAGGCGCTGCCGACGATGCAGCGCAAGGTCGTGGTGCTGCGGCACTGGCTCGGGCTCTCGGTCGCAGAGACCGCGCAGGAGCTCCGGATCAGTCAGGGCACCGTGAAGAGCCACAGCTCGCGCGGGCTGGAGAAGCTGCACGAGGCGCTGGCGGCCGACCGCGGCTAACCGCGCCAGGCGTCCTCGCCCGAGAGGTCGGCGTGCTCCCGCACCCAGGAGTGCATCGCGATCGCCGCGGCCGACGACGCGTTGATCGACCGGGTCGAGCCGAACTGCGCGATGGAGAACGTCCCGTCGCACGCCTCGCGCGCCGCCTCGGAGAGCCCCGGACCCTCCTGGCCGAACAGGAAGCACACCTGCCGCGGGACGGTGGCGGTCTCCAGGTGCAGCGAGCCCGGCAGGTTGTCGATCCCGAGGAGGACGACGTCCCGCTCGTGCAGGTAGGCCGCCAGGTCAGCCACCGTCGGGTGGTGCCGCACGTGCTGGTACCGGTCGGTGACCATCGCGCCGCGCCGGTTCCAGCGCCGGTTGCCGACGATGTGCACCTCGGCGGCGAGGAACGCGTTCGCCGTCCGCACGATCGTCCCGATGTTGAAGTCGTGCTGCCAGTTCTCGATCGCGACGTGGAACTCGTGGCGCCGGGTGTCGAGGTCGGCGACGATCGCCTCGACGGTCCAGTACCGGTAGCGGTCGACCACGTTGCGCCGGTCGCCCTCGGCGAGCAGCTGCGGGTCGTACTGCTCCCCCTCCGGGAGCGGGCCCTCCCACGGGCCGACGCCGACCTCAGGCGGGCCGTGCGGGACCGGGTCGTACGGCGCGCGTTCCTCCACTGCGCAACCGTAGTCTCGGGGTCTCATCGGGGATGTTCCCGAGTCGCGGTTCGGCCCTGGCAGGTAGCGTGAGCGCGTGGACGCACGGCTCGACATCAGCTCACTGGCCGCCGGCGTCCAGGGCCATGTGCTCCCGTGGTTCCTCGGCATCGACTGGCTCGACCCGGAGTGGTTGCTCGAGCGGTTCGGCACCGAGTTCCTCTGGGTCAGCCTGCTGATCCTGTTCGTCGAGTGCGGGCTGTTCTTCCCGTTCCTCCCCGGCGACGCGCTGCTCTTCGCGTACGGCATCTTCGTCGCCACCGAGCGGCTCGACGTCTTCCCGGGCGGCCCGCTGCTCGAGCTCGTGCTGGGGATGGCGCTGATGGTCGCCGCCGCCTTCGCGGGCAACGTCGTGGGGTACGAGATAGGACGCAAGATAGGTCCTGCCCTGTACGCCCGTGACGGCCGGCTGTTCAAGCAGCGCTACATCGACGAGACCCAGGTCTTCTTCGACAAGCACGGCAACAAGGCGCTGGTGCTGGGCCGCTTCGTGGCGTTCGTCCGGACCTACATCACCGTCGTCGCCGGCGTGACCGGGATGGACCGACGCCGGTTCTACCTCTGGAGCTTCGTCGGCGCCCTAGCGTGGATCCTCTCGATCTCGATGCTCGGCTACTTCCTCGGCAAGCGCGTCCCCTGGCTCGGCGACAACATCGACTACGTGATCATCTCGATCTTCGCGTTCGGCGGCCTGCTGTTCCTGGCCGAGGGCATCCGGCGGCGGCGCACGAACTCGCCGGCTGCCGACGACCACGACCACGACGGCCGTCCCGACCGCGACATCGCCGGGTTCGACGTACCTCCCCGCAACCTGGGCTGAGGCCGTCCAGGGCCCCGCTCAGGAGACGGTCGGTCCCGGGTCGCTGCGACGCCGCCGGATCCGGCGCATCACCCAGCGCGCCACGAACAGCGCGACGGCGGCGACCACGGCCCACTTGAACCAGCCGATCACGCCCTCGACCTGGTGCCACTGCTCGCCGAGCAGGTAGCCGGCCAGGACGAACGTGGTGTTCCAGATCGCGCTGCCGAGCGCGGTCAGGAGGAGGAACTGCCCGACCGGCATCGAGGCGACCCCCGCCGGCACCGAGATCAGGCTCCGGAAGATCGGGATCATCCGGCCGAAGAACACCGCCTTGCGGCCGTGCCGGGCGAACCACTCCTCCGTGCGGAGGAAGTCGGCCTCCTCCACCAGCGGCAGCCGGTTCCAGATCGCGAACGTCCGGTCCCGGCCGAGCGCCCGGCCGAGCCCGTAGAGCACCAGGGCGCCGACGATGGAGCCGACCGTCGTCCAGACCAGCGCGGACGCGAGCGAGAGGTCGCCGCGGCTGGCGGTGAAGCCGGCGAGCGGGAGGATGATCTCGCTCGGCAGCGGCGGGAAGAGGTTCTCCAACGCGATCAGCAGCCCGGCGCCGGGGCCGCCGAGGCGCTCCATCACGTCGACGGCCCACCCGGCGATGCCGGTGAGGTCGTCGGGGTTCTCCGAGGTCGCGGCGAGGACGAGCACCGGGTTCAGCCGCGCGCCGCGTCGAGCTGGGCCTTCGTCAGCACCGGGCGCACCTCGAGGCCGACGTCGGCCAGCGGGTTCTCGCCCTCCGGGCTCCGGTCGATGGCGCACACGACGACCTCGACGATCGCGCCGGCGTCGCGCAGCGCGCGCGTCGCGTCCCGTACGGCGCCACCGGTGGTGATGACGTCCTCGATCAGCGTGACCCGGCGGCCCGAGACCTCAGGGCCCTCGGCCAGCTTGCAGGTGCCGTACTCCTTGGCCTGCTTGCGCACGTACAGCGCGGGGCGCCCGGTCAGGCTGCTGACCATCGTCGCGATCGGCACGCCCCCGAGCTCCAGGCCGCCCAGCAGGTCGGTGTCGTCGGGCAGCAGGTCGACCATCTCCTGCGCGACGCGGACCAGCAGCCGGGGGTCGGCCTCGAAGAGGTACTTGTCGAAGTACTCCGTCGCCTGCTGGCCCGAGCGGAGCGTGAACTCCCCCGTCAGTCGGCACTTGGCGTCGATGTCGGCAGCGAGCGTCTGGTCCACGGACCCGAGGCTACCGAGGCCGGCGTCGATGCTCCGACTCGCGGTCGCGACTAGGGTCTCCTCATGCTGGCGCATCGGCTCGACGGGATCCCGCCGACGATCTTCACCACCATGTCCGCGCTCGCGACCCGCACCCAGTCGGTGAACCTCGGGCAGGGGTTCCCGGACGTCGACGGGCCGCCGGAGGTGATCGCGAGGGCGGTGCACGCGCTCGAGAGCGGCGCCAACCAGTACGCCCCCGGCCCGGGCATCCCGGCGCTGCGCCAGGCGGTCGCGGCGCACCAGCTGCGGCACTACGGCATCGAGCTCGACCCGGACTCGCAGGTGGTCGTGACGACCGGCTGCACCGAAGGCATCGCAGCCGCCCTGCTCGGCCTGGTGAACCCCGGCGACGAGGTCATCGTGCTCGAGCCGTACTACGACTCCTACGTCGCGATGATCCAGATGGCCGGTGGGGTGCGCCGCCCGGTGACGCTGCGCGGACCGGACTTCCGGCTCGACCCGGACGAGCTGCGCGCGGCGGTCACGCCGCGGACCCGGTTCGTGCTGCTCAACACCCCGCACAACCCGACCGGCACCGTGCTCACCCGCGAGGAGCTGCAGGCCGTCGCCGACCTCGCCCTCGAGCACGACCTGGTCGTGATCACCGACGAGGTCTACGAGCACCTCGTGTACGACGAGAGCGAGCACGTGCCGATCTCCACGCTGCCGGGGATGTTCGAGCGCACCCTCACCCTGTCCAGCGCCGGGAAGTCGTACTCCTTCACGGGCTGGAAGGTCGGCTGGGCCACCGGCCCGGCGGAGCTGGTCGGCGCCGTGCTGGCCGCCAAGCAGTGGCTGACGTTCACGTCCGGCTCGCCGCTGCAGCCCGCAGTCGCGCATGCGCTCGACGAGGCACCGGACTTCCCCACCGCGCTGGCCGCCGAGCTGCGGGCCAAGCGGGACCGGCTCTGCACCGGGCTGGCGCTGGTCGGCCTCGACGTACGCGTCCCGGAGGGCACCTACTTCGCGACCACCGACATCTCGTCGCTCGGCTGGGCGAACAGCACCGAGTTCTGCCTGGCGCTGCCCGACCGGGCCGGGGTGGTCGCGATCCCCACCCAGGGCTTCTACGACTCCGACGCCGGGATGCACCTGGTGCGCTGGGCGTTCTGCAAGGACATGGACGTCATCGAGGAGGGCATCCGCCGCCTCGCCGCGGCCGACCTGAGCGCGGTGTCCCGCACCCCCTGAGCCAGCGCCCTCTCAGCGCTGGCGGGCGAACCACGGCCGGACCTCCGGCCGGATCAGCAGCGCCACCGCGGCGGACGCACCGATCAGCGAGGCCACCAGCAGGAACGCGCCGAGGACCACGCCGGCCAGGCTGAGGGCCGCGGCGGTCGCGGCGCAGATGACCAGCATGATCCGCGCCCACTCGGCGCGGCGGAACGTGAAGACCGCGAGCACGATCGCGGAGAGGCACCAGAGCACCAGCGCGCCCACCATCGCGAACGTCACCCCGAGCAGCAGGTCGTCGGTGACGCCCTGCGTGGTGAGCTCGGGGTTCTGCTCCCGGGCGCGGTCGAGCAGCGGCTGCGGTTCGAGCGCGAGTGCCACCGCCGCGGCGACGAGGCCGAGGATCGCGATCGACGAGAAGACCCAGGTCAACACGCAGGCCCACACGACGGCGGTGGGACGGGTGGCGGGGGCGGCGGCGTACGGCGCGGGCCACGCCGGCGGCTGCTGCCCCGGCTGCAGGGGCTGCCCCGGCTGCACGGGCGGCACGGGCTGCGCGGGCTGCGCGGGAGGGGCCGGCGCGGGCACCGGCACCGACGGTCGGGTGATGCCGTCGAACCAGTCGCGGGCGGGCTGCAGCCACAGCATCGCCGCGGACGCCGCGACCACCGACGACACGAAGCCGCCGGTGACCATGCCGGTGAGGAACAGCGGGACGGCGAGCACCGACAGGGCCATCCGGGCGCTCCGGCTGCGCCGCAGCACGTGGTAGCCGAGGATCGCGGCCGCCGTCGCGCACCCGGCGGCGACCATCGCGACCGTGCGCAGCAGCGTGAGGACGGTGTCGGTGCCGATGCCCAGGTCCGCGCCCGGGGGCTCGGCCAGGAACTTCTCGACCGACTCCCGGGTCTCGAGGGTGTGCAGGCCCGCGACCTGGTCGAAGACCATCGCCACGACGATGACGGATCCGACCATGATCAGCCACGCGGCCAGGGTCACCTGCCGCGGACGCGCCGGGCTGGGCTCGCTCACGCCGGCCATTCCATCACGCGGCCGTCAGCGTCAGTCCGTCGCCGTCCGGGTCGACGTCCACACCGACCCGCGAGCCGTCCACGACCTCACCGGCGATCAGCAGCTTGGCCAGGGGGTCGCCGATCGCGCTCTGGATCAGCCGGCGCAGCGGACGGGCGCCGTACGCCGGGTCGTAGCCGGTGTCGGCCAGCCAGCTGCGAGCCGCGTTGGTCACCGCGATCGTGATGCGCCGGACGGCCAGCCGCTTCTCGAGCAGCGCGAGCTGCAGGTCGACGATGTGGCTCAGCTCGTCCTTGGTCAGCGCGTCGAACAGGACGATCTCGTCGAGCCGGTTCAGGAACTCCGGCTTGAACGACGACCGCACGACCGCCATGACGGAGTCCCGCCTCTTCTCCGCGTCCAGCGTCGGGTCGACCAGGTAGCTCGACCCGAGGTTGCTGGTGAGGATCAGCAGCGTGTTGCGGAAGTCGACGGTGCGCCCCTGGCCGTCGGTGAGACGGCCGTCGTCGAGCACCTGCAGCAGGATGTCGAAGACCTCGGGGTGCGCCTTCTCCACCTCGTCGAGGAGCACGACGGAGTAGGGGCGACGGCGCACGGCCTCGGTGAGCTGGCCACCCTCGTCGTAGCCGACGTAGCCCGGAGGGGCGCCGACCAGGCGGGCCACCGAGTGCTTCTCGGAGTACTCGCTCATGTCGATGCGCACGATCGCCCGCTCGTCGTCGAACAGGAAGTCCGCCAGCGCCCGGGCCAGCTCGGTCTTGCCGGTGCCGGTGGGGCCGAGGAACAGGAACGAGCCGGTCGGGCGGTTCGGGTCGCTGATCCCGGCGCGCGAGCGGCGTACGGCGTCGCTCACCGCGGCGACCGCGGCGCGCTGGCCGACCAGCCGCTCGCCGATGACCTCCTCCATCCGGAGCAGCTTCGCGGTCTCGCCCTCGAGCATCCGCCCGGTGGGGATCCCGGTCCATGCCTCGACGACGTCGGCGATCTGCTCGGCGCCGACCTGCTCGCCGACGAGCGGCTCGAGCTGCGAGTCCTCCTGCTCGGCGGCGACCGAGGCCGACAGCGACTTCTCCAGCTGTGGGATCTGGACGTAGAGGATCTCGGAGGCGCGGCGCAGGTTCTCCTCGCCGCCCTCGCGCATCAGCTTCTCGGCCTGCACCCGGACCGCGTCCAGGCGCCGGCGCAGCTCGCCCTCGCCCTCGAGGGAGGACTTCTCCTTCTCCCAGCGGGCCTCGAGCGCGCGCAGCTCCTCCTGCCGGTCGGCGAGCTCGCCACGCAGGGTGGCCAGCCGCTCCTTGGACGCCTCGCCGGCGTCCTTCTCGAGCGCGAACTCCTCCATCTTCAGCCGCTCGACCAGGCGCCGGAGCTTGTCGATCTCGTCCGGGGAGGACTCGATCTCCATCCGCAGCCGGGACGCCGCCTCGTCGATCAGGTCGATCGCCTTGTCGGGCAGCTGGCGGCCGCTGATGTAGCGGTCCGACAGCGTGGCCGCGGCGACCAGGGCGGCGTCGGTGATCCGGACCCCGTGGTGGGCCTCGTACTTCTCCTGGATGCCGCGCAGGATCTGCACGGTGTCCTCGACCGAGGGCTCCCCCACGAAGATCGTCTGGAAGCGGCGCTCCAGCGCCGGGTCCTTCTCGATCCGCTGGCGGTACTCGTCGAGCGTGGTCGCACCGACCAGGTGCAGCTCGCCGCGCGCCAGCATCGGCTTGAGCATGTTGCCGGCGTCCATCGCGGAGTCGCTGCCGGCGCCCGCGCCGACGACCGTGTGGAGCTCGTCGATGAACGTGATGACCTGGCCGCCGGCGTCCTTGATCTCCTCGAGCACGGCCTTGAGCCGCTCCTCGAACTCACCGCGGAACTTCGCGCCCGCGACCATCGCGGCGAGGTCGAGGCTGAGCACCCTTCGACCCTTGAGCGAGTCGGGGACGTCGCCCGCGACGACGCGCTGCGCGAGGCCCTCGACGACGGCGGTCTTGCCGACGCCGGGCTCCCCGATCAGCACGGGGTTGTTCTTGGTACGGCGCGACAGCACCTGCACCACGCGCCGGATCTCGGTGTCGCGGCCGATGACCGGGTCGAGCCGGCCCTCCTCGGCGGCCTGGGTGAGGTCGACGGAGTACTTCTCCAGGGCCTTGTACGTCGACTCGGCGTCCTGGCTGGTCACCCGCCGGTTGCCGCGAACGGCGGTGAGGCTCTCGCGCAGCCCGGCCTCGGTGAGGCCCGCGTCGGTCAGCACCTTCTGCGCGCTGCTCTCGACGGTCGCGAGTGCGATCAGCAGGTGCTCGGCGGCGACGTACTCGTCCTGCATGCTCGCCGCGAGGTCGAGCGAGCTGGCGAGCACGCGGGTCAGGGCCGCGGAGCCGGACGGCTGCTGGACGGTTGCGCCGGTGGCGGTCGGGAGGGCGTGCAGCGCGGCCTCGGCGCGCGGCAGCAGCCCGGCGACGTCCACGCCGGCCTTCGCGACCAGGTTGGCGGCGGTGCCGTCGTCCTGGCGCAGCAGCGCGACGAGCAGGTGGATCGGCTCGGTGTGCGTGTTGCCGGCGGTGGTGGCCGCGACCTGCGCGGACTCGATCGCCTGCCGGCTGCGGGTGGTGAACTTGTCGGCTCCGAACTGACTCATCTCGTGACTCCTGTCGGTGAGGATCAGCGACCGCGGCGCCAGACCACGACGGACTGTCCGGGCTGGCCTGGGTTGTTCGGGGGCTCGCGGAGCACTGGAAGCTTGTTGGGGGCGGCGTCGCGGGACCGCAGGGTCCTGCGCAGCGCGTCGCGGGTGGCCTCGAGCTCGGCGACGAGCTCCTGGTTGCGCTGCACCAGGGCGGTCACGCGGTTCTGCAGGTCGAGGATCTGGCGGACCCCCTCGATGCCGATGCCCGAGGAGGTGAGCTCCGCGATCTCGCGGAGCAGCTCGATGTCGCGGAAGGAGTAGCGGCGGCCGCCGCCGCCGGTGCGGGTCGGGCTGATCAGCCCCATCCGCTCGTAGGTGCGCAGGGTCTGGGGGTGCAGGCCGCTCAGCTCGGCCGCGACGCTGATGACGAACACGGCAGCGTCGGGGCTGGGCGGCTCGAACGGCGGACGCTGGCTGGACACGTCATGCCTCCTCGAAGAGCTTCGAGCGCAGCGGCTTCCCGGCGGTCGCCGCCTGGTACGCCTCGACGGCCGCGCGGGCCTTGGCGTCGAGCACCGCCGGCACCTGGACCTCCAGCGTGGCCAGCAGGTCACCCTTGGTGCCGTCGGCCTTGGTAGCGCCCTTGCCGCGCACCCGGAAGGTGCGACCGTTCGGCGTGCCGGCCGGGACCTTGAGGGTCACCGGCGCGCCACCGAGGGTCGGCACCTTGATGTCCGCGCCGAGCGCGAGCTCGTCGAAGGCCACGGGCACGTCGATGGTGAGGTTGTCGCCCTTGCGGCCGAACAGCCGGTGCGGCGAGACCTTCACGGTGACGAACAGGTCACCGGCCGGGCCGCCGTTCTCGCCGGCCGCGCCCTTGCCGCGCAGCCGGATCTTCTGGCCGTCCTTGACGCCCGCGGGGATGCGGGCCTGGATGGTGCGGGCCGAGAGGCCGCGACCGTTGCCGTGGCAGGTCGGGCACGGCTCGTCGTAGACGAGCTGGCGGCCGCCGCAGCCGGGGCAGGTCTCGTTGATCGCGAACGCGCCGCCGGCCGAGCCGGTCACGAAGCCGGCGCCCTCGCACTGCGGGCAGACCTTGGGCTTGGTGCCCGGCTTGCCGCCGGTGCCCTTGCAGTCGGCGCAGGGCGAGTCGGCGGTCAGGCGCAGCGAGATCGTGACGCCCTCGATGGCGTCGTTGAACCCGATCGTCGCCGTGGTCTCGACGTCGCTGCCCTTCTGCGAGCGGCGCGGCTGCTGCCGCCCGCCGCGGAACAGGTCGCCGAACAGGTCACCGAACCCGCCGCCGCGACTCGCCTGCTCGCGCAGCAGGTCGTTGAGGTCGAAGCCGACGCCGCCGCCACCGGCGGTGCCGGTGTTGGTGTAGCCCCCGGGGAACCCGCCCCGGAAGCCGCCACCGGCGTACAGCTTGCGCATCTCGTCGTACTTGGCGCGCTTCTCGGGGTCACCGAGGACGTCGTAGGCCTCGGCCACCGACTTGAACTTGTCGTGCTTGGCGGCGTCGCCGGGGTTGGAGTCGGGGTGGTTCGCCCGCGCCAGCCGGCGGTAGGCCTTCTTGATCTCCTCGGCCGAGGCGTCCTTCTTGACCCCCAGCTGGTTGTAGAAGTCCTTGTTGGCCCAGTCGGCCCGGAACCCCTCCGTGCTGCTCACGCGCGCACCCCCCTTCTCTCGTTCCTGGTGTTCTCGACGGTCGTGCTACTCGGTCGGGCCCGACGGCGGATCGACCACCAGGACCTGCGCGGCGCGCACGACCCGGTCGCCGATGCGGTAGCCGGCCTTGGCGATCACCTTGCAGGTGGTCACCTGGACCTCCGGGTCCTCACCGATGTGGGAGAGGGCCTCGTGCACCGTGGGGTCGAACGCCTCGCCGGGCATGCCGAACTTCGCCAGGCCCAGCGCGGCGACGGTGCGCTCGAGCTGGTCGGCCACCGCGGCGAAGCCCGGGTCCATGCTCTGCCCGCTCGTCTGGGCGTGCTCGCGCGCGCGGTCGACGGTGTCGAGGACCTCGACGATCGGGGCGAGCGCGGCGTACGTCGCGTTCTCCTTGATCAGCTCGCGGTCGCGCTCCACGCGGCGCTTGTAGTTCATGAACTCGGCCTGCAGCCGCTGGAGGTCGCTGGTCCGCTCGGCGAGCTCCATCTTCGTGACGGTGAGCTCGTCGTCGGCCGGCGTGGGCTCCTCGACCTCCGACTCGTTGGCCATCTCGGCGGCCTGGTCACCGAAGGAACCCGGCGCGGGGGGAGGAGCAGGGGTCCCCTGCTCCTCACCCGCGGCCTGCGAGTCGAAGGACTCGTCGGTCACTTGGCGTCCTCGTCGGCCGGACCCTCGTCGACGATCTCGGCGTCGACGACGTCGTCGTCGGCCTCGCCGGTCGCGCCGGCCGATCCGCCCGCAGCGGCGGCGTCCGCCTCGGCCGCGGCGTACATGGCCGCGCCCATCTTCTGGCTGGACTCACCGAGCTTGCTGACGCCCGCGCGCAGGTCGTCGGCCGAGGCGTCCTCCTTCTCGAGGGTGACCTTGAGCGCGTCGACGTCGGTGCGGACCTCGGTCTTCACGTCCTCGGGCAGCTTCTCGTCGTTCTCGTCGAGGAACTTCTCGGTCGTGTAGACGAGCTGCTCGGCCTGGTTGCGGACCTCGACGGCCTCGCGACGCTTGGCGTCCTCCTCGGCGTACTGCTCGGCCTCGCGGACCATCCGGTCGATGTCGTCCTTCGACAGCGCGGAGCCGCCGGAGATCGTCATCGACTGCTCCTTGCCGGAGGCCTGGTCCTTCGCGGTCACGTGCACGATGCCGTTGGCGTCGATGTCGAAGGTGACCTCGATCTTCGGGATCCCGCGCGGGGCCGGCGGCAGGCCGGTGAGCTCGAAGTTGCCGAGGGGCTGGTTCTGCGCCCACATCTGGCGCTCGCCCTGGGCGACCTTGATCTCGACCGACGGCTGGTTGTCGTCGGCGGTCGTGAAGATCTCCGAGCGCTTGGTCGGGATCGTGGTGTTGCGCTCGATGAGGGTGGTCATCACGCCGCCCTTGGTCTCGATGCCCAGCGAGAGCGGGGTGACGTCGAGGAGCAGCACGTCCTTGACCTCGCCCTTGAGGACACCGGCCTGGAGCGCGGCGCCCACGGCGACGACCTCGTCGGGGTTCACGCCCTTGTTGGGCTCCTTGCCGCCGAGCAGCTCCTTGACGACGTCGGTCACGGCCGGCATGCGGGTCGAGCCGCCGACGAGGACCACGTGGTCGATGTTGGAGACCGCGACGCCGCCGTCCTTGAGGACCTGCTGGAACGGCTTCTTGGTCCGGTCGAGGAGGTCCGCGGTGAGCTTCTGGAACTCGCTGCGGGTCAGCTTCTCCTCGAAGTGCAGCGGGCCGGACTCGCCGTGGGTGATGTACGGCAGGTGGATCGTGGTCTCGGCGGACGAGGACAGCTCGATCTTCGCCTTCTCCGCGGCCTCCTGGAGGCGCTGCTTGGCGATCTTGTCGGCACCGAGGTCGACGCCGTTGTTGTCCTTGAACTTCTTGACCATCCACTCGACGACCCGGGCGTCCCAGTCGTCACCACCGAGGTGGTTGTCACCCGAGGTCGCCTTGACCTCGACCACGCCCTCGCCGATCTCGAGGAGGGACACGTCGAAGGTGCCGCCGCCGAGGTCGAAGACGAGGATCGTCTGGTCGTCGCCCTTGTCGAGCCCGTACGCGAGCGCGGCCGCGGTGGGCTCGTTGACGATGCGCTGGACGTTGAGGCCCGCGATCTCGCCGGCCTCCTTGGTGGCCTGGCGCTGCGCGTCGGAGAAGTACGCCGGGACCGTGATCACCGCGTCGGTGACCGGCTCGCCGAGGTAGGCCTCCGCGTCGCGCTTCAGCTTCTGCAGCACGAACGCGCTGATCTGCTGCGGGGTGAAGTCCTTGTCGTCGATCTTCTGCTTCCAGTCCGTGCCCATGTGGCGCTTGACGGACCGGATCGTCCGGTCGACGTTCGTGACGGCCTGCCGCTTGGCGACCTCGCCGACGAGGACCTCGCCGGACTTGGCGAAGGCCACCACCGACGGGGTCGTGCGAGCGCCCTCGGCGTTCGCGATGACGGTGGGCTCGCCACCCTCCAGGACGGCGACGACGCTGTTCGTCGTGCCGAGGTCGATGCCGACCGCTCGTGCCATGTCCGTGTACCTCCGCTGAGTCTGGGTTGCTGCTGCGGCCATCCTGCGCCGCCGCTTCGAGTCTGACAAATTAGTTGAGCCGGTTCAACTCAACTTTGCTCACTCGGCTCAACGCACAGCAGGGCGGTGATGTTCCCGGATCAGCCCACGAACTTGGCGACCATGGAGTCGCGGTGCAGACCCGGCAGGTCGGCCAGCGGGACCCACCGGGCCTCGCTGGTCGAGCCGTCCACCTCGTGGGTCAGCTCGCCGCCGGTCACCGTCGCCGCGAACACCACCCGCACGTTCTTCTGCCAGCGGTCACCGGCCCGCTCGAGCCGCCGCTCCGGCGCCACCAGGATGGTCTCGACGCCCACCAGCGCACCGAGCTCGACGTCGTACCCGGTCTCCTCGAACACCTCCCGCACGACGCCGTCCTCGAGGGCCTCGTGGAGGTCGATGCCGCCGCCGGGCAGCGTCCACAGCGGAACCTCGGGCTCGCTCCAGAGCGCCAGCAGCACGTGGTCGTCGCGGACGATGACGGCGTAGCCGCCGAGCCGGGTGTCGTAGTCGAGGAAGTCCATGGGGGAATGATCCAGGCCCACGGGGAACTGTGAGAGACATGACCGTTCCCACGATCACCCTGAACGACCAGACCACGATCCCGCAGCTCGGCTTCGGCGTCTTCCAGGTCCCGCCCGAGCAGACCCAGGCGACGGTGGAGACCGCGTTCGGCGTCGGCTACCGCCACATCGACACCGCGCAGATGTACCAGAACGAGGCAGGGGTCGGCGCCGCGATCGCCGCGGCCGGCCTTCCCCGCGACGAGCTCTACGTCACCAGCAAGCTCAACAACGGCCTGCACCGGCCCGACGACGCGCGCCGCTCGTTCGACGAGACGCTCCAGAGGCTCGGGCTGGACCGCATCGACCTGTTCCTCATCCACTGGCCGCTGCCGACGCGGTACGACGGCGACTTCGTCTCGACCTGGCGCACGCTCGCCGAGTTCGTGGCCGACGGCCGCGCCACCTCGGTCGGCGTCTCCAACTTCCAGCCGGCCCACCTCGACCGGATCGTCGAGGAGACCGGCGTCGTCCCGGTGGTGAACCAGATCGAGGTGCACCCGTACTTCGGCAACGAGGAGGCCCGAGCGGCCTCGCACCGCCACGGCATCGCCGTGGAGGCCTGGTCGCCGATCGCCCAGGGCGACGTCCTCGGCGACGAGGTGGTGGGCAAGATCGCCGCCGCGCACGGCAAGACCCCGTCGCAGGTCACGCTGCGCTGGCACGTCGAGCGGGGCGACATCGTGTTCCCGAAGTCGATGCACGAGGAGCGGATGCGGGAGAACTTCGAGATCTTCGACTTCTCCCTCTCGGCCGCCGAGGTCGCGGAGATCACCGCGCTCGACCGTGGCGAGGAGGGGCGTCGCGGCCCCAACCCGGACACGTTCGACTGGATCCCCGACTGAGCGCTCGCGCTCAGATCTCGAGCGAGCGTCCCCACTTGTCGAGGAGCGAGGCCAGCGTGTCGCGCTCCTCGACGGTGAGGCCGCCGACGAGCTCGTGCACCCGCGAGAGCGAGGCGCCCCAGACGACGTCGATCAGCTCCTTGCCGGCCGGGGTCAGCGAGACCACCCGGCTGCGGCCGTCACCTGGTCCAGACCGGCGGGTCACCCAGCCCTGCTCGACGCACCGATCGACCCGCTTGGTGACCGCGCCGCTGGACACGAGGGTCCAGTCGGCGATGGCCGACGGGGACATCTCGTACGGCGGTCCGGAGCGCAGCAGCGCGACCATCACGTCGAACTCACCGGCACCGAGTCCGTAGCGCGCGTAGAGCGCAACCCGCTGCTCCGTGAGCCAATCGGCGATGCTGTGCACCCGGCCGATGATCCCGATCGGCGAGGCGTCGACGTCCGGGCGCAACCCTTCCCACTGAGCGATGACTCGGGAGACGAGGTCCGGCTCAGCGTTCACGCCCGGGAATATATCTTGCACGGAAGCTAATATACTTTCCACGGAAACGACATGGGCGAGATCCACCCGATTTCGTCGTCGAGAAGCCCCGGTCGTCCGGTTTCAGTCGCCCCGGATGACGGTGACCGGGCAGGCCGCGTGCCGGACGCAGTGCTCGTCGACCGAGCCGCGCGTCCCGACCACGATCAGGTCATCGGCGCCGGCCTCGCGGACCAGCTCCTCGGCGATCGAGCCGTGGTGGGCGACGTACTCGACCTCGACCGGCGACCCCGCCACCACCGACGCGACGTCGCGGCGCAGGTCCTCGAGCACCGCGGCCTCGAAGTCCTCGATCGGCGGGACGTAGCCGCCGGTCATCGAGGCCGGCCGGGGCGCGCTCGACATCGACCACGCGCGCACCACCCGGACGCCCGCCCCGACCGCGGCGGCGTAGTCGAGCGCCCAGACGAGCGCGGCACGGGCTGCGGGCGATCCGTCGTGGCCGACGAAGACGGTGCGAGTGGTCATGCCCCGGAGCCTAGTCAGCCGATCGTGACCCGGACCTCGTTCGACTCCATGCCGGAGTCGGTGTCGACCACCCTGAACTTGTTCACACCCAGCACGCCGGTCTGCACGTACGTCGAGAACGTCTCGTCGCTGACCGAGACCGTGACACCGAAGTCCTGCCAGGAGCCGCCGGCGAACCGCTCCACGCGCAGGATCGCGCCCTCTCCGCCGGAGTACACGCCGGTGAGGTCGAGCCGCTCCATCGAGCCGACGGTCGTGGCCCCGGCCGACAGGGTGATCTGCTTGCGCGGCGACTCGCTGCGCGTCGGCTTCTGGGTCGGCGCCGCCGTCTCCGTGGACCCGTCGGGAGCCAACGTGATCTGCGGCTCGGTCTCCTTCGGCGTCTTCTCGGGCCGCGGGACGTACAGCGAGCGCTCGGACGTGCTGTCGCCCGAGCCGCCGTCCTCGCCGAGGCCCAGCACGCGCGCGCCCGCGATCGCGACGCCGCCCAGGATCAGGCCGACCACGACCGCGACACCCACGAGCGCGACCAGGCCGGCGACGATCGGGTGCCCCTCGCGGGGCGGCTCCGGCAGCTGCTCGGACACGGTGTGGTCACTCCCCCGGGATCTGGTGCGGTCGTCGTCCCCATTGTCGGGGACGGCGCAAGCCCCCCGGTCAGCGGGGTTCGAGCACCACCACCGGGATCTCCCGGTCGGTCCACGCGGCGTAGTTCTCGAAGTCGGCGTAGAGCTCGACCAGGCGCGGCCACAGCGCGGCCTTCTCCTCGGGGCCGGCGGTGCGCGCCCGGACCCGGCGTACCCCCTCCTTGCGCAGCCGCACGGTGGTGTCGGGGTGGGCGACGAGGTTCGGGTACCACTGCGGGTTCTTGGGCAGCCCGCCCTGGGAGGCGACGATCACCAGGTCAGGACCGTCCTCGAGGTACAGCAGCGGGGTCGTGAACGTCGTCCCGGACTTGCGCCCGACGTGGTCGAGCAGCAGCGTCGGGACCGGCTTCTTCCAGCCGGCGCCGATCCGCCACTTCGAGCCGATCCGCCCGTTGGTCAGCTTGAAGACCCGGACCTGCGCCTTCGCGCCGTACTTGATGATCTTCGCGGTCAGCGGGGAGTCGAGCCCGTTCGGTTTCTCCTTCACAGCCCCGCCCCTAGATCCCGCGCTTCCAGACGATCTCCTCGTGCAGCTTCCTGCTGCGCCAGCCGTCCGAGGTGCGGGTCATCGTGTGGTGGTAGAGCCCGCCGAACTCGACCACCTTCTCACCACCCTGGCCGTCGTCCATCGGCATGGGGTTGTGGAAGTACGCCGTGGCCACCGCCTCGTCCCCGGCGCCGCTCTCGGGGAACGTGATCGCGATCTGGGCCAGCGAGTGCATCCGCTTCGGGAAGAAGGCCGGCAGCACCTCGGCCAGCCAGGTCTTCACCGTCGGGTAGGTGTCGGCGATCCCGCCGGACTCGGTGTAGTCGATCTCGGCGTCGGGCGTGAAGACCGTGTCGAGCAGGTCCCACTCGCCGGTGTCGATGCCGCGCGTGTAGCGGATGATGGCGCCCTCGATCTCGAGGCGGTCGCTGATCTCCTGAAGGTCCACGCCCGAACTCTGGCACAGAACTGAAACACGTTCTAGTCTGTGCCCATGCGATTCACCTACGCCGAGGCGATGACCCAGGCGCAGTACTACGCGCCGCTCGCCCAGGCCGCCGAGGCCGCCGGGTACACGTCGATGACGGTGGCCGACAGCCTCATCTACCCCAAGGACTCCGACTCGAAGTACCCCTACACCGACACCGGGGACCGCGCGTTCCTGGACGGCAAGGAGTTCATCGAGACGATGGTGCTGTGCGCGCACCTGTTCGCGCACACGACCACGCTGCGGCTCACGCCGTTCGTGCTGAAGCTCCCGGTGCGCCCGCCGGTGCTGGTCGCCAAGCAGGCCTCGTCGCTGGCGTTCCTCTCGAACAACCGCCTCGGTCTCGGCGTCGGCATCTCGCCGTGGCCCGAGGACTTCGCCAACCTCGGCGTCTCCTGGGAGAAGCGCGGGAAGCGGATGGACGAGTGCATGGACATCCTGCGCGGCCTCACCACCGGTGAGTTCTTCTCGTACTCCGGGGAGTTCTACGAGGTCGACGAGCTCAAGCAGTGCCCCGGCGCCAGCGAGAAGATCCCGCTGCTCGTCGGCGGACACGTCGACGCCGCGCTGCGCCGCGCCGTGGTGAAGGGCGACGGCTGGATGCACGCCGGCGGCGACGGCGAGGAGCTGGACCGGATGCTCGTCCGCCTCCAGGAGATCCGCAAGGAGGAGGGCGACACCCGCGACGACTTCGAGGTCCACGTGATCTCGTACGACGCCTACACCCCCGACGGCATCAAGCGCCTGGAGGACAAGGGCGTCACCGACTGCATCGTCGGCTTCCGGGTGCCGTACATCATGGGCCCCGACACCGAGCCGCTCGAGAAGAAGATCGAGCACCTGGAGCGGTACGCCGAGGACGTCATCCACAAGGTCAACGGATGAGGCGCCGGGGTTTCGAGGCTCGCTTCGCTCGCACCTCAACCGCCGGCACGGTGGTTGAGGTGCGAGGAGCGCCAGCGACGAGCCTCGAAACCACCACCGGAGGCAGCGATGTCTCCGGCACGGTGGTTGAGGTGCGAGGAGCGCCAGCGACGAGCCTCGAAACCACTACCGGAGGCAGCGATGTCTCCGGCACGGTGGTTGAGGTGCGAGGAGCGCCAGCGACGAGCCTCGAAACCACCACCGGAGGCAGCGATGTCTGAGTCGTACGGCCTGACCAAGGTCCTCCAGGACGCGATCGCGGAGGCCGAGGAGCTGGTCGCGAACGCGCCCTTCATCAAGACCGAGCAGGACCGGCTCGAGGGCTACGACTACCTGTCCGGGCGGATCCGGATGGCCATGCAGATGGCGTTCGACCACGACCTCGACCGGCCGCTGTTCATCAACCCCACGCACCAGTTCTCCCGCCAGGGCCTCGACAACCCGGACGCCATCTACTTCAACGCCTACCTCAAGGAGGGCGTGGAGTACGTCATCCGGGGCCGTCGCGGGACGAGCGCGGACCTGTCGTTCCAGGTGATGTCCGGCTCCTACTCCGCCGACTCGGCCGCCGGGTCGATGCTCGCCTTCGACGACCGCGAGCTGGAGAAGGACGCCGACGGGAACTTCGAGTTCCGCTACGTCGCCGAGCCCGGCGCGAAGACGATGATCGTGCGCGAGGTCTTCAACGACTGGGACACCGAGGAGCGCGGCACGCTCACCATCGAGCGCGTCGACACCCTCGGCCAGCCGGCCAAGCCGCTGCGCAAGGAGCGGATCGCGCAGCGCTACGAGGTCGCCGCGAAGAGCCTGGTCGGGTCGATCCAGACGTGGATCGCGTTCCCGCACTTCTTCCAGTACAAGGAGCCGGCCAACGTCCCGACCGCGCCGCAGTCGACGCCCGGCGGGCTGTCGTCGCAGCGCTCCTCGATCGGCCACTACGCGCTCGCGGAGGACGAGGCCCTCGTCATCACCGTGCCCGAGTGCACCGACTGCGCCTACCAGGCGATCCAGATCGGCTCCGACTGGTACGCCTCGACCGACTACGAGACGCACCAGACCTCACTGACCAAGGCGCAGGCGCAGGTCGACCCCGACGGCAAGATGCGCTTCGTCATCTCGGAGACGCCGCCCGGCGGCACGCCGATCGCGAACTGGCTGGAGACCACCGGCCACCGCACCGGCGCGATCATGCTGCGCTGGCAGCGCCTCGAGCGCGACCTCGGACCCGAGGACGGTCCGGTCGCCGAGGTGATGCCGCTCGCCGACGTACCTTCTCGGGTCCCGCACTTCACCCCACTCACCACCGAGGAGTACGCCGCGCGGATCGCCGCCCGGCAGCGCTCCGTTGCCCGAAGGATGATCAGCTGATGAGCGACCTCGGCTACGCCCAGGCCCACGACACCTCGATCGAGGACCGCTACACCGCCGTACCCCTGCTCAAGGGGAAGGTCATCGTCGTCTCCGGCATCGGCCCCGGCCTCGGCCGGGCGCTGGCGGAGGAGGCGGCGAAGATGGGTGCGGACCTGGTGATCGCCAGCCGCACCGAGTCGCGGCTCCTCGAGCTCCAGGCCGACCTGGAGGGCTACGGCACCAAGGTGGTCAGCGTGGTCGCCGACGTGACCGACGAGGACTCGCGGGCGAACCTGCTCGCCAAGACCCTCGAGGCGTTCGGCCGCGTGGACTGCGTCATCAACAACGCGTTCACGATCCCGCCGATGGACCCGATCACCCAGATCGAGCCGCGCAAGCTCGCGAAGGTCAACGAGACCAACGTGTTCGCGCCGCTGCGGCTCTCCGCACTGTTCGCCGACGCGCTCTCGGAGTTCAAGGGCTCGATCATCATGCTGAACTCCTGCGTGGTGTTCTCCTCGCAGCCGGAGTACGCCGGCTACAAGCTGTCGAAGGGCGCGCTCGAGCACCTCGCCTCGTCGCTGGCCACCGAGCTCGGCCCGCGCGGCATCCGCGTCAACAGCGTGGCGCCGTCGTACATCTACGAGGACGTCAACCGCGGCTACTTCGACTTCCTCGGCGCAGTGGAGAACAAGACGCACGATGAGGTGTACGCCGAGAAGGCCGGCCCGACCGACCTGAAGCGGCTGGCCTCCCCGCAGGAGGTCGCCCGGGCGACGCTGTTCCTCGCCTCCGACCTCGCGTCCGCCGTCACCGGGCAGATGCTGACCGTCGACTGCGGCGAGTTCCACGACTGATGGCCTTGGTTTCGAGGCTCGCTTCGCTCGCACCTCAACCAGCGGCTTCGGTGGTTGAGGTGCGAGGAGCGCTAGCGACGAGCCTCGAAACCACCCCGACGTGGGAGACACGATGAGCGACAACATCATGACCCGGGAGCGGGCGGACGTCGGCAGCTACGAGGACATCGTGGCCGCCGCCGTCCGCACCACCGGCATGTCGGACTTCGGGGACGGGGTCCACGAGGAGGGGCTGCGCGTCCTCGTCGAGGACCTGGCGTCCCCCGAGGCCGGGCTGACGCCGCGAGGCAACTACTTCCAGCGCTCCGAGGTGAAGTCGGCGCTGGTGGGCGTCCTGCTCACCCAGGCGCAGTTCACCGCCCACCCCGAGCACCGCGACGTCCCGATCGAGCGGCCGATCTTCCTGATGGGCCTGCCCCGCACCGGCACGACCGCGCTGCACCGCTACCTGCACGCCGACCCGAACGCCCAGGGCCTGGAGATGTGGCTCACGCAGTACCCGCAGCCGCGCCCGCCCCGCGAGACGTGGGAGTCCGACCCGATCTTCAACGCGATGCAGCAGGGCTTCGCCGCGCACCACGTAGAGAACCCCGAGTTCATGGGGATCCACTACATGGACGCCACCACGGTCGAGGAGTGCTGGCGGCTGCTGCGCCAGACCGGCAAGTCCAACTCGTACGAGGCCCTGGCGAACCTGCCGCGCTACACCGAGTGGCTCAAGAACCAGGACTGGACCGACGCCTACGCGCGACACAAGCAGAACCTGCAGCTGGTCGGGCTCAACGACCCCGAGAAGCGCTGGGTGCTCAAGAACCCGTCACACATGACCGCGCTCGACGCGCTGATGACGGTCTACCCGGACGCGCTGGTCGTCTACACGCACCGCGATCCCGTCACCTGCATCGCGTCGTCGTGCTCGCTGTCCGCGGAGACCACGGTCGGCCACAGCGACACCTACGTCGGTGGCGTCATCGGGCACACGCAGCTGGACCTGTGGTCCCGGGCGTTCCACGCCTTCCACGACGCGCGGCCGAAGTACGACCAGGCCCAGTTCATCGACGTCGCCTTCAAGGACCTGGTGTCCGACCCGCTCGCGGTGACGCGCCGGATCTACGACCAGTTCGGTCTCGACTGGACGCCCGAGGTGCAGTCGGCGGTCGAGGAGATCGACCAGGAGTCCAAGCAGGGCAAGGCAAAGCCCTCGCACACGTACACACTCAAGGACTACGGCCTCAGCGAGGACCGGGTCCGGGCGGCGTTCGATCGATAGGGAGCAGCGGTGGTTTCGAGGCTCGCTTCGCTCGCACCTCAACCACCGTCTGGGTGGTTGAGGTGCGAGGAGCGCCAGCGACGAGCCTCGAAACCACCGTCTCGGTGGTTGAGGTGCGAGGAGCGCTAGCGACGAGCCTCGAAACCACCGTCTCGGTGGTTGAGGTGCGAGGAGCGCTAGCGACGAGCCTCGAAACCACAGAAACGGAGAGGGAGACATGAACAAGAAGCGCGTTGTCGTCTGGGGCACGGGCGTCGTCGGGTCGATGGTGATCGCGGAGATCCTCGAGCACCCGGTGTTCGAGCTGGTCGGGGTCGGCGTCACCCGGTCCGAGCGGGCCGGCCAGGACGTCGGAACCCTGGTGGGACTGGGGGAAACGGGCATCACGACGACGACGTCGGTCGAGGAGCTGATCGCGCTGAGGCCGGACGCGCTGGTGCACTACGGCCCGACCGCGCAGTACGCCGACGAGAACATCAAGGTGATGTCGGCGTTCCTCCGCGCCGGCATCGACGTCTGCTCGACCGCGATGACGCCGTGGGTGTGGCCGGGCATGAAGCAGAACCCGGGCAACTGGATCACGCCGATCGAGGAGGCGTGCGCCGCCGGGAACGCGTCGTGCTTCACCACCGGCATCGACCCGGGCTTCGCCAACGACCTGTTCCCGTTGACGCTGATGGGCCTGTGCGGCCGCGTCGACTCGGTGCGCGCGTCCGAGCTGCTCGACTACACCGACTACGAGGGCGACTACGAGGACGAGATGGGCATCGGCCGCCCGCCGTCGTACACGCCCCTGCTCGAGATCCCCGACCTGCTGATCATGGCGTGGGGCGCGACCGTGCCGATGATCGCGCACGCCGCGGGCATCGAGCTCGACGACATCACCACCACGTGGGAGAAGTGGGTGACGCCGACCGACCGCAAGACCGCGAAGGGCGTCATCGAGGCCGGGAACGTCGCCGCGATCCGCTTCACGATCAACGGGGTCTACCAGGGCCGCGAGGTGATCTCGCTCGAGCACGTCAACCGGATCGGTCTGGACGCCGCGCCGGACTGGCCGGCCGGGGCGGGTGACGACGTGTACCGCGTCGACATCATCGGTTCGCCGTCGATCAGCCAGGAGACGGCCTTCCGGTTCACCGATGGCTCCGGCCGCGCGCCCGCCGTCGCCGGCTGCCTGGCGACCGGGCTCCGCGCGCTCAACGCCGTGCCGTACGTCAACGACCTGCCGGCCGGCTGGGTGACCGCGCTCGACCTGCCGCTGATCCCGGGCGTCGGCACGATCCGGTAGCGAGAACCCCTGCGGCGCGGCCGCCGTTCCGACAGAATCGGGTCGAGCGTTCTCGGGTTCGAGCCCCCTGCCGTGCTTGGAGACGCCGGAACAGGGGACCCCGTGCTCATCTCTGCTCGCCTGCGCGCACTCACCGCCGCCTGCGTGGTGGCCGCCGGGCTCGCCGTCGGCGTGGCGCCGGCAGCCCAGGCGCTCCCGCCGGTCACGTGGACCGGCGCGGTCGACGCCCTGTGGTCCGAGCCGGGCAACTGGGACACCGGCAGCGTGCCCGGCCCGGTCGACGACGTGGTCTTCCCGCCCGCCGTCGGCCGGACGGACATGGTGAACGACCTCCCGGGAGGCGCCTACTTCTCCTCGATCGCCTTCACCGGCGCCGGCTACCGCGTCTCGGGCAACGGCGTCCAGCTGGTAGCGGGCCTGGCGGTGAACCACGGCACCGGCACGACCACGCTCGACGTCCCGGTCACCCTCGACGGCGGCGGCACGGCGTACGTCACCGGAGGCACGACCCTCGACCTGGACGGGACGCTCTCCGCAGCGGTCGTGAACCTCGACGGCGGTGGGACCCTCCAGGTGGATGGCACCCTCCTGAGCCCGATCGTCCTGGCGAACGGCAGCCGGTTGACGGGGTCGGGAAGTCTGAGCGGGACGGCGATCGGCGCCACCGGGGCGTCGACGATCAGCCCGGGCACGGCTGATGGTCCGGGAAACCTCTCGTACA
Organism: Nocardioides caricicola; assembly: GCF_039541135.1. NCBI lineage: Bacteria > Bacillati > Actinomycetota > Actinomycetes > Propionibacteriales > Nocardioidaceae > Nocardioides > Nocardioides caricicola. The sequence continues at coordinate 449,384 of NZ_BAABFQ010000006.1, read as the reverse complement.
CGCCGGCGTCACACCTCAGCCTGCCGAGCGGCTCCACCCTGCACGTCGACATCGACGGTCCGATCGCCGCCAGCGGCTACGACCGGCTGACGCTGTCCGACCCCTCGGCACTCTTCAACCCGAACGGGGCGACCCTGGACGTCGACCTCGGTTACCGGCCGGCAGTCAACAGCAGCTTCCAGATCGTCTCCCAGGGCGTCGGGACACCCATCACCGGGCGCTTCAACGGCCTGTCCCAGTTCTCGTCCTTCACCAGCGAAGGGGTCACCTTCTCGGTCGGCTACTTCAACACGGGCATCGTCCTCACCGTGACCGCGGTCGACGTCCCGAGCGGAACCGTGACCGTCGCCGACACCGCCCTGCGGGCTGGGGAGACGTCCCCGGTCACCATCGCCTTCGGCGGACCCGTCACCGGCTTCGACAACACCGACCTGACCGTGCCCAACGGGACCCTCAGCCCGGTCTCGAGCAGCGACGGCGGCACGACGTGGACCGCCACCCTCACCCCGGCCGCCTCGGTGAACGACGCCAGCAACGTCATCACCCTCGACAACGGCGGTGTCACGAGTGCCGGCGGCAACCCTGGCTTCGGCACCACGACCTCGAACAACTACGCCATCGACAGCACCCGGCCGACGGCGACCGTGGTCGTCGCCGACACCGACCTCCGGGCCGGCGAGACCTCGCTGGTCACCGTCACGTTCAGCGAGGCAGTCACCGGGTTCGACAGCACCGACCTCTCCGTTGCCAACAGCACGCTGTCTGCAGTCTCGTCCTCCGACGGCGGCCTCACGTGGACCACCACCCTCACCCCGGCCACGTCGGTCCGCGACGCCAGCAATGTCATCACCCTCGACAACACCGGCATCGAGGACCTCGCGGGGAACGCCGGCACCGGCACCACGAACTCGACCAACTACAGCGTCTCCACCATCCGCCCGACCGCGAGCATCGTGGTCGCCGACACGGATCTCGGAATCGGCGAGACCTCCCTGGTCACCATCACGTTCAGCGAGGCCGTCTCCGGGTTCGACAACGCCGACCTGAGCATCGCCAACGGCACCCTGTCCCCCGTCTCGTCCACCGACGGCGGCGTCACGTGGACCGCCATCCTCACCCCCAGCCCGTCGACCGACGACGCGACCAACGTCATCACCCTCGCCAACGGTGGGTTCCAGAACGGCGACGGAAACACCGGCGCCGGGACCACGACCTCCAACAACTACGCGATCTCCACCATCCCCCCGATCCCCACGGACCTGCTGGCACCGAGCTCGGCCGCCACCGGCCCCGAGCACAGCCAGAAGCCGACGTGGACGATCACCTACACCGCGTCGGACGCGGCCTCCGGGGTCGCCTCCGTCGACCTCTACGTCCAGGCGCCCGGCGAGACGACGTACACCAAGGTCGCCACCGACTCCGCCGCCCAGGACGGTGAGTTCACCTACACCGGCGACCTCGACGGCACCTACCGCTTCCACACGATCGCCACCGACCGTGCCGTAAACGTCGAGGCCACTCCCGCCGGCGCGGACGTCACCACCGTGCTCGACACCGTGACGCCCTCCTCGCAGGCCACCGGGCCGAGCCTCGGCAGTGCGCGCACCTGGACGATCACCTACGACGCGACCGACGCGACCTCCGGCATCGCCTCCGTCGACCTCTACGTCCAGGCACCCGGCGAGACGACGTACACCAAGGTCGCCACCGACTCCGCCGCCCAGGACGGTGAGTTCACCTACACCGGCGACCTCGACGGCACCTACCGCTTCCACACGATCGCCACCGACCGTGCCGGAAACGTCGAGGCCACACCGGCCGGGCCCGACCTCATCACCGTGCTCGACACCCGAGCGCCGGTGCTGCGGGCCGCCGGTCCTGCGCGGTTGTCGTTCGACCTCAGCCAGGGCCGAGCGCTGGCTCTCAGGTTCCGCGTGGACGAGACGGTGTCGGCGACCTTCCGGATCCTCGAGCGCGGCGCAACGGTCCGCACTTTCGAGGCTCGTGCTGGCGGACCTGGCGTGCTGGAGCAGCGCTGGCGCGGCGGCACGGACGGTGGGGCGCGCGTGGAGCCCGGTCGCTACCGGGTCGTCGTCACCGCCCACGACGCGGCCGGGAACAAGTCCCGGGCGAGCATGCCGTTGCGCGTGCGACGCTAGCCGTCAGGTAGCCAGCCACTCCCGGACACGGTCGAACGTCTGAGGTCCGTTGTCGTCGGTCACGCCAGCGGCCAGGTCCGCGATCGTGACCGAACGCAACGACGACCGCCAGGCCTGCTCGGCCGCCTGCATGACGCGGTTGACCCCGCACGGTCGCTTGCAGGCCTGCGGGCTGGGCGGGAACGGCCCGTTCATCCGGATCTCGGTGCAGCGGAACGCGGGCTCGGTCCCCTCGATCGCCAAGATCACGTCGAGCACCGTGATGTCCTCTGCTGCTCGCGTCAGCAGGTAGCCGCCCACCCGCCCCTCGGTCGAGGTGACCAGCCCGGCCCGGGAGAGCTGCTGCAGGTGCTTGGCGAGGTAGGTGCGCGAGATGCCGTGGTACTCCGCGAGCCGCTGGGTCGGCACCGGTCCCTCGGCCTGGCTGAGCACGACGCAGCAGTGCACGGCCCACTCGACACCACCGGACATCTTCATATCACCCATCGTACGCGAATACGTGGATGACAAGTGTCCGCGTTCGTGATCTAATCGTGGATAGTTCTTATCCACGTTTACGACAGAGGAGCACACCATGAAGATCGCCATCGCCGGCGCCACCGGCCGGATCGGCTCGCAGCTCGCTTCGCTCGCCCGCGCCCAGGGTCACGAGGTCGTCGAGATCGCCCGGGAGACCGGCTTCGACCTGCTCGCGCCGGGCGGCGTCGGCGACGCGCTGGTCGGCGTCGACACCGTGGTCGACGTGACCGCAGGTCCACTCGAGACCGCGGGCGAGTTCTTCCCCACCGTCGCCCGCAACCTCGGCACCGCCGCCGCGGAGGCCGGCGTACGCCGCACGGTCGTGCTGTCGATCGTGGGCGTCGACAAGAGCCCCGACTACGACTACTACGTCGCGAAGCTCGCGCAGGAGAACGTCTACCGCGAGGTCGCGCCGGGGGTGGTCGTGCTGCGCGCGACGCAGTTCCACGACTTCGCGAGCCAGATGCTGGAGTGGAACACCCAGGACGGCGTCGCGCACATCATCGACGTGCCGACCCAGCCGGTCGACACCCGCGAGATCGTCTCGCTGCTGCTGACCCTCGCCACCAGCGACAGCGCAGGCGACGTCGACCTCGGCGGGCCGAAGGTGGAGAACCTGGTCGAGCAGGTCCGCCGCCTCGTCGAGATCTCCGGGTCGGACGTGAAGGTCGAGGCCGCCGAGGCGCCCGCCAGCCTGGCGGCCGGTGCGATGGTCCCCGGCCCGGGCGCGCTGCTGCGCGGTCCGAGCTGGGAGGAGTGGCTCGCTACCCGCTGACGGTCACCGTGATGGTGTCGCCCGGGCTCACGACCGAGCCGACCGCCGGGTCGGTCGCGAGCACGAAGCCCTTGCCGACCTTGCGGTCCTCGACGACGACCTCGGCAGCCAGCCCGAGCTCCTGGAGCTGCGCGAGGTAGGCGTCCCGCTCGAGGAGGGCGTAGCCGGGCACGGTGGTGTGGCCCTGGAGGATCGTGATGCCGTCCAGCAGTCGTTCGACGGTCGCGTCGGCGTCGGCCGACGAGGACTCGGCGGTGAACAGGGCGCGCAGGCCGGGAATGAACACCGACGCCCTGGACTGCTTCACCGGCGACCGCAGCGCGGGCTGCCCATCGAGCTCGAACGTCGACCAGGTCTCCGCGCCGGGCGGCATGATCCGGCTGGCCGCGATCTCGACGCTTTCGACGCTCGCCGGTCGCGGGATCAGAGCCATGCAGATGACGCCCTGGTCGATCACCACCGTGTCGCTCATCGGGGTGCCGCACTCGGTGTCGTTGGTGCCCCAGTCCTCGGGGACCGCGATGACCGCGTTGCCGATGCCGACGTACCGGTACCCGGCCGGCGGCGCGTCGGTGGCGACAGGCGGGTCGGACGCGACCGGCGGCTTCGGGTCCGGGGTGCTGTCGAACGCGTCCAGCGCGACGACGCCCGCGGTGACCACGACGACCGCGGCCGCGGCGCCGAGGACCGTCATCCGGCTGCGACGGCGGCGCACGGCCGCGCGCATGGCGTCGATCGGGGGCGCGCCGACGGGGAGGTCAGCGACCCGCTCCTCCAGCAGGGTATTCAGGTCGTCCACGGGATCTCCTGTGGGTTGAGGTTCGAGTCGGCGCCGAGGGCGGTGAGGGCACGGGAGAGCCGGCTCTTCACGGTGCCGGGTGCGACGCCGAGGACGGACGCCATCTGCACCTCGGTGAGGTCGAGGTAGTAGCGCAGGACGACCGCGATCCGCTGGTCGCGCCCGAGCGCGGCGAGCGCCCGGTCGAGGCCGACGGCGTCCACGGTGGCCGTGGCCACGTCGGCCAGCGCGGTGTCGGGCAGCTGCTCGGTCGGCACCTCCCGGCGCCACATCCGGCGGCGCTGGTCGATGAAGGTGTTGACGAGGATCCGGTGCACGTACGCGTCGCGGTCGTCGGCGCGCTGCACCTTCGACCACTTCACGAGGCAGCGGGTCAGCGCCGTCTGCACGACGTCCTCCGCCTCGTGCGGCGTGCACCCGAGCAGCACCGCCGCGCGCACCAGTCGTGACCAGCGCGCGGCGACGTACTCACCGAACTCGTCGTCCCTCATCCGACCTCCTCACCCGTACGACGGGCCGGGTCGTGCAGGAGGTTCCGATGTTCTTTCGGGCTGATGCCGTACGCCCGCTTGAACGCGGTGCTGAGCGCGAACGGCGTGGAGTAGCCGACCTGGCGCGCGACCGCCGACAGCGTGGCGCCGGGCTCGCGGAGCAGGTCGGCGGCCAGCGCCAGCCGCCAGCCGGTCAGGAACGTCATCGGCGGCTCGCCCACGACGTCGGTGAACCGGCGCGCGAACGCCGCCCGCGAGACGCCACCGGCGGCCGCCAGCTCGGCGACCGTCCACGGGTGCTCGGGGTGGTGCTGGAGCAGCCGGAGCGCGGGGCCGACGACCGGGTCGGACTGGCCGAGGTACCACGCCGGCGGGTCTGCCTCGGGCCGGGCGAACCAGGCGCGCAGCACCGCGATCAGCAGCAAGTCGAGGAGCCGGTCGAGCACCGCCTCCTGGCCGGGCGCGTCCTTGCCGATCTCGTCGGCGAGCAGCGGCACGAGCGGCGAGCCGAGCTCGTCCTGGGTGAGCACGACGAAGCGCGGCAGCGCGCGCAGCAGCCGGCGGCTGACCTCGCCCTCCATGCCGTAGGCGCCGACCAGCATCAGGGTCTCGCCGACCGCGCTGTTGCCCCAGCTGCGGACCCCCTGGTGCATCTCCTCAGCGAGCGGGTGGCCGTCGGGCGTGGTGCAGACCTGTCCGGGGTGGATCACCGCCTGCGGCGGTGTCGTCCGCTCGTCGGCCACGGTCCAGTGGTCCGGTCCGAGCGAGACCACGACGTCACCGGCCCGGATGAGGAACGGCTCGCCCTCGTCGGGCACCGCCCACGCGTGGCCGCGCACCATCGCGGTGACGGTCAGCGGGGACTCGTCTCGGAGGTGGACCGACCAGGGCGGGTCCATCTGGCAGCGCAGCAGGAACGCGCCCCGGGCGCGGGGGCCGTCGAGCAGTCCGGCGAGTCCGTCCATCGCCCCAGGCTAGGGCTGGACGATCGCGTATGGAAGTGCGCTCTCGCGCGATGGATCGTCTCGCTCCGGGCCGGTGTGCTGGACCCATGAACGAGATCCTCGAGACGCTCCGGGCGCCCGTCCTGCTCGCCGCCACCGTCGCCACCGGCCTCCAGGCCGGCACCTACTACGCCTGGGCGTCCGGCGTGATGCCCGGCCTGGCCCGGGCCGACGACAAGACCTTCGTAACGACCATGAACCACGTGAACGTCGCGATCGTGAACCCGGTCTTCATGCTGACGTTCCTCGGCGCCCCGGCGCTCGCGGCGGCGGCCGTCGCGACCACGTCGGGATCGGCCCGGGGCTGGGCGGTCGCCGGGCTGGTGCTCGCGCTCGGCACCGTCGCCGTCACCGGCGCCGCCAACGTCCCGCTGAACGACGCGCTGGCGGCGGGCGGCTCTCGCGCCGACTTCGAGACCTCGTGGGTGCGCTGGAACGTCGTCCGGACGGTCACCTCGACGGGAGCGCTAGCCTGCCTGGCGTGGGCAGCGATCCGCTCCTAGGGCGGTTGGGGGCCGCGGACGTGGGGTACTCGATCCGGGTGCCCCGTCTGCTCGTGCTGCTCGCCCTGCTCGGCGGACTCCTCTCGATCGGGGCGCCGGCGGCGGCCGACGAGGACGCCGCGCCGCGCGTGGTGCGGGTCGGGACCGAGGGTGTGTACCCGCCGTTCTCTTACCGCGACCCGGAGACCAACGAGCTCACCGGCTTCGACGTCGAGGTGATGGAGGCGGTCGGCGAGGAGGCCGGGTGGGACGTCCAGTTCGTCGAGGCGCCGTTCGACTCGCTGTTCCCGGCGCTCGACTCGAACCGCATCGACGTCATCGCCAACCAGGTGACGGTCACCGGCGAGCGCGAGGCGCGCTACCTGTTCAGCACGCCGTACACCTACTCGAACGGCGTCATCGTCACCGCGAAGGACACCGACGACATCACGTCCCTCGACGACCTGGAGGGGCGGACGACGGCGCAGACGGCCAGCAGCAACTGGGCACAGGTCGCGAAGGACGCCGGCGCGGACGTGCAGTACGTCCAGGACTTCGCACCCGGGGTCGAGCTGGTGGTCCAGGGACGCGTCGATGCGATCGTCAACGACAAGATCGCGGTGCTCGACTACCTCGCGACGTCCGGCAACGACCAGGTGAAGATCGCCGGCAACGCCGGGGACGAGGTGCTCGAGCAGGCGCTGACCTTCCGGCAGGGCGACCGGGAGCTGCAGCAGGAGGCCGACGACGCGATCGCCGCGCTCACCGAGGACGGCACGCTGGCCGAGATCTCCGAGGAGTACTTCGGCGCCGACGTCACCGTCGAGGGAGGTTCGACGGACGTCGACGTCGAGGCGTCCGACTCACGCACGACCTGGGAGGTCGTCAAGGACACCGCGTGGCCGATGTTCGTCGGCCTGGTCAAGGGCAACATCCCGCTGACGATCGTCAGCTTCGCCATCGGCATGGTGCTGGCGGTGGGCGCGGCGCTCGCCCGCCTGTCGTCGATCCGGGTGCTCGACTGGATCGCACGCACCTACATCTCGATCATCCGCGGGACGCCGCTGATCGTGCAGCTGTTCATCGTCTTCTTCGCGCTGCCGGAGATCGGGATCGACCTCGAGCCCTTCGTCGCCGCGACCGTGGCCCTGAGCCTCAACGTCGGCGGCTACGCCGCCGAGGTGGTGCGCGGCTCGATCCTCTCCGTGCCCCGGGGTCAGTTCGAGGCGGCGACCGTGATCGGCATGGACTACTGGCAGTCGATGCGGCGCATCGTGCTGCCCCAGGCGGCGCGCATCGCCGTGCCCCCGCTCGGCAACACCCTGCTCTCGCTGATCAAGGACACCGCGCTCGCGTCGCTCGTGCTGGTGCCCGAGCTCTTCCGGGAGGCGCAGGTGACCGCCGCGGCCACGACCGAGTACCTGCCGCTCTACGTGATGGCCGCCCTCTACTTCTGGGTGGTCTGCTACCTCGTCAGCCTGGCGCAGGGGCCCCTCGAACGACGACTGAGCAGGTACGCGACATGACCGACCTGATCGAGGTGCACGGGCTGACGAAGTCCTTCGGCGACCACCACGTCCTGAAGGGCGTGGACTTCCGCGCCGAGTCGGGCACGGTGACCGCGCTGCTCGGCCCCTCCGGCTCCGGCAAGACCACGGTGCTGCGCTCGATGAACGTCCTGGAGACCCCGGACGCCGGGGTGGTCCGGATCAGTGACGCCTCCATCGACTTCGCGACCCGGCCCGACAAGCGGGCGGTCAAGACGCTGCGCTCGAAGAGCGGGATGGTCTTCCAGGCGCACAACCTGTTCCCACACAAGACCGTCCTCGGCAACCTGATCGAGGGACCGGTGCAGGTGCAGGGGCGCTCGGTCGACGAGGCCGTCGCCGAGGCCCGATCGCTCCTCGAGCAGGTCGGGCTCCAAGGCCGCGAGGACGCCTACCCCTCCCAGCTCTCCGGTGGCCAGCAGCAGCGCGTCGGCATCGCCCGCGCCCTCGCGCTGCGCCCCGAGGTGCTGCTGCTCGACGAGCCGACCTCGGCCCTCGACCCCGAGCTCGTCGGCGAGGTGCTCGCCGTGATCCGCGACCTCGCCGCGGAGAACTGGACGCTCGTGATCGTCACCCACGAGGTCCGCTTCGCCCGCGACGTCGCCGACCAGGTGCTGTTCCTCGACGAGGGCGTCGTCGCCGAGCGGGGTGGCGCCGAGGTGCTCACCGATCCGCGCGAGGAGCGGACGCAGCGGTTCCTGGCGCGGGTTCTCGACGCGGGCTGAGGTCCGTCGCGCTCACCGCGGACGCCAGGACGGAAAGGCGTCCTGGGCGTCGTCGTCGGTCAACGGGGTGACCTCGAGCGTCTCGAGGTCGACGGTCGCCAGCTCCCCTGAGGCCGGGTCGCCATCGGCGCCGTAGACGAGAAGCCGGCCGTCCGGGGACCACGACGGAGGCCAGTGGTCGTTGCCGGGCGTGGTCGTCAGCCGGCGGACGTCGCTCCCGTCGGCGTCCATGACGTAGATCTCCTCGTTCCATTCCGCCGGCTCGTCCGCCGCGGGGTCACCGGCCGGTACGACGAAGGCGATCCGGCCCCCGTCCGGCGACCAGGTCGCCTCCGACGCAGACGCCATCCCGGGCGGAGTCACGTCCCGTGCGCCGGTGCCGTCCGGCTCACTGACCCAGAGACGCTGGACGTACCACGGCTTCCCGGGCACCGGTGCCGAGTAGAGCAGCCGACCGTCCGGCCCGATGTCGGGCCACGACGCCCCGGCGACGAGCTCACGTTCCTCGCCGCCGTCGAGACCGATCGCGAAGACGCCGTCGGGCCCGGCGTCGCAGCTGCCGCTGACGTAGACCAGCTCCTCGCCGTCCGGCGTCCAGGTCGGCTGGGACTCACATCGGTCGGGGGTGCTCGTCAGCTGCTCGGACTCACCGCCGTCGACGTCCAGGACGTACAGGTCCGTCGGGCTGTCCCAGGCCGCTCCGGAGACGTACGCCACCCGCTCGCCGTCGGGCGACCAAGTGGGCATGAGCTCCACCCCCTCGGCATCGGTGAGCCGGGCCGGGTCGGCGCCGTCGGCCCCGACGAGCCACAGGTCGGCGTGCTGCTGGTCGCTCGCGCTGGTGTACACGATCTCGTGCTCGGTCACGTCGGCGCCATCGCCTCCATCGCCACCGGCACAGGCGGCCAGCAGGAGCAGCAGCGCTGCCGGTCCGATCAGTCTCGACTCGAGATGCATCCCGAGATTGTCGCGCTGCGTCGCCCGGTTCGGCTCAGGCCTCGCCGGCCGCCTCACGAACAGCACGCTCCGCGACGGCGTACTCGTCGGTGCGGGCGTCGTACGACCAGAAGTCGTGCAGGATCGCGGCGGTCGCGCCGACGGCGGCGACGCAGGCGAGGCCGCCGGAGACGAAGGCGCCGCGGACCGACCAGAGGTCGGCGGTGACGCCGGCGCGGACCTGGCCGCCGAGCGGGCCGACGGAGTACGACAGCATCTCGATGCCGGCCAGGCGGCCGCGCATCGACTCGGGGATGGTCTGGCTCCAGACGGTGCCGCGGAAGATGCCGGAGATCATGTCGGCGGCGCCGGCGAACGCGAGGAACAGCCCCACCAGCCAGATCGACGGCATCAGGCCGGCGCAGGCGATCATCGCGCCGTAGACGGCGGCGGCGATGACGATCGCGCGACCGTGGTGGTGGACGCGCCGGGTCCAGCCGCTGAGCGCGGTCGCGACCATCGCGCCGACGACCTCGGCGGTGTAGAGCAGGCCGAGCAGCTCGGGGCGCTCGAAGACGTCCTCGACCAAGGCCGGGAACAGCACCACCGGCATCGCCATCAGCATCGCGGCGATGTCGACGAAGTAGGTGCCGAGCAGGTCGCGGCGCCGGAACGCGTAGACCATGCCCTCCTTGATGCCGGCCAGGCTGGGCGGGGTGGTCTCCTCGCGGTGCGGGTACGACCGCATCCGCACGTACAGCAGCGAGGCGATGATCAGGCCGACGACGTCGACGAGGAAGCACCAGCCGATGCCGACGTAGGCGACCAGCAGGCCACCGGCGGCCGGACCCAGGAACAGGCCGATCTGGATGCCGAAGCTGGACAGGGCGTTCGCCGCCGGCAGCTGGTCGTGCTTCACGGTGCGCGGGAGCAGCGCCTCACGCGACGGCCGCTGCAGCGCCGAGCAGGACGTGAGCGCCACGGCGACCACGAAGATCACCCAGACGTCCGGGTCGTCGCGGAACGCGTTGACCGCGAGCACCGCGGTGAAGACCGCCTGCCCGAGCCCGGTGTAGATCAGCAGCTTGCGCCGGTCGACGTGGTCGGCCAGCGCACCGCCGTACAACCCGAACACCAGGATCGGCGCGAGCTCGACCAGGCCGATCGCGCCGACCGCGAAGTTCGAGTCGGTGAGCGTGTAGATCTGGTACGGGATGGCGACGTAGCTGACCATCGCGCCGAAGTAGAAGACCGAGCCGGCGAGGAACAGCAGGCGGAAGTCCGGGGACGTGCGCAGGGGCGTGGTGTCCATGCGCAGCGCGCGGAGCCGTTCGATCACAAAGGAGGATGGTGGCAGGGCGAGGGGCCTCCGCGAAATCGAGTTCTACCGCGCGGTCACCCGGATCCGCGCACCGTGGCGCGGGACGCTCGTGATGTTGCGGACCTTGGGCTCGTCGGCGCCGGCCGCGGTGACGTCGTACGCCGCGAATACCTCGCGCAGCACGGCCACGCCCTCCATCTGGGCGAACCCGGCGCCGATGCAGCGGCGGACCCCGCCGCCGAAGGGGATCCACGTGCCCGTGGGCGGGTTGTGCCCGAGGAACCGCTCGGGTCGGAACGCCTCCGGGTCCTCGTGGTTGTCCTCACGGCTGTGGGCGATGATGATCGACGGCCCGACGGTGGTCCCGGCGGGCAGGTCGTAGCCGCCGATCGTGGCGGGCTTCATGAGCGTCCGCACCACCATCGGGATCACGGGGTGCAGCCGCATCGACTCCTTCATCACCGCGTCGAGGAAGTCGTCGTCGCCCTCCTCGGCGGCGCGCCGGCAGCGCGCCAGCAGCTCGGGGTCGCGGCCCGCCTCGTAGAGCGCCCACGCGAGCGCGGTCGCGGTGGTCTCGTGCCCGGCCAGCAGCAGGGTGACGAGCTGGTCGCGCAGCTCGGTGTCGTCGAGGGCGTCGGCCCCGTCCCCCTGGACGATCAGCCGGGAGAGCACGTCGGTGCGGTCGGCGAGGTCGGGGGCGGTACGGCGCTCGCGGATCTCGGCGTACATCAGTCGGTCCAGCTCGTGCTGGTTGTCGACGGTCTTCTTCCAGGGGCCGTACTTCTGCAACCGGGGGTAGCCCCAGCCGAGCAGGATCGCGGGGCTGATGTTCACGGTCTTGTTGACCCGCGGGCGCAGCTCGGCGAGGCGCTGCTCATCGGTGACGCCGAAGACCACGCGCAGGATCACCTCGAGCGTGAGCCGGTTCATCCGGTCGAGCGAGCGGAACTCCTCCCCGGGCCGCCAGGTCGCGACCTCGGCCCGCGCGACCTCGGTGACCAGCGCCTGGTACTCCCGCAGCGCGTGCCCGTTGAACGCCGGCATCAGCAGCTTGCGGGCCCGCTTGTGCTCGGTGGAGTCCTGCAGCAGCAGCGAGTGCTCGCCCATGATCGGGCCGAGGATGCCGTTCGCCTTGCCCGCGTGGAAGACCTCGGGGTCGCCCGCGAAGATCTCCTTCGCGTGCTCGGGACGGGTGAAGAACACCAGCGGCCGGCCACCCGGCGCGATGCGGACGGTGAAGACGTCGCCGTACGTGCGGTGCATGTAGGGGTGGAACCGGTGCCGGAAGCGCAGCAGGCCGGCGGTCTGGATCAGCACCGGCCACTTCGGTCCGTCGGGCAGACCCGTGGTGTCGACCGGCGGCAGCTTGCCCTGGTTGCCCGGGCTCATCCGCTTGAAGCGTTGCGCGGTCAGCTGGTCGACGTCGTCCAGGGTCGTCACGTCACCGACGCTACGCCTCCTATTGAAAACGCGTCAATAGCGCCCGATCCTGCTCGTCGTGACGTCAGCTCGGCGTGAGCACGCGGGTCAGGAACTGCACCTGGTGGCGTACGACGGCGTCGTGCCACTCGGCGCCGGCGTACACGTCGAAGTGGTCGCACGGGTAGTGCCGCACCTGCGCCCGGCCGGCGAACGCCGCCTTGGCGGCTGCCTGCGGCGGGGCGCTGCGGTCGAAGTCGGCGATCTGCACGAGCAGCGGCGCGCGCAGGTGCTTGGCCTGCTTGCCGGGCCGGTGGTTGCCGAGCTCGAGGCCGACGGCCGCGTCGATCTCGTTGCGCCACGAGGGGCCGGCGATCGCGAGGTAGGACTCGAGGCAGCCCTCGAGGGTGAGCGCGCCGAGCTCGCCGGGGCGGGCGACGACCGGCATCATCCGGGTCTTCCCGACCTTGGACGCGATGCCCAGCGCGGTCGACCTCGCCATCGCGGACGGCTTGTGGTGCTGCAGGGCGTGGCGGCCCGCGGCCATGCCGTCGACGAGCGGCGTCACCGAGACCACGGCCGCGACGTCGTCGCGGTGCGCGCCCGCGGCGAGCACGTGGCCGCCGGCGAGGGAGACGCCCCAGAGCACGAGGCGCTGCGGGTCGACGCCGGGCAGCCGGGCCGCGGCCGTCATCGCGGCGCGGTAGTCGTCGACCTGGTCGGCCAGCGACACGGTCTGCCGCGGCGTGCCACCGCTGAGGCCGAAGCCGCGGTAGTCGAACGCGAGCACGTCCAGGCCGGCCGCGGCCAGCGCCTCGGCGAACGGCTGCAGCCCGGAGTCCTTGGTGCCGGCCAGGCCATGGGCCATCACCACGACCGGGCGGCCGGCCTCGCTGGCGAGCGCGTCGCCCTCGCCGGTGAAGTGCCAGGCGTGGCACTCCGTGCCGCCGGAGGTGAAGGTGATGTCGCCATACTTCATTGCTTCAGCCTTCACGAGTCGCTCCCATAGATCGCGGTCAGCCAGATGTGCACCACCGCATCGACGTGCGGCGCCAGGTCGATCCCCTCCGGAGCGCGGACGATGCGCTCGAGGGTGCGGTCGTTGAGGTCGAGCAGGGCCCGCGCGATCGCGCGCGCGTCGACGCCGTCCGGCGCCACGCCGGCCGCGCGCTCCGCCTCGATCACGTCGGCGACCACGCCGACGAACGAGTCGAGGAAGGACGCGTACTGGTCGCGCACGGCGGTGCTCGCCGCGCGGGCGTCGAGCAGCGCCCGCCACAGGTGGGTGCGCTGGCCCCAGCCCGCCATGATCGTGCGGATCGAGGCCTCGATGCGGTCGTGCATCGAGCCGTCACCACCGAGGAGGTCGGCGGCGTCCCAGCTCTCGTCGTACATGTCGGTCATCAGCGCGCCGACGGCCGCGGCCTTGTTCTCGAAGTAGAAGTAGAACGCCGACCGGGTCACGCCCGCGCGCCGCGAGATGTCGGCGATGTTGATCTCGTCGAGCGAGTTGTCCCGCAGCTGGTGGTCGAGGGCGGCGAGCAGCGCCGTACGCCGCTCGTCGCCCTTCGTGGCGCCCCCGGCCATCAGGCCCGGCCCGCCAGCACCGGCGCGCCCTCGGCCAGCGCCCGGGCGCGACCGGTCGGGATCTCGCGGGTGCGCATGTCGTGCTCGTAGATGAAGTAGTCGAGCTGCTGGGTGTGCCGCGGCCGGTCCAGCACGTGGCCGGTGTAGAGCTGCTGGTCGGCCGCGATGACCCGCTCCATCTCGGCGACCGACGGCAGCCGGTAGTGGCCGGCGGCGTACGCCCCGACCAGGCGGGCCTGGGCCTCGACGAACGGGAACAGCGTCGGGGTCGCCTGGGCGAAGCCGACGAACACGAGGTCGTCGATGCCGGGCTTGAACATCCGCTTGTACAGGTCGATCCGGTTGTCCGGTGCGCTGATGAACTCGGGGTCGAAGAACGGGAACGTGATGTTGTAGCCGGTGGCGTAGACGATCACGTCGAAGTCCGAGCTGGTGCCGTCCTCGAAGTGCACGGTCTCGCCGTCGAGCCGGGACACGTTGCCCTTGGGCGTGATGTCACCCGAGCCGAGGCGGAGCGGCAGCTCGACCGACTGGGTCGGGTGTGCCTCGAAGAACTTGTGGTTGGGCTTCGGCAGGCCGTACAGCTCGGGGTTGGAGCCGGTCATGAACTGCATCTTCTGGATCATCCAGCGCTGCCACTTCAGCGGGATGTGCGGTGAGGTCACGAAGTACTTGTCGGCCGGGAGGCCGTAGGTGTACTTCGGCACGATCCAGGCGCTCGAGCGGGTCGAGAGCGTGACCTCGTTCTGCAGCGACTTCGACGAGAGCTCGACGGCGATGTCGGCGGCGCTGTTGCCGATGCCGACGATCAGGATCCGCTTGCCGGTGAAGTCCAGCGGGTCCTTCGGGTCGATGTAGTGGTGCGAGTGGATCGAGACGCCGGTGAACTCGCCCGGGAAGTCCGCGAACCGCGGGTCCCAGTGGTGTCCGTTGCCGACCACCAGCAGGTCGAACCGGCGGGTGTCGCCGGCCTGGTCGAGGATCTCCCAGCCACCACCTGGAAGCCGCTCGGCGTGCACGACGCCGTTCTGGAACTCGATGTTCTCCCGCAGCCCGAACGCCTCGGCGTACCCGTCGAGGTAGGCCTTGATCTGGGTGTGGTGCGGGAAGTCGGGGTACTCCTCGGGCATCGGGTAGTCGCGGAACGACAGCCGGTGCTTGGAGGTGTCGATGTGCAGCGACCGGTAGGCACTGCTGTGCCCGTTCGGGTTGCCGAACGCCCAGTTGCCGCCGATCCGGTCGGAGGACTCGAACGTGGTGTACGGGATGCCGTAGTCGCTGAGCATCTTGCTGGACGTGAGTCCGCTGATGCCCGCCCCGATGACGGCGGTGGTCGGCTTCGACACCCGATCCTCCTGTTTCTGTAACTTGTTCTATTTCGGGACCGTAGGCCCTAAGTTGACACGCGTCAACTAGATCCTTGGGAGGTTTCGGATGGGTGAGCCAGTAGCGGTCGTGGTCGGCGGGGCATCGGGGATCGGCGCCGCGATCGCGACGGCGTTCGAGAACGACGGCTGGCGGGTGGTCGTGGCCGACCTGCCGGCGACCGACGTGACCGACGAGGACTCGGTCGCGGCGCTCCTCGACGGGGTCCTCGCCTCGCACGGGCGGCTGGACTGCGTGGTGAACAGCGCCGGGGTCTCGACGCTCGGCCAGATCACCGAGCTCGCCGTGGACGAGTGGCGCCGCGTGGTCGACGTCTGCCTCACCGGCGCGTTCATCGTGATGAAGCACGCCGGCCAGCGACTGTCGGCGGGTGGCTCGATCATCTCGCTGTCGTCGCTGAACGGGCGGCAGCCGGGCGGCGGGCTGGCGCCGTACTGCGCCTCAAAGGCGGGCCTCTCGATGCTCACCGAGGTCGGCGCGCTCGAGCTCGGCCCGCGGGGCATCCGCGTGAACGCGATCGCGCCCGGGCTGGTGGTCACGCCGCTGACGCAGCCCGCGATGGAGATCCCCGGCATCGAGGCCGACTATCTCGAGAACACGCCCCTCGGCCGCTCGGGCACTCCCGAGGAGATCGCGGAGGCCGCGGTGTACCTGGCCAAGGCGCAGTGGGTGACCGGCGAGGTGCTCGACATCAACGGCGGGGCGCACCTGATGCGCTACCCCGACCTGCACAAGCACGTGCTGGCGGCGTTCGGCTGACCATCCCCCGGCGCCTCTAGGCTCGTTCCATGGCTCTCCTCCACGACGCGACCATCGTCCCCAGCAAGCTCGAGCTGATCGAGGCGTGGCTGCCGAGCCAGCCGTGGGCGGAGGCGCTGCCCGCGCTGGAGCGGGTCGGGGGCTTCCGGCTCGACGACCCCGACGGCGAGGTCGGGATGGAGGGGATCCTGCTGCGCAGCGCGGACGGCGCGGTGACGGTCCACGTCCCGCTGACCTACCGTGGCGCGCCACTCGAGGGCGCCGAGGACGCGCTGGTCGGCACGATGGAGCACGAGGTCCTCGGCACCCGGTGGGTGTACGACGCCGCCGCGGACCCGGTCTTCGTCGCCGAGCTGACGCGCACGATCACCGAGGCCGGCACCGAGGCGGAGGAGTACTTCGAGGTCGACGGCGCGAAGGTCACCCGGGCGCCGTCGGTGACCGTCGCCGGCAGTGGCGGCGA
This sequence comes from Nocardioides caricicola, assembly GCF_039541135.1. Classification (NCBI taxonomy): domain Bacteria; kingdom Bacillati; phylum Actinomycetota; class Actinomycetes; order Propionibacteriales; family Nocardioidaceae; genus Nocardioides; species Nocardioides caricicola. The sequence goes on along the minus strand of NZ_BAABFQ010000006.1, from coordinate 433,012 downwards.
GCCGGGCGAGCTGGTGGTCGTGCACGTCGTGGGCGCCGCCGTACCCACCGGCCCGACGCTGACCGGCCGCTGGGACGGCGGCGAGGGCGTGCTGGCCTACCTGGCGGGCTGATCGACCGTCGAGAGACGCCAAACGGCCCCGAGATCGCCCTCACAGGGGCCGTTTCGCGTCTCTCGACGGTCCTCGGCGCAGCCGAGCCACCGACCCCGCTACTGCTCGACCGTACGGCGCTCGCCGTCGTCGGTGTACTCGACCTGGGCGAAGTTCACGGTCCGGCGGGCGTTGGCCAGGGCGGCGACGATCACGGTGCCGAGCGGACCCTCGCGGTCGAACATCGTGGCGGTGCCGACCGCGATGCCGTCGCGCTCGACGCGGTCGGTCGCCTCCAGGCCGATCTCGACGCCGACGGGCTCGCGGGCGAGGGTCATCGCGATGTCGGTGTTGATGTACTCGACGCCGTTCGCGCCCCAGTTGGTGACCATGCTGCCGCCGTCCGCGGCGGCAGCGGCCGCCTGGAAACCGGTGAACGGCTCGTCGGCCACGACCGGGATGCCGCTGTTCCACGACGCCTTGCGGTCGGCGTTCTGGTGCTCGGTGAAGTTCTGCGACCAGCCGACCTCGGAGCGGAAGAACGGCACCCGTGGCTGGTCGGTCGGCGGCGCGACGTCCAGGGGCGGCGGCTCGGGGTGCTCCAGGGGCGTCCAGACCTCACCCGGCGCGGACTCGGTCGGCTTGAGGAACGTCGCGGACGCGCGCGCCACGCGACGGCCCTCCTGCGTCATCGTCACGTCGACCAGGCAGATCCGCGAGCCCTCGCGCACGACCTCGGTCGCGAACGAGCACGGGATCATTCGGGCCGGCTTGAACAGGTCGACCGTCCACCGCGCCGGGCGCAGGTCGGTCCGCCCGGCGGTCGCCAGGCACGCCTCGGCGGCCCGGGCGAGCGCGCCGCTGAGGGCGACGCCGTGCATCTGGTCGTCGCTCCACATGCTGCACGCGAGCGGGGTGGGGACCAGGGTGTCGCCCTGGTGGGTGAAGAACGCGATGTCGTCGGCCACGGCCGACATTCTCTACGAACGACCTACGAACGCCGGACGACCTTGACGATCTCGTGCCGCGGGATCGGGTTGTCCTTCGCCGCCTTGCAGGTGAGCCGGGACGCCGTCCGCGCGTCCTTGATGGTGCGGACGACGACGGCGTACGTGCCGCCGGCCACCGCGAACGACGCCGACGTGAAGTCGCCGTCGAGCACGCGCTCACGGAGCACGACGTCGTCGATCCGGGTCGCGCCGAGCTCGCGGCGCAGGTGGATCTCCGCCGCCTGGACCGCCATCGGCTGCGCCGCGCTGCCGCGCAGGTGGTCGAGGTCGAGCTCGCCGGCCAGGTGGGATCCGGCGACCGCGATCGCCGACGCCGGGTCGAGGCGCCCGTAGTAGAGCCCGTGCGGGAGCACGACCATGTTCGCCGCGAACCGGTCGCCGCCGATGTGCGAGACCTCCCAGGTCTCCTCGGGGTGCGCCCGGTCCAACGCCTGTGCGACCGGCCGGCCGCGCTCGGCGCAGCAGACGTCGTGGCGGCCGTTGGTGCACACGCAGAACACCGGGCGGTCGTACGGCGAGAGCCCGCTGCTGCCGCCCTCGCGGAGCGCGGCCAGGTCGAGGTCGAGCACCTCGCGCACGTCGGACAGCACCCCGCTCTCCACGCGCGGTCGCACGGGATCGGCGTGCGCCGCGAACACACGGGTGCCGACGCCGTCGGGCTTCGAGCTGAACCGGCGGACCAGCAGGATCTTGGCGCGGTGGGCCTTGGCCTGCTGGGTGAGCGCCGCGCCGAGACCCTCGGGCAGCCGGGCGTCGAGCAGCGCGTCGTTGCCCCACGGTCCGACGTGCTCGATGAGCAGCCAGGTCCGCACGTGGGTCGCGGTGCCGGCGAGCGACTCGTCCCGCAGCACGCTCTCGGCAGCACACCGGAAGGTCACACGATCTCCAGGAGCCCTTCGCGGACCAGCCTGCGGCACAGCACCACGTTGCTCTTCGCGTCGAGTGGCAGGTCCGCCGGCGTGAGCTCAGCGCGGGCACGGATGTCGTCGAGCGCCGGCCGGATCCACGCGGGCACGGTGATCGAGCGGTCCCCGAGCAGGACCTCCACCTGCTCGCCGCGGTCGAGAAGCACGCAGGGGTGCCCGGGGCGGCGGCGCAGGGACGTGGTCCCGGTGACCTCGGCGAGCACGTCGTGGAGGCCACCGGACAGCCGCGGCGGCCGCGAGGTCAGGAAGCGGCGGATCTCCGCCTCGACCGCCCCGCGGGTGTCGATGCGGCGTACGTCGTCGGCGAGCCGCTCCAGCCGGTCGGCCAGCTCGGCGGTGAGCGCAGCGGGGTCGTCGAGGAAGCCGGCCGGCAGGTGCTCGTCGGGCAGCAGCGGGACGACGGTCCGCTCGAGCAGGCCGCCCCACGTGAGCTGGTTGATGCCGAGCGTGACGTGCAGCGACACCGTCTCCTGCGCGCGAGCGGCGTGCGGGGTGCCGGTCGGGAGGTACATCGAGAGGCCGGGCTCGAGGAGCACCTCCTCGGGGCCGTCCTGGCCGTGCACCTCCCACAGCTTCGACCCGGCGGTCTGGAACACGAACACGTCGTGGCTGTCCGAGTGCACGGCGAAGCCCTGCGACCCGGGCGGCGTGAGGTAGGCGTTGGCCTGGCAGGGGTGGCCGAGCTCGAGCTCGAGCTCGGCGACGAGGCGGGTCAGCGGCGGCCAGTAGCGCTGGAGGCCCTGGAACACGACGGTCGCACCGTCGGCGAACAGCTCGAGCGCCTTGCGCGCGTCGACGAGGCCGGTGAGCGGCTTGTTCGCGAGCGTCGCGCTGCGGGTGTACGTCGACTCCGGCAGCACCGCGCCGTCCTTGGCCATCCGGATGGCCGGCGTACGGATCGCCGTGGACGTCAGCAGGTGGTCGGCGTCGTCGAGCGACAGCAGGCCGACCAGGGCGTCCGGGGCCGTCCGGTGCAGGTGCACACGGGACGCCCAGACCTTGCCGAGGAAGGTCTGGGCGTCACCGCTGAGCAGGTCGAGTGCGCTCACTCAGCCGTCGGTGCCGTCGCTGTCGCTGCCGTCACCGTCGGTGGAGTCACCGTCCGTGCCGTCGCTGTCGTGGCTGTCGCCGTCGGTGCCGTCACCGTCGGTGCCGTCGGCGTCGCCTCCGGTGACCGGGTCACCCGCAGGCGGGGTGGTGGTCATGTCGTCGTCGTTGAGCTCGTCGGTCATGCGTCCTCCAAGAGTCGAGGTACTGGGTGTGTCGAATCATGTACCCATCGACCAACTGCGTATACCGCGGTCTCAGCCGATGAGGCCGCGCCGCCGGGCGATCGCGGCCGCCTCGGTCCGGCCGGCCGCGTCGAGCTTGCCGAGGATGTTCGAGACGTGCACGGAGACGGTCTTGGTGCTGATGAACAGCAGCTTGGCGATCTCGCCGTTGCTGCGGCCCTCGGCCACCAGCGCGAGGATCTCGCTCTCGCGCGGCGTGAGCGTGTCGGAGCCGTGCTCCTCGCGGACCGGCGTGGTGCCGAGCGCCCGGAGCTCGTCGAGCAGCGGCTGCGCGCCGAGCCGGTGCGCGACCTCCCGCGCCTGGTCAGCGAGCTCGCGCGCGCCGGCCAGGTCGCCGGACGCCCGCAGGATCCCGGCCAGCGTGGCCCGGACCCGGGCCAGCTCGTAGACGTGCCCGAAGTCCTCGTACAGCGCGACGGCGTCGCGCCAGGTGTCGACCAGCGCGTCGAGCGGCGGCGCGTCGACGCCCGCGAGCCAGCGGGCGCGCAGCGTCTCGGCGTCCAGGCGCTTCATCCAGGCCCGGCCCTCCGGGCCCCAGTGGCCGGACGGGTCGGAGTACCGGTCGAGCACGACGTGCCCGTCGGCGTGGATCCGGTCGACCCGCGCGACGTACGACGCGCGCTCGGCCGCGGACAGGCTGGGCATCGCCTGGGCGACCGCGCCGATGGTGACCGCCCCGAGCCGGATCCGGGCGCTGAACCACTCGTGCCAGATCGTGCTGAGCACGGCGACGACCTCGTCGTACACCTCGATCGCCGCGGCGGCGTCGCCGCGCCGGCCGGCGGCGTCCATCTCGATCGAGGCGGCGTTGATCGCGACACCACCCTCCCGGGCCCAGAACTTCCGCAGCGAGCGGGCGTCGACGTCGAGGCCGCGCGCCTGCTGCACGCGGAAGCGGAGCGAGCACAGCAGCGCCCGCGGGATCGGCGGCGGGTTGCCGGCGAGGTCGTCGGTGAGGACCAGCATCTCGTCCCACCGGCCCTGGACCTCGTAGACCCAGGCCAGCTGCCAGCGCGCCTCGAAGCCGTACGGCGCGAACGGCTGGCCGGCGCGCACCGCGCGGTCGATCGCGCTGCGGAACCACCGCTCGGTCTCGTCGAACTCGGCGAAGTCCTCGTACGAGCGGCCGAGCAGGTAGCGCGCCCGCAGCTCGGAGCCGAGCGCGCCCGACTCCTCGGCGCGGACGACGGCGTCCGCCAGCGCGGCGCGCAGTCCTTCCTTCGGACCGGACTTCTTGAGACCGCTGAGGGTGGTGATCACCTCGGAGGCGAGCTCGTGCAGGTCGAGCCGCTCCGCGAGGGTGAGGGCGTCCATGCCGACGATCTGCGCCTCGTCGTAGTGGCCCATCGCCGCGAGCACCCGCGCGTGGTCGGCGAGCACGCGGGTCCGCAGCCCGCTGTCGCCGTCGGGAACCAGCGCCAGCGCCTCGGTCGAGAGCTGCACCGGGTCGTCGAGGATCTCGGTGTTCATGATCATGATCGCCTGGGTGGACATCATCCGGGCCCGCCACGCGCTCGGGGCGTTCACGGGCAGCCGCTCGATCTGCTCGGCGAGCACCTTGACCGAGCGCTCGGGGTCCCCGCTGGCCGACAGCGCCTCCGCCGCGCTGACGACGAGCTTGGACAGGTCGAGGTCGACCTGGGCGCAGCGGCGCGGGTCGGAGAGCAGTTCGAGGGCCTGCTGGTAGTGGTACGCCGCCTCGTCCGGGCCGCCGACGCGCATGGCCTCGTTGCCGGCCTGGATGCTCGCCGACAGGGCGGTGTCGAGGTCGTTGGCCAGGCGGGCGTGCCGGGCGAGCTCGGCGGCGGTGCCGCGCACCTCGCCGGCCTGGAGCGCCGCGACGTACTGCGTGTGCAGGCGGACCCGCTCCCCGGGCAGCAGGTCGTCGTACACCGCCTCGCCGAGGAGCGCGTGGCGGAAGGAGTAGGTGCCCGGGCTGGCGACCAGCACGTTCATCTCGACGGCCTTGCGCAGGCCCTCGTCGAGCGCGTCGAGGCCGAGGCCGGAGGCGCCGGCGAGCATCTCGTGGGAGACCTTGCGACCGGCGACGCTCGCCGCGCGGACCACCTGCCGCGCGGTGTCGTCGAGCCGGTCGAGACGCACCAGGAGCACGTCGGCGAGGTCCGCCGGGACCCAGCTGCCCGGCCCGGAGGCGGCGCTGGTGAGCTCCTCGACGAAGAAGGCGTTGCCCTCCGCGCGGTCGACGATGTCGACGAGCTCCTTCTCGGCCAGCCCCTCGGGCACCAGCTCGGCGATGAGGGCGCGCACCGCGTCGTCGGGAAGGGGGGACAACGCGACGCGGTGCACGCCTCGGACTCGGGACCACTCGGCGACCTGACGGCGCAGCGGGTGGCGACGGTGGAGGTCGTCGGAGCGGTACGACACCACCAGGCCCACCGGGCCCTCGAAGCCGCGGGAGAAGAGGAAGCTGAGCATGTCGCGGGTCGACTGGTCGGCCCAGTGGGTGTCCTCGATGACGAGGAGCAGCGGGGCCTTGGCGGCCGCGGCCTCGAGGAGCGCGTGCACGGCCTCGAACAGGTCGGCGCGGTCCAGCGCCGCGGCGTCGTCGCCGCGCTCGGCCGACCCCATCACCCGGCGGCCCGGCTGCAGCCGGGCGAGCGCGGGGTGCTGCGCGGCGACCTCCTCGACGACCTGCGGGAGGTCGGCGCCGAGGCGACCCAGGACCTCGGAGAACGGGAGGTACGGCAGCGCGCTGTCGCCGAAGTCGAGACAGTGCCCGGCGCAGACCTGCCAGCCCTCGGTGAACGCGAGGTCGCGCAGCTCGACGAGCAGCCGCGTCTTGCCGACACCGGCGTCGCCGGAGAGCAGCACCACCCCGGGTCGCTCGGACGAACGAACGCCGAGCAGCGAAGCAATCTCCGTCAGCTCGGCGTCTCGCCCGATCAGGGTCCGGCTGGTGTGTGACGCCACGCCGCCCATGATCGCGTGTTCTGTTGTCGGTTGCTCCTGATTACCCTCCCGGATACCCCCGGGGACGAGCTTCAGAGTGCGCTCAGCCATCTCCGCGTGCCCGTCAGCGCACCTTCGTCCAGGTGAGTCCGTCGATGTCGGTGCCGCGGTTCAGGGCCCGGCGACGACGGCGGCCGGCCAGGTCGGACCGGATCCGGCTGGACCGGTAGTCGAGCTCGCTCTTCGCGAAGTCCCGAAGGATGATGCCGTTGTCCATGATGTGCTCCTCAGTGCTGTGGTGGTGAGGAAGAGATTCGTCGCCTGAGGTAGGCCCGCACATCGGGAAGGTGCCTTATCTGAGGTACCGACCGCCTTAGGTAGGTCGGCCCAGCGAGGCCACGAACGCCTCGTAGGTCTCGTCGACGGCACCCTCGGAGCTCGCGATCACGACCGCGTCGGGGCGGTCGCCGATGAGGCGGTCCAGACCCGCGTAGTAGGTGCGCAGGGAGTCGTCCCCGCCGTCCGCCGCCACGATCGTCCGCACGAGGTCGTGCCAGGGGTCCTCCTCCGGGCCCCCGCGGCGGTGGAACCGGGCCACGGAGCTCGCCTGGGAGTCCATCAGGAAGCGCTCGACGTACTCCGCCCCGGCCCGGGCGGCGCAGTCCTCGAACCGCGCCCGCTCGACCGGGTTGATGAGCATCTGGGGCAGGACGACGTCCTGGCCGCTCGCGAGGTACGCCTCGATCATCGCGAGCGCCGCCGGCCGGATCCGCGTCCCCGCCAGCTCGAAGTCGGCGTCCCACCCACCGATGAGGGTGCGGAGCACGTCGATGTCGCAGTTCAGGACACCCGGGTGCTCGGCGGCGTAGCGTCGGGCGATCGTGGACTTCCCGATCCCGGGCGGTCCGTTGAGGTGGATCAGCCGGCTCACGGCAGCGTCTTCGCGACGAACCGCGCCGCCGCCCGCTCGAACTCCCGGCCGTGACGCAGCATCGCGTGCTTGCCGCCCGGGACCTCCTGGAAGTCGACCTCGGTCCGACGCGCCAGGTTCCGGGCGACCGCCCGGGCGCGCTCGATCGGGGCGACACGGTCCTCGGTGCCGTGGACGATGAGCACCCGGCGGCCGGACAGGTCGGCGTCGTCGTACGGGTAGACCCACGGGTTCAGCGCCACCACCCCGCGCACGCCGTCGCGGTCGCCGGCGAGCAACGCCGCCCGGCCGCCGAGGGAGTGCCCGACCAGGCAGGTGGGCAGCCGGTCCCCGAGCTGGTCGAGCGCCCAGTCGACGTCGGCGAGCGGGGTGCGCTCGGGGTCCCAGCCGCGGTGCGAGTTGAGCAGCCGGACCACGGTGAGCCGCTTGTCCGCCCGGGCGATCCGCCGGGCGATCGGCACCATCCGCAGCACGGACAGCTGGGTCGGGCTGACGGCCGGGCTGCCCGGCCGGCTCGCGCCCCCGTGCAGCACCAGCACCTGGCCGTGGGGGTCCCGCGGCCGCTGCATCTCGATCAGGCGGGGTTCGCTCACACCGGCCGCCCACCGACCCAGGTGCCGAGCACCAGCGGTACGCCGGGACGGTAGGCGAGGTGCACGTGGCTGGGCGCGTCCAGCAGCGCGAGGTCGGCCCGCTTGCCGGGCGCGAGGACGCCGACGTCGTCGCGGTCCAGCGCGGCGGCGCCGCCGTACGTCGCGGCGAGCAGCGCCTCGGTCGGCGTCATGCCCATCTCGCGCACGGCGAGGGCGATGCAGAGTGGGAGGCTGCTGGTGAAGCAGGACCCGGGGTTGCAGTCGGACGCCAGCGCGACGCGGACGCCGGCGTCGAGGAGGCGGCGTGCGTCCGGATAGGGCTGCTTGGTCGAGAACTCCACGCCCGGCAGCAGGGTGGCGATCGTGCCGCTGTCGCGCAGGGCGTCGACGTCCTCGTCGGCGAGGTAGGTGCAGTGGTCGACGGCGACCAGGCCGAGCTCTGCGGCGAGCCGGACGCCGCCGCCGTAGGTGAGCTGGTTGGCGTGCAGCCGGCCGCGCAGTCCGGCCGCTGCGCCGGCGCCGAGGATCGCGCGGGCCTGGTCGACGTCGAACGCGCCGCGCTCGCAGAACACGTCGATCCAGCGGGCGTGCTCCTTCGCGGCGTCGAGCATGGGACCGGTGACCAGGTCGACGTACTCCCCCGGGTCGCCCTCGGGCACGACGTGAGCACCGAGGAACGTCGTCTCCTCGGTGAACTGCCGGGCGACCGCGAGGCTGCGCGCCTCGTCGTGGACGGTGAGCCCGTAGCCGCTCTTGATCTCGACGGTGGTGGTGCCCTGCCGGCGCATCTCGGCGACGAGCCGGGCGACGTGGCTGGTGAGCTGCTCGTCGGTGGCCGCGCGGGTCGCGGCGACGGTCGTGCGGATCCCGCCGGCGGCGTACGGCGTCCCGGTCATCCGGGCCGCGAACTCCTGGGCGCGGTCGCCGGCGAACACCAGGTGCGAGTGGCTGTCGACGAAGCCGGGGATCACGGCGCGACCACCGGCGTCGACCATCTCGTCGGCGGCCGGCGCCTCGGTGGCGGGGCCGACCCAGGCGACGTGCGCGCCCTCGATGACGAGCGCGGCGTCCTCGATCGTCGTCGGACCCTCGGTGTCGGCGGTGAACAGCTCGCCGATGTGGGTGATCAGGGTCGTCGCCACAGGGCTCCCATCGCTGCGTCGAGCTCGCGCCCGATCGACTCGTCGTCCGCGCTCGTGTAGACCCGTGCGCCGTCCACGACGACGTGCGTGACGTCGGCGCCGGTGGCGGCGAAGACCGCGGTGTTCTCGTCGGCGCCGGCGCCGGCGGTGCGCGGGCTGGCGGTGTCGATGGTGACGAGGTCGGCGGGCTCTCCGACCGCGATGCGGCTCGCGGTCCCGATCTCCAGCAGCTCCACGGCGGACCAGTGCCCACGCACCTGCGTCGCCAACCTCTCGTCCATCTCGAGCCCACGCAGCTCCTCGAACGGGTCGATGACCGCGTGGCTGTCGCTGCCGATCGTGATCCGGCAACCGGCCTCGGCCAGCCGCCGGGCCGGCCCGATGCCGTCGGCGAGGTCGCGCTCGGTGGTCGGGGTGATGCAGACGTTCGTGCGGGTGTCGCCGAGCAGCGCGACGTCCTCGTCGCTCAGGTGCGTGGCGTGCACGACGGTCGTGCCCGGGCCGAGCAGCCCCTCGTCGTGCAGCAGCCGGGTCGGGGTGACGCCGTACGCCGCCAGGCATGCCTCGTTCTCCGCGACCTGCTCGGACAGGTGCACGTGCAGGGGCGCGCGGCCGCGGAACACGTGCAGCTGGTCGCGCGGCACCGCGCGCACCGAGTGGATCGCGGCCGGGCCGTCTCCGACCCGCTCGGCCCACCGCTCGGCCGTGCCGTCGCTGTAGCGCAGCTGGACCCCCTCGGGCGGGGCTCCGAAGCCGCTGCTGACGTAGCAGGTGTCGAGCAGGGTGATCCGGATGCCGGCCTCGGCCGCGGCCGACCGCAGCGCGTCGCCCATCGCCGGCTCGGGCTCGTGGAGGTAGTGGAACTCGGTGACCGAGGTGTAGCCCGACGCCACCATCTCGCGGTACGTCGCCCGCGCGAGGTCGAAGTAGCGGTCGGGCGTGAGCCGCTCGGCCACGGCGTACATCTGCTCGCGCCAGGTCCAGAACGTCCCCCCGCTCTGCCCGTCCTCGGGCTGGGTCCGGCCGCGCAGCGCGCGGTGGAACGCGTGACTGTGGTCGTTGACGAGGCCGGGGATCGTGAGGCCGGGGATCCGGTCGGTTTCCCCGGTGGGCCGGGGAAACCTGACGTTCTGGGCCGAAGCTTCCCCCGAGAAGGTCAGGTTCTGCCCGACCGGTGTGACGGAAGTGAACAGACCGCCCTCGATCTCGACCAGCACGTCGTCGCGGACGGCGCCGTCGACCCAGGCCCGCTCGAGGAGGTACGACGTCACCTGGTGAGCCTCTCGAGGGTGTCGGCGAGCGCCGAGACGCCGACCAGGCAGTCCGCGACCTCGGCGTGCTCGGCCGGCGAGTGCGAGACGCCGGTGGGGTTGCGGACGAACAGCATCGCGGTCGGGATCCCAGCAGCAGACAGGATCCCGGCGTCGTGGCCGGCCTGCGTCGGAATGACCGGCCAGTCCGGCCCTTCGTGGTCTGCGGCGACCCGGGCGGCCAGGTCGGGGTCGAACGCGACCGAGCCCGAGACGGACTCGGCGGTCACCTCGACGGCGGTCCCGTCCCGCTCGGCCCGCTCCGCGGCCTGGCGCGACACGACCTCCACCAGGCCCACGAGCGCGTCGTCGCTGGAGCAGCGCGCGTCGAGCCAGGCGGTGACCTTGGACGGTACGGCGTTGGTGCCGTTGGGCTCGACCTCGATCCGGCCGAACGTCGCGCGCTGGCCGGCGAGGCGCGCCTGCTTGTTCGCCGCGAGCGCGGTCATCGCGTAGGTGAGCATCGGGTCCTGCCGGTCCTCCATCCGGGTGGTCCCCGCGTGGTTGGCCGAGCCGGTGAAGTCGAAGCGGTACCGCCCGTGCGGCCAGATCTTGCTGGCCACCCCGACCGCGGCGCCCCGGTCGACCAGGTCGCGGCCCTGCTCGACGTGCAGCTCTACGAACGTGCCGACGTCCGCCAGCAGCGCCGACGTCCCGCCCTCGACGACGTCGCCCAGCCGGACCCCCTCGCGGTCGCGCAGCTCCCGCGCGGTCTCCCACGACGTCGCGCCGGTGGCGAGCCGCGAGCCGAGGCACGCCAGCCCGAAGCGGGAACCCTCCTCCTCGACGAAGACCGACACCCCGACCGGCCGGGCCGGGACGACGCCGCGTGAGCGCATCAGGTCGATCGCGGCCAGCGCGGAGACCACGCCGAGCGGGCCGTCGTACGCGCCGCCGTCGAGCACGGAGTCCAGGTGCGACCCGGTCAGCACGGCCGGGCCGGCGCCGCCGTCCCACCAGCCGACGACGTTGCCGAACGCGTCGGTCTCGACGCGCAGCCGCCGGGCCTCGCACTGCTCGACGAACCACGCCGCCAGCTCGCGCTCGGGGGTCGTGAACGGTTGGCGGAAGTACCCGCCCGAGGAGACGGCCCGGCCCACCGGCGCCAGGTCGCCCCACATCCGCTCGAAGTCGTCAGGCACGATCAGCTCCATGGAGTTCCAGGACGTCGTCCGTCACCGCAAGATGGTCCGCAACTACTCGACCGAGCCGGTGGACCCGGCGATCGTCGACCTCGCGCTGCGCAACGCGACCCGCGCGCCGAACGCCGGCTTCAGCCAGGGCTGGGCGTTCCTGGTGCTCGACACTCCCGAGGACGTACGTCGCTACTGGGAGGTCACGGCCGAGAACATCGACGAGCCCGACGCGTGGCTCGCCGGGATGATGAAGGCGCCGGTCGTGATCCTGCCGTGCTCCAGCAAGGCGGCGTACCTGCGTCGCTACGCGGAGTCCGACAAGGGCTGGACCGACCAGGACGAGGCGCGCTGGCCCAAGCCGTTCTGGGACATGGACACCGCGATGGCCGCGCTGCTGATCCTGCAGACCGCGACCGACCACGGTCTGGCGTCGTGCTTCATCGGCGTGCCGACGCCGCGGCAGGACGCGGTGAGGGAGGCCTTCGGGATCCACGAGGACTTCGACCCGGTCGGCGTGGTGACGATCGGCCACCCGGTCCCCGACGAGGGCGCCGCAGGGTCGCCGAGCCGGCGCGCCCGGAAGCCGCTCGAGGAGCTGGTGCATCGCGGGCGGTGGGGTCACTAGGCCAGTCCAGCGGGGCCGGGGACCGCGGTCAACGACCGCCGTCCGGTCGGAGTCTCGCATCCGAGACCCTTAGCCTCGGGCCGTGGCAACCCATCGCGTCGTCGGCAAGCTCCAGACCCTGGTCCGCATCCCCACGGTCTCCTACCGGGACTGGGACGACGTGGACGTCGCGGCGTTCGACGCGTTCCTCGTCGAGCTCGCCGCGCAGTTCCCGCTCGTGCACGCCCGGCTCGAGCTCACGCGCATCGACACCCACGGGCTGCTGTTCCACTGGGCCGGTCGCAGCTCCGAGCGCCCGGTGGTGCTGATGGCGCACCTCGACGTCGTCCCGGTCGACGCAGACGCGTCCTGGAAGCACCCGCCGTTCGGCGCCGAGATCCACGACGGGGCGATCTGGGGCCGCGGCACGCTCGACGACAAGGGCGAGCTGGTCGCCATCTGCGAGGCGGTCGAGACGCTGCTCGAGGCGGGCTTCACCCCCGCGCAGGACGTATGGCTGTCGTTCGGCTGCAACGAGGAGGTCTCCGGCGCGGCCGCCCGGCTGGCGGTCGAGGAGCTGACCCGCCGCGGCGTACGCCCCTGGATCGTCATCGACGAGGGCGGCGCGATCGCGACCGAGGCGTTCCCCGGTGTCGACGTCCCGATCGGCGTCGTCGGCGTCACCGAGAAGGGCGTGACGTCGATCGAGCTCCGCGTCGACGGCGCCGGCGGGCACGCCTCGACGCCCGCCCGGAACGCGCCGACCGTCCGGATCGCCCGCGCCCTCGCGCGTCTCGACCGGCACCAGATGCCCGCGAGCGTGCCGGAGCCGACCCTCGAGCTCTTCCGCCGGCTCGCGCCGCACGTGCCGGTGCCGCTGCGTCCGCTGCTGCAGAACGCCGGACGCGTCAAGCCGCTGGTGACCCGGGCCCTGGTCGCGCTCGGCCCCGAGACCGCCGCGACCGCGCGCACGACGTTCGCGATGACCACCCTCTCCGGCTCGCCCGCGCTGAACGTCATCGCGAGCACCGCCAAGGCCGGCGTGAACATCCGGATCACCGTCGGCGACACCGTCGCGGGCGTCCTGGAGCACGTGCGCAGGACGATCGACGACGACCAGGTCCAGGTGAGCGTGATCGAGGGCAACGAGCCGAGCCCGGTCTCCCCGATGGACGACGCGTTCGAGCTGATCGAGGCCACGATCGTCGACGTGTTCCCGGACGCCGTGCCCGCGCCGTACGTCATGATGGCCGCCACCGACGCGCGGCACTTCACCACGATCTGCCCCCGGGTCTACCGGTTCGCCCCGTTCCGGATGACCAAGGAGCAACGCGGGTCGATCCACACGTACGACGAGCACCTCGGGGTGGAAGCGCTGGTCGACGGCGTGCGCTGGTACCAGCGCCTGATCGAGAGGCTCCCGGCATGACCATCACGTCCGATCCGCGGGTGCGCGGCCTCGCCGCCGTCGTCGGGTTCCTGGTCTGCGTCGAGCTCGCCAGCGGAGTGCTGCAGGGCTACTACACCCCGATCTTCAGCGACATCGCCGACCACCTCGGGATCAGCGACGCGGACGTCAACTGGTTCGAGGCCGCGCAGCTGATCGTCTCGGCGCTGGTGATCCCGCCGCTCGCCCGGCTCGGCGACATGGTCGGGCACAAGAAGGTGCTGCTGCTCTCGACCGCCGTCACGGCGCTCGGCTCGTGGGTCATGGCGTTCGCGCCCGGCTTCACGACGTTCCTCGTCGGCGCGGCGCTCCAGGGCGCGTACGTCGTCTGGCTGCCGCTCGAGGTCGCGATCATCTACCGGCGTACGGCCGGCACCGGCCGGCAGAACCTGCTCACCCGGCGCGCCGCCGGCATCCTGGTCGGTGCGCTCGAGCTGGCCGTGATCGTCGGCGCGCTCACGTCGGGCGCCCTGGTCGAGGCGACGTCGATGACGTTCCTGCTCGCGCTCCCGGCGATCGTCGTCACGGTCGTGTTCTTCGTGATCTGGGTCGGCATCGAGGACGCGCCCGGCACGTCGGAGGGCGGCTTCGACCTGGTCGGGCTCGGCCTGCTGACCGCGGCGCTGACGCTGGTCATGGCCGGGCTCGTCGTGATCCGTCTCGACGGCCCGGGCAGCGTGCCGGCCTGGGCGCTGGTCGTGCTCGGCCTGGCGACCCTGCTGCCGTTCACGAGGTACGAGCTGGCGCAGGACGACCCGATCGTCGACATCCGGCTGCTGAGCGCGCCCGGCCAGTGGCCGGTGCAGCTCACGGCGTTCCTGTTCGGCATGTCCGTGCTCGGCGCGCAGATCCCGCTGTCGACGTTCGCGCGCACCGACCCCGACGTGGCGGGCTACGGCCTCGGCGCGGACGCGGGCTTCGTCTCGACGCTGATCGGGGTCTACGTGATCTTCCTGGCGATCGGCGCGTTCACGCTGCCGCTCACCACGCGCGCGTTCGGCCCGCGCGGTGCGCTGGTGCTGTCCGCGCTGCTCGTGGCCCTCGGCTACGGCATGTGGCTGGTGCTCCACGACCACACCTGGCAGGCGCTGCTCAACATGGCCGTCGCCGGCCTCGGCTCGGGCGCCCTGGTCGCCGCGCTGCCGGCCACCGCGGCCGCGGCCGCCCCGCCGGAGCGGACGGGGTTCGCGACCGGCATGACCAACGGGACCAAGACCGTCGGCGGCGCGATCGCCTCCGCGGTCTTCGCGATCGCGCTGTCCTCGACCGGCTCCCTCGACGTTCCAGAGGAGGGCCACGCCGCGCTGTCGGGCTACCTCACCGTGTGGGCCGTCTGCGCGGTCGCGGCGCTGCTGGCGGCCGCGGCGCTGCTGATGCTGCCGCGGCACGTGGCCGAGGAACCTGTTCCAGTCCTGAGGTAGACGTATTCTCGAGACGTGCCCGACACGCCGGAGGAACAGGAGCTGAGCCGCGAGGCCGCAGCCAAGGCGGCGGCCGCGGCCCGGATGGCGCAGCAGTCGACCTGGGTCGACCTCCAGATCGCCCGCGCGATGCGGCGCGGGGAGTTCGACAACCTGCCCGGCGCGGGCAAGCCGATCGAGGACCTCGGCGACACCCACGACCCCGACTGGTGGGTCAAGCGGATGGTCGAGCGCGAGAAGGTCGTGGTCCTGCCGCCCAGCCTGGCGCTGCGCAAGGAGGAGGCCGAGCTCGACGACGTCCTCGACACCTACACCAGCGAGACCGAGGTGCGCGAGCACCTCGAGGACTTCAACGAGCGGGTGATCCAGGCCCGCTACGCCCTCCCCGAGGGACCCCCGCTGACCACGATGCCGCGCGACGTCGAGGCGACCGTCGCGGCCTGGCGGGACCGGTACGCCGCGTTCCGCGCCGTCCCACGGACCGAGCCCGCTGCGAAGGCACCGAAGCGACACTGGTGGAATCGTCGCAACAGACGCTAGCTCGATAGGGAATTCATGAAGAACGTGGGAGTGGTCGGCGGCGGCCTGATGGGGTCCGGTATCGCCGAGGTCAGCGCGCGAGCCGGGCAGGACGTCGTCGTCGTGGAGTCGAGCGACGACGCCGCCAAGGCGGCGCTGGGCCGGCTGGAGAAGTCGCTGCAGCGCGCCGAGAGCAAGGGCAAGATCGACTCGGCGGACGCCGTACTCGCCCGGATCCAGGTCGTCACCGACCTGGACGCCCTCGCCGACCGCGAGGTCGTCGTCGAGGCGATCGTCGAGGACGAGACCGCGAAGGTCGAGCTCTTCAAGCGGCTCGACACGGTCGTGTCCGCGCCCGACGCGATCCTGGCGTCGAACACCTCCTCCATCCCGATCATGAAGCTCGGCGTGGTCACCTCGCGTCCGACGCAGGTCATCGGCATCCACTTCTTCAACCCGGTCCCGGTGCTGCAGCTCGTCGAGCTGGTGCCGTCGCTGCTCACCTCGGCCGACACCACCGCGCGCTCGCGCGCCTGGGTCCAGGACGGTCTCGGCAAGCAGGCCATCGACTGCCAGGACCGCGCCGGCTTCGTCGTGAACTCCCTGCTGATCCCCTTCATCCTCTCCGCGATCCGGATGTACGAGTCGGGCTTCGCCTCGGCCGAGGACATCGACCGCGGCCTCGTGCTCGGCGCCGCGCACCCGCAGGGCCCGCTGGCCCTCGCGGACCTGATCGGCCTCGACACGACCAAGGCCGTCGCCGAGTCGCTGTACGAGGAGTTCAAGGAGCCGCTCTACGCCGCTCCCCCGCTGCTGCAGCGGATGGTGGACGCGGGCCTGCTCGGGCGCAAGACCGGGCGCGGTTTCTACACGTACGGCTGAGCGTCGGTTTCACCGGTGCACCGGTGAAACCGACCGATGTCAGATCCGTCATACCGACGAGTAGCGGTCCGCTGCTACGTTCCGCCGCATGAGCGGATCGCGCAGCGCCAAGGACTTCTTCCGACCCCTCGCCGTGGGGGCGCCGGCTCCTCTGACGGAGATCCCGGCCCGGCCCAGCCGGGCGATCCACTTCTTCGACCCGAGCAACCCGAAGATGGCGGCGAAGATCCCCGACATGGTCGGCAAGGTCGACGTCCTGCTCGGGAACCTCGAGGACGCGATCAAGGCCGACAACAAGACGGCCGCGCGCGAGGGCCTGGTGAAGATCGCCCAGGAGACGGACTTCGGCCCCACGCAGCTGTGGACGCGGATCAACTCGCTCGACAGCCCGTGGGTCCTCGACGACCTGACCACGCTGGTCCCCGCGATCGGTGACAAGCTCGACGTGATCATGGTGCCGAAGGTGCAGGGCGCCGAGGACATCCACTACGTCGACCGGCTGCTCGCCCAGCTCGAGGCGAAGGCCGGGCTGGAGCGCCCGATCCTCATCCACGCGATCCTCGAGACCGCGCGCGGTGTCGCGAACGTCGAGGAGATCTGCGCCGCGAGCCCGCGCATGCAGGGTCTCTCCCTCGGCCCGGCCGACCTGGCCGCCGACCGGCGGATGAAGACCACCCGGGTGGGCGGCGGCCACCCCGGTTACCTCGTGCGCCAGGACCCGCCGAAGAACGAGCTCGGCGTCGCCGACATCAACGCCGCCCGGACGACGTACCAGCAGGACCTGTGGCACTACACGATCGCGCGGATGGTCGACGCGTGCGCGATGCACGGCATCTACCCGTACTACGGCCCCTTCGGCGACATCGCCGACGAGGTCGCGTGCGAGGACCAGTTCCGCAACGCGTTCCTGCTCGGCTGCGTCGGCACCTGGAGCCTGCACCCCAAGCAGATCGCGATCGCCAACCGCGTCTTCAGCCCGAGCGTCGAGGACGTCGCGCACGCCCGCCGGGTTGCCGCGGCGATGGGCGACGGCACCGGCGCGGTGATGCTCGACGGCAAGATGGAGGACGACGCCTCCCTCAAGCAGTGCCTGGTCATGGTCGAGCTCGCCGAGCAGCTGGCCGCGATCGACCCCGAGCTCAAGGCGCAGTACGACGCGATCGAGGTCGACGCATGAGCGAGTTCACCCCGCTGCGCAGCGTCCTCTACATGCCCAGCTCCAACGCCAAGGCGCTGGAGAAGGCCAAGACCCTGCCGATCGACGCCGTGATCTTCGACCTCGAGGACGCCGTCGCCCCCGACGCCAAGCCCGCCGCCCGCGATACGGCGGCCGCCGCCGTCGCCTCCGGGGAGTACGGCCGGCGCACGCTCACGATCCGCGTCAACGGGATCGGCACGGAGTGGCACGACGCCGACCTCGCGGCCGCGGCGGCGGCTGGCCCGGACGCCGTCGTCGTACCGAAGGTCAACAGTGCCGCCGAGGTGCAGCAGCTGGTCGCCGCGCTCGAGAAGGCCGGCGCTCCCGAGCACACGAAGCTCTGGGCCATGATCGAGACACCGGTGGCGATCCTCGACGCGCTCGCGATCGCGCGCGCCTCCGAGCGGTTGAGCTGCTTCGTGATGGGCACCAACGACCTGGTCAAGGAGCTGTACGCCGAGCACGTCCCCGGCCGCGCACCCGTCCTGCCGTCGCTCCACACCGCGCTGCTCGCGGCCCGCGCCGCCGGCATCGCGATCCTGGACGGCGTCTACAACGACGTGAAGAACACCGAGGGCTTCCTGGCCGAGTGCCAGCAGGGCCGCGAGATGGGCTTCGACGGCAAGACGCTGATCCACCCCGGCCAGGTCGAGGGGGCGAACGCCGCGTTCGCGCCGTCGGAGCAGGCGGTCGAGGACGCCCGCGGGCTGATCCAGGCCTTCGAGGACGGCCAGGGCTCGGGTGTCGTCACCTACAACGGCCGGATGGTGGAGAACCTCCACGTCGAGTCCGCCCGCCGCACCCTGTCGATCGACGAGGCGATCCGGGCGCTGCAGGGCTGAGCCGGAAGGTTTGCGGCAGGACTCCCCAGGGGTACCGCAGTGCGGGGACACCTGAGGGAGGAACGCAAGAA
This sequence comes from Nocardioides caricicola, assembly GCF_039541135.1. Taxonomy (NCBI): domain Bacteria; kingdom Bacillati; phylum Actinomycetota; class Actinomycetes; order Propionibacteriales; family Nocardioidaceae; genus Nocardioides; species Nocardioides caricicola. The sequence continues at coordinate 414,687 of NZ_BAABFQ010000006.1, read as the reverse complement.
ATGATCATTCTCGGAGTCATCCTGCTGCTCATCGGCCTGCTCGCCGACATCCCGATCCTGACCACGATCGGCGCGATCCTGGCGATCGTCGGGCTGGTGCTGAACCTCGTGCCGATCGGCGGGACGCGTCGCCGGGTGTTCTAGCCGCGCGCGCTCAGTCGCGCCGCAGCTGCTCGTCCAGCCAGAGCTTCATGCTGCCGAGCACGCCAGCGACGTCGTGGACCAGCTTGCCCACGGCGTCCTGGCTCTGCTTGAACGTCTCGCCGTAGCTGCGGGCCGCCTCGGCCGCGGCGGCGGAGACCGATGCGGCGTCGTCGTCCTCGCGGCGCGGGTAGTCGCCGCCGAGCACCCGCGTGTAGTCGCCGGAGTCGACCCAGCGCCGCAGCTCGGTCGCGCGGACGACGAGGAACGGGTGCGTGCGGTTCTCGATCAGCAGCAGCTTCAGCACAGAGTCACGCAGGTCGGCCTCGTCGTACTCCTGGCCCTGCGCGAAGAACGACGTCGGGTCGAGGTCGTCGATGTGGCCGCCGCTGGCGAGCTTCATGTGCACGCGGAACGCCGTCGCCGGGTCCTGGGTGGCGAGCAGGCCGGCGCGGTCCGCGGAGAGCTCCGACTTGCGTGACCACTCGTACAGCGCGGCCATGATCGCGCGGGCGCCGAGCGCGCCGCCGGGCACGTGCGAGAGCACGCCGGTCAGCATGATCATCCGCTGCAGCATGGTCTGGTAGACCGCGTGCCCGCTCATCGCGTGCCCGAGCTCGTGGGCGATGACGAAACGCAGCTCCTCCTCGTCGAGCAGGTCGACGAGCGCGGAGTTCAGCACGATGAACGGCTTGTTCATGCCGATCGTCAGGGCGCCGGGCATCGGGTTGGTGACGACGTACATCTCGGGCATCTCGGGCGCGTCGAGCGTGCGCCCCACCTCGCCGAGCAGCCGGTTCAGCCGTGCGAACTGCCGCTCGTCGACGCGCACCGCGGAGCCCAGGAACACCAGGCGTACGGCGCGCTCGTTGAACAGCCCCGACAGTGCCTTCAACAGCGTGTCGAAGCCCTTGAGCCTGCGCAGTGCCACCAGGGCACCGCGGTCCGCGGGGTGCTCCCACGCACGGGAGCTGATGCCGGTCAGGGTGGCGCGAGATCGAACCGGTTCAGTCGTCACGCGCTCACTGTGGCACGGGACCCGACGGACTGGTGGGGCAATCCCTGACGTTCTGGGGCGAAGCTTCGGCCCAGAACGTCAGGTTTCCCCGGCCCACCGGGGAAACCTGCAGCTCAGCCCTCCCGAACAGGGATCCGCACGCCACGCTCGTTCGCGACCTCCGCCGCCCGGTCGTAGCCGGCGTCCACGTGCCGGATCACGCCCATGCCCGGGTCGTTGGTCAGCACCCGCTCGATCTTCTCGGCCGCCAGCGGCGTGCCGTCGGCGACGCAGACCTGGCCGGCGTGGATCGACCGACCCATCCCGACGCCGCCGCCGTGGTGGATCGACACCCACGTCGCGCCCGAGGCGGTGTTCACCAGCGCGTTGAGCAGCGCCCAGTCGGCGATGGCGTCTGAGCCGTCGAGCATGCCCTCGGTCTCGCGGTACGGCGACGCGACCGACCCGCAGTCGAGGTGGTCGCGGCCGATCACCACCGGCGCCTTCAGCTCGCCCGACGCCACCATCTCGTTGAACTTCAGCCCCGCCAGGTGACGCTCGCCGTACCCCAGCCAGCAGATCCGCGCGGGCAGGCCCTGGAAGTGCACGCGCTCCCCGGCCATGGTGATCCACTTCCGCAGCCGCTCGTTCTCCGGGAACAGCTCGAGGATCGCCTTGTCGGTCGCGGCGATGTCGGCCGGGTCGCCGGACAGCGCGGCCCAGCGGAACGGGCCCTTGCCCTCGCAGAACAGCGGCCGGATGTACGCCGGCACGAAGCCCGGGAACTCGAACGCCCGGTCGTAGCCGCCCTTGCGGGCCTCGTCGCGGATCGAGTTGCCGTAGTCGAAGACCTCGGCGCCCTTGTCCTGGAGCTCGACCATCGCCCGGACGTGCGCGGCCATCGATGCCTGCGCCTCCTTGGTGAAGCCCGCCGGGTCCGCCTCACGGCGGGCCTGCCACTCCTCGAACGGCACCCCGACCGGCAGGTAGTACAGCGGGTCGTGGGCCGAGGTCTGGTCGGTCACGATGTCGATCGGGGCGTCCGTCTCCAGCAGCTCGGGCAGCATCGCGGCGGCGTTGCCGAGCACGCCGATCGACAGCGGCCGGCGCTCGTCGCGCGCCTGCACGGCCATCTCGACGGCCTCCGCCAGCGAGGACGCCTGCACGTCCAGGTAGCGATGGTCGATCCGGCGCTGGATGCGGGACTGATCGCACTCGATGCAGATCACGACGCCGTCGTTCATGGTGACGGCGAGCGGCTGGGCACCACCCATGCCGCCGAGCCCGGCGGTGACCGTGATCGTCCCGGCCAGCGTGCCCCCGAACCGCTTGTCGGCCACGGCCGCGAACGTCTCGAACGTGCCCTGCAGGATGCCCTGGGTGCCGATGTAGATCCACGACCCCGCGGTCATCTGGCCGTACATGGTCAGGCCGAGGTCCTCGAGCCGGCGGAACTCCTCCCAGTTGGCCCAGTCGCCGACCAGGTTGGAGTTCGCGATCAGCACCCGCGGCGCCCACGCGTGCGTCCTCATCACGCCCACCGGCTTGCCGGACTGCACGAGCATCGTCTCGTCGTCCTCGAGCGTGGTGAGCGTGCGCACCAGGGCGTCGTACGACTCCCAGCTGCGCGCGGCCTTGCCGGTGCCGCCGTACACGACGAGGTCCTCGGGACGCTCGGCGTTCTCGGGGTCGAGGTTGTTCATCAGCATCCGCAGCGGCGCCTCGGTCTGCCACGACTTCGCGGTCAGCTCGGTGCCGTGGGCGGCGTGGATCGGCAGCCGTGGATTCTGGGGCTGAGGGTTCATGCCACCAGTGAACGGCGGACGGCCCGGTCGCCGCCAGAGCGGGGCCGGGCCGTCCGTCTCGGATGCGAGACGAGGTCGGACTGCGTCAGACGCGGAAGCGGCCGACCGCCTCCTCGAGCTGGGCGCCCATCTCGGCGAGCTCGCCCGCCGAGCGCTGGGCGTCGGTGACGCCCGCCAGGGTCTGGGCGGCCGAGTCGGCGATGCCGGACACGTTGCCCGCGATGCCCTGCGAGCCGTTGGCAGCCTCGAGCACGTTGCGGTTCATCTCGTTGGTGGTGGCGGTCTGCTCCTCCACCGCCGAGGCGATCGTCATCTGGAAGTCGTTGATCTCGGCGATCACCGCGCTGATCTGGCCGATCGCCTCGACCGCACCGTCGGTGTCGGCCTGGATCATCTCGACCCGGCGGGCGATGTCCTCGGTGGCCCGCGCGGTCTCCTGCGCGAGCTCCTTGACCTCACCGGCCACGACCGCGAAGCCCTTGCCGGCCTCACCGGCACGCGCGGCCTCGATGGTCGCGTTCAGCGCCAGCAGGTTGGTCTGCTCGGCGATCGAGGTGATCACCTTGACCACCGAGGCGATCTCCTGCGAGGAGGCGCCGAGCTTGCCGACCGTCTCGGTCGTCGACGCCGCGACGCCGACGGCGTTGCCGGCCACCTGGGCGGCGGCGTTGGCGCTCTGGGCGATCTCGCGGATCGCGGACTGCATCTGCTCGGAGCCGGCGGCGACGGTGCCGACGTTCGACGAGACGTCGGCGGCCGAGGCGGAGACGAGCTCGGCCTGCTGGGCGACGCCCTCGACGTTCACCGCGATCGCGCCGGCGGTGCCGCTCAGGTCGGAGGAAGAGCCGGCGAGGCGCTGCGCGGAGTCGCGGACCATCACCATCACGCTGCCGAAGGACTCCAGGGTCGCGTTGAGCGACTGGTTCATCGCGCTGATCTCGCGGGCGCCGGTCTCGTCGACGCGGACCGTGAGGTCGCCGTCGGCGACCTTCGCGAGGACGTCGCGGGTCGCGGCGATCGGCCGGGACACGCTGCGGGCGCAGGCGAAGCCGAGGCCGATGCTGGCGGCCAGGCCGATGACGATGATCGCGATCGTGAGGACGCGAGCGGACTCGAACGCGTCCCGGGCGGACTGCGCCTGGCCCTCGGCCGCCGCCTGCGAACCCGCGTTCGCGGCGTCGATGGCCTTCTGGGCGTCGACGGCGAGGGCGCTCATCTCCTGGAGCACGCCGGCGAACTCGGCTTCGGTGAGCTCACCGGTCTTCAGCTGCTCCACGGCGTCGATGGTGCTCTGGATGGCCTTGGCGAAGGCGTCGACGTTGGTCGCCACCTCGGTGGGGAGGTCCATGCCCTTGACCTGCTCGATGCTGGCGTTGAGCTTCTCGAGGGTGGCGGCCTGCGCCTCGGACTCGGCGGCGAGCGTCTCGGGCGGAAGGCCCTCGATCGCCAGGCGGGCGTCGTGGGTCTCGTACTCCCACCACAGCACCTGCAGGTTGCGCGTGCCGTCGAGCTGGACGGTGCCCTGGTCGTAGACGGCCTCGGCGCGGTCGCTGATGGCGTTCATCCGCGTCAGCGCGAAGCCGGCGACGACGACGCCGAACAGCGAGACGAGCAGGAACGCCGAGAGCAGCCGGGAACGCAGGGAGAACGAAGAGAGTGCCGGTCGGGACACAGGAATTACCTCCACACCGGACCGACCCTCGGTCCGCGCGAACAGTCAGTTCGGCGGGGAAGGGCTGAACCTGAGAGGGATGCTCAGCCCAAGGGGCCGATCACCCCTTCGGACGAGGCCAGCACCGCTCCCGACGCGACCAGCGCGACCGCAGCCTCGATCTCGGGCGACAGGTGCCGGTCCGGCCCGGGGCCCTGGATGCCGGACGAGCGCAGCAGCGCGACGACCGCGCCCGTGGCCGGGGACGGCTCGAGCGGGGCGCGCAGGTCCAGGGCCCGCGCGGCGGTGAGCACCTCGATCGCGACGACCCGGGTGAGCCCGTCGACGGCCCGGCGCAGCTTGCGCGCAGCCGACCACCCCATCGACACATGGTCCTCCTGCATCGCGCTCGACGGGATCGAGTCGACCGACGCCGGGACCGCCAGGCGCTTGAGCTCGGAGACGATCGCCGCCTGGGTGTACTGCGCGATCATGTGCCCGCTGTCGACGCCCGGGTCGTCCGCGAGGAACGGCGGCAGCCCGTGGCTGCGGGCCTTGTCGAGGAAGCGGTCGGTACGGCGCTCCGAGATGGACGCCACGTCCGCCGCGACGATCGCGAGGAAGTCGAGCACGTAGGCCACCGGGGCGCCGTGGAAGTTCCCGTTCGACTCGACCCGACCCTCGTCGGGCAGGACGACGGGGTTGTCGACGGCCGAGGCGAGCTCACGCCCGGCCACCGCGGCGGCGTACTCCACGGTGTCGCGGGCCGCGCCGTGCACCTGCGGCGAGCAGCGCAGCGAGTACGCGTCCTGCACGCGGTTGCAGTCGGGGCCCCGGTGCGACGCGACGACTGCGGAGTCGGCGAGCAGCGCGGTGAGGTTGGCGGCCGAGAGCGCCTGGCCGGGGTGCGGCCGGATCGCCTGGAGCTCGGGGGCGAAGACCCGGTCGGTCCCGAGCTGGCCCTCGACCGACATCGCGGCGGCGACGTCGGCGGTGCGCAGCAGCATCCGCAGGTCGGTGATCGCCAGCACGAGCATGCCGAGCATGCCGTCGGTGCCGTTGATCAGCGCGAGACCCTCCTTGGCGCCGAGCTCGACCGGCGCGAGCCCGGCGGCGGCGAGCGCCTCGGCGGCGGGCATCACGGTGCCGGCGGCATCGCGCACCTCGCCCTCCCCCATCAGGGCGAGCGCGCAGTGCGACAGCGGTGCCAGGTCGCCGGAGCAGCCGAGCGAGCCGTACTCCCGCACCACCGGCGTGATCCCGTGGGCGAGCAGCCCGGCGAGGAGCTGGGCGGTCTCGACGCGGATCCCCGTGTGCCCGGTCGCGAGCGTCGACAGGCGCAGCAGCATCAGCGCGCGCACCACCTCCCGCTCGACCTCCGGGCCGGAGCCGGCGGCGTGGGAGCGGACCAGGGAACGCTGCAGCTGGGCGCGCATCTCGGTCGGGATGTGCCGGGTGGCCAGCGCCCCGAACCCCGTCGAGATGCCGTACGACGGAGTCGCGGCCGCGGCCAGGTCCTCGACGACCGCCCGGGCCCGGGCGATCGCGGCCAGCGCGTCGTCGCCGAGGACCACCGGGGCACCGCCGCGGGCGACCGCCACGAGCTCGTCGAACGACACGGGGCCGGTGCCCACCACCACTACGTCAGTCATGCTCGCCATCCTCTCGGGAGCCCGCGACAGCGGCCAGTGCCGAGGCCCACGCACCGTCTGACATCCGAGACACACGCCACACCACGTAACCCGCGCTCGTTCGGCGTCGTTTACCCCCTGTTCGATCCGGGAACGACCGCCACACAGCGTGGGAAGCAACACCAGGGAGCACATACGTCATGAGAAGCGCACTCACTCGAGCGCTGGCCGCCGCCAGCGCCTCCGCAGTCACCATCGGACTCCTGGGCTTCGCGCCCGGGACGGCGCAGGCGCAGGAGGGCGCCGACCGTGCCGGCGCGAGCCGCACGGACCGCGTCGCACACAAGGCCTCGGGGTTCGGCACCCGCGTCATCGGCGGCCAGGTCCCCGCCGGCTCGAACGCGACCGCCTACATGGTCATCGGCTGCGGCGTCCGCCCCGGCATCGAGAAGGAGAACCACGAGGCCGAGGTCGAGCTGCCGGGCCTCGGCACGGTCTCCGGGATCAAGACCCGCGTGTGGACCGAGGCGACCGCCCGCGCCACGCACACGTACTCGCGCAACACCACCGCGAACGTCGTCCTGGCCCAGAGCGGCCTCGGCACCCTCGAGCTCACCGCCGTGAGCTCGCTGTCGCACGCCTGGAAGGACGCTCAGGGCTTCCACGCGGAGACCACCACGAACGTCGGCGGCCTGCGCTTCGTCCCGCCGGTCGGTGAGCCGCAGGAGTTCGAGATCCCGACGCCGGGCCAGCCGATCGAGATCCCCGGCCTCGCCGTGATCTCGCTGGGCTTCTCGCGGGAGGTCACCAACGACCACGCCGGCATCGCCGTCGCGGACGCCCTGCGCATCAAGGTCATCCCGACCGACACCACCGTGCTGGTCGCGCACTCCAACGCGCGGGTCTACGACGGCGTCAAGAACGGCATCTTCCGCGGCTCGTCCGCCGCGACCCGCGCCAGCGCCGCTGACGGCAGCATCACCAGCGGCCCGAACCCGCACTCGCTGATGCCCTGCCAGGGCACCGACGGCAAGCTGCAGACCAAGGAGCTCGCCGGGGTGGACCTCGGCGGCCAGGTGGTCGTCCAGGGCCTGAACAGCTCGCAACGGGGCACCCAGCTCGCCAACAAGAGCATCGCCATGGAGCGCGGCGAGGTCGCCACGGTGAACCTCGGCGACGGCGCGCTCGTGATCAACGCGGTCGCCGGCCAGGCCAACGTCACCCGCACCGCCGACGGCAAGGTCACCGCGAACGCGAAGGGCACCACGATCGGCTCCATCACCGCCGACGGCGAGCCGCAGGAGTTCCCCGACACCGGCCCGCTCGAGATCCCCGGCCTCGCGAAGATCGAGCCGCGGGTCATCGAGCGGACGCGGTTCGGCATCTCCGTGGTCGCCCTGCGGATCACCCTCCTCGACGGCACGGGCGCGGTCATCGACCTCGGCATCGCCCGCGCCGGCATCCGTCGCTGACGGGTATCTCACACCGCCACACCACGAGACGCGGCGCCGTTCGCCGTACGTCGGGCCTTGACTGGGAGCTGTGACCCAGACCCTGGCCCCGGCGTACGACGTCGGCGCCGCGCGGCGTTGGGCGATGCTGGCCGCCAGCACCCTCGCCCAGGCCGCCGCGGCCGTGATGATCCACGGGCCCGCGTTCCTCATCCCCGCCCTGCACGCACAGGGCATGAGCCTGGCCGAAGCGGGGGTGGTCGCCGCCGCCTCGACCGTGGGCGTGATGGCGACGCTCGTCGCGTGGGGATGGGTCACCGACCGTCGCGGTGAGCGGTTCGTCCTGCTCACGGGCCTCGCCGCGACCGCGGCCGCGGGCGTCGCGGGCGCCCTGTCGGGCGGTACGCCGCTGCTGGTGATCACGCTCTTCCTCGCCGGCGCCGCCGCGGCCAGCACCAACGCCGCGAGCGGCCGGGTGGTCGTCGGCTGGTTCCCGCCGGAGCGACGCGGGCTGGCGATGGGGATCCGGCAGATGTCGCAGCCGATCGGGGTCGGGGTCGCCGCCGTCTCGGTCGCGGTCGTGGCCGACGCCGCCGGCGCGCACGCCGCGCTGTGGGTGCCGGTTGTCGCCTGCGTGCTCGCCCTCCTCCTGGTCGCGGCCGTGGTCGTCGACCCGCCGCGCCCCGACGCGCGTACCCCCGAGGCCGCGGTCAACCCGTACCGCCAGGACTCCTACCTCGCCCGCATCCACGGGGTGTCGGTGCTCCTGGTGGCGCCCCAGTTCCTCGTCTGGTCGTTCGCGCTGGTGTGGCTGGTCCAGGAGCGCGGGTGGGCGCCGGCCGCCGCCGGCACCCTGATCGCCGCCGCCCAGGTCGCCGGCGCGCTGGGCCGGCTCGCGGTCGGTCATCTCTCGGACGTCGTGGGCTCGAGGCTGCGCCCACTGCGCTGGGTCGCGCTCGCCGCGGCCGCCACGCTCGCGCTCCTCGCGCTGACCGCGGCCCTTGACCTCGCCGTGGCCGGGCTGCTGGTCGTGATCGCGACGATGGTGACGGTGGCCGACAACGGCCTGGCGTTCACCGCGATCGCCGAGCGGGCCGGTCCGTTCTGGTCCGGCCGGGCGCTCGGCGCGCAGAACACCGCCCAGTTCCTCTCCGGCTCCGCGGTCGTGCCGCTCGGCGGGCTCGCGGTGGCCCACGTCGGGTACGCCGCGACGTTCGCGCTGGCCGCGCTGCTCCCCGTGGTCGCCGCACCGCTGGTGCCGGTCCGCGACGAGCGTGAGCTGTGCTGACGCTGGGTACGGCGTTCCTGGGGACGACTCACCCAGGGGAGGAACCCATGAAGACCGTGATCATCATCGTCGTCGTGCTCGTGGTGATCGCCGCGGTCGCCGCGGTCGCGATCGCCGCATCGCGCAAGCGGACCGGTCAGCGCCGGCACCGCGCCGACCAGCTCCGCGCCAAGGCCTCGGCCCAGGCCGGCGCCGTCGAGGCGGCGCAGCGCGATGCCGCCGCCGAGCAGGCGCGCGCCGACGAGGCGCGGGCGCGTGCCGAGGAGGCCGAGCAGCGTGCGGCCGAGGCCGAGCGGGGCCTGCAGCACGAGGAGGCCCGACGGGAGGACACCCTGCGCACCGCCGACCGGATCGACCCGGGCACGGGCCACTAACCTTCCCGCATGAGCCAGGTGCCCGCAGCCACACGCGCGCTGCGGGTGCTCCGGTTCCTCGCAGGCCAGCCCGACCCGGTCCCGCTGGACCGGATCATGCGCGCGTGCGAGCTGCCGCGCAGCACGACGTACCACCTCCTGAACGCGATGATCGAGGAGGGCTTCGTCGTCCACCTCGCCGACGAGCACCGCTACGGCCTCGGGCTCGCGGCGTTCGAGATCGGCAGCGGCTACGCGCGCCAGGAGCCGCTCCAGCGGCTCGCGCGGCGCCCGCTCGCCCTGCTCGTGGACCGGGTCGGTCACTCCGCGCACCTCGCGGTGCTGCACGGCCGTGAGGTGCTCTACGTGCTCGAGGACCGCGCGTCCGGCCGGCCGCCGCTGGTGACCGACGTGGGCGTGCGGCTGCCGGCCCACCTGACCGCCAGCGGGCGCGCGATCCTCGCGCTGCTGCCGAGCAGCCAGGTGCGCGCGCTCTACTCCACCCCCGCGGACTTCGTGGACCGCACCGGTCGCGGGCCGCGCACCCTGAGCGGGCTGCGGACCGTGCTGTCCGACGCCCGCCAGCGCGGCTACGCGACCGAGAACGGCGAGGTCACCACCGGCCTGGCGAGCGTTGCCGTCGCCGTGCTCGACCACAACCAGCACCCGGTCGCCGCCGTCGCGGTGACCTACCCCGAGGACGCCGCCGACGGCGCCCTCGCCGAGGCCGTCGCCGCCACGGCCGCCCAGCTCACCGGCCGGATCAGCGGTACCCGGTGAGCGCTCGCGTCGGGCTGGCCCAGATCTGCCTGGCCGGTGTCCTCTGGGGCACCGGCGGGCTCGCCGTGCACGTGATCCGCGATGCCGAGGAGCTCTCGGTCGTCACGATCAGCGCCTGGCGGATGCTCATCGGCGCACTGTTCCTGCTGGTCGCCGTCGCGGCCGTCCGCCAGCTCGGCGACCTGCGCTCGCTGGCCCGCCGCCACCCGTGGCGGGTCGTGCTCGTCGGCGTCGCGACGGCGACGTACCAGGCGCTGTACTTCGCGGCCGTCGTCGCGGTCGGCGTCACCGTCTCGACCGTGGTGAGCCTGGGGCTCGCGCCGGTGATCGTGACGATCGTCGAGAGCCTGCGGCGCCGCCGCGCGCCGGGCTCGGTCGACCTGCTGGTGCTCGCGGCCGCGCTCGTCGGCCTGGTGCTGGTGAGCGTGTCGGCCGGGTCGGCCGGCGGGCCCCACCCGATGCTCGGCGTGCTCGCGTCGATCGGGTCCGGCACGGCGTACGCCCTCACGACGGTGGTCGGTCACACCTTGGCGCAGGAGACGCCGCCGCTGAGCCTGGCGACCGCGAGCACGACGGTCGGCGCGCTCGCCCTGGCGCCGCTCACGCTCGTCACCGGCGTCCGGATCGACGCGCTGGGCGACCCGACGATCAGCCTCACCCTGGTCTACCTGGGCGTGCTCACGATGGGGCTCGCCTACCTGCTCTTCTACGCCGGGCTGCGGACGGCGCCCGGCAGCTCGGCGGCGATCGCGACCCTGCTCGAGCCGCTGACCGCCGCCGTCCTCGCGGCCTGGCTGCTCGACGAGCGGCTCGGGGCGGCCGGCGTGCTCGGCGGGGTGCTGATCCTGGCCGCGGTGGCCGGCCTCGGGAGGAAGCCGGCCACCGCGTTGGACGTCAGCCCAGCGCCTTGACGATCGCCGTCAGCTGCTTGGAGGGCGACGTGATGCTCCAGTCACCGTCCATCGCGACGATCGAGATCCGGTTCGCCCGGAGCGCCTCGGTGTCGGCGTTCTTGTTCGTCGACTTGCGGTCGGTCGGGAACCCGAGCATGTAGGTGCCGCCCGTCTCCACCGTGGCCGCACCGGTCCAGGCGATCTCGACCATGTCGCCGTTGCCCAAGACGTTGAGCGCGGGCTTGCCGGCCTTCTCGCCGTCCGCGATGAACGGGAAGTTCACGTTGAGCAGCGTCGACGGCTTGAGCAGCTTCGCGGCGCGCAGCTTGCCGATCAGCTTGACGGTGAACGCCGCGCCCGGCGCGTACGTCGGGCAGTTGACGCCCTGGACCGCGCAGGGGATGAGGTCGAACTCCTCGCTCAGCGCGATCGCCGGGAAGCCCAGCTCGTGCGCGGTCACCGCGGCGTTCGTCGTGCCGCTGTGCGAGACGACGGTGCCGACGTTCTGGCCCCAGTTGATGCCGGCGAGCACCAGGTCCGGGCCCTCGGGCCAGACCGTGGCGGGCAGGAAGTTCTGGGTGCCGATGCGGACCGTGTCGGCCGGCGACGCGCTCTTGGAGTCCGCGTCGCAGGGGGTGTTGCTGTTGCAGACGCCGTACACGTGGCCGCCGGACTCCGCGTCCGCGCAGTCACCGGCGTACGCCTCGGGCGGGGTGACCGGCGAGACCGTCAGGCCGGTCGCGCGGTCGGTGGTGATCCGGCCGCCCTGGCCGCTCTGCTGGCCCCACGGGCCGACGACGATCACGTCGGCCCCGGCGGCGCACAGCGCCTTGCGCAGCTCGTAGAGGCCGGCGCCGTCGGAGCCGTCGGCCTTCGCCCCCTGCACGGAGTCGTCGTTGGTCAGCATGATCTTGAGGCCCGCGACGTTCGCGGGCGGCTTGGCCGAGCTGGCGCCGGCGGTGCTGACGAGCAGTCCGGCGACGAGGGTGGCGATGGCGGCGATGGCCAGCGCGACGAGGCGAGAGCGGGGCACGACGAGACCTCCGGGGGTCGGGTGATGGTGCCTCGCAGTCTGGAACAGAATTTTGGAACGTGTTCCAGTTTCGGTGACTTCCGTCACCGCGTGTCGTTGGAACGGGCGTGATCGAGAAGAGCTCCGCCCGCCGGCTCGGCTGGGCCACCGCCGCCGGGGTGACCGTGGTCGCCACCGCCCTCACGCTCGGTGGTGCGGCCGGGCTGCGGCCGGGAGGCCTCGGCGAGCGGTACGCCGCCGCGCAGGACGCCGGCCAGGCGCTGCAGCACGACAAGAACGCGATCTCGCGCGCCGGCGAGCTCGGCGCACGGACGCAGGACCCGACCAGCGCGGCCGACCGCGCCGCGAGCGCGTCGTACGTCGCCCGCGAGCGCAGCCTCCCCGATCCTCCGCTCACCACGGCAACCACGACGCGCCCGCACGCGCTGCACCCGCAGGACCGCTACGCGATGGCCAACGGCTGCTACGACCTCGCCGGCGACCCGATCTACTTCAAGCCGACCGACCTCGGCGACTACCTGCTGTACGACGCCGAGCGCCGCTTCGTCACCGCCGGCGGGGAGCGCGCCGACGCGCCCAGCCCCGCGACCGTGTGGACGGTGACCAAGTCGGGCTCGCGGTTCGGCTTCGCCAACGAGGGCGGCGCCCTGGTCATCGACGGGGTGCAGCGGTTCCCGCTCACCCGGACCACCGGCTGCGCGGCGTACCCGGAGTCCCAGATCGACGTGTCCGGCGCCCCGCACGCCGGCGTCACGCCGTTCCAGGAGGTGCGCGGGTACGTCGACGCGCACACCCACGGCATGGCCTTCGAGTTCCTCGGCGGCGACGCGCACTGCGGCAAGCCGTGGGACCAGTACGGCGCGCCGTACGCGCTGGTCGACTGCCCCGACCACACCGCCACCGGTGGGTACGGCGGCGTCCTGGAGTCCGCGCTGTCCGGCGAGCCCCACCACGACCCGGTCGGGTGGCCGACGTTCAAGGACTGGCCGGCGCCCGAGTCGCTGACCCACGAGGGCACCTACTACCGCTGGCTCGAGCGCGCGTGGCGCGGCGGGCAGCGGATCTTCGTGAACCTGCTGGTCGAGAACAACCAGCTCTGCCAGCTGTACCCGATCAAGCACAACTCCTGCGACGACATGGACTCGGTCCGCCTCCAGGCGCAGCGCATGTACGAGATGCAGGACTACATCGACGCGCAGTTCGGTGGGCCCGGACGCGGCTTCTACCGGATCGTGAAGTCGCCCTGGGAGGCGCGCCGGGTGATCAACGCCGGCAAGCTCGCGGTCGTCATGGGCATCGAGACCAGCGTGCCATTCGGCTGCACGTTCAAGGCGCTGCCCGGCGGCGACGTCCCTGCCTGCGACATCGACGACATCGACGCCCAGCTAGCCGAGGTGAAGGAGCTCGGGGTCCGGCAGATGGAGCTGGTCAACAAGTTCGACAACGCGCTGTCGGGCATCGCCGGCGACAACGGCGCCGTCGGAGCGCTGGTCAACACCGCGAACTTCCTCGAGACCGGGACGTTCTGGGACATGGAGCACTGCGAGCCGGAGAACCCGGAGGCGCACGACCACAACCAGGTCGGCGCCCCGGAGATCTCGCCGGAGCAGCAGGACGCGCTGTTCGGCGCGATCGCCGAGGTCTTCGGGCCCGGCGGCCTCCCGGCGCTGCCGCTCTACCCGCGGCCCGACCACTGCAACAGCCGCGGCCTGACCACGCTCGGCGAGTACACCATCAAGCGGCTGGCCGAGGAGCACATGCTCTTCGACCCCGACCACATGAGCGTCAAGGCCCGCGTGGCCGCCCTCGACACCATCGACGAGCTCGGCTACCACGGCGTCCTCTCGAGCCACTCCTGGTCGACCCAGGACGCCTACCCGCGGATCTACGAGGCGGGCGGCTTCATCGCGCCGTACGCCGGCGACTCGACCGGCTTCGTGGAGAAGTGGCGCACCCACGTCGGCTGGGCGGACCCGCGCTACTACTGGGGCATCGGGTTCGGCGCGGACATGAACGGCCTCGGCGCCCAGGGCGATCCCCGAGGCGCGGACGCCGCGAACCTCGTCACCTACCCCTTCGAGGGCCTCGGCGGTGTGACCGTCGAGCAGCAGCGCGCCGGCGAGCGCGTCTACGACATCAACGTCGACGGCGTCGCGCAGTACGGGCTCTACCCGGACTGGATCGAGGACCTCGGCCAGGTCGCGGACTCCCAGAAGGCCGGCGACGGCGCGAGGATCCAGGACGACATGGCCCGTGGCGCCGAGGCCTACCTGCAGATGTGGGAGCGCGCCACGGGCATCGCTCCCGACTCCTGCCGCAACCCGGGGCTTCGACTCGGTCTCGGCAAGGTGCGGTCGCTGATCCGCCCGGGCCTGACCACCCGCGCCGTGATGCAGGCCGTCGGCCAGCCGTACCAGCGCCTCGGGTCGACGTACCGCTTCTGCGCGAGGTCGGCGTCCGACCCGAAGGTGATGGTCACCGTCCGCTTCTCGCGAGCGGGCCGGGTGACCGGGCTCGGTGCCTGAGCTGCCGGCGGCCGCTGCAGGTTTCCCCGGCCCCCCGGGGAATCCTGACGTTCTCGGCCGAAGCTTCAGCCCAGAACGTCAGGCATTGCCCGAACAGTCCTCGGGGCAAGCCGGTTCACGGCGCGAAGTTACCAGTCGGTAGGATCCTTCTCACGTCTCCGAGGACTGACGCGCCCCGAACCGGGCAATAGGCTCACCTAGCCGCGCCGTCCAGCAGCCGAACAGGGAGTTACAAGTGACTGCAGTGCTGATCATCGGGATCGCGATCAATCTGATCGCGCTGCCGATCGTGGCCCGCCGGGTGGGCTTCCTGTACCGCCTGATCACAAGCGGCCAGCCCGCCCCCGACCGCGTCGTCGGCGTGACCGGCCGGATCGGGCGCGCGGTCAAGACGTTGGTCGTCGAGGTCCTCGCCCAGCGCAAGCTGCTCAAGTGGACGATCCCCGGCGCCGCCCACGCCTTCGTCATGTGGGCCTTCATCATCCTGGGAAGCGTGTACGTCGAGGCGTACGGCTCGCTGTTCACCTTCCCCGAGGGCTGGGCGATCCCGATCGTCGGCCACTGGGAGATCCTCGGCTTCGCCCAGGACTTCATCGCGGTCCTCTGCCTCCTCGGCATCATCACGTTCGCGGTCATCCGGCTGAAGCAGTCGCCGGCCCGCCTCGGCCGGCGGTCGCGCTTCAAGGGCTCGCACACCGGCGGCGCCTGGCTGGTGCTGTTCATGATCTTCAACGTCCTCTGGACGATGTTCCTGTTCCGTGGTGCGTCCGCCGCGACCGGCAACCTTCCGTACGACTCCGGCGCGTTCGTCTCGATCTGGATCGGCGACCTGCTCGACGGGCTGTCCCACGACACCCTCGAGGTGCTCGAGGGCGCCGGCCTGATCCTGCACATCGGCGTGATGCTGGTCTTCCTCATCGACGTCGTGCACTCCAAGCACCTGCACATCTTCCTGGCCCCGCTCAACGTGCTGTTCAAGCGCCAGCCGGTCGCCCTCGGCTCGGTCAAGCCGCTCATGAGCCAGGGCAAGCCGGTCACCCTGGACGACATCGACGACCTCGACGAGGACGCCGTGCTCGGCGTCGGCAGCATCGAGGACTACAGCTGGAAGGGTCTCCTGGACTTCTCCACCTGCACCGAGTGCGGGCGCTGCCAGGACCAGTGCCCGGCCTGGAACACCGAGAAGCCGCTGTCCCCGAAGCTGCTGATCATGGCGATGCGCGACCACGCCATGGCCAAGGGCCCGCTGATGCTCGCCGGCGACGACGAGAAGCGCGCGAAGCTCGTCGAGGGCTCCGACACGCTCACCCGCGAGGCCGAGCGCCCGCTGGTCGGCGACACCGGCGACGACTGGTTCTACATGCCGGAGAACGGCGCCGGCGTGATCGACCCCGACGTCCTCTGGTCCTGCGTGACCTGCGGTGCGTGCGTCAACCAGTGCCCGGTCGACATCGAGCACGTCGACCACATCGTCGACATGCGCCGCTACCAGGTCCTGGTCGAGTCCAACTTCCCGGCCGAGCTCAACCAGCTCTTCAAGGGCATGGAGAACAAGGGCAACCCGTGGAACATGTCGCCGACGGCGCGCATGGACTGGGCGAAGGACCTGCCGTTCGACGTCAAGGTCGTCGGTGACGACATCGAGTCGCTCGACGAGGTCGAGTGGCTCTTCTGGGTCGGCTGTGCCGGCGCGTACGAGGACCGCGCGAAGAAGACCACCCGCGCCGTCGCCGAGCTGCTCGACATGGCCGGCGTCAGCTTCGGCGTGCTCGGCAACGGCGAGACCTGCACCGGTGACTCGGCGCGCCGGGCCGGCAACGAGTTCGTGTTCCAGGGCCTCGCGCAGCAGAACATCGAGACGTTCAAGGAGTACAAGGTCAAGAAGGTCGTCTCGACCTGTGCGCACTGCTTCAACACGCTCAAGAACGAGTACCAGGAGTTCGGGATCGAGCTCGAGGTCGTGCACCACACCCAGCTGCTGAACCGGCTGGTGCGCGAGGGCAAGCTCACCCCGGTCAAGGAGGGCGCCGGCGCCCACAAGCGCTCGATCACCTACCACGACCCCTGCTACATCGGTCGCCACAACGGCGTCTACACGCCCCCGCGCGAGCTGCTTCAGGTGCTGCCGGGTGCGGAGTACGTCGAGATGGAGCGCAGCAACGAGCGGTCCTTCTGCTGCGGTGCCGGTGGCGCCCGCATGTGGATGGAGGAGACGATCGGCTCGCGGATCAACGAGAACCGCACCGCCGAGGCCGTCGGCACCGGCGCGGACCAGATCGCGGTCGGCTGCCCGTTCTGCCGCGTGATGCTCTCCGACGGGCTCACCTCCCAGCAGGCGAACGGCTCGGCGCGCGCCGAGGTCGAGGTCCTCGACGTCGCCCAGATGCTGCTCGCGTCGGTCAAGGGCGAGCAGGCCACCCGGTACCTGCCGGGCTCCGGAGGCGAGGCGGCCGCCGCTGCGGTCGCGACCAAGGCCGAGCCGGAGGCCGGCGACGTCACCATCACCGAGGACACCGTCGTCGACACCGAGGACGTCGGCCCGGCCGCGAAGGCTTCCGGCGGCTCGTCGCTGTTCGACCTCGACTCCGACGACAAGGCCGATGCCGAGCCGGAGCCTTCCCCGAAGCCGGCCGCCGCGTCGGGCGGCTCGTCGCTGTTCGACATTGCGGCCGACGAGCCTGCCGAGGACACGCCCGCGCCCGCCAAGACCGAGGCGAAGACCGAGCCGAAGACGGAGGCGTCGTCGGGCGGCTCGCTCTTCGACATCGCGGCCGACGAGCCGGCGGCACCGAAGGCCGAGCCCGCGAAGGCCGAGCCGGCCTCCGAGATCGGATCGGGGTCGCTCTTCGACATCGCCGCGCCCGAGCCGGAGGCAGCACCGGAACCCAAGGCCGAGGAGCCCAAGGCAGAGGAGCCCAAGGCAGAGGAGCCGAAGGCAGAGTCGGCGCCGGCGGCCGAGCCGACCACGACCATCCCCGAGGGTGGCTCGCTGTTCGACATCGCCGCTCCCGAGCCGGAGGCAGCACCGGCACCGGCGCCGGCGAAGGCCCCGGAACCGGAGCCCGAGCCCGAGCGCGAGCCCGAGCCCGAGGCTCCGAAGGCTGAGGCTCCGAAGGCTGAGCCCGCCGAGGAGAAGCCGAAGCCGCAGGCGAGTGGCGAGGCGCACCAGCCGAAGACCGACGTCGACATCAACGAGACGGGCTCGCTCTTCGACCTGTGAGCAGTCGCGGACGGGTCGTGTGCCTGAGAACGGGGTATACCGCGTTCTCAGGCACACGACCCGTTCGTCGTCTCCGGAGGAGCATGATGCCGATCCGACCGTTCCTGGCCACCGCGCTGGCCGTGACCGTCCTCGCCGCGTGCGGCGGCCAGGAGGCACCCACCTCGGAGCCGACCGAGCCCGAGGCCAGCGAGTCGCACGAGGCCGCACCCGAGCCGACGACGGAGCCCGAGCCGGAGATCGGCGCCGCGTTCGTCGAGTTCGTGCGCGGCGGCGACGTACCGCCCATGCGGGACCAGGTCGCGCTGTTCCTCGGCAACGCCCTCACCGGCGTGGTCACGCCCGGACTGGCTGCCGACCTCCCGGCCTGGGCGACGTGCACGGAGGTCGGGCGGTACGCCGGACGGACCTGCCCGATCTCGCCCATCACCGTGCTGAAGAAGCATCGCCGGGTCGAGTACGCCGAGGCCGCGACCAGCGACTGCCTGAAGACGTTCGGTCCCCTCCCACGCAGCCTGCGGGAGATGGAGCGGGTGGTGGTCGTGCCCGCCCACGGGTCGGGGCGCGGCTGCGGCGGAGACTTCGCGATCCAGCTGTTCGCCAGCGACGAGGGCGAGCTGGTGGCCGTGTCGACCCTCCTCGGTGTTCCCTAGGACCGTGGACCCCCGGGAGTACCTCGACGCCCGCTGGTACGCGCTGGTCCGCGCGGCGGTCGACCTCGGCGTGCCCGAGGACGACGCGCCGGGCGTCGTGCGGCAGGTGCTCGACCGCAACGAGCGCCGGATCCGGCGTGCCGATGACCCCGACCCGCTCGTCCACGCAGCGCTGCGCGACGCGGTGCTCGGCGCAGCTCCGCGGCGGCGTCGCGGCCCGCGCCTGCTGGTGCTCGCGACAGTGGTGGCCGCCGTCGGCACCGCGGTCGCGCTCACCCGTCCCGACCCACCGCCCGAGGACCGGCTCCAGGACGACCAGGTGCCGTCCCTGTTCGGGTACGACGGCGCCGCGGCCGCGGAGCTGCTCGAGGACCGCGGCCTGGAGGTGACCGTGAAGACCCGGCGGGCGTGCGAGGTGCTCGACCGGGTGCTGGGGAGCATTCCGCCCACGGGAGCGCCGTACGAATCGGGCGACGATATCGTCGTCTACACATCTCTACCGGCGGACGTAGACTGCCTCAGCAACTACACCGACCGCGAGACCGCCTGGCGGCTGCTCGACTTCGCCAACGGCCGCGGACCGGCACCGGAGTTCGCCGACCCGACGTTCGCGGTCGCCCCCGACGTGCTCGACGCGCTGCGCGACGCCTCGGCGCAGGTCGCGCTGGTCGACGAGAGGCCGTTGACCTACTCGCTGCCGGCCATCCGGGTCACCGCGACCGACGCCGGCACGGCCGACTCGTTCACGCTGCTGATCCGCCCGGCCGGCGGCACCGGCCGGGAGGTCGAGGTCGAGGTCGTCAGGGAGCGCGGCGAGATCGAGGACGTGAGGCTCTACGCCTCGCCGTCCTCCTCGTGATGCTCGGGCACCTGCAGCGGACGCAGCCGCGCCCAGAGCATGAACCCGGCACCGGCGACGAGCAGCGCGATCCCGGTCCAGAGGTTGGCGTTCACGTCGCCGGTCTTCTCGAACTCGGGATCGCCGAAGATCCCCATCAGCGTCAGGATCACGCCGTACACGAACAGCAGCCCGCCGATGATGTTGCGGATGTCGAGCAGGCCCGCGGCGTGCCGCTTCGGAGTGGTGGTCGAGTCGGTCATGGCAGGCCCCTCAGAAGATGATGTTCAAGACGGTGACCAGGACGAGCGAGACGCCGGCCAGTGGCAGGGTGCGGCGGTACCAGGGGTACGACGACTCCTGGGGGTCGACCAGGTCGGCCCGCGGTGTCTCCGAGTAGACCAGGCCGCGCAGCTCCGAGGCCTCCTTCGGCTTCGTGACGAGCGAGACCACGATCGAGAGCACGACGTCGACGGCGAACGCGACGCCGGCCGCGACGAACGCCGCGCCCTGCCCGCTGATCGGGATGGTCCCGGTGCTCCACGAGCCGAAGGTGTCCTCGCTCAGGATGGCGACGAGCACCGCCGAGCCGGTGCCGGCGACCAGGCCGACCCAGCCCGCGGTCGGGGTCATCCGCTTCCAGAACATGCCGAGGATGAACGTGGCGAACAGCGGCGCGTTGAAGAAGCCGAACAGCGCCTGCAGGTAGTCCATGATGTTCGAGAAGTTGCTGGCGAGGGTCGCGGTGAAGATCGCGATCACGGTCGCAGCGACCGTCGCGACCCGGCCGACCGTCAGGTAGTAGGCGTCGGACCGCTCCTTGACGACGTACTGCTGCCACAGGTCGTAGCTCAGCACGGTGTTGAACGCCGAGATGTTCGCCGCCATACCGGCCATGAACGCCGCGAGCAGGCCGGCGATCGCCAGGCCCAGCAGGCCGTTCGGCAGCACCTCGCGCATGAGGTACAGCAGCGAGTCGTTGTAGGTGACGTCCCCGGACGTCCCGCCCTCCACGACCTTCCCGGCCTTCGTGTCCGCGATCTCGTTGACGAGGACAGCCGCGATCATGCCGGGCACGATCGTGATGAACGGGACGAACATCTTGGGGAACGACCCGATGATCGGGGTCTTGCGCGCCGAGGAGATCGAGTCGGACGCCAGCGCCCGCTGGACCTCGACGAAGTTGGTGGTCCAGTAGCCGAAGGACAGCACGAAACCGAGACCGAACACGATGCCGACGACCGACCACAGCTCGGAGTCGAAACCGGTCAGCGGCAGCCCGGGCCAGGAGTTCAGCTGCTGGTCGGCGGGCGGGATGGTGTCGGGGTTCGACTCGGCCGCCCGGGTGATGCCGTCGGTGAGACCGTCCCAGCCACCCACGCGGTGCAGGCCGAGGAGCGTGAGCGGCAGCAGCGACGCGACGATCACGAAGAACTGCAGCACCTCGTTGTAGATCGCCGCGCTCAGGCCGCCGAGCGTGATGTACGACAGCACGATCACCGCGGCCACGATCAGCGCGACGTAGAGGTCCCAGCCGAGCAGCGCCTGGATGATCGTGCCGAGCAGGAACAGGTTGATGCCGGCGATGAGCAGCTGGGCCACGGCGAACGAGATCGCGTTGACCAGGTGCGCCCCGGTGCCGAACCGGCGGCGCATGAACTCCGGGACCGACCGCACCTTCGAGCCGTAGTAGAACGGCATCATCACGACGCCGAGGAACAGCATCGCCGGGATCGCGCCGACCCAGAAGTAGTGGACGGTCGGCAGCCCGAACTCAGCGCCGGACGCCGACATGCCCATGATCTCGACGGCGCCGAGGTTGGCGGAGATGAACGCCAACCCGGTCACCCAGGCCGGTAGCGACCGGCCCGAGAGGAAGAAGTCCACGGAGTCCGAGATCTGACGGCGCGCGAGCACGCCGATCCCGAGCACGACGGCGAAGTACAAGAAGACGATCAGGTAGTCGACGGCGGACGCCGAGATGATCGTGTCACTGGCCAGAACGGTCACCCGGCTGTGGTGCCCCGCGCGGAGCGCTCACAAACCGCTGACGTCATTCGCTTCCGATGTGACGTCACCCAGGGGTTGACGTGACGTCACAATGATGTCATCGTGGCGCACATGGACATCACGCCGTACGTCGAGAACCTCCGCCGCGACCTGCTCGCCGCGGCCGAGGCGGCCGGACCGGAGGCCAGGGCGGCGGCCGAGCGGCTCAGCTTCGCGCTGGACCCCGCGGCTCGGCTGGCGCTGATGGAGGCGGTCTCCCAGGCCGCCGCGGAGATCACCGCCGAGATGCCCGACGGCGGCGTCGACGTCCGCCTCGACGGCCGCGACCTCGCGTTCCTGGTCCACCAGGCCCCGTCCGAGCCGGCGAGCGCACCGGCGCCGGCCGCGGAGGAGGAGGTCGAGGACGAGGGCGCGGTCGCCCGCGTCACGCTCCGGATCCCGGAGACTGTCAAGGCCAAGGCCGAGGAGATGGCCAACCGCTCGGGCCACTCGCTCAACACCTGGCTGGTGAACGTGGTGCGCGCGGCCACCAACCGCGACAACGCCATCAACGTCGACATCGACCTGTCCAGCATCCCGTTCCTCAGCGGCACCGACCCCTTCACCGGCAAGCGCGGCAGCAACAAGCGGATGTCCGGCTGGGTCTAGCACCCACCTCTGGCCCACCTCCGGGACCGGCGCATGCCGGCCCCGCGGACGAACACACCCTCAGGAGACTTCGATGACCGAGCACCACTTCGAGACCGACCAGCCCGTGCGCCTGTTCGCCGAGATCGGGAAGGGATCGGTGAAGGTCGTGGCGACCGAGACCGCCGAGACCCACGTGCAGATCACCGGGCGAGACGCCGACCAGGTGCTGGTGCGCCAGGAGGGCAGCCAGATCACGGTGGTCGGCCCCAAGCAGCGTGGCCTGGTCAGCTTCGGCAACAGCGACCGGCTCGACGTGCTGGTCACGTTGCCGACGTACAGCGAGATCGCGGTCCGCACCGGCAGCGCCGACGTCACCGTCACCGGCACCGTGGCGGCAGCCCAGCTCAAGAGCGGCTCCGGCGACCTCGAGCTCGACGCCGTCGAGGGTCCACTCTCCCTGGAGACGGGGTCGGGCGACGTCCGCGTCGAGCACGCCGGCGGGGCCCTCAAGGCCAAGAGCGGCTCGGGCGACGTGCTGGTCGTCGACGCCGCCGAGACGCTGATGGTCTCCACCGGCTCCGGCGACGTCCAGCTCCGGACCACCCGCGGCCCGGCGGTCGTCAAGACCGGGTCGGGCGACCTCAAGGTCGGGGATGCCGGCACCGACCTCAGCTTCAGCACCGGCTCCGGCGACCTGGTCGTGAAGACCGCCCGCCGTGGCCGGGTCACCGCCAAGTGCGCCTCCGGCGACGTCCACATCGGCGTGCAGGCAGGCATCCCCGTCTGGACCGAGATCTCCACCGTCAGCGGCGAGATCCGCTCCAGCCTCCAGGGCGCCGGCGAACCCGTCGACGGCGCCGACCACCTCGAGCTGCGCGCTCGGACCGTCAGCGGCGACGTCGTCCTGACCGAGGTCTGAGCACCCCACCACATCCGCCCACCATCATCAGGAGCACGCCATGGAGATCACGAACATCGCCCTCGAGGCCGAGACGAACCGTCACCAGCTGGCCGAGCGGATCGCGCGCGCAGGCAGCCCCAAGCTGCCCTCGACGGCGCACCGGCACCTGCTCGCCCAGCGGCTGCACCGGATCGCCGACCGCATCGACACCTGATCAGGACCGCATCGCCACGCCCCGGCGCCAGTAGCCCATGAAGGCGACCTGGCGCCGGTCCATGCCGAGGTCCTTGACCAGCGCGCGGCGCAGTCCCGTCACGAGACCGGACTCGCCGGCGATCCAGGCGTAGAGGTCACCGAGGTCGTGGCCGACGACGAGCTGGGCCGCCTCGACGTCCTCGCCGGACGAGGAGTACGTCGGGGTCTCCCACAGGTCGGGGTCCACCTCCTCCGGCTCCTCGAGCGTCACAGCGCCCCCGGCGCCGAGGTGCTCCAGCACCGCGGCGTGCAGGCCGGCACCGTGGGCGGCGCCCTCGCGGGCCAGCCAGGTCACCGCCACCCCCTCGGGGTGCTGGACGGTCTGGATGTCGGCAGCGGTCGGGACCTCGAGGTACGCCGCCCCCGTCGCGTCGACGGGCAGCTGGGCGAGGATCGCGCAGATCGCCGGGACCGCCGTCTCGTCCCCGACCAGCAGCAGCCGCGCCGCCGCACCCGGCACGAACTCGATGCCGCCGTACTGCTCACCCCGGCGAGGCCCGAGCACCACGACCCGGTCGCCGACCGCGGCCCGCAGCGCCCAGTCGCACCCGGGGCCGACGTCGCCGTGCGCATCCTCGTGCACGACGATGTCGACGACCAGGCGGGTGTCGCCACCCTCGCCGACGACGTCGCGCACCGTGTAGGTGCGCATGTGGCCGCGCTCCTCCTCCGGGCGCGAGAGCCAGGTCTCCCACCAGGAGTCGTTCACGCCCTCGAACGACGGGACCGGCCCGCCGGGCACACCCGGGAACACGAGCTTGATCCGCTGGTCGTAGAGCGGGCCGTCGACGCCGAACTCGGCGAGGCACGCGCCGCCCAGCTCGACGCGCACGAAGGAAGGGGACAACCGCTCGACGCGGACGACCTCGACCTCGTCGAGGATCATCGGGAGCCGGTCCTGGGTGGTGGTCATGAAGTTAGGCTAACCTAACTTCGCCGAGATCCTAGATCGAGGTCCGGTGGAAGTTCTGGAACGACCGCGACGGCGTCGGGCCGCGCTGGCCCTGGTAGCGCGAGCCGTACTTGGCCGAGCCGTAGGGGTGCTCGGACGCCGAGGTGAGCTGGAAGAAGCAGAACTGGCCGATCTTCATGCCCGGGTAGAGCTTGATCGGCAGGGTCGCGACGTTCGCCAGCTCCAGCGTCACGTGGCCGGAGAACCCCGGGTCCACGAAGCCGGCCGTCGCGTGGGTGAGCAGCCCGAGGCGGCCCAGCGACGACTTCCCCTCGACGCGGGCCGCGATGTCGTCGGGCAGGGTCACGACCTCGTACGTCGACCCGAGCACGAACTCGCCCGGGTGCAGGATGAACGGCTCGTCGCCCTCGGGCTCGACCTCGCGCGTGAGGTCGGACTGGTCGGCGGCCGGGTCGATGTGCGGGTACCGGTGGTTCTCGAAGACCCGGAAGAACCGGTCCAGCCGGACGTCGATCGACGACGGTTGCAGCATGGCGGGATCCCAGGGATCCATGGCGATCCGGCCTCGGTCGATCTGGGCCAGGATGTCGCGGTCTGACAGCAGCACGCTCGCACCCTACCGGTGGGCGGGCGAGGGCGACCCGGACAATGGGACGGTGAGCTTCCAGCGTTACGTCGCCCTCGGCGACTCCTTCACCGAGGGCGTGGGCGACCCCGACCCCACCCGGCCGAACGGCGTCCGCGGCTGGGCCGACCGCGTCGCCGAGGTGCTCGGCCGCGACAACCCCCGCTTCGGCTACGCGAACCTCGCCATCCGCGGCCGCAAGCTGCCGGCGATCCTCGACGAGCAGCTCGAGCCGGCGCTCGCCCTCGAGCCCGACCTGGTCACCATCTACGCGGGCGCCAACGACATCCTGCGACCCAAGGTCGACATCGACGGGCTCGCCGAGCGGTACGACGACGCCCTGACCCGCCTCGCGGGCACTGGCGCCCGGCTCGTGGTCTTCACCGCCTTCGACCCGGGCGGGTCCGCGATCTACCGGCCGCTGCGCGGGCGGTTCGCGCTGTACAACGAGTTCGTGCGCGACAGCGCCCGCCGCCTCGGCGCCGACGTCGTCGACTTCTGGCGGATGCGCGAGTACCGCGACTGGCGCTACTGGGACCCCGACCGGATGCACCTGGGACCGGCCGGGCACCAGCGGATGGCGACCGAGGTGCTCGACACCCTCGCCGTGCCCCACGCCCTCGAGGCGCTCCCCCTGCACGACGCGCCGCCCCTCAGCCGTGCCGAGCAGCACCGGGAGAACCTCGACTGGGTGCGCACCATGGCGATCCCGTGGGTGCACCGCCGCCTGACCGGCCGCTCCTCCGGCGACGGCCTGGACCCGAAGCGCTCCACCCTCCTGCCGATCGACTAGGATTCCCGCGACCCGCTGTCCTGACCGTGGGTCATGCGGATGTAGCTCAGTTGGTAGAGCGCGACCTTCCCAAGGTCGATGTCGCGAGTTCGAGTCTCGTCATCCGCTCCAGCACCGGCCGTTTCCCGTCGAGAGACGTGAAATCGCCCTCTTCTCGGCCCGATCGGGGCCGTTCGGCGTCTCTCGACGATCACGGGCCGTCACCCTTTCGGCCAGACCTCCGCGGCAGGTAAAGAAACCGACCAGTAACCCGTCACCCCCTGCCGGTGCCTGCGTTGGACCTTGTGTGTCGGCTGCGGGGGCCCGACACCCAACGCGAGGTGGCGGTGCTGCAGCGGGCGTCGCCACCTCGTCACGTGCGGGCGCTGTCTACCCTGGCCGGCGTGACCTTCGACGGCTTCCCCAGCGCAGCGCTCGACTTCTACGACGACCTCGAGGTCGACAACACGAAGTCGTTCTGGGAGAAGAACAAGGCCGTCTACGAGCAGAGCGTGAAGGCGCCGATGACCGCGCTGTGCGCGGCGCTCGAGCCGGAGTTCGGCGCCGCGAAGATCTTCCGGCCCTACCGCGACGTCCGGTTCGCTAAGGACAAGACGCCGTACAAGACCCACCAGGGCGCGTTCGTCCGGGTGGGGGAGGCGACCGGGTGGTACGTCGAGGTCTCGCCGCGCGGCGTGCGCACCGGCGCCGGGTTCTACGAGGCCAGCGGCCCGCGGCTGGCGGCGTTCCGCGGGGCCGTCGCCCACGACCGGTTCGGCCCGGAGCTCGAGAAGATCCTGCGCACGCTCGAGAAGAAGCCGGGCTTCGAGGTCGGCGGGGACCGGCTCAAGACCACGCCTCGCGGGTACGACGCCGACCACCCGCGCATCGAGCTCCTGCGCCACCGGTCGTTGACCGTGGGTCACGCGCTGGGCTTCGAGCCGGTGATCCACACGCCCGAGCTGCTCGAGCTGGTGCGCGCCGACTGGCGCGCGCTGCGCCCGCTCGTCGACTGGGTCGCCGAGCACGTGCGCGACTGACGTCAGGCCGGCCGCAGCACGCGGGCGACGAACGCGTCCAGGTTCGCCCGCAGCCGGGCCACCTTCTCCTCGACCGTGAGCGTCTCGTACACCACGGGACCGTTGGCCGCGATCCGGCCGCGCACGAGGAGCGAGCAGGCGAGGTCGGCGCACATCGGGAGCCCCGCGGAGTGCCCGCGCTGGCCGGCCTTCCCCGCCCGCGGGGCGACCAGCAGCGCCACACCGCCTGACCGGACGGTGAGGCACAGCGAGCACATGCTCGCCCGCCGCGCGATGCCGACCTCCGGGGCGCGCAGCACCAGGCCGCGCAGCACCCCGTCGTGCTCGGTCACGAGGTAGCGCCGCTGCGGCGCCTTCGGGTCCTGCCACCCGAGGTAGTCGAGGTCGTCCCAGGCGCGCGTGGCGAGGTCGTCGGGCAGGTTCAGCCGCCTCGCCTCGCCCTTCGTGCAGTTGACGAAGGCCGCGCGGATCTCGGGCTCGGCAACGGGTCTCACGGCCGTCGACGGTACGTTTCCTATAGGCTTTAGGCAAATCCCTATGACTGAGAGGTACGCCGATGCCGCGAGCGGGCCTGACCGGCGAGGTCGTCGTGCGGGCTGCCGCCGACCTCGCCGACGAGATCGGCCTCGCGGCCACCACCCTCTCCTCGGTCGCCCGGGTCCTCGGCGTCCGCGTCGCCAGCCTCTACTCGCACGTGGACGGCTCGACCGGCCTGCGGGAGGGGATGGCCACCCTGGCGCTCGACGAGCTGGCCGACCGGGTCGGCGGGGCGATCGCCGGCCGGTCGGGCCGCGATGCCCTGGAGGCGTTCGCGACGGCGTACCGCGACTACGCGCGCGCCCACCCCGGCCGCAACGAGGCCACCCGGGTGCGCGTCGGTCCGGACAGCCCCGCCGTCGCCGCGGGCCGCCGGCACGCCGACCTGACCCGCGCCGTGCTGCGCGGGTACGACCTGGACGAGGCCGACGCAGTGCACGCGACCCGGCTGCTGGGCAGCGTGGTGCATGGGTACACCGACCTCGAGCTCAGCGGCAGCTTCGCGCACAGCGCGCCGCCGCCGGAGGAGAGCTGGGCGCGCGTCCTCGACGCGCTCGACCACACGCTGCGGTCGTGGGCTGCCGCTACGACGCCGCGGTGAAGCTCGCCATCGTCCGGTCCGGCTCCCAGTAGGCCTTCATCGACGCGACGCGGCCGTCGTCGTGGACGACGTACACCATGATCAGCTCGGTGGTCGTGTGGCTGCCGTCCGGGAAGGACGTCCTGATCCGGCCGATGTTCGCGCACGTGTTGCTGCCCGGGTTCGCGAACGACTCGTAGATCTCGAACTCGAACTTCGCGATCGGTGCGATCGCCTTCTCCCAGAACGCCGCGATCCCCTCGTGCCCGTGGTGGCCCTTGCCCTCGGGGTCGAACATCGACGGGCCGACCGGGTCCTCGAGCACGGCGTCCTCGGCGTACACGGTCAGCCACTCGGCCAGGTCACCCTTCGCCACCGCGGAGTACGAGCGCTGCGACGCGGAGCGGGCCGGGTGGTCGTCGTTCGGGGCGGTCCAGGTGATGGCGTCCGACGTGATCATGCGCTCACTGTAGAACACGTTCTACCTTCCCGTCGTCACCCCGATTTCACCCCTCGTCCGCCCACGCCTGTCACGGTGCGGTCATGGCCAAGCGCAAGGCGTACCTGCACATCGGACCGCCGCGGACCGGCGGCGGCTTCCTCGACTCCGCCCTCGCCGCGCACGCCGCGGAGCTCGAGGCGGCCGGGGTGCGGCACCCGGCGATCTCCGCGGAGGAGATGTTCCGCGCCGCGATCGAGATCACCCGCGACCACAAGGCGTGGGGCTACCAGCGCCGCGAGGTCGAGGGCGCGTGGGCGGAGATCTGCCGCCGCGCCCGCAAGGGCAAGTCGGACGTCGTGTTCAGCCAGGAGCTGCTCGCCACGAGTACGGCGGCGCAGGTCGACCTGCTGCTCGACGGTCTGGCCGGCTTCGAGGTGCACGTCGTGGTGACCGCGCGCGAGTCCGGTCTCGTGCTCGACGCCTGGAAGCACGCGGTGCGGCCGGAGCGCTGGCACGAGATCGTCGTCCCCAGCACCGATGCCGAGCAGGCGGTGTGGACCGCGTTCGCGGCCGTCGTCGGCTTCGACCCGACCGGGCTCGACCTGGACGCCGGGTGGACGGCGACCCGGCCGATGGCCGGCGGTCCGCAGGCCGAGCTGCTCGAGGTGATCAGCACCGGCGCGGTCGCCGACGTGGTCGCGGAGGTCACCCGGCTGCGGGCGCACAACCAGGCGCTGGCCGAGCGCAACGCAGAGCTCGAGCGCAAGAAGAAGAAGCTGAAGAAGCGGTTGGCAGCGGTCGGCTAGTGCGGCTGCCAGGCGTCCTCGTCGTTGGTCCGCGACGTGACCGCGTCGGGGAGCTTGCCGTCGGCGAGCTGCTGGATCGAGACCGACTCGAAGACGTCGCGCAGCGAGCGCCGGGCGGCGATCCAGACGTGCTGGAGCACGTCGGCGGTGTCGTTGTAGGTGACCGCCTCGGGTCGCAGGCCGTAGACGGAGACCAGCGGGCCGTCGACCGCGCGGATCACGTCGGCCACCGACACGTCGGCCGCGGCCCGGCCCATCCGCCAGCCGCCGGACTGCCCGCGCTGCGACATCACGATGCCGGAACGGCGCAGGTCCGCGAGGATCGCCTGGAGGAAGCCGTGCGGGATCTCCTGCAGCCGGCCGAGCTCCTCCGCGCTGACGGCGCGACCGTCCTGCCGCGAAGCCATCTCGATCAGCGCACGGAGGGCGTAGTCGGACTTGGCGGAAACTCGCATGGGTCAAGTGTGTCAGATGTGTTGACTTGTTCAGTTGACCTTGGCGGCAACCACGTCGCCGGGGCGGTCACTCCCTCCCTCGCGCTCGGCGCGGTCCAGCTTGACCGCCCAGGAGATCCACAGCACCCAGACCGTGAACACGACCGAGGCCAGCAGCGCGATGGTGAGGCCGGGGACGCCGAGCTCGAGCCCCAGCGTCCTCAGGTTCGTCAGCACGATGAGCCCACCCGCGGCGACACCGAGGATCCGCGCGGGCAGGTACCGCACCAGCACCGCGGCGATCGGCGCGGCGACGACTCCGCCCGCGAGCAGGGCCGCCGCGACGCGCCAGTCGATGCCCTGGCTGCCGAGGGCGGCGAGGAACCCCAGCGACGCTCCGACGGTCACCACGAACTCCGCGGTGTCGACCGAGCCGACCACCTTGCGCGGCTCGAGCCGGCCGGACGACAGCATCGAGGTGGTGCCGATCGGTCCCCAGCCACCGCCGCCGACCGCGTCGAGCGCGCCACCGAGCAGGCCCACGGGGGCCAGGAAGCGCAGCGACGGGCGGCCCTTGAACTGCAGTCGTTGCGGGACGAGGAAGCGCCACGTGACGTAGCCGCCGAGCACCAGCAGGATCGACGCCACCAGCACGCGCGCGACCTCGCCGTCCAGGCTGACCAGGAACG
This sequence comes from Nocardioides caricicola, assembly GCF_039541135.1. Lineage (NCBI taxonomy): Bacteria > Bacillati > Actinomycetota > Actinomycetes > Propionibacteriales > Nocardioidaceae > Nocardioides > Nocardioides caricicola. The sequence goes on along the minus strand of NZ_BAABFQ010000006.1, from coordinate 384,794 downwards.
TCGCGCCCGCGAACGCTCCGACGAACCCGGGGACCGCGAGGATCCCCACCGTGCGCCAGTCGACGTTGCCCAGCGCCTGGTGGGAGATCCCGGAGACCAGCGAGGTGCCGATCTCCGAGAAGTGCACCGCGGCCGAGGCCGCCGCGGGGCCGAGGCCCCCGGCGACCAGCAGCGTCGCCGACGTGACGCCGTACCCCATCCCGAGCGACCCGTCGACCAGCTGGGCAGCCAGTCCGACGAGGGCGAGCAGGATGAGCTTGCGCATGGCCTAGATGGCGACCAGGTCGCCGTCGTCGACGGGAGTGGCTGCGACCTCGCGGGAGCGGCGCTCCTGCTTGACCGCCCAGACGATGCCGCTCACCCAGAGCACGAACAGCACGGCCGCCAGGGCGAGGACCTGCGTGCCGGACGCACCGAGCGCCTCGGCGATGGTCTTGGTGTTGGTCAGCACGATCAGACCGCCGGCCGCGACGCCGAGGACCCGGGCCGCGAGCTTCTTGACCAGCCACGCGGCGATCGGCGCGGCGATGACGCCACCGGCCAGCAGCGCCGCGGCGTACCCCCACTCGATGCCCTGCGAGCCGAGCGCGAGGATGAAGCCGAGCGAGCCGCCGACCGCGACCACGAACTCCGAGGTGTCGATCGACCCGATCACCTTGCGCGGCTCGAGCCGGCCCGACGACAGCAGCGTGGTGGTGCCGACCGGGCCCCAGCCGCCGCCGCCGATGGCGTCCAGCGCGCCGCCGACGACGCCCATCGGCGCGAGGAAGGCGGCCGACGGACGGGCCTTGAACGTCGGGCGCCGGCCACCGAGGACCAGGAAGCGCCAGATCACGTAGATGCCGAGGCCGAGCAGGATGCCGGCCACCCAGGGCTTGGCGGTCGCGCCGTCGATGTTGGCGAGGAACGTCGCCCCGGCGAAGGCGCCCGCGAAGCCGGGCAGGGCGAGGATCGAGACCGTCCGCCAGTCGACGTTGCCGAGCTTGTGGTGCGAGATCCCGGAGACCAGCGAGGTCCCGATCTCGGAGAAGTGGACCGCGGCCGAGGCGGCGGCCGGGGCCACGCCCGCGGCCAGCAGCAGCGTCGACGAGGTGACGCCGTACGCCATGCCGAGCGAGCCGTCGATCAGCTGCGCCAGCAGGCCGACCACGGCGAGGACGATGAGCTTCCGCATGTTTGCACCCTTGCGTTCACCGGCGGCTGCACCACCGCCGTGCCGGAGTCAACCGACCAGAGAAACTGCTTCACGTTATTTGACCGACCCAGTACAGATTAGCAAGTTACTGATGTCAAACCAACGCGCTCAGGTGACCGGCCCCCTGGCCGATGTTTGCCGTGTTACCGGTGAGTACGTATGATGGAAGTTACCGACGAGTATCAACACGAAGGTGGGGCACGTGAGCCACTACAAGAGCAACATCCGCGACATCGAGTTCAACCTGTTCGAGGTCCTGGGCCGCGACCAGGTGCTCGGCACCGGGCCGTTCGCGGACGTGGACACCGAGACGGCCCGCTCGATCCTCGCCGAGGTCGACCGCCTGGCCCGTGAGGACCTGGCCGAGTCCTTCGTCGACGCGGACCGCAACCCGCCCGTGTTCGACCCGCAGACCAACACCGCGCCGCTGCCGGAGTCGTTCAAGAAGAGCTACCGCGCCTGGATGGACGCCGAGTACTGGCGCCTCAGCACGTTCGCCGACCTCGGCGGCACCCCGGCCCCCTCCACGATCAACTGGGCGATGGGCGAGCTCGTGCTCGGCGCGAACCCGGCGATCTGGATGTACGGCGCGGGCCCGATGTTCGCCGGTGTCCTGCACCGCAACGGCAACGAGCGCGACCGCAAGATCGCCCAGCACGTCGTCGACCAGGGCTGGGTTACCACGATGGTGCTCACCGAGCCCGACGCCGGCTCCGACGTCGGCGCCGGCCGCGCGAAGGCCACGCAGAACGACGACGGCACCTGGAACATCGAGGGCGTCAAGCGCTTCATCACCTCCGCCGAGAGCGACCTCAGCGACCAGATCATCCACATGGTGCTGGCCCGCCCGGTCGGCGTCGAGGGCGCCGGCGGCCCGGGCACGAAGGGCCTCAGCCTCTTCATCGTGCCGAAGTACCACTTCGACCTCGAGACCGGTGAGCTCGGCGCCCGCAACGGCGCCTACGTCACCAACGTCGAGCACAAGATGGGCATCAAGGTCTCCAACACCTGCGAGCTGACGTTCGGCGACCCGGGTGTCGGCGGCGGCGAGCCGGCCGTCGGCTACCTGCTCGGCGAGGTGCACAACGGCATCGCGCAGATGTTCCAGGTCATCGAGAACGCCCGCATGATGGTCGGCACCAAGGCCATCGCGACGCTCTCGACCGGCTACCTCAACGCGCTCGAGTTCGCCAAGGAGCGCGTCCAGGGTGCCGACCTGGCGCAGTCGGCCGACAAGACCGCGCCGCGGGTGACGATCACCCACCACCCGGACGTGCGCCGCTCGCTGATGACCCAGAAGGCGTACGCCGAGGCGATGCGCGCGCTGGTGCTCTACACCGCGTCGTTCCAGGACGACGTGATGATCGCCGAGCACAACGGCGAGCGCAACGAGATGGCTGAGAAGGTCAACGACCTGCTGCTCCCGATCGTGAAGGGCTACGGCTCGGAGCGCTCGTGGACGCTGCTCGGCACCGAGTCGCTGCAGACGTTCGGTGGCTCGGGCTTCCTCACCGAGTACCCCATCGAGCAGTACGTCCGCGACGCGAAGATCGACACCCTCTACGAGGGCACCACCGCGATCCAGGGCCAGGACTTCTTCTTCCGCAAGATCGTCAAGGACCAGGGCGCCGCGCTGGGCCACATCGCGAGCGAGATCCAGGGGTTCCTCGCCAGCGAGGCCGGCAACGGCCGCCTGAAGGTCGAGCGCGAGCTGCTCGCCACGGCCCTCGACGACGCGCAGGCGATCGTCGGCCACATGATCAACGACCTGATGTCCTCGCAGGAGGACACCCGCAACATCTACAAGGTCGGGCTCAACACCACCCGCCTGCTGATGGTGCTCGGCGACGTCGTCTGCTCCTGGCTGCTGCTGCGCCAGGCGGAGGTCGCGCTGGAGAAGCTCGCCGGCGACCCGGGCAAGGACACGGCGTTCTACGAGGGCAAGGTCGCGGCCGCGCAGTTCTTCGCCCAGCAGGTGCTGCCGAAGATCTCGGGCGAGCGTGCCATCGCGGAGTCCACGGACCTCGCGCTGATGGACCTCGACGAGGGCGCGTTCTGAGCTAGGACTCGCTGAGCCAGGACTTGGGGGAACACGGCCCGCCCGGAGCGATCCGGGCGGGTTTCCTCATTTCCACCCGGGGGAAGCCTGCCCCCATGGGTATCGGAATCGGCATCTTCCTCATCGTCCTCGGCCTGATCGGAGTCACCGGAGCCGTCACTCTCCCCGACGCCATCCAGGACAACATCGCCACCGAGACGCTCGGCTGGATCTTCCTCATCGTCGGCATCATCGCGATCGTGCTCGCGTTGGTGATGAACCAGCAGCGCCAGAAGGCGACCTACGTCGAGGAGCGCCGCGTCGACCCCCAGCCTCCGGCGCGCTGACCTACTCCTGCTGAGCCAGCGCGGCGCCGATGACCCGGGCGCCGCGCTCGAACGAGCCCGGGTCGGGTCCGGAGAAGTTGAGGCGCACGTAGGCACCGGCCGGCTCGGCCGGGAACCACTCGTCCCCGGCCGCGATCACCACGCCCTCGCGCTCGCAGTCCAGCCCGAGCCGGCGTACGTCGGTGCCGTCCGGAAGCCGCAGCCAGAGGTTCAACCCACCCGCCGGGAGCGCGAACGCCGCCTGCGGCACGTGCTCGCGGAGCGCGGCCGCGAGCAGGTCGCGCCGCGCGGCGAGCTGCTGGCGCAGGCCACGCACGTGGGTGCGCCACCCCGGTTGGGTCACCACGTCGAGGGCGATCGCCTGCAGCAGCGAGCTCACGTACATCGACTCGGCCTGCGCGGCCGCGAGCAGCCGCTCGCGGGCCGGGCCGCGCGCCACGATGCCGGCCACCCGCACCGACGCCGACACGCTCTTGGTCAGCGAGCGCAGGTAGACCACGTGGCCGCTGTCGTCGCGCGCCGCGAGCGGGACCGGGTCCACGGTGATGCCGAAGTCGTGGGCCCAGTCGTCCTCGACGAGGAAGGCGCCGTGGGCGCGGACGACGTCGAGCACCGCGTCCGCGCGGTCGGCGGCCCAGTGGGCGCCGGTGGGGTTGGCGAAGCTGGGCTGGGCGTAGAACGCGCGCGCCCCGCTCGTCGCGAACGCGCGGTCGAGGTCGTCGGGGTCCGGGCCGTCCGGTCCGCTCGGCACCGGGACCAGCTGCACCCGGGCCTGGGCGGCGGCGCCGATGACGCCCCAGTACGTCGGCGACTCGACCACCAGCGGCCGGCCAGCGCCGACCAGCGCCCGGCAGGCGATGCTCAGCCCGCTCTGGCTGCCGGGAGTGACGATCACGTCGCCCGCGGTCGCGGTGCCGAGGTCGGCGGCGAACCAGGCCTGGAGGTCCGGCAGCCCGGCGGACGGCGGGCGGGACACCACCGCGTCGGTGCGCGCGGCGCGGGCGGTGGCCGCGCGCACCAGGCGCTCGGGCAGCAGGCTGCGGTCCGGGTAGCCGGAGTGCAGCGCGACGACGTCGTTCGGCGTCGTGCGCAGCGACGTCGACAGCTGCGGGCCGCGCTCGGGCGGCGCGCCGAGGGCCGCGGTCTGCCAGCCGTGGTCGTGCGCCCGGACCGCGCGCGCCTCGCGCACGAAGGTGCCGACGCCCGGCCGGCTCTCGACGAGCCCCTGGGCGGTCAGCGCGCGCAGCGCCTTCTGCACCGTGACCGGGCTGACGCCGTGCTCCGCGACCAGCGCCCGGCTCGACGGAAGCCGGGCGCCCGGCGGTGCGTCCGCGATCCACGCCCGTAGGGAGGCGGCGAGCCGCGAACTGCTATCGTCGTTCATGAGCCACAACGATAGCGCTACTCTCCAACGGCCGCTGGTGCTACCGCTGCCCGGCACCGGTGTCTGGTGGGGGCTCCTCGGGGTGCTGGCGTTCTCGTTCACGGTGCCGTTCACGCGGCACGCGGTCGAGGGCGGCCTGTCGCCCCTGTTCGTCGGCTGCGGCCGCGCGGTCGTCGCGGCCGGGCTCGCCGGCGTCGCGCTCGCGGCGACCCGGCAACGCGTCCCGACCCGGCGCCAGTGGGCGCGGCTGGCGGTCGTCGCCGGCGGCGTCGTGGCCGGGTTCCCCGTACTGACGTCGTTCGCGCTGACCTCGGCATCGGCGAGCCACAGCGCGGTCGTGATCGCGCTGCTCCCGGCGGCGACCGCGGTGATGGCGGTCGTGCGCGGGCACGAGCGTCCGCCGACGGCGTTCTGGGTGCTCGCCGGCTGCGGCGCCGCCGCGGCCGTGGCGTTCGCGTCGCTCCAGGGCGCCGGCCTCGGCGGGCTGCACTGGTCGGACGTGCTGCTGTTCGGCGCGGTGCTCGCCGCGGCGGTCGGGTACGCCGAGGGCGGGTTGCTCGCCCGCGAGCTCGGTGCGTGGCAGACCGTCTCCTGGGCGCTCGTGCTGGCCTCCCCGGCGATGACCGTCGGCGCCGTCGCCGCGGCGGTTCACCAGCCGCCGACGGCCGGAGCGAGCGAGTGGGCGGCGTTCGGCTACCTGGCCGCGGTGAGCATGTACCTGGGCTTCTTCGCGTGGTACCACGGGCTCGCGATCGGCCCGATGACCCGGGTGAGCCAGGTCCAGCTCGTGCAGCCGGTGCTCACGATCACCTGGGCGGCCCTGCTGCTCGGTGAGCAGCTCACGTGGTCGACCGTGCTCGGTGGCGCCGCGGTCGTGGCGTGCGCGGGGGCGGCCGTCCGGGTCAGGCTCGACGGAGGGCGCCCCGCGCGGTCCGCCGTACGACGTCGGTGAGCCGCTCGAGCGTCGGGGAGTCGAGCCGCCAGCGCTGCCAGTACAGCGGCACGTCCACGTGCAAGCGGCTGCCCAGCGGCACGAACCGCTCGTCGAGCTGGGGCACCGGGATCATCCCCCAGCCCAGCCCGCGCGCCACCGCCTCGCGGAAGTCGGCGGACGTCGGCACCCGGTGCACGACGGGCGGCTCGGCCACGCCGCGCGCCGCGAGCAGGTCGTGCTGCAGGGTGTCCTTCTCGTTGAAGACCACCACCGGCATCCCCGCCCAGTCCGGACCGCGGCCGCGGCGCCAGCGCTCGGCGAAGTCCGCACTCGCCGACGGCACGTAGCGCAGCAGGCCCAGCAGCTCGACCGAGCAGCCCTGCACCGCCACCGGCTCCGACGTCACCGCGGCGAGCACGCCGCCGCTGCGCAGCTGATCGGCGGAGTAGGCCTGGTCCTCGACGTGGAGCCGCAGGGACACGTCCGACCAGGAGCCGACCTCCTCGAGCACGTCGCGGAACCAGGTGGCGAGCGAGTCGGCGTTCACGGCCACCGGCAGGTCGACGATCCCGAGGTGGCCGTGCGCCAGGGCGTCGCGCACCTCGTCGTGCAGCAGCCGGGTCTGCCGGGCCAGCCGGACCAGCACCTCGCCGGCAGGGGTGGGCCGGCACGGGGAGGTCCGCTGCACCACGACCTGGCCGACCTCGGACTCCAGCGCGCGGATCCGCTGGCTGATCGCCGACGGCGTGACGTTGAGGTGCCGTGCCGCGGCGTCGAACGTGCCGTGGTCGGCGATCGCGGCCAGCGCCGCCAGCTGGGCGGGCACGAGGTCCATGAAGCAATGCTAATGGACCTGCAGAATCATTCGCTGGTCTACAGCATGCTCCCGCCCTAGCGTTGTCGTGTGCTCGACTCGACCGCCGCCGGCCTGCTCACCGGCCTCTCCCTCATCGTCGCCATCGGCGCGCAGAACGCCTATGTGCTGCGGCAGGGCCTGGCGCGAGAGCACGTCGGCCTGGTGGTGGCGATCTGCGCGCTCTCCGACGTCGCGCTGATCGCCGCGGGCGTCGCCGGGATCGGCCGGATCGTCGAGTCGGCACCGTGGGTGATCGACGTGATCCGGTGGCTCGGGGTCGCGTTCCTGACCTGGTACGGCGTGAGCTCGCTGCTGCGGGCGCGGAAGCCGGAGTCGCTGCACGCCGACGACGGGGTGACCGTGAGCCGTCGTGGGGTCGCCGTACGCGCCCTGGCCCTGACCTGGCTGAACCCGCACGTCTACCTCGACACCGTGCTGCTGCTCGGCACGATCGCCAACCAGCACGGCCCGACCGGTCGCTGGTGGTTCGCGGTCGGCGCCTGCGTCGGGAGCGTCGTGTGGTTCTCCGGGCTCGGCTTCGGTGCGCGGTACGCGAGCCGGTGGCTGTCGAGGCCGCGCGCGTGGCAGGTCCTGGACGTGCTGATCGGCCTGACCATGCTGGCGATCGCTGCGAGCCTGGCCTTGTCCTAGGGTGCTGGCCATGAGCGACCAAGAGCTGCTGGCCGGGTACGTCGACGTGTGGTGGCAGGCGATCAACGACTTCACCGGCCTGCTCGAGGAGATCCCGGCCGAGGAGTGGTCGACGCCGACCGACCTGGCCGGGTGGGACGTGCGGGCGGTCGCCTCGCACATCGCGCACCTCGAGTCGATCCTGGCGGGCAGCCCCGAGGAGACCGCCGAGCTCGGGGAGCCGGACCACGTCACCGGCCTGATGGGCATGTACACCGAGATCGGGGTGGTCAACCGCCGCGACGCCAGCCCGGACGCGATCATCAACGAGATCCGGTCGGCCGCGACGGCCCGGCACACCGCGCTGCTCGCCGACCCGCCGACGGACGCGAGCGCCAAGCCGTCACCGATCTTCGGCGGCGTGCCCTGGGACTGGCGAACCCTGCTGCGCAACCGTCCGCTCGACGTGTGGATGCACGAGCAGGACGTGCGCCGCGCGGTCGGCCGTCCGGGCGGGATGGACTCGGCGGCCGCGAAGCACACGGCCGACTACCTCGCCGAGAGCCTCGGCTACGTGCTCGCCAAGCGGGCCGGCGCGGAACCCGGCACGACCGCGGTGCTCGAGGTCGAGGGCAGCCCGGCGATCGCGTACGCGGTCAACGACGCGCACCGGGGGGAGCGGCTCGCCGAGCTCCCGGCCGACCCGACGGTCCGGCTGCGGATGCCCCGGGAGTCGTTCATCCGGCTGGCGGGCGGGCGGTGCGACGCGGAGCCCGGCACCGTCGAGGTGGAGGGCGACGAGGAGCTCGGACAGCGGGTCCTCGACGCGATGGCGACGACCCCGTGACGGCGGCACTCACCTGGACGCCCGCCGAGATCCCCGACCAGTCCGGTCGCACGATCGTCGTCACCGGGCCCACCGTGGGTGGGCTCGGGCACTTCACGGCCCTCGAGCTGGCCCGGCGTGGGGCCCGGGTGGTCCTCGCCGGCCGCACGCCGGCACGGCTCGACGAGACCGTCGCGACGATCCGTGCGGAGGTGCCGTCGGCCTCGCTCGAGACGGTGGTGCTCGACCTGTCGGACCTCTCGTCGGTACGCCGCGCAGCGGCCGAGCTGTCCGGGCTGGGCGCGGTCGACGTGCTCGTCAACAACGCCGGCGTGATGGGCACGCCGTACCACCGCACGGCCGACGGCCTCGAGCTGCAGATGGCCACCAACCACTTCGGGCCGTTCCTGCTCACCGGGCTGCTGCTGCCGCAGCTGGTGGCGAGCGGGGCCGCGCGGGTGGTCACGGTGTCCTCGCAGATGCACCGGATCGCGCGTACGGCGCCGCTCGGCGACCCGCACGTGCAGGCGGGCCGCTACCAGCGCTGGCCGGTGTACGGCGGCAGCAAGCTGGCGAACCTGCTGTTCACCTACGAGCTCGACCGGCGGCTGCGGCGCGCCGAGCTGCCGGTGAAGGCGCTGGCCGCGCACCCGGGGTTCGCGTCGACGCACCTGGCCGCGAACGGGCAGTACGGCCGTTCGACCGGCGGCCGGGCCTCGATCCTGGACGCCGCGATCAAGGCCTTCTCCCCCAACTCCGCGGCCGAGGGCGCCTGGCCGACGCTGATGGCGGCGACCGCCGACCTGCCGGGCGCGACGTACTGCGGGCCGCGCGGGCTCGCCGAGTGGAGCGGGCCGCCCCAGGTGACGACCAGCAACAAGCTGTCCTACGACGAGACGGCGCAGCGGCGGCTCTGGCAGATCAGCCAGGACGTCACCGGTCTCGCCTACCCCTGACCTAAGTCTCGGTCGCACCGACCTCGGTCCGATGTGCCGCCCGCCGCTCGCAGCCAGCATGGAGCCATGCAGGTGTGGCGGTCAGCGGAGCACCGGGTCGAGGCCGACCTGGGGATGCGCCGCGCGGTGCGGTGGTACGTCGGCGACGAGCTCGTCGCCGAGCGGCGCACCACCGACGAGAAGGTGCGGCTGGATGCCGGCACGGACCGGATGGAGGTGCGGTTCTCGACGCTCGGCCAGCCGCGCCGCGCGACGCTGAACGGCGACCTGGACCTGGTGCCCGACCCGGGGTCGGCGGCCGCTGCGCACGAGGAGCGGGTGCGGGCGCACCCGACGCGGTACGCCGCGATCCAGACCGTCGTCGGCGTCGCCAAGGTGGTGCTGCCGATCGTGGCGACCGTGCTGCTGGCGCGGTTCACGCTGCCCCACCTGAGCCTCGGCCTCGATCTGCCGAGCCCGGACCTCCCGGACCTGCCGTCGCTGCCGCTCCCGGACCTGGCGCTGCCGGAGCCGGTGCGCGAGGTCCTGTCGTACGCGAAGTACGTGCTGCCGGTCGTGGTCGCCTTCGCGCTGGCGCGTGCGGAGATCGGGCGGCGCCGTCAGCAGGACGAGAAGCGCGCGGACGACGATCAGCCGCGGTCCTGAACCCCGACGAAGCCGCCGAGCACCGGGACGTAGGCCGTCGCCTCCGGCCCGAGCGCGACCTCGCCGTGGTGGTTGTCCCGCAGGAGGCCGAGGCCGGTGCGGACGGAGAAGACGCTGCGCCCGGTCTCCAGGTCGAGCGCGGTGAGGTACCACGCGTTCACGCCCACCCAGCTGCGCCGCTTCGTGTAGGCGTAGACGAGCCCCGGCTCGGCGGCGACGGCCGGCGCGCCGCTGGGGGCGTCGACGTCCGCGGTCCAGGCGGCCGTGCACTCGCCGTCGCGCACGACCACCCGGGCAACCCCACCCGCGGTGGTGCGGCCGAGGGTGGTCGAGCGGACCCCGGCGTACCCGTGCACGTTCTGCACGATCACCCCCGCGCCGTCGGCCACCAGGCGGTCGGCGGCGCCCTCGTTCTCCTCGAACACCGCCACCCGGCACACCTCGGCGCCGTCGGTGCCGGAGCGGACGACGACGTCGAGCCGCGACGCGGCGTCGTCGGTGGTGGCGACGAGGTCGCCGGGCAGCGCGGCCGGCGTGGCGCTGTGCTCCTGGTCGACGCGCCACACCACCCGCGGGCCAGGGCCGATCCGGTACGCCGCCTCAGCGGTGACGACGTACGCGGCATCGCCGACGACCGTGAGCGGGCGGTCGACCTGCTCGGCGAGGTCGAGGACCCGGGCCGCGCCGTCGTCGACGACGCCGACCCGGCCACCGTCGGTGACGAACCAGCTCCGGCCCTGGGCATCGCCGTCGAGCCCGATGACGCAGTCGTCGTCGGGGATGTCGAGGGCGACCGTGTCGCGGGTGGTGAGGTCGGGGTCGTCGTCGGCGTCCGCGGTCGCGACGACCAGCAGCCGCTGGTCGTGGGTCGCGACGACGGCGCGGTCGCCGACGACGTAGAAGGCCCCCGGGCAGGCGGCGTCCTTGCTGGTGGGCAGCTCCTTGACCGCGAGCTGGTGCAGGTTCCCCCGGTCGACGAGCCGGAGGACCGGGGCACCGTCGCTGCCGCAGAGCGAGACCAGCCGGTCGTGGGAGTCGAGCTCGATCCGGCGGCACGCGTCGACGCCGTACGACCGGGTGCGCACCTCGGGCGACTCGCCGAGCGGTCCGCCCGGCACGCCCTCGAAACCGCTGACCGGACGACCGACGTACCCGGGGCTCGCGAGCACGCCCGCGCCGGGCGCGATCGGTACCCAGCCGTCGGGCACGACGACCGCGAGGCCGGCGAGCGCGAGCACCGCGACGACCCAGGCGCCCACGACGCGGCGGGTGGGCCGCAGCCAGGCACGGACCCGGCGGAAGTAGAGGGCCGCGGCCCCGAGAAGCAGCACGACGGGGCCGAAGGCGAACCACAGGAGACCCACGCCCACCAGGGCGATCGTGCGCGCGAACCTCATCTCGCGGCCGATTCTAGGCGGCGAGCAGACGCTCCCGGCGCGCGACATGCGTGACCGCGACGAGGGTGATCACACCCGAGGCGATGTTGATCCCGAGGGCGAGACCGGCCTTGAGCGGGACGTAGGTCTCGAGCGGCAGCGTGAGCAGCAGCCAGAGCCCGAGCACGGCCTTGGCCAGCCAGAGCCCGGCCCACAGGAGGGTGAGTCCGCGGAACAGCCGGGCGATCCGGGCGCGGGCCGCCAGCTCCTCGTCGACGGGGTAGAAGTCACCGGCGATCTTGGCGGCCAGCGGGCGGCCGGCGAGCAGCGAGGCCAGGAAGGCGGTCGCGAGGACGCCGTCCGAGACGATCGGCTGCAGGAAGTACACGAACGGGTTCGCGGTCGCCACCGCGACGACGGTCCGCCCGGTCAGGACCGCGGTGGTGAGCACGAGCAGCGCCGACGTACGACGCCCGGTGAGCGCGCGCCACGCGAGCGTGCCGTACGACCAGGCGAGGGTCGTCAGGATCGCAACCCACACGCCGGCGACGGCGAAGAGCGTGTAGAAGACGGCGGCGGGCACGAGGCAGCCGATGCTGAGGTTGACCCCGGCGCGGCGCGCGACGGTGCCGACGCAGAGGTGCGGGCGGGCGATCGGCGCGACGATCGGTGCCGGGAGTGCAAGTGCGGTGACGGACATCGGGGGTCCCTACGGTGGATGAACGTAGGTATCCGATCGGCGCGGTCGTAGACGACCTGAGCCCGCGTCAGAGGTACTTCTGGAGCGCCTTCACCGACTCCGTCGGCATCTTCACCGCGATGCCGTCGCCGATCGGGTTGAGCTGCCAGCCGTCCCCGGAGCGGGTGAGCGTGGCCATCACGAGCCCGGTCTCCGGCGCGCCGCCGAGCAGGACGAAGCGCCCCAGCTCGGTGTCCTCGTCGTCGAGCACGCGGCAGTAGGCGTTGCCCACCCACTCGAGCGAGTGGCCCTGGTAGCTCGAGATCAGGATCGCGATCGTGTCGACCTTGGCGTAGACCTTGCTCAGGTCGATGGCGATCAGCTCGTCGTCTCCCTCGCCGGCGCCGGTGAGGTTGTCGCCCTGGTGGACGACCGACCCGTCCCGGGTGGAGAGGTTGTTGTAGAACGCGAGGTCGAAGAGCTCGGTGCCGGTGAACTGCACGGCCGAGGCGTCGAGGTCGATGTCCGGCGCGCCGGAGCCGATGAAGCCGGCCGTGCGCTCGCGGTCCCAGCCGAGGCCGATCCGGATCCGGCCCAGGGGGGTGCCGTCGGGCTTCGCCAGGTCGAGCGCCTGGCCCTTCCGCAGCTCGATCGCCTCGCTCATGGCGCGAGTCTGGCACAGCGCTCCCCGGCTTCCTGTTGGAATACTGGCGGGCATGGCCGACCCGCGCGCAGGACAGCCCGCCGCCCCTTCCGACCTGGTCGACGTCGCCCACCTGGTGACCTCGTACTACACCGGTGTCCCGGATCCGGACGACGTGGACCAGCAGGTCGCGTTCGGCACCAGCGGGCACCGCGGGTCGTCGCTGCGGACCGCCTTCAACGAGACCCACATCCTCGCGACCACCCAGGCGATCTGCGACTACCGGAGGTCCCAGGGGTACGACGGCCCGTTGTTCATGGGCCGTGACACCCACGGGCTGTCGGAGCCGGCCTGGGCGAGCGCGCTCGAGGTGCTGGTCGCCAACGACGTGACGGTGCTCGTCGACGACCGCGACGGCTACACGCCCACACCTGCGGTCTCGCACGCGATCATCCGCGCCAACCTCGGCGGCGGCACCGCCGACGGCATCGTGGTCACCCCGTCGCACAACCCGCCGTCCGACGGCGGCTTCAAGTACAACCCGCCGCACGGCGGGCCGGCCGACACCGACGCCACGTCGGTGATCGCCGCCCGCGCCAACGAGCTGATCCGCGGCGGGCTGGCGGAGGTGCGCCGGGTGCCCTTCGCCCGGGCCCGCGCCGCGGCGGCGCCGTACGACTTCCTGGGGACGTACGTCGACGACCTGCCGAATGTGGTCGACATCGACGCGATCCGGTCGGCGGGCGTGCGGATCGGCGCGGACCCGCTGGGCGGGGCGTCGGTGGCGTACTGGGGCGAGATCGCCGAGCGGCACGGCCTCGACCTGACGGTGGTCAACCCGCTGGTCGACCCCACCTGGCGGTTCATGACGCTCGACTGGGACGGCAAGATCCGGATGGACTGCTCGTCGCCGTCGGCGATGGCGTCGCTGATCGCGCAGCGGGAGAAGTACGACATCGCGACCGGCAACGACGCCGACTCCGACCGGCACGGCATCGTCACGCCGGACGCCGGCCTGATGAACCCGAACCACTTCCTGGCGGTGGCGATCGAGTACCTCTTCGGCGGCGCCCGGCCGGGCTGGCCCGCGGGCGCCCGGATCGGCAAGACGCTGGTGTCGTCGTCGATGATCGACCGGGTCGCCGCGGCGCTGGGCAAGGAGCTGGTCGAGGTGCCGGTCGGGTTCAAGTGGTTCGTGCCCGGGCTGATCGACGGCTCGTTCGGCTTCGGTGGCGAGGAGTCCGCTGGCGCGTCGTTCCTCCGCCGCGACGGGTCGGCATGGACCACCGACAAGGACGGCATCATCCTGGCGCTGCTGGCCTCCGAGATCCTGGCGGTGACGGGGACGTCGCCGTCCGCTCGGTACGCCGCGCTGGTCGCGGCGCACGGGGAGCCGGCGTACGCCCGCATCGACGCGGCCGCCTCGCGCGAGGAGAAGGCGAAGCTCGCCGCGCTGTCGCCGTCGGACGTGACCGCGACGTCGCTGGCGGGCGAGGAGATCACCGCGAAGCTGACCGAGGCGCCGGGGAACGGCGCGAAGATCGGCGGGCTGAAGGTGACGACGGAGTCCGCGTGGTTTGCCGCGCGTCCGTCCGGGACAGAGGACGTCTACAAGATCTACGCCGAGTCGTTCCGCGGCCCCGAGCACCTCGAGCAGGTGCAGGAGGAGGCGCGGGCGGTCGTCGGCGCGGCACTCGGGAGCTGAAGGGCGGACATGTTCAAGAGCGCGGAGGAGAAGGAGGCCGAGCGCCGCGAGCGCGAGGCCGAGGCGGCCCGGGAGGCCGAACGGGCTCGGCAGGAGGAGGAGGCGCGCAAGCACGCCGAGTGGCTGGCGTCACCGGTCGGCGCCGCGACGGCGGCGAAGGAGGCCGGTGAGGCGTTCCTCGAGCTCCAGATCCCGGTGGGCGGCCACATCGGCCAGGCGTCCTGGGGCATGGCGAGCGGGCAGCGCTCGGCGACCAGCTCGGCGGGTGTGCTCGCCTCGATCGAGGACGTCGGCTGGCGGCTCGAGCACGCGAGCTACTTCTTCATGGTGACCGCGGAGAGCAGCTCCGAGGGTCCGTTCTCGGGACAGCAGACCGCCGTCTCCGGCGTGACCATGGGGGTCTACCTGTTCCGCAGCGCCGACTGAGGGGACGCCGCGGTCGGCGGTCCCTGACGTTCCCGGTGTCGAGGGCGCAACATGTGCCCGGGAACGTCAGGGAGCATCCGCACTCAGGCCTGGGCGGCCTGGCACATCTCGAGGCGATCCTGCGCCTTGGCGACCCGCTGCGCCTGCGCCTTCTTCGCCTTCTTGGTCTCCGGCGTGGGGTTCGCCTGCCACTTCTCCGTCAGCTTGGCGAGCTTGGCGCTGGCCTTGTCGTACTGGGTCTGCTGCTGGGCGCAGGGCTCCGGGGCCGCGTCGTCGGCGTGGGCCGGCGCGACCGCGCCGAGACCGCCGAGGGCGAGGGTGGCGACGAAGCCGGCAGCAGTGGTGCGGATGATGCTCATGGGTTCCTCCCGAAACACGTGGATACAGACACCACCGACCTGTCGCGAGGAGGCGCGAGCGTTACACCGGGAGGATCAGAGGTGGTCGGGGACGATCAGCGCGTCCGGGTCCTGGCGGGGCGGGAGGCACTCCAGGGCGAGCTTCACGAGCGCGACGCGCGCGGTGAGCAGCGCCTTGCGGCGCAGCCCCTTCTCGCTGCCGAGGCGCTCCTCGACGGTGGTGGTGATCTGCTCGTCGGTGAACGCCGGCCGGGTGCCCGGCTCGACCTCCACGTCGGGCAGCGCGACGAGCACCGGCAGCAGCTGGTCGCCGAGACCGTCGAGCACCTTGAAGCGCTCGTAGCGCCCGAGCGACTCCCACAGCTCGTCCGGCGTACGCCGGCCCTTGCGGACCTGCTTGTCCTGCACGGCCAGCACGTTCTTGGCGACGCCGGTCAGGGCGAGCGTCAGCTCGTGCTCGGTGAACCTCATGGGGACATCTTCTCGATGTCGGGCAGCCCGCTGGGATAGTCCCTCACGTTTTGGTCGTTCTCACCGGCGTGTCGGCAGCCAAAACGTTAGGGACTATCGCCGCGATGCGTCAGGCGGCGGGGGCGGCAGCCTTGGCCTGCTCGACGCGGCGCGCCTGCTGCTGCAGCCGGGCGGCGGCGGCGCGGCGGACCTTCGGGCCCTTGGTGCTCATCGCCCAGAGCAGCTTGGTCTGCTCCGGCAGGTTCTTGAGGTTCGTGGTGGCCAGCCAGCCGTTGGGGAGCGAGAGGCGGACGACCTTGTGCCAGGCGGAGCCGACCTGCTGCGGCAGCGGCGCCTGGTGGTAGTTCAGGTCGTACTTCTCGAACAGCGCCTGCACCCGCGGGGCGACCTCGGCGTACCGGTTGGACGGGAGGTCGGGGAACAGGTGGTGCTCGATCTGGTGCGACAGGTTGCCGGTCATGATGTGCATCGCCTTGGAGCCCGAGATGTTGGCGGAGCCGAGCATCTGCCGGACGTACCACTCACCGCGGGTCTCGTTCTCCGGGATGGCCTTCTTCTCGAAGGTCTCGACGCCCTCAGGGAAGTGGCCGCACATGATCACCGAGTGCGACCAGATGTTGCGCACGAGGTTCGCGGTGAAGTTCGCGGCGAGCGTCGGGAGGAACGAGCCGGTCGGGATCGACAGCGCCGGGTGGACGACGTAGTCCTTGGTGGCCTGCTTGCGGATCTTCTTCAGCGTCTTGGAGAGGTTCGTCTTGAACTGCTCGCTGCGCTTCTCCTTCGGGATCCGCAGGTTGCGGCCGAGCTCGAGGTCGTACGCCGCGATGCCGTACTCGAAGAAGCAGGCGTTGATGAAGTTCCAGAGCGGCTGCGCGAGGTACATCGGGTGCCAGCGCTGGTCCTCGTCGACGCGCATGATGCCGTAGCCGAGGTCGTTGTCCTTGCCGACGATGTTCGTGAAGTTGTGGTGGATCTCGTTGTGCGCGTGCTTCCAGCCGTCGGCGGTGGAGGCGTTGTCCCACTCCCACGTGGTCGAGTGGATCTTCGGGTCACGCATCCAGTCCCACTGGCCGTGCATGACGTTGTGCCCGATCTCCATGTTCTCCAGGATCTTGGCGACCGACAGCCCGATCGTGCCGACGATCCACGCCGGCGGCAGCGACGAGAACAGCAGCACCGCGCGCGAGGCCAGCTCGAGGCGGCGCTGCACGTCGACGACCTTGTGGATGTACGCCGCATCCTTGGCGCCGCGCGAGTCGAGGACGTCCTGGCGGATCGCGTCGAGCTCGATGCCGATCTGCTCGAAGTCCTCGGGCGTGAGGTGCGCGGTGGGGTTGACGGGCTTCTTCGTGATGGCGGTCATCGGGAGCGGGCTCCTTCGTCGATGTGGCAGGCACCAGCGGCGGCGCTGATGCAGGTCTGGATCGGGACGCCGCCGGGCCCGGTCTCCCCGGGGACGGCGACGGTGAGCGCGCCGTTGCGCAGGTCGCGCACGGCACCCTCCTTCAGGGGGATCACGCAGCCCATGCAGATGCCCATCCGGCAGCCGCTGGGCATGAGGACACCGGCGTTCTCGGCGGCGTCGAGGATCGGGGTGGAGCCGTCGGCCTCGACGGTCGCGCCGCTCGCGAACGAGACGGTGCCGCCTTCACCGGCCACGATCGTGGTCGGCCGGAAGCGCTCGACGTTCAGCGTGAGGTCGCGCGCGGCGTAGTGCTCCTCGAGCGCGTCGAGCAGCCCCGCCGGCCCGCAGGCGTACGACGTCCGCTCGGCCAGGTCGGGGACGATGGCGTCGAGCTCGGCCACGTCGAGCATGCCGTGGACGTCGGTGTGCAGCTCGATCAGGCGGATCAGCCCGCGGGCGGCGTACCCGCGCAGCTCCGGCCCGAAGATCACGGCGTCGCGGGTCAGCGCGGAGTGCAGCAGCACGATGTCGCCGGCGTACGGCTCGGTGCGCGAGAACAGGTTGCGCAGCATCCCGATGACCGGCGTGATGCCGGACCCGGCGGTGACCAGCAGCAGCTTCGGGGGGATCGGCAGCGGCAGCACGAACTCGCCCTGCGCCTGCGCGAGCTGCAGCATGTCTCCGGGCTTGGCGTGGTGGACGAGGTGATTGGAGACCACGCCGCCCGGGATCGCCTTGACGGTGATGCTGATGCAGCGGTCGGCGCGCGGGCCGTGGGTGAGGGAGTAGGTGCGCCACAGGCGGACCCCGTCGACCTCGGCGCCGACCCGGACGTACTGCCCGGGCAGGTGGCCGGCCCAGTCGCGGCCCGGCTTGACCAGCAGGGTCGCGGACTCGGTGGTCTCGGGGCGGACCTCGACGATCCGGCCGCGCAGGTCGGTGCCGCCGCGCAGCGGGTGGAAGTGGTCCAGCACGTCGTCGAGCGTGAGCGGCGTGACCGCGGCCTCCGCGACCTTGCGCAGGCTGGCCCGCAAGGACCACCCGGAGCGGGCGGAGCCAGATGAGACGGTGATGCTCATGCTTCCCAGTGTGCTGCTCCTGCGGCGTAAGATCATGACCGCCCGATGTGAAGACTCAGGTCACATTTGTTCGCAGGAGACAAAATGGCGATGGATCTCGCGGCCGCGCTGGAGGCCATGCACGCCCAGCTCCCGACCCTGGCCGACGACGTCGTCGCCGCGATCGTCGACGAGGTGCCCAGCTACCGCGACGCGTTCTCGGGCCCGATGGGCGAGACCATCAGCAACGCGGTCGAGCTCGCGCTCGGGGGCTTCCTCACCCTC
The DNA here is from genome assembly GCF_039541135.1 of Nocardioides caricicola. Taxonomy (NCBI): domain Bacteria; kingdom Bacillati; phylum Actinomycetota; class Actinomycetes; order Propionibacteriales; family Nocardioidaceae; genus Nocardioides; species Nocardioides caricicola. The sequence goes on along the minus strand of NZ_BAABFQ010000006.1, from coordinate 366,576 downwards.
GCCAGCCGGGGCCGTACGGCGGACCTGAGCTCCGCGCCGGCCGTCGAGGGCTCCTACCAGCTCGGCCGCGGCGAGGCCCGTAGCGGCCGCACCACGGACGCGCTGCTCTCGGCGTACCGCATCGGCGCCCGCGTGGCGTGGCGCGAGCTGTCCAGCACCGCGGTCGCCCACGGGCTCGGCGCCGAGGTGCTCGCCGACTTCGCCGAGCTCGTCTTCGCCTACATCGACGAGCAGTCCGCGGCCGCGGTCGCCGGCCACACCGACGAGCTCGCCACCACCGGCCGGGTGCGGCAGCGGCTGCTCGAACGGATCGCGCACCACCTGCTCCGCGGCTCGCCCGTCGACCAGGTCGCGGCCGCGGCCGAGCGCGCCGCCTGGACCCCGCCCAGCACGCTCACCGCCGTGCTGCTGCCCGAGTCGCAGGTGCGGCAGGTGCTCGCCCGGGTCTCGCCGGCGACGCTGACCGTCGTCGACCCGCCCGAGCTCGAGGACGGCGCGCTGCTGCTGGTGCCCGACGCGCACGCCCACCGCCGGGCCTCGCTGCTGCGGGTCCTCGCCGACCGCGGTGGCCTCGCCGGCCCCGCGCGACCCTGGCTGGAGGTGCGGGCGTCGTACGACCGGGCGCTGCGGGCGCGGGCCGCCGGATTCGAGCTCGACACCGAGACCCACCTCGTGGAGCTCGTGCTCGACGCCGACCGCTCCGCGCGCGACGACCTGCGCGCGAAGCTGCTCGCCCCGCTCGCGGACCTGCGTCCCGGCACCGCCGAGAAGCTCGCCGACACGCTGCGCGCCTGGCTGCTGCACCAGGGCCGCCGCGACGACGTGGCCGCGGCGCTGTTCGTGCACCCCCAGACCGTGCGCTACCGGATGGGGCAGCTGCGCGAGCGGTACGGCGACCGGCTCGACGACCCCGAGACGGTGCTCGCGCTGACGGTCGCGCTGGGCTGAGCCGACGTGTGGCCCCGGCCGCAGGCGGGAAACGTCTGCGCATGCCGAATGTGCGGGGGACATCGCGGGTCTGTGCGGGCGCCGTCGCGGCGCTGCTCGTGCTGACGGGCTGCGACGGAGGAGGGGGCTCCTCCTCGAGCCCGCCGGCAGGACCGAGCCCGGAAGAGGTCGCCGACCGCGAGGCGGCGGCGGCGTACGCCACGGAGCTCGACGCCTGGTCGACCGAGCTGGACCGCGTGCTCGCGAAGCCCCAGGCGCTGGCGGCCCGTGTCGACGACGCCCCCGAGCTCGCTCCGGCGACAGCGGACGAGCCGCCGCCGGAGTACGACGTGGCAGCCGAGATCGCCACCCGCGTCGACGGCATCGCCTCCGAGCTGGGCGAGTACGCCGACGACGGCAGGGCCGGGCTGCTCTACTACGACGTGTACGACGCGTACCTCGACCACTACAAGGCGATCTCCGACCTCCGTGCTGATGCGACGGACGCCGCCATCGGCCGGCTCGGCAACCCGAACGCCGCAGCTCTCGCCACCCGCTGGCAGATCGACCGCCTTGACCGGGACCTGCGACTGCTGCGCGCCTACGACGCTCACCTGGCCGCGTTGGCGAAGCGCAACGGGACCGACCCGCTCTGGGTCTCGAGCATCGAGTACCAGCGCAGCGAGGTCGCGTGGCTGGCCGACTTCCAGCGGAAGTACCAGCGCTACGTCCGGGAGGTGGGCGAGTACGCCGCCGCCGACGCCTTCTTCGACCGGTACGGCAACGAGCAGCTCTACTTCGCGCAGGCGTCGCTCACCGCGAAGGAGGCGGCGCCGGCGATGCGGCGGCGGCTCGCAGCGGACGTCGGGGTGCTCGCCGACCTCGCCGGCGAGGAGCCCACCGAGCTGCCGGGGGACGCTCCCACGGTCGGGGACGCCTACCGCTGGCGGCTGAGCCAGACGGTGCGCCCGACCGGCGGCACCGACCGGAAGAGCCACGACAGGCTGACCGATCAGCTCTGGCTGCTGTATCGGCTGAAGGAGCTCGAGGACACGCCGGCGGGGGTGTACCAACGGGCCCGCGACATGCTCCTGCTGCAGGTCACCGCGGACCCGCGCAGCCGCTTCGAGGACCTGATCGCGACCGTGCTCGCGCTCCGAGGCACCTTCGCGGGCGCCACCGACCCGAGGACCCGCGACGTCCTCGACTGGGTGGAGCAGACGCTCGATCCCGCCACCGTGCCGATGCTGGAGCCGTTCCAGACCGAGCTGCGCGCGCTGGTCATGCGGTTCCGGCCGGCCCAGGGCGACGTCTTCGCCGACGAGCTGTGGGACTACACGCTCGAGAAGTACGAGAAGGTCGTGACGAAGGCCGCCCGGGCGGTCGACGACCACCGGTCCCTCACCGCGCAGATCCGGTCGGCGATCGACGCCACCCGCGCCGATTCCTGAGACCGGCGAAAACGGCACCAATCCGGTTCCGGGGCCGCTCCGAACCACGTTCGTCCATGACAGACGACTCTCGCGCCTGCGCGAGACGACCTCGGAGGGAACCCAGTCTCATGAACATCTCGCTGCGCGGCCTCACCGCCGCCATCGCCACGTCCGCCGTCGCCGTGACGGGTGCGCTCGCTGCCGCCCCCGCCACCCAGGCAGCCGACCGTGACCGCCCGACCAGCCTGGCCCAGGTGCTCGCCGCCGACGGTCACCGCTTCGACAAGAAGTGGGGCGACCTCGACATCCTCGACGCCGCCGTGATGGCGGTGCTGGACGCGAAGCCGGACAGCCCGGTCGGCATCCTGGCGAAGCGTCGGGCGAAGCTGACCGCGTTCCTGCCGACCGACCGCGCCTTCCGCCAGCTCGCGGAGGACCTGACCGGTTCGGCGCCGAGGACGGAGAAGGCGACGTTCAACGCGCTCGCCGAGGCCGCCGGCATCGACGTGATCGAGACCGTGCTGCTCTACCACGTCGTCCCGGGCGCGACGATCAACAGCGCCAAGGTCGCCAAGTCCGACGGCGCCGAGCTGACCACCGCCCAGGGCGGCACGGTCACGGTCAACGTCACCAAGAAGTTCATCGCGCTCGTCGACGCCGACCCCGACCTGCGCAACCCGCGGGTGATCAAGGTCGACGTCAACAAGGGCAACCCGCAGATCGGTCACGTCATCGACCGGGTCCTGCTCCCGCTCGACGTCTGACGGCGAGGGGCCCCGTCGGCCGCCTACGCGGCCGGCGGGTCCTCCCCCACCAACCCGTCGACCGACTCGCGGATCAGGTCCGCGTGGCCGACGTGGCGGGCGTACTCCTCGATCATGTCCAGCACGAGCCGGCGTACGTTCGGGTGGTTGCCCTCGTCGTCGCTGACGTCGGCCGCGCCGTCCAGTCCGCCGGCGGCGATCGCCTCGGCGACCAGCTCGCGGCCTCGCGCCGCCGACTCCGTGAAGAGCCGCTCGAGCGACTCCGGGGTGTCGTCGTCCTCGACGCGGAAGTGCGAGTCCTCGTCGTCCCAGCTCCACGTGTCGAACGGCGGGAACGGCCGGCGGCCGTGCAGCTTCCACGCGAACATGGTCGCCTCGACCGCGGCCAGGTGCTTGAGCAGGCCGCCGAGAGTGAGGGTCGAGGGGCCGAGCGTCGCGCGGATGCCGTCGGCGTCCAGGCCGCCGCACTTCCACAGCAGGTAGCCGCGCAGGCGGTCGAGCTCGCCGAGCAGGGCCTCGGCCTCGGTGCCGGCGAGCGGGGGTTCGTGTCCGATGGTGACGTCCATGTCGGGCACACTAGGAGCATTCCCGGACGATCTACTTCCCCGACTGCGCGTGCGCTCCAGGCGCTCGAGCTGATCTCCGCGCGCCCGGGGATCACCGCCGACGACCTCGGCGCGGCGCTCGGGGTGACCGGCCGGGCGGCCCGGCGCTACGTCGCGATCCTGCGCGAGGCCGAGCTGCCCATCGAGTCGGTGAGCGGTCCGTACGGCGGCTACCGCGTCGGCCGCGGGCTGCGGCTGCCCCCGCTGATGTTCACCGCGGCCGAGGCCGCCGGCCTGGTGATGGCGACCCTCGAGGGACACCGCGGTGCGGCCGACCCCGCCGACGTCGTGGGTGGCGCGCTGGCCAAGATCCTTCGGGCGCTGCCGGAGCGGGTCGCGCCGCCGGTGCCCGCGGCGTCCGGCGAGACGACGCGTCACGAGCACCTCGACCGGCTGCTCGCCGGCTGCGCGGACGCCCGGGTGCTCCGGCTGTCGTACCGCGTGGGCGAGCGGCTGTCGGAGATGGACGTCGAACCGTGGGCGGTCGTGCTGCGGCACAGCCGGTGGTACCTGCTGTGCTGGTCGCGCAGCCGGGACGCCCAGCGGGTGCTGCGCGCCGACCGGGTCGCCGACGTCGCCGTCCTGCCCGAGACGTTCGATCCTCCCTCCGACCTCGACGCGCTGCGGGTGGTCGAGGAGCACTTCTCGCAGGGCTGGCGCTACCCCGTCGAGGTGCATGTCGACGCGCCGCCGCAGTGGGTACGGCGCTGGGTCGCTGCGAGCCTCGCCCGCCTGGAGGCGCTGCCCGACGACCGGACCCGGATGGTCGCCTCGACCGAGGACCCGGACTGGTACGCGCGCCAACTCGCCTCGATCCCGGTGACGTTCCGGGTCGTCGACTCGCCCGAGCTGGCCGCAGCGGTCCGGGCGCTAGGCCGGCGGCTGGCCGAGCTGTAGGTCCAGCTCGGCGACGAGCTCGGCGCGGAGCTCGTCGTGCTGCGGGCCCAGCGCGTGCTCGTCGTGCACCCGCTTGGTCCAGTGGTGCAGGGCCGCGGGCCAGCCGACCACGTCCGCGGGCTCCCACTCGTAGCGCGGGGTCACGTGCGCGTGCAGGAAATGGTCGGTGTTGCCCTGGATCTCCAGGTTGATCCGGCGGAACTCCGGGTCGCGGCGTGCGCACACCGTCGAGACCGCGCGGGCCAGGATCGCGGCGTCCTCCAGGAACACCAGCTGCCGGTCGGGCGTGAGGTCGGTGAGCTGGTCGGCGTACGGGTCGTCGGTGAGCAGCACGCAGTACCCGGGCAGGTGCTGGACGTCGCCGATCACCGCGAAGCTCGCGCGGAGCCGGCGCAGGACGGTCGGGTTCGTGCCGGCCAAGGCGGAGCCGACGCGGTCGGTGCGGAAGTCCACGGTCACCCGGGCGAGGCTAACGTCGGGCGCATGCTCGAGACACAGCGGGAACGGGTGCCCGGCAACGACGGCGGCGAGCTGGACACCGCCCTGGCGTTCTTGAACTTCCAGCGGGCGTGCGTGTTCAAGAAGATCGACGGGCTCGAGGAGGAGCAGCTGCGCCGCCGGCTCGTCGTGTCGGACACGACGCTGCTGGGTCTGGTGAAGCACTTCGCGGACGGCGAGCGCTGGTGGTTCGCCCACCACCTCGGCGGAGACCCGGCGTACGCCGACATCGACTGGTCGATGGTCGTGCCGGAGTCGGTGTCGGCCGCAGAGGTGATCGCCGACTACCGCGCGGCGATCGCGGAAGCGGACCGCTACATCGCGGCGGCCGACGGCCCGGAGACGATGACCGCGCTGCCGGTCGGCGACGACGGACCGAGGACGCTGCGGTGGGTGCTGGCGCACAAGATCGCCGAGATCGCGCGGCACCTGGGCCACATGGACATCCTGCGCGAGCAGATCGACGAGACGACGGGCCGCTGACAGCTCGGGAACTGTTCGGCCAATCCCTGCCCTTCTGGGGTGAAGTTTCGGCCGAGAACGTCAGGTTTCCCCGGCCCACCGGGGAAACCTGCGGCTCAGATGCCCTGCCAGCCGGGCTTCCCGGCGTACACCTCGCGGTAGTAGCCGGCGCGCTCCAGCCCGGAGGCCGCCGCGTCGTCGACGAGCACCGTGGCGTGCGGGTGGAGCTGCAGCACCGAGGCCGGGCAGCTCGCCGACAGCGGACCCTCGACCGCCGCGGCGACCGCGTCGGCCTTGCCCGCGCCGGAGGCGAGCAGCAGCAGGTGCCGGGCGCGCAGGATCGTGCCGAGCCCCTGGGTCAGCACGTGCCGCGGGACCTCGTCGGGCGAGCCGAAGAACCGCGCGTTGTCCTCGCGGGTGCGGGCCGTCAGGGTCTTGATCCGGGTGGTCGACGCCAGCGACGAGCCGGGTTCGTTGAACGCCAGGTGGCCGTCCGACCCGATGCCGAGCACCTGCAGGTCGACGCCCCCGGCGGCCACGATCGCCTCCTCGTAGCGCTCCCCCGCGCGCTGCGGGTCCGACGGGTCCGGACTCGACACCCGCTCCCGCGCGATCCCCAGACCGTCGGTGAGCTCGCGAAAGATCGTCTCGCGGTAGCTCTCGGGGTGGCCTGTGGGCAGCCCGATGTACTCGTCGAGCGTGAAGCAGCGAACGCCGTCGTACGACGGTCCCGCGCCGTTCCGGTGACGCCGGATGAGCTCCTGGTACGTCGGCAGCGGGCTCGACCCGGTCGCGAGCCCGAGGACCGCCGCCGGCTGGGCGCGCACCAGCGCCTCGATCGCGTCCGCCGCCAGCACGGCGGCGTCGGGGGTGATCACAACCTCCATCAGAGGTCCACCTCGACGGTCTCCTCGCGCGGGGGCAGGCCCAGGAGGGTGAGCGGCGTCGTCGTCGCGGTCACGACCGCGTCCTCGACCGAGCAGCCGGTCGTCGCGATCAGCACGCGCAGGCAGTCGAGCAGCGACGCGGCCGAGCCGGCGAGCGTGCCGTCGGCGAGGCGGACCGTGCCGTCGGCCACGATCACGTCCTGGTCGCCCAGCCGGGTCGGCCCGTCGGGGACGCCCAGCGCGGCCGTGGTGTCGGAGACGGACAGGAAGCGGGCCGGACCGAGCGAGCGCCAGGCGGTCCGCACGAAGTGCGGGTCGAGGTGGTGGCCGTCGACGATCAGCCCCGCGACCAGGTCGTCACCGCCCATCGCGACGCCGACGGGGCCGGGGTCGCGCGGCGAGACGGGCGCCATCGCGTTGCCGAGGTGGGTGATGCAGCGGGCTCCGGCCTCGACGGCGGCGAGCACCTCGGGGGTGTCGGCAGCGGTGTGCCCGACCGAGACGACGACGCCCTCGGCGGTGAGTCGCTCGATCACCTCGAGGGCCCCGGGCAGCTCGGGCGCGATGGTCGCCATGATCACGCCGGCATCGCGGGTCCAGCCGTCGACGAGGTCGAGCGACGGCGGGCGTAGCCAGTGCTCGGGGTGCGCGCCCTTGCGCGAGGGCGCGATCATCGGCCCCTCGAAGTGCAGGCCGAGCGGCTCGGCGCCCTCCCAGCCGGCCGGCGGTCCGGCTGCGAGGGTCGCCAGCGCCGCTGCGCGCGCCTGCGGGTCGGAGGTGATGACGGTGGGAACGAACGCGACGACGCCGTACGCCGGCAGGGCGGCCGCGACCTCCCAGAGCCGGGTCGGCTCCGCGGTGAGGTCGATGCCGGCCGCGCCGTTGACCTGCGCGTCGACGAGTCCCGGGATGATCATCGGCTCCCCTTCATCGACCGAGCATGGCCGCACCGACGGCGGCGACCGGGTAGTCGGACGGGACCACGCTCAGCCGCCCGGCCAGGTCGAGCGACGCGAGGAAGGGCGAGGACGCGGCCTGCTGGAGCAGAGCGTCGGCGACCGCGACCCGCAGCGGCTCACCGAGGTGGGCGACGCCGCCGCCGAGCACGATCGTGCGCGGGTCGACGGCGAGCGCGAGCACGCGGACCGCGCTGGCCACGCCGGCCGCGAACCGGTCCCGCACGGCGACCGCCTTGGTGTCACCGGCCCGGGCCGCGGCGAACAGCGCCTGCGCCGGGGGTACGTCGCCCGAGGGCCAGGCGGCGGCGAGCGCGGAGCCGGACGCGATGGTCTCGAGGCAGCCGCGCTGGCCGCACTCGCACTGCACGCCGTTCGGGTCGACCGGGATGTGGCCGACCTCGCCGGCCGCGCCGTGGTCGCCGCGCCGCAGCCGGCCCTCGAGGACCAGGCCGGCCGCCAGGCCGGTGCCGATGCTGAGGTAGACGAGGTCGTCCTCGCCGCTCATCGCGACCGCGCCGCGGGTGGCCGCGTTGACGTCGTTCTCCACCACGACCGGCACGCCGAGCCGGTCGGCGAGGAGGTCGCCGAGGTGCAGCCAGTCGCCGTTCACGCCGAGGTTCACCGCGTGCTTGACCGCGCCCCGCTCGGTGTCGACGAGACCCGGGATGCCGACGCCGACGGCGCCGGTCAGCTCGGCGCCCGTCTCCGCGCGCAGCGCCTCGAACACGCGCGCCGCGGTGCGCAGCACACCCTCGGCGCCGGGCTCGGTCGGCTCGCGGACCTCCGCCCGGATCGCGCCCGCGTCGTCGACGACCAGCCCGAGGGTCTTGGTCGCGCCGATGTCCAGCCCGACGTTCACCGGTCCCATCCCGCCTTCCTCAGCAGCTCTTCCACGGCGGCCGCAGCCGGGCGGGAGTACCCACGCGTGCAGATCCGCGGCACGGCACCGTCGTACGGTCCCGGCCAGCCCCACTCGACCACGACCGCGGCGTCGCCGACCACGATCTCCGGCCGGCGGTGCGCGTCCCGCACCTGCAGGATGACAGGCCGGTCACTGCTCGCGCTCTCCCCCGGCGCGATGGTCCGGTCCGGGGTCAGGCCCCACGGCACCTCGCCGATCGCGATGTTGGCGGCGGTGGCGACGCTCACGACCTCGGCACCGCGCAGGTCGGGGAGGTCGCCCTCGACGTACACGGCCGCGCGGGCTCCACGCAGCTGGGCGGTGTCGAAGCGACGCATCCGCGCGATCCGGTCGACGGCGTCGACGAGGCGTGACTCGGCCAGCCGGCCGGCACGCACGGCGGCGACGATGCCGGCCTGGATCTCGCGGACCAGCTCGGCGTCCTTGTCGGCGCCGATGCACAGCAGGTCCGCACCGGCGGCGAGCGACAGCACCGCCGCCTCGGGGATGCCGCGGCCCGCGCAGGCGCCCTCCATGTCGAGGGCGTCGCTGACGATGACGCCGTCGTAGCCCAGCCGGTCGCGCAGCAGCCCGAGCACGGTCGGGCTCAGGGTCGCGGGCAGCTCGGGGTCGAGGGCGGGTACGACGATGTGGGACGTCATGATCGACGCGACCCCGGCCTCGACGGCCGCCGCGAACGGCGCGAGCTCGCGGACCGTCAGGGTCTCGAGGTCGGCGTCGACGGTCGGCAGCTCGAGGTGGCTGTCCTGGGCGGTGTCGCCGTGGCCCGGGAAGTGCTTGGCGCAGGCGGCGACACCGGCCTCCTGGAGGCCGGTGGTCCAGGCGGCGACGTGCCGCGCGACGTGGTCGGCGTCCGGCCCGAAGCTGCGGGTGCCGATCACCGGGTTGTCGGGGTTGCTGTTGACGTCGGCGACCGGGCCGAGGTCGAGATCGATGCCGACCGCGGCCAGCTCGGACCCGATCGCGCGCCCGGTCTCCCGGGTCAGCGCGAGGTCGTCGACCGCGCCGAGCGCGGCCGGACCGAGGACCGGGCTGCCGGTCAGGGCGTGCAGGCGGGTGACGTCGCCACCCTCCTCGTCGACCGCGATGACGGCGTCCGGCGCGATGGCCCGGATGGACGTGGTGAGGTCGGCGATCGCGGCCGGGCCGTCAGCGGTGTTGCTGCCGAAGAGGCAGACGCCGCCGAGACCCTCGGCGAACAGCTCGGCCCAGTCGGCCGGCAGCGTCGTCCCGGGGAAGGCGGGCAGCAGCACCCGCAGGGCGAGGGACTCGAGACTCGTCATCCCTTCACCGCCCCGGACGTGAGCCCGCCGACCATCCGGCCCTGCACGACCAGGAAGAAGATGATCACCGGCACCGCGATCAGGGTGGAGCCGGCCATGATGCCGCCCCAGTCCGTGCCACGGTTGACGTCGGCGAACGTGGTCAGCCACAACGGCAGGGTCTCCTTGTCCTCCTTGGTCATCACGACCAGGGCGAGCGTGAACTCGTTCCACGCCTGGATGAACCCGAACACCCCGGTCGCCACGAGGCCCGGCGCCAGCAGCGGGAACGTCACCCGGAAGAACGCCTGGACGCGCGAGCAGCCGTCCATCATCGCGGCCTCCTCGAGCTCGTACGGCACGCCGCTGACGAAGCCGCGCAGGGTCCAGACCGTGAAGGGCAGCACGAGGGCGACGTACAGCAGGGTCAGGCCGATCACGGTGTTGAGCAGGTCCATCGCCTCGAGCATCTTGTACTGGGAGATGAACAGGCCCTCGACCGGGATCATCTGGATCACCAGCAGGGTCACGATGAACGACATCCGGCCGCGGAACCGGAACCGCGACAGCGCCACCGCCGCGACGAACGCGAACGCGAGCGCGACCAGCACGGTGCAGATCGTGACGATCAGGCTCATCTTCATCGCGTTGAGGAACTGGTCGCCCTCGAACACGGTCCGGTAGTTGTCGAGGTCGCCCCCGAGCGGCACCCAGGTGGGCACGGGGTTGCGGATCTTGTTCCGCGGCAGGAAGGAGCTGTTGACCATCCAGTACACCGGGAAGATCGCGAGCACGAACGCGACGACCCCGAGGGCGTTCGCGGTGATCCGCAGCGAGCGGCGAGGTGCGCGGGCCATCAGTCCTGCTCCTTCTCCTGCTTGAGCATGACGCGGAGGTACGGCGAGGTCAGCGCGACCGTCAGCACCAGCATGAAGATCGCGACCGCGGCGGCCATGCCGAACTCACCGGTGCCGATGCCGAGCCGGTAGATGTAGGTGCCGAGCAGGTTCGTGTCGTGGGTGGACCCGCCCGCCTTCTGGAGGATGTAGATCTGGCTGAAGACGCGGAGGTCCCAGATCACCTGCAGGATGCCGACGACCATCAGCACCGGCTTGATGGTCGGGAAGATGATGTGGCGCAGCCGCGCGGTCGGCCCGGCGCCGTCGATCTCCGCGGCCTCGATGAGGTCGTCCGAGACCTGCGTGAGGGCGGCGTACACGGTGAACGCCACGAACGGGACGCTCATCCAGACGATGATCACGGTCGCGACGAAGAAGAAGGAGAGCGGCCGGAGCAGCCAGGAGTGGCCCTCGAAGTCCAGGCCGGCCTGCGTGAGCAGGTAGTTGATGACGCCGTAGTTGGTGTCGAAGAGCCACTGCCACACGGTCAGCGAGGCGACGATCGGCATCGCCCAGGCGAGCAGCAGGCCGGTCTGCACGAGGATGCGGACGCCCTTGGACATCTGCCGCATCAGCAGCGCGAGCCCGACGCCGATCACCATCGTCAGCACGGCGTTGACCAGGCAGAAGACGATGGAGCGCAGCGTGACGACCCAGAGGTAGTCGTCGGTGATCAGGGCCTTGTAGTTGTCGAGGCCGACCCACTCCGGCGGCCTGCCGAACTGCTGGGCGAGGCCGAACTCCTGGAAGGACAGCACCACCTGGCGCACGAGCGGGTAGCCGAGCGCGAGGACGAGGGCGGCGACCGCCGGCACGAGGAGCGCGTACGGCAGGGGTGAACGCCGCGGGCGCGGTGCGGTGTCGGTCATCGGGTCCTCCTTCCGGGACTCATGATGGTGGGTCGGGCATGGCACGGCCGGGGCGGCGGATCACACCGCCCCGGCCGTGTCGTCTGCTGCAGCTGTGGGTCAGCCGTTGAGCTGGCCGTTCATCTGCTCGTCGGCGTCGGCGGCGAGCTCCGCCGGGTCGCCACCCTGGGCCAGGGCGCTGAACAGGTCCTCGAGGACACGGGAGCCCTCGACGGTCGCCCAGCCCGGCGCGGCCGGGGTGAGCTTGGCGTTCGACGCGGCGGCGATCGTGGCCTGGGCGAACTCGTCGTCACCGAGCAGCGGCGCGAGCGAGTTCAGGGCCGGGGTGAGGCCGTTCTCCGCGAGGATCGTCTGGTACTCCTCGCTCAGCATCAGCGCGACGGCCTTCTGGGCGAGCTCCTGGTTGGCCGACTTCGCGGCGATCGCGATGTCCGAGCCGCCGAGCAGCACCGGCGCGGGCGCGCCGTCCGAGCCCGGCAGCGCGAAGACGCCGATCTCCTTGGCGAAGGTGTCCGGGCAGCCGGTCTCCGGGTCCTCGATCAGGCCCTTGACCCAGCCGGGGGTCGACATCATGCCGACCTCGCCGGCGCAGAACGGGGTCCACGGGTCGGCCTCGTTGCCGTCCTTGGGCGCACCCGACGCCTCGAGGAACAGCTGCTGGGCACGCTCCAGGCCCGCCACGGACTCCGCCGAGGAGAGCGAACCGGTCCACTCACCGTCGGACTCGACGGCCAGGTCGCCGCCGGCGTCCCAGATGAAGGCCGCGCCGTTGCGCCAGTCCTGGCCGGGGAACCAGAAGCCGGAGAAGTTGGCCGGCTTGGGGTTGTCCTGCTTGAGGGCGACCGCCGCGTCGACGAACTCGTCCATCGTGGTCGGCACCTCGAGGCCCGCCTTCTCGAGGAGGTCCTTGCGGTAGAAGATGTACTTCGAGCCCGCGTAGTAGGGCACCGCGTAGGTCTCGCCGTCGATGGTCGCGCCGTCCACGAAGCCCTGGAGCAGGTCGTCGCCGCCGAGCTCGTCGAGCTGGTCGGTCATCGGGGAGAACGCGCCCGCCGAGGTGAACGTCGGGGCCTGGGTGTTGCCGATCTCGACGACGTCAGGGGTCTCCGAGTCGCTGGACAGGGCCGTGGTGAGGCGCTCGACGAGGCCGTCCCACTCCTGCTCCTCGATCGTCAGGGTGGAGCCGGGGTTCTGGTCCTCGAAGGTCTTCTTCAGCCAGTCCCGGGCTTCCTGAGGCGTGTCCGCGCCATTGAGCCAGACGCGGATGTCCGCGGCCTTGGGGGCGCTGTCGCCCGAGTTGTCACCGTCGCTGTCGCTGTCACTGCCGCAGGCGGCGAGTGTGGTGAGGGCCAGGGTGGCCAGGGCCGCGCCGGCGAGTGTCTTCTTGATACGCACCGCAGTGTTCCTCTCTTGCGTACCCGGGTGGGTACAGGCTGACGACGCGCCCCGGCGGCTCGTCGTACGACGTGGCCGGGCCGTCATGAGACGCCCAGCTGTCCGGCGAGAACGAGCACCGAGGCGCCCACGAGGACCACGTCCTCGCCGAGGTTGGAGGTGCGGACCACCAGGCCCGCGGAGCTGACCGGCATGGTCCGCTCACGGATGGTTCGGTCGACGGCCTCCCGGAGCGGGCCGTCGAGGAGCTCGGCGGGGCCGCTGAGCACCAGCTCGTGGATGTTGAGCGTGCCGACCACCGGCGCCAGCGTGACGCCGAGCTGCTCGCCCGCGGTGGTCAGGACCTCGGTCCTGTCGCCGGCGGCGATCCGCCGGCGCAGGTGGGGTACGGCGAGCACGGTCTCGAGGCAGCCGGTGCGCGAGCAGGCGCAGCGCTCGCCGTCGGGGTCGACGACGACGTGCCCGATCTCGCCCGCAGCGCCGAGGTGGCCGTGCAGCAGCGCGCCCTCGAGCACCAGGCCGGCACCGACACCGATCCCGACCCGGAGCACCATCAGGCCGCCGTCGCCGGTCTCGCCGAAGGTGTGCTCGCCGAGGACGGCGGTGTTGGCGTCGTTCGCGACGACGACCGGGATCTCGAAGGCCTCGGCGAGGCTGGTCGAGAGCGGCATGTCGGTCCAGCCGAGGTTCGGCGCGTCGATGACGGTGCCCCCGGCGTCCACGACGCCCGGGCTGCCGACGCCGATGCCGAGCACCGGCTTGTCGGTCATCGCGATCAGCTCGGCGGCGAGCCGGTGCACGAGCGCGACCGCGTCGTCGCCCTTGGCGCCGGCGATCTCGACCTGGTGGCGGTGCTGGACCTGGCCGAGCAGGTTGAGGACCGCGCCGGTCATCGTGTCCTCGGCGGACAGGTCGATGCCGACGATGTGCGCCGAGTCGGCGGCCAGGCCGACCAGCGTCGGGGGCTTGCCCACGCGCGTCTCGGCCGGCGCGCCGAGCTCCTCGACGAGGCCGTCGGAGACCAGCTCACCGACCAGGTCGGAGACCGTGACCCGGGTCAGGCCGGTGGTCCGGGCCAGGTCGGCGCGGCTGGCCGGACCCTCGCGGAACAGCTGCTGCAGCAGCAGCGACCGGTGGTGGCGGCGGGTGTCCTCCTGGAGGCGCTTGCCGCGGGGCCGGAGCGGTCGGCCCACCGGAGAGGTCGTGGTCACGTTTGTTAGTTCAGCGCACTTACTTATTCGTCGTCAAGCGTTTCCGCGAGATTTGTCGTCCGGTTGGTTTCCCCGGTGCACCGGGGAAACCTGCACTTCTCGGGGGTTGCAACGCCCGAGAAGTGCCAGGAAAGCCTGAGAAGTCCGGCTCCGGGAGCCCCCCAGCCGCAGCACGCGCCACGGCCGCCACAGGGAGACCGCGTGGCCGGTCTCCCCGTGGACCCTGCCTACGCGGTCTGGTCGTGCACCGTCCGCCCGGCGACCATCGTGTACGCCGAGGCCATCGAGCGCAGGGCGGTCCCGAGCGCGGCCGTGTCGGACTGGTCGAGGTCGCGCAGCAGCGGGTCGCGGTCGAGGAGGACCAGGTCGCCCCGGGAGCCCGGGCGCACCATCGGCTGGCCGTCGACGGACGCGGCGAGCGCCTCGGCGACGGTGATCGCCTGCTCGCCGTGCCACGGGTCGCGGTCATCGGCGCTGCGGTGCACCGCGGCCGCCATCGCCAGCCAGGGGTCGAGCGGCGAGACCGGTGCGTCCGAGCCGAGCGCCAGCTCGACGCCGTCGTCGAGCATCCAGCGGAACGCGAACGAGCGCGCGGACCGCTCGCCCCAGATCCGGTCGGTGAGGTCCCGGTCGTCGAGCAGGTGCCCGGGCTGGACACTGGCGCGGATCCCGAGCTCCGCCATCCGGCGGACGTCCTCGCGCCGGCACATCTGGGCGTGCTCGACCGAGCCGCCGGCGCCGGTGGCGGCGTACGCGTCCAGCGCCTGCGCGACCGCCGCGTCGCCGATCGCGTGGGTCGCGACCTCCAGGCCGGCCGCGTGCGCCCGGGCGAGCAGCTCGCGCAGCTCGGCGCCCGACAGGTTCGGCTGGCCGGCGGGGTACTCCAGCCGGTGCGCGTCGCCGTACGGCTCGCAGCACCACGCCGTGCGGGTGTTCAGGGAGCCGTCGCTGATGATCTTCAGCGGGCCCATCGTGGCCCGGTCGTCGCAGCCGGGGAGGGTGTCCCCGGTGCGCAGCCCCGCCGCGATCACGTCGTCGAGGGTGTCGGCGTACGTCGCCCAGGTGATCCGGAGCCGGTCGCAGCCCTCGTTCCACCGCTCCAGCCAGCCGTCCATGCTGGCGCCGAACTCGAAGTCGACCATCCCGACGATGCCCTGGCCGGCGGCGACGTCGAGCATCCGGCGGTAGGCCTCCGGCGAGGTGCCGTCGTTGCCGACCAGCGTGGCCATCCGCGGGTAGACCGCGAACCACTCGGTCTCGCGGACCACCGAGTCGCGGACCGGCAGCGCCAGGTGCATGAGCGCCGTGGTGTTGAGCCAGGCGTGGTGCCCGTCGCCGCTGATCAGCACCACCGGGGTCTCACCCGAGACCGCGTCCAGCTCCGACACCGTGACCTCGCGCTCCCAGCCGCCGGAGCGGTGGCCCCAGCCGATGACCGGGAGACCCGGGTACGTCGCGATCCACTCGGCGACCGCCCGGATGGCGTCCTCGGGCGACCGGGCGCCGGCGAGGTCGAGCCGCTGCGAGGTCAGGGTCCACTGGGCCAGGTGGGTGTGCTGGTCCCACAGGCCCGGGATCAGCCAGCGCCCGGCGGCGTCGACCTCGTCGGCGTTGGCCGGCCTTGCCAGGCTCTCGCCGACCGCGGTGACGGCACCGTGCTCGACGGTGACGTCGACGGGGGCGTCGGGCGCGACGTCTCCGGCGCGGACGGGGACCAGCCGGGCGTTGCGGATCAGGGTGCTCCTCACCCGGCGCACGTTATCCGGGGCGGGCTGCGCCGGGATCGTCAGGCCGCGCAGGACTCCTCGTCCGCGACCGGCTCGGGGGCTGCCAAGGGCTTCGGCCGGAGCAGCACGCCGCCGGCGACCGCGGCGAGCAGCGCCGCGACCGCGCCCGCAGCGAAGGCCAGCTGGAACCCGCCGTTGAGCGCCTCGAGCGCGGAGCTCCCGGACTCGGCCAGGGCGTCGGTGCGCCAGGTCGACAGGCTGACCAGCACGGCCAGGCCGAGCGCGCCGCCCATCATGAACGACGTGTTGACGACGCCCGAGGCCAGGCCGGCCTCGTGGGGCTCGACGTCACCCATGGCCGCGAGCAGCACCGGGTTGAACGCGATGCCGGCGCCGACGCCGAGCAGCAGCATCGACGGGAGCACGTCGACCCAGAAGTTGCCATCGACGGGAGCGCGGGAGAACAGCGCCAGGCTGGCCGCTGCCAGGCCGAGGCCGACGACGAGCGGCGGGCGGATGCCGAAGCGCATCACCAGGCGGTCGGAGACCTGCAGCGAGCAGTACGCCATCACCACGCTGGTCGGCAGGAACGCGAGCCCGACCTCGAGGGCGCCGTACCCCAGCACCTGCTGGAGGTAGAGGGCCGCCAGGAAGAACCACGCGAACATCGCGGCGGCCCAGAGGATGCCCACGCCCTGGGCTACGACGAGGTTGCGCAGGCGGAACAGGCGCAGCGGGACGAGCGGCTCCGCCGTGCGCGACTCCCAGAGGACGAACGCGAGGACCAGGGCGGCGCTGGCGCCGAGCAGCCACCAGGTGCTGGAGACGATGCCGTACACCGAGAGCATCAGCGCACCGGTCACCAGGACGGCGCCCAGGACGTCGATCCGGCCGCGCTGCTCGATGGCGGCATCCGCGGGCAGGGCCCGGCGGGCGGCGAGCCAGACAGCGATGCCGATCGGGACGTTCACCAGGAAGATCCAGTGCCACGAGAACAGGCCGGTGAGCACGCCGCCGAGCAGGACGCCGACCGCGCCGCCGCCGGACATCACGAAGCCGAAGACGCCCATCGCCTTCGCGCGCTCGCCCGGGTCGGAGAACAGGCCCATGATCAGCGCGAGGGCGACAGCCGAGACCGCGGCGCCACCGAGGCCCTGGACCGCGCGGCCGACCACGAGGAACTCCGAGGTCGGAGCCAGCCCGCAGGCCACGGACGCGATGGTGAAGAACGTGACCCCGCCGAGGAACACCCGGCGGTTACCGAGCAGGTCGCCGAGGCGCCCGGACAGCAGCAGGAACCCGCCGAACGTCAGCAGATAGGCGTTCACCACCCACGCCAGCGCGGACTGGGAGAACCCCAGGTCCTCCTGGATCGACGGGAGCGCGACGTTCACGATGCTCTGGTCCAAGACGATCATGAGATCGCCGAGGCAGAGCACGTACAGCGCGAGCCAGCGGCTCTTCAGGTCGGTCATCGTCGTCTCCTCTGGAAGGTGGGTCACCTTCTCCACGAATGGGGAGCTACGAATTCGACAGACCTGGCGAAGTTTCTCGATTCATCGGCCTGGGGGGTGGATGGATCCCCGGATATCCGGGGAATCCGGCAACCGGCGGGACCAGCCAGACGTCACACGTGGCGGCGTGACTGCACCACCCGGAACCGCGAGGCGACGTAGGCGCCGTCGGTGTACGACGCGTTCGCGGCGGGGTTGGCGCCGGTGCCGTGGAAGTCGGAGTACGCCGCGGACTGGTTGACGAAGACGCCACCCAGGAGGTTCTCCGAGAGCGCGACGCCGGCGTCGAGGGCGGCCTCGCGCATGTCGGCGACCACGTCGTCCGACGTCGAGTAGACCGCCGCCGTCATCGCGCCGTGCGCCTGCACGGTGTCGCGGAACAGCGCGATCGACTCCTCCGTGCCGCCGGTCTCGATGAGGTAGGCGACCGGGCCGAAGCACTCGGCCTCGTACACGTCGGAGTCCTCAGCGGTCAGCCGCAGCAGGGTGGGCGTGCGGACGGTCGCGGCGTCGTACGCCGGGTGCGTCACGGTGCGTGACGCCACCAGCACGTCGCCGCGCGCGCTCGCGGCGTCGAGCCGCGCGAGCACGTCGTCGCTGACGATGCCGCCGAGCAGCTCGACCGCGCGGGCGTCGTCGCCGAGCAGCCGGCCGAGCGCGGCGTCGATCCCGGCGGCGACCTCGGCCGGCGACTTCACGCCGTCCTCGGTGGAGACGCCGGCAGCCGGGAGGTAGACGTTCTGCGGCGCGGTGCACATCTGGCCGGAGTACAGCGAGAACGAGAACGCGAGGTTCTGGCACATCGCCGCGAAGTCCGAGGTGGAGTCGATGACGACGGTGTTCACACCCGCCTTCTCGGTGAACACCACGGCCTGGCGCGCGTGCTCCTCGAGCCAGTCACCGAACGCGTTGCCGCCGGTGAAGTCGATCAGCCGCACCTCCGGCCGCACCGCGAGGGTCGCGGCCAGGTGGTCGTCGGCCTCCTCGGCCGCGAGCGTGACCAGGTTCGGGTCGAAGCCCGCCTCGCTCAGCACCTGCTGGCAGACCTGCACGGTGATCGCGAGCGGCAGCACGGCCGCCGGGTGCGGCTTCACCACGACCGGGTTGCCGGTCACCAGCGAGGCGAACAGGCCCGGCCACGAGTTCCAGGTCGGGAACGTGTTGCAGCCGATCACCAGCGCGACGCCGCGCGGCACCACGGTGAACGTCTTCTCCATCCGGAGCGGCTCACCGCGGCCGGGCTTCTCCCAGAGCGCCGTCGCCGGCGTCCGGGTCATCTCGGTCCAGGCGTACGCGATCGCCTCCAGCGCCCGGTCCAGCGCGTGCGCCCCACCGGCCTGGAACGCCATCACGAACGCCTGCCCGCTCGTGTGCTGGACCGCGTTGGCCAGCTCGAAGATGCGTGTGTGAAGTTGGGAGAGGATCTCCAGGCACACCCCCGTTCGTCCGTCCGGTCCGGCATCCCGCCACGCCCTCATGCCAGCACTCGCCGCCGACACCAGCGCGTCGACGTCCACAGCCCGCGGGTAGGACACGTCGAGGTCGAAGCCGAACGGCGACCGCTCGGTCGACACGCCACCGACCGCGCCCGGCGTCGTCAGCGGGAACTCACGTCCCAGCCACGCCTCGAACGCCGCCTTGCCGTCGGCCGCCGCGCTCTCGCCGTACACGCGCGGCGACGGCGACTCGTCGAACGCGGAGAAGTACGCACGGCTCGCGCACGCGGCGACCGCCGCGTCGAGCCGGTCACGGTGGCGGTCCAGCAGGGTCTCGGTCATCGCGCGTCTCCCGGGGTTGTGACAGTTCACGGACACTCTTGCACAGAACTGTCACACGGTCAGGCGGGCTACCCTCGCTCCGTGAGGGTGCGTTGGATCGGGCTGGCGCTCGCCCTCGTGCTGCTCGGACTCGCGGCCGGCTACGCCGCAGGGAGCGAGGCCGACGACGGCCCTCGGCATCTCGACGAGGCGCACCCCATCGAGGCCGTCGAGCCGTCGTGGCCGGGTGCGCCGACGAAGGTCGTGCCCGACTCGGCGTACCCGGCGCTCGCCGCCGGCGTACGGACGCGTCCGGAGACGGTGGGCAGCCCGCCGTTCCCGCTGAGCCTGCCCGTCCCGAGGGGCTGGGTGCGCACCAACCCGACCTCCGGCGAGTGGCGCTGGTACCCCGACGACGACTACGAGCAGAACACCTACTTCCTGCGGGTCCGGCAGATCGGCAACCTGTACTCACCCGTGCCGAAGGCGCTCGCGGACCGGATCACCGCGCTCGACGACGCGGAGTCGGTGAAGGACTTCGACGTCGAGAGCCAAACCGCCGACTCGTTCACCGCGACGTACGTCTCCGACGAGCACCGGCGCCTGGCCATGGAGCGCTTCCTGCCCGGCCCGGACGGCAACGCGATCGCGTCGGTCGCGCTGATCGGCCGGATCGCCGACCGGGACGGGATGGTCGACCTGTTCCCCCGGATCACGAACGCCGTGACCGTCAGCTGATCCTCAGCCGAACCCGTGCGCCTCGACGTCGTCGAGGACCCGGTTCGCGGTGGCGGTGTCGTCGCTGCGCACCTGGACCCACAGCAGCCGGTTGGTGGTGAGCTGCACGACCCGCTCGACGATGACCCCGGCCGGGCAGTCGCGGTAGAAGACCGTCTCCGAGTCGGCGTCGGTGATCGGCTCGTCGACCCGCGCGCACTCGGGGTGCTGCGGCACCTGGTCGGGCAGGTCGGTCTCCGTCAGCAGGCTGACGAACACGCCTTCGCCGTCCTCGTCGCGCTGCCAGTCCTCCGACGTGCCGACGGCGATCGCCGGGACCTCGGTCGGCTGGTTCGGCGGCCGCCACCCGTCTGCGACGGTGTCTGCCCAGTCGTGCGGCACGGTCACGCTGAGGGTGCCGGTCTCGTCGTCGACGGTGAGCTCGTCGGGGTCGCGGTCCGACACGACGTAGCCCACCGCGAGGCCGGCGGCGGCGAGCACGAGCAGGCCGACGGCTGCGGCGGCGTACCGCGCGCGGCTGCGCCGCGGTCGGCCCAGCGGGGGAAGCGGGTCCTCCGACGGCAGCGCGGTCGGCCGCGCCCCCGGCTGGGTGAGCTGGGGGTCGGGCGGCAACCAGGGACCGGAGCGGACGGCGGTCGCCTCGGGCCCGAGCGCGGCCGCGAGCGCGTCGACGTACGTCGCGACGTCCGGCCACCGGTCCTCGCGATCCGGGGCGAGGCCGCGGTGGACGACCGCCTCGACCTCGGCCGGGAGCCTCGTCGCAACCAGGGGCGGCGGCGGTCCGGGGGCGGCGGCCGCGGAGAGCGACGCGTGGGCGTAGGGCGCCGTGCCGCACAGCAGCAGGTAGGTCAGCGCGGCGAGGGAGTACAGGTCGGAGCGCGGGTCGAGCGGCTCGCCCTGCGCCTGCTCGGGCGCCACGAAGGACGGCGTGCCGGCGATCATCGTCAGCCGCGACGACACGTCGAGGGCCTTGCCGAGCCCGAGGTCGGCGACCATCGCGCGCACGGTGTCGCCGTCGGCGCGGAAGAGCACGTTCGCCGGCTTCACGTCGCGGTGCAGCACGCCGCGCTCGTGCAACGCCTGGAGACCCGCGCCGACCTGGCGTACCACCTCCAGCGCCTGCGCGGTCGACAGCCCCTCGACCCCGAGCCGGTCGGCGAGCGTGCCTTGGTCGGCGTACGACATCACGAGGTACGGCCGCCCGTCCTCGAGCTCGCCGGCGTCGTAGACCGACACGACGTACGGCGACTCGACCTTGCGCAGGAACCGGCCCTCCTCGAGGAACCGCTGCCGCACCTGCTGGTCCTCGGTCCAGTTCTCGGCCAGCACCTTGATCGCGACCGGCGAGTCGAGCTGCTCGTCGTAGGCGAGCCACACCGTCGCGAACGCGCCCGACCCGATGCGTCGGCGCACGGCGTAGCGACCGAGGCGAGAGGGCATGGACACGCGTGCATCATGCCAAAGCAGGGGTCCGACCCCGAGATCTCTCGGGGTCGGGTCAGGGACAGGGCGCCGTCCTTCCCCGATGTGCGCCCACCCCGCTCGCCGCGAGGGTTGAGGACATGATCAAGGTCGAGTCCCTCAACAAGAGCTACGGCGGCTTCAAGGCCGTCGACGACGTCAGCTTCGACGCCCGCCCGGGCCGGGTCACCGGCTTCCTCGGGCCGAACGGCGCCGGCAAGTCCACGACGATGCGGATCATGGTCGGGCTCACCCCCGCCAGCTCCGGCACCGCCACGATCGACGGCCGGCGGTACGCCGACCTCCCGAACCCCGGCCTGGAGGTCGGCGTCCTCCTCGACGCGTCCGCCCAGCACGCCGGCCGCACCGGTCGCGAGATCCTCACGATCGCGGCGCAGACGATGGGCCTGCCCAAGGGCCGCGTCGACGAGATGCTCGAGCGGGTCAGCCTGACCCCGACCGAGGCCGGCCGCCGGGTCCGCAACTACTCGCTCGGCATGCGCCAGCGCCTCGGCATCGCGACCGCGCTGCTCGGCGACCCCGGCGTGCTGATCCTCGACGAGCCCGCCAACGGCCTCGACCCGGCCGGCATCCGCTGGATGCGCGACCTGCTGCGCGGGTACGCCGACCAGGGCGGCACCGTGCTGCTCAGCAGCCACCTGCTGCACGAGATCGAGGTCATCGCCGACGACCTGGTCGTCATCGGCCAGGGCCGGATCGTCGCCCAGGGCACGAAGTCCGACCTGCTCGCCGCGGCCGGAACGCTGGTCCGCACCCGCGACGTACCCACGCTGTCGAACGCCCTCGCTACGGCCGGGCTGCACTTCAGCGAGATCACCGACGCGCTTCGCGTCGACGCCGACCCGGACGTGGTCGGCCAGGTGGCGCTCTCCGCAGGTGTCGCGCTCACCGAGCTGCGCGCCGCCGAGGGCGCCGGCCTCGAGGAGATGTTCCTCGAGCTCACCGCAGAGACCCAGCGTGAAGGAGCAGCAGCATGAGCACCGCAGTGATCGAGCGCGAGGTCGCCCGCGCCGCCAAGCCCGCACCCCGCCGGATCCCGATGTCGCGGATCGTCGGCGTCGAGCTGCGCAAGTCGTTCGACACCCGCTCGGGCTTCTGGCTCCTGGCCAGCATCGGGATCGTGTCGGTCATCGCCACCGGTGCGGTGATCCTCTTCGCGCCCGACAGCGAGATCACCTACGAGACCTTCGCGACCGCGTTCGGGTTCCCGATGGCGGTGATCCTGCCGATGATCGCGATCCTGTCGATCACCAGCGAGTGGAGCCAGCGCACCGGCCTGACGTCGTTCACGCTGGTGCCGCACCGTGGCCGGGTCATCACCGGCAAGGCGATCGTGGCGCTCATCGTCGGCGTGACGTCGATGCTCGTGGCCGCCGCGATCGGCGCGGTCGGCAACCTGCTCGGCTCCGCGATCCTCGGCGTCGACGCTGTCTGGAACGTGTCCGTGGTCGAGTTCTCCTACATCATCCTGGCGAACATCCTCGGCATGGCGGTCGGCTTCATGCTCGGCGTGCTGATCCGCAACTCGCCCGGCGCGATCGTCGCCTACTTCGTCTACAGCCTGGTCCTGCCGACGATCACCACCGTGCTCGCCGAGACCCAGGACTGGTTCGCGGACAAGCAGCAGTGGGTGGACTTCAACTACGCCCAGGGCGCCCTGTTCGACGGCGCCATGAGCGGCCAGGAGTGGGCCCAGCTCGGGGTGACCGGCCTGTTCTGGCTGGTGCTCCCGCTGACGGTGGGCATCTGGTCCGTGCTCCGCTCCGAGGTGAAGTAACGCTTCGATCACCCTTCCCCGTCGGCCGACTACTGTCTGGTCGACGGGGAAGGGTGCGTTGCATGGTGGAGGAAGCGCTGGGTCCGGACGAGCTCGACGAGCTCGCCCGGCGGGCACAGGCAGGCGACCGGGACGCGCTGGAGGCGCTGCTCACGGCGATCCGGCCACGTGCCCTGAACGTCTGCCGCGGCGTGCTGCCGCACCTGCCTGACGCGGAGGACGCGTGCCAGGAGGCGCTGATCAACATCGCCAACAAGATCGGCGGCTGGGGCGGGCGCGGCCGGTTCACCACCTGGATGCACGTCGTCGCGGTCAACAGCGCCCGGTCGACGTACCGGCGGATGAGGAACCAGGCGACCGCCACCGACCCGCAGGACTTCGGCCCGCTCGACCGGCCCGACCCGCGCACGACCAGCGTCATCGCCGGCACCCGCCTCGACCTCCTCGAGGCGATGGAGACCATCGAGCGCGACCACCCGCAGTTCGTCGAGCCGCTGCTGCTGCGCGACGTCTACGGCCTGCCGTACGAGGAGATCGCCCGGCTGGTCGGCGCCCCGCTCGGCACCGTGAAGGCGCAGATCCACCACGGCCGCAAGCTCGCGCGCCCCCTGCTCCGAGGCAGCGAATGAGGACCGTCGCCGCAGCTCTCACCGCCGCGGCCCTGCTGCTCACCGCGTGCACCTCCGACGGCTCCGAGCCATCGCCGGCGGGGCCGACGACGACGTCCGCGGCCACGACCCCGGTCGACGAGCCCGTCGAGGACCGCGTCTACCCGGAGGTCGGCGACCCGGGTGTCGACGTGCTCAGCTACCACCTCGACCTGGACTGGGATCCCGCCTCGCAGACCCTCACCGGCTCGGAGACCGTGCGGCTCCGGGCGACGGCGCGCGCGCCGCACATCCAGCTCGACCTCGGCGACCCGCTCGAGGTCGTCGACGTCGAGGTCGCCGGGATGCGGGTGCGGTTCGACCACGTCGGCAAGGACCTGGTCATCCACCAGCCGGTGGCGGCGGACCGGCGCTACCTCGTGCACATCGACTACGCCGGCACCCCCGAGGCGGTACCCGCGCCGACGGAGCGCACCGACATCGCGAACGTCGGCTGGACGGTGTCGCCGTCCGGTCAGGTGTGGACGATGCAGGAGCCGTTCGGCGCCTACACCTGGTACGCCGTCAACGACCAGCCGTCGGACAAGGCGACCTACTCCTTCCGGATCAGCGCCCCGGCCCCGGCGGTGGGCGTGGCCAACGGCGAGCTCGTCTCCCGGCGCGAGCGGGACGGCACCACGATCACGGCGTGGGAGCTGACGTCGCCGGCGTCGTCGTACCTCGTCACGATCGCGATCGGCGAGTTCACGATGACCGAGGACGAATCCGCCTCCGGACTGCCGATGTCCTACTGGACCCCCGCCGACCAGCCCGAGCTGATCGAGCGGATGCGTGAGGCGCCGGCAGCGGTCGACTGGCTGGAGGAGCGGCTCGGGCCGTTCCCGTTCGACAGCCTCGGCTACCTCGTCGTCGACTCGACGAGCGGCATGGAGACGCAGACGATGATCACGCTCGGCGACACCAAGTACGCCACGTCGCCGGAGGTGCTCGTCCACGAGGCCGCGCACCAGTGGTACGGCGACCTCGTGACCCCGCGGGACTGGCGCGACGTCTGGATGAACGAGGGCATGGCGATGTACCTCCAGGGCGTCTGGACCGCGGAGCACCGTGGCCCGGAGCTCGACGAGCTGATGGCCGAGTGGGCGACGTACGACGCCTCGCTGCGCGGCGACTCGGGGCCGCCGGCGGCGTTCGACCCCGAGGACTTCGGCGCCGCGAACGTCTACTACATCCCCGCGGTGATGTGGCACGAGCTGCGCGAGCAGATCGGTGACGAGGAGTTCTGGCGGCTGGTGCGGGAGTGGCCGGAGGCGAACGCGTTCGGCAACGCCGGCTACGACGACATCACCGCGTGGTGGTCCGAGCAGACCGGCGAGGACCTCTCGGCGTTCTTCGACGAGTGGCTGCTGTCGGAGCAGTCGCCGTCTGCTGAGGGCTGAATCGCTTGCCCTGACTGGTCTTCCGCGACAGCGTGGCGCTCGTGAAGATCCTGGTGCTCGGTGGTTCGGTGTTCCTGTCCAAGGCGGTCGCGGTCGACGCCCTCGCGCGCGGGCACGAGGTGACCTGTGCGACGCGGGGGACCTCGGGCTCGGTGCCCGAGGGGGCGACCTTCACCCAGTGGGACCGGTACGACGACGTCCCGGACGAGCTGGCCGCGGCGTCGTACGACGCGGTCGTCGACGTCGGCCGGATCCCGTCGTGGGTGCGCAAGGGCGTCGCGGCGTGGCCGGACGCGCATTGGGTGTTCGTGTCGACGGTGAACGTGTACGCCGACGACTCGATCCCGAACGGTCGGCCGGGGACGGTGCCGCTGCGCGAGCCGCAGCCCGAGGACCGCGACCTCAAGACCGACCCCGAGTCCTACGGCCCGATGAAGGTCGCGTGCGAGCAGATCGTCCGCGACGGTGCGGCCTCGTGGACCGTGATCCGACCCGGGCTGATCGTCGGCCCCGAGGACCCGACCGGCCGGTTCACGTACTGGCCGGTGCGGCTCGCCGAGGGCGGCGCCGCCCTGGCCGGCGGACTGCCCGAGGACCTGATGCAGGTCATCGACGCCCGCGACCTGGCGGCCTGGATCGTGACCTGCGCGGAGCAGCGCACGACGGGCGACTACGACGGCGTCGGCGAGGTCCTGCCGATCCGCGACCTCATCGCCCAGGTCGCCGTGGGCGTGAACAGCGACGCCACCTTGACGTGGGTCCCGCAGGAGTTCCTCGCCGAGCAGGGCGTCGAGCCCTGGATGGGTCCGGAGTCGCTGCCGCTGTGGCTGCCCCGCCCCGAGTACGACGGGCTCGGGTCGCACGACCCTGCTCCGTCGTACGCCGCCGGGCTGGTGCTGCGCCCGCTGGCGGACACCGCGCGCGACACGCTCGCCTGGCAGCGCGCCACGCCGGACGCGGTCGTGAGCGGAATGTCACGGGACAAGGAGGCCGCGGTGCTCGCGGCCTGGCATAGCCTGCGGGAGTGACCCGCCTGTCGGCCGCCGAGCTCATCGACCTCGTCCTCGACGAGGGCTCCTGGACGTCCTGGGACGTCGCGCCCGACCGCACCGGTGTCTCGCCCGAGTACGCCGCCGAACTGACCGCCGCGCAGGAGAAGAGCGGCTGCGACGAGTCCGTGCTGACCGGCGAGGGCCTGATGAAGGGCCGCCGGGTCGCGGTCGTGATGGGCGAGTTCGCGTTCCTCGCCGGCTCCATCGGCCGCGCCGCCGCGGACCGGCTGATCGCGGCGATCAACCGCGCGACCGCCGAGGGGCTGCCGCTGCTCGCCGGACCGGTGAGCGGTGGGACCCGCATGCAGGAGGGCACCCCGGCGTTCGTGCAGATGGTGCGGATCACCGAGGCGGTCGCGGCGCACAAGGCCGCCGGGCTGCCGTACCTCGTCTACCTGCGCCACCCCACCACCGGCGGCGTGATGGCGTCGTGGGGCTCGCTCGGCCACATGACGGTCGCCGAGACCGGGGCGCTGGTCGGCTTCCTGGGGCCGCGGGTGTACGAGGCGCTGTACGGCAAGCCGTTCCCGCCCGACGTGCAGACCGCCGAGAACCTCTACGCCCGCGGGATCATCGACGCGGTGCTGCCACCTGAGGAGATCGCCGAGATCCTCGACCGGGCGCTGACGATCCTCCTCGCGCCGCGCCACGGCGTCCGGCCGGTGCCCGCGCCGATCCCGCTCACCCCGCTCCCCGACGTCGACACCTGGGACGCGGTCACCCGCTCGCGGCGCCCGGACCGGCCCGGGGTGCGCCGGCTGCTGAAGTACGCCGCCAGCGACGTCGTACCCCTGAACGGCACCGGGCAGGGCGAGCACGACCCCGGGCTGATGCTGGCGCTGGTCAGCTTCGGCAACGCGCCGTGCGTGTTCCTCGGCCAGGACCGGCGCGGGCAGACCACCGAGCACCCGATGGGGCCGGAAGCGCTGCGCGAGGCGCGACGAGGGATGCGGCTGGCGTCCGAGCTCGGGCTGCCGCTGGTGACGGTGATCGACACCCAGGGCGCGGCGCTGTCGGCCGAGGCCGAGAACGGCGGTCTCGCCGGCGAGATCGCGCGCTGCCTGTCGGACCTGGTGACGCTCGAGGCGCCGACGCTGTGCCTGATGCTCGGCGAGGGCAACGGCGGCGGCGCGCTCGCCTTCCTGCCCGCCGACCGGGTGATCGCCGCCCAGCACGCCTGGCTCTCGCCACTGCCGCCGGAGGGCGCCAGCGCGATCGTGCACCGCGACCTCTCGCATGCGCCCGACATGGCGCGCGCCCAGCAGGTGCGCGCGCTCGACCTCCTCGACCGCGGCATCGTCGACCGGATCGTCGCCGAGCTCCCCGACGCCGCCGACGAGCCCGAGGCGTTCTGCCAGCGGGTCGGTGCGGTGCTGGAGCACGAGCTCGCCGCGCTGCTCGACGCCGGGCCCGGCTCGCCTGCCGACCGCGCCCGCCGCTACTTGTAACGCGGGGTTAGGACCTCTGGTCACCCTGAAATTTCGGGGTCACCAGAGGTCCTAACCCCGCGTTACAAGCGACGGGAGCACGGAGAAGTAGAACGCGTTACAGTTCCGGGCCATGAAGACGTACGTCGTGAGCGGGGCAGCGTCGGGGATCGGGGCGGCGACGGCGGGGCTGCTGCGCGAGCAGGGGCATCGGGTGATCACGGTCGACCTGCGGGACGCGGACGTCACCGCCGACCTCGGCACCCCGGAGGGCCGGGCGGCCGCGGTGGCCGGCGTACGCGCGCTGACCGACGTCGTGCACGGGCTGGTGCCGGCGGCCGGGATCGCCGGGCAGACCGGCGTGGACTCGCAACTGGTGGTGTCGGTGAACTACTTCGGCGCGATCGCGCTGGTCACCGGGCTGCACGCCGAGCTGACCGCCGCGAACGGTGCGGGCGTGGTGCTGCTCGCCTCCAACTCCATCACCGGGATGCCGGGCTGGAACGCCCCGGTGGCCCAGGCGTGCCTGCGCGACGACGAGGCGACGGCCCGGGCCGAGGCGGCCAAGGTCGAGTCGGTGATGGTCTACCCCTCGACCAAGGCGGCGCTGGCCTGGTGGGCGCGGCGGGAGGGCGTGAAGCCGGAGTGGGCCGGCGCGGGCATCCGGCTCAACTCCGTGGCGCCGGGCGCGACCGAGACGCCGATGGTCGAGCGGATGCGCGCGGACCCGGTCTTCGGCCCGGCGATCGACGCCTACCCGACCGCGACCGGCCGCACCACGCGGCCCGACGAGATCGCCTCGGCCGTCGCGTTCCTGCTGGCGGCCGAGAACATCGTCGGCGCCGTCCTGTTCGTCGACGGCGGCACCGACGCGATGCTCCACCCGATCTCGCCCCAAGGTTGGGAAGTCACGGACATAGAGCCCTGACGCCCCTTACCGTTTTCGGGTGTCCCACCGCGATCTCTCCGACCTCGAGCTCCGCGCTCTCGCCTTCGTCGACGAGCGCGAGCTCGTGCGCGACCTCGTCAACCTGATCGCGGTCCCGTCCGTCAGCGGCTCGGACGCCGAGTCCGACGTGCAGCACCTGATCGCCAAGCAGCTGGGTGAGCTCGACCTCGACATCGACCTGTGGTCGCTCGACCTCCCCCGTCTGACCAGCGACCCGGCGTTCCCCGGCTGGGAGGCGACCCGCACCGAGTCCTGGGGCCTGGTCGCGACCTCCGGCGAGGGCGAGCCCGAGCTGGTGCTCCAAGGGCACGTCGACGTGGTGCCCGGCGGTGACCTCACGCAGTGGCGCCACGACCCCTTCACCGCGACCGTCGAGGGGCGCGACGTGCACGGCCGCGGCACCTGTGACATGAAGGCCGGAGTCGTCGCGAACCTGGCTGCGGTCCGGGCGATCCGCGCCTCGGGCATCACGCTCTCCAAGCCGTACGCCCTGCACCTCGTGGTCGGCGAGGAGGACGGCGGCCTCGGCGCGTTCGCCACCCTCGACCGCGGGCACCGCGGCCGGGCCTGCATCATCACCGAGCCGACCAGCGGCACGATCACGACCGCGAACGCCGGCGCCCTCACGTTCGAGCTGCGGGTGCCGGGCGTCGCGACCCACGGCAGCACGGCGTACGCCGGCGTCAGCGCGCTGGAGAAGTTCTTCCCCCTGCACGCCGCGCTCGCCGCGCTCGAGGACCGCCGCAACCGCGACGTGCACCCGCTGATGGCGGAGTACCCGGTCGCCTACCCGCTCTCGATCGGCAAGGTCTCGTGCGGCGACTGGGCCAGCAGCGTCCCCGACCTGCTGGTCGCGGAGGGCCGGCTCGGCATCGCGCTGGGCGAGGACCCCGACGCCGCCCGGGCCGAGCTCGAGGAGGCGGTCGCGACGGCGGCGGCGAGCGACCCGTTCCTGCGCGAGCACCCGCCGACGGTCGCCTGGACCGGCGGGCAGTTCGCGAGTGGCGCGTACGCCGAGGCCGACCGGGCGCTCTACGACCTGGTCGCGACCGCGCACGCCGACGTCACCCGGGGGCCGCGGCCGCGCGAGCGCGGGGCGCCGTACGGCAGCGACCTGCGGCTGTACGCCGGCGCCGGGGTGCCGACCCTGCACTACGGGCCGGGCGACGTGCGCCTCGCGCACGGCCCCGAGGAGTCGGTGCCGATCGACGAGCTGGTCGCGGTCACCGAGAGCCTCGTGCTGGCACTGCTGCGCACCTGCCGGTAGACAGGGCGCATGCGGCGAACCCTCTCGGTGATCCTCGGGTGCCTCCTCTGCACCGCGACCCTCGGCCCTGCTGACGCCGGCGGCCCGCGCACGTGGCGCGTCGGTCCCGACCGCGAGCTCCGGACTCCCAGCGCGGCCGCCGCGGTCGCGGGTGACGGTGACACGGTGCTCATCGACGCCGGCACCTACACCGGCGACGTCGCGACCTGGACCCAGGACGACCTCACTCTGCGCGGCGTCGGCGGACGGGCCCACCTGCGCGCCGGTGGCGAGAGCGCTCAGGGCAAGGCGATCTGGGTGATCGCCGGCGACCGCGCGACCGTCGACCGGATCGAGTTCAGCGGCGCGACCGTCCCCGACGGCAACGGCGCCGGCATCCGCCAGGAGGGCACCGACCTCACGATCACGCGGAGCTGGTTCCACCACAACCAGGACGGCATCCTCACCGGCGCGGACCCCGCGAGCGACATCGTGATCAAGCGGTCGCGGTTCTTCCGCAACGGCGCCGGCGACGGGCAGACGCACAACATCTACGTCGGCGCGGTCCGGTCGCTGACCGTCACGGGCAGCTACATCTGGGGTGCTCGGGTCGGCCACGAGCTCAAGTCGCGCGCCGCGGAGAACACCGTCATCGGCAACCTGATCACCGACCGCAACTCCACCGCGAGCTACTCCATCGACCTGCCGAACGGCGGGCTCTCGCTGATCGCGGGCAACGTGATCGTCCAGGGGCCGCACTCCGAGAACTCCGCCCTGGTCTCCTTCGGCGCCGAGGGGATCACCGGGGCGCGGGAGCTCTGGGTCATCGGCAACACGTTCGTGAACCAGCACCGGACCGGGACGTTCGTCAACGTCACGGACGACAGCCTCCCCCGGCTGCGCAACAACCTGCTCGTCGGCCCGGGCGACCTCGCCTCGAGGGCCGGCCTCCCGGAGAAGGCCAACCTGCGGGTCGGCCCCCCGTCGTTCGTCGACCTGGCGCACGGCGACTACCGCCTGCGGGCCGACTCCCGCGCCGTCGACCGCGGCGTGCCGGTCCCGCGGCGGTGGCGACCGCGCTGGGAGTACGTCCACCCCGCCGGACAGGTGCTCCGGCCGGTGGTCGGCCGCGTCGACGTCGGCGCCTACGAGCGCCGCTGACTACCAGCGGTTCCTGGCCTCCTCGGCCCAGCCGACCAGGCCGTCCAGGCTCACCCGCGCGCCGTCGTCGGCCGCAGCCCAGCCCGACCAGTGCCCGAAGCACTGGTGCGTCTCGTTCGCGAGCACGACGAGGTTGGTGCGTGACACCTTCTCGTGGAACGGCGTGAACGTCGCGTCGATCCCGTCACCGTGGATGCGCCACGGCCGGAGCCAGTCGGCAGTGTCGTACTCCCACACCAGGTCGGCCTGGATCTTGTGCAACCGCCCGTCGACGAACAGCCCGTTCTCGGTGACGCCGGTGCCGTCGGTCCACTTCCCGCCGAGCGTCAGGCCGCGGCCCTCAGCCGACCCGGCGGCCCAGTTCCACGTGACGGAGTAGGGCCACTTGCCGCGGCCGTGGTCGAGCACGCCCCAGCCGGTGACGTCGTACGACGTGCCGTCGACCTCGATCCGCCCGGAGACCGGACGCGAGACGTCCTTGACGGTGTACTGGAACCGGCGGCTGCTCCACGGCACCACCACCCCGAGCACGTCCGCGCCGGGCGCGACGTCCAGCTCGACCTCGACCCCCGGGGCGCTCGCACGCAGCGCGTGGTCGGACACCTCGATCCGGAGGTCCTTCGACACGACGGACGCGACCTCGCCGTACGCCGGCATCGTGACGCCGCGGCCGAGCGGCGGCACCGCCTCGCTCTCCCAGGTCCGGCCGGACTCGCGGTCGAGCAGCCAGAGCGAGCAGACGCCGGCGTAGTCGAGCGACGACACGACCAGCCCGAGGCAGAAGCGCTCGGTGACCACGCCCCAGTACTCCCACCGCTTCGCGCGGCCCCAGCCGCGCAGGTTGGGGCGCACCAGCGGGCGGCGCGCCCACCCGACCGCCGTGTCGTTCAGGCGGCCGTTCGGCAGGCAGAGGTCGGTCGGGTCGGTCAGCTCTCGCACGGACGCCAGTCTGACCTGAGCAGGCCGAACACCCATGTGTCCGACACGACGCCGTCCACGATGCAGTCCTGACGCAGCGTGCCCTCACGCTGGAAGCCGAGCTTCTCCAGCACCCGCGCCGACGCGGCGTTGCGGGTGTCGGTCTCGGCCTGGACCCGATTCAGGTCGAGCGTGTCGAACGCCCACTGCAGCACCGCTCGCGCGGCCTCGGTGGCGTAGCCCCGGCCCCACGACGTCTGGAGGTAGCAGTAGCCGAGCGCGGCGCTGCGGAACCCCGGGTTCACCCGGCTCAGCGTGCACCAGCCCAGGAACGCCCCGTCGGCGAGCCGGTCCACCGCCAGCCGTGCCCCGGTGCCGTCCTCCGCCAGCTGCCGGCACGACGCGAGGAACGTCGCGGCTCGCGCGGGGTCGGTCCACGGCGGCCCGTCCCAGTACCGCAGCACGTGCGCGTCGCTGTGCAGTGCCCACAGCCCGTCCGCGTCCGCGTCCTCGAAGGGTCGCAGCCGCAGACGGGCCGTGGTCAGCGTCGGGGTGGCGAGGGCCATCCGCTCAGAACAGCAGCGCCGATGCGGGGTCCTCGAGGATCCCGGCGACGTCGGCCAGGAACCGCGAGCCCTTCTCGCCGTCGATGTGCCGGTGGTCGAAGGACAGCGCCAGCGTGGTGACGTCGCGCGCGACGATCTCACCGGTCGCCTCGTCGACCCACGGGCGCTTGTTGACCGCGCCGAAGCAGAGGATCGCGGACTCGCCCGGGTTGATGATCGGCGTGCCCGCGTCGACGCCGAAGACCCCGACGTTGGTGATCGTGAAGGTGCCGCCGCTCATCTCGGCCGGCTGCGTCTTGCCGGACCGCGCGGTGTCGACGAGGCCGCCGAGCGCCTCGGCGAGCTCGAGCAGCGTCAGGCACTCGGCGTCCTTGATGTTCGGGACGACCAGGCCCCGCGGCGTGGCCGCGGCGATGCCGAGGTTCACGTAGCTCTTGTAGACGACCTCCTGCGCGGCGTCGTCCCACCACGAGTTGATCTCGGGGGTACGACGCATCGCGAGGATGCACGCCCGCGCGAGCACCAGCATCGGGCTGACCTTGACGTCGCGGAACTCGCGGCGCGCCTTCAGGCGCTCGACCAGCTCCATCGTGCGGGTCGCGTCGACGGTGACCCACTCGGTGACGTGCGGGCTGGTGAAGGCCGACTGGCTCATCGCCTGCGCCATCATCTTGCGCACGCCCTTGATCGGCTCGCGAGTCTCGCGGTCGGCGCCGGCCCGGGCCACCTGCTCGTAGGTCCCGGTGTAGGTCACCCCCGAGGCAGCCGCCTCGACGTCCTCCCGCGACACCGTGCCGTTCGGGCCGGACGCGCGGCAGGTGGCGATGTCGACGCCGAGGTCCTTGGCCAGCTTGCGCACCGGCGGCTTGGCCAGCACGTGCACCGCCGGGGCCGCACCGACCGGAGCGGGCGCCGACGGCACCGGCTCCTCGTCGGCCTCGACCATCGGCGCGGCACCGACCTCGAAGGCCGCCTGGGTCTGCCAGTGCGCGGCGGCGGCGCCGCTCGCCACCTTGCGGGCGCGGCGGACGGGGCCGCGGTCGGCCTTGTTCCGGCCGACCAGGGACTCGCCCTCACCACCGCCGGACGCGGCCGGGTTCGACAGGTCCATCTCGCCGAGGTCGGCCTCCGGCTGCGGGGGCTGCGGCGCGCTCGCCACGACCTCCTCGCCGATCGCGATGATCGGGGTGCCGACGGAGACCATCTCGCCCTCGGACACGAGGATCGCGGTCACCGCGCCGGCGTACGGCGTCGGCAGCTCCACGATCGACTTGGCGGTCTCGATCTCGACGACGATGTCGTTGATGTCGACGACGTCGCCGACCTTGACCTTCCAGCTGACGATCTCGGCCTCGACGAGGCCCTCGCCGACGTCGGGCAGCTTGTACTCGGGCATCAGAACTCCAGGCCTAGAAATCGAGGGAGCGGTCGACGGCGTCCAGCACCCGGTCGAGGTCGGGGAGGTAGTCCTCCTCGATCCGCGACGGCGGGTAGGGGGTGTCGAACGCGCCGACCCGCAGCACCGGAGCCTCCAGCGAGTAGAAGCAGTTCTCGGTGATCCGGGCGGCGAGCTCGGCGCCCATGCCGAGGTTGACGTGCGCCTCGTGGGTGACGACCACGCGGCCGGTGCGGCGTACCGACTCGTAGACCGGCGCCATGTCCAGCGGCGAGAGCGTGCGGAGGTCGATGACCTCGATCGACTTGCCCTCGCCGGCGGCCGCCTCCGCGGCGGACAGCGCGGTCTTCACGGTCGGGCCGTACGCCAGCACCGTCACGTCGGTGCCGCCGCGGACCACGCGCGAGGTGAACAGCGGAGCGGGCGACGCGGTCTCGTCGAGCTCGGCCTTGTCGGCGTGGTACTGCCGCTTCGGCTCGAGGAAGATCACCGGGTCGTCGCACGCGATGGCCTGCTGGATCATCCAGTAGCCGTCGACCGGGTTCGAGCAGGCGACCACCTTGAGGCCCGGCGTGTGCGCGAACTGCGCCTCCGGCGACTCGCTGTGGTGCTCGACCGCGCCGATGCCGCCACCGAACGGGATCCGGATGACCATCGGCATCTTGATCTTGCCCTGGCTGCGGAACGTCATCTTGGCGACCTGGCAGACGATCTGGTCGTACGCCGGGTAGACGAACCCGTCGAACTGGATCTCGACGACCGGGCGGTAGCCGCGCAGCGCGAGGCCGACCGCGGTGCCGACGATGCCGGACTCCGCGAGCGGGCTGTCGATGACGCGGTCCTCGCCGAAGTCCTTCTGCAGGCCGTCGGTGATCCGGAAGACCCCGCCGAGCTTGCCGACGTCCTCACCCATGAGCAGGACCTTCGGGTCGTCCTCCATGGCCTTGCGCAGGCCCATGTTCAGGCCCTTGGCCAGCGTGACCTTGCTCATCGGTGCGCCCCCTCGAACGAAGCGAGGTAGGCGTCGAAGCCCTCGCGCTGCTGCTCGAGCTCCTCGGTCATCTCGGTGAAGACGTGGTCGAAGATGCTCAGCGGCTGCGGGTCGGGCAGCGCCTTGCAGCCCTCGCGCAGGGTGTGGCCGAGGTCGTTGGCCTCCTGCTGGACGGCCTCGAAGAAGTCGTCGTCGGCGAGGCCGTTGCGGCGCAGGTAGACCTCCACCCGCGCGATCGGGTCCTTGAGCTTCCAGCGCTCGAGGTCGTCGGAGAGCCGGTAGCGCGTCGGGTCGTCGGTCGTGGTGTGCGCGCCCATGCGGTACGTGTACGCCTCGACGAACGTCGGGCCCTGGCCGTCCCGGGCCCGCTGCAGCGCGGCCTGCGTGACGGCGTACGTCGCCAACACGTCGTTGCCGTCGACGCGGACGCCGGGGAAGCCGAAGCCGAGGGCCCGCTGGTAGAGCGGGATCCGGGTCTGGCGCTCGATCGGCTCGGAGATCGCCCACTGGTTGTTCTGGCAGAAGAACACGACCGGGGCGTTGTACGACGCGGCGAAGATGAACGACTCGTTCACGTCGCCCTGCGAGGAGGCGCCGTCACCGAAGTGCGCGATCACCGCGGCGTCGCGGTCGGGGTCGCCGGTGCCGACGACGCCGTCGCGCTGCATGCCCATGGCGTAGCCGGTCGCGTGCAGCGTCTGGGCGCCGATCACGATCGTGTAGAGGCCGAAGTTGTTCTCGGCCGGGTCCCACGAGCCCTGGTCGACGCCGCGGAAGAGGCCGAGCAGGTCGAGCGGGTTCACGCCACGGCAGTAGGCGACGCCGTGCTCACGGTAGGTCGGGAACACGTAGTCCTGGGGGCGCAGCGCGCGGCCGGCTCCGATCTGCGCGGCCTCCTGGCCGAGCAGCTGGGCCCAGATGCCGAGCTCGCCGTGGCGCTGCAGCGCGGTGGCCTCGGTGTCGATGCGCCGGGTCAGCACCATGTCGCGGTAGAAGCCGCGCAGCTGGTCGGCGGAGAAGTCGAGGTCGAACTCGGGGTGGTGGACGCGCTCACCCTCGGGCGTCAGGAGCTGGACGAGCTCGGGGCCGCCGTCCTGCTGCGAAGGGCCGAAGACCTCCACCAGATCGGGGCCGAAGCCGGGTGTCTCACCCGCTTGCTGCTGGGTCACGTGCACTCCTTCGAGGTCGCCGGCTGGACGGGGTCTCCGCATGCCGAGTTCTGCCTGTTGATCGGTGAACCGGACGCGGGCGCGCTGGGGTGTGCGGCCCTGTGACCCGGAACACAATCGTGCCTCCACAACCTACCGGGGGCATCGTCGGGCTCGCCAATCCGGTGGGGTCCGGACTGGTCGCCCCGACAGGTCGGGTCAGTGCACCTCGCCGAGGTCCTCGTGGTCCTGGTGGGTGACCGGCTCGACCTGGAAGGTCGAGTGGCGTACGTCGAAGTGCTCGGCCGTGCACTCGCTCAGCCGGTCCAGGATCCGCCCGACGCCCTCGGCGTCCAGGGTCTCCTGGGACACCGTCACGTGGGCGGACAGGCTGGGCATGCCGCTGGTGATCGTCCAGGCGTGCAGGTCGTGCACGTCGACGACCCCCGGCATGGCGAGCAGGTGGTCCCGGACGTCGTCGAGGTCGAGTCCCTTCGGCGCCACCTCGAGCAGGACCGCCGCCGAGTCGCGCAGCAGGACCAGCGAGCGCGGCAGGATCATCGCCGCGATCAGCAGGGAGGCCACGGAGTCGGCGCGCTCGAGGTCCCACAGCAGCATCACGAGGCCCGCGACGACGGCGAGGACCGAGCCCAGCAGGTCGGCGAACACCTCGTTCGCGGCGCCGCGCATGTTCAGCGAGTCGGTGTGGGACCGGTTGAGGATCGCCAGGGAGACGCCGTTCGCGAGCAGGCCGACCAGCGCGAACAGCACCATCGGGCCGGCCTCGACCGGCTGCGGGTCGACCAGGCGGGTGACCCCGGCGTACGCGAGGTAGCCGCAGACGACCAGGAGCACCACCGCGTTCAGCAGCGCGGCGAGGATCTCCGCGCGGTGCAGGCCGAACGTCGAGCGCGGGCCACCGCCGCGGGCGGCGACGTACGACGCCCCGAGCGCCAGCACGATCGCGGCGGCGTCGGTGGCCATGTGGCCGGCGTCGGCGAGCAGTGCCAGCGACCCGGTGAGCCACGCGCCGACCAGCTCGAGCACCAGCACGACCGCGGTGACGGACAGGACCACGCGGAGCCGGGAGCGGTCGTCCGCCCGCCCGGCGGCGTGCGCGTGGTCGTGACCCATGGGGCCATTGTTGCAATTCGAACGGGTTGGCGCGTTTACCGGCGGCGACGGGGCCGGGCGGGTGATCCTGTCGCCTCACAATCGGGTGCGAGCAGTGGGGCGTGGCAATGCGGTGGGGATCTCGGGTGGCGCTGGTCGCTGCCCTCATGATGGCGCTGGTGGTCGAGCTGGGCGGGGTCCCGGCGTCGGCGCAGCAGGCGGAGTCGGTCGCGAAGGCGGCGCCGGTGTTCCGCGCCGGAGGGTTCGCGGACCCGTCGGTGGTGCGGTACGACGGCGGCTATCTGGCGATCTCGACGAGCCCGCACGTGCAGCGGGCGATCGCCCGGACGCCGCAGGGGCCGTGGCACCGGATCCGTCCGGCGCTGCCGCGTCTCCCCCACTGGGCCGCGAGGAACCAGGCGATCTGGGCGGCCGACCTGGTGCAGACCCGGGCCGGCGGCTGGCGCCTGTACTACTCGGCCGCGGTCGGTCGCGGCGACCGGCGCTGCATCGGGGTGGCGGTCGCGCGCACCGCGCTCGACCAGTTCCGCCCGCTCGGGTCGAGGCCGCTGATCTGCCCGCCGCGCGGCGCGATCGACCCGTCGGCGTTCACGGGACGGAACGGCCGGCCGTACCTGCTGTTCAAGACCCAGGGGCTCCCGAGCACGATCCAGCTGCTGCCGCTCACCCGCGACGGCCGGCACCGCGCGCGGCACGCGAAGCCGCGGATGCTGCTGCGCAGCCGGCACGTCGTCGAGAACCCGGTCCTCCTCCAGCGCGGCAAGCACCTGGTGCTGTTCACGTCCGAGGGTCACTTCGGCGACTGCCAGTACCGGACGGTCTGGCGCCGCTCCCGCACCCTGCACCACCTGCGCGTGACGCGCCCGCACTCGCTGCTGCGGCGCGCGAACACCGGGATCTGCGGGCCCGGCGGGGCGGACGTCGTCCGTGGCAGCGAGCGGCGCCCGCTGCTGTTCTTCCACGGCTGGGCGGGCGGGCGGCGCGTCATGTACGCGATGCACCTGCACTGGCGCCACGGCGCTCCGCGTGTGCGCGGGTTCCTCACCCGGCACTAACGTCACCGGCGTGGAGCTCGAGTTCAGCGGCGAGGTCTGGGAGTGGCGCGGACCCGCGCCGTACCACTTCGTCCGGGTGCCCGAGGACGAGGCCGAGCAGGTCCGGGAGACCGCGGCGGCGGTGACCTACGGCTGGGGGATGGTCCCGGTGACCGTCACCATCGGCGACACCGCGTGGACGACGTCGCTGTGGCCCAAGGACGGCAGCTACGTCGTGCCGCTCAAGGACAAGGTCCGCCGGGCCGAGGGCATCGAGCTCGGCATGGTCGTCGGCGTCCGGCTGTCGATCGACGTCTAGAGGCGCTCGCGACAGCCAGTCCAGAGCCGAGACCGATTCCCGCCAGCACCAGCTCCGGCGACCGGGTGAACTGATCCCATGAAGGTCGCCCTCGTCACAGGAGCGGGTCGCGGACTCGGCCGTGCCACCGCGCACCGACTCGCCCGCGACGGCCAGCACGTCATCCTCACCGCTCGTAGCGCCTGCGCCGTCGAGGCGGCCGCCGACCGACTTCGCCACGACGGCCTGGCCGCGACGGCGCTGCCGCTCGACGTCACCGACGACGCCAGCGTGCAACGGGCCGCCGAGCAGGTCGAGCGCCGGTTCGGTCACCTCGACGTGCTGGTCAACAACGCCGGCGTGCTGCCCGAGGCCACCAACCCCGACCCCGCCGAGGTCGTCGACGCCACCATGTTCCGCGCGACGTTCGAGACGAACCTCATCGGCGCGGTCGCCGTCCTCGAGGCGTTCCTGCCGTTGCTGCGCCGCAGCGAAGCCGGGCGGATCGTGAACGTCAGCACCACCATGGGCTCCCTCACGGACCAGGGCGACCCGGAGTCGCCGTACTACGGCATGGTCGTCCCGGCCTACCAGGCATCCAAGGCCGCGTTGAACAGCGTGACGATCGGGCTCGCGAAGGCGCTGGCCGACACCCCCGTCAAGGTCACCTCCGTCTGCCCCGGCTTCGTCCAGACGGACCTGACCCCGGTCAACCGGACGCAGGCGCCCCTGACCGCGGAGCAGGCCGCCGAGGTCGTGTGGCGCGCGGCCACGCTGGGTGAGCACGAGCCGTCCGGCACCTTCCTCGACGCCGCGGGCCGCGTGCCCTGGTGAGCTCGGGGGGACCGCCCACGGCCTGCCGCAGGTCGCCGAGGGACTGGGCTGGCTGAGCGGCTAGTGGCGCTGCAGGCGCTCGCGGCCGTGCGGCGTCAGCCAGCCGCTCGGATCCGGGCCCTTCGGCACGACCTGCGTCGGGTTGATGGTCGTGTGCACGACGTAGTAGTGCGTCTTGATCTGGTCGAAGTCGATCGTGTCGCCGAAGCCGGGCGTCTGGAACAGGTCGCGCGCGTAGGCCCACAGCACCGGCATCTCGGTCAGCTTGTTCCGGTTGCACTTGAAGTGCCCGTGGTAGACCGCGTCGAAGCGAGCCAGCGTCGTGAAGAGGCGTACGTCGGCCTCGGTGATCGCATCGCCCATGAGGTAGCGCCGGTCCGCGAGCCGCTCCTCGAGCCAGTCCAGGGCGGTGAACAGTCGGTCGTACGCCGCGTCGTACGCCCGCTGGCTGGAGGCGAAGCCGCAGCGGTAGACGCCGTTGTTGACCTCCGTGTACACCCGCTCCA
Organism: Nocardioides caricicola; assembly: GCF_039541135.1. Taxonomy (NCBI): domain Bacteria; kingdom Bacillati; phylum Actinomycetota; class Actinomycetes; order Propionibacteriales; family Nocardioidaceae; genus Nocardioides; species Nocardioides caricicola. Next base: position 326,884 of record NZ_BAABFQ010000006.1, on the reverse strand, counting down.
TGACCTCGTCCATCTCTTCACGGAGGTCGTCGGGCCAGAGGTTCGGGGCGTCCGGGCGGTGGAAGTCGCGCCACTCGTGGAAGAGGTCGTGGGTGATCCACGGATAGTCGTTGGTCACCACGCCGCGCGACCGGACGTCGACGACCGCCGGGACCGTGATGCCGCGCTCGTAGTCCGGGAAGCGCTGGAAGTAGGCCTGCTGGAGCCGCTCGTAGCCGAGCACCGGGTCGCGGCCACCGGGATCGAGGTCGAACGTCCAGCTGCGGTCGTCGTGCGTGGGGCCGCACAGGCCCATCGAGATGACGTCCTCGAGCCCGAGCAGGCCGCGCACGATGATCGCCCGGTTCGCCCACGGGCACGCCCGCGCCGCGACCAGCCGGTACCGGCCCGGCTCGACGGGCCACAGGTCGCCCTCGACCGGGCCGTGCTCCGGCTTGCGTGCGTCCTGGGTGATCCGGTCCGGGATGTAGGTGGCGTCGCGCTTGAACTCCCCGGAGTCGCTCATGGCGCCACTCTAGGCAGCAGTCCCTGAGGGTCCTTGGCACGCAGCACCCGCAGCGCCGCGGCGTTCACGGTCGCCCGGAACGCCTGGCTGCTGCGCGCCCGGTCGAGCACGGCGCCGTACATCGCGGGCAGCGGGTCCGGGTCGACGGTCAGGACGACGTCACCGCCCGCCCGGATGAACCGCAGTGCCCGCTGCGCGGGCGGGACCGACGCCACCTGGCGCGCCCGGGCCAGGTCGTCGGAGATCACCACGCCGCGGAACCCGAGGTCGCCGCGCAGCATCGTGGTGACGACGAACCGCGAGAACGCCGCCGGGTTCTTCGGGTCGAGCCGTGCGTAGAACGCGGTCGACATCATCACGAATGGCGCGCCGGCGTCGATCCCGGCCCGGAACGGCTTCAGGTACGGGTCGTCGCGGCGGGTGACCCGGTCGGTCACGCCGGCGCTGGTGTCGGTGTTCGCGCGGACCCGGCCCAGCCCCGGGAAGTGCTTGACGGTGCTGGCGACGCCGCCGTCGCGCATCCCCTTCAGGAACGCGACGCCGTGCCGCGCGACCCGGGTGGTGGTGAACCCGAACTCCCGGTCGTAGCCGCCGATCGGCGGGTTGTGCTTCGCGGCCCGGCGGCTCGGGACGGTGTCCATCACCGGCGCGAGGTTGAGGTTCACCCCCGCCCGGCGCAGCTCGCCGGCCCACGTCGCGGCGCGTTGGCGCAGCGTCCGGGTCGACCAGGTGCCCTGCTCCAGGGCGGTCGGGATGTCGGAGAACCCGGGCCCTTGCAGGACCCGCACCAGGCCACCTTCCTGGTCGGTCGCCACGAACAGGCGTACGCCGGCCGTCGCGGACCGGGACACCTCGCGCTGCATCGTCCGCGAGACCCGGGCGGGGGCGTCGACGCCGCCGTAGCTGCGGCCGGTCAGCATCACGTTGCCGACGTGGAAGCGGCCGATCTGCGCCCGCGTCGCCCGGTCGACCTCGTCGGCCGGCGTGCCCACCATGAACAGCTGACCCACCTTCTGCGGCAGCGACATCGTCCGGAGCACCGACTCGGCCGGGTCCGGCGCGGGAGCGGCCGGGGCCTGGACCCCGATGCTCGCGGCGGCGACGAGGGCGGCGAAGGCGGCGGAGAACACGGCGCGGAGGCTACCCGAGGAGACAGCAAAGAACTCTTTGCAAACAACTCTATGCAGTTGTACGGTGCTCGCATGGACCGCTCCTCGATCACCCCCTCACCCCAGGACCTCAAGGCGCTCACGCACCCGATCCGGGTGCGGATGCTCGGCCTCCTGCGCATCGACGGTCCGGCGACCGCCACGACGCTGGCCGCCCGGCTCGGCCTCAACACCGGCGCGACGTCGTACCACCTGCGCCAGCTGGCCCAGCACGGCTTCGTGATCGAGGACTCCAGCCGCGGCAACGGCCGCGACCGCTGGTGGATGGCGGCGCACCGCTCCACCACCACCGAGGTCGCCCCCGCCGACCCCGACGAGCGGGACACCCTCGACGCCTACCTGCAGTCGGTGGTCGTGGTGATGAGCGAGCTGCTGCAGCGCTCGGTCGAGGAGCTCCCGCTGCTGGCCGAGCCGTGGCGCGACGCGACGACGTACAGCGACTGGGTCGTGACGCTGACCCCCAGCAAGGCCAAGGCACTGGTCGAGCAGCTCGAGACGATGATCGACGAGGAGGACGACGAGGAGGGCGACGAGGCCGCGCCGTTCATGGTGCAGCTGTCGGCCTTCCCCTACCCCGGCAAGGTCGGAGGCGACCGATGAGCACGCGCCGCCCGCTCTACGGCTGGCTGACCGCCGAGGCGATCTCGCTGACCGGCACCCGGGTGTCGATGGTCGCCCTGCCGTGGTTCGTGCTGACCACGACCGGGAGCGCCACGAAGACGGGGCTCGTCGCGCTCGCCGAGATGCTGCCGCTGGTCCTGCTCAAGATCCTCGGCGGCCCGGTGATCGACCGGGTCGGAGCGCGCCGGGTCGCGATCACCTGCGACCTGCTGTCGGTGCTCGCCGTCGGCGCGATCCCGCTGCTGCACGAGTCCGGCTGGCTGCCGTTCCCGGTGTTCCTGCTGCTGGTCGCGGTCGCGGGGGCGCTGCGCGGCCCCGGAGACGCGGCCAAGTCCGCGCTGACGCCGGCCGTGGTCGCGGAGGCCGGAGTGCCGATGGAGCGGGCCACCGGCCTGCACTCGACCGTCGAGCGGACCTCCGGGCTCCTCGGCGCCGCCATGGCCGGCGGCCTGGTCGCCTGGATCGGAGCCGCCGACGCGCTCGTCGTCGACGCCCTCAGCTTCGGCCTCTCGGCGGCCGTCCTCGCCTGGGCGACCCGCGCGATGCCCCGGGTGCAGACCGAGGACGCCGACGAGACGACGCCGTACGTCGTCCGGTTGCGCGAGGGGTGGCAGTTCCTGCGCGGCGACCGGGTGCTGCTCGGGATCGCGGTGATGGTCTCGCTGACGAACCTCTTCGACATCGCGTACGCCGCCGTCCTGGTGCCGGTCTGGGCCGAGGAGACCACCGGCAGCGCTGCGACCGTCGGCCTGGTGTTCGCGGCCTTCGGCGGCGCGGCCGCGCTCGGCGCGATCTGCGCCTCGGCCTGGGCCGCACGGCTGCCTCGCTACAAGACCTACCTGATCGCCTTCCTCGTCTGCGGCGCACCGCGGTACGTGGTCTTCGCTCTCGACGTGCCGATCTGGGCGGTGCTCGCCGTGTGCGTCGCCGGTGGCTTCGCCGCGGGCTTCATCAACCCGATCCTGGGCGCGGTGATCTTCGAGCGGATCCCCGCGCCGCTGGTGGGCCGGGTCACCTCCCTCACCACGGCGATGTGCTTCGCGCTGATGCCGTTCGGCGGGATCGTCGGCGGCCTCCTGATCGCCGGGTTCGGGCTGTCGCCCGCGCTGCTCGTCATCGGTGCGGCGTACCTCGCGGTGACGATGCTCCCGGCCCTCGACCCGCGCTGGCGCGAGCTGGACCGGCGTCCGTCACCGGAAGGCGGCGGCGACCTGGAGCAGCCGGTCGTTGGCCTCGACCTCGCCGATGGAGACGCGAGCACCCTCGCCGGCGAACGGCCGCACGACGATGCCGGCCTCGTCGGCCGCAGCCGCGAAGTCGGCGGTCCGGTCGCCTAGCTCGAACCACACGAAGTTGCCCTGCGCCTCGGGGACGTCCCAGCCGGCGTCGCGCAGCCCGTTCACCACGCGGGTCCGCTCGGCGACCAGCGCCTCGACCCGCTCGAGCAGCTCCTCCTGCCGGGCCAGGGACTCGACGGCCGCGAGCTGCGCGACCGTGGAGACGCCGAACGGCAGCGACACGGCGCGCAGCGCGGCCGCGATCGGGTCGGGGCCGACGGCGTACCCGACCCGGAACCCGGCCAGGCCGTAGGCCTTGGAGAACGTGCGGGTGAGCACGACGTTCTCGTGGCGGCGGTACGTCGCCAGCCCGTCGACCGGGTCGTCCATCCGGACGAACTCGACGTACGCCTCGTCGACGACCACCAGCACGTGCGACGGGACCCGGGCGAGGAACGCGTCGAGCTCGCTCTGGGTGACGGCCGGGCCGGTGGGGTTGTTGGGCGTGCAGACCAGCACGATCTTGGTGCGGTCGGTGATCGCGTCGGCCATCGCGTCGAGGTCGTGCCGGCCGTCGGCGAGCACCGGGACACGCACCGAGGTGGCGCCGGCGGCGGTGACCGCGATCGGGTAGGCCTCGAACGAGCGCCACGCGAACACGACTTCGTCGCCGGGGTCGCAGAACGCCTGCACCAGCTGGTAGATCAGGCCGACCGAGCCGGTCGCCACCGACAGGTGCCCGACCGGCACGTCGAACTTCTCCGCGAGCGCGTCGTACAGCATCGTGGCGCCCATGTCGGGGTAGCGGTTCATCGCCACCACCCCCGCCTGCACCGCGGCGATCACACCCGGCAGCGGCGGGTAGGGGTTCTCGTTGGAGGAGAGCTTGTACGACGTCATCCCGGGTCGGACCGTCGGCGGCTTCCCGGCGACGTACGGCGGGATCTCCGCCACGTTCGCTCGAGGCTGAGGGGTGGTCATGCCTGGCACCCTAACGACGCTGCCAGGGCCGGAGGACCACGGCCAGCACGACGCCGATGCCGACCCCGATCGCCGCGCCGGTCGCGTTGTCGATGACGTCGGTGACGTCGCACGCCCGGTCGATGCGGGCCAGCGCGAGCTGGGTGGCCTCGATGGCGACCGAGAAGCCCACCAGGCCGACGAACCCCAGCGGGACCAGCACCCACGCGGCGCGCCAGCGCGCGCACGCCAGCACGAGCAGCGCGCCGGCCGGGACGAAGACCAGCGTGTTCAGCATCCGCTGGCCGCCGGCGAAGATCCAGAAGCCCTCCGGCGCCGGCCCGCCGATGTCCCACGAGCACGTGCTCAGCCGGTCCTCGGCCGAGACGACCCCGGGAGCGCCGTTCGCGGGGATCAGCGTGATCGTGGCCAGGATCGCCAGGCACCACACGAAGCCGGCGATCGAGGCGGCGCTGAGCCACCCGAGCCGGGGCCTCAGCCCCCACGCCAGCAACCCGCACACCAGTCCGGACACGGCGACGAGGAACAGCATCACGCCCACGCCGCCTACCGGAAACACGTCTCGACGGTAGCGGGCGGGCCGGTGCGGTCGTGTGGCGCGGCGGCGGTGGGGGGGTGGGTCGGTGCAATCCTGCAGCAGGAGGCACGGCCACCCACCCGCGATCCTCAGCGACATCGGACCGCCCCGGCCCTAGAGTGCCCGGGTGGGACTCCTCAAGTTCATCGCCTGGCTCGCCACGAACGTCGTCGCCCTGGGTGCGGCCTGTGTGATCTTCGACGGCATCGGCTTCGAAGGCTCGTCCGGCTGGGACGAGGTCGCCGACAACTTCTGGTCGCTGCTCTTCGTGGCGCTGATCATGGGCATCGTCAACTCGTTCGTCGCCCCGATCATCAAGCTGTTGTCGCTCCCGTTCATCATCGTGACGCTGGGGCTGTTCCTGCTCCTGATCAACGCGCTGATGCTGTTCTTCACCGAGTGGCTGGTCGGGCTCTTCGACATCGACTTCTACGTCGACGGGTTCTGGAACGCCGTCGGTGGCGCGATCGTGATCACCGTCGTCACCTGGATCGTCGGCTTCTTCATCGGTGACACCGAAGACGCCTGAGCTCCCCGCGGCGCGGCGGCCCGGCACCTACCGGGTCGCCGTGGTCTGCCTCGGCAACATCTGCCGCTCGCCCATGGCCGACGTCGTGCTCCAGGAGCGGATCGCCGACGCCGGGCTCGACGACCGGGTCTCGGTGAGCAGCTCGGGCACCGGCGGCTGGCACGTCGGCAACCCGATGGACCCCCGTGCGGCGGCCACGCTGACCGCGGCCGGGTACGACGCCACCCGGCACCGCGCCCAGCAGTGGGCGGGCAACGACGACGCCGACCTGGTGCTCGCGATGGACGCCCAGAACCTCGCCGACATCGGCGGCGCGAACGACCGGGTGATGGCATTTCGCGCGTTCGACCCCCTCGAACCCGGTGGCGACGTACCGGACCCGTACTACGGTGGTGACTCCGGATTCGAGGAGGTGCTCGCGATGGTGGAGCGGACCGCGCGGTCCCTGGTCGCCGCGCTGGAGAGCCAGCGGCCCTGGGGTGAGCACACCCCGTGACCCGGCAGCCGTTGGTCGCACGCCGCGCCGAGGAGCTCCTCGGCTCGTCGGTGGTGGCCACGGCCCCGGTCGCCGGCGGCGACATCGCGACGGCCACCCGGCTGCGGCTCAGCGACGGCACGACCGCGCTGATGAAGACGCTCCCCCACGCCCCGGCCGACTTCTTCGCCGAGGAGGCGGCCGGGCTGCGCTGGCTGGCGGAGGCGACCGACCGCGGCGGGGCGCACGTGCCGGACGTGCTCGGGGTCGACCACGAGTGCGTGATCGTGCGGTGGGTCGAGCCCGGCAAGAGCAACGTGGACGCCGCCGCCGCGCTCGGCCGCGAGCTCGCGACGACGCACGCCGCCGGGGCGCCCTCCTTCGGCCTCGACCGCGACGGCTTCATCGGGCGGCTGCCGCTGCCGAACCGGCCCACCGACACCTGGGCGGAGTTCTACGCCGTACGCCGGGTGCTGCCGTACCTCAAGCTCGCCCGCGACCGCGGCGCGGTCACCCCGGAGGAGGCCGCGACCATCGAGGCGCTGGTCCCCCGGCTCCCCGGGCTGGTCCCCGAGGAGCCGCCGGCGCGGCTGCACGGAGACCTCTGGAACGGCAACGTCATCTGGGGTCTCGACGGTCACGCCTGGCTGATCGACCCGGCGTCGTACGGCGGTCACCGCGAGGCGGACCTGGCGATGCTGGCGCTCTTCGGCCTGCCGCACCTGCCCCGCGTGCTCGACGCCTACACCGAGACCGCGCCGCTCGCGGAGGGCTGGGAGGACCGCGCCGCGCTGCACCAGATCTTCCCGCTGCTCGTGCACGCCTGCCACTTCGGCGGGGGCTACGGGGCGCGGGCGGCCGAGCTCGCCGGACGGTACGCATGAGCGGACTCTCAGCGACGGCTCAGGCTGCGCTGGCAGAGTGACGCCGTGACCACCGCCAGCTCGGCCCCGAAGTCCCGGGTGCTCGTCGTCGACGACGACAAGGCCGTCCGGGAGTCGCTGCGCCGTTCGCTCGAGTTCAACGGCTACGAGGTCGCGCTGGCCGGGGACGGTGCCGAGGCGCTCGCCGTGATCGCCGCGACCGCGCCGGACGTCGTGATCATGGACGTGATGATGCCGCGGCTGAACGGGATCGAGGCGACGCGGGCCCTGCGCAGCGCGGGCAACGACGTGCCGATCCTCGTGCTGACCGCCCGCGACGCCGTGGGCGACCGGGTCGAGGGTCTCGACGCCGGCGCCGACGACTACCTCACCAAGCCGTTCGCGCTGGTGGAGCTGCTCGCCCGGCTCCGGGCGCTGCTGCGACGCCTCCCCCGCGACGACGAGGCCACCGACGAGACGCTGCAGTTCTCCGACCTCACCATGGACCTCGCCACCCGCGAGGTCCGGCGCGGTGATCGGCTGATCGAGCTGACGCGCACGGAGTTCGCGCTGCTCGAGATGTTCATGCGCCGGCCGCGCCGCGTCCTCGAGCGCAGCTTCATCCTGGAGGAGGTGTGGGGCTACGACTTCCCCACGACCGCCAACTCGCTCGAGGTGTACGTCGGTTACCTGCGTCGCAAGACCGAGGCCGAGGCCGAGCCCCGGCTCATCCACACGGTGCGTGGTGTCGGCTACGTCATGAAGGAATCGTGAGCACGCCCGACACCCGGGAGCCTGACGGTCGTTGGCACTACCGGCGCTCGCTGGCCAGCCGGGTCACCATGCTCACGACGATCGCGGTCGGGGTCACCGTGGCGTTCATGGCCTGTGGTGTCTACGTGACCGTGCGGATGCAGCTCCAGGCGGCCGTCGACAACCAGCTGATCGAGCGGGCCCGGTCGGCGTCGACCGGGCTGTGCGACACCCCGGTGCCGTCGGCGTACCTCGGCGCCGCGGACAGCTGGATCGTCTGCTTCACCGACTCCGTCGCGGTCACCGACCGGCTGCCGGAGTTCGACCTGAGCGGCGGGCCGGAGCTGAAGGTCATCAAGGGCGACGCCCAGCAGTCGGTGCGCACGATCGACAGCACCGACGGGAAGTCCGAGTGGCGGGTCGTGGCGGTGAACCGCGGCGAGGGCGAGACGATGCTCATCGCCCAGTCGCTCGACACCCAGGAGTCGGTGCTGCGCCGGCTCGGGATCGTGATGTTCCTGTTCGGCACCGCAGGCGTGATCGCCGCCGGCATGGCCGGCTGGGCGGTCGCCCAGGGCGGGCTGCGGCCGGTGCGCCGGCTGACCTCGGCCGTGGAGGAGATCGCCCGCACCGAGGACCTGCGTCCGATCCCGGTCGAGGGCGACGACGAGATCGCCCGGCTCGCGACCGCCTTCAACCAGATGCTCGCCGCGCTCGAGGCGTCGCGGGAGCGCCAGCGCCAGCTGGTCGCCGACGCCAGCCACGAGCTGCGGACCCCGCTCACCTCGCTGCGCACCAACATCGAGCTGCTCAGCCAGGTCGACAGCGCGGACGACGCGCTCCCGCCCGGCGCCCGCGAGGAGCTCCTCGTCGACGTCCGCGCCCAGATCGAGGAGCTCACCAACCTCATCGGCGACCTCGTCGAGCTGGCCCGCGACGAGCCGCTCACGCACATCGTCGAGCCGGTGGACCTGGCCGACCTCGTGGACCGCGCGGCGGCGCGGGTACGACGACGCGCGCTCGACGTGACCATCGACGTGCAGTGCGACCCGTGGTTCGTCGTCGGCGAGAGCTCGACCCTGGAGCGGGCGGTGACCAACCTGCTCGACAACGCGGCGAAGTGGAGCCCGGCGGGCGGCACCGTCACCGTCCGGCTCACCGACGGCACCCTGACCGTCGACGACGAGGGGCCGGGCATCGCCGAGGAGGACCTCCCCCACATCTTCGACCGCTTCTACCGGTCGCAGGAGTCGCGGGCCATGCCCGGCTCCGGGCTGGGTCTCGCGATCGTGCGCCAGGTCGCTGAGCGCCACGCCGGGTCGATCGAGGCGGGAGCCGCGCCGTCCGGCGGGGCCCGGCTCGTGATGCGGCTGCCGGGCGCCGCGCTCCCGCCGCCGGTGGGCGCGCCGTGAGGACGGCCGCCCTCGCCGCCGTCGTGCTCGCGTCGCTGGCGACCGGCGCGTGCTCGTCGGACCCGACGTCTCCCGACGAGCCCAGTGGCGAGGAGCTGATGTCGGTCGCCTGGTCGCCCTGCGACGACCTCACCGCCGAGCAGGTCTCCGCGGTCGTCGGCGAGTCGGTGGTCGAGCAGGCCGGCACCGCCGACGAGCCGCGTTGCGCGTTCACGCCGAAGGCCGAGGGCGGGGCGGCGTACGACCTGAACTACCTGTGGTTCGACGGCGGCCTGGACGCCGCGCTCGGCGCGATGGGCGCGATGGGCGCGGCGGGCTCCCAGCTCCGGCCTGTCGACGTGCCCGGCGCGAACGCGGCGCGGCTCGCGGTCCGCGAGCGGCGGACCGGGCTGCTGGTCACCGGTTTCGTCGAGACCGACGGGCTCGTGCAGAGCGTGAACGTCGTGCAGCTCGCGCCGTACGACGCGGACGAGGTGGTCGACGCGACCACCGGGCTGCTCGCGGAGCTGGCGACGCTGGCCCCCGAGGCGCCCTAGCCCAGCGCGCGCAGGAGCCGCTCGGCCTTCCACCGCGACTCGGCGTACTCGTCGGCTACCTCGGAGCGGACCGTGATGCCGCCGCCGGTGCCGAGCAGGTAGCGCCCGTCGCCGGTCGTGACGAGGCTGCGGATCACGACCCCGAGGTCGGCGCGGCCGTCGGCGCAGATCCAGCCGAAAGCCCCGGCGTACGCGCCCCGGGGCGTGTCCTCCACCTCGTCGATCACCTGCATGGTGCGCAGCTTGGGCGCGCCGGTCATCGAGCCCGCCGGGAACAGCGCCCGCAGCGCCTGCACGGTGGTGACGTCCGGGCGCAGGTGCCCGCGGACGGTGCTGACGAGCTGGTGGACGGACTCGTAGGACTCGACGTCCATCAGGTGCGGGACGGCCACGGTGCCGGGCTCGCACACCATGGACAGGTCGTTGCGGAGCAGGTCCACGATCATCAGGTTCTCGGCGCGGAACTTCGGGTCGCTCGCGAGCCGCTCGCGCTGCCGCTCGTCCTCCTCGGGCGTGCTGCCCCGCGGCGTCGTGCCCTTGATCGGCTTGGTCTCGAGCATCCGGTCGGCGGTGACCAGCGCGTACCGCTCCGGGCTGCTGCTCAGCAGCCAGGAGCCCTGGTGCTGGAGGAACCCGGCGTACGGCGCGGGGTTGATCTCGCGCAGGCGCAGGTAGGCGTCCAGCGGCGACAGCTCGCTGGTCGTCTCCGTCCGGTAGGTCAGGTTGACCTCGTAGGTGTTGCCGGCGCGCAGGTGCTGCTGGACGCGGTCGAACGCGGCGGCGTAGGCGGTGGGGGCGTCGGTTTCCCCGGTGGGCCGGGGAAACCTGACGTTCTGGGGCGAAGCTTCGGCCGAGAACGTCAGGGATTGCCCGGGAAGTGGGTGCTCGAAGAACCGGATCTGCTTCGGCCGCATCCACACCGCGTCCGGGAGGGCGGAGCCGGCCGACGCCGGCAGGTCGGGGCGGCAGGCGTAGCCGAGGTACCCGATCCAGTGGTCGTCCGCGCCGCCCCGCGCCAGCTCCGCCTCCAGCGCGGCGAACACGTCGTCGCCGACGACCGTCGCGGTCCCGGCGGCGTGCCGGGTGACGGTCCGGGTGGCGGCGTCGTACGTCAGCGAGACGTCGTCCTCGTCGAGCCAGCCGACCATGGACCGGCGGCCCGACCACTCCCGAGCGCCGCCGCCGTCGAGCCAGAAGCTGCGGGGGTACGTCGCCGCCACGTCGCGGAAGAACGCGACGGGGTCGGTCACGGCTGCCCCAGGAAGTTCGCGACCAGGGCGGCGCCCTGCTCGGAGAGGATCGACTCGGGGTGGAACTGGACGCCCTCGAGCGGGAGCGTGCGGTGCCGCACACCCATCACCACGCCGTCGGCGGTCGCGGACACCTCGAGGCAGTCGGGCACGTCCAGCGCCGCGAGCGAGTGGTAGCGGACCGCCTTCAGCGGCTGGGGCAGACCCGCGAACACACCCCGGCCGTCGTGGTCGACGAGCGCGACCTCGCCGTGTGCGGGCTCGACCCGCCCCACGGTCCCGCCGTACGTCGTCACGAGGCCCTGCATGCCGAGGCACACGCCGAGCACCGGCCGGGCGGCCCGGCGCAGCACCTCGCCGCCGACCGCGAAGTCCGCCGGCTCGGCCGGGTGGCCGGGACCGGGCGACAGCACCACGTGGGAGTAGGCGAGCACCGCGTCGGCGTCGACCTCGTCGTGCTGGACGACGGCGGGCAGCGACCCGGTCACCGACGCCACCAGGTGCACGAGGTTCCACGTGTAGGAGTCGTGGTGATCGACCACAACGACGTCCGGCACTGCCACGGGGCAAACCTAGTGGTCCCCGGGGGTCCGATGAGGAGCGGTCAGGCTCCTTGGCCGAGCGGCTCGACCTCACCGCGCTCGACGAGCTCGGTCAGCGCCTCGGCGCAGCCGGAGTGCCAGTGGCCCTGGCGGTCCTGGAACGAGACGACGGCCTCGGTGCTGCACGACTCGACGGTCCGGCCGTCCCAGCCGTGCCAGGAGCAGCGACCGGTCGCCGCCACCGATCCGGGCTCGTGGTGGCCGACGTCGTAGGGATAGGACTGGTTCTCGGCGCGGGTGCCCAACATGCCCGTTCGTACCCAGGTGCCCCGGCCCACAGCCTCACCCGATCGGGCGGAAGCCCGAGCACATCACGCGCAGGTAGGTGATCCGGTCGCCGTCGGCGCGGTAGTACGCCTGCTGCGCGACCGCGTGTGGCCCGTCCGGCGTCGTGATGCGGAGCCGGTAGGCCACGTGCTGCGTGTCGGCGACGGGATCGCCATCGACCACCTCCACCAGCTCGTCGATGCGGTCGTCGGTGTCGAACCAGGTGCCGAGGACCTCGACGAGCTCGTCCGGCGAGCCGCCCTCCCAGAGACGCCGGGGCGTCAGGCCCATGAAGTCCACGTCGTCGGCCACCAGGGCGCGCACCGCGTCCGAGTCCTTCGCGGCGACGGCGGTGGCGAACTGCGTACCGAGGCTGGTCATGACCACAGCATGCACGCGGTCTCGCGGGATGGCGAGACCCGCAAATAGCGGAGGGCCCGATGAAGCTGGGGGGCAGTCTTCACCGGGCCCATGAAGCGGGTCCCCGCTGGTACAACGAGGCAAGCCTAGCGGCTCAACCCGCGGATGTATCTCCTTCGAGCAGAAGCTCCACCACGATTTCGTGGAGAAGGTCGTATCCGTGCTCGGTGAGGATGGACTCAGCGTGGAACTGGATGCCGCGGAAGTGGCTCCCGCGCAGCGCGTGGATGTCACCGGTCTGGACATCCGCCTCGATCTCGACGCCGGGGACCGGCTCCGACGAGCGCCCGACGAACGTGTTGTAGAAGCCCACCCGCTCGGTCCGGCCGTCGATCGACACCGGCGACTGGGTGCCCTGGAACACGATGTCCTTGTAGGTGAGCTCGAGGCCGAGGTGGTGGCACAACGCCTGGTGGCCGAGGCACACCGCGAGGAACGGCCGCTCGGCCGCCATCAGCTCGGCGACCGCGGCGCGCAGGTTCGCCATCTTCGGGTCGTCCCCGTCGCGCGGGTCGCCGGGGCCGGGTCCGACGATCACCAGGTCGTAGCCGTCGAGGACTCCGGGTGCGTAGTCCTCGTGCCGCACGACGGTCGTCGTCATGCCGAGCACCCCGAGGACGTGACGCAGCATGTTCACGAAGTCGTCCGCGCCGTCGAGGATCACCACGCTCTTGCCGGCCAGCCGCCGGTCCGGCGGCGAACCGCCCTGGTCGGTCAGCCAGAACCGGGACAGCCGGCGGTTGCGCGCGTTCAGGGCGAGCAGCACGTCCTCGTCGTTCACGAGCTCGACGAGGTTGATGCTCGGCTTCGGCGCGGCCGGCACCAGCCCGAACGCGCTGAGGATGCCGCCCGCCTTGGCGTGGGTCTCCGCGACCTCGTACGCCGGGTCGGAGTCGCGGACCAGGGTCGCCCCGGCCGTGACCTTGAGCCGGCCGGACAGGTCGACGTCCGCCGACCGGATCACGATGGGGCTGTCGACGACCGGCCCACCCTGCTCGTCGCGGCCGAGGATCGCCAGCGCCGCGCCGTAGTAGCCGCGGCCCTCGGCCTCGTACTGCTTGATCAGGCGGCACGCGTTCTCGACGGGCGAGCCGGTGACGGTGGCGGCGTACATGGTGTCGCGCAGCACCTCGCGCGGGTCCCGCGACGTACGCCCGGCGAGGAGGTACTCGGTGTGCACGAGGTGCGTCATCGGCTTGAGGAACGGGCCGAGCACCTGGCCGCCCTCGTTGCAGATGTCGCACATCATCTTGAGCTCCTCGTCGACGACCATGAAGAGCTCGTAGATCTCCTTCTCGTCGTGGAGGAAGTCCAGGAGCGGGCGCCGTACGTCGCCCTCGCGCGGGATCCGGAACGTGCCGCTGATCGGGTTCATCCGCACGTCGCCGCCGTGGATCGAGACGTGCCGCTCGGGGCTGGCGCCGATCAGGAACCGGTCGCCGGTGAAGAAGACGTAGGTCCAGTACGCGCCGCGCTCGCGCTCGAGCAGGCGCTTGAGCACGGTCAGCGCGGTCGCCGCGCTCCAGTTCTCGACCTGCGCGCGGTAGTGCCGTCCGATGACGAGGTTGGCTCCCTCGCCCTGGCCGATCTCGTCGTTGATGATCGACTCGACGAGCTTGGCGTACTCCTCGTCGTCGGTCTCGAAGCCGCCGCGGTCGGCGAACTCGACACCGGTGTCGTCGATCGCGTCGACCACCTCGGCGACGGTGTACTCCAGCTCGGTCTCGACGTCGACGACGACGAGCGGGGCCCCGTCGTCGTGCGCCTCGAAGCCGCGCTCGCGGACCTGGCGGAACGGGATCGCGAGCAGCCGGTCGGCGATGTGGCCGGCCTCGGGCACGCCCTCCTCGAGGGGGACGTCGAGCAGCGACTCGACCACGCGGCGCCGGCCACCGACGATGCCCACGGTGTCGCGGTCACCGGCCCGGGTCGAGCGGCGGATGATCGCCCACGCCTCGTGTCCCTGGATGGCCTCGATGGCTTCCCGGGCAGTCGGTGTGGTCGTCATGGGACGACTCTAGGGGTCAGCCGATCCGCAGGCTGAAGCTGTCCGCGACGCAGCCCTTCAGCACGACGTTGCCGAGCCGCCGGGTCGGCTTGAGCCTCGAGATGCCCTCGGTGCGGACCTTCAGGTCGGCGAACCGCTCGGGCACGAACACCCGCAGCGCGCAGCGCTTCGCGTCACCGGTGCGCACGCCCGTCAGCCGGAAGTCGCCCGTCCGCCCATCCGACGTCAGCTTGGTGATCCGGCCGGGCACCGCGCGAGGCGCAGGGCGGCTGAGCACGTCGCCGAAGGCCGGGTCGATGCCGAGCTCGGTCTGGTCCGGGCAGGAGTAGCGCACCAGGCTGCCGGAGATCGGGTCCGTCACGCCGTCGGGAGCGTGGGCGACGTGCGGGTCGCCGCACGCCTGCTTCCAGTCCCACCACGCCCCGCCCCACGCAGCGGCGTCCTCGGCGGCGGCGTACCGCTCGATCTTGTCGGCGGCGTCGGCCGGCTGCTCGGGCCAGAAGCCCCACTCGCCGCCCCAGACGGTGACGCCGTGCTGTTGCGCCACCGTCCGGGCGGCGGAGAAGCCGGCGGGGATCGTGTTCGGCGACAGCGACTCGGCGTAGATGTGGGGGGCGAAGACGAGGTTCTTGTCGCGGGTGAAGCCCGGGGCCGGTACGTCGGTCCTGCCGAGCGCCGACCAGAGCACGCTCGGCTCCCAGAACACGATGTGCGAGAACCCGCCGGCGGCCTTCTCGGCGGCGCGGATCGCCTTGATCGTGCGGCCGTAGAACGCACCGAGGTCGGTGGTGCCGTTCGCACCGGGGTCGAAGCCGAAGCCCGGCTCGTTCAGCAGGTCGTAGCCCGCGACCGTGCTGCTCCGGGCGAAGTCCGCGGCCAGCCGGCCCCAGGTCTTCACCAGGTGGGTCTGGATGCCGACCCCGTCCTCAGCCGCGGTGTTGTCGTAGAAGTGCTGCCAGGCCTGCATGACCGCGGGCGCGAGCTCCCGCTCGCCCACCGTGCAGGTGGACCTGCCGTCGGTGATCGTGGCCCACGCCGGCGCGCCGTCCCAGCCGTTGTTCGGACGCGTGCCGGCGGGGCAGGTGACGTCGTCGGGGGTGTCGACCGCGATGCCGTACGCGTCCTGGTGCATGTCGAGGACGACGTACAGGTCGTACGCCGCGGCCCACCTCACGGCCTGCTTGATCTCGGCGACATACTCCTCGTTGTAGGCGCCCGGGGTCGGCTCGAGCTTCGACCAGCTCACGATCAGGCGCACGCTGTTGAAGCCGACCCGCGCGATCTCCCGGAAGTCGTCCTCGGTGAGCGGGACCGTCGGCGGGAGCTCGGGGTTGGCCTGGAAGTACTCGCCGACCTGGTTGACGTTCACCGCGCGCAGCAGCACCTGGGCGCCGGACGTGTCGCGGACCGCGGCGGCCGAGCCGTGGGTCGCGTGCAGCCGCGGCAGCGGCCGGTCGGCGGCCTGCGCCGCGGCGCCCAGGGCAGGGACGGTCACCAGGCTCGATGCGACGAGAGCCGCGGTGGCGGCGAGTGTGCGGATCATCACAGCAGCGTAGATCGGACCCCGACTTTCCGGACAGAATTGTCCGGAAAGTTAACTCAGCGTGGTGAGCAGCTGGGTCGCGCGGGTGAGCACCACGTAGAGCGTCGCCTTGCCGGTCGCCGACTCGTCCTCGATCTCCTGCGGGCGCACGACGACGATCCCGTCGAACTCCAGGCCCTTGGTGTCGAGGCCGGTCAGCACCACGATCCGGTCGTCACCCGACGGCGTCACCGACGAGTCGACCGCCGCTCGGGCGCTCGGGGCGTCGTCGGCGAACTCCGGCCAGGACGCCAGCCAGGAGTTGACCTCCGAGCGGCGCGCGACCGGGACCACGATGCCGACGGTGCCGCCGACCTGGCCGGCGATCTCCGCGACCGCCTCGCGGGTCGCGGCCTCGACGTCGGTGACGCCGGTGCGCACCGACGGCTCGACCCCGGTCGAACGGACCGCGGTCGGGAGGTCGGCGTCGAGACCGACCCGCTCGGCGTACGCCGCGGCATAGGCGTAGATCTCCGACGAGTTGCGGTAGTTCGTCGAGAGGTGGAACTCGTGCACCTCCTTGCCCTCGAGCGCGGCGGCGCGGGCCGCGGCGGCCTCGGCGGGCACCGGCCACGAGGACTGCGCCGGGTCGCCGACGATCGTCCACGACGCGGTGCGGCCGCGACGCCCGACCATGCGCCACTGCATGGGCGTGAGGTCCTGCGCCTCGTCGATCAGCACGTGCGCGAAGCCGTCGTCCTCGATGCTGTGCGTCGGGGGCGCCCAGGCCCGGCCGGTGGGGGCGTACTCACGGTCGGCGGCGGTGAACAGCTCCTGCAGGTCGTGGCCGCCCTCCAGCAGGCCGGAGTCGTCCAGGGACCGTTCGTCGTCGGTGCGTGCCGGCACGTCACCGAGGGCGTACCGCAGCTCGTCGACCAGGGGCACGTCCTCGACCGACAGGTCGGCGCTGCCCCAGGACTTCAGCAGCAGCCGCTGCTCCTCGGCGCTGACGACGCCGTCGCCGACGCGCGCGAGGAACTCCGGCTCGCGCAGCCAGCCGAGCACCTCGGCCGCGTCGAGCGGCGGCCACCACGCGGCCGCGAAGTCCAGGAAGGCCTGGTTCGAGAGCATCTCGTCGTTGAACGCCTCGCGACCGCGCTCGCGACCGCGCTCGCCGCGGACCTGACGCCACATCTGGTCCAGCAGGGCGTTGGTGACCCGCGGGAGCTGCCGGTTGCGGCGGCCCTGGGACATCAGCTGTCGCCGGGTCGCGCTGAGCTTGCCGGAGTCGAGCTGGATCACGTCGTCGCGCCAGAAGACCCGGAACTCGCGGGGGCTCCCCGGCGCCTGCTGGCGCGCCGCCCTGCGCATCAGCTCGGCCATCCGCTCCGAGCCCTTCACGTCGGCGACGGCCGGCTCGTCGTGCCGCGTCGCCCGCAGCCCGTCGACGACCTCGCCGAGCGAGCGCAGCGCGACCGCGGTCTCGCCGAGGCTCGGCAGCACCCGGGCGATGTAGCGCATGAACACGCCGCTCGGCCCGACGATCAGCACGCCGCCGCCCTCGTAGCGACGGCGGTCGGTGTAGAGGAGGTACGCCGCGCGGTGCAGCGCGACCACGGTCTTGCCGGTGCCGGGACCGCCGGAGATCGACACGACGCCCTTGCCCGGCGCGCGGATCGCCTTGTCCTGCTCGGCCTGGATGGTCGCGACGATCGAGTGCATCGACCGGTCGCGGGCGCGCGACAGCTGGGCCATCAGCGCACCCTCGCCGACGATCGGCAGGTCGGCCCCCGACTGGTCGAGCGCCTCGGCGTCGAGCAGCTCGTCCTCGACGCCGACGACCGTCGCGCCGGCGCAGCGCAGCACGCGGCGTCGGATGACGGCGTGCGGCTCGGCCGCGGTCGCCTGGTAGAACACCGCAGCGGCCGGGGCGCGCCAGTCGATCAGCAGCGAGTCGCGGTTGGCGTCGCGCAGACCGATCCGGCCGACGTAGCGCGGCTCGGGGTCGAGGCCGGGGTCCATGTCGAGGCGGCCGAAGACCAGGCCCTCGTGCGCGGCGTCGAGCTGGGCGATGCGGCGGGCAGCCTGGAACACCATCGCGTCCCGCTCGACCAGTCCGCCCTCGTGCCCGAGGTTGGCCCGGCTGTGGCCCTCCTTGGCGAGCGCCTGGGCCTGCTCCGCGGACGCCGCGAGCTGGACGTACACCCGGTCCACGAATGCCTGCTCGGCAGCGACTTCCCGCTCGACCAGCTCTTCGTCCAACTCAGTTTCTCCTCGAGACCGCCCGATTCCGGCAAGTCGACAAGCCTACCCCCGCCCTCGGACGGAGGTGACATCTTTACGGACGATCGGGTCCGTCCGCGTCAGCGCTTCGGACGGGACAGGAACGCGGTCATCGCCTCGCGCGCCTCGTCGGAGGCGAACAGCGTCGCCGAGAGCTCGGCGAGCTCGCCGCCGCGCTCGTCGATGCGGGCGACCAGGTCGCGGTTGAGGATGCGCTTGGACTCGCGCAGGCCCTGCGCGGCGCCGGTGGCCAGCGAGGCGCACACCCGCTCCACCTCGGCGTCCAGGTCGTCGGCGGGGACCGCCTTCGTCACCAGGCCGTACGCCGCCGCCTCGGTGCCGGTGAAGACCTCACCGCCCAGCGTGGTCAGTGCCGCCGCCCGCGGGTTCATCCGGTGGTGGACGGTGAGCGAGATGATCGCGGCGGCCAGGCCGAGCTTCACCTCGGTCAGCGCGAACGTCGCGTCCTCGGAGGCAATGGCGATGTCGGACGCCGCCACGATGCCGATGCCGCCCGCGCGGACCGCGCCGTACGCCCGCACCACGACGGGCTTGTCCATGGTGACGATCAGCCGCTGCAGGTCGACGATCCTGCGGGCCCCGAGCTCCATGCCCTCGGTCGACGCCTCGGACAGGTCGGCACCGGAGCAGAAGACGCGGCCCTCGGCGCGGATCAGCACGACCTTGACCGCCGGGTCGGCCGAGGCCTTCTCGAGCCCCTCGAACAGCTCGGTGACCAGCTGGCGCGACAGCGCGTTGCGGTTGTGCGGCGAGTCGAGGGTGAGGGTGGCGACGGCGTCAGTGACCGTGACATGCACGAGCTCGGGCATGCGGCTCATCCTGCCGCATGCCCGAGCTCGCTCGGATCAGTAGGTGCTCAGTGCTTGAGCGTCACGGTCCGGACCTTGCCGTCGATGCGCAGCTGCGCCTTCTTCAGCTTGCCGAGCATCTTCTTGCCGGCGGCGGTCTTCTTCAGGTGCACGGCCATCTTCTTGCCGGACTTGATCTTGTAGCTGCCCTTGGCGAGGACCTTGCCGTTGTTGACCAGGACGGCCTGGCCCTTGCAGACGCCACCGCCCTTGCCGCAGGAGACGGCGGTGCTGACCTTGGTGGTCGAGACCTGGACCGTCTTGGGCAGCACGACCGGCGGCGACGTGTCGATGTTGAACGACGCGCTGTCGCTGTTGTCGGCCGTGGAGGACTCCGCGGTGGTCGTGGTGACCGTCGCGGTGTTCACGACGTGACCGCCGGCGTTCCCGCCGACCGTGCGGTTCTTCAGGCAGAGCAGGTACAGGTCCACCGACAGCGGACCGTTGGTCGGGTTGTAGAACTTGAACACCCGGATGATCGGCCGCGGGTCGTTGCCCAGGTTCACCAGGCCCTCGTCCATGTCGTACCCGGCCACGATGCCCTTGGCGTCGCCCGCGCAGGACAGCGTGAACTCGGCTTCCTGCCCGGCCGGGACGGTCACCGTCTTGCGGATCTCGTCCAGGCCGAGTGCGTGGGTGTGCCCGGCCGAGGTGCTGACCAGCACGTCGAGGCAGCGCATCGTGAACGTGCCCGTGGTGGCGGCGCCGCCGTTCACCACGCCCCACGTCCAGCCGTTGCTGCCGGACGGGTACGTCGTGAGCACCGGGGCGGGTCCGTCGAGCACGTAGCCCGGCTGGATCGGCACCTGGCCCGGTCCACAGTTCAGCGTGACGTCGGTGCGGCCGGTCGGCAGCGCCTGCGTCTGGCTGAGCTGCGGGCCGACGACGATGTGGTGGTCGTGGCCGTTGATCTCCTCGCTGTCGTTCTTCACGCAGACCGCGAAGACCTTCGCCTGGACCCGGCCGTGGGCGTCGTTGACGAAGTGCGCGCGCCAACTGTCGTTGCCGACCGCGCGGTTCTGCGTCATCGCCACGTCGGCGTACGTGCCGGTGCCCTGGTCGACGTGGTCGATGCGGCCCGAGCCGTCGGTCACCGTGTAGCCCGGCATGCAGGAGACGGTGCCGGTGGCCTCGTCCATGCTCTCGACGTCCACGTGGACCTCGGTCTTCTGCACGTCGAACAGGTGCTGGTGGTCCGTCGCCGTGTCGGGCAGCGGGTCGACCTTGACCTTGACCTCGAAGCTCTGCGAGTCGCCGGACGGCAGCGTGCCGACGTCGCAGGTCACGACCGGGCCGGCGTGCGTGCAGGGGCTCTGCGCGGACACGAAGGTGACGCCACCGGGCAGGTGGTCGGTGACCACGACGTCCTCGGCGTCGGCGGCTCCGTTGTTCGTCACCGTCAGCGTGTAGGTCACGATGTCACCGACGTGCGGCGAGGCGTTGTCAGCGGTCTTGGTGACCTTGACGTTCGTGATCGTCGCCTGGACCGGCGTGGTCGTCGAGGACGTGTCCTGGACCGTGCTGTGGTCCGGGGTCGTGCCCGTCGCCGTCGCGGTGTTGTCGACCGAGCCGTGGCTCACGT
The DNA here is from genome assembly GCF_039541135.1 of Nocardioides caricicola. Lineage (NCBI taxonomy): Bacteria > Bacillati > Actinomycetota > Actinomycetes > Propionibacteriales > Nocardioidaceae > Nocardioides > Nocardioides caricicola. The sequence continues at coordinate 306,383 of NZ_BAABFQ010000006.1, read as the reverse complement.
CCGCCTGGGTGACGGTGTACGTCACGTCGGTGCAGGTGAACGACTCGTCCGGCTCGAGGCCGCCGCTCGGGCAGGTCACCGGGCCGACCTTCGGGTCGGTGACGACCACCGGGTCGAGCTTCACGTTGCCGGTGTTGGTCACCTCGAAGGAGTAGGTGATCTTGTCGCCGGCGTCCGGACCGTTGCCGTCGACGTCCTGGAGCGCACCGGCGGACTTGATCAGCTGGATCGAGCCGGTGGCCGGCAGGTCGACCGTGTGGTCGTCGTCGTCGGTCACGGTGTCGCCGCCCGGCGTGGTGCCGTGGACGGTGGCGGTGTTGTGGATCTCGCCGTTGTCGACGTCGGCCTGGGTGAGCGTGTAGTCACGCGGGTCGCAGTCGAGCGTCGCCCCGGGAGCCAGCGCGACGTTCGGGCAGGTGATCGGCCCGATCTTCGGGTCGGTGACGGCGATGTTGGTCAGCGTCACGTTGCCGAGGTTCTTCACCTTGAACGTGTACGTGATCGTGTCACCGTCGTCGATGCCGTTGCCGTTGACGTCGTTGACCGCGCCCGCGCCCTTGATCAGCTGGATGGCGGGGTCCGCCACCGTGATCTCGGTGTGCGTGGAGTCGGTGTCGGTGACCTCCGAGCCGGTCGGCGGGCTGCCGTGCGCGGTCGCGGTGTTGTCCACCGAGCCTGCGTCCACGTCGGCCTGGGTCAGCGTGTACGTCTTCTGCGTGCAGGTGACGCTCGCACCGGGCAGCAGGGCGCCGGGCGGGCAGGTGATCGTGCCGACCTTGGGGTCGGTGACCGTGACCGGGTTCAGCGTCACGTTGCCGGTGTTCTTGACCTTGAAGTCGTACTTGAGCGTGTCACCGGCGTCCGGGCCGTTGCCGTCACCGTCGAGGACCGACCCGACGGTCTTGTCGAGCTCGATCGACGGCAGCGCCGCGACCGGGGTCGTGGTGGAGTCGGTGTCGGTCACCTCGGGGCCCGAGGGCGGCGTCCCGTGCGCGGTCGCGGTGTTCTCGACCTTGCCGGTGTCCACGTCGTTCTGCGTCAGCGTGTAGACCTTCGGGGTGCAGTTGACCGAGACGCCGGGCGCCAGCGGGTTGCTGGGGCAGGTGATGGGTCCGACCTTCGGGTCGGTGACCGTGACCGGGTTCAGCGTCACGGTGCCGGTGTTGGTGACCAGGAACGTGTAGGTGATCGTGTCCCCGGCGTCGGGGCCGTTGCCGTCGACGTCGTTGATCGTGCCGGCGACCTTGTCCACCTCGATGGCCGCCGAGCCCGGCAGCGCGATGTTCACGGTGTCGGTGTCGGTGACCTCCGGGCCGCTCGGCGGGCTGCCGTGCGCGGTCGCGGTGTTCTCGATCTTCTTGGCGTCGACGTCGGCCTGGAGCAGCGTGTAGGCCTTCGGCGTGCAGCTCACCGACGCACCCGGCGCCAGCGCGCCGGCCGGGCAGGTGATCGCGCCCAGCTTCGGGTCGCTCACGGTCACCGGGTTCAGCGTGACGTTGCCGGTGTTGGTGACCAGGAACGTGTAGGTGATGGTGTCCCCGGCGTCGGGGCCGTTGCCGTCGTTGTCGTTGATCGCGGAGCCGCTCTTGTCGAGCTCGATCGCGGGCAGCTTCGGCACGGTCGTGTTCACGGTGTCGGTGTCGGTGACCGGCGGGCCGCTCGGCGGCGTGCCGGTGGCCGTCGCGGTGTTGTCGACCTTGCCCGCGTCGACGTCGGCCTGGGTGAGCGTGTAGGTCTTCTGGGTGCAGCTGACCGAGGCGCCCGCAGCGAGCGCACCGGCCGGGCAGGTGATCGCGCCCAGCTTCGGGTCGCTCACGGTCACCGGGTTCAGCGTGACGTTGCCGGTGTTCTTGACCTTGAAGTCGTACTTGATCGTGTCGCCGGCGTCCGGTCCGTTGCCGTCACCGTCGATGATCGAGCCGGCCGTCTTGTCGAGCTCGATCGACGGGAACAGCGGGGTGTTGGTGAACGTGCAGACCACGGTGCTGCCGGAGCTCGACGGCATCGTGAACGTGCCGGAGCTGCCGGTGCCCTGGGCGACCGTCGTCCCGTTGGACTGCAGGACGCACTTCCAGGTGGTCGAGTAGTCGCTGAGCTGGGTGCCGCCTGCGGCGCTCTGCGTGATCGTGTACGTCGTGCTCGGCAGCACCACGACCGGGCCGGCGACCTCGGCGTCGTTCAGCTGCAGGCCGGTGTCGGTGCCGGCGGTCGTGCCGGTGTTGCCCGAGGAGACGCCGCCGCCGGTGATCGTGGTGGTGAACTGGTCGTCGTTGTCGTGCCGGCCGTTGGGCAGGTCGACGCGCACCGAGGCGATGCTCGGGCTCGAGCAGGACGCCATGTCGGAGAGGCTCACCGACGACTGGTGGGTGTCGATCAGGGCACCGCTGGACGGGTTGACCCGCAGCACCTTGCCGCTGCCGGTGCCGATCACCAGGACGCCGGTGCCGTCGAAGGCCATCGAGGCGTACTGCCCGGAGTTGCCGGGCAGCGAGGCGAGCACGGTCGCCGCGAACGACGTCGAGCCCGCGGTCGTCGGCAGCGGGCCGTTGATGCGGGCCAGGGTGCCGGCCGCGGTCTGGTTGGCGTTGCTGACGACGTACAGGTTGCCGACGGCGTCGAACGCCATGTCACCGTTGTTCGAGAGGCCGCCGATGGTGCCGACCTGGCCGATGCCGGTGTTCGTGCTGGTGTTGAACGCGTAGAGCTTCCACGGCGAGCCGCCGACGGCGTAGTAGTAGATGCCGTTCGAGGGGTTGATCGCTCCGGCGATGACGTCCTCGGAGTCGCTGTTCGCGGGCGCGCTGTACGACTGCGTGGAGCTGGTGGTCGCGTCGAACCGGAGGACCTTGTTGTCCTGCCGGTTGAAGGCGTAGATGTAGCGGCCGCCGCCGTTGGGCAGCGCCAGGGCGTTGACCGTCTCGTCGTTGCCGGCGCTGATCGTGCCGTTGGACGACGAGGCGCCGGTGCTCGGCGTGATCTTGCTGATCACGTGCGAGTTGCCGTCGACGCTGTAGACCCGGTCCGCCTGGCAGACGAAGCTGTCGACGCCGGAGGTCGCCTGCGCCGGAGCCGCCGTCACCGTCACGACCGCGAGCGCGCCGAGCGAGACGGCGGTCGACAGCGTCGCGACGCCGAGGCGGCGGACACGGACGCGTGTCCGATCAGAGTTCGAAGATGAGAATGCACGCAGCAGCGACATGATCGCCGGCCCCCCAGCCGTTGTTGCTCGTCTACGAGCGTTTGGTGTAGCCCCCCTTGGTCCCTCGCAGGTGCGAGAGCCCTACCACCAGATCGGACCGCGCTCGGCACAGTCCTCTCAGGCAATCGCGGGAACCATAGACCCGCGAGCGGTGTGTCCGGAGGAAATTGTGGGAAATCGTGTGTTAGCACACGGCTCGCGCCCATCCGCCGGACTGGACCGCACCGAACCACCCCCATGCGCACTCGCCTCGTCCCCGCCGGCTTCGGTGTCCTGTCCGCCCTGGTCGGCGTCGCCGCCGGCCACCTGGTCGCGGCGCTGACCGAGCCGTCGGCCTCGCCCGTCCTCGCGGTCGGCTCGCAGGTCATCGACCTCACGCCCACGCCGGTCAAGGAGTGGGCGATCGCGCAGTTCGGGACCCACGACAAGGCGATCCTCGTCGGCTCCGTGCTCGCCGGGGTGCTGGTGCTCGCCGCGGTCGCGGGCGTGCTCGCCGCGCGGCGCTTCCTGTACGGCGCCGCGCTGCTCGGGGTCCTCGTGGCGGTACCGGCGCTGCTGGCGACCGACGTCCTGCCCAGCTTGGTCGCGGGCGCGGCCGGCATCGGAGCGCTGTGGTCGCTGACCCGGACCCGGCAGGCCGGCGGCGGTGGCCGGCGCGGCGTGCTGCTCGCCGGCGGCCTCGCGGTCGGCGCCCTGGCGATGGGCGGGGCGGGGCGGTGGATCACGTCGTACCGCAGCCGGGTCGTGGAGATCGACCTGCCGGCGGCGGCCGACCCGGCGCCGCCGTTCCCCACGGGTCTCGACGACCGGGTGCCCGGCATCAGCAGCTTCCGCACGCCGACCTCGGACTTCTACCGCGTCGACACCCGGCTCGCGCTCCCGATCGTCGACGCCGACGGCTGGACGCTCACGATCGACGGGGACGTCGAGCAGGAGGTGTCGTTCACGCTCGACGAGCTGCTCGCGATGCCGCTGGTCGAGCGGGACATCACCCTCACCTGCGTCTCCAACGAGGTCGGCGGTCAGTACATCGGCGCCGCGCGCTGGCTGGGGGTCCGGCTCACCGACCTGCTCGAGCAGGCGGGGATCGGAAGCACGTCGGCGGACCAGATCCTCAGCACCGACGTGGACGGGATGACGATCAGCACCCCGCTCGCCGTCGCGACCGACGGCCGGGACGCGATGATCGCGGTCGGCATGAACGGCCGGTCCCTGACGCCGGAGCACGGGTTCCCCGCACGGATGGTGGTGCCGGGCCTGTACGGGTTCGTCAGCGCGTGCAAGTGGATCACCCGGATGACGCTGACGACGTACGCCGAGCAGGACGCGTACTGGACCGAGCGGGACTGGGCGACCGACGCGCCGATCAAGATCTCCAGCCGGATCGACACCCCGAAGCCGCTCGCCACCGTCGACGCCGGGCGCACCGTCATCGGCGGCGTGGCCTGGGCGCAGCACCAGATGGGCGTGGCGAAGGTCGAGGTGCGCATCGACGGCGGCGCCTGGCAGCAGGCCCGGCTCGGCCCGTCCGCGGGCGACGACTACTGGCGGCAGTGGTACCTGCCGTGGACCGCCGAGCCCGGCCAGCACACGCTCGCCGTACGCACGGTGGACGGCGAGGACGACGTGCAGACCGCGGTCCGGGCGACGCCGTTCCCCGAGGGGTCGAGCGGGGTCCAGGAGATCGTCGTGAACGTGGCGTGAGACCAATCCGCTGAGGCCGTGGCACCGAATCACCGACGACCAGACCACAACCGGAAGGCTCGACCAATGAACCGCAGCATCCGTCGTACCAGCGGCCTCGCCGCCCTCGCGCTCACCGCCACCCTCGGCCTGGCCGCCTGCAGCTCGGACTCCAGCGACTCCGACGCCTCCGGCTCGGACGAGTCCACCTCGATGAGCTCCGAGTCCCCCTCCGACACCTCCTCGCCGTCCGACGCGATGGACGCCGGCGCGCAGACGTTCGGTGCCGGCTGCTCCGCGATCCCGGCCGACGGTGGCGGGTCGTTCAACGGCATGGCGACCGAGCCGGTCGCCACCGCCGCGAGCGCCAACCCGCTGCTGAAGACCCTGGTGACCGCGGTCGGCGAGGCCGGCCTCGTCGACACGCTGAACTCGGCCGAGGGCATCACGGTGTTCGCGCCGACCGACGACGCGTTCGCGCAGGTGCCGGCCAAGGACCTCAACGCGCTGCTCGCCGACAAGCCGGCGCTGACCTCGGTCCTCACCTACCACGTCGTGCCGGGTCAGCTCACGCCCGAGCAGCTCGCCGGGACGCATGAGACCCTCGAGGGCTCGGAGCTCATGATCGAGGGGTCCGGCGAGGACTTCACCGTCGGTTCCGGTGGGGCTAGCGTCCTGTGCGGGAACATCCCGACCGCGAACGCCACGGTGTACGTCATCGACTCGGTCCTGATGCCCTGACCTCCCTGAAGGACAGACACGTGGAACACCTACGGCCAGTCGCCGGCGCCCCGTCCCCAGACGACGGGGCGTCCGGCCCTGACCTCGCCGACCTGCTCCGCAGGTCCGGTCGCGGTGACGAGGCGGCGTTCGCCGCCCTGTACGACGCGTCCGCGGCCCGGGTCTACGGGCTCGCGGTCCGCGTCGTCCGCGACCCGGCCCAGGCCGAGGAGGTCACCCAGGAGTCGTTCCTGGAGATCTGGCGAACCGCCGGACGCTTCGACCCGGCTCGCGGCAGCGCACTGTCCTGGCTGCTCACGATCACCCACCGCAAGGCGGTGGACCGGGTCCGGTCCGCGGAGGCGTCGAGCCGCCGCGAGACGACGTACGAGCAGCGCAACCAACCGGTCGCACACGATGCGACCGCGGAGGCCGCCGAGGCCTCGATGGAGGCACGCCGCGTCCGCGGCGCGCTCGCGAACCTGACCGAGGTGCAGCGCGAGGCCGTGAGCCTGGCGTACCTCGGCGGCTACACACACACGGAGGTGGCGACCATGCTCGACCTACCGGTCGGCACCGCCAAGACCCGGATCCGCGATGGGATGATCCGGCTGCGAGACGCTTTGGGGGTGGGGTCATGACCGACGTGCACGCACTGTCCGGTGCCTACGCCGTCGACGCTCTCGACGACATCGAGCGCGCCGCCTTCGAGCGGCACCTCGCCGAGTGCGCGGACTGCCGCGCCGAGGTGGCCGAGCTGCGGGAGACCGCGGCGCTGCTCGCCGCGACCGAGGCGGTCGAGCCGCCTCCGGCGCTGCGCGACCGCGTGCTCGCCGACATCGCGACCGTCCGCCCGCTGCCGCCCCCGGTGGCGCCGCCGCGGTCTCGACGGCGCCTCGGGAACCTGGTGGCCGCCGCGGCCGCGACCGTCGTCCTCCTCGGGGCCGGGCTCGCCGTGTGGCACCAGCCGTGGGAGGAGGAGAACCCGACGATCGCCGAGTCGGTCCTCACCGCCACCGACGCGCAGAGCACGACGCTCGAGCTCGGCGAGGCGACCGCGACCGTCACGCACTCCGACTCCCTCGGGCGCGCCGTGATCGTCACCGACGACATGCCGCCCCCGCCGGAGGGCAAGGTCTACCAGCTCTGGTTCGACGTGCCCGGCGAGGGCATGGTCTCCGCCGGCCTGATGCCGGTCGCCACGGACCAGACCGTGGTGCTGGAGGGTGACGCGACGACCGCCACGGGTGCCGGGATCACCGTCGAGCCCGCCGGTGGCTCGGAGGAGCCGACGACTCCCCCGGTCGCAGTGTTCCCCTTCGATGCCTGACTGGCTCCAGGTCGCCGGACTGTCGCTCGCTGCGGCGGTCGCCGTGATGACGGTGACCGCCGTGGTCTCCGCACGGGTCGGCCGGCTCTCCGTCATCGACGTGGCGTGGGGGCTGGCCCTGCTGCTGGTCTCCGTCGCCTGCGCCGTGTTCTCGGGCTCCTGGCAGTCCTGGCTGCTGGTCGCGCTGGTGGGCGTGTGGGCGGTGCGGCTCTCCGGCCACATCTTCACCCGCTCCCGCGGCCAGGGCGAGGACCCGCGGTACGTCGGGCTCTCCGCGGCGAGGACGTTCGCCGTCCAGGGTGCCGCCGTCTGGCTGGTCTCCCTGCCCCTCCAGGCCGCAGCCCTTTCCTCGGTCTCGTTGACCTGGGTCGTCTGGCTCGGTGTCGCCGTCTGGGCCGTCGGGGTCTTCTTCGAGACCGTCTCCGACGCCCAGCTGTCGGCGTACAAGCGATCCTCGCCGCGCCCACCCGTCCTCGACACCGGCCTCTGGTCCTGGTCGCGGCACCCGAACTACTTCGGCGATGCCTGCGTCTGGTGGGGCCTCTGGCTCGTCGGCGGCCTCGCCTCCGGCTGGCTGCCCGGCCTCCTGTCCGTCGCGTCGCCGGTTGCCATGACGTTCTGGCTGGTGCGGGTCACCGGCGTCCGGCTGCTCGAGCGGACCATGATGAAGCGTCCCGGCTACTCCGAGTACGCCGCCCGCACCTCGGTGTTCGTCCCGCTCCCGCCGAAGCGGCGCTGAGCGCGGCCATACTGGCGGGCGTGGACGCCGACATCGCCCTGATCGTCGCGCTGGACGGCGATCGGCTGCACCTCGTCGAGCAGCACCGTCCGGTCGTCGGCGGCCGCCGGTGGGAGTTCCCCTCCGGCGACGTGGAGCCGCTCGTGGACAGCGACACCGCGGCCACCGCGACCCGCGAGCTGCGCGAGGAGACCGGGCTCCGGGCCGCCTCCCTCACCCGCCTCGGCACCCTCGACATCATGCCGAGCACGCTCGACCAGCGCTGTGCGGTCTTCCTCGCCGCAGGACTCACCGAGGGTGCCCCCGACCGTGACCCCGGCGAGCGCGACATGCGCTCGGCCTGGTTCGCCCGGTCCGAGGTCGAGCAGATGATCGCCGACGGCACGATCTGCGACGCCAAGACCCTGGCGGCGTACGCGTTGCTCGCGGTGCACGGTCCAGCCGGCTGACGTAGGGGCGTGGGTCGCGGTGCTCCTATGCTCGGACGATGGCCACCGACCGGGTATCGGAGGCGTTCGCGGCGGCGCCTCGTGAGTGGTTCCTGCCGGAGCACGCGCGGGGGCAGGCGGCGCAGGACCGACCGATCGACATCGGGCACCGGCAGACCAACTCCCAGCCGCGGACGGTCGAGAACATGCTGCGCCTCCTCGACGTGCGAGCAGGCGACACGGTCCTCGACGTGGGCTCGGGCAGCGGATGGACGACCGCCCTCCTCGCGCACCTCACCGGCCCGGACGGGGAGGTGCGCGGTCTCGAGCTGGAGCCGGACCTCGTCGAGTTCGGGCGCCGGAACCTCGCGCGCGGGAACTGGCCCCAGGCCACGATCGAGCAGGCGACACTCGGGACGTACGGTGACCCGGCGCACGCGCCGTACGCCCGGATCCTGGTCTCCGCCCAGGCGACCGAGCTGCCCGCCACCCTGGTCGACCAGCTCGCCGCCGACGGGCGGATGGTGATCCCGGTGAACGGCGAGATGCTGCTGGTCGAACAGTCGGACAACGGGCCCGTCGTGAGTCGCCACGGGTACTACCGATTCGTGCCGCTGCGCTGACCGACCCCTATCCTGCGCAGGTGACCGATGCGCCCGCCGAGCTCCTCCGGCTCGCCTCCGCAGACAACTTCCGTGACGTGGCCGGGGACGGCCACGGCCACCCGACCCGCGACGGCGGGAACGTCCGCCGCGGCGTCTACTTCCGCTCGAACGAGCTCCAGCTCACCCACGAGGACGCGGAATCCCTTGCCGGGCTGGGGATCACGCACATCCACGACCTGCGCGGCCAGATGGAGGTCGACGCGCACCCTGACGTCGCGGTGCCGGGCGCGACCTGGCACCACGTCGAGGTCACGGGCATCCCGACCGAGATGGTGTCCGGCCTCGCCGACGCCGCCGCGGCCGAGCGCGTGATGCGTGAGGTGTACGACGCGTTCGTGCGCTCGCCGCAGGCGCGGGAGTCCTACCGCCGGCTGCTGACCGACCTCGCGACCGAGCCGCTCCCGCAGCTCTTCCACTGCACCGCGGGCAAGGACCGCACCGGCTGGGCGGCCGTGCTGCTGCTCGAGATCGCCGGTGTCGAACGCGAGACGATCGTCGCGGACTACCTGCTGACCAACGAGGTCTCCTCCGCCACGCGCGCGAAGTACCTCGCGCTGATCGGCGAGCACCTCGGTGCCGACAAGGTGGCGGTGTACGAGCCCACGATGGTCGTCGAGGAGTCGTTCCTCCAGGCGGCCTACGACGCGGTCGACGAGCTGTACGGCTCGATCGACGGCTACCTGCGCGACGGGCTCGGTCTAGACGACGAGACGATCGGAGCGCTGCGCGCCAGACTGGTCGGGTGACCCGAGCGCCGTACGCCACGCGCGCGGTCGGCCTCGTCGTCGCCGCGCAGGCGGCGCTGCTGCTGCTGATCATCGGCCAGTACGGACCGCACCGCGACGAGCTGTACTTCAGCTCCGCCGGGCAGCGCCTCGCATGGGGGTACGCCGACCAGCCGTCGTTCACGCCGCTGCTCGCGGCGGTCTCGCACGCGATCGCCCCGAACGACCTGCTGGTGCTCCGCCTCTGGAGCATCGTCGCGGTCGCGGCGGTCGTCGCCCTCGCCGCCCAGTTCGCGCGGCTCCTCGGCGGCGGCCGCCCCGCACAGGTGCTGACGGCGGTGACGGTCGCGGCCGGGGTCTGCACGATGGCCGTCGGCCATCGGTTGTCGACGGCGACGTTCGACACGCTGGCCTGGACCGCCATCGCCGTGCTCGTCACGCAGGCGCTCGTCGACGACCGCCCGCGGCTGTGGCTCTGGGCCGGCCTGGTCGCCGGGATCGGTCTCAACAACAAGCACGCGGTCGTCTTCTGCCTCTTCGGCCTGCTCGTCGGCGTCGCCCTGGTCCGCGAGACCCGGCCCGCGCTCCGCACGCCCTGGCCCTGGCTCGGCGGCCTCGTCGCCCTGATGCTCTGGATCCCCAACCTGCTCTGGCAGAACGCCCACGACTGGCCGGTGTTCGACCTGTCCTCCGACATCTCCGAGGAGTACGGCGGGGTCGGCGGCCGGGTCGAGCTCCTCGGCCAGGCGTTCATCATGTTCAGCCCGGTCATCGGCGTGCTCTGGATCTACGGCCTCGTCCAGCTGCTGCGCCGGCCCGCGTGGGCGGCCGCCCGGCCGGTCGCCGTCGGGTTCCTCGCCGTGCTGCTGGTGTTCCTGGTCACCGGCGGGAAGGGCTACTACCTGGCGGGCTTCGTGGTGCCGCTGATCGCCGCGGGCTCGGTCGCGCTGGCCGAGCGGTGGCCGGGCCGCCGTACGGTCGTCGCCGGCGCCGTCCTCGCACTGTCCGCCGTCGTCGCCTGGCCCGCGGTCATCCCGGTGCTGCCGGAGCAGACGTACGTGGATCACTACCCGAAGCTCGACGTCGACCAGCTCGAGACGATCGGCTGGGACGACCACGCCGACACCGTGCGCGCCGTCGTCGCGGACCTCTCCGAGGGCACCGTCGTCTTCACGGGCAACTACGGCGAGGCCGGCGCGATGGAGTGGTACGGCGTGGGCGCCCCGGTCTACAGCGGGCACAACGGCTGGCGCGAGTGGGGTCCGCCGCCGGAGTCCGCGACGCCGGTGGTGGTCGTCGGGTGGGACTCGGAGCCCCGGGACTTCGAGGGCTGCGAGCGCGCGGCGACGCTGCACAACGAGGCCGGTGCCGACAACGAGGAGGAGGGCACGGGCGTCTGGGTCTGCGCCGGCCCGGTCGGCTCGTGGTCCGAGCGCTGGCCGGACCTCGTGCACTACGACGCGTAGGCGCTCAGATCTCCAGGACGCCGGTCGCAAGGATCAGCACCGCGACCCCGGCGGCCAGCCCGAGCAGCCCGGCGCCCAGGACCACGAGGGTCCAGAACACCGACAGGTTGAGGTTCATCCGGGTCTCCTCACGACGCGTGATCGGCGTCGTCGTCCGGCTCACGCTGGACGACGCGTAGCTTCATGGAGTCGGTGAACGTGACCTCCACGGTCTCGAATCCCTTGTGGCGCTGGGCTCTGGCGTAGCTCGCGTACGCGCGCTGGTCGGCCTCGGTGAGGTTCACACGGTCGGTGAAGGGCGTCAGCAGCGCCCGCGGCCAGAGCCGCCGGTCGAGCACGACGTTCACCTCGATGCCGAAGACGCCGATCGCCGCGGCCAGCCAGATCACGCCGATCAGGCCGAGGACCAGCGCGAAGGTCTGGTTCATGCTGGTCGTCTGCGTGATCACGTTCTCGACGTAGTACGCACCGAGGGACTGCAGGAGCATCCAGAGCAGCGACGCGACGATGGCGCCGGGCACCGAGCCGGTCCAGATGCTGTGGCTGCGCGCGGCGCCGACCCGGAACAGCGCGGTCAGCACGAGCGTGTTCACGACGACCGTGAGCACCACGATCGGCCACTGGTAGTCCGAGAGGCTCTCGCCGAACGCCTCGGTGTGGCTGACCACGATCGAGAGGCCGGAGATCGCCAGCATCGCCGCCCCCGCCGTCACCAGCAGGAACAGGCTCTTGAGCCGGAGCAGGATCGGGTTCGGCCGGCTGTTCCGGGGCACGCCCCACGCCACGTTGAGGGTGTTCTGCAGCGCCTGGCCGAGCCCGAGTCCGCCGTACAGCGCGACGAGCGAGCCGACCACGACCACCGTCGTCGACCCGGTCAGCCCCTCGGGCGTGCCGAGCTGGTCGCCGATGATCGGGAACTGCGCGAGCGCGGAGTCGAGCAGCTCCTCCTGCCGCTCCGGGTCGCCCTCGAGGAAGAAGCCGAGGATCGTGGAGCCCAGCAGCAGCAGCGGGAAGATCGCGATGAACGCGTAGTAGGTGATGATCGCGGCGAGGTAGTTGCCCTGGTCGTCGAAGTACTTGTAGATCACGCCGAGCGGGTAGCCGAACACGGACCAACGCCGTTGAGCGTCGTCAACCGCGTCGATGACCCGTGCCACCCCGACACGCTACCGAGGATCCGGGGTCTCGATGACCAGGTTGCCGTCGGCGTCGGTACGGAACAGCTCCACGCCGTCGGTCACGGTGGCCGCGTCGGCTCCGAGGGCGACAGCGATCTTGTTCGCGGCGTTGCGGGTCACGTCGAGCACCACCTCGGTGCGCTGGGCCTCGGTGAGGTGGTCGCGCGCGGCGGCGAGCACGTCGTCCGGGATCGCGTACGGCGTCCAGATGATCGCGTCGGTGAGGGCGAGCGCGGCCTTGGCGGCATCGGCCAGGTCGCTGTCGGCGTACCGGTCGACGGCGTCGAACGTCGCCTCGTCGGCACCGGCCTCGATCGCGGCGACCGAGCGGCGGGACCGGCAGACGCGGCACTCGTGCTGGCGGGCGCCGCGCAGCCGGACCAGCTCGGTGGTCACGGGGTCCAGCGCGTCGAGCCGGGCGACCTCACGCATGAACTCCTCGAGCGCCGGCCACAGCGGGCCGGCCTCCGCGGACCCCGGCTCGACCTCGAGCACGGTCTGGACGCGCGGCCAGAAGTCGTCGACGTAGATCGCCTGGACGGCCGTGAACGCAGCCGGACCGGTCGCGGCGAGGAAGGCCGCACGCAGCTCGTCGTCGATCCCCGACACGTCCGCGCCGAACTGCTCGGCGAACGCCACCACGCGCGAATCGGTCAGGTCGACGTCGAGCTCGCGGCGCGCGGCCGCGACCGCGTCGAAGGAGCGTGGGAGCACCCGGTCAGCGTAGGGCCACCGGCCCCGGGTCGGGCAGCGTCGGCATCTCCATGCCGGCGTGGCGCCCGACCAGCACGGCCCGGGTGACCGAGGTCGAGCCGAACCGGTCGCGCACCCGGTCGAGAGCCGCGTCGAGACCGGTCTCGTGCGCGACGTCCGGCCACAGCGGCAGCTCGAGCTGCTGGGAGCGGCCGTCGGTCAGCCCGGAGATCGTGATGCCGAGCAGGGTGCAGCCGCGCTCCTCGATGAGCTCCCAGTTGTCGGCCAGCAGCCGGCGTCCGGTCTCGAGCCAGGTCGCCGTCGTCGCGGTCGAGTGCCGCAGCGTCGCGGACCGCGTCGCCCGGCTGAAGTCGTCGAAGCGCAGCCGCAGCGTGAACGTCTGGCCGATCCGCTCCCCTGCGCGCAGCCGGCGTGCGACCCGGTCGACCAGCGCGGCGAGCAGCGCGTCCAGCTCCTCACGAGACTTGGGCCGGCCCGCGCGGCCCATCGCGCTCTGCGAGCCGATCGAGCGGCGCCGCCGGCCGACCTCGACCGGCCTCGGGTCGAGCAGGTTCGCCAGCGCCCAGAGGTGCCGGCCCGCCGCCTTGCCCACGGTCGAGTGCAGCTCGCGCTCCTCGCGCCCGGCCAGCTCGCCGATGGTGCGGATCCCCTCGGCGTGCAGCTTGGCGGCGGTGATCGCGCCCACTCCCCAGAGCCGCTCGACCGGCAGCGGGTGGAGGAACTGCTCCTCCGAGTCCGGCGGGACCTGCAGCAGCCCGTCGGGCTTGCTCACCGCACTGGCGACCTTGGCGAGGTACTTGGTCCGGGCGATCCCGACCGAGATCGGCAGCCCGACCTCCTCGCGCACCCGCGTGCGCAGCGACGCCCCGATGTCCTCCGGCTCCCCGACCAGCCGGCGCAGGCCGGTCACGTCGAGGAACGCCTCGTCGATGGAGATGCCCTCGACCAGCGGGGTGGTGTCGTCGAAGATCTCGAAGACCTGCTTGCTCGCCTCGACGTACGCCGAGAACCGCGGCGGCACCACGATCGCGTCCGGGCAGAGCCGGGCCGCCTGGCGCCCGCCCATCGCGGACTTCACGCCGTAGGCCTTCGCCTCGTAGCTGGCCGCGAGGACCACGCCGCCGCCCACGATCACCGGCCGGCCGCGCAGCTGAGGGTCGTCGCGCTGCTCGACCGAGGCGAAGAACGAGTCGAGGTCGGCGTGCAGGATCACTTGCCCATGATCGAACATGTGTTCGATTATGGGCAAGTGTCCACGCTAGCGGTCGCCGTTCTTCTTGGTGAAGGTCACGGTGAACGAGTCGGACCCGGCCTTGACGTCCTCCGAGCCGAGGTAGCGGGCGGTGAAGCTCCGCTGGCCCCTGCCGAAGCCGCCGGCGACCCGGACCACGGCCACGCCGTCGACCAGCGTCGCCGCCCCGACCTGCTCGCCGCGGTACCCGACCACGACCCGACCGGTCGGCGTGACCGACCCCGCCCGGACCGCGATCCGCACCTTGAAGGCGTGGCCCTGCTTGACCTTCTTGGGCGTGGGCCGGGCCTCCACGGTGGAGTCGCGCAGCACCTTCGGCTCGACCACCAGGGTCACCTCGGTGCTCGACGAGCGGAGCCGGTCGGTGCCGGAGTACTCCACGGTCAGCACGTGCGACCCGGGGGCGAGGTCCGCCGGCAGGCGGACCGCCGCGGTCGACCCGGTCAGGGTGGCCGTGCCGAGCGTGGCCGTGCCCTCGCGCACCGTCACGGTGCCGGTCACGCGCACCCCGCGACCGTCGACCGTGACCGACACCGACCCCGCCGTACCCTCGGCCACCGGTGCGGCCGAGGCGGACACGACGGTCCGCCGTGACTCGACCGTGAGCGTGAGGGTCGTGCTGGCGGCCGACAACCGGCCGTTGCCGGAGTACACGACCCTCAGCTGGTGCACGCCGACCCCGAGGTCCGCGGGCAGCTGCACCGACGCCGCACCCCCGCTGAGCGTCCCGGTCCCGAGCGGGGTGCTGCCCTCCATCACCTCGACCGTTCCCGTCGCCGGCGTTCCACCGCCGTCGACCGTGACCGACACCGTCGCCCGGTCCCCGGTCTCGACCGGCCCGGCCGTCGCCTGGACCCGGGCGGTGGCCGGCAGCACGGTCACGACAGCGCTGGTCTCGGCCGGCCGCAGCGCGTCGTTGCCGGCGTAGGAGACCGTGACCTGGTGCCGGCCGGGTTCGAGACCCGCCGGCAGCCGGACCGACGCGACGCCGTCAACGGCCTCGCCCGTCCCGAGGACGGCAGCGCCCTCGGAGACCGTGACGGTGCCGTCGACCGCCTCGTCGCTGGCGATGCGGGCGGTGACCGTCGCCGGCGAGCCGTACGCCACCGTCACCGGATCCGCCGACACGGTGGTATCGACACGCCCGGTGCGGAAGACACTGGGCTGCGCCACCGCCGTGCCGCCGTCCGCGCTGCTGGCCGTGACGAACCACCCGTACGAGCGGCCCGGCCGGAGGCCGTCCCACGTGACCGAGGCGCTAGCCCCTGCCGTGACGACCTCGGTACCGAGCGCCTCGATCGGCACGAACGCCGCCAGCGACTCCGACGAGAACGACGTCGTCCGGCTGCTGAGGTCGACCGGCAGCACCATGTTGTCCTCCGCGCCGTTGTAGCGCGGCGTGGTCTGGCTGCCGTCGGCGCGGATGTCGTACGACGTCGCGCCGAACTCGTCGAGGAAGGGCGAGTAGGTGTCGACGCTCATCTCGCCGCGCTCGACGTCGATCTGCATCAGGCGCAGGAAGCTCGCGCCCAGCTGGAGCCGGTCGGTCGCCTTGTGGTCGACCGTGCCGTTGCCGTCGACGTCGACGTTGCCGCTGCCGTCGACCCGGTCGGGCCAGAGCTGGCCGGCCGAGACCGTGTAGAACTGGTAGTCCGCGAGCAGCTCGACCACGTTGTGGGCGACGGTGGCGCCGATCCTCGTCTTCAGGTTGGTCGCGACGCCGTGCTCGTGGCCGGCCAGGACCAGGAAGACGTTCGGGTTCGACTCGACGACCTGCTTGTAGAGCAGCGAGCCGTCCGGGTTGGAGAACGCCGCCCCGCGTCCGTCCTTGTTCTTCGACGGGACGAGGTAGTCGTGGGAGAGCAGGATCCCGTTGCGGTCGTGGAACCGGTCGAAGACCGAGTCCGCCCACCGCGCCTCGGCCGGCGAGACGCCGTACGAGAGGCCGACCGCGACGAAGTCGAGCCCGCCGGCCGAGAACAGCACGTAGTTGTTCTGGCTGTCCCGGCCGGGCGTGGTGACCGTGCCGTCCGGCGCGGTCTCCTCGTCCCAGGTGTGGTACTCCGCGCCGTCCGGCCACAGCCGGGAGGCCTGGTAGTAGCGCTCGGGGCTGAAGGTCTGGCTGAAGCGCGAGTCCGGACCGGTCTCGGAGCCCAGCTGGTTGTCGTGGTTGCCCGCGATCACCTGGTTGACGACACCGTGGGAGTCGAGGACGGCCTGGAAGCCCGAGGACACCTCCAGCTCCTTGCGCACCTGCTCGTCGAGTCCGGGCCGGAGCAGCTGGCCGTCGACGCCCGTGGCGAGGGGGTTGTGGTAGTCGTTCTCGATGATGTCGCCGGTGTGCGCGGTGTAGGCGATCTTGCGCTCCTCGGCGTTCTGCGCGACCCACTCCGTGGTGTTGCGGTACGCCGCCGCCCACAGCGCCTGCTCCTCCGACGCCTGCACGTCGGTGGGCTCGTCCCGGCCGTCCCAGTCGTTGTACGTGCCGCCGGCCGCGCCCTCGGAGAGGTACTGCGTGTCGGTGAAGTGGGCGATCGAGAAGTCGTAGTCCGACGGGTCCTCGAAGTGGTCCTTGTCGTCCTTCGCGGTCGCGTCGCGCGGTGCGAGGTCGTCGGCGAACGGGTCCTCGCCGGTGACCATCACGTGCACGGTGCCGCCGTCGCGGTAGGCGTCGCCGACCTGCGTCGTAAGCACCGTCGCTCCGTCGGCCGCACCGCGGGCGCTGGTGAGCACGACCCACTGCTGGCCGGCCGGCTGCCACACCCGCAGCGAGACCAGGCGCGCCGGGTCGACGACCCCCTCCCACCGCAGCGTGGGCCGCTGCTCCGACGCCGGGACGGTCAGGTCGTAGCGCTGGAACACCACGTCACCGCTGGAGGGCGTCTCGACGCTGCGGTCGTCCCCGGGCTGCAGCGCCCGCACCGCGACCACGGTCGTGTCCTGGCGGACGTCGAGCTGGGTCGGGACGGCGGTCGCCGTACCCTGGTAGGCCTCGGACGGGATGACGACGTCGGCCCGGGTGAAGGTCGCCTGGAGGTCGGTGCCGTCCTCGCCGGGGATGACGGCCGACAGCGTCGCGCTGTCACCGTCGACCGTCGAGGTCAGGTCGGTCGGGACATCGGGGATGCTCGCGCTGGTGAAGCGGACCTCCCGCGTCGCGCGGTTGCCGAGCGAGTCGACGGCGGTCACCGCGAGCACGTGGTCGCCCGCCGTGAGGCCGTGCCCGATCGTGGCCCCGAGCGCGACCGGTGCGCCGTCGAGGGTGATCACCGGCGTACCCGCGACGCCGGAGGCGTCGGCGAGCTGCACGTCGAGGGCGACGTTCGCCGTGAGGCGCTGGCCCGCCGCGGGGACGCTGGACGCGACCGTCGGTGCGCTGTTGTCCACCGAGAAGCGCCGGCTCGCGGTGTTGTCGCCAGCCGTGGCGGCCACGGTGTGCACGCCGTCCGCGATCGTGGTGGTGTCCACGTCGGCGCGCAGGCCGCGCGGCGACGCCGGGGAGCCGTCCGGGTCGGTGACCTCGAAGAGGATCTCCTTGCGCGTGGTGTTGTTGTAGCTGCTGCCGCAGGAGCCGTCGCCGATGAACACCGTGACCTGCGAGCCGGCCGGGTACGTCGAGGAGCCGATGGTCACGTTGGTCCCGGCGACGTGCCGGGTCAGCCGGGTGGCGAGGGCATCGGCCGGCGCGAGCTCGAAGTCGCGGAGCGTGAAGTCGTCGAGGTTGCCGTCGGGGCACGTGGGCGCGACCGTGGCCGGGTCGATGCCACCGACGAGCTCGATGACGTTGATGCCGGGCACGAGCCACTCGTTCGGGAACGAGAGGTCCGCGACCTCCTTCTCCCAGATGCCCATGTCCATCGGGATCCCGTTGATGACGACCTTGTTCAGGAAGCCGCTGTCGGCGCCGTTGCCGCCGACGAAGAACCGCAGGTGGGCGTTCTCGCCGCTGCCGAGCGTGTCGATGGTGCGGGTGGTCGGGGCGCCCTCGATGGTGAAGTGGAACTCCGCGTCCTTGACGGCGCCACACGTGCCGTCGCCGAGGGTGAAGGTGCCGGTCGTCGGCGTCTCGCTCCCGGCGCTGACCGTGTAGTGCGTGCCCTCCGCGACCGTGCCCTCGCCGCCGAGCGCCAGCGCCGGACCACTGACCTTGAAGTCGTCGTGGTTCGCGCACAGGCTGGCGCCGCTCCCGCTGTTGTAGTCACCCGTCACGAGGTCGACCTGGTTGTCCCCGAGGGCGAGGAACCGGTTCGGGACCTCGATCGAGACCAGCTCGGCGGCCGCGCCGTTGGCGGCTCCGTAGTCACCACCGATGTCGATGCGGTGGCCGTTGACCCGCAGGAAGTTGTGGTAGCGGGCCTCGAGCGAGTTGCCGGCCAGCACGGTGAAGGAGATCGTCGAGGTGCCCGCCGCCAGCGTCTCGGCGTTCTGCGCCGGCTCACCGTCCAGTGACAGTGCGTCGACGGCGCCGGCCGAGCCGACGGGGAGCGCGCCGATGACCGGCTGGGTGCCGCTGATCAACGCACCGTCGACCGGCGTGACGCGAGGCGACCCCGCGGGGGCGTTGTTGACCTCGACCGTGACGCTGGTCCGGGCGCCGGACTCGGCGGTGGCCGTGACCGTGTGGTCGCCGTTGCTGAGCGTCGTGGTGTCGAGGTCGGCGGCGAGGCCGCCGGTGCCGCGGTCGCCGGTGACCACGAACGTCAGGTCCTGCTTCAGCAGCTTCGTGCTGCTGCCGCAGGTGCCGTCGCCGAAGCTGTAGGAGAACAGGTTCTGCTCCCCGTCGGCGACCAGGCCCAGGAGGCTCAGCGACAGGCTGCTGAGCGAGAAGTCGTCGTGGTTCGGGCAGCGGCCGCCCTCCCCGTTCGGCAGCTGCTCGTAGCCGACGGCGGCCGTGTTGGTGGTGTCCACCCAGTTCGCGCCCGCGTGCACCGTGATCGTGTTCTCGCCGGCGTGCAGCCAGGCACCCGGGAAGGCGAGGTCGCCGCGCTCGCCGCCCGCGACGTCGGGGAAGTAGATCCGCTCCGCCTCCTCGGTGTGGCCGTTGACCGTGAGGTAGTTGTGGTACCGCTTCTCCGTCCCGTTGCCACCCATGTCGAACTCGAGGTGCGCGGTGCCGACGGTGCTCTCGGCGTCGGCGACCGAGGTGCCGTCGACGGCCAGGTCGACGACCGGGTCGTTCTCGACCGCGGCGTCGGCGACCAGGCGGACGGTGCCGTCGAGGGTGTCGCCGTCGGCGATGTTGAGCGTCGGCGCCGAGCCGGGCGCGGGCGCGGCGTACGCCGGTCCCAGCCCCGGTCCCGCGACCAGGGCCGCGGCGACCACGCCGGCGGCGACGGCCACCCGGCGTCGTCCGGCGAAGAGGTGGAGCGTCATCGTGCGTGTCTCCTTCAGGTGGTGGTGATGAGGCTGCCGACGGCGAGCGTCGTGAGCGCACCGCCGAGCAGCGTGATGCCGCCGGCGGCGAGGACGGGGGCCACCCGGGTGGCCAGGGTGAGCGCACGCCGCGACTCGGCGGCGCGGACGACGACGTTCTTGCCCGCGAGCGCGAGCAGGCCGACGGCGAAGAGCACGACGGCCATGCCGAGGCCGAAGCAGGCGACCAGGAGCAGCGCGAAGCCGGAACGACCGGCGAAGAGGCCGGTGACCAGCACCAGGAACGCCGAGGGGGACGGCGTGAGCCCACCGGAGATGCCGAGCAGGACCAGGCCGGGGCGGCTGGTCCCGTGCCCATGACCGTGCTCATGACCGTGCCCATGACCGTGCCCATGACCGTGCCCGTGCCCATGACCGTGGCCGTGGCCGCGGAGGTGGCGGCGGAGCAGCCAGACGCCGGTCGCGACCACGAGCAGGCCGGCGACCAGCTGGAGCCCGGTGGTCAGGGTCTGCAGCGCGACCACGTCGGACAGGGAGAGGAAGGTCCACGCCAGCGCGACGACGAGGACCGAGAACGTGTGCATGAGGGCGACCGAGCCGCCGAGCCAGGCGGCGTCGCGGACCCGGCCGCCCGCACCGATGAGGTACGCCGCGGCCAGGCTCTTGCCGTGGCCCGGACCGACGGCGTGGGCGGCGCCGGCGAGGAGCGCGACGGCGAACGCCACCGGAGTGAAGCCGGGCGAGCTGACCAGCTGCTCCATCTGGGTGCCCAGGGCGGTGGCGTCGACCACGTCAGGCCCGCCGTCCGCGCCGGCGGGACCAGAGCACGCCACCCAGCACGCTGGCCAGCGCGACAGCGCCGACGGTGCCGAGCTGAGCCGCGGCGCTGCGGCCGACCTCCGACGAGGCCGGCAGGGCGGCAGGGGTGCCGGGCTCGCCCGCGATCGCCCAGTCGTGGCTCGCCGTGGTCCGGTCGTAGACGGCGCGCTGGCCGCCGGGGCCGGTGGCGAGGGTGCGGTAGGCGGGGTGCAGGTCGAGCAGCGTGCGCACCTCGACCGTCGCGGTGTCGGCTCGCTCGCCACAGCCGAAGGTGAGGGTCGCGCCGTCGCCGAGCAGGTCGATCTCGGTGAGCGACCCCGGGCAGGCGGCCGTCCCGGCGGTGACCGCGATCCGATCGAGGAGGTAGTCCTCGAACGCGGGCGAGGCGGCCAGCGCCTCGGCGTCACCGTCCTCGTACCAGACCGCGCCGTCGAGCATCACGCGGCTGGCCGGCAGCGCGCCGAGCGACACCGCGAGCAGCGTCAGGTCGTCCGCGCCACCGGCGCGCCACCGGACCCGGACCTCCCCGCCCGCACCGCCGATCTCGACCGTCTGCGGGTCCCCGAAGGGATGCGCCACGGCCGGGCCCGGGGCGAGCACCGCGAGCGCCGCGACGAGCGCGGCCAGCACGAGTGTCGCCAGTCGTCGAGATCCGCGTCGTGCTGGCACGAGGCGAGACGGTCACGGACCCCCGCGAACGGCAGGGCCGCCCGGGCCGTCGCCGGGGCGACCGCCGGGTGAACAGATCGCTCAGTACGACTTGGGCAGCCCCAACGAGTGCATCGCGACGAAGTTCAGGATCATCTCCCGGCTGACCGGTGCGATCCGGCCGGCGCGGGTGGCGACCAGGAGGCCGGCCATGCCGTACTCCTGGGTGATCCCGTTGCCGCCGTGCGTCTGCACCGCACGGTCGACCACGTCGCAGGCTGCCTCGGCGGCGGCGTACTTCGCCATGTTCGCGGCCTCGCCGGCGCCCATGTCGTCGCCGGCGTCATAGAGCGCGGCGGCCTTCTGCGTCATCAGCCGTGCCATCTCGATCTCGATGTGTGACTGCGCGAGCGGGTGCGCGATGGCCTGGTGGGCGCCGATGGCGTCCTTGAAGACCGTGCGCTCCTTCGCGTACGCCGTGGCGCGCTCCAGCGCGTAGCGCGCCAGGCCGGTCGAGAAGCTGGCGGCCATGATCCGCTCGGGGTTCAGTCCCGCGAATAGCTGCACCAGGCCGCCGTCCTCATCACCGACGAGCGCCTCGGCGGGCAGCCGGACGTCGTCGAGGAACACCGTGAACTGCAGCTCGGGGCTGACGATCTCCATCGGGATCGGCTGCGCCTCGAGGCCGGCCGCGTCGGTCGGGACGACGAACAGCACCGGCTTCACCTTGCCGGTCCTCGCGTCCTCGGCGCGCGCCACGACGAGCACGTTGTCGGCCTCGTCGACGCCGGAGATGTAGATCTTGCGGCCGTTGAGCACCCACTCGTCGCCGTCACGGCGAGCGGTCGTGGTGATGTTGTGGGTGTTGGTGCCCGCGTCGGGCTCGGTGATCGCGAACGCCATCGTGCTGGTGCCGTCGCAGATGCCGGGCAGCCAGCGCTGCTTCTGCTCCTCGGTGCCATAGCGGCTGATGATCGTGCCGCAGATCGCCGGGCTGACGACCATGAGCAGCAGCGGGCAGCCCTGGGCGGACAGCTCCTCGCACACGGCCGCGATGTCGCCGATGCCGCCGCCACCGCCGCCGTACTCCTCGGGGATGTTGATGCCGAGGTAGCCGTTCTTGCCGATCTCGAGCCACAGCTCGGTGGTCTTCTCGCCGGACCGGGCCTTCTCGGTGAACCAGTCCCGGCCGTACTTCCCGGCCAGCTTGGCCACGGCCTTGCGCAGCTCCTGGCGCTCCTCGGACTCGCTGAACGCGACGGTCATCCCTCTTCCTCCACTACTGCGAGAACCTCACCGGCGGCGACCTGCGCACCGGCCTTGACGTCGATCTGGGTGACGACGCCGTCGGTCGGCGCCTTCACGGTGTGCTGCATCTTCATCGCCTCCAGCACCACGACCGGCTGCCCGGCGGACACCGTCTGGCCGGCCTCGACCGCGACGCTGACGACGGTGCCGGGCATCGGCGCCAGCAGGCTGCCGCTGGCGACCTGCTCGGCCGGGTCCACGAACCGCGGCACCCGGGTCAGCCGCACGTGCCCGCGCGCGCTGTCGACGTCGACGGCCAGGCCGTGCACCGCGACCGTGTACGTCGTGCGCACCCCGTCGGTCTCCAGCGTCACGCTGTCGGGCCCGGCGGCGACGACCGTGTGGCCGTCGACGGAGTAGGCGCCGTGCCACTCGACGGTGGCCTCCTCGAAGACCGTGCGCTGCGGCTGCGACACCACGTTGCGCCAGGCGACCGGGATCCCGCGCTGGACGGTCCGCGCCGCCTTGGCCTGCTCGGCCAGCGCGATCGCCGCGGCCACCGCCGGGGTCGTGATGTCCAGCGTGCGCTGGGGCGCACCCTCAGCATCACGACCCAGGAAGTCGGTGCTCACCTCACCGCGCAGGAAGGCTGGGTCCCGCAGGACCTGCACCAGCAGGTCCCGGTTGGTGACCAGGCCGTGGATCTTGGCGCGGCTCAGCACCGACGCCAGCTTGCGAGCAGCCGCTTCCCGGGTCGGAGCGTGCGCGATCACCTTGGCGAGCATCGCGTCGTAGTGCGTCGACACCGTGCTCCCGGTCTCGAAGCCGGCGTCCACCCGGATGCCGTTCTCGACCGGGATCTCGAACGTGGTCAGCGTGCCGCTCTGCGGTTGGTAGTCGTTCGCCGGGTCCTCGGCGTAGAGGCGGACCTCGATCGCGTGACCCCGAGGCGGGTCCGGCCAGCCCATCGTCCAGCTCGCCTGGGCAGCTGCGAGCTGCAGCTCCACCAGGTCGACGCCCTGGACCAGCTCGGTGACCGGGTGCTCGACCTGGAGCCGGGTGTTCATCTCCAGGAACCAGAACCGCTCGGTCGCCGGGTCGTAGAGGAACTCGACGGTGCCGGCGCCGCGATAGTCGATCGCCTCCGCGGCCTTGCGCGCGGCATCGTGCAGCGCGGCCCGCACCTCGTCTGAGAGCCCGGGCGCGGGCGCCTCCTCCACGACCTTCTGGTGCCGGCGCTGCAGGGAGCAGTCCCGGTCGCCGAACACGTTCGAGCCGACGACCTGCACCTCGACGTGCCGCCCCCGCTCGACGTACGGCTCGACGAACACGGTGCCGTCGCCGAACGCCGAGGCCGCCTCGGCCTGGGCCTTCTCGATCTCGGTCTGGAGCTCGGAGAGGGAGCGGACGACACGCATTCCGCGACCACCACCACCCGCGGACGCCTTCACCAGCAGGGGAAGGTCGGCCTCGGTGGGCTCGTCCGGCGCCTCGAGGATCGGGACGCCGGCCGCCTTCATGATCCGCTTGGCCTCGATCTTGGAGCCCATGGCCTCGATCGACTCGGGCGAGGGGCCGACCCAGGTCAGCCCGGCGTCGATGACCGCGCGGGCGAACGCGGCGTTCTCGGACAGGAACCCGTAGCCGGGGTGGATCGCGTCGGCTCCGGAGCGCCTGGCGGCGTCGAGGACGAGGTCGATCCGGAGGTAGGTCTCGGACGGCGCGTTGCCGGGCAGGTGCACGGCGTGGTCGGCCTCGCGGACGTACGGCAGGTGGGCGTCGGCGTCCGAGTGGATCGCGACGGTCTCGATGCCGAGCTCGCGGCAGGTCCGGAAGACCCGCGAGGCGATCTCGGCGCGGTTGGCGACGAGCAGTCGGTTGATCATGGGCGGAACACTCCGAACCGGTCGGTGCCGACGATCGGCTGGTTCTCGATGACGGACAGGCAGATGCCCAGGACGGTCCGGGTGTCGCGCGGGTCGATGACCCCGTCGTCGTACAGCATCCCGGAGAGGAAGTGCGGCATCGACTGCTCCTCGATCTGGGCCTCGACCAGCTCCTTGACGCCCTTGAAGCCCTCGGCGTCGAACGGCTGGCCCTTCGCCTCGGCCGACTGCTGGGCGACGATCTCGAGCACGCCCGCGAGCTGGGCCGGCCCCATCACGGCGGACTTGGCGGACGGCCAGGTGAAGAGGAAGCGCGGGTCGAAGGCACGGCCGTTCATGCCGTAGTTCCCGGCGCCGTACGACGCGCCCATGATCACGCTGAGGTGCGGGACCGTGGAGTTGCTGATCGCGTTGATCATCATCGCGCCGTGCTTGATGATGCCGCCCTGCTCGTACTCCTTGCCGACCATGTAGCCGGTCGTGTTGTGCAGGAACAGCAGCGGGGTGTCGGTCTGGTTCGCGAGCTGCACGAACTGCGTCGCCTTCTGCGCCTCGGCGCTGAACAGCACGCCCTGGGCGTTGGCGAGGATGCCGATCGAGCGGCCGTGCAGCTTGGCCCAGCCGGTCACCAGCGAGGTGCCGTAGAGAGGCTTGAACTCGTCGAAGACGACGGCGTTCGTGTCCGAGACGCCGTCGCAGATCCGGCGGATCACGTCACGCGGGTCGAACGGCTCCTTGAGGTCGCTCGGGATCAGGTCGAGCAGGCCGTCGGGGTCCTCGTCCGGCTCGGCCCAGGCGGTCGGCGGTGCGACCGCCTTGCGCCAGTTGAGCCGCGCCACGATGCGGCGGCCGATCCGGATCGCGTCGAGCTCGTCCTCGGCGAGATAGTCGGCCAGGCCGGACGTGCGCGCGTGCATCTCGGCGCCGCCGAGCGACTCGTCGTCGGACTCCTCGCCGGTCGCCATCTTCACCAGCGGCGGACCGCCGAGGAAGACCTTCGCCTGCTCCTTGACCATCACCGTGTAGTCGGACATGCCGGGCACGTACGCGCCGCCGGCGGTGGAGTTGCCGAACACCAGCGCGATCGTCGGCTCCTTGCGGGCGCTGGCGCGGGTGATGTCGCGGAACAGCTTGCCGCCCGGGATGAAGATCTCCTTCTGGGTCGGCAGGTCCGCGCCGCCGGACTCGACGAGCGAGACCGTGGGCAGCCCGTTCTCCTCGGCGATCTGCGAGGCCCGGAAGATCTTCTTGACCGTCCAGGGGTTCGAGGCACCGCCCTTCACGGTCGGGTCGTTCGCGGTGATCATGCACTCGACGCCCTCGATGACACCGATGCCGGTGACCACCGAGGCGCCGACCGGGAACTCCGAGCCCCAGCCGGCCAGCGGCGACAGCTCCAGGAACGCCGAGCCCTCGTCGACCAGCAGCTCGATCCGCTCCCGAGGGAGCAGCTTGCCGCGCGCGTGATGGCGCCCGACGTACTTCTCCCCGCCGCCGGCGACCGCCTTGGCGTGCTCGGTGTCGAGGGCGGCGAGCTTCTCCAGCATTGCCTCGCGGTTGCTCACTGCTCGACCACCTCCTTCATCCGTTCGAGGGTGGTGCGCATGCCCTTCTCGTTGGTGCGGCCGCGGAGCTTGCCGAGCAGCAGCCAGTAGGCGCGCAGGTAGAGCTTCGGCTCGAGCCGGTAGTACTCCGTGACCAGCGAGCCGTCGCCGTCGGGCGCGATCCGGTAGCCCCAGTTGTTGATCGGCACCTCCTCGGTCCCGACCGTGAACTCGAACACCTCGTTCGGCACGCACTTGGTGACCCGGCAGGGCGTCCAGTACGTCGGACCGACGCCGTTCCGCTTCACGTGGCCCTTGAAGTACGCGCCCTCCTCCGGGCCGGTCGAGCCGCGGGTCCACCGCGCCTCGAACGTCTCGGGCGAGAACTCCCCGATCCGGGTCACGTCGGACACGAGCGCCCAGACCTTCTCCGGCGGCGCTGCCATGCGGACCGTCACTTCACCGTTCATGCGTACCCCAAGAGCTTGGCGGCGAGGTCGGCCAGCACTTCGCTGGCGCCTCCACCGATCGGAAGGATCCGGGCGTCGCGGTAGTGCCGCTCCACCTCGGTGCCGTGCATGTACCCCGCCCCGCCGTGCAGCTGGACGGCCTGGTCGCAGACGTACGTCGCGCAGTCCACCGCCGTCTGCTTCGCCAAGCAGGCCTCGGCGATCACGTTCTCTCCCGCGACGTGGCGACGGCCGACCTCGCGCGTGTAGGTGCGCGCGACCTCGACCTGCCGGTGCATCTCGACGAGCTTGTGCCGCACCACCTGGCGCGAGACGAGCGGCTTGCCGAACGTCTCACGGTCGCGGCAGTACGCCGCGGTCAGCGCCAGCGACCGCGCCGCGATGCCGTAGGCGTGCACGGCCAGCGCGATCCGCTCGACCACGAACTGCTCGGCGATCTGGAGGAACCCGGAGTTCTCCTCGCCCACCAGGTTCGACACCGGCACCCGCGCGTCGACGAACGACAGCTCGGCGGTGTCGGAGCAGTGCCAGCCCATCTTCCGCAGCGACCGGTCGATCGTGAAGCCGGGCGTGCCCTTCTCGATCACCAGGAGGCTGACGCCGCCGGCGCCCGGGCCGGCGGTGCGCACGGCGGTCGTCACGAAGTCCGCGCGCACGCCACTGGTGATGAACGTCTTGGCACCGTTGACGACGTACTCGTCACCATCGCGTACGGCGGTCGTGCGGATCCCACCGACGTCCGAACCACCGCCGGGCTCGGTGATGCCGAGCGCGCCGATGGTCTCGCCGGCCAGTGTCGGCCGCACGAACCGGTCGACGAGGTCCGGCGAGCCGTGCGCGGCCAGGTGCGGCAGCGCGATGCCGCCGGTGAACAGGCCGGCCATCAGCCCGCTGGACGCACCCGCCTCGAACATGCCCTCCTGCAGGTCGATCGTGTCGACGAGGTCACCGCCCTGACCGCCCACGGCCTCCGGGAAGGACACCCCGAGCAGTCCCTGCTTGGCGGCAGCAAGGTGCAGCGCGCGGGGGATCTCACCGGCGTCCTCCCACTCCTGCAGGTGGTCGACGACCTCACGGCGCGTGAACTCCGCGCCGAGGTCTCGCAGGTCACTCACAACAGCCCCTCCTCGATGTGCACCATCCGCGACCGCACCCACTCGCCGAGCCCCTTGGCCTGCGGGTCGAAACGGGTCGAGGCGGCGACCCCGTCGCCGAGCAGCCCGCGGATCAGGACGTTGACCGCGCCGAGGTTCGGCAGCACGTAGACCTCGACGTCGAGGTCGGCGGCCTCCAGCACCAGCTCGCGGACCTTGCGCGGCGTGATCAGCTTCTGCAGCCAGGTGACGCGGGCGTCGTACTTCTCGGAGCCGTCGTGCACGACCCAGAGCCCGAGGTTCGCGTCGCCGCCCTTGTCACCGGAGCGGGCGTGCACGAACGTCCCGAGCGGCGCGCGCCGGGTGCGCGAGTCGGCGGGTGCCGGGAACGGGGACGGCCGCACCCCGTGGTCACCGCTGATCTCCGCGAACTCCGTCGGGTCCGCGATCACCTCGCGGCGCCCGTCGTGGTGCACCACGGTATGGGTCACCGACGAGCGGTCGACGTACTCGGGCCGGTAGACGCCGTACGGCGTCGGCGCCGCGGGTGGGGCGGTCATCGTGAAGCCGGGGTACGACGCGAGCGCGAGCTCGACGGCCGGGCCGGTGAACGCGCGGCCGACCGGCCCCGCCTCGGCGTCCTTGACCGTGCAGCGCAGCAGGCAGGACGCGCCCTCCTCGGTGTCGGCGTCCGGGGTCGGGACCGACCCGAGCGTCCAGGCGACCTCGCTGGCGGTCAGCCGCGGGCCGAGCTGCTCGCGGACCCAGTCCGCCTTGGCCTCGATGTCGAGGCCGGTCAGCACGAACTCCGCGGTGTTGCGCCAGCCCCCGAGCTCGTTGACGCAGACCTTCAGCCGCGCCGGCGGGGCCTCCCCCCGCACGCCGCTGATCCGGACGCGGTCGTGGCCGGCGTCGCCCAGCTCGATCGAGTCGAGGTGCGTGATGACGTCCGGGTTGAGGTAGCGCGTGGACTGGATCTCGTAGAGCAGCTGCGCGGTGACGGTGTCGACGGTGACCGCGCCGCCGGTGCCGGCGTGCTTGGTGATCACGCTCGACCCGTCGGCCGCGATCTCGGCGAGCGGGAACCCGAGCGGCTTGCCGTCGTGGGGCAGCGAGCGGAACCCGCTGAAGTTGCCACCGGTGGCCTGGGTCCCGCACTCGAGCACGTGCCCGGCGACGACGGCGCCCGCGAGCTCGTCGTACGACGTCGGCGTCCAGCCGTGGTGCGCGACGGCCGGCCCGACCACGAGGCTGGCGTCGGTGACCCGTCCGGTGACCACGATGTCGGCGCCGGCGCGCAGGGCGGCGGCGATGCCGAAGCCGCCGAGGTAGGCGTTCGCGGTCAGCGCGTTCGTGAAGCCGAGGCTCCGGACGTCGTCGCCCTCGACGTGCGCGACGTTCACGTCGAGGCCGAGCCCGGAGGCGACCTCGCGGATCCGGTCGGCCAGGCCGGCCGGGTTGAGGCCGCCGGCGTTGCTGACGATCTTCACGCCGTTCTCGAGCGCCAGGCCCACGCAGTCCTCGAGCTGCCGGAGATGCGTCTTGGCGTACCCCAGCGACGGGTCCTTCATCGTGTCCTTGCCGAGGATGAGCATGGTCAGCTCGGCGAGGTAGTCACCGGTCAGGTAGTCGAGCGGGCCGGCCTCCAGCATCTCCCGCATCGCGGAGAGCCGGTCGCCGTAGAAGCCCGAGCAGTTCCCGATCCTCACTTCTTGGACCGCCCTTCACCCGGAGGGCCGGCGAACGCCTGCGCGATCGTCAGCCACTTCTCGGCGTCCGGGCCGACGGCCACCAGGTCGGTGTCGTCGCGGTGCACCCGCTGGGTGACGAGCAGGCAGAAGTCGCACGCCGAACCGCGCACCGACTGGGCCGCGTCCTCGGGACCCCACGTCCAGGTCTCCCCGGACGGCGCGACCAGCTCGATGCGGAACTCGTCCGCGGGCGCGTCCAGGCCGTGCACGGAGAACGCGAAGCCGCGAGTGCGCACCCCGAGGTGCGCGACGTGGCGGACCCGGTCGGTGGGCTCGTAGGCGACCCCGAGCGCCTCATACACGTCGAGCGCGTGGGCCCAGGTCTCCATGAAGCGGGCGGTCGCCATCGACGCGGCCGACATCGGCGGACCGAACCACGGCATCTTCTGCCCCTCGGGCAGCTCCCGCAGCGCAGTGCGCAGGCCGTCGCGGGCCGCGCCCCACCGGGCCAGCAGCGCCGCGGGCGCGAGGCGCGCGACCTCGTGGGCCTGGGCGTCGACGTACCCCGTCGGGTCGGCCATCGCGTCGAGGACGATCGCGTCCCACCGGTCCTTGTCGGTGGCCGCGACCGCCGCGACCTCGTCGGTCCAGAGCAGGTGCGCGACCTGGGTCGCGACGGTCCAGCCGGCCGCCGGGGTCGGGGTCGCCCAGCCGTCGGCGTCGAGGCCGGCGACGGCGGCCCAGAGTCGGTCGCCCTCGGCGGTGAGGTCCGCGAGGAGGTCGTCGAGCAGTGCCATCAGATCTCCCTGTCCAGCATGTCGTCCAGCACGTCGGCCCAGCGGTCGAGGATGCGCTCGCGGCGCTTCGCGTCGTCGGTGATGGTGTTGGCGAGGCCGAGACCGCGCACCAGGTCGAGCGTGGCCTGCACCAGCTCGCGGGCGCCGGGCTTCGTCTCGTCGACGCCGAGCAGCTCGACGGTCATCCGGTGCGTCTCCCGGCCGACCCGCAGCTCCAAGGGCGAGACGGCGGCGAGCAGGGTCTCGTCCGTGCGGGCCGCGACCCAGAGCTCGAGCGCGGCGCTGAACACCGGTTCGGTGAAGTGGTCGGCGAGCATCTGCAGCACCGCCCGGGTGTGCTTCTCACCCCTCGGCAGCTTGGCCGCCGCCTCGGCGAGCTCGCGACCGCGCTTCTCCGTGAGGTGCTCGACGGCCGCGACGACCAGGTCGTTCTTGGTCGGGAAGTGGTGCAGCTGGGCGCCCCGGCTCACGCCGGCGCGCTCGGACACCAGCGTCGTCGACGTCCCGGCGAACCCGCGCTCGACCAGGCAGTCGACGGTCGCCTCCAGCAGCCGCGCCCGCATCACGCGGGTGCGCTCCTCCTGTGGGACGCGGGTGCTGGTCGTCACCGCGCCAGCATCGCCGACCAACTAACAAACAGTCAAGCCTGACTTTTAATCGAGCCGGGTCACCATCGGCAGCCGGGACCGCGCGCACAAGCCGACGACCGCGGCCGTGAGCAGCGGCAGGCCGAGAACGAGGCCGACGACCAGCAGCCACGGCACGTCGAGGAACGGGCCGGTGTCGGAGTACGCGGGCGCGGTCAGCGGGTAGGTGATCGCGATGCCCGGGATGAACCCGACCGCCGCTCCCAGGAGGGCGCCGACGAACCCCACCACCAGCGCGTACGACGCCGCGATCCCGCGCCGCCGCCGCGGCGAGGCGCCCACGGCGGACAGCGTGGCGAGGTCCGGCCGGGCGTCGGACAGCGCGAGGAACGTCGCCGTCAGCGTGCCGCCGAGCATGAGGACCGCCCCGAGCGCCGCCAGCACGAACTGGACGATCCGGGTGCTCTCCTTGGCCTGGTAGCCGCGCTCGACGTAGAACCCGGCGTTCGGGGTGACCGCGGCGACTGCCTCGGTCACGTCCTGCTGCTGCTCCGCCGACACGTCGACGCCGGTGACCACGAGCGTGACCGTGGAGTCGTCGACACCGAGGGCGTCGAGCGCAGCGGGTGGCACGACCGCGGCGAGGGTCGGGTAGGCGCCGTCCTCGAAGCCGACGAACGTCGCCGGCAGCCGGACCGGTCGGCCGCGGTCGTCGACGGACACCTCGACCTCGTCGCCGTCGACGGGGTGGTCGGTGAACGCCACGACCCCGCCGTCGGCGAGCACCGCCGCTGCCCGCTCCCGGTCCTCAGCTGAGATGCCGGGCACGACCTCCGGGACCTCGTCGCCGACCAGGACGGTCGAGCCGAAGCCCACGGACATCTCGTCCAGCAGCGGCGCGCTGCTCCCGGGTGCGGAGAGGTCGACCCAGTGGTCCCCGCTCACCCCGGCGAGCGGCGTCACCGTCGCATCGGGGAGCTCCCCGGCGACCGCGCGCTCCAGCGCGTCCCAGAGCCCTGGCCGCAGGTCGTAGCCCGTCACCGCGGCCTGCCCCATCGCCAACGTCGGCGTGTAGGTGCCCTCGTTCTCCGCCTCGTCGCTGCTGAGCGCGATGGCGAGCGTCACCACGCCGGCGACGGTGGCCGCGACCGCGGCGACGGCCGGGACGGTCCGGGTGCGGTGCCTCGCTGCGTCACGGGCGGCGTACCGCGTCGACAGCGGGAGCCGGCCGGCCAGCCGCGCGACGCCGACCACGACGACCGGGACCACGAGGATCATGCCGAGGACGGCGACGATCGCCGAGCCCGCGATGAGGTACTCCCCGGCACCGGAGCCGGCGGACGCACCGAACGCCGCCATCGCGGCGCCGACGGCGAGCAGCACCACGCCCAGGATCGGCGACCGCACCGACGGGGGACGGTCGGCGCGGCGGCCCGCCAGGACCGCGACGATGTCCTGGCGCGACGCGATCCACGCCGGCACGACCGCGGCGAGCACCGCGCTGGCCAGGCCGAACGCGGCGATCCCGGCGAGGTGCAGCCACGGCACCTCGAACGGGCCGAACCACGAGCTGGACCAGCGCTGGGCGACCGGGACCAACAGGCGGCCGAGGCCGATTCCGAGCGCGACGCCGAGGAGCGCCGCGACGCTGCCGAGCACCAGGCCCCCGGCCAGGACGACCCGGCGCGACTGCGCCGGCGTGCCCCCGGTGGCGGCCATCAGCGCGAGGCTGCGCGCCTGGCGCCGCGCGCTGACCGCGAACGCCGGGCCTGCCAGCAGGACGACCTCCAGCAGCGCCATCACCGCGATCAGCGCGATCGCGGCGATCATGGCGTTGTCGCCGCCGGTGTCCCAGCGGACCTCCTCGGGGATCTCCGAGTCCGGCGGCAGGTGCTCGATGACCTCGCGCGAGAGCACCAGGGCGCCCATCGCGTTCAGCTGCTCGACCGTGTCCCACGAGACCGGGTCGCCCTCGACCAGCCACCCGGGCACGCTGCCGCTCTCCGCGTCGAGTCCGAGGCTCCCGACGGGCCCTGCCACCGCCGGCGGGGTCCGGATGGCGGCGAAGTCCCCGACGCCGACGATCGCCGGCGCGGGCTGGGTCCGGCCGAGGTCGAGCCGGTCGCCGACGGTGTAGCCCGACTCGAGCACGGCGGGGTTCACCACGACCTCGTCGGCGTCCTCGGGCAGCCGCCCCGACGTCAGCCGGAACAGGCTGGAAGCGACGGGGTCGCGCAGGTCGACCTCGGTGGCCTCGGCGTACGTGATGCCCTTGTCGGTCGCGAGGGTCACGCTCCCGGCACGCTGCTCCACCAGGCGGTCGCCGCCGAGCGCGGCGGAGAGCTGCTCGACGGTGGGCGCGGGCTGCTTGCGCCCGACGGTGGTGGTGCCGGTGTTCGGGTCGAAGCGCTGCGCCATCGGTCGGCCCTCGGCCGGCACCGTGACCTGCGCCTCGGCCGCGCCGAGCCGCCCGTCGAGGCCCTCGACGCTGCTCACCTGCTGGGTCTGGATCACCACGTCGGCCGCGGTCACCGCGAGCACCGGCAGCGCGATCATCACCAGCACGAGGATCGAGCGACCCCGCGAGCGCAGCGCGTCACGGCGGGCGAGGCGGAGCGCGAGTCGCCAGGAAGTCATCGCGGTACGCCGGAGTCGAGCAGCACGTCGGCCGGGTCGGCTCCGGTCTCGTCGACCACCACTCCGTCGCGCAGGAACACCACCCGGTCCGCCCACGCGGCGTGCCGCGCCTCGTGCGTGACGAGGACGCCGGCCGCGCCGGCGTCGCAGCGCGCGCGCAGCAGCCGCAGGATGTCCTCACCGGTCTCGCTGTCGAGCGCCCCCGTGGGCTCGTCAGCGAGGATCAGCCGGCGCTCGCCGACCACGGCACGCGCGATCGCGACCCGCTGCTGCTGCCCGCCGGACATGTGGTCGGGGAACCGGTCGCCGAGCTCGGGGATCCCGACCTCCTCGAGCGCGGCGCGCGCGGTGGACCGCGCGGTGCGGGTGCGCACGCCGTCGAGCTCCAGCGGCAGCGCGACGTTCTCGACCGCGGTGAGGGCCGGGATCAGGTTGAAGTCCTGGAACACGTAGCCGATCGACGTACGCCGCATCCGCGCCCGGCCGGCGTTGCCGAGTCCGGCCAGGTCGACCCCCTCGACGCGAACCGCGCCGGAGGTCGGGGCGTCGAGGCCGCCGGCGAGGGTCAGCAGCGTCGACTTGCCGGACCCGGACGGGCCCATCACGGCGACCAGGTCGCCGGCGGCGACGCGGAACGACACCTCGCGCAGCGCGCGGACCTCGGTGGCGCCCTCACCGTGGACGCGGGTGACCGTGTCGAGGTGCAGCACGGGGTTCATCGGGCCACCTCCGGGACCTCGGCGGTGACGGGCGCGGGCTTCTCGAGGGCGGCCCTGCGCAGCCGGGCCTCGCAGTGGTCGAGCCACCGGATCTCGGCCTCCGCCGCGAAGACCAGCGAGTCGAGCACGAGGCCCCACGCGAGGTCGGTGTCGCCGCTGCGTTTGAGCCGCGTGTAGTCCTGGAGCGCGGCCATCGTCGCGGTGCGCTGCTGCTGGATCACGGTCCCGACGTCGACGCCGGGGGTGGTGACGGCGAGCGCGAGCTTGATCGCCAGCTCGTCGCGGGGCGGCTGGGTGCGCGCGACCGGCGTCGTGAACCACTGCGCCACCTCGTCACGGCCGGCTTCGGTGACCCGGTAGACGACGTGCCCCTCCGCGTCGGTGCCGTCGGGCTCGACCAGGCCGTCGCGCTCGAGCCGGGTCAGCGTGGTGTAGACCTGCCCGACGTTGAGCGGCCAGGTGGACCCGGTCCGCTGCTCGAACTCCGTCCGCAGCTGGTAGCCGTACCTCGGCCCCTGCTCGAGGAGCGCCAACAGTGCTTGCTTCACCGACATACCGAGTATGTATACCCGGTATGCAGCACGGTCACAAATCTAGACTGCCCGCGTGAGCACCACGCGGATCCCCGGCTTCGTCCTGACCGACCACGTCGTCGAGGCGCCGCTCGACCACGCCGACCCGGACGGCGAGACGATCGAGGTCTTCGCCCGCGAGGTGGTCTCCGCCGACAACGAGGGCAAGGACCTCCCCTGGCTGCTGTTCCTCCAGGGCGGGCCGGGCGCCGCGTCGCCACGGCCCGGCGGCGCGGGCGGCGGCTGGCTCGCCACGGCGGCCGAGCACCACCGGGTGCTGCTGCTCGACCAGCGCGGGACGGGCCGCTCGACGCCCATCTCCGGCAGGACCGTCGGCGGGCGCACCGACGCCGAGCTGGCGGCGTACCTCCGCCACTTCCGCACCGACGGCATCGTCGGCGACGCCGAGCTGCTTCGCCGTCAGGTCGCGGGCGGCGAGCGGTGGTACACGCTCGGCCAGAGCTACGGCGGCTTCATCACGCTGACCTACCTGTCGCAGGCACCGGAGGGGCTGCGCGGTTGCTACGTGACCGGCGGCCTGCCCGGGCTGACCGCGACCGCCGACGACGTCTACGCCCGCACGTTCCCGCGGATCGCGGGCAAGAACCGCGAGTTCTACGACCGCCACCCCGGCGACGTCGCGGCCGTGCGACGCATCGCGGACCACCTCGACGCGCACGACGTCCGGCTCCCCGACGGCGACCGCCTCACCAGCCGGCGGCTGCGGCTGCTCGGCCAGCTGTTCGGGATGAGCTACGGGTACGAGCAGGTGCACTGGCTGCTGGAGGGCGCGTGGCACGGCGACCAGCTGTCCGACGGCTTCCTCTACCAGGTGATGGCCGAGACCGGCTTCGTCGACCAGCCGCTGTTTCCTCTGCAGGAGTACTGCTACGGCCGCCCCGACACCGGCCCGACCCGCTGGGCCGCCGACCGCGCGATCGCGCAGCGCCCGGAGTTCGCCGCCGACGCCGACCCGCTGCTGTTCACCGGCGAGACGATGTTCTCCTGGATGTTCGACGACATCGCCGCGCTGCGCCCGTTCCGCGGCGCGGCCGACCTGCTCGCGTCGTACGACGACTGGCCGGCGCTCTACGACGCCGACCGGCTCGCGGCCAACGAGGTGCCGGTCGCGGCCGCGGTCTACTTCGACGACATGTACGTCGACTCCGGGCTGCAGCTCGAGACCGCCGAGCGGGTCGGCAACGTGCGTGCGTGGGTGACCAACGAGTTCGAGCACGACGGCATCCGCGCCGACCCCGCCCGGGTGCTGGGGCGGTTGCGGGCGATGCTTGACGGGAACCTCTAGCGGTAGGTCAGCGCGGCGCCATCGAGGTGCGGGTGCTCGTTGAACGTCAGCAGCCGGGCACCGGTGGAGCCGACGACGACCCGGGTGAACGACGAGTTCACGATCGTGGTGTTGAAGCGGTTCCACAGCCGGGCGTACGAGGCCGCGTCGGCGTCTGGGTCCGCCATTGCCGCGCAGGCGACCGCGATCGGGCCGCCGGAGGTGACCACGGCGACGGTCTCACCGGAGCCGGCCCGGGCGCAGGCACGATCGAGGGCGGCCCGGACCCGGTCGACGAAGCCGGGCCAGGACTCGGCGTACTCGCCGTCGTGCCCGCCGCTGGTCCACCGCGCCGTGGCCTGCTCGAACGCCCGCTGGAACTGCCGCCGGTCGAGCTCGCCGGTCGGGCGGTCGGGGTCGGCGGCGACGACCGACAGGTGGTCGAACTCGTCCCAGCCGGCGTCGATCTCGGGCGACCAGCCCGCCGCCTCGGCGGTCTCGCGGTGGCGGCGCATGCCACCCGCGACCACCGCCGACGGTTCCGGGAGCCAGCGGCCGAGCAGGCGCCCCTGCTCCCAGCCGGTCTCCGAGAGCACGTCGTAGTCGTCCGCTCCGAACGACGCCTGACCGTGCCGGACCAGGATCACCACACCCATGGGTGCCGACCCTAGAGGGCTCCCCCATCTGGGCCATGCGCGGTCCGGCCCCGAGGTCTAACGTCGAAAGATGTTCATCCAGATCATCCAGGGTCGATGCACCCGCCAGGACGACCTCCACGCCGTCCTGGACCGCTGGCTCCGGGACCTGTCTCCCGGCGCCGAAGGCTGGCTCGGCGGCACCTACGGATTCGCTGACGACGACCTGTTCGTGGCCGTCGTCCGCTTCGAGAACCGCGAGCTGGCGATGGCCAACTCGCAGCGGCCCGAGCAGGCCGCGTGGGCCGAGGAGATGATGGCGCTCTTCGACGGACCCGTGGAGTTCCACGACTGCGACGACGTGACCCTGCTGTTCGACGGCGGCTCGGACGACGCCGGCTTCGTCCAGATCATCCGCGGCAAGGTCGACGACCCCGCCCGGCTGCGCCGGCTGATGACCTCCGACCAGACCGAGCTCAAGCGGATGCGGCCGGAGATCCTCGGCGCGACCCTCGCGCTCGAGCCGGACGGCACCTTCACCGAGACGGTCGCGTTCACCGACGAGGCGAGCGCTCGCAGCGGCGAGCAGCAGGAGCCGCCCGAGGACGTGCGCACCGAGCTCGAGTACGCCATGCAGGGGGCCACGTTCTACGACCTGCACGACCCCTGGTTCAACTCACGCTGAGCCGACGTACCCCTCGAGGTCGCGCACCAGGTCGCCGACGCGGGACGGGACGGCGCGGTAGAGGACGTACCAGCCGTCCCGCTCGCTGGTGACCAGGCCGTGCTCGGCCAGCCGCTGCAGGTGCCGGGAGACCGTCGACGGGGCCATCGTCAGCATCGGCGCGAGCTCCTGCACGGGTCGCGGCCGGTCGAGCGCGTGGAGCAGGCGCAGCCGGGCCTCGCTGCCGAGGACCGTCAGTGCGCCGGTCAGCTCGGCCGGCGGCGGCGCCTCCCGCAGCACCGCGCGCACCGGGACGGCGAACTGCACCGCGGCCGGGGTCTCCACGTCGACGTACACGTGCGGCGCCGCGAACATGCTGGGCACCACCGTCACCGGCTGGCCCCGGACGTCGAACGTGGTGTCGGGCAGGTCGTCGGCGGGGTCCTCGCCGGCCGTGCAGCCGAACTGGACCTCGTGCCGGGCCGGTCGGGAGGCGATCCACGGGGCGACGCCGTCCAGCAGGCCCAGCGCGCCCGAGGTGGCGACCGTCTCGGCCATCGCGTCCCCGGCGCGGGCCAGCGTCGGCGCCATCCGCTGCCACTCGGCCGCGAAGGCGAGCTCCCAGAAGTCGCTCACGAGCGCGCCCGCGGCGGCGTCCACCGCGGCGACGGCGGCCAGCAGGACGTCGACCTCGGCGTCCGGGTCGGGGTGCGGGTTGAGCAGCGCCTCGGGCGGGTGGCTGAAGGTCTCGCGCTGCCGGTTCAGCTCCGCGCGGAACGCCGGCGGGAGCGAGCGCATGTCACGCACGAACGGGTGCTGCTCCGGGTGATGACCGGGCTCGACGAGGACGTGCAACGCGAGCATCGCCTCGAGCACCGGTGCCTGGCGGACCCGGGTCCTCCCGGGCGGCTCCGGACCCAGCAGCACGATCGCGGCCATCCGATTTCCACATCCTCGAATCACCTCGGTCCAGCGGGACGGCCGACCCTACGGTCCGGGCATGAAATCCACCAGAGTCCTCCTCGCGACCACCATCGCCCTGGTCCTCACCGCCACGACGGCCACCGCCGCGCCCGGCGACGTGCAGACCGTCACCACCCTCGACTACGCGGCCGGCGAGCACCCGGAAGGGATCGCCGCCGCCCGCGACGGGTCGCTGTACGTCGGCATGGCGCCCACCGGCCAGCTCGCGCGGGTCGACCTCGACGGCGAGGTCACCCCGCTCGGCGCGCCGGCCTTCCCCGCGGAGAGCGGCTACCTGCTCGGCCTCGCGCTCGACGACGACGAGCAGGTGTACGGCGCGGTCGTCCGCTTCGACGGGGGCCCGACCGGCGTGTGGCGCTACGACACCGACACCGCCGCGTGGGCGCTGTTCGCCGCCACCGACCCGACCGGCTTCCCGAACGGCCTGGCCTTCACCGACGACGGCACCCTGCTGGTCAGCGACATGACCCTCGGCACGATCTGGGCGGTCGACGAGACCGGCAACGTGTCCACCTGGCTGCACGACACCCGCCTCGAGGGCGGCGGGCCCAACGACGCGGGCGTGAACGGGCTCGCGGTCGCGCGCGACGGCAGCGTCTGGTTCACCAACTCCGAGCGGGCGACGGTCGGCCGGATCACCGTCGACCGCAGGGGCGCGGCCGTCGGCCGGCCGAAGGTCGTCGCGCACGACGACCTCCTGACGTTCGCCGACGGGCTCACCCTCGACCGGGACGGCAACGCCTGGGTCGCGGCGTCGTACGGCAGCGACCGGCTGCTGCGGGTCACGTCCCGCGGCCGGGTGCGGGTCGTCGCGGACCGCAGCGTCGGCCTCGACTACACCGCCAGCGTCACGTTCGGCCGCACGAAGCGGACGAAGCACACGCTGTACTTCACCAACTCGGGCGACGACTTCCAGGAGCCCTCGGTCATGTCGTACCGCTGAACGACAGCGGCGCCGGCGGTCACGGGGGACCGCCGGCGCCGCTCTGTCAGACGTCAGGCCGGGAACGAGCCACCCGAGGCGGCGAGGTCCCGCAGGTACTGCGTCGGGCGGAAGCGCTCGCCGTACTTCTCGGCCAGCTCGTCCGCGCGGGCGACGAACGCGCCGAGGCCGATCTGGCCGGCGGCGTTCTCGTAGCCCTGCATGTACTGCGCGGCGCCACCGGTCACCGGCGGGAAGCCGATGCCCATGATCGAGCCGATGTTCGCGGCGGCCGCGGACTCGATCACGCCCTCCTCGAAGCACTTCGCGGTCTCGAGCGCCTCGATGAACAGCATCCGCTCGCGCATGTCCTCGATCGGGATCATCTCCGACGCGACGGGGAACGCCTCGGCGAGACCGGGCCAGATGCCCTGGCGCTGGCCGTTCTCGTCGTAGTCGTAGAAGCCCGCGCCCTTGAGGCGCGACGGGCGGCCGAGCTCGATCATCTTGGCGACGACCTGCTCACCGGCGGACGGCTCCCACGTGCGGCCCTCGCGCTCGGCGGCGTCGGCGGACGCCTTCTGGATCTTGGCCATCAGCTCCATGTTCAGCTCGTCGCTGAGCTGGAGCGGCCCGACCGGGTAGCCGGCCGAGGTCCCGGCCCGGTCGATCGACACCGGGTGGACGCCCTCGCCGAGCATGGCGAGACCCTCCATGACCTGGGTGCCGATGACCCGCGAGGTGTAGAAGCCGCGGCTGTCGTTGACGACGATCGGCGTCTTGCGGATCTGCTGGACCACGTCGTAGGCCTTGGCCAGCGCGACGTCCGAGGTCTCCTTGCCCTTGATGATCTCGACCAGCGGCATCTTGTCGACGGGGCTGAAGAAGTGCAGGCCGATGAAGTCGGCCGG
This sequence comes from Nocardioides caricicola, assembly GCF_039541135.1. Taxonomy (NCBI): domain Bacteria; kingdom Bacillati; phylum Actinomycetota; class Actinomycetes; order Propionibacteriales; family Nocardioidaceae; genus Nocardioides; species Nocardioides caricicola. The sequence goes on along the minus strand of NZ_BAABFQ010000006.1, from coordinate 266,798 downwards.
CCGGTCCACGCCGGTGGCGAGCTCGGTGATCGGGAGCGTCGAGGTGTTCGAGCACAGCAGCGCGTCGTCGTTGACGTACGGCGCGATCTCGGCGAAGACCTGCTGCTTGAGCGACGGGTCCTCGAAGACCGCCTCGATCACCAGGTCGCAGCCGGCTAGGTCGGCCGGGTCGGCGGTCGGGGTGATCCGGTCGAGCAGCTGCTGCGACTTCTCCTCGGTGAGCTTGCCGCGCGAGACCGCCTTGGCGTTGATCTTCTCGGAGTAGGCCTTGCCCTTCTCCGCGCTCTCCTGGGAGACGTCCTTGAGCACGACCTGCATGCCGGCCCGGGCGCACGAGTACGCGATGCCGGCGCCCATCATGCCGGCGCCGAGGACGCCGACCTTCTTGGCCGTGTACGGCTCGATGCCCTGGGGCCGGAGCTCCCCTGCGTTGATCGCCTGCAGGTCGAAGAAGAACGCCTGGATCATGTTCTTCGAGCCCTGGTTGACGATCAGGTTCGTCAGGTACCGCGACTCGATCCGCGAGGCGGTGTCGAAGTCGAGCAGCGCGCCCTCGACCGCGGCGGACAGGATGGCCCGCGGCGCGGGGTAGACCGCACCCTTGGTCTGCTTGCGCAGCAGTGCCGGGAACGCGGGCAGGAAGCCGGCCAGCGCGGGCGAGGTCGGCGAGCCGCCGGGCATCTTGTAGCCGGGCTTGTCCCAGGGGTTCTGGCTCTCCTCGGGGTTGGCCTTGATCCACGCCTTCGCGGCGGGGACGAGCTCCTCGCGGGTCGCGACCAGCTCGTCGACCAGGCCCTTCTCCTTGGCGGCCGACGGCTTGAACTGGGTGCCGGTGAGCAGCACGTCCATCAGGCCGGCCTGGAGGCCGAGCAGGCGGACGATGCGAGTCACCCCGCCGCCGCCGGGCAGCAGGCCGAGGGTGGCCTCGGGCAGGCCGATCTTCACCGAGTCGTCGTCGACGGCGATCCGGTGGTTGGTGGCCAGGCAGATCTCGAAGCCACCGCCGAGGGCGGCGCCGTTGATCGCGGCGACGACCGGGCGCGGGAAGAGCTCGAGCTTGCGCAGCCCGGCCTTCACGGCCTCGCCGAGCCCCATCACGGAGGCGGCGTCGTCCTTGGTCGCCTGGACCATGCTCTTCAGGTTCCCGCCGGCGAAGAAGGTCTTCTTCGCACTCGCGACGACGACGCCGGTGACGTTGTCGACGTCGTCGTACAGGCGCTGGACGCACTGCGCCATCGACTCGATGTACAGCTCGTTCATGGTGTTGGCGCTCGCGGTCGGGTCGTCGAGCGTCAGGGTGACGATGCCGTCGGCGTCCTTCTCGTAGCGGACGGCGGTCTGCTGCTGGGTCTCAGTCACGGTGATGTTCTCTCTCAGACGATCTCGACGATGGTGGCGATGCCCATGCCGCCGCCCACGCAGAGCGTGGCGAGGCCGCGGCGCAGGTCCCGGCGCTGGAGCTCGTCGACGAGCGTGCCGAGGATCATCGCGCCGGTGGCGCCGAGCGGGTGGCCCATGGCGATCGCGCCGCCGTTGACGTTGGTGACCTCGTGGCTGATGCCCATGTCGCGCATGAACCGCATCGCGACCGCGGCGAACGCCTCGTTGATCTCCCACAGGTCGATGTCGCTGGTCTCCAGGCCGGCCTTGGCGAGCGCCTTGCGGGCCGCCGGCGCCGGGCCGGTGAGCATGATCGTCGGGTCGGCGCCGGAGACGGCGGTCGCGAGGATGCGGGCGCGCGGGGTGAGGCCGAGGTCGATGCCGACCTGCTCGGTGCCGATCGCCATCAGCGCGGCGCCGTCCACGATGCCCGAGGAGTTGCCGGCGTGGTGGACGTGGTTGATCTTCTCGACCCAGTGGTACTTCTCGAGCGCGACGTCGTCGAAGCCCGCCTGCGCGCCGATGTCGGCGAAGCTCGGCTTGAGCCCGGCGAGGCCCTCGGGCGTCGTGTCGGGGCGGATGGTCTCGTCGTGGTCGAGGACGGTGAGGCCGTTGATGTCGCGGACCGGTACGACGGCGTTCGCGAAGTAGCCGTTCGCCCACGCCTTGGCGGCGCGGTGGTGCGACTCGGCGGCGTACGCGTCGACGTCGTCGCGGTTCCAGCCCTCGAGGGTGGCGATCAGGTCGGCGCCGATGCCCTGGGGCACGAAACCGGTCTTGAGCGCGGTCGCCGGGTCGGATGCCCAGGCGCCGCCGTCGGATCCCATCGGCACCCGGCTCATCGACTCGACGCCGCCGGCGAGGATCAGGTCCTCGAAGCCGCCGCGGACGCGGGACGCGGCCTGGTTGACGGCCTCGAGACCGGAGGCGCAGAAGCGGTTGAGCTGCACGCCGGCGACGGTCTCGGGGTAGCCGGCCTTGAGCGCGGCGGTCTTGGCGATGTCGCCGCCCTGCTCGCCGATCGGGGACACGACGCCGAGCACCACGTCGTCGACGCGGTTCGGGTCCAGGGAGGGGTTGCGCTCCTTGATCTCGTCGAGGAGGCCCACGATCAGGTCGACGGGCTTCACCTCGTGCAAGGTGCCGACCTTCTTGCCCTTGCCGCGGGGAGTTCGGATGTGGTCGTACACGAATGCCTCAGCCATGGACCGATTGTGACACTATTACTGTCACCGTCAAGGTCGGTCAGTGTGAGGAGGGTCATGGACGAGAGCGTGGAGTCGCTGCGGGAGCTGCTGACCCTGGACGAGCTCACCAAGCGCGTCGGGATGAGCGTGCGCAACATCCGCTTCTACACGACCAAGGGCCTGGTGCCCCCGCCGATCCGGCGCGGCCGCTCGGGCTACTACAGCGCGGACCACGTCGCCCGGCTCGAGCTCGTGCAGGAGCTGCAGGCGCACGGGTTCACCCTGTCCGCGATCGAGAAGTACGTCGCGGGCATCCCCGCCGACGCCTCCCCGGAGGACATCGCGCTCCATCGCACGATGCTCGCCCCGTGGCAGGTGGACCGCCCGGTCGAGATGTCGCGCGGGGACCTGGACCGGCGCACCGGCCGCACGCTCAGCGACGAGGACCTCGCCACGCTGGCGGCGCTCGGCATCGTGTTCCGGACCAAGCGCGGTCGCTACGAGGTGGCGGTCTCCCAGCTGTCGGTCGGCCTCGGCCTGCTCGACCTGGGCTTCCCGACCGAGGCCGCGCTCGCGGCGGCCGACGTGTACGCCGAGCACGGCCGGCAGATCGCCAAGGAGCTCAGCGAGCTGTTCCGCACGATGGTGTGGCCGGTCTACAAGGAGTCCGGCGCGTCCCCCGAGACGCTGCGCGAGGTCGTCGAGCGGATCAAGCCGCTCTCGGTCGCGAGCCTGGTGTCGGCGTACGAGGCGGCGATGGACGAGACCCGGCGCGAGCAGGTCGAGCGGCGCAGCCGCCGGCGCTAGCGACTTGGGCTAGTCCGTCCGCATCCGCAGCCACGGCCGGCTGAGCGGGAAGCGCCGTCCGGTGACCTCGACCGGAGCGATCTCGACGACGTTCGGCTTGTCGGTGCCGAGCCATGGGCGCAGCGGCAGGTTGTCGGCGCGGTGCGCCTCGTCCTCCTCGAGGTGGCGGGCGCTCCCACGCACCACGACGCTGGTCGCCTGCTCGGTCTCGTCGTCGATCTCGTCGATCTCGAAGGCGACCTCGCCGCCGAGCTCGACGCTGAACAGCTTGTTGCCGGCGGCGGTGCGGAACAGCAGCGTCTCGCCGTCGACGGCGTAGTTGATCGGGGTGATGTGGAGCTCGTCCACGAGCGTGAACGCCAGCCGCCCGAACTCCTGGGCACGCAGCAGCTCCCAGCACTCCTCGACAGGAAGCTCGTAGAGGTCGTCGCTCGCGCTCATGCTTCGAGGCTAGGTCCGCGACCGGCGCGGCGGGAGGGGTCGAAGGTCCTCACGTGGGTAAGTAACCGGTGTGACCCAGCCACGACTGACCGTGCTCGTGACCGGCGCGACCGGCTTCGTCGGCAGCCGCGTCGTCCCGGAGCTGGTCGAACGCGGCCACTCCGTGCGCGCGATGACCCGCCACCCCGAGACGTACGACGGCGCCGGTGAACCGGTCGCCGGCGACGTCAGCGACCCGGGCTCGCTCGCGGCGCCCCTCGACGGCGTCGACGTGGCGATCTACCTCGTGCACTCCCTCGACGACGACGCGTTCGCCGAGAAGGACGCCGAGGCGGCCCGGGCCTTCGGCCTCGCCGCCGGGGCGTGCGGGGTCCGCCAGATCGTCTACCTCGGCGGGCTCGGACCGGACGACGAGACGCTCTCGGAGCACCTGCGTTCGCGACGCGAGGTCGAGCAGCTGCTCGGGGAGGGCGGCGTCCCGGTGACGACGCTGCGCGCCGCGATCGTGGTCGGCGCCGGCGGCATCTCCTGGGAGATGACCCGGCAGCTGGTGAAGAACCTGCCCGCGATGGTGGTCCCCCGGTGGGCCGGGACCAGGACCCAGCCGATCGCGGTCGACGACGTGGTCCGCTACGTGACCGGCGTGGTCGGCCTCGACGCGGCGCTCGGCCGGACGTTCGAGATCGGCGGGCCCGACCAGCTGACCTACGTGGAGATGCTGCAGCAGGCGAGCGAGGTGATCCGCGGCCAGCGGGTACCGATCTTCGTGGTCCCGGTGCTCACGCCGCGGCTGTCGTCGCTGTGGATCGCGCTCGTCACCGACGTCGAGACCACCACCGGACGCAACCTCATCGACTCGATGGGGACCGAGGTGGTCGTCAGCGAGCACGCGATCCAGGACCTGCTGCCCGGCGAGCCGATCCCGTACGCCGAGGCGGTCAGAAGAGCTGTGGCAGAGCGAGGAGCATGACCAGCGACCACGTGACGTGGGTGAGCGCCGGCGCCAGCACCCCGCCGGACGCCCGCCGCTCGAGCCCCACCACGAGGCCGAGGACGGCCGCGGCCGCCACCAGCGCGAGGTTGAGGGTCGCGATCGTGACCACGGCGTACACGAGCGTGCTCACCAGCACCGGCCGGCGCGGGGCCGCGGCGTAGACCGCGCCCCGGAAGAACAGCTCCTCGGCGAAGCCGGTCACCAGGGTCACCGCCACGATCAGCGGTCCCGAGCCGCGGTCGGCGTACGCCGTCACCGAGGACACCTGGCCGTCGAGGATCGACAGCTCGCGCAGCAGGAGCGCGCCCGCCACGAACACCGCGGCGAGCAGCGCTCCGACGAGCACCGGTCGCACCACGCCCGGGTCCCCCCACTCGACCGGTCCGCTGGCGAACGCGCCGACGGCCCAGGTCGCCGCGAGGGCGAGCGCTGCGGGGTAGAACCAGGTGCTGCCCGGCTCGATCCCGAAGGAGAGGCCGAGCAGCACCGTGCCGACGAGGAGGAAGCCGACGAGCGCGGCTCGACGACTTCCCCTCATGATCAGCGGCGCCCGGAGCTGAACGACGAGGCGCTGTGCCGCTTCTGGCCGCCCGAGGCCGACGGTGCGCTGCCGTGGCCGCCCGAACGGCGGGGCTTGCCGCCGCCGGACTTCGGCGCCGAGCCGGCGCTCTTCGCGCCGGTGCTCTTCGCGCCGGAGGCCTTGGCGCCCGAGCCGCTGCGGCGACCACGGGAGCGGTTGCGACCGCCGCCACCGCCGCCGGTGCTCCTCGGGCGCGGGTTGCCCTCGGGGGCGTCGACGACCAGGCCGCCGGGGACCAGCACCCGCTCGCCGGGGGCGAGCTCGGCCAGCACCGGGTGGCTGGAGCCGACGACCTTCGTGGTGGTCGGCTTGATGCCGGCCGCCCGGGTCAGGTCGCGGACGTCGCGGACCTGGTCGTCGGTCATCAGCGTGATGACGGTGCCCTTGTTGCCGGCACGCGCCGTGCGGCCCGAGCGGTGCAGGTAGGCCTTGTGCTCGACCGGCGGGTCCGCGTGCACGACCAGCGACACGTCGTCGACGTGGATGCCACGGGCGGCGATGTCGGTGGCGACCAGCGTGGAGGCCTTGCCGGAGTGGAACGCGTCCATGTTCCGGGTGCGGGCGTTCTGGCTGAGGTTGCCGTGCAGCTCGACGGCGGGAACGCCGCTCTTGTTGAGCTGGCGGGCGAGCGCCTTGGCGCCGTACTTCGTGCGGGTGAAGACCACGGTGCGACCGGGCGCGCTGGTCAGGTCGACGAGGACCGGGACCCGGTGCTCGCGAGCGACGTGCAGGACGTGGTGGTCCATGGTCGCGACCGGCGACTGCGCCGAGTCGGCCTGGTGGGTCACCGGGTTCTGCAGGAACTGCTTGACCAGGGTGTCGATCGCCTTGTCGAGCGTGGCCGAGAACAGCAGCCGCTGGCTGTCGCGCGGCGTCTTGCCCAGGATCCGGCGTACGCCGGGGAGGAAGCCGAGGTCGGCCATGTGGTCGGCCTCGTCGAGCACGGTGACCTCGACCTGGCCGAGGTCGCAGTGACCCTGGCCCATCAGGTCCTCGAGGCGGCCCGGGCAGGCGAGCACGATGTCGACGCCGCGGCGCAGGCTCTGCACCTGCGGGTTCTGGCCGACGCCGCCGAAGATCGTCATGGTGCTCAGGCCCGCGGCCTGGGCGAGCGGGCGGAGGGAGTCCTCGATCTGGGTGACGAGCTCACGCGTCGGCGCCAGCACCAGGGCGCGCGGCGACTTGGGCCGGGCGGTGCGGTTGGACGTCGACAGCTGGGCGACCAGCGGGAGGAGGAACGCGTAGGTCTTGCCGGAGCCGGTGCGGCCGCGGCCGAGCACGTCGCGGCCCGCGAGCGAGTCGGGGAGCGTGGCGCGCTGGATGGGGGTCGGGTCGGTGATGCCGAGGCCCGAGAGGATGGAGACGAGGTTGGCGGGGACGCCGAGATCGGCGAAGCCCGCAGCAGACACTGCAGTAGACAAGAGAAGATCACTCACTGTTGGCGTGTCTCGCCAAGCTGAACCCGCCGGTGGGCGGGAACGGAGAAGCTGACCTCACGAGGTGAGGGGCGTGATCCTCGAAGGGATCCGCCGAAGCCCGAGGCAAGACTGAACGGGCTGCTTCCACAAGTGTAGAGGGTGCAGCCCGTCAGACCGGCATCGGCGCGTCGGGTGTGACGCGCGTCTACTTGGTGAGGCCGTCCTTGACGTCCTTGGCGGCGTCCTTGACGTGCTCCCCGGCCTGCTTGACCTTGCCCTCGGTCTGGTCGGCCTTGCCCTCGGCCTCGAGGTCGCGGTCGCCGGTGGCCTTGCCCGCCGACTCCTTGCCCTGGCCCTTGAGCTCGTCGACCTTGTTCTCTGCCTTGTCCTTGAGTCCCATACGGGTGCAGTAGCCGTTCGGCGGCTCAGCGAAACGTCAGCACCCCGTCGTCGACCGGGAGGCGGTTGATCGCGCGCAGGTCCTTGAGGTAGTTCTGCCGCAGCTTCCAGGGCTCGCGGTCGCCCTGCTTCGGCAGCTCGTCGAGCGCCCGCTGGATGTAGCCGGAGGTGAAGGAGATCAGCTGCTCCTCGCCGACCGACGGGTCACGAGGGGCCACGGCCCGCCGTACGCCGTGCTCGTCCATGTGGGCGAGAAGCCGGCACACGAAGTCGGCGACCAGGTCGGCCTTGAGCGTCCACGACGCGTTCGTGTAGCCGATCGTGAACACGAAGTTGGGGACGTCGCTGAGCATCAGCGCCTTGTAGGTCAGCGTCTCCGGCATCTTCACCGGCTGGCCGTCGACGCTCAGCTCGACGCCGCCCATCGCCTTGAGCTTGAGGCCGGTCGCGGTGACGATCACGTCCGCCTCGAGCTCCTCGCCCGAGCGCAGCCGGATGCCGTTCTCGGTGAAGGTGTCGATGTGGTCGGTGACGACCGACGCCCGGCCCGAGCGCAGCGCCTTGAACAGGTCGCCGTCCGGCACGAAGCAGAGCCGCTGGTCCCACGGGTCGTAGGCCGGCTTGAAGTGGGTGTCGACGTCCATGCCGGCCGGCAGCTGCTTGGCGACCCCGGCCCGGATCACCTTCTTGACGAAGGCGGGGCGGCGCTGGGCGAGCTGGTACGTCGCGACGGCCAGCAGGATCGCCTTCCACCGGACGATCTGGTACCTCAGCCTGGACGGCAGCCGGTGCAGCCGGATGGCGACGGGGTCACGCCCGGGCAGCGACAGGATGTACGTCGGACTGCGCTGCAGCATGGTCACGTGCTCCGCGCCGGCCTGGGACATCGCCGGGACCAGCGTCACCGCGGTCGCGCCGGAGCCGATCACGACCACCTTCTTGCCGGTGTAGTCGAGGTCCTCGGGCCAGTGCTGCGGATGCACGACCGTGCCCCGGAAGTCCTCGCGGCCCGGGAACTGCGGCGTGTAGCCCTCGTCGTAGTCGTAGTAGCCGCCGCAGCCCCACAGGAAGCTCGTGGTCAGCGTGACCGTCTCCCCGTCGCGGTCGACCTCGACGGTCCAGCGGTCCGTCGCCGAGTCCCAGCTCGCGCTGACGACCCGGTGCCGGTAGCGGATCAGCCGGTCGACGCCGTACTCCTCGGCGACGGAGCGGAGGTACTCCAGGATCGACGCGCCGTCGGCGAGCGCCACGTCGCCCTCCCAGTGCCGCCACTTGAAGCCGAACGTGAACATGTCGGAGTCCGAGCGGATGCCGGGGTAGCGGAACAGGTCCCACGTGCCGCCGCTGGCCTCACGAGCCTCGAGGATCGCGACCGACCGGCCGGGGTGCTCGGTGCGCAGCCGGCAGGCGGCGCCGATGCCGGACAGGCCGGCGCCGACGATCAGGACGTCCACGTGCTCGGGGTGCATGCCCCGACCTTACTGAATATCTGTCAATTAGAGAACCGTCGGACGAACCCCTCGATGATCCGCTGGGGGTGCTCGACCTGTTTCGTGCGGGCCATCGCCTGGATCTGCTCGGCCAGCTCGGGCGGGTCGAAGTAGCCGTGGTGGCGGTAGACGTCGATGCGCAGGCAGAGCCCTTCCACGTCGAGCTCAGGGTGGAACTGGGTGGCGTAGACGTTGCTGCCGATCCGGAACGCCTGCACCGGGCAGGTGACGCTGCCGGCCAGCCGGACCGCACCCGCGGGGAGCCGGCTGACGGCCTCCTTGTGGCCCAGGAACGCGTCGAAACGCTCCGGGAGCGCGCCGAGGATCGGGTCGCGGCGACCGTCCTCGGTCAGCGTGATCTCCAGCGCGCCGATCGGCTCGCCGTACGTCCGGTCGACGACGCCACCGCGGAGCCCGCCGAGCACGCCGATGCCGTAGCAGGCGCCGAGGAACGGGAAGTCGGCCGCGACCACGCGCTCCGCGAGCTCGCGCAGCTCGGCCTCGGCGCGCTTCTGCGCCGCGGACTTGAGGTCCTCGGGGTCGCTGGAGTTGAACGGCCCGCCGCCGAGGATGATCCCGGACCAGTCGTCGAGGTCGACCGGACCGAGCGGGTCGCGCTCGAGCCGGACGCGTCGGACGTCGCGCTCGTCGAGGCCGGCGCAGCGCAGGACCGCGGCGTACTCGCTGTCGGCGACGTCGTCCTCGGCTCGGGTGCCGAGGAAGAGGAACGGCTTCATGTGTCCTGGGTGGCTTGGACGGCGGCGCCCGACTCGATGAGCGCGTCGACGTCGCCGATGCCCCAGGCGGCCAACGCCTCGCGGGTGCTGTCCCCGGCGCTCTCGGCGGTGCGGCCGATGGTGGCCTCCGTGCGCGAGAAGCGCGGCGCCGGTGCGGGCTGGATGAACCCGTCGTGGTGGACGAGCGTGCCGCGCGCCTTCATGTGCGGGTGCTCCGCGGCCTCGGTCAGGGGAATGATCCCGGCGACGCAGGCGTCGGTGCCCTCGAAGACCTCGACCCACTCGGCCTGCGTCTTCTGCAGGAACGTCTCGGTGATGAGCTTGCGCAGCGCGTCGGCCTGGTCGGCGTCGTACCGGTCCGGCGCGGTGTCCTTGATGCCGAGCAGCTCGACGAACGCGTCGTAGAACTGCGGCTCGAGCGCGCCGACGCTCATGTGCTTGCCGTCGGAGGTCTCGTAGATGTCGTAGTACGGCACCCCGCCGTCGAGCAGGTTGGCCGCGCGCTGCTCCTTGAACCCGCCGGAGGCGAGGAACGCCGCGGTCATCGTGTTGAGGTGGGCGGTGCCGTCGACGATCGCCGCGTCGACGACCTGGCCTCGGCCGCTGACCCGGGCCTCCAGGAGCGCCGCCAGGACGCCGATGACGAGGTACGTCGACCCGCCGCCGAAGTCACCGACCAGGTTGGCCGGGAAGTGCGGCCGGCTCGGGTCCTGGCCGAGGCCGTGCAGCGCGCCGGTGATCGCGATGTAGTTCATGTCGTGACCGGCCGCCTGCGCGAACGGGCCGTCCTGGCCCCACCCGGTCATCCGGCCGTAGACCAGCCGCTCGTTGCGGGCGTGGCAGGCGTCGGGCCCGAACCCGAGCCGCTCGGCGACACCGGGGCGCATGCCCTCGACGAGCACGTCGGCGTCCTCGACCAGCTTCAGCACGGTCTCGACGGCGTCGGGGTTCTTCAGGTCCAGCGCCACGCTCGGCCGGCCGCGGTTGAGCAGCATGTGCGCTCCCCCGCCCGCCAGTGCCTGCCCGCCCGGCCGCTCGACGCGGATCACGTCCGCCCCGAGGTCGGCCAGGATCATGCACGCGTGCGGACCCGGCCCGATGCCCGCGATCTCGACGACCTTCACGCCCTTGAGCGGCCCGGTCCCCTGCCCCAGCTCGTACGTCATGCCTCGCATCATGACAGAAGTGCTGTCACGGTCCCTGTGGATGACCGACGTCTCGGTCGGTGGATCCGGGGTGGACTGGAGGTGCGGCCCGGCCGATCAGAGCACCCGCGCCAGGAACTGCCGGGTCCGCTCCTCCCGGGGGTCGGTGAAGATCTGCGTGGGCGGGCCCTGCTCCAGGATGCGGCCCTCGTGCAGGAAGCAGACCGAGGTGGCGACGTCGCGGGCGAAGGCCATCTCGTGGGTGGCGATCACCATGGTCATCCCGGCGGCGGCCTCCGCGCGGACGATCTCCAGCACCTCGCCGACCAGCTCGGGGTCGAGCGCGGCGGTGATCTCGTCGAGGAGCAGCAGCGTGGGGTGGGTGCAGAGAGCGCGGACCAGGGCGGCGCGCTGCTGCTGGCCGCCGGAGAGCCGGTCCGGGTGCTTGGTCGCCTGGTCGGCCAGGCCGAAGCGCTCCAGCATCTCCAGCGCCCGGGCCTCCGCCTCGGCGCGGCGTACGCCGTGGACCTTGCGCGGGGCGAGCGTGCAGTTCTCGAGCACGGTCAGGTGCGGGAACAGGTTGTAGGCCTGGAACACCATCCCCAGTCGCGACCGGACGGCGCGCGCGTCGACGCGGGGATCCGAGATCTCGCGGCCCTCGAAGGTGATCACGCCGTCGTCGATGTCCTCGAGCAGGTTCAGGCAGCGCAGCAGCGTGGACTTGCCCGACCCGGACGAGCCGATCAGGCAGATGACGTCGTGCGGCGCGACACTCAGCGAGACGTCGTCCAGGACGACCTTGTCGCCGTACAACTTCCGCAGCCCCTCGACGGTCAGCAGCGCGCTCACAGGGCACCCGCCAGCTCACGCCGGCGCATCCGCGCGGTCAGCCAGTCGCACAGCCGCGCCAGCGGGACCGTCATCACGATGAAGAAGCCGGCGACGACGAGGTACGGCGTGAAGTTGAAGTTGTAGAGCGTGTAGTCCCGCGCGGTCGCGACCGCCTCGAAGACCCCGGCCGCCGACGCGAGCGCGGTGTCCTTCTGCAGCGAGACGAAGTCGTTGAGCAGGGGCGGTACGACGCGGCGCACCGCCTGGGGGACGATCACGTGCCGCAGCGTCTGGCCGCGGGTCAGGCCGAGCGCCTGCGCGCTGGCCCACTGCGAGGGGTGCACCGACTCGATGCCGGAGCGGAACACCTCGGCGACGTAGGCGCTGTACGAGACGATCAGCGCCGCCGTGGCCCAGAAGAACGGGCTGTCCGGCATGCCCTGGAGCTCCAGCGCCGGCATGCCGAACGCGAACAGGTACACCAGCAGGATGGTCGGGATGCCCCGGACCACGTCGGTGTAGACCACGGCCACCACCCGCAGCGGCATCAGCCACGGCGACCGGCTCACCCGCGCCATCGCGATCAGCATCGCGAAGATCAGGATGAAGACCTCGGCGATCAGGAACATCTTGATGTTCAGCCAGATCGCGTCCCGGATCGCCGGGAACGACTCCCGGGCGTCCGGCCAGCTGAAGAAGTAGGCCTTGACGTTGGGCCAGCCCGGCGAGCCGGTGACCAGGACGCCGAGGGCGACGAAGGCCAGGACGGTCATCGCCGTCGCGATCAGCGCCGACCGCAGCTGGAGCCGGCTACGGACCCGTTGGCGGTCGAGCTCGTGCTGGCTGGGTGACCACTCGCTCACTGGAGCTCGGGCACGCCCACGGTCTCGGAGAGCCACTGCTGCTCGAGCTGGTCGAGCGTGCCGTCCTCCTCGAGGGCCGCGAGCGCCTCGTTCACGCATGGGACGAGCGCGCTGCCCTTCTCGAAGAGCATCCCGAACTCCTCCTGCTCGCCGGTGTCGGGCTGGAACTGCCCGATGATCGTGCTGTTCGGGATCTCCACCGCCGAGATGTAGAACGCGGTCGGCAGGTCGGCCAGGATCGCGTCGACCTGGTCGTTCTGCAGGGCGGCCTTGGCGACGTTGGTGTCCTCGTAGACGGCCGGGTCCTGCTCGGGCTGGATCACCTCACGGATCGCGGTGAGCGACGTGGTGCCGGTCTGGGCGCCGAGGCGCAGGCCCTTCAGGTCGTCGAGACTGGTCGCCTCGGCTCCCGGCGTGCCCTTGAGCGCGATCACGGCCTGCGAGGCGGCGTAGTAGCCGTCGGAGAAGTCGACGGCCTCCGCGCGCTCGGCGTTGATCGAGATCTGGTTGATGTCGAAGTCGAAGTCCTTCGGGCCCGGCGCGTAGGACTTGTTGAACGGCACCTTCACCCACTCGACCTGGTCGGCCGAGAAGCCGAGCTGCTCGGCGACGGCGTACGCCACCGCCGACTCGAAGCCCTTGCCGTTGCTCGGGTCGTTGTCGACGAACCACGGCTCGTACGCCGGCGAGTCCGTGCCCACGGTCAGCTGGCCCGCGGTCCGCACCGGCAGCGACTCGGTCGCGCAGGCGTCCGCGTCGCCCGACTCGGACGTCGACGCGGCAGGGTCGGACGCGGTCGTGCCGTCCGAGTCGTCCTCCGGAGCGCACGCGGCGGCGGCGAGGGCGAGAGGCAGGACGGCAGCAGCGGCGAGGGCACGACGTACACGCATGGCAGAAGCGTAGGACCACGCTCAGGGATGGTGCGCACGTTCGGGCATTTGTGGACGACGGCGTGACCACGGCCACGTCTGGTCGTGCGCCCACGACGGGCCGTCGGGCGAACCCGCGGTCGCCCCGCGCGTTTCACAGAGGTGAAGGTCAGCCCGACGGCCAGTGCGATGCTGGCCAGCACCATGCCCAGGACCTCGCCGATCGCGCAGCCGGTCAGGCAGCGCCGCGTGGCCGCGACCGCGGCCCGCCGGCTCTCGTCCGTCGCGGTGCTCCTCCTCGTGACGGCGTGCTCGGACACGCCGCTGACCGACACCCGGCCTCCGTCGGTCACCACCCCGCCCGCGACCTCGCCCGCGACCTCGTCAACGGCCGAGCCGACGCCCACCCCCACGTCGACCCCGACGCCCGAGCCGACCGCGGCGTTCGACGCGACCCGCGCGATGCGGACGGTCCGCCACCTGGCCGGCGACATCGGGCCGCGGCTGGCGACCGGACCGGCGTTCCTCGCTGCGGTCGACTGGGCGACGCCGCTCCTCGCCACGGCGGGGTACGACGTCCGGCTGCAGCGCTTCGCCGTGCCGGCCGGCGACTCGTGGGGCGTGCCGGTCGAGGCGGGCCGGTCCCTCAACGTGATCGCGGAGCCGCCCGGCTTCGACCCCGGCCGGCGCCACGTCGTGGTCGGCGCGCACCTCGACACCGTCGCCGTCGCGCCCGGTGCGGAGGACAATGCGTCCGGCGTCGCGGTCGTGATGGAGCTGGCGCGGATCCTCGCGGGCCAGCCGCGGGTGGTGCTGGTGCTGTTCGGCGGCGAGGAGCCGGTCGGGACCGGGGAGCTGCACCACTTCGGCTCGAAGCGGTACGCCGCGGACCCCGGCAACGTGACCGCGATGGTGTCGCTCGACCGGGTGGGGGTCGGCGACCGGGTGCCGCTGGCGTCGGTGGAGGGCACCCCGACCGGCGTGCGCGACGAGCTCGCCCGGCTGGCGCGGCGCCTGCGCATCCCGGTCACGGTCGGCGTTGACAGCGCGAGCGACCACGAGTCGTTCGCCGACGTGGGGATCCCGGCCGCGCGGGCCGGCAGCACGCCGTACGCCGGCTACCACTCCGCCGGGGACGTCCCCTCGGTCGTGGACCCCGAGCAGCTCGACCGGGTCGGCCGGCTGCTCACCGCGTGGCTCCGAGGCCGCTGAACTCCCAGAAGTCGTCGTAGACCCGGGTCGCCTCGGCACGCGCGACCACGCGCGGGGCGAAGTCCTCGCCCATCCGGTACGGCACGAAGTCGGCCGCCATCAACCGGTCACCCCAGAACGTCGCCTCGAGCACGAGGCCCTCCATGGCCTGCTCGCCGAACAGCGACTCGTCGTCCATGTCGAAGACGAAGTTGCCGAGCGAGTTCACCACCAGCGTGCCACCGACGAGGGACGCACCCTGCACCCAGTGCGGGTGGCCGCCGACCACCAGGTCGGCGCCCGCAGCCGCCAGGCGGCGCGCGACGTCGACCTGCACCGGCTCGGGGCGGTTCGTGTACTGCGTGCCCCAGTGCGGCATCACGACGACGACGTCCACGCGCTTCGCGAGGCGCCGTACGTCGCCGAGGACCCGCCGGAGCTCGCCCCGGTCGAGCGGGCCGGTCCGCGGCGGCATGCTCACGGAGAGGGCTCCCGGCTGGCCCGGCGCCGCCTCCGGGGTCTCGCCGATCGCGTTGAAGCCGAGGAAGCCGAACGTCAGGCCCAGCTGGTCGATCACCGCGGGCCGGCGCGCCGCCGCCAGGTCGCGCCCCGCGCCGAACGTCTTGAAGCCCATGTTGCGCACCAGCTGCACGGTCTCCACCAGGGCGGCGTCGCCGTAGTCCCCGACGTGGTTGTTCGCGAGGCTCAGCGCGTCGAACCCGGCGCGCCAGAGGTCCTCGCGCACCGCCGGGTCCGCGTGGAAGGCGTCGTCCTGGGTCGGCGCGCCCGCGTCCGACAGGGTGCTCTCGAGGTTGCCGACGGTGATGTCGGCGGAGGCGAGCCGCCGCGCCATCGGTCTCAGGGCGGCGCCGCCGCCGACCTCGCGGCCGAGCATGATGTCCCCGACGATCGTCACGGTGGTGACCTGGTCGTGCGACGGACCCTGCACCTGGATCGGGTACCGGTCCGGCTCGCGCAGCGGGTCGAACCCGTCCACCGTCACGACCCGGACGCCGGGTCCGACGCCGTGGGCGGCGGCCACCGCGACCGTGTTCATCGGCAGGTTCCGCACCGGACCGCGGTCGACGACGCGCAGCGGCGCCGCCGGCTGGCCGAGGTCCCGCCAGTTCGTGATGGTCCCGTCGATCACCCAGCGGGCGACGGTCTCGGGGAGGTCGATCGGGCCGCGGCGCGGGTTCGTCGCGAGCACCAGCGGCCGCTTGGTCAGCACCGCGGACGGCTGCTGGGTCTGCCACCCCGGCGGCGTCGGCGCAGTCGACTGCGTCGCGGAGTCCGCCGGCGACGGGGACGGCGCGTACGCCGTGTCCTCGTCCTCGTCCGGCGTGCAGGCGGCGAGCAGCAGCACCACCAGGAGCACCGCGACCGCGCGCATGCGGACCACCGTAGCCCGGGTTCTCTAGTTCAATGGCCGGGTGATCCGCGACCTCACCGACGACCAGGCCCGGGCGGCGCTGCCGCTGAAGTGGGGGGCGGTGGCGCCCGGCGTGATCCCCGCGTGGGTCGCCGAGATGGACTACCGGCCGGCCGAGCCGATCGAGGAGGCGCTCGTCGCCGCCGTACGTCGCGGCACCGCGGGCTACCCGGCGTTCGGCGACGCCGGCCTGGGTGCGGCTTTCTCCGGCTTCGCCGAGCGGCACTGGGGCTGGCCGGTCCCGGCCGACGCGACGGTGCCGACCGGCTCGGTGATGGCCGGGATCCGGCTGGCGCTCGAGCTGGTGTGCCCGCCCGGCCCGGTCGTGGTGCCGACCCCCTGCTACCCGCCGTTTCGCGACGCGGTCGCGATCACCGGCCGTGAGCTCGTGCCGGTCCCGCTCGACCCCGACGCCGAGACCGCGACCATGGACCTCGCCGAGGTCGAGCAGGCGTTCGCCGCGGGCGCCCGGACCTTCCTGCTCTGCAGCCCGCACAACCCGCTCGGCCGGTGCTGGACGCGCGAGGAGCTCACCGCGCTCGCCGACCTCGCGCGGCGGTACGACGTCCGGGTGGTCTCCGACGAGATCCACGCGCCGCTGACGCTGCCGGGCGCGACGTTCACGCCGTACCTCACCGTCGACGAGCGCGCGGTCGTGGTCACCAGCGCGTCGAAGTCGTTCAACATCCCCGGCGTGCACGGCGCGCAGCTGGTCGTGCTCGACCCCGAGGACCGCGCGCGCCTCCTGGCCGCGCCGATCCCGGCGCAGAACGCCTGGTCGGTGTTCGGGATGATCGCGGGCGTCGCCGCGTGGACCGACTGCGACGACTGGCTGGCCGCCCTCGTCGACCGGTTCGACGACCAGCGGTCGCGGCTCACCGACCTCCTGGCCACGCACCTGCCGGACGCGCGGATGCGCCCCCTGGAGGCGACGTACCTCGCCTGGCTGGACCTGCGGACGTACGGCATCGCCGACCCGGCCGGGGTGGCGCTCGAGCACGGGGTGCGGCTCGGGCCGGGCTCGGACTACCAGCCCGGCCTGGAGGGGCACGTGCGCGTCAACCTGGCCACGAGCCCCGAGCGATTGGAGTCGATCGTTCATCGGCTGGCCACCGCGGTGGCAACCTCGGCTCCCTAGGTTCGCCCGTGTGCGAGTCACGGTCATCGGTTGCGGTTACCTCGGCGCGACCCACGCTGCGTGCATGGCCGAGCTCGGGTACGACGTCCTCGGCGTCGAGATCGACACCGCGAAGCGCGAGTCGCTCGCCGCGGGCAAGGTCCCGTTCTACGAGCCGGAGCTCGAGGACCTGCTGGCCGAGCACGTCGGCTCCGGGCGGCTCCGGTTCACCGACTCCTACGAGGAGGCCGGCGGCTTCGGCTCGATCCACTTCGTCTGCGTGGGCACGCCGCAGCGCCGCGACGGTCTGGGGGCCGACGTGCAGCACGTCGACGCCGCGATCGACTCGCTCGCGCCGTACCTCACCGAGGGCGCGCTGGTCGTCGGGAAGTCGACGGTCCCGGTCGGCACCGCCGCCCGCCTGGCCGCGCGGCTCGGCGACGGCGCCGAGCTCGCGTGGAACCCGGAGTTCCTCCGTGAGGGCTTCGCCGTCCGCGACACCCTCCAGCCGGACCGGCTGGTGTTCGGCGTCGCCTCCGAGCACGCCGAGGCCCGGCTGCGTGAGTTCTACGCCGCGGTGATCGGGACCGGCACCCCGGTCGTGGTCACGGACTTCGCGACCGCCGAGCTGGTGAAGGTCTCGGCGAACGCGTTCCTGGCCACGAAGATCTCGTTCATCAACGCCATCGCGGAGGTGTGCGAGGCGGCCGGCGCCGACGTCGTCCACCTCGCCGACGCCATCGGCCACGACGACCGGATCGGGCGGAAGTTCCTCAACGCGGGCGTGGGGTTCGGCGGCGGCTGCCTGCCCAAGGACATCCGCGGGTTCCTGAGCCGGGCCGGCGAGCTCGGCGTCGAGGACACGATGTCGTTCCTCCGCCAGGTCGACGACATCAACCTGCGCCAGCGCACCCGCGTCGTGCAGATCGCCACCGCGATGCTCGGCGGCAACGTCGCCCGCGCACGGGTCGCGGTGTGGGGCGCGGCGTTCAAGCCGCACAGCGACGACGTCCGCGACTCGCCGGCCCTGTCGATCGCGGGTCAGCTGCACCTGCACGGCGCTCAGGTCTCCGTCTTCGACCCGAAGGCCAACGAGACCGCGCTCGCGAAGTTCCCGACGCTGGACTACGCCGAGTCCGCGCTCGCCGCGGCCCGGGACGCCGACCTGCTGCTGCACCTCACCGAGTGGCCGGAGTTCCGGGAGGTCGACCCGGTCGCGCTGGGTGACGTCGTACGCCGCAAGCAGGTCCTCGACGGCCGCAACCGGCTCGACCTCGACGCCTGGCGGGCGGCGGGGTGGGCGACGCGGGCGCTCGGGCGCGGCTCTCGCCGCAGCCTCAGCCTCAGCCCAGCGAGTTGATCTGCGCCCCGATGACGTCGGCGAGCCAGTGGAACGACCGCTTCGGCGTGCGCACCTGGGTCTCGTAGTCGACGTGCACGAGGCCGAAGCGCTGGGAGTAGCCCTCGGACCACTCGAAGTTATCCATGAGAGACCACGCGTAGTAGCCGCGCACGTCGACACCGCGCTGGCAGGCCGTGGCCACCGCACGCAGGTGGGCGTCGTGGTAGTCGATCCGGGCCTGGTCGTCGACCACGCCGTTCTCGTCCGGACCCATGTTGTAGGCGCAGCCGGACTCGGTGATGTGGATCGGCGGCAGCGCGGCCCGGTAGCGGGCACGCATCGTGATCAGCATCTCGCGCAGCGCGTCCGGGACGACCGGCCAGCCGAAGTCGGTGGTCGGGTAGCCGAGCAGCTCGCGGAACTCGAACGGCATCTCGGCGTCCTCGGCCGCGGCCCCGATGCGGAACGGGTTGTAGTAGTTGACGCCGTAGAAGTCGAGGGGCTGGCGGATCAGCGCCAGGTCGCCGTCCTCGACGATCTCCTCGAGCAGCGGCTGGAGGTCGGTGGGGTAGCGCCCGAGCAGCATCGGCTCCATGAACATGCCGTTCCAGAGCGCGTCGAACAGCTTGGTCGCGCCGACGTCGGCCTCGTCGTCGGAAGCCGGCCACATCGGGGCGTGGTTGTTGGCGCAGCCGATGCTGCTCGCGCCGGCATCGCGCAGCGCGATCGCGGCCCGGCCGTGGCCGAGCAGCAGGTGGTGCGCCGCCGGCATCGCGTCGAACATCAGCGTCTTGCCTGGCGCGTGCATGCCGATCGCGTAGCCCATCATCATCACGACGTTCGGCTCGTTGACGGGGATCCAGTGCTCGACCCGGTCGGCGAACTTCTCGCCGAGGATCGCGGCGTAGTCCGCGAACCGGTCGGCGGTCGCGCGGTTCAGCCAGCCGCCGTCGTCCTCGAGCGCCTGCGGCAGGTCCCAGTGGTACAGCGTCGCCATCGGCTGCACGTCGTTCGCGAGCAGCTCGTCGATGAGCCGGTCGTAGAAGTCGAGGCCGGCGGCGTTGGCCGGGCCGGAGCCGGTCGGCTGGATCCGCGGCCAGGCGAACGAGAAGCGGTAGCCCCCCACGCCGAGGCGCTTCATCAGCGCGACGTCCTCGACGTACCGGTGGTAGTGGTCGCACGCCACGTCGCCGGTGTCGCCGTTGTGGATCCGGCCCTCCTGGGCGGTGAAGGTGTCCCAGATGCTGGGGCCCTTGCCGTCCTCGGCGGCGGCTCCCTCGATCTGGTACGACGCCGTGCTCGTCCCGAAGCGGAAGCCGGGCGGGAGCTGTGGGAGGGACTGGTCAGAGTGGGGGTCTGGCACGGGCACAATGATGCAGGTGACGACCGAGATCCGCCGGGGAACCGAGCGCCACCTCACCCGTACCCGGGGATATTTCACCCGGCACTCGTTCTCGTTCGGCGACCAGTACGACCCCGAGAACGTCCGCTTCGGCCCGCTGGTGTGCCACGACGACCACCACCTGGCGAGCGGGGTCGGCTTCGACGAGCACCCGCACCGAGACCTCGACATCGTCACGTGGGTGCTGTCCGGCTCGCTGCACCACACCGACTCCTTCGGTCACTCCGCGGTCGTGCGGCCCGGCGAGGTGCAGGTCCTCTCCGCCGGCTCCGGCGTGACCCACTCCGAGATCGCCGGACCCGAGGGACCGGCCCGCTTCGTCCAGGCGTGGCTCGTCCCCGACGAGCTCGGCGCGGAGCCGTCGTACTCGGTGACGCCGGTGGACCTCGTCCCCGGCGAGCTCACGCTCGCGACCACCGTCGGCTCCGCGCGCTTCCTCGTCGCCCGGCTCGGCCCCGGGGACACCGTCGTGCTCCCCGACGAGCCGCTCCAGCACGTGTACGTCGCCGGCGGCGCGCTGCGGCGCTCCTCGCTCGCCGAGCCGCTCTCCGACGGCGACGCGTTCCGGATCACCGGCCACCCCGGTCTCGAGGTCACCGCCGCGGTGCCGACCGAGCTGCTGGTCTGGGCGTTCGCCTGATGTGGTCAGGCGGCGCTGTCCTCCGGTTGACCGTCTGACCGGAACTCCCTATTCAAGTGGTCAGAAGTCCCGATTCAACGTTTCAGGCGATGACGGAGAGGGCGCTGGGGACGACCTCGACGGTGGCGGGGGTGGCGTCGAGCGCCGGCAGGGTGCCGAGGGGCTCGCCGTCGCCGCCGACCGAGATGCCGCCGCGGGCGGTGCCGCGCAGCTCGATCACCTTGCCGGACAGCAGGGTCACCTCGGGCAGGGCCACGTGGCCGCCGTCGTACACCTGCGGCAGCGAGCGCATCAGCGCGAGCCGGGAGGCGGCCTCGATCACGACCACGTCGAGCAGCCCGTCCTCGAGCGTGGCGGGCGGGGCGATCTTCATGCCCTTGCCGTAGTACGCCGAGTTCGCGACCACGACCGTGGCCGCCTCGTAGGTGTGCTCGATGCCGTCGACCGCGACGACGTAGCGGCCCGGCTGGTACGTCGCGATCGAGCGCAGCGCGGCGTACGGGTACTGCAGCTTGCGCGGCAGCCAGTGCGCCTTGTCGACGATCTCGGCGGCCCGGGCGTCGACGCCGGAGTAGACCGACCCGGCGATCACACGCCGGCCGGCGCCCAGGCCGGTGGCCGCGATCAGGTCGATGCGGCGGACGGCGCCGTCGAGCAGCAGCCGGGCCTGGGCCTCGGCGTCGTCGGGGATGCCGAGCATCCGCGCGAAGTCGTTGCCGCGGCCGGCGGGGACCACCCCGAGGGTGCCGCCGGCGGCCGAGACGAGCCCGGCGAGCGACGACAGCATCCCGTCGCCGCCGACCGAGACGACGACGTCGCCGCGACCGACCGCCTCGTCGACCAGCGCGGCCATCGCCTGCGGGCCGGGCGAGTAGGTCACGTCGACGGTCGCGCCGGCCTCGCGGAGCACCCGGGCGACCGGGACGACCGCGCCGGGCGCGGCGCCGCCGCCGGACTGCGGGTTGACCAGGAACGTGTAGGAGCGGGTCACGGGATCAGCACCCCCGGGTTGAGGATGCCGGCCGGGTCGAGGTCGGCCTTGACCGCGCGCAGCACGGAGACGCCGACCGGGCCGATCTCGGCGGCCAGCCATGGCTTGTGGTCGGTGCCGACGGCGTGGTGGTGGGTGATCGTCGCGCCGGCGTCCACGATCGCGTCGCACGCGGCGGCCTTCGCGACCTGCCACTGCGCCAGCGGGTCGTCGGTCTCCTTCGCGGCCACGGTGAAGTACAGCGAGCACCCGGTCTCGTAGACGTGCGAGATGTGGCAGAGCACGAGCGACGGCTGGCCGAGAGTGCTCTCTAGCGCTGTCTTGACTCCGCTGTAGAGCGCGTCGACGTTCGACCAGAACGTCGCGGTCTCGAGCGTCTCGACGAGCACGCCGGCGTCCAGCATGGAGTCGCGGAGGTACGGCGCGTCGAAGCGGCCGTGCACCCACTTCTCGCCGGGCTGCTCGCCGGCCGGGCTGCCGCCGAGGCTGGTCAGCAGCGCGGTGACGGCCGCCCGCTTGGCCTCCACGGCCGCGGGCGACCCCTCGTAGCCGGTGATCATCAGGCAGCCGGTCGCCGCCTCACCGCCGATGGCGCCGGGGTCGGCGAGGTTCAGGGCGGACTCCGCCTCGTCGGAGAGCCGGAGCACGGTCGGCAGCAGGCCGGCCTGGGCGAGCGTGCGCATCGCGGCGGCGCCGTCGACGAACGACGGCCAGCGCCAGCCCTCGTAGACCTTCGTCTCGGCGAGCGGGCGCACCCGCACGGTGACCGCGGTGATCACACCGAGGGTGCCCTCGGATCCCAGGAACAGCTGGCGCAGGTCGGGCCCGGCGGCGTTCGCCGGCGCGCTGCCGAGGTCGACCCGGCCGCGTGGCGTCGCGACGCTCAGGCCCACGACGAGCGCGTCGAACCGACCGAACCCGGCGCTGGACTGGCCGCTGGAGCGGGTCGCGGCGAAGCCGCCGATGGAGGCGAACTCGAACGACTGCGGGTAGTGGCCCAGGGTCAGGCCCTCGGCCGCGAGCAGCGCCTCGGCCTCGGGTCCGCGCAGGCCGGGCTCGAGGGTCGCGGTCATCGACACGTGGTCGACCGCGATCAGCCGCTTCATCCGCACCAGGTCGAGGCTCAGCACGCCGGCGAGGCCGTCGCGGCGCGCGACCAGGCCGCCGGTCACCGACGTACCGCCGCCGAAGGGGACGACCGCGAGCCGGTGCTCGGCGGCGAGGTCGAGGACCGCGGCGACCTCCTCGTGCGAGGCGGGGCGTACGACGGCGTCGGGCGCGTCGGTCAGGTCGCCGGCGCGGGCGCGGAGGAGGTCCGGCGTCGACTTGCCGCGGGTGCGCAGCCGGCGAGTGTCGTCGTCGGTGCGGACGTTCTCGGCCCCGAGGAGGTCGGCCAGCCGGGTGAGCACGGCGGTGTCGATCGTGGGCGGCGCGAGCGGCGGGTCGGTGACGGCGGGCCGGTCGTCGGCCCCGAACACCATCTCCACCAGGCCGCGGGCCTCGGCGGGCAGCGCGGTGGCGCGCGCGGGGTCGCCCCAACGGGACGGATGCATCTCGGTCGGCTGCGAGGTCATGCGTTACACTGTGACATATGACGTCACTTCGTCACAACAGTGAGCCCCGCGACGCGTACCTCGACGCCGCGCGCGACTGCATCCTCGACGTCGGCTGGCGGCGCACGACCCTGACCGAGGTCGCCCGTCGCGCAGGGGTCTCGCGGATGACGATCTACCGCACCTGGGCCGACATGCCCCAGCTGCTCGGCGACCTGATGACCCGCGAGTGGGGCGGCGTCGTCGCCGACGCGCTGGCCGAGGAGGACAAGGACGCCCCGACCGCCGAGCGGTTGGTGGGCGACATCGTCGCCGTCGTGCAGCGGCTGCGCGAGAACGAGCTGTTCGTGCGCATCGTGGACCTCGACCCCGAGCTGATCCTCCCCTACCTCTTCTCCCGCCGCGGCCGCTCGCAGGACGGGATCCTCGAGCTGACCGTCGCCGCACTGCGCGACGCCCAGGAGGCCGGCGCCGCCCGGCCCGGCAACCCGGTCGCGATGGCGCGCGCGATGCTGCTCGCCGCCCACGGGTTCGTGCTGTCCGCGCACACGATGGTCGACGACGAGGTGTCCCTCGACGAGCTCGACGCCGAGCTCCGGCTCGCCCTGACGCGGAGCATCCAGCCATGAGCACGCGGATCACCCCCGGCCTGGTGGGCGCGCCCGAGGCGGTCGACCTCCTCGTCATCGGGCTGGGCATCACCGGTACCGGCGTGGCGCTCGACGCCGTCAGCCGCGGCCTGTCCGTGCTCGCCGTCGACGCCCACGACCTCGCGTTCGGCACGTCGCGCTGGTCCTCGAAGCTCGTGCACGGCGGCCTGCGCTACCTCGCCAAGTTCCAGTTCGACGTCGCCCACGAGAGCGCGGTCGAGCGCGGCATCATCATGGAGCGCACCGCGCCGCACCTCACCCACGCGATGCCGATGCTGCTGCCGCAGACGTCGGGGCGCCTGCAGTCCGCGATCACCGGCTACGGCATGGTGGCCGGCGACCTGCTCAAGCGCAGCGCGCGCACGTCGTCCGGCGTGCTCCCCCGCCCGCGCCGGCTCTCCGCGGCGGAGATCCTCCAGCTCGCGCCGGCGCTGCGCCGTGGCGGGCTGCGGAGCGGCTACCTCAGCTGGGACGGCCAGCTCGAGGACGACGCCCGCCTGGTCACGAACGTCGCCCGCACCGCCGCCGAGCTCGGCGCGCACGTGCGCACCCGGGCCCGCGTGCTGTCGGCGAGCGGCACCCAGGTCGAGCTCCGTGACGAGCTGACCGGCGCGACCCACACGGTGCGCACCGGCAGCGTCGTCAACGCCGCCGGCGTCTGGGCCGGCTCCCTCGTCCCCGGCGTCGACCTACGCCCGAGCCGCGGCACCCACCTGGTGCTCCGCCAGGAGAGCATCCCCGGCCTCCAGGTCGCGGTCGCCTGCCCGATCCCCGGCACCAGCAACCGGTACGTCATGGTGCTGCCCCAGCCGGACGGCACGTTGTACGTCGGCCTCACCGACGAGGCCGTCGACGGTGACATCCCCGACGTGCCCGAGCCCTCCGAGCCCGAGATCGGCTTCCTGCTCGACGTCGTGTCCGCGGCGTTCTCCCACCAGCTCCACCGCAGCGACGTGGTCGGCGCGTACGCCGGGCTGCGGCCGCTGCTGCGCAGCAACGAGGGGGCGACCGCCGACCTGTCGCGCAAGCACGCGGTCCTCACCAGCGAGACCGGCGTGGTGACCGTCGTCGGCGGCAAGCTCACGACGTACCGCCGGATGGCCGAGGACGCCGTCGACGCCGCCGTCGCGCACGCCGGGCTCGCCGCCGGCCCGTGCCGCACCCGCGACCTCCCGCTGCTCGGCGCCGCGCCGCGCGAGGTGCTCGCCGAGCTCGAGGAGCCGGCCCGGCTGGTGCGCCGCTTCGGCACGGACGCGGCGCTCGTCCTCGCCTCGGCGCGCGAGGTCAGCGGGCTGCCCGACGAGGAGCTGCTGGCGCCGGTCGCCGACGGTGTGCCGGTGACGCTCGCCGAGCTGCTGTTCGGGGTCACCCACGAGGGGGCCGCGGACGTCGACGACCTGCTGGACCGGCGCACCCGGGTCGGGCTGGTGCCCGCGGACCGGGCGCTCGCGGTCCCGGCCGCGGAACGCGCCCTGGCGATCGCGATGAGTTAAGGCGTCGACGCCGGTCGTACCTCCCAGGCAGACTGGAGGACACCCATGACGACGACCGAGCTCGACGACTTCCCGACGCTGACGCAGCGCTACCACCGCGAGCTGCTCGCGCACTGCTACCGCATGTCCGGCTCCGTGCACGAGGCGGAGGACCTGGTCCAGGAGACCTTCCTGCGCGCCTGGCGCTCGGCGGGCGCCTTCGAGGGCCGCTCGTCGGTGCGGACGTGGCTCTACCGGATCGCCACGAACGTCTGCCTCACCAACCTCGAGGGCCGGCCGCGCCGGCCACTGCCGGCCGGGATCGGCACGCCGGACGCGGTGGCGGGCGACGCGCTCGAGCTCGACCACGAGATCGCCTGGCTGGAGCCGGTGCCGGACGCCGCGGTCGTGGTCGCCGAGCGGGAGTCGATCCGGCTCGCGTTCGTCGCCGCCCTGCAGCACCTGCCGGCGCGCCAGCGCGCGGTGCTGATCCTGCGCGACGTGCTGCGCTGGTCGGCGGCCGAGGTGGCGGAGGCGCTCGACACCTCCACCGCCGCGGTGAACTCCGCCCTTCAGCGCGCGCACGCCCAGATGGCCGACCGCGGGCTCACCGAGGACAGCGTCGAGGTCGACCTCACCGTCGGGCAGCAACAGCTGCTGGAACGGTACGTCGACGCGTTCTGGCGCAAGGACATCGACTCGATCGTCGGGCTGCTGACCGCCGAGGCGACCTGGGACATGCCGCCGTTCACGAGCTGGTTCAAGGGCGCGCAGAACATCGGCTGGCTGATCGGCCACGAGTGCCCGGGCGGCTCGCTCGACATGCCGATGATCGCGACCCAGGCCAACGGGCAGCCGGCGTACGGGCTGTACATGCGCACTCCCGCCGGCGACTTCGCGCCGTTCCAGCTGCAGGTGCTTCAGCTCGACGGCGACCGGGTGCGGCACGTGACCGCGTTCTTCGACCTCCGCCTGTTCGAGACCTTCGGGCTGCCGGCAACGCTGCCGGCCGACTACACGCCGGCGCCGGTCGCTCGGTGACCGCGATGCTCGACGGTTCCGTCGGGCTGCTCGACCGGGCCATCGCCTACACCTGCGGGCAGCTGGCCGGCGTGCAGCCGGACATGCTCGACCGCCCCACCCCGTGCGCGCGCTGGTCGCTCGGCAACCTGCTCGCGCACATGGAGGACGCGCTCGACGCGTTCACCGAGGCGGCCGGCGGCCGCGTCGCAGTGGGCTGCGCCGGCTGCGCGCCGGGGCCGGTGCCGGCGATCCAGGCCAAGGCGATCGCGCTGGTGACCGCGTGGACCCGGCCCACGCCCGGGGACGTCGTGCTCGAGGCCGCGACCGGCCGACTCGAGCTGCAGTCCAGACTGCTGGTCAGCACCGCCGCGCTCGAGGTCACCGTGCACGGCTGGGACGTCGGCCGCGCGACCGGGCGGGACGTGCCCGTGCCCACCGAGCTGGCCGCGGACCTGCTCGAGGTCGCGACCTGGCTGGTGGACCCGGCCGACCGGGGCGTGCGGTTCGCCCCCGCGCGGCCGGTCCCCGCGGGCGCGTCGTACGACCAGCGGTTGCTGGGTTTCCTGGGCCGCACCTGACTGGTCCACCGGGGCGATTCCCGCGCATTCCGCTCACCCGGAGCCCCGCCAGTTCCTAGGCTTGGCCCCATGCTGACGCCGCAGGCGGTCACCGTCGAGGCATCGGCTCGGGACGACCTTCACCACCCCCGCGCGCTCGTGGCGCGCGGGCACGCGCGGGCCCGCGCGGGGCTGGTCTCCGACGCGCTCCACGACCTCGAGCGCGCCCTCGAGTCGCGCTCCGAGCTCGACGACGCCGACCTCGCCCTGGCGCTCGCGACCAGCGTCGAGTGCCGGCTCGCGCGCGGCGAGCTGGCCGCCGCGATGGCCCGGGCCGACCAGCTGTTGCCGCTGCTGGAAGCCGCCGGCACCGCTGGTGCGACGGCGCACTTCGGGCGTGGCGAGCTGGCGACGGCCACGGGCGAGGACGAGCTCGCGGCCGGGCACTTCGTGCGCACCGGCCTGCTCGACGACGACCCCGACCTGCTCCCCTGGCGGGCGGCCGCCGCGCTCGCCGAGGTCCGCCTCGGCCGCCGGGCGGAGGGCGCCGCGCTCGCGCGCGCCCACCTCGCCGCGGCCCGGCTCGCGCAGGCGCCGTACGCCGTTGCACTCGGTCTGCGCGCGCTCGCGACCGTCGACCCGCGCGGCGACGGGATCGCGCTGCTGCGCGAGGCGCGCGCCGTGGTCGTCGACCTCCCTGCGCTCCGGCTGACCGCCCAGATCGAGACCGACCTCGCCGGGCAGCTGCTGCTCACCGGCGGCGCGGGCGACCAGGGCGAGGCGCTGACGCTGCTCCGGGGCGCCGAGGACTATGCGGGACGCGAGGAGCTGTGGCCGTTGCGCAGCCGGATCCGCCGGCTGCTCGACCTGCTCGGCGCGCCGACCCGGCCGGCGCCGGGCGAGGTGCTGGCCGCGCTGACGGTCTCCGAGCGCCGCATCGCGCAGCTGGCCGCCGCGGGGATGACCAACCGCGAGATCGCCAGCCAGCTCGTGGTCACGGTCAAGGCCGTGGAGTGGCACCTCTCGCACGTCTACCGCAAGCTCGGGATCCGGTCGCGCACCGCGCTGGCCGGCAGCCTCGGGTTGACCGGAGCACGGCCGGACCCGGCCGCTTCCTAGACTGCGGTCCATGTCGGACCGGACCACCCACACCGCGGTGCGGATGAGCGGCCGCGACCCGCACGAGCCGGGCCGCTCCGCCACGCCGCTGGAGCTGCTCTTCGACCTGACGTTCGTCATCGCCTTCGGAGTGGCCGCGGGCGAGCTCGCGCACTTCCTCGCCGAGGACCACGTGTGGGACGGGATCGTCGGCTTCGCGTTCGCGACGTTCGCGGTCAGCTGGGCGTGGATCAACTTCGCGTGGTTCGCGTCGGCGTACGACACCGACGACTGGATCTTCCGCCTCACGACGATGGTCCAGATGGTCGGCGTCATCATCTTGGCGCTCGGGCTTCCCGACATGTTCGAGTCCTTGCTGGAGGACGAGCACATGGCGAACCAGGTGATGGTGCTCGGGTACGTCGTGATGCGGGTGCCGATGCTGCTCCAGTGGTACCGCGCCAGCCGCCAGGACCCCGCGCGCGCCCGCACCTGCCAGGTCTTCATGGTGACCCTGGCGGTCTCGCAGGCGGCGTGGGTCGTGCTCGCGCTGGTGGAGACCAGCATCCCCGTCTTCTTCGCCTTCGCCCTGCCGGTGATCCTCGTCGAGATGGCCGGGCCGTACGTCGCCGAGCAGATCCACGAGGGCACGCCGTGGCACGCACACCACATCGCCGAGCGCTACGGCCTGCTGGTGATCATCGCGCTCGGCGAGGGGCTGATCGGCGGCGCGGCGACCCTGTCCGCGATCATCTCCACCGAGGGCTGGACCATCGACGTCGCCGTGCTCGGCCTGGCCGGCGTGGGCGTCACGTTCGGGATGTGGTGGACCTACTTCGTGATCCCGAGCGGGGAGATCCTGCACGCGCACCGCGCCCGCGGGTTCAGCTGGGGCTACGGGCACATCCCGCTCTTCGGCGCCCTGGTCGCGGTCGGCGCGGGCCTGCACGCGGCGGCGCTCTACCTCGAGCACCACTCCGAGCTCTCCGCCACCGCGACGGTGCTCACCGTCGTCGTGCCCCTCGGCCTGTACGTCGCGCTGCTCTTCGTGCTCTACGCGCTGCTGACCCACACGCTCGACCCGTTCCACGTCCTGCTGGTCGCCGGCTCCGCGGCGGTGCTGGCCGTCGGGACGGTGATGGTCGCGGCGGGTGCGCCGCTCACCTGGTCGCTGCTCGTGGTCGCCTTCACCCCGTGGGTGACGGTGATCGGCTACGAGACCGTGGGGCACCGGCACAACGAGGACGTGCTGGCCTCGCTATAGCGGGTTCGCGATCTCGTCCTGCGGCAGCTTCGCCCAGACGATCGCGACCACCGCGGCGACCGCGGGGACGGTGCCGGCGACGAGGAACGTCGCCTCGAGCCCGATCGCCTCGGAGACCGGCCCCGCGATCGCCATCGACACCGGCATCAGGCTGACCGAGACGAAGAAGTCGAGCGACGACACCCGGCCGAGCAGGTGCGGCGGGACCCGGCGCTGCAGCAGCGTCCCCCAGATCACCATCGGCGCCGCGAACATGATGCCGAGCACGAACGCCGCGGCGACGATCATCCAGATCTCGGTGGCGACGCCCATCACCACGAACGGCAGGCAGCCCAGCCCCCACAGGAGGTTCATCCAGGTGAGGTAGCGGCGCGGCATCGGCAGCGACGCGACCACCAGCGAGCCGATCGCGCCGCCGATGCCGAACGCGGCCAGCACCCACGCGTGGTCGCCCGGACCGCCGCCGAGCTCGTCCTTGATGAGGAACGGCACCAGTACCTCGAGCGGGCCCATGATCACGAAGACCAGCAGCGACGCGAACAGCAGCGTGGCGAGCAGCCACGGCGTCCGCACCATGTAGCGGAATCCCTCGGCCATGTCGTGGAGCATCGAGCGGACCGGGTGCACGGGCACGGCATCGGGCGCGGGCGCCTCCCGGCGGACGGCGGTGCGCGGCACGGTGCTCAGCGCCACCAGTCCCGCGAGCGACGCCGCCGCGGCGATCGCGATGGCGGCCCCCGCGGACGCGGCACCCACGGCCACGCCGGCGACCGCAGGCCCGACGGCCTGGCCGATGGTCGGGCGGACCATGCCCTCGAAGCCGTTGACCGCGAGCAGGTCGTCCTCGGGGACCAGGGCCGGCAGCCAGGCGGTGTAGGCCGGGAAGTAGAACGCCATCGCCGCGCCGATCGTGAACCCGACGATCGCGAGCTGCCACACCTGGGTGAGGTCGGCCAGGGAGAGCAGCGCGACGGCCGCCATGCAGGCCAGCTCGACGCCCGCGACCACCATCAGGATCAGCTTCTGGGCGACCCGGTCGGCGACCACGCCACCGAGCAGCGCGGGCAGCAGGACGCCGACCGCCCCGGCGGTCGACACGATCGACAGCTGGGCGGGCCCGCCCCCGATCCGGATGACCTCCCAGACCAGGCCGACGGTCCAGACGCCGCCGGCGAACGTCGCGAGCACCAGCGCGACCGCGAGGCGGCGGTAGGCCGCGTGGCGGAACGGCGTCAGCGCGCGCGGCAGCCGCTCGGCCTGCTCGGCCTGCTCGGCCTGCGCGTCCGTCACGTCGGTCATCGCTCCTCCTGTGGCCAGTCTCCCCTGCGGGACCGACATCGCCCACCGAATTCATCGCGACGCCAGCTCGCACCATCCGACATGTTCAAGTGGACGTGAAGTCAAGCGCCCGGGAGGCGTCGTCAGAGCCAGCGCAGCGACAGACCGTGGCCGTGGGTGAGGGCGACGACGCGGCCGTCGATCCCCAGGAGGAACCCCGCGGAGTCCCGGGGTGCGGACGCGGCGCCGTCCAGGTCGGGCAGCACGCTCGCGGCCTCGTTGCTGACCCAGTGGCAGCGGCCGGCGCCGACCAGCCCGGTCATCATCGCGTGGAACCGGGCGCGGTCCTCGCCGGTGAGGTAGGCGATGACCGCGCTGTGGAACACCACGACGGTGCCGTGCTCGGACGCCTGGTCGACCAGCGCCGGCAGCTCGTCCAGCAGGTCGCCGCGGACCAGCACGGGCGGGTCGGTGCGCGCGACCTCGACGGCTCGGAGCAGCTGCTCGCGCCGGGTCTCGTGCTCGGGCCAGACCAGCATGGCCAGCCAGCCCATCTGGTCCTCGTCGGTGACGTCGAGCGGGTTGAGGTCGATGCCACCGCGCCAGGCCACCTCCGGCACGGCGGTGGGCAGCGGCGGGTTCCCCTCGACCGACGCGCTGAGCAGCGGCCCGGAGCCGACCGGGTCGGCGCCACCCCAGGAGTAGGAGTACCGGTCCGGGAACAGGTTGAGCCCGGCGCTCGCCCCGACCTCGATCAGGCCGATCGGTCCGGGCGACGCGACCGCGAAGGCCGGCACCAGCGTGGCCAGCCGACCGACCTCGTTGGTCTGGGTCGCGCGGGCCAGGATCGTGGCCCGGATCGTGCCGTCGTCGGCGAGCAGCGCCTCGCGCAGGACGTCGTACGGCGCCGGCGCGGGGACGCCGTGCCATCGCGCTGCCGCGAAGACCAGGTTCGGCTGCCGCTTAGGCCGCGGCAGGGTCTCGAGCCACGCGAGCACCTCGGGGTCGTCGATGACCCGGTTCGACCAGTCCTCGAAGCACGGGGAGTACCCGGCGGTGTGGAACGCGAAGTCGCGGTACTGCTCGACGGTGTCGGTGTAGACGTCCACCCGCTCATTCTGGGGTTCCCGCCCCGAGCACCGGGGCCATGGGTCACCATTCTCCCCATGGGGACCTTCGGGGGGCGAAGGGCGCTGACGCTTGTCTGCGCCCTCGCTGTGCTGTGCGTCCCCGCCGGCGTCCTCACGGGCTGCTCGGGGGCGATCGACCTCGCGCACAGCGTCCAGACCAAGCTCGGCCGCATCGACGGGATCGTCGACACGTCGGTGGCGACCCCCGACGAGGACACCGGCGCCGCGATCGCGGTGACGTTCAACGGCGTCGACAGCACGCGGGAGCTCGCGTCGCTGATCGCCGAGATCGACGAGGTCGCCGACGAGGCGGGGTACCCGTCGTACCGCCTGGACCTGACGCCGGCCGGCGGCTCCGGCGACCGGCTCACGGTCGACGACACGTTCGTCGGCAGCGACGACCGCGGCACCGTGCTCGACAACTGGTTCTCGGTCACCACGGCGCTCCTCGGGGCCGTGCAGTACTCGTTCGAGCCCGGCGCCGAGTCCATCGCGGTCGACTCCGGCCCGGGCGTCGGCCACGACGTCGGCGAGGCCAGCCGGATCCACTACGGGTTCGCGAACACGACCTGGACGTTCCGCAACGGCGACACCACGTTCGTCGTGTCGGGGCGTGTCTCGCCGACCGACGTCACGATGTTCGAGAGCGTCCAGCGCAGCGTGTCCTCCGACGTGCTGCCCGCGCCGGCGCGGACCTGGGGCCTCGAGCGGCACGACGGCCACGTGCTGCTCTACCTCGACGTCAGCTTCCCGGGCGGGCCCGTGGACCCGGCGCGGCTCACCGTGGAGGACTACGGCGACGACGTGGACCGGCTGCTGATCGCCGCCGTCCCGGCGGCCCGGATCGGCGGGCTTCCCGTGCGCCTGGAGCTGCGCAACCCGCCCGCGGACCCGGCGGCGCCGGCCGACGTGTTCGGCTACTGGATCTCCGACGAGCGGCCGCAGCGGGGGCGCGACCCGCTGATGCGCGGCTGGGACCTGTGGATCCTGACCGTCGTCGCGGCGCTCGTCTGACCCTCGGCTAACCCGCGGGCAGGGCGACGTACGTCGTCTCGAGGTACTCCTCGATGCCCTCGAAGCCGCCCTCGCGCCCGAAGCCGCTGGCCTTCACGCCGCCGAACGGCGCGGCCGGGTTGGAGATCAGGCCGGAGTTGATGCCGACCATCCCGAACTCCAGCGCCTCCGCGAGCCGGATCGTGCGGGACAGGTCGCGCGTGTAGGCGTACGACGCCAGCCCGTACTCGGTGTCGTTCGCCCGGCGGATCGCCTCCTCCTCGGTGTCGAACACCGTGATCGGCGCGACCGGACCGAAGACCTCCTGCACGTTGATCTCGGACTCGGGCGGCACGTCGAGCAGCACGGTCGGGGGGTAGAAGTAGCCCGGGCCGGTGGGGGCCTGGCCGCCGCAGACCACCGTCGCGCCGTCGTGGACGGCGTCGGTGACCAGCTGGCTGACGCTCTCGACCGCGCGCTCGTCGATCAACGGGCCGACGTCGACGCCGTCGTCCTGGCCGCGGCCGACGGTGAGCCCGCTCATCCGCTTGCCGAGCTTCTCGCCGAACTCCTGGGCGACCGACCGGTGCACGAGGAACCGGTTGGCGGCGGTGCACGCCTCGCCCATGTTGCGCATCTTCGCGATCATCGCGCCGTCCACGGCGGCGTCGACGTCGGCGTCCTCGAACACGAGGAACGGCGCGTTGCCGCCGAGCTCCATGCTCAGCCGCTGCAGCTGCTCGGCGGACTGGCGGACCAGGATCCTCCCGACCCCGGTCGAGCCGGTGAAGCTGACCTTGCGCAGCCGGTCGTCGCTCTGCAGCGTCTCGCTGAACTCGCTGTGCAGGCTGGTTGTCACGACGTTGAGCACGCCGGCCGGCAGCCCGGCCTCCTCGAGCAGCGCCGCGAGCGCGAGCATCGTGAGCGGCGTCTGGCTCGCGGGCTTCACGACCATCGTGCAGCCGGCCGCGACCGCCGGGCCGATCTTGCGGGTGCCCATCGCCAGCGGGAAGTTCCACGGGGTGATGAACAGGCAGGGGCCGACCGGCTTCTTGATCGTCAGCAGCCGGCTGCCGCCGGCCGGTGCCTGCATCCAGCGGCCGTGGATGCGCACCGCCTCCTCGGAGAACCAGCGGAAGAACTCCGCGCCGTAGGTGACCTCACCGCGCGCCTCCGCGACGGTCTTGCCCATCTCGAGGCTCATCAGGTGCGCGAACTGGTCGGCCCGGTCGGTGATGAGGGAGAACGCCGTGCGCAGGATCTCGCCGCGCTCGCGCGGCGGCGTCCTCGCCCACGCGGCCTGCGCCTCGACCGCCGCGTCGAGCGCGTCGACCGCGTCGTTCACCGTGCCGTCGGCCACGTCGGTGAGCACCGAGCCGTCGGCCGGGTCGATCACCTCGAGGCGACCACCGCCCTCCGCCTCACGCCACGAGCCGCCGATGTAGAGGCCCCGCTGACCGGGGCCGAGGAGGTCGAGTCCGTTCATGGGGTCAGCCTTGCACTCGCAGCAAACCGATGACAGGCCCTTGATGGCCGTGCGACTCTGGAAGGGTCGGCTTGGGAGGGAGCACCCCCGCGTCGGCAGAACCCCTTGCTGACCCCATGCAGCGAGGGGTTCACCCCTTGGCTGGACCTCGAGCCGGAGCACCCCCTCGCCCCGGCATCGGGGGGATCCGCGAAGGGGCGAGGGCCCCGGCGCTGCCGGGGCCCTCGCGTCTCGCGTGCTCGGGTGCTCAGGGCACGTCGTACTTCATCGTGAACGAGCCGGAGCCCGCGTAGGCGTACACCTCCCAGCGGTAGGTGCCCGCGCCGGCCGAGTAGGTGATCGTCTCGGTGGAGGTGGACCCGGTGCTGGAGGCGACGTCGGCCCAGGAGCCGCTGCTGCTGCGCTTCTGCAGGTAGAGGTCGAGGTCCGCGCCGCTCGGCCCGGTGAGGCAGCCGACGATGCTGCCGGCCGCCGCGGTGAACCCGGAGGACGACGGCTTGTACGTCGAGTAGCCCGACGTCGCCGTGCCGGTGCTGGTCACCTCGGTGCAGGCGCCACCGCCGCCACCGCCGCTGCCGCAGGTCGGCTCGCCGGCCTGCGCCGGGACCGAGATCGCGGCCCACGCGGCCTTCACCTTGTTGAACGTCGTGCAGTCGCTGGTGCCGTAGAGGTTGTTGGTCGCGGTCAGCGTCGCGATCCGCGCCTTGCCGTGCGTCCAGTACGACGTCTTCAGCAGCAGGCCGTTGTAGAAGATCCTGCCCGCGGTCTGGATGCCGACACCCGAGACGCTGGTGCCGTTGCAGGTCGGCGACGCCGGCGAGGCGTTCGAGCCCTGCGACAGCAGGTAGAACCAGTGGTTCAGCGGGCCGGCGGCCGCGTGCACCTCGGTGTTCTTGATGCTGGTGGACCAGCAGTTCGGGTCACCGAGCACGCTCGGGTCGTGCATGTAGCGGATCGGCCCGTCCCCGACGAGGTCGGCCTCCTCGCCGACGGTGAAGTCGGCCGGGTCGTTCGGGTGCGCGGCGTACGCCTCGGTGAGGGCGCCGAAGATGTCGCCGGTCGCCTCGTTCATGCCGCCGGTCTCGTCGTCGCCGGCCGAGCCGCCCGGCGTCGTGTGGAAGATCCCGTGGCCCTGCTCGTGGGCGACGATGTCGATCGCGGTGAGCTGCCGGGCGTTGTCCTGGCTGTGCCCGAAGTTCACGATCGAGCCGTCCCAGTAGGCGTTCACGTCGTTGAGCCCGACCCGGGCGGGGTAGCTGGTGCCGTTGCCCTTCACCCCGTTGCGGCCGAGCCAGGCCGACAGCATGTCGACCTCCTTGGTGGTGCCGTACATGACGTCGACGCAGGCGGTCTCGAGGTTCGTCCCGGAGCCGTTGCCCCACACGTCGTCGGTGCCCGAGAGGATCGTGCCGGACTGGTTGGCGCACGAGACGCCGGACCGGGCGGGGTCGGTCATCCGGTACGTCCCGCTGCTGAGCGTGGTCCCGAACGTGACGCCCGGGTAGTAGTGCCCGGTGCCGGTGCCGTCGGCGACCAGGTCCCAGCTGCCGATGACCTTGCCGGTGACCGCGTCGGTGTAGACGGTCAGCTTCGTCGGCCGGTGCTGGCCGCTGAACCCGTCGACGCGGGTCTGCCAGGCCAGCCGCGGTGCGTGCTGGGCGTGCACGACCAGGGTCGGCGCGGTCGTGGACGTCACCTGCGCGACCTGAGCCCGGGCGGTACGCCGGGCGCTGGACGCCGAGACGCGCGGGCGGACCGAGGCCAGGTCGATGACCCGGCGCTGGATGGCGCTGGTGCCCGAGACCTTGCCGCTGTCGTCCACGGCGAGCACGAAGTCGCCACCGACGACCGGGAGGCCGCGGTAGCTGCGCTCGTAGGCGACGTACTGGGTGTCGGCGGTGCCGGGGATGGTGCTGACCCGGCTGAAGGAGTCGTGCGGGCTGGCCTTGAACTCCGAGCGGTGGTCGGCGACGTAGTCGGCGGCGGCACGGGTGGCCGCCTGCTTGTCGCTGACCTCCGCCGTCTTGTGGGTGGGGGTGGTGGCCGCGGTGGACGACGGGACCTGCGCGCCCAGGGCGAGTGCGCCCGAGACGGAGGCCGCCAGAGCCGCTCCGAGCAGCGTTCTGGTTCTCATGGGGGTCGTGCTCCCTCGTGGGTGTGGGGGTGAGGGCTCGACCGTAGGAATCCCGCTGAGGGCCGGGTAGCGGGGAAACCCTTGCTACTCCGTGGGGGAGGGCACCAGAAGGGTGATCAGCTGGGTCCGGGAGCGCACGTCGAGCTTGCGGTAGATCCGGGTCAGCGTGGCCTCGACGGTCTTCACGCTGAGGTACATCCGCTCCGCGACCTGCCGGTTGGTGGCGCCCTGGCAGACCAGCCGGGCGATCCGTGCCTCGGTCTCGCTGAGCCGGCCCAGCAGCGGGTCGTCGGTGCCGGCGACCGGGGCGGGCTCGAGCTCAGCGCGCACCTGCTGCGACCACGACCGCGCGTGGATCTCGGCGAAGCACGCCGCGGCCGACTCCAGGGCCGCCCGCGACGCCGCGGCCCGGCGGTTGCGCCGCTCCACGTGCGCGCGGCTGAGCAGGGTGCGGCCCAGGTCGAGCCGCATCCCGGCGTCCGCGCACACCTTCGCCGCCCGCTCGAGCAGCATCGTCGCGGTGGCGAGGTCCCCGCGGGCCCCGGCGAGCTCCGCCTCCGCCCGGTCGAGCTGGGCGCCGACGCCCTCCGTGCCCGCCCGGCCGTCGAGCGCGCGCCGCGACGCGGCGACCAGGTCCTCGGCCTCACCGAGAGCCCCGAGCGCGACCAGCGCGGACACCAGCTCGTGCTGCCAACGGTTCACCGTCGGGTCGTCGATGCCGTGCGAGGTCTCGATGTCGCGGATCCGGGTGAGCGCCGCCCGCGCGGCCAGCGCGTTGCCGCCGCGGAGCTCGGCCTGCCCGAGGAGCAGCAGGTGCCGCTGGAGGTAGCGGGTGTCCCCGCGCTCCTCCGACGCGGCGACCCCGCGCTCCGCGAGCCGCCGCGCGGTCTCCAGCTCACCACCGGCCAGCTCGGCGAGCCCGGTGATGAACCAGCCGGTGTGCGGGTCCAGCCCGAACTCCTCACCGACCGCGGCTGCGCGGGCGGCGTACCCGAGTGCCTCGCGGCAGCGGCCGAGCCGGACGCCGACCTCGACCAGGCAGCGCAGCACGTGCACCTGGTCCATGCCGGCGCCACGCTCGACGCGGGCCAGCATGGACAGGAACGCGGTCCACGCCTCGTCGAGCCGGTCGTCGTACAGCGCGAACCGGCCGGCGAGGTACGCCGGGGAGATGTGCGTGAGCCCGGGCGGCGCCGGGTCGGTGGCGGGCAGGATCGCCAGGGCCGCGGCCAGGTGCTCGTCGTGCCGGCCGGTGCCCACCCAGCGGCTCGCGACCGCGAGCGTCGTCAGCGCGGCGGCCTCGCCGGGGCGGTCTCCCGCGCGGCGCAGCAGGCCCACAGCCTGCTCGGCGCGGAGCACGGTCTCGGCGGGACGGGACTCCATCAGCGCCACCCGGGCCCGCTGCAGCAGCACCATGGCGACCAGCCGGTCGTCGTCACCGGCGTCGGCGAGGGCTGCGGTGAGGACCTCGTCCATGGCCGCGACCTCGCCGCCCGCGAGCTCCGGCAGCGCGAGCCGGACCCGGACCATCTGCGCGGGCGCGGCGGGCAGGTCGAGGAAGTCGCCGAGCGCGCGCTGCACGAGCTCGACGTGGTTGCCGGGCGCCCCGGTCTCGACCGCGGTCGCCAGCCACTCGACCCGCTCGGTCGCGAGGTCGGCGGGCGCCCGGTCCGCGGCCAGCAGGTACAGCTCGGTGGCCAGCTCGCGCGCGCCCGCGGACGCCGACTCCTGCGCCGCGACGCCGAGCTCGCGCGCCAGCTCCAGGTCGGGTCGCGGGTCGGCGAGCGCGCGGTGCCGCAGCCGCTCGGCCGAGCTCGGCGCCACCTCGGCGAGGTCGCGGTGCAGCGCGGCGCGGCGCACGGCGGGGGTCGCGTCGGTGACGACCCGGCGCAGCACCGGTGGCGTGAACCGGACCGCGTCGTCCACCAGCACCAGGCCCGCGGCCGCGGCGACCCGCAGCTGCTCCTCCGCCCCGATCCGACCCACCCGCTCGAGCTGGCGCACCGTCGGCCGGTGCAGCAGCGCGGCGAGCGCGAGCGTCTCCTGCACGTCGGGGTGCTGGTCGAGGAACCGCGCGCGCAGGACCCGCTCGATCGTGGGCGGTACGGCGGTCGGGCGACCGAGCAGCGAGGGCTGCTCGCCGAGGGCCCCGCCCAGCGCGAGCGCGACCGACGGGAGCCCGCCGGACTCGACGTACACGCGTTGCGCGACGTGCGGCGGCAGGCCGTGCCGGCCGAGCAGGTCGATGATCTCGCCGGCGGCGAGCGGCGGGACCTGGAGGTGCTGGAGGTCGGTGAGGTCGATGCCGCGACCGCCCGGACCGACGGTCACGACGAGGCCGACGCGGCCCGGGAGCCGGCGCCGGCCGTACCCGATCACGCACGCCGACTCGGGGTCGAGCCACTGGACGTCGTCGAGCAGGATCAGCACCGGGCGCCGGGCGGAGAGCTCCTCGAGCAGCGACCGGAACTCCGCGCACAGCGCGGAGCGCAGGGCGTCCGCGGCGATGCCCTCGGCCAGCCGGACCGCCGGACGGGTGGCGCCCGGGAGCTGGTCGAGCAGGTCCTGCAGCGTGGCGAAGGGCAGCGTGCGCTCGGGAGCGGCGCAGGCGGCGCGGAGGACGAGGTGGTCCGCCCCGTCGTCGAGGGCGTCGAGCAGCGCGCTCTTGCCGATGCCGGTGGGGCCGTGAAGGGCGACCGGAAGCCCCCGGCCCAGGAGGTCCTGCACCTCCGTGAGCAGGGTGTGACGACCCACCACCCGAGACATGGCGCCGCCAGCCTAGGCGCTCGTTCCGGCGGAGGACAGGGTCCTTCGGCGGAGGTATCCGGGTCCGAAGGGGGCTTGTGCGTGGCCCGGAAGAGGAGTTGTCTCGGATCCTGGCCCACCGGCGACATCCGAGCAGGAGGTAGGGCGATGGCGGACAGGGGCGGCAACCGGAGAGCGACCGGCCAAGATCTGGGGGCGAGCAGCCCGGACCGGATCCGCAACGTGGTGCTGGTGGGCCCGGCCGGGTCCGGGAAGACCACGCTGACCGAGACCCTGCTCGCCGCCTCGGGTGCGATCCCCCGCGCCGGCTCCGTGCGCGACGGCACCACCGTCTGCGACCACGAGGAGTCCGAGCACGCCCACAACCGCACCATCTCGCTGTCGGTCGCGCCGCTCGTCCACGAGGGCGTGAAGGTCAACCTCATCGACACCCCCGGGTACGCCGACTTCGTCGGTGAGCTGCGCGCCGGGCTGCGCGCCGCCGACTGCGCGCTGTTCGTGGTCGCCGCGAACGAGGCGATCGACGACGCGACCCGCACGCTGTGGCGCGAGTGCGCCGCGGTCTCGATGCCGCG
This sequence comes from Nocardioides caricicola, assembly GCF_039541135.1. NCBI lineage: Bacteria > Bacillati > Actinomycetota > Actinomycetes > Propionibacteriales > Nocardioidaceae > Nocardioides > Nocardioides caricicola. The sequence goes on along the minus strand of NZ_BAABFQ010000006.1, from coordinate 227,563 downwards.
CGCGGTCGTGATCACCAAGCTCGACCAGTCCCGCGCCGACTACGACGGGCTGCTGCTGCAGGCCCAGGACGCGTTCGGCGAGCGGGTGATGCCGCTCTACGTGCCGGTCCGAGACGGTGAGGCGATCACCGGGCTGACCGGCCTGCTCGCGCCCGGCCCCGAGGCGGACGCCACCGGGATGCGCGGCAGCCTGATCGAGGGCGTCATCGAGGAGTCCGAGGACGAGACCCTCATGGACCGCTACCTCGGCGGCGAGGAGATCGACGAGAAGGTGCTGGTCGCCGACCTCGAGCGCGCGGTCGCGCGCGCGACGTTCTTCCCCGTCGTACCGGTCTGCTCGGTCACCGGCGTCGGCTGCGCCGAGCTGCTCGCGCTCGCCGTGCGCGGCTTCCCGTCGCCCGCCGAGCACCCGTCCCCCGACGTGTTCCTACCGTCCGGCGCCGCCGCCGACCCGATCACCTGCGACCCCGACGGGCCGCTGGTCGCCGAGGTCGTGAAGACCACCAGCGACCCGTACGTCGGCCGGCTCAGCCTGGTCCGCGTGTTCTCCGGGACCCTCGTGCCCGACCAGACCGTCCACGTCTCCGGGCACTTCACCGCGTTCTTCGGCGAGGGCTCAGGACACCCCGACCACGACGAGGACGAGCGGATCGGCGCGCTCGCGCACCCCTTCGGCAAGGCCCAGGCACCGGCGGACCGGGTGGTCGCGGGCGACCTCTGCGCGATCGGCCGGCTGACCCGCGCCGAGACCGGCGACACCCTCTCCTCCGTCGACGACCCGCGGGTGCTGCGCCCGTGGTCGATGCCGGAGCCGCTGCTGCCGATCGCGATCGTGGCGCAGACCAAGTCCGACGAGGACAAGCTCTCCCAGGCGCTGGCCCGGCTCGCCGCGGAGGACCCGTCGCTGCGCGTCGACAACGACGCTGAGACCCACCAGCTCGTGCTGTGGACGATGGGCGAGTCCCACGCCGAGGTCACCCTCGAGCGGCTGACGGAGCGGTACTCCGTGAACGTCGACCAGGAGCCGTTCGTCGTGTCGCTGCGCGAGACGTTCTCGGGTCCGGCCGCCGCGGTCGGACGGCACGTCAAGCAGTCCGGCGGGCACGGGCAGTACGCCGTCTGCCACATCGAGGTGGAGCCGCTCCCCGAGGGGACCGGCTTCGAGTTCGTCGACAAGGTCGTCGGCGGCGCCGTGCCCCGCCAGTTCATCGCGAGCGTGGAGAAGGGGGTCCGCGCCCAGATGGAGCGCGGGGTCCGGTTCGGGCACCCGGTGGTGGACCTGCGGGTCACGCTCACCGACGGCAAGGCGCACAGCGTCGACTCCTCCGACATGGCGTTCCAGACCGCCGGCGCGCTCGCGCTGCGCGAGGCGGCCGGTGCCACCACGATCACCATGCTCGAGCCGTTCGACACGGTCTCGGTGGTCGTGCCCGACGACCTGGTCGGCACCGTGATGAGCGACCTCTCCGCACGGCGGGCCCGCCTGCTCGGCACCGACAAGGTCGGCGACGACCGCACCCAGGTGCTGGCCGAGGTGCCGCAGACCGAGCTGGTCCGCTACGCCGTCGACCTGCGCTCGACCACCCACGGCGCCGGGACCTTCACCCGGTCGTTCGCGCACTACGAGCCGATGCCGGAGGAGGTCGCCAAGAACGTCGTGCCCCGCAGGACGTCCTAGCCGGCCGCGCGCAGGAACGCCTCGAGGATCGGGCCGGCGGTGCCGGAGCCCGACGTCCCCTCGTCGACGTACACCGCGACCGCCAGGTCGCCCTGGGCGGCGACCATCCAGGCGTGCAGCAGGATCCTGCCGTTGCGGGAGAACTCCGCGGTGCCGGTCTTGGCGATGACCGGTGGACCGGGGACGTCGAGCAGGCCGACGCCGCTGCCGGAGGTGACCACGCCGCGCAGCATCGAGCGCAGCGCCTCGGCCTCGGCACGGGTCAGCTCTTGCGCCTCCTCGGGCACCGACACCTCGACGGACTTCACCAGCCGCGGCACGACCGTCTTCCCCGACTGGATCGACGCCATCACGGTCGCCATCGCCATCGGCGAGGCGAGCACCGTGCCCTGGCCGATCAGGTCGGCGGCCGCCTCGGTCTCCGACCGCGGCGCCGGCACCTCGCCGAAGTAGGCCGGGAAGCCGAGGTCGTGGTCGATGCCCAGCCCGAGGGAGGCCGCCGCGTCGGCGAGGTCGCCGTCGCGGACCTTCCTCGCCTGGGAGATGAAGGCGGTGTTGCACGAGTTCGCGACGGCCGTGCGCAGCGGGAGCTGCCCGATGCCGCTGCTCGGGTAGTCGTCGTAGTTCTCGAACTGCTTGCCGTCCACGACGATCGTGCTGGTGCACGGCACGGTGCTGTCGGGCCGGAGCCCGGCGCGCAGCAGGGCCAGGCTGCTGACGGTCTTGAACGTCGAACCCGGCGCGGCCTGGCCGTACGTCGCCACGTTGTACCCGTCGGTGCCCGGGCCGTTGGCGGCTGCGAGGATCGCGCCGGTCGACGGCTTGATCGCGACCAGCGCGCTCGAGGGCCCGACGCCGGCGAGCGCACGCTCGGCCGCGGTCTGCAGCCGCTCGTCGAGGGTCAGCTCGAGCGCCGTGCCGGGCAGCCCCTCGATGCGGTGGAGCTCGCGCTCGGAGCCGTCCGGTGCCACGGCGTTCACGACCGCGCCGTCCTGGCCCTGGAGCTGGTCGTCGTACCGCGCCTGGAGGCCGGACAGCCCGGCGACGTCGCCGACCTGGTACGTGTCCGGGTCCTCCTCGACCATCTCCGCGGTCACCGGGCCGACGGTGCCGAGGATCGGGGTCGCGAACTCACGCGTCGGTGCCAGGGGGATCTCGTCCTGGATGGCCAGGGCGCCGGGGATCGCGCCGACGCCGCGCGACACCGCGCCCGGGACCTCGCCCTGGCGGATCACGATCGCCTCGACGAACGCCTTGTCGCCCGCGGCCTCGACCTGCTTCACGTACGGCGCGACGTCGACGTCCACCAGCTCGGCCAGCCGACGCGCGGACTCGCCGGCCCGGGCGACCGGCACCTGGCTGCGGTCGATCCCGAACCGCACGACGGGCCGGTCGGTCACGAGCGCGAACCCGTCGGCCCCGACGATGGGCCCCCGGCCGCCGGCGATCGGCGTGATGTCGAGGACGGAAGCCTTCTTCAGGTGCGGCTCGACCAGGTCGCGCGACCAGGTCACCTGCCACTCGTCGCCGGCCCTCGTCAGCGTGGCCTCCGTCGAGTACGACCACTCGTCGCCGGCGACCGGCCAGCTCCACGCCAGGGCGACGGTCGCGGTGTCGCCGGACTCCTCCGGGTCGCCGGCGTACACCACCGGCTCGATGTCGCCCATCCCCTCGACGACCTCCGCCCGGTCCGCTGCGACGTCCTCGGGCGTCCCGCTCGCGAGGGGTACGTCGCTGAAGTCGCCGGAGGCGAGCGCCTCGGCCAGCGCGTCCGCGGCCTCGGCCGGGTCGGCGCCGCTCGCGCCGTCGGATCCGTCGCCCGACGTGCAGGCCGCCACGCCCCCCGAGAGCAGCACGAGGGACGCGGCGGCGAGAGCGAGACGCATGTCCCGGTTCTACCAGCCCTCCGGCGACCGGCCCGCGACGAGGTCGGCCACGCCCTCCTTGAACCGGGGGCAGGTCGCGATGTCGTGGGCCCGGCAGCTCAACGCGTGCTCGGTCATCGCCCGTGACCGTTGCATGTCGGCCATCCGCCGGTCCAGGTCGGCGATGTGCGCCTCCAGCACCGCGTGCCGGTCGGCCGCGTCGGCGTCCAGCAGCACGGCGATCTGCTCGAGGCTCATGCCGGCGGCCTTGCTGCGCACGACCACCGCGATCCGCACCAGGTCGTCCTGGCCGTACCTGCGCCGGCCGGCCGCGTCCCGGTCCGGCGCGAGCAGACCGACGTCCTCCCAGTGCCGCAGCACATGGGTCTCGAGGCCGAACCTCGCAGCCATCTCGCCGATACTTGACTTCATGTCAACATGAAGTCACATCCTCGTACACATGGCAAATACAACTCCTGAAACCACGCAGTACGACGTCGTCGTCATCGGCGGCGGCCCCGCCGGCCTCCAGGCCACCCTCACGCTCGCGCGCGTCCACCGCCGCGTCCTGATGCTCGACTCCGGGCAGTACCGCAACGACCCGGCTCGTCACATGCACAACGTCGTCACCCACGACGGCACCCCGCCGGCCGAGTTCCGCGCCGCAGCACAGAAGGACATCGCGGCGTACGACACCGTGACGGTGCGCGCGGCCGCGGCCACCGAGGTCGCCGCGGACGGCGACGGGTTCCGCGTGTCGATCGGCGACGAGGTCGTCAGCACCCGCGGCGTCATCCTCGCCACCGGGGTGCGCGACACGCTCCCCGACAAGCCCGGCCTGGCCGAGCTGTTCGGCGACGTGGTCGCGCACTGCCCGTTCTGCCACGGCCACGAGTTCGCCGGGAAGCCGGTCGCGGTCGTGGGCGAGGCGACGCACCTCGCCGGCATCATGGCGCCGGTCGCATCGACGGTGACGCTGGTCGGCGAGGCCGAGGTCGAGCGGTTCGAGCGCACCGAGGACGGCCTCCGGATCGTCCGGACCGACGGCAGCAGCGAGGAGTACGGCGGCGCCTTCGTCTCGACCCGCTTCGAGCAGTCCGCGCCGTTCGCCGAGCAGCTCGGCCTCACCCTGCTGCCGTCGGGCTGCATCGAGGTCGACGCCATGGCGCGCACGAGCCTGCCCGGCGTCCACGCCGCGGGCGACCTGGCCCACGTCGCGGCGCTGCCGATGCCGATGTCCTCGGTGCTCACGGCCGCGGCGGCCGGCCAGGTGGCCGCCGGCGCGATGGTGGCGTACCTGCTCTAGTACTTCTTGTGCCGGGGCTTGCGCTCCGGGGTGCGGCTGGGGCCCTGGTCGCGCTGCAGCTCGATGAGCTTCCCGGAGATGCGGGTGTTCTTGAGCGCGTCCCAGACGGTGCCCGGCAGGTCGGCGGGCAGCTCGACCAGCGAGAAGTCCGGCCGGATCTGGATGTGGCCGAAGTCGGCGCGGCGCAGGCCGCCCTCGTTGGCGATCGCGCCGACGATCTGGCGCGGCTCGACCTTGTGCCGCTTGCCGACGTTGATCCGGTACATCGCCATCGGGACGTCGCTGCGCGGCGTACGACGTTCGCGGCTCGCGGACCGCTCGGGCCGGTCCCGGGTGTCCTCGCGCGGCTCGCGGATCCGGACCTCGTCGGCCGGGTCGATCAGCAGCGGGGTCTCGCCCTGCGCGACGACGGCCAGGGCAGCCGCGACGTCGACCTCGGGCACGTCGTGCTCACGCACGTAGTGGGCGATGATGTCGCGGAAGCGCTCGATCCGCTTGGTCTGGTTCAGCGCCTCGGTGATCTGGTCGTCGAAGCGCGAGAGCCGGGTGGCGTTCACGTCCTCGGCGGACGGCAGCTGCATCTGGGTGAGCGGCTGGCGGGTGGCCTTCTCGATCTGCTTGAGCAGGTACCGCTCGCGCGGGGTCACGAACGAGATCGCGTCGCCGCTGCGCCCGGCGCGGCCGGTGCGGCCGATCCGGTGGACGTAGGACTCGGTGTCGGTGGGGATGTCGTAGTTCACGACGTGGCTGATCCGCTCGACGTCGAGACCGCGGGCGGCGACGTCGGTCGCAACCAGGATGTCGAGCTTGGCCGACTTCAGCTGGTTGACCGTGCGCTCGCGCTGGGCCTGGGCGACGTCACCGTTGATCGCGGCCGCGGAGAAGCCGCGGGCGCGCAGCTTCTCGGCCAGCGTCTCGGTCTCGTTCTTCGTGCGGACGAAGACGATCATGCCCTCGAAGTTCTCGACCTCGAGGATGCGCGTGAGGGCGTCGACCTTCTGGGGGTACGACACCATCAGGTAGCGCTGGGTGATGTTCGGCGAGGTCGTGGTCTTGTTCTTGACCGTGATCTCTTCGGGGTTCGAGAGGTACTGCTTCGAGATGCGGCGGATCTGGGCCGGCATCGTCGCGGAGAACAGCGCGACGTTCTTGTCGTCGGGGGTGTCGGCGAGGATCGTCTCGACGTCCTCGGCGAAGCCCATGTTGAGCATCTCGTCGGCCTCGTCGAGCACCAGGAAGCGCAGCTCGGTGAGGTCGAGGGTGCCCTTCGCCAGGTGGTCCATGATCCGGCCCGGCGTACCCACGATCACGTGCACGCCGCGGCGCAGCGCGCTCAGCTGCACGCCGTACGCCTGGCCGCCGTACACCGGGAGGACGTGCACGCCCTTCATGTGCGCTGCGTAGCGCTCGAACGCCTCGCAGACCTGGAGCGCGAGCTCACGGGTCGGCGCGAGGACCAGCGCCTGCGGGGTCTTCTGCGACAGGTCGAGGCGGGACAGGATCGGCAGCGCGAACGCCGCCGTCTTGCCGGTCCCGGTCTGCGCGAGGCCGACCACGTCGCGGCCCTCGAGCAGCGGCGGGATGGTCGCGGCCTGGATCGCCGACGGCTTCTCGTAGCCGACGTCCGACAGCGCCTTCAGCACCTTCGGGTCGAGCCCGAGGTCGGCAAAGGTCACGGCGTCGGTGGTCTCGTCGGTGTCGCTCACCCGTCAACGGTAGTGGTTCTGAGCGTGGGCGCCACCTTCGTCGTCGCGGTGGCCTGCCTCACTCGACGGTCACGGACTTCGCCAGGTTGCGCGGCTTGTCGATGTCGTGACCCAGGCTCAGCGCCGCGTGGTAGGCCAGCAGCTGCAGGGGGATCGTGAGCAGGATCGGGTCCAGCTCGCGCTCGTTGCGGGGTACGACGACGCGGTCGACGTCCAGCCCACCGAGGTCGACGTCCTCGTGGGTGACCACGACGAGCGGCCCGCGGCGCGCGGCGATCTCGTGGAGGGCGCCGACGTTGCGGTCGGTCAGCTCGTCGGAGGGCACCACCGCGACCGTCGGCACCTCCGGTGAGATCAGTGCCAGCGGGCCGTGCTTGAGCTCGGAGGTCTGGTAGGCCTCGGCGTGCCGGTACGAGATCTCCTTGAACTTCTGCGCGCCCTCCCGGGCGACCGGGTAGCCGCGCACCCGGCCGACGAAGAACAGGCTGTCCGCCTCGGCCAACCGGCCGGCGAGCCCGGCGAGCGCGTCCTCCTGGTCGAGCACCTGCTGGATCTGCTCGGGCAGCCTGTTCAGCCCGGCGATCAGCCGGCGGCCGTCGGCGATCGAGAGGTCGCGCACGCGCCCGAGCTGGAGCGCGAGCAGCGCGAACCCGAGGAACATGTTGGTCAGCGCCTTGGTGGACGCGACCGCGACCTCCGGGCCCGCGTGCAGGTAGATGCCGCCGTCGCACTCGCGGGCGATCGCGCTGCCGACGACGTTCACCAGGCCGATCACCCGCCCGCCCTTGCGCCGGATCTCCTGCACGGCCAGCAGGGTGTCGATGGTCTCGCCGGACTGCGACACCGCCACGTAGAGGGTGTCCGGCTCGATGATCGGGTTGCGGTAGCGGAACTCGCTGGCCGCCTCGGCGTCCGCGGGGATCCGGGCCAGCTCCTCGACCAGCGCCGCGCCCATCTGCCCGACGTAGTACGCCGAGCCGCACCCAAGGATCTTCACGCGGCGGATCGCGCGGGTCTCGCGCGCGTCCATGTTCAGCCCGCCCAGGTGCGCCGTACCGAACCGGTCGTCGAGGCGGCCGCGCAGCACCCGCTCGGCGGCAGCCGGCTGCTCGAGCATCTCCTTGTGCATGAAGGAGTCGTGCTCGCCCGCGTCGTACGCCTCGGGGTCGACGTCGACGACCGTGGTGTCGCGCGCGGTCGTGAAGCCGCTCGCGGTCAGGGTCACGATCTCGCCGTCCTCGAGGTGGGCGACCGTCGTGGTGTGCCGGACGATCGCGGCCAGGTCGGAGGCGACGAACATCTCGCGCTCCCCCACGCCGACGATCAGCGGGCTGCCGTTGCGAGCGACCACCAGGCGGTCCGGGAAGTCGGCGTGCAGGACCGCGAGGCCGTAGGTGCCCTCGATCTCCGCGAGGGCCTCACGAACCTTGCCGTCGAGGGTGTCGGCGTCGGAGCCGGCGATGAGGTGGGCCAGCACCTCGGTGTCGGTGTCGCTCGCGAGCTCGACGCCCTGGTCGGTCAGCCGGCGCCGGAGCGCGGCCGCGTTGTCGATGATCCCGTTGTGGACGACGGCCACGAGGCCCTTGGCGTCGGTGTGGGGATGGGCGTTCACGTCGTTGGCCGGACCGTGGGTGGCCCAACGGGTGTGCCCGACGCCGACCTTGCCCGAGAAGCGCTTGGGCAGTCCGTCCCCGAGGTCGCGCACCCTGCCGGCGCGCTTGGCGACCTTGATCCCGGTGCCGCCCAGCAGCGCCAGGCCGGCCGAGTCGTAGCCACGGTGCTCCAGGCGGGTGAGCCCTTCGAGGAGGATCGGCGCCGCCTGCTGGGCGCCGACGTACCCGACGATTCCGCACATCTCTCTGGTCCTATCCGTAGATCAGGCGCCGCAGCTGGCGCTCGGTGAGCTCCGGAGCGGCGACCACACGGTCGGCCAGCTCCTCGGCGATGCGGGCGAAGATCTCCGGGTTCTTCGCGCCGTAGGTCTTCAGGTGGGCGTGCCGGCGCCGGACGAACTCCTCCACCGGCTCGGCGTGGAAGGCGACGACGTCCTCCACCACCCGCGCGGCCTCGGCGGCGCTCAACCCGGTGCTGGCGGCGATCCGCGCCACCAGGTCGGGGTCGGGAGAGAAGGTCACGTCAGGGATCGTGCGCCCGCGCGGAGTGTTCTCGCAAGTTTCTGCCCGAATTCGGGCAGAAACGGCGAGTTGGCCGTTGGCGATCCGACCGCGTCGAACCTCTCAGGACTGGGCAGGCCCTGCCGATGGAGCACGGCCACTGCGACACGCCGGCCCTGGGCCCTCAGGTGGAGCGAACAGTGCCAAATCCTCGAACTCTTGGCGGTCCAGGTGGGGATCGGCTATCGTTGGTGAACAGAAGGTGAACGAAAGGCGTACGACGATGAACACCAAGACCAACAATCTGACCCAGCACTGGGTCGAGGTGACCGACGCGAGCGGTCAGACCCGGCTCGAGGCCCGCTGGATCGACGCGGCGTACGCGCCCGGCACCGCCTCGGCCGCGTAAGAAGTTCCCGGGATCGGGAATGAACCGGACCGCGGTCCGGTTCTGGTCGTCAAAGGTTCAACAACCAGACGACCAGAGGAGCAGTTCCCGATGTCCTTCTTCAACCGCAAGTCCGCGGAGCAGTTCGACGCCCCCACCGCCGCCGTCGAGGACATCTCCGGCGACTACACGATCGACCCGACGCACACGCGGATCGGCTTCAGCACGCGCCACGCCATGGTCACCACCGTCCGTGGCCAGTTCACCGACTTCGCCGGCACCGCGAGCATCGACGCCGCCAACCCGGCCAACTCCAGCGTCTCGCTGACCATCCAGACCGCCAGCATCGACACCGGCGTCGCGGACCGCGACGGCCACCTCCGCTCGGCCGACTTCTTCGACGCCGACAACAACAAGGAGATCACCTTCACCTCGACCAAGGTCGAGCGCGACGGCGACGACTGGGTGATCACCGGCGACCTGTCCATCAAGGGCGAGACCAAGCCGGTCAGCGTGACCTTCGAGCCCACCGGCTCGGCGCAGGACCCGTTCGGCAACCTGCGCGTCGGCTTCGAGGGCGGCACCACCATCAACCGCAAGGACTGGGGCCTCACCTGGAACGCCGCGCTCGAGACCGGCGGCGTGCTCGTCTCCGAGAAGGTCAAGCTCGAGTTCGACGTCTCGGCGATCCGCAACGCCTGAGCTCCTCAGCTCCACGACGACGGCCGGGTGCTCATGCACCCGGCCGTCGTTGCACGTGGTGCCTACTGCCCGACCATCACTCCGACGCGCTCACGCTTGAAACCGGGGAAGACCGCGCTCGTCGACGCGGTGGTCCGCGCAGCGACGATCTCGGCGAGGACGCTGCGGTAGTCCGTCGTCACCGGCACGTCCGCGTCCAGCGTGGTCGCCAGCGGCGTCCACTTCCCGTAGTACTGGCCTCCCCGCACTCCCGCCCCGGCGACCAGCATGACGTTGCCCCAGCCGTGGTCGAGGCCACCGGTGGAGTTCTCCTTCACCCGCCGGCCGAACTCGCTGATCGTCACGAGCGTCACCCGGTCTGCGACGTGGCCGAGGTCGGCGAAGAACGCCGCGATGCAGCCCGACAGCTCGGTGGCGTTGCGGTTCATCCAGCCCCGGTCCGCCTGGCCCACTCCGGTGTGCATGTCCCAGTTCCCGCTGTCGACGGTCACGGCGGACACACCGATGTCGGCACGGAGCGTCCGGGCGACCGACGCGAGGGCGTTCCCGAGCTCACCTTGCGGGTAGCGCGGGTAGTTGTCGGGCTCTGCCTTGGCCGGTGACAGGTCGGTCACCGAGCTCATGGCGGTGCGGAACGCGGTGGCCATCGGGGTCGAGGCGTTCCGCCACTGCGTGGTCAGGGACTGGACGCGCTTGGGGCTGCCGTCGGCACCACCGATCCGCACGACGTCGACGTCCGGGAACGACATCACCGGCTCCGGGCCGAGGAGCGACGTCGGGATGCTGGACCCGAGCGCGAGTCCCTCCAGTGCCGTCGCACCCGGCTGGGCGCCGATGAGGCGGTTCAGCCAGCCGACCCGCTCCGCCGAGCCCGGGTCGGCGTCCTCCAGCTGCTCCATCGCGGAGAAGTGCGACCGGTTCGGCATCGGCAGACCGGTCGCGTGGACGGCCGCCAGCCGGCCGGACTCCCAGAGCGGGAGGAGCGGAGCCATCGCCGGGTGCATGCCGAAGAACCCGTCCCGCGCGATCAACCGGTCCGCCGGCAGCGCGATCGTGCGGCGGGCGGCGTAGTACGCCGGGTCGCCGTGGGGGACGACCAGCGACAGACCGTCCGCTGCTCCGCGCAGGGACAGGACCACCAGCACCGAGGACGCCCGAGAGCGGGCCGCGGCGGCGGGTGCCGCGCTCATCGTCACGACCGTCGACCCCGCGACGGCGATGCCGCCGGCCAGGGCCGCGCCGCGCAACAGGCCGCGGCGGGTCGGGCGGGGCGGGCAGCAGGACTGTTCGGTGGTGTTCATGGGAGCTCCCGAGGCTCAGTACTGGTAGAAGTCAGGGCTGTCGAGCACCGCCCCGAGCAGCCGGGACCAGTCCCAGGCGGCCAGGGCGGCGCGACGGTGAAGGCCGGTGCGTGCCGTGATGCCGGTGATCTCGACGCAGGACTTCACCAAGGTCGCCGAGGCCGGTCGGTGGAGCAGCAACCGCGACAGGTGGTCCACGAGGTCACCGAACTGGGGGGTCGACCCGGCGGGCAGCCAGGCGGCGTACGGCCGGAAGGCCACGTCGGTGGTCGGCCACGACGCGCACGCCATGCTCCAGTGCAGGGACATCGACGCGAGCGCGCGGGTCGGCGAGCACCAGGCCTCGTTGCGCAGCGGCCGGCCGTCCGGGCGGGGCCACGTGAGCGGCGCCAGTCCGAGCGCGGAGGCCTGGAAGAACACCTGGTTCGCGGCCGACAGCTCCGAGGTCGGGGGCGCGACCTGGACCCCGAGCAGCCGGTACGTCGCCACGACGTCGCGGTCGGCGTCACGGACCTTGGCGTCGACGGCGCGTGCGAACTCGGCCGACCGGACGAGTGCCCGGAGGACGGGGACGATCTCCGTGTCGTGGTCGAGGTAGACCGCAGCCAGCTGGTCGACGAGCGCGGCTGAAGGTGTGTCGGAGACGAACGCCACCGCGAGCTTGGTGGCGATCCGGCGCGCGGTGCCCGGGTGTCGCGCGAGGTAGGAGAGGTACCGACGGGTCAGGTCCCGACCGTCGGGGGCGGCGTTGTCGTCGGAGAAGCCGAGGACCCGGACCGGCCCGGTCGCGTGGTTGGCAGAGGCGTAGGTGGGCGCCCAGGTCTTGTAGTGGTCCAGCGTGAAGCCGGTCAGGATCCGCGCCGAGTCCTTGACGTCGTCCTCGGTGTGATTGCCGATGCCGACGGTGTGCAGCTCCAGCAGCTCCCGGCCGAGGTTCTCGTTCGGGTGCGACTTCGTCGAGGTCGAGGCCCCGAGGTAGAAGAGCATCGCGGGGTGCAGGACGGCGGCGGCGAGCAGGTCCTCGAACCGGCCGAGCGCATGGGCCCGGATCGTCTGGCCGTAGTCGGTGCGGAAGACGAACACGTTGTCGGCATAGATGGGGACGTGGAAGTGGGTCTCCCAGAACTCCGTCATCACCTCGAGCGCCTGTCGCGGCGAGGTCATCCGGCGCATCATCACCCGGCGGGCGTAGCTGCGCATGACCTGCCAGCCGTAGCGCTCGCCCGACAGGTTCTTGGCCCACAGCGTCGGCGCGTCGAGGTGGAGGTCGGGCCACCAGTCGCACAGGTCGTCGGCCGCGCCGTCGTACGCCGACGCGAGCTGCCGGTCGAACCAGGCGAGGTGGCCACCGGCCGCGCGGACCTCGGCGGCCAGCTCCGGCGTGATGCCGTAGCTGAACCGGTTCACGAGATGGCGGGCCGGCACGTCGAGCAGCGGCGTGGCCCGGTACCGACCCGGCCGGTACGACGGCGCGGCGGCGGACGGGCTCGCGGCGGCGCTCGCAGCGGCACCCGCGAGGGCGGCGCCGCCGGCCAGGCGCAGCGCCTGACGGCGCGAAGCATTCAGCGTGGTCATGGTGGACATCCGTGTCCTCTGCGATGAGCGATCGAAATCCGTGTCGAACGCTGTGTCCCATCGGCAGCCGAGCCGCCGTCCTGAGTCCCACAGACAACGACGGCCGAACTCCCCCGCGGACCCGGCCGTCGTTGTCCGGACCTCAGAGATCGGCCGACGGCGACGGCTCCTGAGTAATCCGCGGGCGTCCGGGGGCGGTCTTCGTCCAGACTGTCCGCCATGTCCGAGCTGCTCGAACTCCCGGCGACCCTCGTCGCCCGCCCGCTGGTGATGTCCGACGCCACCGCCGTCTACGAGGTGATGGCCGCCTCCGAGGTGCACGACGTGGGCTGGGCCGAGATCGCCGAGGCCGACATCGTGGCCGACTGGCAGCGGCCGTCGTACGACGTCTCGGCCGCGACGGTCGGCGTCTTCGACGGTGACCGCCTCGTCGCGTACGCCGAGTTCATGGGCCACGACCGCGGTGACGCGTCGGTCCACCCCGCCTACCGCGGTCGCGGCATCGGCACCGCGCTCGCCGGCTGGATGCAGCAGCGCGCCCGCGCGGGTGGGGCGACCAAGGTCGGCATGCCGGTGCCCGTCGGCTCCGACGGCGACCGGCTGCTGGAGGCGCTCGGCTACGAGGTGCGCTGGAACAGCTGGGTCCTGACCCTGCCGGAGGGCACCACGATCCCCGACCGGGAGCTCCCCGAGGGCTACACGCTGCGCGAGGCCGGACCGGACGACTACGAGGCCTGCTGGACCGTGCTCGAGGACGCGTTCCTCGAGTGGTCGGTCCGCGACCGGGAGCCCTTCGAGGACTTCGTCGCCCGGACCCTGGAGCGGCCCGGGTTCCAGCCCTGGAACCTGCGCCTGGTCACCGACGGCGACGGTGAGGTGGTCGGCGTGACGATCGTGCTCCTCTACGACACCGAGGCGTACGTCGACCGGATCGCCACCCGCAAGGACCAGCGCGGCAAGGGGCTCGCCCAGGCGATGCTCGTCGACGCGTTCGCGGTCGCGCGCGAGCACGGCGCCACGACGTCGGGGCTGAACACCGACTCCCGCACCGGCGCCCTCGGGCTCTACGAGAAGGTCGGCATGAAGGTCACCCAGAACTGGGTGAACCGCGCCATCGACGTCTGACCACGGGCCTAGAACACGTTCCAGTTTTCTGGTTGGGTGTGCCCATGCCGCGCACCCAGTTCGCCACCCGCTACGACCTGCGCGCCCCGGGAGCCGACCCGGCGACGCGGCAGGAGTTGTACGCCCGGGCGGTCGAGCAGGCGGCGTACGTCGACCGCCACGGCATGGACGCGTTGATGGTGTCCGAGCACCACGCGGCCGAGGACGGCTACCTGCCCAGCCCGTTGCTCGTGGCCTCGGCGTTCGCCGCGGTCACCGCGCGGGTGCCGATCACCGTCTCGGCGCTGCTGGTGAACCTCTACGAGCCGGTCCGGCTCGCCGAGGACATCGCGGTGCTCGACCTGCTGAGCAAGGGGCGGGTGAGCTACACCTTCGGCCTCGGCTACCGGCCCGTGGAGTACGAGCTGTACGGCCGGTCGTGGGAGACCCGCGGGCGCGACGTCGAGGAGCGCATCCAGGCGGTGCTCGACGCGTGGTCGAGCGGGCGGACGACACCGCCGCCGTACTCGCAGCCGCACCCGTTCCTCTTCTACGGTGGCGGCAGCCCGGCCGCGGCGCGGCGCGCGGCCCGGCTCGGGCTGAACTTCCAGCCCCAGCACGCGGACGCCGCGCTCAAGGAGCTCTACGACCGGACCTGCCGTGACCACGGTCGCGAGCCCGGGTTCGTCCTGCAGGCGCCGGGCGGTGGACCGGCGAACATCTTCTGCGCCGAGCGGCCCGACGAGTTCTGGGAGCGGTACGGCGAGCACCTGCTGGCCGACGCGGTCGCCTACCAGGAGTGGCACGGCGAGGCCGGGTCGTACGTCGTGGACCACTCCCGCACGGTCGAGGAGATGCAGGCGGCCGGCGTCTACGTGGTGCTCACCGCGGACGACCTGATCGAGCGGTGCCGCTCGGGCGAGGTCCGGCTGGTGACCAGCCACCCGGCGTGCGGGGGCCTGCCTGCCGAGCCGTCCTGGGAGAGCCTGCGACTGGTCTGCGAGACCGTGCTCCCAGCCGTGCGCAACTGAGTCGATCCCGCTACGTTCTCCCCATGGCGAAGACCATCCTGTGCGGAGTCGACAACACCAACACCGCGGCCGCGGCGGCGCGCAAGGCCGCTGAGCTCACGGTCGCCTTCGGTGGCGAGCTGCACCTGCTCTCGGCGTACGGCAAGGTCGAGTCGGAGACCGTCGAGGTCGGCTCGGAGACGATCCTCGTCAGCAACGAGATGGAGGCCGAGCGGGTCGCGGGCGCGATCGCGGTCGAGCTCCGTCAGGAGTACCCCGGCCTCGTCGTGCACGCCACGGCGTCGGAGGGCCGCCCGGGCGAGGCGCTCGTGCACGCCGCCGAGCGGCTCGGCGCCGACCTGATCGTGGTCGGCAACAAGCGCGTGCAGGGCATCGCCCGGGTGCTCGGCAGCATCGCGCGCGACGTCGCCGCGCATGCGCCGTGCGACGTGTACGTCGCGCTCACCCACCGAGGCTGAGCCGCGCTGGATGGTCTGGACGACCTGCGATACCGGCCCGGGCGGGCGTACGCCCGTCTAGCCTCGCCGGATGCGTGTCTTGGTCGCGATCGCGACTCTCCTGGCCAGCTCCGTCGTCGGCCTGGTCGGAGCCTCCCCGGCTTCCGCCGCCGTCGAGACGTGCGCGCCGCCGCACGTCCACGGCGTCGTCGTCACCGCGTTCCACGCCGTCGGCATCGGGTGCGCGGAGGCCGAGGGTCCGGCGATCCACACGCTGCGGCACGGCGAACCGCACGGCTGGACCTGCGCGCGGCGGACCCACCTCCACGACGCCGGGGGCGGCCTCTACTGGCTGAGCTTCAGCTGGCACTGCAGCAAGCCCGGCCACACGTCGTACCACATCCGCTTCCACCACCCGAGGTGACGGGCGCAGGTCCAGCCGCACCTGCTCCTAGCGGACCGTCGTCACCAGCTCGGTGACACCGGGGCGCCGGGGCGTCGACGAGAACCCGAACCGCGGCGACGGGTCGACCGGCGCGAGCGCGCCCAGGTCGGCGCCGTCGAACGCACCGCTCACGGCGGCGACGGCGCGCAGGTCCGTGGCGCCGTACCACTCGCGCCGCCCGTCCTTGGCGCTGCCGCGCGTGCGGACGCCGCGCAGCAGCAGCCGGGCCACCGGGTCGGTGAGACCGCACCACCACGTGCTCTCGGCGACCCGCCGCGGCACCAGCCGGAGCAGCCGGCCCAGCCCGGTCCGGGCGCCGACCGTGAGGTCCAGCGACAGCGACGGCGACCGCACCGACCAGCCGTCGACGGCGACCGGCTCGACCCGGACCTCGTCGAAGGAGTAGGTCTCCGCGACGAACTCGGCGACCTCCACGGTCGGCGCGACCAGGACCCGGTGCCCGCCGGCGGTCTCGACCATCGCGTCCGCGAACGCGCCGTACGGCGACTCGTCCCAGCGGCCCACCACCACTCGGACGCCGCTCGTCGTGCCGACGCCGGCGATCGCGCCCCGGAAGCGCATCAGCGGATCGGCGCGCCCGAGACCGAGCGGGCGATCACCAGCCGCTGGATCTCCGAGGTGCCCTCGAAGATCGTGTAGATCTTGGCGTCGCGCGCCATCCGCTCCACGGGGTACTCACGGGTGAAGCCGTTGCCCCCGAGGATCTGCATCGCATCGGTGGTGACCTTCACCGCGGTCTCGCCGGCGAACAGCTTCGACATCGAGCCCTCGGCGTTCTGGAACTGCTTGCCCTGGCGCGCCATCCACGCCGCGCGCCAGACCAGCAGCCGCGACGCCTCGATCGAGGTGGCCATGTCGGCGAGCTTGAAGGCGATCGCCTGGTTCTCGATGATCGGCTTGCCGAACTGCTCGCGGGTCTTCGCGTAGTCCAGCGCCACCTCGTACGCCGCCCGCGCGATGCCGATCGCCTGCGCGCCGACCGCCGGCCGGGTGCGCTCGAACGTCGCCATCGAGGCGTTGCCACGAGCACCGCCGCCCTCGCGAGCGCGCGCCAGCCGGGCGTCGAGCTTCTCCTTGCCGCCGAGCAGGCAGCGGCCCGGGATCCGCACGTTGTCGAGCACGACCTCGGCGGTGTGCGAGGCGCGGATGCCGTGCTTGTGGAACTTCTGGCCCTGGCTGAGCCCCTTCGTGCCGGGCGGCACGACGAACGACGCCTGCCCGCGGGTGCGCAGGTCGGGGTCCACGACCGCGGTCACGACGTGCACGTCGGCGATGCCGCCGTTGGTCGCCCAGGTCTTGGTGCCGTTCAGCACCCACTCGTCGGTGGCCTCGTCGTACCGCGCGCGGGTGCGCATCGCGCCGACGTCGGAGCCGGCATCGGGCTCCGACGAGCAGAACGCGCCGAGCTTGAGGTCACCCGGGCTGCCGTACATCTGGGGCACCCACTCGCCGACCTGCTCGTCGGTGCCGTTGGCCCGCACGCCGGCGGCCGCGAGCGACGTACCGACGATCGAGAGACCGATGCCGGCGTCGCCCCAGAACAGCTCCTCCATCGTGATCGGGAACCCCAGCCCGGTCTCGTCGAACGCCTGGGTCGCGACGAAGTCCATCGAGTAGAGGCCGATCTTCGCGGCCTCCTCGACGATCGGCCACGGGAACTCCTCGCGCTCGTCCCACTCGGCGGCCGCCGGGCGGACCACGTCCGCGGCGAACTGGCGCACCCAGTCGCGCAGCTCGAGGTGGTCGGGACCCAGGTCGAAGGAGGGGATCGTCTCGCTCACGCACCGCAGGCTACCCACGAGTCACCCGGGAATGCGCGGTCCGCGCTTGACCTTGCCCCTGGGGTCAACGCCTAGCGTCCGGGACGAGGAGGAAGCATGCGGATCGGCGAGGCGGCCAGCAGGGCCGGGGCGAGCACGAAGGCGGTGCGCTACTACGAGTCGCTCGGGCTCGTGTCGGCTCCGCGGCTGGCCAACGGCTACCGCGACTACGACGAGCGGCAGGTGCGCAGGATCGGCGAGATCCGGGGCCTGGTCCGGCTCGGCATCCCGGCCGAGCAGACCCGGCCGTTCCTGGACTGCCTGGACGCAGGGATGGCGGCCGGGGACGACTGCCCGGCGTCGCTGGACACCTACCGGGCCGCGATCGCCGACCTGGACCGGCGGCTCACCGAGCTCGCCGACCGGCGCGACACGCTCGCCGCCCGGCTGGCCGACGCGACCGCACGCTCGACTCCTCGCTGCCTGTTCACCCCGACCGAGGAGCACGTGTGAAGACCGACGCCCCCGCCTTCCCCACCGTCACCGACGCGACCTTCGCCGAGGAGGTCCTCGGCTCCCAGACCCCAGTCCTGGTCGACTTCTGGGCCGCCTGGTGCGGCCCGTGCCACCAGCTCGCGCCCGTCCTCGAGCGGGTCGCCGGCGAGCTCGACGGCCGGGTCCGCGTGGTCGCGCTGAACGCTGACGAGAACCCGGTGACCGCCGCGGCGTACCGCGTCCTCGGGCTCCCGACGATGAAGGTCTTCGCCGGCGGTGAGGAGATCGGCTCGATCACCGGCAGCCGCAGCGCGAGCGCCCTGCGCGACCAGCTGGAACGCCTCCTTCCCTGACCCGGACCTGGGGTCGGAAATGACCCCTTCGGACCAGAGCCGGAACAAACTAGAACTCGTTACAGTGACGCGCGTCACACCAGGGATGTGGGATCCAGGGTGAGGGAGCACAACGTCATGAGCGAGTCCACTCGCGCCGGCATCTCGCGGCGCCGTCTGATCCAGGGAGCCGCAGCCGCGGGCGTCGCGGCCTGGATCCCCTTCGAGCAGATCCCGGCCGCCAGCGCCGCGCTGCCGACGCCGCCGTCCTTCCCGAGCGGCATCCCGCTGTTCCAGCAGTCCTACAAGAACTGGTCCGGCGCGATCGCCGTCGACGCCGTCTGGACGTGTACGCCGGCCAGCGCGGCGCAGGTCGTCACCCTCGCCAACTGGGCGCGGGCCAACGGCTGGCGGCTGCGCGCGAAGGGCAGCTCGCACAACTGGTCGCCGTTGTCGCTGGCCGCCGACGGCAGCGACGCGGCGAACGTCGTGCTCGTCGACACCAAGACCAACCTCAAGGCGATCACCGTCGACACCGCGACGTCACGGGTGCGCGTGCAGACCGGCGCCACGATGGAGGCGCTGCTGACCGCGCTCGAGGCCAAGGGGCTCGGCGTCACCGCCTGCCCCGCGCCCGGTGACCTCACGGTCGGCGGCGTGCTGGCGATCGACGGCCACGGCACCGCGGTCCCCAAGACGGGGGAGACCAAGCCCGCGGGCCACACCTATGGCTCCATCAGCAACCTCGTGCAGCAGGTCACCGCGGTCGTCTGGGACGGCCCGACGTCGACGTACGTGCTCAAGACCTACGACCGCACCGCGCCCGAGGCCGGCGCGCTGATGGCGCACGTCGGACGCGCGTTCGTGACCGAGGTCGTCCTGCAGGCCGGGCCGAACCAGCGGCTGCGCTGCCAGAGCTGGTTCGACATCCCCGCGACCGAGCTCTTCGCACCGGCCGGGTCGGGCGGCAAGACGTTCTCCAGCTACCTCAACTCCGCCGGCCGGGTGGAGGCGATCTGGTTCCCGTTCACGCCGAAACCGTGGCTGAAGGTGTGGAGCGTCGCGCCGAGCAAGCCGCTGCTGTCGCGGCAGGTGAACAGCCCGTACAACTACACGTTCAGCGACAACCTGCCGGACTTCTTCTTCGACCTCGCCGAGTCGATCGTGCGCGGTGACCCCGCGGGGACTCCGGACTTCGGGCTCAACAACTACAACATCGTCGCGGCCGGCCTGGTCACCACGTTCACCTACGACATCTGGGGCTGGTCGAAGAACCTCCTGCTCTACGTGCGGCCGTCGACCCTGCGGGTGACCGCCAACGGCTACGCGATCGTGTGCAAGCGCTCCGACGTGCAGCGGGTGATCCAGGAGTTCACGTTCCGCTACTCCACGCGGCTCAACGACTACCGCCAGCAGGGGAAGTTCCCGATGAACGGGCCCGTCGAGATCCGGGTGACCGGCCTGGACAAGCCGTCCGACGTCGGCGCCACGCGGTCGCCGCAGCTGTCCGCGCTCCGCCCGCGCCCGGACCGGCCGGACTGGGACTGCGCGGTGTGGCTGGACATCCTCACGCTGCCGGGCACGCCGTACGCCGACGAGTTCTACGCCGACATCGAGTCGTGGATCTACGCCAACTACTCGACGTACGCCGACGTACGCCCCGAGTGGTCGAAGGGCTGGGGCTACACGGCGTCGGGCGCCTGGACGTCGAACGACGTGATCGACGCGAAGGTGCCTGCGACGTTCCGGGCCGGCCAGCCGCTCAACGACAACTGGGACTCAGCTCGGCAGATGCTGGACATCCTCGATCCCGCGCGGGTCTTCTCCAGCTCGTTCGTGAACAAGCTCTTGTACTAGACGGAGGGACTCGACGTACGGTGCTGGCATGGCGACCAGCACCCCGCTGCGCGAGCTGCCGCCCCCGCCGAAGGGGCTGCCGCTGATCGGCCGGAGCCTGGAGTACGCCCGTGACCCGATGGCGCTGTTCCGCAAGCAGTGGGACGGCTACGGGCCGGTCTCGCCGATGAGCCTGGTCGGCAAGGACACCTGGGTGATGCTGCTCGGGCCCGACGCCGTCGAGGTCGCGCTGCGCAACGCCGACAAGGCGTGGGCGAACGGGCCGGCCTGGACCTACCTCGTCGGACCGTTCTTCGGGCGCGGCCTGATGTTCCTCGACTTCGACGAGCACCTGCTGCACCGGCGGATCATGCAGCAGGCCTTCACCCGCGACCGCCTGGAGAACTACGTCGGCGCCATGCACCCGGCGATCACGAACGGCCTCGCGACGTGGACGCCGAAGCCGGACTTCCAGGCCTACTGGGCGCTCAAGGACCTCACGCTCGACATCGCCACGAACACGTTCATGGGCGGCGCCGACCACACCTCGGCCGCGGAGATGGAGCAGGTCAACCGGTCGTTCATCGCATGCGTGCAGTCCGCCGCCGCGATCGTGCGCGCCGACGTCCCGTTCACGCGCTGGCACCGCGGCCTGAAGGGACGGCGCCACCTCGAGGAGTTCTTCAACACCTACCTGCCCGAGCGGCGGGCGACCGCGACCGACGACCTGTTCTCGGTGCTCTGCCACATCGAGTCCGAGGACGGTGAGCGGTTCAGCGACCGCGACGTCGTCAACCACATGATCTTCCTGATGATGGCCGCGCACGACACGTCGACGATCACGCTGTCGTCGATGATGCAGTTCCTCGGCCAGCACCCGCAGTGGCAGCAGCGCTGCCGGGCCGAGGCCGAGGAGCTCGCCGCCCGGGTCGGTACGGCGCCCGGGCTGGCCGACCTCGAGTCGCTGACCTCGATCGACCTGGTGATGAAGGAGTCGCTGCGGCTGCGGGCTCCGGTGCCGGTCGTGCTGCGTCAGGCCGTGAAGGACACCGAGGTCCTCGGCACCCGGATCCCGAAGGACACCTTCGCCATCGTGGGTGTCCAGTACGCCCAGCTGATGGAGGAGTACTGGACCGACCCCGAGACGTTCGACCCCGAGCGGTTCTCGCCCGAGCGCCGCGAGGACCGCTCGCACCGCTATGCCTGGGCGCCGTTCGGCGGCGGGGTGCACAAGTGCCTCGGCATGTTCTTCGCGGGCTCCGAGGTGACCGCGCTGATGTTCCACCTCCTGCTCGACTTCGAGTGGTCGGTCGACCCGTCGTACGTCGCCCCGATGAACAACCACTCGCTACCGTTCCCTAAGGACGGCCAGCCGGTGGAGCTGCGCCGCCGCCCGCGATAGTCCCTAACGTTTTGGCTGCCCGCTACGGCGTGTCGGCAGCCAGAACGTGAGGGACTATCGCGCGGAGCACCACCGCTCAGGCGTGCGGGGCGGTCTCCGGCGAGAGCTCGCGGTCGACCCCGGCGTCACCCATGTCGGCGTGGAAGTCCTGGGGGTGGGTCTGGTCGACGCCCTCGTCGAGGCTCATCGCGCGGAAGACGAACGTGAGCACGACGCAGACCAGCAGGTTGGCCAGGAACGCGATCAGCGCGATGTAGACCTTCGTCTCGGTGCCGGGGAAGTTCACCAGCGGTCCGCCGAAGTGCTCCTGCACCGGCGAGGAGACGCCGTACGCCAGCCAGGTGCCGTACGCCATGCCGACCGCCCACCCGGCGAGCAGCGCCCACCGGTGCAGCCACCGGGTGTAGAGCCCGATGACGATCGCGGGCAGGGTCTGCAGGATCCAGACGCCACCGAGCAGCTGGAGGTTGATCGCGAAGTCCTTCGACAGGGCGAGCACGAACACCAGCGCCCCGAACTTCACCAGCAGCGAGACCACCTTGCTCTGGGTCGCCTCCTGGGCGTGCGTCGCGTGGCGGTTGATGAAGGCCTTGTAGACGTTGCGGGTCCACAGGTTCGCGGCCGCGATCGACATGATCGCCGCCGGCACCAGCGCGCCGATCACGATCGCCGCGAACGCCACGCCCGCGAACCACGGGCTGAACTGCTCCTCGAACAGCTGCGGCACCGACTGCTGCGGGTTCTCGACCTTCACCCCGGCAGCGATCGCCACGAAGCCGAGCAGCGCGAGCAGCCCCAGCAGGAAGGAGTACGCCGGCAGCAGCGCCGCGTTGCGGCGGATCACCGAGCGGCTGCGCGTGGACAGGACGCCGGTCACCGAGTGCGGGTACATGAACAGCGCGAGCGCGGAGCCCAGCGCCAGGGAGGCGTACGCCCACTGGGCGACGTCGGGTGGCATGACCGCCTTCGGCGTGGCCTCGCCGGCCGCGATCGCGTCGGCGTTCTCGGAGTTGAACGTGTCGAACGACTCGGTCACGGTCGCGAAGATGTGGTCCCAGCCGCCCACCTGCGACGGGATGTAGAGCACGGCCACGATGATCACGATGTAGATCAGGGTGTCCTTGACGAACGCGATCAGCGCGGGGGCGCGCAGGCCGCTGGAGTAGGTGTAGGCCGCGAGCACCGTGAACGCGATGAACAGCGGCAGGTGGTTCACGAACCAGCTGTCGCTGGTGGTCCCGATGCCCATCACCTGCAGCACGACCTCCATGCCGACCAGCTGGAGCGCGATGTACGGCATCGTCGCGAGGATCCCGGTCAGCGCGATGGCCAGCGCCAGGCCGCGGCTGTCGTAGCGGCCCTGCACGAAGTCGGCCGGGGTGACGTAGCCGTGCCGGTGGCTGACCGACCACAACCGCGGGAGGAACAGGAAGATCAGCGGGTAGACCACGATCGTGTACGGCACCGCGAAGAACCCGACCGCGCTGCCGGCGTACAACGTGGCGGGCACGGCGATGAACGTGTAGGCCGTGTAGATGTCGCCGCCGATGAGGAACCACGCGATGAACGTGCCGAAGCCACGCCCGCCCAGACCCCACTCGTCGAGGCTGTCGAGGTCGGCGCGGCGCCACCGCGCGGCGGCGAAGCCGAGCACGGTGACGAGCAGGAACAGGAAGACGAAGACGCCGAGGACGACGCCGTTCACGTTGTCGATCACGGCTGCTCCTCCTTCGCCGGGGGATCCGTCACCGGCGGCTCGGCGGGCAGGCCGTGCCGCACCCGGTCGGCGCGCTCAGCGCCCTGGGCGATGAGGTACGCCGGCACGGTCAGCGCGACCGCGAGGATGATCAGCGCGAACTGGAACCAGAAGAAGAACGGGAACCCGAACAGGGTCGGGTCGGTCCGGTCGTAGAGCGAGACCCACAGCGGCAGGACCACTGCCGGTGCGAGAAGCAGGTAGACGACGGCCCAGCGCCCTCGTGACGACACGACACACCTCCGAGACATGGCGGACCACCGGCCCGTACCCACTCCCCGTCAGGCGTGAACGGGTGCCCCGTGCTCGCGTGCCTCCTCGACGCCCGGATCGCCGGCGTCCGCGTGGAAGTCCTGCGGCCGGGTCTGGTCGACGCCCGGGTCGACCTTCAGCGCACGCAGCACGACGGTCAGCACGACCGTGACGACCAGGTTGGCGAGGAACGCGACGACCGCGATGTAGACGAGGGTGTCCGTGAACGGGAACTCGACCAGCGGTCCGCCGAAGTGCTCCTTCACCGGCGAGGAGACGCCGTACGCCAGCCAGGTGCCGTACGCCATGCCGACCGCCCACCCGGCGAGCAGCGCCCACCGGTGGAACCACCGGGTGTACAGCCCGAGCACGATCGCGGGCAGGGTCTGCAGCATCCAGACGCCGCCGAGCAGCTGGAGGTTGATCGCGAAGTCCTTCGACAGCGCGAGCACGAACACCAGCGCGCCGACCTTCACCAGCAGCGAGACCAGCTTGGACTGCTGCGCCTCCTGGGCGGGGGTGGCGTCGCGTCTCAGGTACGCCTTGTAGACGTTGCGGGTCCACAGGTTCGCCGCCGCGATCGACATGATCGCCGCCGGGACGAGTGCACCGATCACGATCGCCGCGAACGCGACGCCCGCGAACCACGGGCTGAACTGCTCCTCGAACAGCTGCGGCACCGACTGCTGCGGGTTCTCGACCTTCACCCCGGCCGCGATCGCCACGAAGCCCAGCAGGGACAGCAGGCCGAGGAGCACGGAGTACGCCGGCAGCAGAGCCGCGTTGCGGCGGATGACCGACCGGCTGCGCGTCGACAGCACGCCGGTCACCGAGTGCGGGTACATGAACAGCGCCAGGGCCGAGCCGAGCGCGAGCGACGCGTAGGCCCAGTGCGCGGCCTCGGGCGGGATCATCCCCCGAGGGCTCGCCTGGCCCGCGGCGATCGCGTCGGCGTTGTCGGTGTTGAACGAGGTGAAGCTGTCGTTGGCCGCCTCGAACACGTGGCTCCACCCGCCGACCTGCGCCGGGATGTAGATGACCGCCACGATGATCACGATGTAGATCAGCGCGTCCTTCACGAACGCGATCAGCGCAGGCGCACGCATGCCCGCCTTGTACGTGTAGGCGGCGAGGAAGCCGAACGCGATGAACAGCGGCAGGTCCTTCACGAGCCAGCTGTCGCCGGGCGCGGTGATGCCCATGACCTCGAGCACCACCTGCATGCCCACCAGCTGCAGCGCGATGTACGGCATCGTCGCGAGGATCCCGGTCAGCGCGATGGCCAGCGCCAGTCCCCTGCTGTCGTAGCGGCCCTGCACGAAGTCGGCCGGGGTGACGTAGCCGTGCCGGTGGCTGACCGACCACAGCCGCGGGAAGAAGAGGAACACCAGCGGGTAGGCGATGATCCCGTACGGGATCGCGAAGAAGCCGACCACGCTGCCGGCGTACAACGTCGCGGGGACCGCCACGAACGTGTACGCCGTGTAGAGGTCGCCGCCGATCAGGAACCACGCGACGAACGTGCCGAAGCCACGGCCGCCGAGGCCCCACTCGTCGAGGTTGTCGAGCGACTTCGCGCGCCGCCAGCGGGTCGCGGCGAAGCCGAGGATGGTGACGACGAGGAACAGGAAGACGGAGACGCCGAACGCGACGCCGTCGACCCCGCTCAACGCTGCTCCGGCGGCTCGGGCGCGAGCCCGTGCGCGACGCGGTCGAGCCGGGTGACCTTGGCGGCGACCAGCAGGGCCAGTGAGGTCAGCACCACCGCGACGCCGATCATCGCCATCTGGAACCAGAAGAAGAAGGGGAACCCGAACAGCTCCGGGTCGGCCCGGTCGTAGAGCGGCACCCACAGCGGGAGCACGACCGCCGGGGCGAGGAGCGCGAGGATGAGCAGCCAGTACCTGCGGCGGGCTCGACGATCTGCGTTCAGGAGGTCACCTGCTTCGTGGAGGTTGCCACGAGCACCACGGATAGACCTCGCCGGGCGGTCGTACTCCTGTCAGGCACGGTCCGCCCGGCGGGGGGCTCGGGAGGAATGACCGAGCCCGCCCCGGGAGTGCCGGGACGGGCTCGGATCAGAGCTTGCTCAGCGGGACTCGATCAGAGGATCGGGTTCGCAGTCCTGCTGTTGATGCAGAGAGCACCGAATCGGGTCTCCACACTGACCGCACCGGCGTTCCAGAACCCGAACACGCGGGTCTTCGGCCGCGGCTCCATGCCGAGGAACCAGTTGTGGTGCCAGTTGTGGCCGACCCAGAAGAAGCCCACCGCGGCCTTGTAGCCGAAGAAGTCCGGCTCGTCCTGGTCGCAGGAGTACTCGACGAACCGCGGGTCGCCGACCGGGATGTTGACCCCGGTGCCGGTGCTGACGTCGGCGCTCGGCATGTGCTTCATCGCGAGGGCGTGGGTGTGCGGGTTCGCACCGACCTTGCGGGAGATGCACTTGCCGTACAGGTTGATGTTCGGCAGGTTCGTCGGCGACACCGACAGCGGCACGCTCTCGCCGAACTCCCACGTCCAGCCGCGGCCCGGAGCACCCGGGTTGACCGCCGGGTAGCTCGCGACGAGGCGGTGGTACTTCTGCGGCATGCTGGCCGTCATCTTGAAGCCGGGTGCCACGAAGTACTCACCCGCGCCGCACCCGGTCGGGTCGACGGTGCTCGCACCGGCGCCCCAGCTGTAGTACGACCGGTTGGGTCCGAGGGTCGGGTGCCCGGTCCAGTGGGTGAAGTCGGTCGTCCGCGTGGTCAGCGGCCGCACCAGGATCTGGTGGTTGTGGTTCGGGGCACCGGACTTCTCGGTGAAGCCCCGGACGCAGGTGGCGTAGATCTTCACCTGGGCGTCGCCGTACGCGCGGTTCTCGAACTCGAAGTTCCAGCGGCGCGGGTCGGCGTCCGGCCACGACGCCAGCACGTACACGTCGCGCAGGTCGTTGTACTTGCCGCCGTTGGTGTTGGTGCTCGGGAAGTCGGGGTCCTCGTCCGGGTCGGGGTTCGGAGCGTGGTACGGGTCGACGCTCTTCACCATCCACATGCCGTCGAGCACGATGTCGCCACCGTTGCACTGGAGGAAGGGAGTGGTGGTGTCGCCCATGGTGTCGGTGCCGACACCGGCGAGCTTGAGGTTCTTCTCGACCTTGTAGATGTAGACCTCGTGCTTGTGCTTCTGCGGTGCTGCGTCAGCGGGTGCCGTGGTCGTGGCGACCAGAGCGAGAGGAGCGACGAGCGCGCCGGCAGCCAACGCAACGAGTCGGCGGTACCTGGGGTGGGCCGTCATGATGACGATCTCCTTGCATGTGACAGGAAATGGGGCGTGAGCACGTCTTCCCGAGATCGTTCCTCCCGGTCCCCCCGGTCCGGTCTGCCAAGGCTAAGTCGGCCCCGCGTGACCGAGAAACTGGTCTACGACGGTGGTCTACGCCAATGGTCTAGAACCCCGATCGCACCTCCGGCGCCTGGCCAGCACGAACAGCGCGACCAGACCGCCGGCCAGGATCACCGGGACGTCGGTGACCACGGTGAGCGCGAGCAGCACCAGGAGCACCAGCACGAACGGGCCCGGGCGACCGCGCCGGAACGTTCGCACATCGCCCGACCAGTACGACGAACGCCGCGCCGGCGCGGCCGGCACGGGCACCACTGGTCCGTACCGGCCGGGCAGGTCGCGGAAGATCGGGCCCAGGTCCGCGCGGGTGCGCGCCACCCAGACCCGGTCCAGCCGTTCGGCGTGCTCCTCGACGCCCAGCCGACCCTGCGCGTAGTGCTCGCCGAGCTCGGCCGCGGCCTGCTCGCGCTCGGCGTCGCCGATGCGCAGCTGGCCGTCGTTCACGACCCGTCCTCGAGGTCCTCGGGGTCCTCGGCCGGGTCGCCGTCCGCGAGCAGCCCGTAGAGCCGGCGCCGCGTGTCGACCAGGATGTCGGCGGCGGCGCGGCGCTGCTGGTCGCTGCCGGTGGTCATGATCTGCCAGACCGCGCCCATCATCTGCCCGATCTCCGGCTTGAGGTCGGGGAACGCGTCGTCCGCGCCGTCGGTCTCGCGCTCCTCGAAGGGCGCCCACACCGCGGCCAGCTCGTCGGCGTGCTCGCCGACGTACGTCGCGCCCTCCTCGGTCAGCCGCAGCGTCTTGCGGCCGCGGGTGTCGTCGGACTCGAGCAGGCCCTCGTCCTGGAGCTGCTGCACGGTCGGGTAGACCGAGCCCGGGCTCGGGCGCCAGGCGCCGTTGCTGCGCTCGGCGATCTGCTGGATCACCTGGTAGCCGTTGATGTCCTCGCCGTTCCACTGCGCGGTGCGCACGACGTCGAGGATCGCCGAACGGACGTCACCGCGGCGGACCCGCGGTCCCCGCTGGCGATCACCCTGGGCGAGCCCGAACAGGCCCGCCACCCACGGCGGCGGTCCCGGCCGGCCGGCGCCCGCCGGGCCCCACCCGCTCCAGCCCGCGGCCCACGGCGGGCCGCCGTGACCGTGACCGCCGTGCCGGCGGCCGTGCTGGTTCCACTGGTCTTCTCCATGGCCGGCCCACTGCCGACCGAATCCTCGCTGTCCCATCCCGGGACCTCCTTCGGTTCATCGTGTTCTGGGATATCGCGTCCGACTGTCGGTCGACTGTCGGTCGACTGTCGCCGACAGTTCACGATATATCGCGAGCGTACGCCGGGGCGGGTGCGCAGGCAAGGCGGAATCCCCGGTGGGCCGGGGAAACTGGCACTTCTCAGGGGTTGCAACCCCCGATAAGTGCCGGATTCCCCGGTGAACCGGGGAAACCGACGACGACCCGCTACCGCGCCAGCCAGGCGGCGTACGCGTCGAACGTGTACGGCCGGCCGAGGAAGTCGGCGACCAGGTCGGCAGCATCGCGGGAGCCGCCGGGAGCGAGGACACGGTCGCGGTAGCGCCCGGCGACGGCGGCGTCGAAGTGGTCGGCGGGGTCGAAGGCGGAGAAGAGGTCCTTGGCGATCACCAGCGACCACATGTAGGTGTAGTAGGCCGACGAGTAGCCGCCGAGGTGGCCGAAGCTGGCGAACATGTGGGTGCCCTCGATGTACGGGAACGGTGCGTAGCGCGCCTGCAGCTCCCGGGTCGCCGCGGTCAGGTCGGCCGGCCGGTCGGTGTGGAACCGGTACGACATCGCCGCGTAGAACATCTGGGTCCGCGCCTGGTAGCCCTTGCCGAAGTCGTCCGCGGCCCGCATCCGGTCCACCAGGTCGGCGGGGATCGGCTCGCCGCTCTCGTCCCGGGCGAAGGTGCGCAGCACCTCGGCGTCCCACGCCCACTCCTCGAGCATCTGGCTCGGCGCCTCCACGAAGTCCCACTCGGTGGCGACGCCGGAGAAGCGGGTCCACTCCCCGCCGCCGGCGAGCACGTGGTGCACGAGGTGCCCGAACTCGTGGAACAGCGTGACCACGTGGTCGTGCTCCATCAGCCCGCGCGAGAAGTTGCACACCAGCACGCCCTCGGCGAGCTGCCGCCCGGCCAGCCCCTTCGCGAGGGTGAACTGCGCGGCGTGCTTGTACTTGCCCTCGCGCGGGTGCAGGTCGAGGTAGATGCGGCCGATCCGCGCACCCTCGCGGTGGACGTCGTACGCCGCGACCTCGTCGTGCCAGACCGGTGCCTCCGGCACCGGCTCGTACCGCACGCCGAACAGGCGGGAGGTCACCTCGAGCAGCCCCTCGCGCACCCGGGCGAAGTCGAAGTAGCGGCGCACGTCCTGCGCGTCGACCTCGTGCCGCTCCCGGCGCACGAGCTCCTCGTAGTAGAGGGAGTCGGCGGTGTCGATCGCGGCCGCGTCCGGGACGTCGCGCCGGTAGCGCTCGAGCAGCACCTCGAGGTCGCGGCGCATCGGCTCGTCGGCGACGTCGGCGATCCGGTCGATGAACTCCGGGATCGCCGGGCCCTTCCCGATCATCTTCACGTCGGCGTCGTACGACGCCCAGTCGGCGTACCCGACCAGGTTCGCGAGCTCGTGCCGCAGCGCGAACATCTCCTGCAGCCGCGGCTCGTTCTCGGGCCAGCCGCGCTGGAGGAACGCGATCGTGATGTCGCGGCGCACCGCGGCGTCGTGCGCGAACATCCGCACCGGCAGGGCGTCGGGGTAGTCGGTCGTCACCGTCACCAGCCCCTCGTCGTCCACCGGGTGGGCGTCGAGCCAGTCCTGCGGCAGCCCGGCCAGCCGGTCCGGGGTCACGCGGACCGTGCGGACGTCGTCGCGGATCGCGCGGCTGAACTCCTGGCCGACCTCGGTGAGCCGCTCGTTGATCTGGGCCAGCCGGGCCCGGGTCTGGTCATCGAGGTCGACCCCGGAGCGCCGGAAGTCGTCCAGCGTCTTGGTCAGCAGGCGCGCGGCGACGGGGTCGAGCCCCGCCGGGTCCAGCCCGGCGAACACGTCGTACAGCCGGCGGTCCTGGCGCAGCTCGGTGACCAGCCGGTCCACCTCGACCTCGGCCTGCTCGGCACCGGTGCGCACGGGCTCGGCGGGGTGGACGTTGGCGAACAGCGACGCCACGACCGCGATGTTGCTCAGCGCCAGCGAGACCTCGTCCCACCGGCGCAGCGTCGCGAGCGCGTCACCGGGCGGGTGCTCACGCAGCTCCTCGACGAGGCGGCGCACCTCCGCGAGACCGTCCCGGGTCCGGGCCGCGACCCAGTCCTCGGCGGTGTCGGACGAGGGCAGCGCGAGCGGGGCGACCGTCATGGCGCCAGACTGCCACGCCTCCGGGAGAGGTAGGCGCGCTCGGCCTCGTTCTCGGTCGCCGAGATCGCCGCGTCGTACGCCGCCCGCGCCTCCGCGCTCCGGCCCAGCCGCCGGAGCAGGTCCGCACGGGTCGCGTGCCAGGCGTGGTACGTCGTCAGCTGCAACCGGTCGACCTCGGCCAGCGCCACCTCCGGGCCGTCGAGCTCGGCGACCGCGACCGCGCGGTTGAGCGCGACGATCGGGGTCGGCGCGATCGCGTACAGCTGGCCGTAGAGCGCGGCGATCTGGGACCAGTCGGTGTCACCGGCCGCAGGGGCGTCGGTGTGGACGGCGTTGACCGCCGCGAGCAGCTGGTACTGGCCGGGCCGGTTGCGGGCCAGGCACTCGCGCACCAGCGCATGGCCCTCGGCGATCAGCTCGCGGTCCCAGCCGCCGCGGTCCTGCTCGTGCAGCGGGATCAGCTCGCCGCCGGCGACGCGGGTGCGGCGCCGCGCCTCGGTGAGCAGCATCAGCGCGAGCAGGCCGGCGACCTCGGGCTCGTCCGGGAGCAGCGTCCGCAGGATCCGCCCGAGCCGGATCGCCTCGGCGGTCAGCTCCTCGCGGATCGGCGCACCGCTCGAGCTGGCCAGGTAGCCCTCGTTGAAGACCAGGTAGACCACCGCGAGCACCCCGCCCAGGCGCGCGGTCAGGTCCTCGGGCGCGGGGACGCGGTAGGGGATGTTGGCGTCCTTGATCTTCTTCTTCGCCCGCGTGATCCGCTGCGCCATCGTGGTCTCGGGCACCAGGAAGGCTTGCGCGATCTCGGCGACGGTCAGGCCGCCGAGCAGCCGCAGCGTCAGCGCCACCCGCACCTCCGGCGCGAGCGCCGGGTGGCAGCAGGTGAAGATCAGCCGCAGCCTGTCGTCCTCCACGATGCCGGTCGGCTCGTGGGGGGTGTCGTCCTCGATCATGAGTGCCGCCTGGTGCTTCGCGTCGCGGTGCGACTCACGGCGGATCCGGTCGATGGCCCGGCGTCCCGCGGTGGTGGTGAGCCAGCCGCCGGGGTTCGGCGGTACGCCGTCCTCGGGCCAGCGCTCCATCGCCACGAGGAGCGCCTCACCGGCCGCCTCCTCGGCGATGTCGATGTCGCCGAAGCGACGTACGAGGGAGGCGACCACGCGGCCGTACTCCTCGCGGTAGATCCGTTCGATCGCCTCGTGCGCGTTCATTCGGCCTGGAACGGCCGGACCTCGACCTGACCGGCGCACGCGGCGGACGCCTCCTTGGCCAGCGCCACCGCGGTCTCGAGGTCGGGCGCCTCGATCACCCAGAAGCCGCCCAGCCACTCCTTGGACTCGGCGAACGGGCCGTCGCTGACGACCGCCTCGGCGCCGGTGTTGTCGACGGTGACCGCGGTCTCCCTCGGCTCGAGGCCGCCACCGAACACCCAGATCCCCTCGGCGGTGATCTTGTTGTTGAAGCGGTCGACCGCCTCGAAGATCGGCTGGATCTCGTCCTCGGACGGGACCGGGTCGCCGACGCGGTGGTGCACGGAGAGCATGTACTGGGTCATCGGAATCCTCCTGGATCGGGGGCCTGGTCGGCCTGACACCATCTCCACGAACGAGCGGGCGGCGATACGACAGCCTTCCCGAACTCCTTTCCCGATGCCTACGGTGACACACATGTCGACTCCGCAGTTCACCCTGTCCTCGACCGTCCTCGGCAGCTCGGACCCGCGGGGTCTGGCCGGCTTCTACCGTGACCTGCTCGACTGGGAGGTCCGTGTCGAGCAGCCCGAGTGGGTGGTGCTCCGCTCGCCACAGGGTGCGGGCCTGTCGTTCCAGCTCGAGGACGGGCACGTGCCGCCGACGTGGCCGTCCGGCCCGGGTGACCAGCAGATGCAGGTGCACCTCGACATCGGCGTCAGCGACCTGGCCGCCGGGGTCGCCCGCGCCCAAGCGCTCGGCGCCAGCCTCGCCGACGAGCAGCCGCAGGACGACGTCCGCGTGCTGGTCGACCCGGCCGGCCACCCGTTCTGCCTGTTCGAGCCCGCGGCCGGCGAGTGAGGATGGGCGCATGACGACCACCTGGGACGAGGTCTACCGCGCCAACGTCGCGGCGCTCACCGCGCTGGGCGCCGAGCTGACCGACGAGCAGCTCGCGACCACGGTGCCCGGCACCCCGGCCTGGACGGTCCACGACGTGTTCGCGCACCTCGCCGGTGGGCCCGCCGACGCGGTGACCGAGCGGATGGACGGCGCGCCCGGCCCCGCGTGGACCGCCCGGCACGTCTCCGAGCGGGCCGGCCTGCCGGTCGCGGAGCTGACCGCGGAGATGAAGGCCAACCAGGACGCGGTCGGCGCCTCGACCATCGACAACCCGCGGCCGGCGATCGTCTGGGACATCGCCGTCCACCACGCCGACCTCCACGAGGCGCTCGGCCTGGGCCGGCTCCCCGAGCCGCTGTGGCGCAAGGTGTTCGACAACGTCGCGCCGTACAAGCTCGGCGGTGCCGAGGTGCCGGACCACGTCGACGACTACGAGCTGTTCCGCGCGCTGTTCTCGCGCCGGTCCCGTCAGCAGATGCGGGCCTGGGGGCTGGCGCTGTCGCCGGACCAGCTCGACGAGCTGGGCATCTTCGGCCCGCGCGAGGACGACCAGCCCGTACCCTGAGGGCGTGCTCACCCGGTCCCTGTCGCTGCGCCTCGGCGCGCTCGTCGCCGCCGTCGCGCTCAGCGTGACGGGTGCCGTCGCCGTCGCGGACGCCCCGGCCGCCGACCACGCCGAGGCCTCGAAGCAGGGCAAGGACCCACGCACGTCGCGCGGGCTGTTCGTCGACTCCCTGATGCCGGCGGCCAACCAGGAGCCGGTCTACCGCAACCAGATCGGCAGCTACGCCCAGGCGTTGTGGATCATCCCCGAGGCGTACGGCACCCCGTGGGTGCGCGACATCGTCCGCGACTACACGCGGCGCGCGCTCGACGCGAACAAGACCCCGATGCTGGTCATCTACGGCATCCCCGGCCGGGACTGCGGCAGCCACTCCTCCGGCGGAGCCCTGCAGACGGCCGCGCAGTACCGCGCCTGGATCAAGCAGGTCGCGGCCGGCGTGCGCAACCAGACCGCGATCGTGGTGGTGGAGCCCGACGCGCTCCCGCTGTTCAGCAGCTCGGTGGCCGCCTGCCCGACCAAGCCCGAGGGCTGGCAGGCGATGCTGCGCTTCGCCAACAAGGTGCTCGGCAAGACCGACGCCTGGGTCTACCTCGACGCGGGGCACTCGAACTGGACCCCGTACGACGACCGCCCGGCGTTCCTGAAGCAGGCGGGCATCCAGTACATCCGCGGATTCAGCACCAACGTCTCGAACTTCCGCACCACCGGGTCGGAGAAGAAGTACGCCGAGACCCTGCTGCGCGGCCTGCGCAAGCTCGGGATCAGGGGCAAGCACTACGTCGTCGACACCTCGCGCAACGGAGCGAACGGCGGGCCGCAGGACGACCAGGTCCTGAACCCGGTCTGGGCCCGCGTCGGTCAGCCGCCGCGGCTGCTGTTCCAGGGCCCGTTCGACGGCCGGCTCTGGGTGAAGCACCCCGGCGAGTCCGACGGCCAGGTCAACGGCGGGCCCCCGTCCGGCCAGTGGTGCGACCTGCTCGCCGACCGGCTCCTGGGCCGCCCCGACTCCGGCGTCTGCTGACCGGAGGACGGCGATGGCGACGTACGCGGTCAACCCCGACGCCGTCGCCCACGCGCGCTCGATGATCGACAAGCGCCAGTACGTCCTCGACAGCGACTGGGGCGAGGTCCAGCCGGACGCCGCCGCGCAGAACGCCTACCTCGAGCGGCACTCGTGGGACGAGTACGCCGCCTGGCACCTCGGCCTCACCGAGGGCGCGAACGACGAGACCAAGGCGCGCTACGCGTTCGGGTACGGCGACCTGCGCCGGGTGCACCGCTCCGGCCTGATCGCGTGTGTCTACCGGGCCGCGGAGTGGCGGCACAAGCAGGTGGAGCTGGCCGCCCACGAGCTGCTCCAGCACCTCGACCGGGTCGCGGGCATCGAGTAGCCCGGCCGGCGTCAGGCCTTGTCTTCGGTGCGGTCCTCGGCGAGCGTGTACGCGACGACGGCGTTCGCGTGGCCGTGGCCCATGCCGTGCTCGTCCTTGAGCAGCGCGACCAGGTCCGAGTGCCTCGCACCGTCGCCGTAGCGGGGCGCCGAGCGGACCACCGCCTGCCACTCCGCGATCGGCCGGCCGTACTTCTTCTCGATCGACGGGAAGTACGACGCCGGTCCGCTGACCTTGGGCTCCACGCTCATCGGTTGATCCTCTCCATGTACGCCACGTCGATCTGCGGCACACGTTTTCGACCTCGCGGCGGAACAGGATTCATCGGTCATTAGGTTGGGGCATCGTGCGCAGACTCCGGGACCTGATGGCCGACACCCGTCCCCTGCGCAACGACCACTTCCGCCGGCTCTGGCTCGCGAACATCATCACGGTCGTCGGCGCGCAGCTGACCGTGGTGGCGGTGCCGGCGCAGATCTACCAGATGACGGGATCGTCGGCGTACGTCGGCCTGACCGGCCTGTTCGGGCTGGTGCCGCTGGTCGTCTTCGGGCTGTGGGGCGGCGCGCTCGCCGACCACTTCGACCGGCGCACCCTGATGATCTGCACGACCACCGGCCTGATCGGGACTAGCGCGCTGTTCTGGGTCCAGGCCGCGCTGGGCAACACCGACGTGTGGCTGCTGCTCGGGCTGTTCTCGGTGCAGCAGGCGTTCTTCGCGGTCAACCAGCCGACCCGCAGCGCGATCCTGCCCAAGCTGCTCCCCGCGGAGCTGCTGCCGGCGGCGAACTCGCTGAACATGACGCTGTTCACGGCCGGCGCCATCGGTGGCCCGCTGCTGGCGGGCGTGCTGATCCCGGTGATCGGGTTCAGCTGGCTGTACCTGATCGACACGCTCTCGCTGTTCGCGACGCTCGGCGCGGTCGTCCGCCTCCCGAGGCTGCCGGTCGAGGCTGCGATGAAGGGCACGCCGGGGCTGCGCTCGGTGATCGAGGGCTTCCGATACCTGCGCGGCCACCCGGTGCTGATGATGTCGTTCGTCGTCGACCTGATCGCGATGGTCTTCGGCATGCCGCGGGCGCTGTTCCCGGAGATCGCGCACACCTCGTTCAACGGCCCGGACGAGGGCGGGCTGGTGTTCGCCCTGCTGTTCGCGGCGATCCCCGCCGGCGCGGTGATCGGCGGCATCTTCTCGGGCTGGGTCTCGCGGGTCGACCGGCAGGGCTACGCGGTGATCGTCTGCATCCTGATCTGGGGTGCCGCGATGACCGGCTTCGGCGTGGCGGTCGCGCTGGCTGACCAGTGGCAGCAGGCGATGCTGCTGGTCGCGCTGCTGATGCTGGTGGTCGGAGGAGCGGCCGACATGGCGTCGGCCGCCTTCCGCACCAGCATGCTCCAGAGCGCCGCCGACGACGCGGTACGTGGGCGGCTCCAGGGCATCTTCATCGTGGTCGTCGCCGGCGGGCCACGCATCGCGGACGTCGTGCACGGCGCCAGCGCCGCGATGGTGGGTACGGCGGCCGCGGCCGCGGGCGGCGGCATCCTGGTGATCGTCGGCACCATGGTCGCGGCGGTCGCGGTGCCGTCGTTCATTCGGTACCGGATCACCCGGACACCTACCATCACCCAGTGATCGACCCTGACGACCTGGCCACCACCATCCGCGTGCTCGGCCAGCTGCACCACCTCGACGAGGACCACCCCGACCGCGTGGCGGTCAAGCGGGCGGCCTCGCACATGTACAAGGCCCTGAAGGCCGAGCGCCGGATGCGCAAGCGGGCCGCGGAGCTCGCCCACGACCGCGAGATCACCGAGCGCACCGCGACCGGGTCGCCGATGCGGATCGACGACGAGACACTGGGCATCCCGCTGGTCTCGAATGCGCCGGGTGCGTTCGCCGGTGAGCTGATCAACCCGCGCGGCTGCTACATCTGCAAGAACGACTACACGCTCGTCGACGCGTTCTACCACTACCTCTGTCCGAGCTGCGCCGCGATGTCGCACGCCAAGCGCGACCAGGGCACCGACCTCACCGGACGCCGCGCGCTGCTGACCGGAGGCCGCGCCAAGATCGGCATGTACATCGCGCTCCGGCTGCTCCGCGACGGCGCGCACACGACGATCACGACCCGCTTCCCCCACGACGCCGTACGCCGGTTCTCCGCACTCGAGGACAGCGCGGACTGGATCGACCGGCTCAAGATCGTCGGCATCGACCTGCGCGACCCCACCCAGGTGATCGCGCTCGCCGACGAGGTCGCCGCGGCCGGCCCGCTCGACATCCTCATCAACAACGCCTGCCAGACCGTACGGCGCAGCCCGGGCTCGTACGCGCCGCTCGTCGAGGCCGAGAACGCGCCGCTGCCGACCGGCACGGTGCTGCCGGAGATCGTGTCGTTCGACCACATCAGCGACGCCCACCCCGCCGCCATCGCGGGCACCCTGAAGAAGCACGCGGTCGCCCACCACGAGACGCCCGCGCACACCCCGGCCTCGATCACGGCGCTCGCGCTGAAGGCCGGCAACGCCAGCCTCGAGGCGCACCTCGCCGGCACGGCGGTCGACGCCGGAGGCCTGCTGCCCGACCTGCAGACGACGAACTCCTGGACCCAGACCGTCGAGGAGGTCGACCCGCTCGAGCTGCTCGAGGTGCAGCTGTGCAACGCGACCGCGCCGTTCCTGCTCGTCTCGCGGCTGCGCGCCTCGCTGCGCGCGTCCTCGGCGCGACGCACCTACATCGTGAACGTCTCGGCGATGGAAGGTCAGTTCGGCGGCCGTCGCTACAAGGGGCCGGGCCACCCGCACACCAACATGGCGAAGGCGGCGCTGAACATGCTGACCCGCACCAGCGCCGGCGAGATGTTCGAGACCGACCAGATCCTGATGAACGCCGTGGACACCGGCTGGATCACCGACGAGCGGCCGCACCAGGAGAAGCTGCGGATCGCGGCCGAGGGCTGGCACGCCCCGCTCGACCTGGTCGACGGCGCGGCGCGCGTCTACGACCCGATCGTGCGCGGCGAGGCCGGCGAAGATCTCTACGGTCACTTCCTCAAGGACTTCGAGCCCTCGCCCTGGTGAGTACGCTCGCCTCGTGGCCGCGGACGTCCCCACCCTCTACGACTGGGCGGGCGGGCGCGCCGCGATCCGCCGGCTCATCGACTGCTTCTACGACCGGGTCGAGCGCGACGAGCTGCTGACGGCGTTCTTCCCCGGAGGGGTCTCCGAGGAGCACCGTGACCACGTGACGGCGTGGTGGTCGGAGGTGTTCGGCGGACCAGACGCCTACACCCGTGACCACGGCGGGTACGAGCGGATGCTCGCGCACCACGTCGGGCTGAGCATCACCGCCGAGCAGCGGCACCGGTTCGCGTCGACGATGAGCCTGGCCGCCGACGACGCGCAGCTCCCGGACGACCCGGAGTTCCGCGCGGCGCTGGTCGGCTACCTCGAGTGGGGCACCCGGCTGGCGGTGCAGAACTCCCAGCCGGGCGCCGACGTGGTGGAGCACGCCCCGGTCCCGCGCTGGGGCTGGGGCGTGGCGCCGCCGTACCAGCCCTAGAGGAGGCCGCGGACGTACGCCGCCTGGCCGACGTGCTGCGCGTCGTCGTCGACGACGCTGACCAGCCGCACGCCCCGGGTGACCGGCGGGTCCCAGCTCTCGTCGACGACGTCGTCGAGGTCGGCCTCGGTCAGCGTGCGCAGGTAGGCGACGGTCGCCTCGTGGGTGGCGCGCAGGTAGCCCGCCAGCAGGTCGGCGCTCGCGCGCACCTTCGCGACCTGCTCGCTGGTGTGCCCGTAGCCGTGGTCGGAGGGATCCAGGTCGAGGCCGAAGCGGTCGGCCCAGCCGTCGCGGGTCCACACCTCGTCGGTGCCGGCGAGCGGCGCGACGTGGGAGTCCTGCACGCGGGTGAGGTGCCAGACCAGCCAGGCGATGGAGTTGGCGTCCGGGGCCGGACGGTGCGCGAGCTGGTCCTCGGTGAGCCCGTCGACCACGGCCAGGCCGTTCTCGAGGACCCGCTCGAGGGCGTCGATGTAGATCTCTGCCGGTGTCATGCCTCGACAGTAGCCAGTCCCACCGACGTCAACCGGTCATCTTCTCCAGCCTGGTCCGGAGCAGCGCCACGCGGTGCTCGTTGCCGGGCAGCACGACGTAGCGATCGCCGAACGCCGCGAGCAGGGCGTCGTCGAGACGGCGGACGGCGCCGGGCGGGTAGCGGTAGTCCATCTTGGCGGCGAGCCCGTCGACGTCGACGCGGGCGAGCACCTCGCCGAGCTCGCTGAGCGTGTCGATGCCCAGGTCGGGCAGCAGCCCCGCGATCCAGTCGTAGTGGTCGGTGCGCGACCACTCGGCGTCGTCGTACTGACCGGCGAGGTACGCCGCCAGCTCGCGCGGGCTGATCCGCGCGCCACCGTCGAGGTCCTCGAAGGACCCGCCGCGCAGCCGGTCGCGGATCGTCGTGAACTCCTGGTCCGCGAGCTCCAGCAGCCCCGCCGCGAGCGTGAACCGCCGGTCGAAGTCACGGGCGTGCTCGGCGGGAACCGCGCCCTTGTAGCGGATGTCGTGCTCGAACTCCGCCCACGCGTGCTGGAGCACCGTGCGCACCTGCACCTGCGCGACCGGGCCGCCGTCGCGGCTGACCTGCAGGTGCCGGCTGGCGTACCCGAACCGCCCCTCGCTCGCGGTCTCCTGGCCCAGGTCCCGGTCGTCGAGCACCCGCAGCTGGGCGCCGAGCACGTCCGCGACCGCGGCGACGTCCGCCCGCACGTAGGTGATGACGCGGACGCCGACCTGGTCGCCGATCTCGCGCAGCGGGTCGGCGTACGCCCACAGGCCGTCGACGGTCCGCGCCGCCTTGGCCGCGAACGACTCGACGCTCTTGGCCCGTCCGGTCACGGTCAGGTAGTTGATGCCGGCCTCGTCGAGGATCGAGGTCACCAGCGCGACGTACTCGTCGGCGATCTCGACCAGGCCGGGCTGGATCCGCTCGTACTCCTCGACCGCGCGCCTGATCTCCCCGTGGGCGTCGCTCAGCGTGGGCGTGACGATGTAGCCGCTCTCGAAGGAGCCGTACGTCGTGACCCGGGCCGGCCAGCGGTGCGCGAACAGCGCGACGTACGCGCACACGACGGCGTCCACCTGGTCCTCGGCGCGGCCGAGCTCGGCCTTGGTGGTGGCGTTCTCGACCTGGGCGCGCAGGTCGCGCCAGGTCGGGTCCGGCGGCACGACCTGCTCGACGTGCTGCATCAGCGTGAGGAGCGCAGCGCGCATCGAGTCGAGGGTGCGCCCGGGCTTCGACTTGTACTTGAGCGTCATCGACAGCCCGAACAGCACGACGGTCGCCGGGTGCGGGTACACCTCGATCGCCCGGCGCTCGCGCCCCGAGCGGGGGTCCATGTCGAGGCGGAGCATCCGGCAGATGGTCGCGCCGCGGGTGACGCCGCCGGCGAACTCGGGCTTGCCGGTGTTCGACGGGTGCGCGCCGGCCTGGAACCGCTGGAAGTCCTTGTTGAGCTCCTGCTCCGCGGCGCGCGACCCGGTGGCGTTGGTGACGATCAGCGGAGCGTCGATGCCCACGACGCAGGGACCGGCGACGTACGGCGTGAGCGCGTCGCGGATCTCCTCGTCGGTGTGCACGCTGGAGATGTGCACCAGGTGCCCGTCCTGGTCGAGGACCGCGAGGCCGGTGCGCTGCTTCTGTCCCCAGGCCAGGTCGATCCCCACGAAGTGCATGGATGAAGACTGCCCTACAAGACCGGCAGGACGAACCGCTCGAGCATCGCGCGCTCGTCGGCGGCGTCGCGGCCGGGCACGATCAGCAGCGAGACGATCACCCGGACCAGCCAGCGCGCGGTGTCCGGGTCGCCGAACGTCCCGATCACGGCCTCGGACTGGGCGAGCTCGGCGGTGGTCCCGGCGTCGGCGGCGCCGAACCACGCGATCAGCTCGGGCCGGGCGCGCACCTCGCGCACCGCGGTGAGGATCGCCTCCACCACGTTGCCCGTGGGGTCGGTCGGCAGCAGCGCGCCGATCCGGCGGGCCTCGCGCTGCACGAACGCGACGTGCAGCGCGTGCCGGTCGGGGAAGTAGCGGTAGAGCGTCGCGCGCGAGCAGCCCGCGGCCGCCGCGACCTCGCCCATGCCGACCGCATTCACCCCGCGCTCGGCGAACAGGGCGGCCGCTGCGTCGAGGATGACCTCGGCGTTCACGGCGTGAAGGGGACGGTCGTGGGGCGCCGCACGTACGGGCCGGGCGCCCACTCGACGCCCTCGAGGTCGACGGTGTAGTCGGGGCAGCGCGCGAGCAGCTCCTCGATCGCGACCCGGGCCTGCAGCCGCGCGGCCGCCGCACCGAGGCAGTGGTGGCTGCCGTGGCTGAAGGTCAGGATCTGCGTCGGCCTCCGGCGTACGTCGAGGTCGTCGGCGTCGGGGCCGTAGCGGCGCGGGTCCCGGTTGGCGGCGCCGTACAGCAGCAGGACGCGGCGCCCGGCGGGGATCGTCGTGCCGTGCAGCTCGACGTCGCGGGTCGTCGTACGGGCGAGGCCCTGCACGGGCGAGGTCAGCCGCAGCAGCTCCTCCACGGCGTCGCCGACGAGGGCGGGGTCGTCGAGCAGGAGCGTGCGCTGGTCGCGGTCGGTCTCGAGCAGCTGGACGGTGCCGCCGAGCATCCCGGTGGTGGTGTCGTTGCCGCCGGTGACGACCGTGAAGACGTAGGCGAGGATCGAGAGCAGGCCGCGGTCGTCGTCCCCGACGCCGGCGGCGACCAGGTGCGAGACGGTGTCGTCGCCGGGCTCGACCCGACGACGACCGATCAGCTCGGTGAAGTAGCCCATCATCTCGGTGAGCGCGTCGGTGGCGGCGGCGATCTCGCCCGCGGAGCTGGCCGAGACGATCGCGTGGGTCCAGTCGTCGAACCGCTCGCGCCCGTCGGCCGGGACTCCCAGGTAGTGCGCGACCACCATGCTCGGCAGCGGCTTGAACAACGCCTCGACGATGTCGCCGCCACCCTCGGCGCGCAGCCGTTCGAGCCGTTCGACCGCGAACGCGCGGACCTCGGGCTCCAGCGTCCGCACCTGGCGCGGCGTGAACCCGCGGGCGACCAGCTTGCGGAACGCCGTGTGGTCCGGCGGGTCGAGCATCACCAGCGGCCGGTTGTCGGCGAGGCCGACGGTCTCCAGCTCGTCGTACTCGACGGTCAGGCCCTGGGCGGAGGAGTACGTCGCGGTGTCGACCGCGGCCTCGAGCACGT
Source organism: Nocardioides caricicola (assembly GCF_039541135.1). Taxonomy (NCBI): domain Bacteria; kingdom Bacillati; phylum Actinomycetota; class Actinomycetes; order Propionibacteriales; family Nocardioidaceae; genus Nocardioides; species Nocardioides caricicola. The sequence continues at coordinate 186,069 of NZ_BAABFQ010000006.1, read as the reverse complement.
CGGCGTGCCGGCTGAGGACGACGTAGTCGCGCCCTCCGGAACGCTCGACGTGGTGCACCGGGTCGTGGTCGCGCAGGTCGGCGTACATCGGCCACGGCTCGGCCCAGGTGTCGGCGGTTCCGGGGCGGTAGGGCACCGGCCCATCGTGAGACAGATTCGCAAATCTGTCTAGCGCTCGACCCGCTCCAGCGCCTGGCGCGCGGAGCGGGCGGCGCGGACCGCGCGGTCGCGGCTGCCGCGGACCTCGGTGCGCGAACGGGCGGCGCGGGCGGCCTGGAGGACGGTGACGGGGTTGGCGCTGAGCGGGTTCATGGGCTCCACATTCACTGCTGAGGTAGTGCGTTGACATCGGGAGGAGTGCCGATGTCGCCCGTCAGATACCTCAGAGTGCTGCGAATTCCGCAGCGATCGCGGCGCCCAGCCGCGCGTTGTGCCGCACCAGCGCGATGTTCGCGGTCAGCGAGGCGCCGCCGGTGATCTCGACGATCCGGCCGAGGAGGTACGGCGTTGCGTCCTTGCCGTGGATGCCGAGCGCGTCCATGTCCCCGAGCGCCTGCTCGATGATCACGCCGATCTCGTCGGCGGGGATCTCGTCCTCGGCGGGGATCGGGTTCGCGATGACGATCCCACCGGCGATGCCGAGCGCCCACTTCGACGACATCACCGCGGCGACCTCCGCGGCCGTGTCGACCCGCATCGGGGCGGCGTGCCCGCTGGAGCGGGAGTAGAACGACGGGAACTCGTCGCTGCCGAACGCCAGCACCGGCACCCCCAGCGTCTCCAGGGTCTCGAGGGTGAGCCCGATGTCGAGGATCGACTTCACGCCGGCGGACACGACCGCGACGTCCGTCGTCCCCAGCTCGGTGAGGTCGGCGGAGACGTCGAACGTCTGCTGGGCGCCCCGGTGCACGCCGCCGAGCCCGCCGGTGACGAACGTGCGGATGCCGGCGAGCGCCGCGAGCCGCATGGTCGCCGCGACCGTGGTGGCGCCGTGGGTGCCGCGGGCGACGACGAACGGCAGGTCGCGCACGCTCACCTTGGTCACGTCGCCGTGGCTGGCGAGCAGCTCGAGGTCGTCGGGCGACAGCCCGATCCGGGGCTTGCCGTCGAGCACCGCGATGGTCGCCGGGACGGCGCCGTTCTCGCGGATGATGCCCTCGACCTCGACCGCCATGGCGACGTTCTGCGGGTACGGCATGCCGTGGCTGATGATCGTGCTCTCGAGCGCGACGACCGGGGCCCCCTCGGCGAGCGCGGTGGCGACCTCGTCGGTCACGGTGAGTAGCGGGTGCGTCACAAGAGGCTCCTGACGAGTCGGTCGGTGAGGTCGGGTCGGACGGTGTGGGGGCTGGCGACGGTCAGGGCGGCCGCCGCGTGGCCGTACGCCGCGGCGTCGACCGGGTCCGCCCCGGTCAGCAGCGCGTGGCAGAACGCCGCGAGCATCGCGTCGCCGGCGCCGGTGACGTCAGCGACCTCGGCCGGCACGACGGGCAGCGCGGTCGCGCCGGACGCCGTACTCAAGAGCGAGCCGTCGCGGCCGAGCCGCACCCACACGAGCTCGACCCCGCGGTCGTGCAGGGCCCGGGCGGCGGTCGCGACCTGGCGGTCGGTGCGGGTCGGCAGGTCGGTGAGCGCGGCGAGCTCGTCGCGGTTGGGGGTGACCGCGTAGAGCGGCCGGTCCGCGGTGACGAGATGCGCGAGGGCGGCGGCCTTCGGGACGCTCACCGGCTCCAGGAGCACCCGGACGCCGGCCTGGGTGGCGAGGTCGAGCGCGAACGCGAGCGTCGCGGTCGACAGGTTGCCGTCCAGCACGACGAGCGACGCGGCGGCGACCAGGTCGCGTGCGGCGTTGACCTGCTCCGGCGCCAGCTCGTCGGTGGCGGCCATGTCCGCGACCGCGACGACCAGCTCGCCGTCGGCGTCGAGCACGGCGGTGTAGGTGCCGGTCGACCGCGCGGAGCGGCGTACGTGCTCGACGTGGACGCCGGCGCCGGACGTCGCGGCGAGCACCTGGTCGCCGAGGCCGTCGCTGCCGATCGCCGCGACCAGGTGGGTGCGGGTGCCGAGGCGGGCGAGGTTCTCGGCGATGTTGCGCCCGACGCCGCCCGCGGCCATCGACCCGGTGCCGGGGTTGCTGGTGGCGGGAACGGCGGTGCGCGTGCTGCGCGCCTTCACGTCCATGTTGGCGCCGCCGACCACGACGACGGCGGGCTCCTCGCTGAGCACGTAGCCGCGCCCGAGGATCACGCCCTTCTTGCCGAGGTTGGACAGGTGCACGTTGACCGCGGTGCGGGTGGTGCCGAGCGCCGCGGCGATCGCCTCGGAGCCGAGCAGCGGGTCACGTCGCAGCAGGGCGACGATCTCGCGCTCGCGCTCGGTCAGGCTCATGCTTGCCATCATAAGGGATGCTTACTGGAGTAAGGCAGGCAAATGCGGTGCGGGCCTCCGGCGCCGGCTGCGACACTGGGCCGGTGCCGACCACCAGCCAGTGGCTCGCCTTCGTGATCGCGAGCGCGTTGTTCATCCAGCTCCCGGGTCCGAGCCTGCTGTTCACGATCGGCCGGGCCCTGACCGTCGGGCGTCGCGACGCGCTCCTGTCCGTGCTCGGCAACGCCCTCGGCATCACCACCCAGGTCCTGCTCGTGGCCGTCGGCCTCGGCGCCGTCGTCGCCGCGAGCGCCCAGGCGTACCTCGTCCTCAAGGTCGCGGGTGCGGCGTACGTCGTCTACCTCGGCGTGCAGGCGATCCGGCACCGCGCCGACGCGCGGCTCGCCCTCGCCGGCGTCGACCAGGTCTCCGTCGCGCGGGCGTCAGCGCGCCGCTCGCTGCGCGTCGGCTTCATCGTCGGCGTCACGAACCCGAAGACCATCGTGTTCTTCGTGGCGTTCCTGCCGCAGTTCGTCAACGAGCCGGCCGGGCACACAGGCGTGCAGCTCGCGCTGCTCGGGCTGGTGTTCGGCGCGATGTGCGTCGCTTCGGACTCCGTCTGGGCGCTGGCCGCCGGCAAGGCGCGCGACTGGTTCGCCCGCCAGCCGAACCGGCTCGACAAGCTCGGCGTCGCCGGCGGCGTGATGATGATCGGGCTGGGCGCCACGATGGCGGCCAGCGAGTAGCCGCCGCCGGCCACTCCGGGTGTGACGTCGGCGCACGCGTCACGCCGGTCAGGCGTTCCGGGCACCCGCCAGCCGCCGCACCGCGCGCTCGATCAGGTCGTGGTCGACCTCGGCGTACGGGATCTTCAGGGTGCCCTTCGCCCCGGCGTACGGCGCGAGGTCGCGGTCGAGCTCGGCGTCGCCCTCGGGAGGCACGGGGTAGAGCGAGACGTGCTGCTTCCAGGCCGCGACGTGCACGAGCGACTGGCCGTCGACCTGCCAGGTCGGCATGTCGTAGCGGATCACCTCGGTCGCCTCCGGCACCACCGCCAGCACCCGGCGCCGGATCTCCTCGACCACCGCACGCCGGTCGGCCGGCAGGGCCGCGAGGTAGGCGTCGACGTCCTCGAACTTCGGCATGGCTGAGTATCGCCACACCCGTCACACCGGTCGGGCATTCCCGGTACTTCTCGGCCGTTGCAATGCCCAGGAAGTGCCGGTTTCCCCGGTGCACCGGGGAAACCGCGCCCTCGACCTACAGCTCACGCCCCTGGTCGTACGCGAGCAGCGCGACACCGAGCGAGAGCCGGGAGGCCGGGTCGTCGAGGGGGTGGCCGACCAGGTCCTCGAGGCGGGCCAGCGCGGGGTAGAGCGAGGTGCGGTTGCGGTGAGCGGCGCGGGCCAGCGCGGTCTTGTTGCCGCCCACCGCGAGGAACTGCCGCAGCAGGTCGACCAGGCCGCTGCCGTGCCGGGCCTCGTGCTCGAGCAGCGCACCGAGCTCGGCCTCGACGAACTCCTGCAGCCGCGCGTCCTCGCGCAGCGACATCAGGAGCCCCGGCAGCCGGATGTCGGCCTGCCGGACGACCCCCTCGAGCGGCGGCAGCGTCACGGCGACGCCGGCGATGACCCGCGCCGACCGCAGCGAGGTCGCGGTCGGGAGCACCGCGGACACCGGATGGCCCACGGCCAGCACCGCCTCGCCCGCCAGCGACCGCGCCACCGCGTCGAGGTCGGTGTCAGCAGGGACCAGCAGCCCGACGTGCACGGCGTCGAGCACGCCGACCAGACCCGGCAGGTCGCCGAGCGCGGAGACCAGCAGGTCGACCGGCCCCTCGGAGCGCAGCCGCGCCACCGCACCGACGTACGACGGCGCCTCGGGGACACCGAGCGCGCGCAGCCGCGCCGCGGCGACGGCCTCGCCGCCGACCCGGCCGTCGAGCAGGTCGAGCAGGAACCCGCCGTGCACCCGCAGCTGGATCGACGTCTCGTCGCGCTCGATCATCCGGCCGAGCTCGAGCGCCTGCGCCGCGCGCTCGGCGACCAGCCGGGCGCGCTCCTCGTCGCGCGGCCCGGTCACGACCAGCCGCCCCCACGCCCCGCCCTGGATGCCGACCGGCGTCGTCAGCCAGCCCTCGGGCCCGCCGCTGCCGGTCGCACGGAGGTACGGCGTCAGCCGCGAGCGCCGCTCCCAGTCGGTCAGCAGCCGCTCGACGGGCTCGCCGCGCGCCGCGGTCACGAGCACCCGGCGGGCCAGGTCCTCGAGCACCACGGAGCAGTCGGCGAGGTCGGCGGCGGCCTCCACCAGCCGCGCCATCGTCGCGCGCTCCAGCCCGAGCTCGGTGAAGGTCCGGTGCACGTCGCCGGCGAACCGGACCTCCTCGAACTGCTCGGCGACGATCGCGCGGTGCACGCTCTCGGTGATCTCCACGAACCGCACCGGCCGGTTCAGCGCGACCAGCGGGAACCCGGCCGCCCGCGCCCGGCGCAGCGCCGGCTCCGGCACCGAGGGGTACGACGCCCCGAGCTCGACCACGAGCCCGGCGGCGCCGACCTCGACCAGCTGCCGGACGAAGTCGTCGGCCGCGTCCGGCGAGGCGGACATCCCGAGGCCGGTGGTGAGCACCAGCTCGGCGCCGGACAGCACCGCGCCGACGTCGCGCAGCTCGGAGACGTGGACCCACCGGAGCTCGGCGTCCAGCCCGGCCTCGCCGCTGAGCACCACCGGGTCGCCGGCGGCCAGCTCGGGGAGCGCGAGCGCCTCGCGGACGGTGACCGGCATGCGACACAGTGTCGCACTACCGAGCCGGAACGGGACAGGTCGTCCCTCGCCTGCTGCGCCGGGCGGGACGACGATGAGGGCATGAAGACCATCTCGCACTGGATCGACGGCTCGGCACACCCCGGGGACGGCGCCCGCGCCGGTGACGTCACCAACCCCGCGACCGGCCAGGTCACCGGCCGGGTCGCGTTCGCCGGACCCGCGGAGATCGAGGCCGCCGTGGCCTCGGCGAAGAAGGCCGGCCTGGACTGGGCCGCGACGTCGGTCAGCGCGCGCACCCAGGTGGTCTTCCGGTTCCGCGAGCTGCTCAACTCCCGCAAGGAGGAGCTCGCCGAGATCATCACCGCCGAGCACGGCAAGGTGCGCTCCGACGCCCTCGGCGAGGTCGCCCGCGGCCAGGAGGTCGTCGAGTTCGCCTGCGGCATCCCGCACCTGCTCAAGGGCGGCAACTCCCCGCAGGTCTCGACCGGCGTCGACGTGAAGAGCATCCGCCAGCCGCTCGGCGTCGTCGGGATCATCAGCCCCTTCAACTTCCCCGCGATGGTCCCGATGTGGTTCTTCCCCATCGCGATCGCCGCCGGGAACGCCGTCGTGCTCAAGCCCAGCGAGAAGGACCCGTCCGCCGCCAACTGGATGGCCGAGCTCTGGAAGGAGGCCGGTCTCCCCGACGGCGTCTTCACCGTGCTCCACGGCGACAAGGTCGCGGTCGACGGGCTGCTCGACCACCCCGACGTCGCGGCGATCAGCTTCGTCGGCTCCACCCCGATCGCCGAGTACGTCTACGAGCGCGCCAGCCAGCAGGGCAAGCGGGTCCAGGCCCTCGGCGGCGCCAAGAACCACATGCTCGTCCTCCCCGACGCCGACCTCGACCTCGCCGCCGACGCCGCGGTCAGCGCGGGCTACGGCTCGGCCGGCGAGCGCTGCATGGCGATCAGCGTGGTCGTCGCCGTCGGCGACACCGGCGACACGCTCGTGCAGAAGATCGCCGAGCGCACCCGCACGCTCGACATCGGCGACGGCGCCCAGGACACCGACATGGGCCCGCTGGTCACGAAGGTCCACCGCGACAAGGTCGCGTCGTACGTCGAGGCCGGCGAGTCCGAGGGCGCGACCCTGGTCATCGACGGGCGCGACGTCGACGCCGCGGGTGCGGCCGACGGCTTCTGGCTCGGCCCGACGCTGTTCGACCACGTCACCCCGGACATGAGCATCTACACCGACGAGATCTTCGGCCCGGTGCTGTCCGTCGTGCGCGCCGACACCTACCAGGAGGCGCTGGACCTGGTGAACGCCAACAAGTACGGCAACGGCACCGCGATCTTCACCAGCAACGGTGGCGCCGCGCGCGCGTTCGAGCAGGACGTCCAGGTCGGCATGATCGGCGTCAACGTCCCGATCCCGGTGCCGATGGCGTACTACTCCTTCGGCGGCTGGAAGGCCTCGCTGTTCGGCGACACCCACGCGCACGGCACCGAGGGCGTGCACTTCTTCACGCGCGGCAAGGTCGTCACCACGCGCTGGCCCGACCCGGCGACCGCCGGCGGCCTCGAGCTCGCCTTCCCCAAGAACCACTGAGGAGCACGACGATGAGCACGACGGTGAGCACGGCGTACGAGCTGGACCGCAAGCACGTCTTCCACTCCTGGTCGGCCCAGGCCGAGATCAGCCCGATGGTGATCACGGCCGCCCGCGGGTCGTACGTGTGGGACGACGAGGACCGCCGCTACCTCGACTTCTCCAGCCAGCTGGTCTTCACCAACATCGGCCACCAGCACCCCCGCGTGGTCGCGGCGATCAAGGAGCAGGCCGACCGGCTCTGCACGATCGCCCCGCAGTTCGCCAACGAGCAGCGCTCCGAGGCGGCGCGGCTGATCAGCGAGATCGCCCCCGCGGGCTTCGAGAAGGTGTTCTTCACCAACGGCGGCGCGGACGCGAACGAGCACGCGGTCCGGATGGCGCGGTTGCACACGGGGCGGGCCAAGGTGCTGTCGACGTACCGCAGCTACCACGGCGGCACCCAGACCGCGATCAACATGACCGGGGACCCGCGGCGGTGGCCCAACGACACCGCGACCGCCGGGACCGTGCACTTCTTCGGCCCGTTCCTGTACCGCTCGGAGTTCCACGCGACCACCGAGGCCGAGGAGTGCGAGCGCGCGCTGGCGCACCTCTCCCGCACCATCGAGGCCGAGGGCCCGGACACGATCGCGGCGATCATCCTCGAGACGATCCCCGGCACCGCCGGCATCTTCGCGCCGCCGCCCGGCTACCTCGCCGGCGTCCGCGCGCTGTGCGACCACCACGGCATCGTGATGATCCTCGACGAGGTGATGGCCGGCTTCGGCCGGGCCGGCTCGTGGCTCGCGCTGGACCTGTACGACGTGGTCCCGGACCTCATCACGTTCGCGAAGGGCGTGAACTCCGGCTACGTCCCGCTCGGCGGCGTGATCATCAGCGACCCGATCGCCGCGACGTTCGACCACCGGGTCTACCCGGGTGGGCTGACGTACTCCGGCCACCCGCTCGCGACTGCCGCGGCCGTCGCGACCATCAACACCATGCGCGACGAGGGCATCGTGGAGAACGCCGAGCGGCTCGGCCGCGAGGTGTTCGGGCCGGGTCTGGCCGAGATCGCGGCCCGGCACGCGTGCGTCGGCGAGGTCCGCGGCGTCGGCGCGTTCTGGGCCGTCGACCTGGTCACCTCGCAGGACACCAAGGCGCTGCTGCCGCCGCCGGTGCTCGCCGAGGTCGTCGGCGCCTGCAAGTCCGCCGGGCTGCTGCCGTTCTCCAACACGAACCGGATCCACCTGGTGCCGCCGTGCACGATGAGCGACGAGGAGGCCCGCGAGGGCCTGGCCATCCTCGACGACGCCCTCAAGGTGGGCGATGCGCACGCATGAGACGGTCTACGAGCGGCTCGCTCCCCCGGCGGCGCTCGTCGACCAGGTGCTGGCGCCGAGCCGGCACGCGGTGTTCTGGCTCGAGGACGCGCCCGGCACGTCGTACCCGCCGCTGACCGCGGACACGTCCGCCGACCTGACCGTGGTCGGCGGCGGCTACTGCGGGCTGTGGACCGCGGTGCTCGCGAAGCGGCGCAACCCCGCCGCGCGCGTGGTGCTGCTCGAGGCGCAGACGATCGGCTGGGCCGCGTCGGGTCGCAACGGCGGCTTCTGCGAGGCCAGCATCACCCACGGCGAGGAGAACGGGCGGACCCGCTGGCCCGACGAGTACGACGCGCTGGAGCGGCTCGGCCTGGAGAACCTCGACGCCCTCGAGGCCGACGTCCGTGACCTCGGCATCGACTGCGAGCTCGAGCGCACCGGCATGCTGGCCGTCGCGGTCGAGGAGCACCAGGTCGCCTGGCTGGGCCCGGACCACCTGGACCGTGAGGCGGTGCGCCGCGAGATCGACAGCCCGGTCTTCCTCGCCGGGGAGTGGGAGCGCGAGAGCTGTGCGCTGGTGCACCCGGCCCGGCTGGCGCGCGAGCTCGCGCGGGTGGCGGCCGACCTCGGCGTCGAGATCCACGAGCAGACGACCGTCACCGGCCTGGACGGCACGACCGTCCGCACGCCGCGCGGTCGCGTCACCAGCGAGCGGGTCGCGCTGGCCACCAACGTGTTCCCGTCGCTGCTGCGGCGTACCCGCCTGCTGACCGTGCCGGTCTACGACTACGTGCTGATGACCGAGCCGCTCACCGACGCCCAGATGGCCTCCATCGGCTGGGCGAACCGGCAGGGCCTCGGCGACATGGCCAACCAGTTCCACTACGCGCGGCTGACCGCCGACAACCGGATCCTCTGGGGCGGCTACGACGCGATCTACAAGCGGACGGTGCGGGGCGAGCACGAGGAGCGGCCGGAGACGTTCCGCAAGCTCGCCTCGCACTTCCTCACGGTGTTCCCGCAGCTGGAGGACGTCCGGTTCAGCCACCGCTGGGCCGGTGCGATCGACACCTCGACGCGGTTCGCGGCGTTCCACGGGCTCGCCTCCCGGGGCCGGGTGGCGTACGCCGCCGGCTTCACCGGGCTCGGCGTCGGGGCGACGCGGTTCGCCGCCGAGGTGATGCTGGACCGACTGTCGGGCCAGTCCACCGAGCGGACCCGCTTGGAGATGGTGCGCCGCAAGCCGATCCCGTTCCCGCCGTCCCCGCTCGCCGACCTCGGCATCGAGCTGACCCGGCGCTCGCTCGACCGGGCCGACCACCAGCGCGGTCGGCGCAACCTGTTCCTCAAGGCCCTCGACGCCGTGGGACTGGGGTTCGACTCATGAGGCTCCTCGCTGCCGACGTCCTGACCGGCGACGCCGCACCGCTGACCGAGCTGGGTGCGGCCGAGGTCGGCACCTGGGAGATGGCGCCCGGCACCGACCACGACACCGAGGTCGACGAGGTGTTCGTCGTACTCGCCGGCCGCGGCACCGTGACGTTCGAGGACGGCGAGGTGATTGATCTCGCACCCGGCGTCGCCGTACGCCTGCGGGCCGGCGAGCGCACCACCTGGGTCGTCACCGAGACGCTGCGCAAGGTGTACGTCGCCCTCTGAACCGGGTAAGGCGGAGCCATGGCACGCCACAACTCCGACCTGCAGGCCGCTGTCGACGCCACCTCCGTGGCCAAGGACGCCCGGGAGTCCGACGACCTCGAGGCCTACCTGCGCGAGCAGCTCGCCGAGCGCGACATCGAGACCAGCGACGACGCCTGGATCCGGCGCACCGTCGAGCGGATCGAGCAGAACCCCAACTACATGATCGAGGACGAGCCGAGCGACTTCGACGCCGGCTGAGCCGCTGGGTCGTGGCGCTCGGAGCTGCGGGTGGGCCACCGAGCCGGCACCCGGCAGTCCGTCGGGCCGCTCATCTCCGGCCCACGACCGGGTACCGACCACGCATGACCACCACTCCCCAAGAGCCCCAGCCCGACCCCGACGTCGTGCCCAGCGGCGACCCCAGCATCAACGACCCGGACATCGACCCCGGCCAGGACCCGAACCTGGACCCGCAGACGAAGCCGGCACCCGACCTCCGTCCGTGAGCCGGCCGTACTTCTCAGGCAATCCCGGTACTTCTCAGGCGTTGCAACCCCCGAGAAGTACCGGATTCCCCGGTGCACCGGGGAATCCGCCACCTCCCTCGGTTTGACCTCCCCCCCGCCGTCGCCCCTACGTTGGGCAACCATGAAGCGTGTCCTGGTGACCCTCACGACCGCCGTCCTCGTCGCGTCGCTCGCGTCTGTTCCTGCCGAGGCCGACCACGCGCACCCGCCGGGGCCGGTGCACGCCGGCAGCACGTTCGGGTGGGGCCGGGCGCCGGTCAACTACAAGTTCGTCGGGCCGCTGGACCGGTCGCGGTGGGAGGTGTCGGGCCGCGGGAACGTCGGCAACCAGCACGGCATGCTCACGCTGCTGGCCGACCGGAACTCCACGGTGCGCGCCACCGAGCAGACCCGCGGTCGCGCGGTCGGCCGCTGGGAGACGCGGATCCGGCACCGGCAGTACGTGCACCGGACCACGCCGTACCGCGTGCTGATCGAGCTGGTCCCCGCCGGCGACCGCGCCCACGAGTGCGGCGCCCGCAACGTCGCGCTGACGGCGTACACCCCCGGCGGCAAGGACGCGACCCACTACATCCACAGCCGGCCCGACAACCGCTACGTCGCGCGCCGGGCGCTCAACCTGGCCGACAACCAGTGGCACACGTTCGCCGTCGAGGTCACCCGCAAGCGGATCTCGTGGTTCGTGGACGCGCACGTGGTCAGCACCGAGAAGCGGGACGCGGCGCTGAGCGGGGTGCCGTTCGCGGTCCGCTACACGATGCAGGCCGAGGACGGCCGCCGGATGAACGAGTCGCGGATCCAGATGGACTGGCTGCGCTACTGGTCGCTGAAGAACCCCAACAAGAAGTCGACGGCGGCACCCCGCCCGAAGGTGGGCACCAACCCCGACGCCTGCGCGGGCCGGAGGTGACGCAGGACCTGAGCGCGGTCGCCTGGCCGGTCCGGACCGCACGACTCTCGATCCGCCGCGCGACCGCCGCCGACGCCGACGCCACGTGGGCGTTCCGCCGGGTGCCCGGCGTCGACCACTGGCTGAGCACCGCCACCGGCGACCTGGCGTCGTACGCCGAGGGTTTCGTCGACCCCGAGCGGCTGGCCAAGACGCTCATCATCGAGCGGGACGGCGAGGTGATCGGCGACCTGATGCTCGCGATCGGCGACCCGTGGTCGCAGCACGAGGTCGTCGACCAGGCCGCGGGCACCCAGGCCGAGCTGGGGTGGGTGCTGCACCCCGACCACGCCGGCCACGGCTATGCGACCGAGGCGGTCGCCGAGCTGTTCCGGATCTGCTTCGAGGACCTCGGGCTGCGCCGCGTCATCGCGCTCTGCTTCGCCGACAACGTGGCGTCGTGGCGGCTGATGGAGCGCCTCGGGATGCGCCGCGAGGAGCACACCGTGCGCGACTCGCTGCACCGCTCCGGAGACTGGCTCGACGGGTACGGCTACGCGCTGCTCGCCGAGGAGTGGCGCGCGCGGGCCTAGGGTTCCCGCATGGAGAACCGAAGCGAGGCCGCCGAGGACCGCGGCAAGCAGGACGGGCGCAGCCCCTTCGACCGGTTCGTCGAGGTGACCTACGAGTGGGTGAGCCGGCCGCCGTTCTTCCTCCTGTGCCTGAGCATCGTGGTCGTCTGGGCGGCCAGCCTCCCGCTCTGGTCGAGCGTGAAGTCGTGGGAGGTGGCGATCCACACGGTCGCCAGCGTGATCACCCTGCTCCTGCTCGCGCTCCTGGAGAACGCCAGCCGCCGCAGCGGTGAGGCCGCGCAGGAGAAGCTCAACGTCCTCGCCGAGGGCCTGGCCGCACTGATGGAGTCGCGCGCCCAGGACGACCCGAAGCTCGGCGACGCCGTACAGAAGCTCCGTGACGCGGTCGGGCTCGAGGCCAGGCACTGACCGTGCTCGTCAGCGACGTACGCCGGATCCCGCTCGGCACCTTCACCCGGCCTCCCGAGGAGACCGGCACGGGCCGGCCACGGGTCGAGGGCGTCTACGGCTACCTGGTCCGCCACGACCAGGGACTGGTCCTGCTCGACACCGGGATGGGTCGCGGCGACGACGGCACCGAGGCGTGGTACCAGCCGCGCCGGGTCGCCCTGCCCGACGCGCTCGCCACGGCGGGCGTCGGGATCGACGACCTCACGATGGTCGCCAACTGCCACCTGCACTTCGACCACTGCGGCGGCAACCCGCAGCTCGGCACGACGCCGGTCCTGTGCCAGCGCACCGAGCTCGCCACCGCCCGAGCCGGCGACTACACGTTCGAGCACCTCCTCGACGGCGTGACCTACGAGCTGCTCGACGGCGAGAGCGAGCCGCTGCCGGGGCTGCACGTCATCCCGACCCCCGGCCACGTCGACGGGCACCAGTCGCTCGTGGTCGAGTGTGCGGACGGAAACGTGGTGCTCGCCGGTCAGTCGCACGACAACGCCTCCGCGTGGAGCGCCGACGCCCTCGCACCGCCGCTCGCGCCGCCGTGGATGGAGCGGCTGCTCGCGTTCGACCCGCGCCGGGTCGTGTTCGCCCACGACGCCGCGGTGTGGGAGCCCTAGCGGGTCGTCCAGACCATCGTCTGCTGGTGGAGCCGCTTCCCCTCGTGGCGGGAGCCGGGGACGACCGGGGTGTCGCCGTGCTTCTCGAAGCCCATCCGCTCGAAGAACTTCACGGCCCGGGTGTTCTCGGCCGACGTCTGCAGGTAGCAGCCGGGCGACCCGACGTCGCGGAGCCGGTCGAACCACAGGTTCATCACGCCGTCGGCCGCGCCGGTGCCGCGCGCGACCGGCAGCAGGTCGATGTGCAGGTGCGAGGGCCAGCGCGGGTCGGAGAGCTCTCCCGCCGTCGGCTCCCGGCGCACCTTGAGCACCAGCGCGTCCCAGGCCGCCCGGACGAAGAACCGCCGCGACTCGCGCCGCCGGAACAGGCGGTACTTCTTGATCACCGCCGTCAGCCGCTCCTCCTCGCTGGGGAAGCGGCGGTCGTCGACGCACCCGACCAGGTAGCCCGCGAGCTGTCCGTCGACGACCGCGACGAACGCCGACTCCGGCTCGAGGTCGAGGTACGGCGTCAGGTACACCTCGTTGAGCGACTCCGTGTGCCCCCACACCTCCGACCCGGGCGCACCGGTCCCGGCGGCATCGAACAGCGCGACCAGGCCGGCGCGGTCGGCGGCGGCGTACGGGCGGACCTCCACGTGTGGCATGGGCCAAGACTGTCAGGCCGCGACCACCCGGCGCGCCTCGACCGGGAACGTCCAGCTGACGCTGGGCCCGTCGACGGTGCGCGCGGCTCCCGGCGCCTGGCGGGCCACCATCCGGGGCACGGCGCGGTTGCCGGACCCGGTGTAGACCTCGACCCGCTCGATCCCGCGGGCCGCGAGGTCGGCGAGCAGCGCGGTCGCGATCTCCGACCCGAAGCCCTGCCGCTGACAGCCGTCCGCGACCAGGATCCCGAGCTCGGCGACATCCCCGGCGCGCGCCCACATCCCGTGCGCGACCAGCACGCCGTCCACGAGCCCGACCAGCGCGACGCCCCGCGGCGGCTCGGGCAGCAGGCCGTCGACCACCGCGCGCGACGGGTGCCCTCCGATGGCGCTCTGGAAGCGCTGGTACGCCGACTCGGCGGACAGCCCGCACAGCAGCGCGGTCAGGGCCACGCGGTCGCGGCGGGTCGCCACCCGGATCTCCAGCCGGCTCATGAGCCCAGGAACCGTACGGTCGCCGCGACCACGTCGGGGTCGCGCAGGATCCGGTTGTGACCGAGCCCGGTCGTCTCGAGGAGCGTGCCGCTCTCGCCGTACGCCCTCAGGAGCAGGTCGGCCTGGGCGCGGTCGACGACGCGGTCGCCGACGTCGTGGACGACCAGCAGCTCGCGGCCGGGGGTGCGGGTGACCGAGAAGCGGTCCCAGACGCCGGTGTCGCCGGCGAACCAGCGGCGCTCGATCGCCCGGCGCAGCTCCCGGTTGACCGCGGGCCCGGCGCCGAGGGTGGTGCAGAACGTGTCGACGAGGTAGCCGAAGTCGCCCATCCCGCTGATCGCGACCACGCGGGCGGCGGCCAGGCCCTCGCGCACGGCGTACAGCGCGACCGGTACGCCGAACGAGTGCGCGACCACCCCCTCGAAGGATCCGTGCTCCCGGGCGAGCTCCTCGATCACCGCCTGGTGGGCGAGGATCGTCTCGGCCGCGCCGGGCGTCGCGCCGTGGCCCCAGGCGTCGTAGGAGACCGGGCTCAGCCCCGCGTCGAGCAGCGCCCTGACCAGGTCGGCGAACCGGGACGCCCGCGCACCCCAGCCGTGCACCAGCAGCACCGGGCGGCGGCCGTCTCCCCAGGCGTAGGTGACGACGTCGCCGGTGCGCCCACGACGGGCCGCCGCGTGGACCTCGTGCTCGTGGGCACCCACGGGCACCGGCCGGCCGGGCCGTCGCCAGAGCTCGAGGGCGAGCCGGCCGGCCAGCCGGGGCGCGACCCGGGCGGTCGCGTCGAGGGCGCCGCCGATCGCGGCCGGCACGGCCCGGCGCGCCGGCGCCGTCCTGGGGTCCTGCGTCTGCGTCATGGGGCACTCCGGTCGGGTTCGGGAAACAATACGAACGATCGTACTATTTGTTTCTCGATTCCGGCCAGACCTCCGACATAGGGTGGGAACCATGGACCAGCAGGTGACCGACGGACGCATCCGCCGCGGTGACCAGACCCGCCGCGTGGTCCTCAGCAAGGCCGTCGACGTCGCGTCGGTCGACGGCCTCGACGGGCTCTCGATCGGCCGCCTGGCCGGCGAGCTCGACATCAGCAAGAGCGGCCTGATCGCCCACTTCGGGACCAAGGAGGAGCTCCAGCTCGCGACCATCCGCGCGGCCCGCGCGATCTTCGTGACCACCGTCGTCGCGCCCGCGCTGGAGACCCCGCCCGGCAGCAAGCGCCTGCGACTGCTGCTCGAGGGCTGGCTGGCCTACTCCAGCGACCGCCGGTTCCCCGGCGGCTGCTTCTTCGCCCGCGCCTCGCACGAGTACGCCGCCCGCCCGGGCCCGATCCGCGACGCGCTCGCGGTGATCGACGAGGAGTGGGTCCGGCTGATCGCCGAGACCGTCGCCGAGGCGCAGGAGGCCGGCGAGATCGACCCCACGGTCGACCCCGCGCAGCTCGCGTTCGACCTCAGCGCGTTCCTCGACGCCGCCAACCTGCGCTCCCTGCTCGGCGACGACAGCGTGTACGACCGCGCCTACCGGTCCATGCGCGACCGGATCGCGGCGGTGTCGCTGTCGTGATCCGCCCGCTGCTCCTCGCCGCCGCGCTGGTCGCCGCGCTGGTCGCCGGCCTGCTCGCCGCGCCCGCACACGCCGGCGACGTGGACGGGCCGACGTACCAGATGCCGGTCGTCGGCGAGTGCCACCAGGTGTCGTACGCCGCGCTCGCCGCCGAGAGCGAGCCGTCGCCGGCCGTCGACTGCGCCACCCGCCACACCGCCCTGGTCATCGCGTCCGTCCAGCTGCCCGCCGGCACCGACTGGAGCGCGGGCAGCGCGGACCTCGCGGCCGCGGCGACGGCGTACTGCGTCCCCGCCTTCAAGCGCGCCGTCGGCCAGTCGTGGCGGGTGATCGCGCGGTCGGCGTTCCTGTGGTCGTACTGGATCCCGACCGCCGAGCAGCGCGCGCACGGCGCGAGCTGGCTGCGCTGCGACGTGCACCGGCAGACCTACCGGGAGCTGCTGCCGGTCGGGGCGACGCCGCTGCTGCGGAGCGCGACGGTCCCGCGCGGCCTCCAGCGCTGCCTGCAGGTCCGCCGCGCCGGGTTCGACGAGAGCAGCTGCGCCGGTCGGCACAACTACCGCGTCTCGACGGTGCTGTCGGTGCCGGGTGACGGCTACCGGACCACGTCCGGCTTCTTGAGCTACGGGTCGGCGCACTGTCCCGGGGCGCGGCAGTCACGGCGCTGGTACGCCACGTGGCGCAGCGTGATCGGCTGGAACGCCGGCGACCACACGCTGGTCTGCTACCTACCGGTGCAGCGCTAGCCGAGGAGACGGACGACCAGATCCACGACTACACCTGGACGCTGAAGCCGTTGCCGTAGGCTGCCCCACGCTCGTGGTGCAGGAACCCGGTGAGACTCCGGGGCGGTTCCGCCACTGTGACACCCGGTCCGGCCGGGTGCAGCCAGACACTGGCCACGGGTCATCCGACCGATCGACGGGGCGAGAACCCCGGAGGAGGAGACCCGCGCATGCGGATCGCGCTGCTGTCCACGTCCGACACCGACCTGCTCTCGGCGCGCGCCAGCGGCGCGGACTGGCTCTGGGCCAACCCCGTGCGGTCGGTGCCGTCGCTCGCGGAGGCCGACCTGGCCGTCGTCCGCGTCCTCGGCTCGCCCCACGACCTCGACCCGTGGCGCGAGGAGCTGTTCGCCGGCGGCCGGCCGGTGGTCGTGCTCGGCGGCGAGCAGCAGCCCAGCGCCGAGCTGATGGAGCTCTCGACGGTGCCGATGGGCGTCGCGGCCGAGGCGCACCGCTACCTCGCCGAGGGCGGTCCGGCGAACCTCGCCCAGCTGCACGCGTTCCTCTCCGACACCGTGCTGCTGACCGGCGAGGGCTTCGAGCCGCCGGCCGAGGTGCCGTCGTGGGGCATGGCCGGGCGTGGTTCGGAGCGGCCGCGGGTCGGCGTCCTCTACTACCGGGCGCACGAGATCAGCGGCAACAACGCGTTCGCGCACGCGCTGTGCGACGCGATCGACGCGACCGGCCAGGCGACCGGGGTCCCGGTCTTCGCCGGCTCGCTGCGGGCCGCGCCCGACGAGCTGTACGACGCGCTCGGCACGCTGGACGCGCTCATCGTCACGGTCCTCGCGGCCGGCGGCTCGGTGCCGGCCACCGCGAGCGCGGGCGAGGACGACGAGGCCTGGGACGTGGAGCGGATGGCGGCCCTCGACATCCCGGTGCTCCAGGGGCTCGCGCTCACCAGCACCCGCGCGGACTGGGAGGAGTCCGACGACGGCGTCACGCCGCTGGACTACGCCACCCAGATCGCGATCCCCGAGTTCGACGGCCGGATCAGCACCGCGCCGTTCTCGTTCAAGGAGATCGACGACCAGGGCCTCCCGCAGTACGTCGCCGACCCGGAGCGCTGCGCCCGCGTCGCGCGGATCGCGGTCAACCACGCGCGCCTCCGCCACGTCCCCAACGCCGAGAAGAAGCTCGCGCTGGTGCTGTCGGCGTACCCGACCAAACACGCGCGGATCGGCAACGCCGTCGGGTTGGACACCCCCGTCTCCGCGATCCGGCTGCTGCGCCGGCTGCGCGCGGAGGGGTACGACGTCGGCGACCTGCCGTTCCTCGACCTCGAGGACACCGAGGCCGGCGACGCGCTCATCCACACGCTGATCGCGGCCGGCGGGCAGGACGAGGAGTGGCTGACCTCGGTCCAGCTGACCGAGGCGCACGTGCGCGTCACCCGCGACGAGTACCTCGCGTGGACCGCCGACCTGCCGGCCGAGCTCCGCGACGCGATGGTCGAGGCGTGGGGCGAGGCGCCGGGCAGCCTGTTCGTCAACGACGAGCAGGAGATCGTGCTCGCCACCCTCCAGGCCGGCAACGTGGTGATCCTGATCCAGCCGCCGCGCGGCTTCGGGGAGAACCCGGTCGCGATCTACCACAGCCCCGACCTGCCGGTGTCCCACCACTACCTGGCGGCGTACCGGTGGCTCGAGCACGGCTTCGGGGCGGACGCCGTCGTGCACCTCGGCAAGCACGGCTCGCTCGAGTGGCTGCCCGGCAAGAACGCCGCCCTGTCAGCCGCCTGCGGCCCGGACGCCGCGCTCGGGAACCTGCCGCTGGTCTACCCGTTCCTCGTCAACGACCCGGGCGAGGGCGCGCAGGCCAAGCGCCGCGCGCACGCGACGATCGTCGACCACCTGGTGCCGCCGATGGCGCGCGCGGAGTCGTACGGCGACATCGCGCGGCTCGAGGCCCTGCTCGAGGAGTACGACAAGATCTCGACGATGGACCCGGCCAAGCTGCCGGCCATCCGCGGCGAGATCTGGCAGCTCATGCACGCCGCCGAGCTGCACCGCGACCTCGGCCTCGAGGAGCGCCCCGAGGACGACGAGTTCGACGACTTCCTGCTGCACGTCGACGGCTGGCTCTGCGAGATCAAGGACGCCCAGATCCGCGACGGCCTGCACGTGCTCGGCGCCGCGCCGGCCGGCGAGGCGCGGGTGAACCTCGTGCTCTCGATCCTGCGCGCCGCGCAGGTGTGGGGCGGCGTCGGCAACGCCGTGCCCGGTCTGCGCGCGGCGCTCGGCCTCACCGAGGGTGCGAGCTCGGCCGAGACCGACGCGGTCGAGGCGCAGGCGCGCGGGCTGGTCGAGGCGATGGAGAAGGCGGACTGGGACCCGGCGGCCGTCGCCGACCTCCACGACGACGAGGACGTGCGCCGCGTGCTCACCTTCGCCGCGACCCAGGTCGTCCCGCGGCTGGCCCGCACCACCGACGAGCTCGACGCCGTGCTGCACGCGCTCGCCGGCGGCTACGTCCCCGCCGGCCCGTCCGGCTCGCCCCTGCGCGGCCTGGTCAACGTGCTGCCGACCGGGCGCAACTTCTACACCGTCGACCCACGCGCCGTCCCGTCGCGGCTGGCGTGGCAGACCGGTCAGGCGATGGCCGACTCGCTGCTCCAGCGCTACCTGGAGGAGACCGGCGAGTACCCCGCCAGCGTCGGCCTCAGCGTGTGGGGCACGTCGGCGATGCGCACCAGCGGCGACGACGTCGCCGAGGTGCTCGCGCTGCTCGGCGTCCGGCCGGAGTGGGACGCGCAGTCGCGCCGGGTCGCGCGGCTCGAGGTCGTGTCGCTCGAGGAGCTCGGCCGCCCGCGCATCGACGTGACCGTGCGGATCTCCGGGTTCTTCCGCGACGCGTTCCCGCACGTCGTCGCGATGCTCGACGACGCCGTGCGGATGGTGGCCGACCTCGACGAGCCCGAGGACCGCAACTTCGTCCGCGCCCACACCCGCGCCGACCTCGCCGAGCACGGGGACCGGCGCCGCGCCACTACGCGCATCTTCGGCTCGAAGCCCGGGTCGTACGGCGCCGGCATCCTGCAGGTCATCGAGTCCGGGACCTGGCGCAGCGACGACGACCTCGCCGAGGTCTACACGGCCTGGGGCGGCTTCGCCTACGGCCGCGACCTCGACGGCGCGCCGGCGTCCGACGACATGCGCGCCAACTACCGCCGCATCCAGGTCGCGGCCAAGAACGTCGACTCCGCCGAGCACGACATCGCCGACTCCGACGACTACTTCCAGTACCACGGCGGCATGGTCGCCACGGTGCGCGCGCTCGCCGGCGCCGAGCCCAAGGCGTACGTCGGCGACTCGACCAGCCCGGACGCCGTCCGCACCCGGTCCCTGGCGGAGGAGACCGCCCGGGTCTTCCGGGCGCGGGTGGTGAACCCGCGCTGGATCGCCGCGATGCAGCGGCACGGCTACAAGGGCGCCTTCGAGCTCGCGGCGACCGTCGACTACCTGTTCGGGTTCGACGCCACCGCCGGCGTCGTGCACGACTGGATGTACGACAAGCTCGCGCACGAGTACGTGCTCGACGAGACCAACCAGCAGTTCCTGCGGCAGTCGAACCCGTGGGCGCTACGGGGCATCGTCGAGCGGCTGCACGAGGCGGCCGACCGCGGACTGTGGGCCGAGCCGGACGCCGACGTCCTCGCCGCGATGCAGCAGGTCTACCTCGACGTCGAAGGGGACCTCGAGGACCGATGAGGAGGCTGTGGATCGTCGGCGTGGGCATGGGCGCACAGCACGTCACCGCCGAGGGTGCGGCGGCGCTGCGGGCGGTCGACTACGTCCTCGCGTTCCAGAAGTCGGACGACGACGCGCTGCTCGAGGCGCGCGCCGCGATCTGCCGTGAGTACGGCGACCCGCCGGTCATCGTCGTGCCCGACCCGCCGCGCGACCGCGACGACCCGGCCGACTACCCGACCGCCGTACGCGACTGGCACGCGGCGCGGGTCGCCGCCTGTCGTACCGCATTGGAGCGTCCCGGCGACGTCGCGATGCTGGTGTGGGGCGACCCGTCGCTGTACGACTCGACGCTGCGGCTGGTCGACCGGATCCCGGGCTTCGAGGTCACCGTCGTCCCCGGCATCAGCGCGCCGCAGCTGCTCGCCGCGCGGCACCGGATGGTGCTGCACGACGTCGGCGCGCCCGTGCACGTCACCACCGGGCGCCGGCTGCGCGACGACGTCGCGGCCGGACAGACCAACCTGGTCGTGATGCTCAACCGCGACCTCGACCTGGCCGGGCTCGAGGACTGGTCGATCTGGTGGGGCGCCAACCTCGGCACCGCGTCGGAGGCGCTGGTCGCGGGGCGGGTCGGTGACGTGCTCCCCGCGATCGGCGCCGCCCGCGAGCGCGCGAAGGACGACGCCGGGTGGGTGATGGACGTCTACCTCCTGCGAGCGCCCGCGTGAGCGGGCTGCTGGTCGCCGGCACGACGTCCGACGCCGGCAAGAGCATCGTGACCACCGGGCTGTGCCGCGCGTTCGCGCGGCGCGGCGTGCGGGTCGCGCCGTACAAGGCGCAGAACATGTCGAACAACTCGATGGTCACCGCCGACGGCGCCGAGATCGGCCGGGCGCAGTGGGTGCAGGCGCTCGCCGCCAGGGCCGAGCCCGAGGCCGCGATGAACCCGGTGCTGCTCAAGCCCGGCAGCGACCGGCGCAGCCACGTCGTGCTGATGGGCCAGCCCGCCGGCGAGGTCAGCTCGCGCGACTGGGAGACCGGCCGCCGGCACCTGGCCGAGGCCGCGCACGCGGCGTACGACGACCTCGCGTCGCGCTACGACGTCGTCGTCGCCGAGGGTGCCGGCAGCCCCGCCGAGATCAACCTGCGCGCGAGCGACTTCGTGAACATGGGCCTGGCCCGGCACGCGGACCTGCCGACGGTGGTGGTCGGCGACATCGACCGGGGAGGGGTGTTCGCGGCGTTCGTCGGGACCCAGGCGCTGCTCGACGCCGACGACGCGCGCCTCCTCGCGGGCTGGGTGGTCAACAAGTTCCGCGGTGACCTCGCCCTGCTCCGGCCCGGGCTCGACCAGCTCGAGGAGCGCACCGGCCTGCCGGTCCACGGCGTGCTTCCGTGGCATCCAGGGCTGTGGCTCGACAGCGAGGACGCGCTCGACCTGGAGGGCCGCCGATCCGGTGTCGGCGCGCGCCGGGTCGCGGTGGTGCGACTGCCCCGGATCAGCAACTTCACCGACGTCGACGCGCTGGGCCTGGAGCCGGACCTCGACGTGGTCTTCGCCGCGACCCCGGCCGGCATCGCCGATGCCGACCTGGTGGTCCTGCCCGGCACCCGCGCGACGATCGCGGACCTGGCCTGGCTGCGCGAGCGCGGACTGGACCGGGCGATCGTCGAGCACGCTGGCCGCGGTGGAGCGGTCCTCGGCATCTGCGGGGGCAGCCAGATGCTGGGCCGGGAGATCCGTGACCTCGATGGGGTCGAGGCGGCTCCGGGCAGCGTGGTCGAGGGGCTCGGGCTGCTCGGCCAGGTCACCGAGTTCACCCGGGAGAAGGTGCTGCGTCGCCACGACCCGGCCGGCTACGAGATCCACCACGGCCGGGTCACCGGTCCCGCGCGAGAGGGGAAGGTCGTCGGGACGATGGTCCACGGCTCCCTGGAGGACGACGCGGCCCGGGCGGCGCTGCTGGCCGAGCTCCTCGGCGTGACGTCGACGGTGTCCTTCCCGGCCGCGCGCGAGCGGCGGCTCGACCTGCTCGGCGACCTCGTCGAGGAGCACCTCGACGTCGACGCGATCCTGCGGCTGGCCCGGGAGGGCGTCGGATGAGACTGCTGCTGCTCGGCGGCACGAGCGAGGCACGCGAGCTGGCGGCCCTCCTCGTCCGTGCCGGCGTCGACGTGACCAGCTCGCTGGCCGGCCGGGTCGCGGAGCCGCGGCTGCCGGTGGGGAAGGTGCGGATCGGCGGGTTCGGCGGCGTCGAGGGGCTGCGCGCCACCCTTCGCGAGTACGACGCGGTCGTGGACGCGACCCACCCCTTCTCGGTCGGCATGACCGCCAACGCCGCGGCCGCCTGCACCGACACGCCCCTGCTGCGGCTCGAGCGACCGGGCTGGTCGCCGGACCCGGCCTGGACCTACGTCGACACCCACGAGGAGGCCGCCGACCGCGCGGCCGAGCTCGGGGACCGCCCGTTCCTGACCGTCGGGCGGCAGGAGCTCGCGCGGTTCGTCCCGGCGCTCGCGACCCGCTCCGCGCTGGCCCGGGTCGTCGACCGACCGGAGGTGGAGGTTCCGGAGGCGTGGGAGGTCCTGACCAGCCGCGGCCCGTACACGCTCGACGGCGAGCTCCGGCTGATGCGCTCCCACCTGAGCGACGTGCTGGTCACGAAGGACTCCGGCGGCACCTACACGTGGCCCAAGATGGAGGCGGCCGCCGAGCTCGGCGTGCCCGTGGTCGTCGTACGACGACCTCCGGGGCCGGACGGCGTCCTGACCGTGCCCGACGTCGGCGCGGCCGTGGCCTGGGTGGAGGAGCTGTCATGAAGGTGCTGGTGACCGGCGGGGTGCGGTCGGGCAAGTCGCGGCACGCGGAGACCCTGCTGACCGGTGCGGTCACCTACGTCGCGCCGGGCCCGACGACCGCGGAGGACCCTGACCCCGACTGGGCGGCCCGGCTGGCCGCACACCGCGCCCGGCGGCCGGCGGCCTGGACGACGCTCGAGACCCGCGACCTCGCCGCCGCGCTCGGCACGCCCGGCCCGGTGCTCGTCGACTGCCTCGGGACCTGGCTCACCGGCGTCCTCGACGAGCGCGGCCTCTGGGAGCACGGCTCCGACGAGGTCACCGCGGCCGTCTCCGGCCTGCTCGACGACGCCCTCGCCGTCATCCACGACGACACCGTCCTCGTGACGAACGAGGTCGGCCTGGGCGTGGTGCCCGAGCACCGCTCGGGCCGGCTGTTCCGCGACCTGCTCGGCCTGGTCAACCAGCGCGCGGCCGCGGCCTGCGACGAGGTCCACCTCATCGTCGCCGGACGGGTGCTCCGCCTCTGAGCTCGCTCAGCCGAGGTCGCGACGCATGGTCAGCCGCGGCAGCCCGCCCGCGACCGCGTCGGTCGTGCCCACCACCCGGAAGCCGGCGCGGTCGAACATCGCCTTGGTGCCGACGAACGCCATCGTGAGGTCCATCCGGCCAGGGGGATCGACGGGATGGGCCTCGACGGCGGGGGCGCCGTGGGAGGCGGCGTAGGCGACGGCGCCTTCCAGCAGGTGGGCGGTGACGCCCTGGCGGCGGTGGCCCGAGCGGACGATCACGCAGACGATGCTCCAGACCGGGAGGTCGTCGGTCGGAGGCATCAGGCGGGACCGGTCGAGGCGGGTGATCTCGGAGCGGGGCCCGATGTTGCACCAGCCGACGGGCTCGCCGTCGCGGTACGTCACCACCCCGGGCGGGTGCTCCCGCTCGCACAGGGCTCGCATCGCCCGCTCCCGGCTGCCGCCGCCGAGCTCCTCGATCTCGGCGGCGCGCAGTCGATGGGACAGGCACCAGCAGTGGTTGGCGCGCCGGTTGCGGTTGACGACGTCGGCGAAGTCCTCGAAGCGGTCCGGTGTCAGCGGATGCGTCTCCCAGGTCATCGGACGAGTCTCCCAGGTCCTCGGCGCGTCAGAGGCTGGCGGCCAGCGCCTTGCGCTCGGCCGCCACGGTCTCCTGGTCCTGCAGCCGGCCGAGCAGCCCGGCCAGCACGACGCCGAGCACCGACCACGTCGTCGCCAACGTGATCACCGAGGCGCGGCGGAAGTACCAGAGCACGTCGGCCGGGAAGTCCCCGACCTCGTTGACGGTCGGGAACATCTGCCCGGCGACCACCACGACGACGAGGTACGCCGCGACCGCCCCGACGGTCACCGCGAAGGCGCCGTACCTCGGGAGCAGCCGGACGGCCAGCACGGTGAGCAGCACCGCGGCGACGACTGAGACGAGGAGGAAGCCGAAGTAGTCGCCGGTGCGCGCGCCGATGGTGGCGGCGTCGCCGACGGCCGGCGGGGTGGCGGGGTACTTGAGGAACGGCACCAGCGAGAACGACACGAAGCCGACGACCGCGACCAGCGCCGTGGACTGGCGCACGGTCAGCCGGCCGATCCGGCCCGCGACGCCGGCGGCGACCAGGCCCAGGACGCCGCCCAGGGCGACGCCGACGGTCAGGGTCGCGGTGAGCAGGCCCCAGGTGCGCTGGTCGTCGCGCGAGACCTCGGTGCCCCCGTCGTCTCCGTGCGAATGCGTGTGGGTGTGGCCGTCCGCCTCGGCCTCGTCGTGGGTGTGCTCGGCGGGCGCGGCGGCGCCGGCCTCCTCGAGGGCGATGGCGGTCTCGACGTGCGGTTCGCCCACCTGGTGGGCGACGAAGAAGGTGGCGAGTCCGGCGACCAGGCCGGCGATCAGGCCACGGATGAGAAAGGCGCGTGCGGTCATGAGTGGGTCCGTTCGGGTACGACGACGTGGATCGACGTCCCTGGGGGACGCCGACAGGGCCCGGCGCCGGTCACACCGGCGCGGGCTTCAGCGGGTCAGCTCAGTGGCAGGGGTAGCCCAAGAGGTGACGACCGTCGTGGACCCACTCGTGGATCGCGGTCCCGGCCGGGATCGAGACGGCACCCTGGTCGGCGCTCACGAAGAAGAGCACCAGCATCGCCAGCAGACCGAACAGCAGCGCCCAAGGGGCGAGCTCGCGCAGTGGGATGGTGGGGGTGGGGGCGCCAGCGACCGGCGCCGCAACAGCGTGCGACATGTGTCCTCCTCAGGGATACGTGCGTCCCTGTTCGATGGGGTGGAAAGCGGACACGCGGGTCTGACTTCACCGCTCCCACCGAGGCGGAGGCGATGTCACAGTAGCGCGACTGTGCCGGACTCTCACCGGCTTCCTCGTGACCGTTGAGCGCAGCCTAGCGGACCTCAGGACCCCTCGTCCGCGGCAGCCGGATCGTGTCCACGGGCCGCCCTGCGACGAGGTGCTCGGCGACGATCTCGGCGGCCGAGTCGGGGTCGACCCCGCCGTACCAGACGTCGTCCGGCTGGACGCTGACCACCGGCGCCTGGTTGCACGGGAACTGGCACGCGGTGTGCACGACCAGCACGTCGTCGTCGCCCAGCCCGTGCTCCATCAGGGCCAGCACCAGCGCCCGCAGGTTGTCGGTCGCGCCCTGCGCCGTGCAGCGCGGGCCACGGCAGAGCAGCACCTGGTGGCGGTGGCCGGTGACCTCCTCCCACGCGGCGGACGTCAGGCCGGGCTCGGCGCCGGTGATCGGCCGGGGCTCGCCGCCGGGCGTCGCGACGAGGATCTCCGGCCGGTGGCCGGCGCGCTCGCGCCACCAGTACGCCGCGATCCGGCGCAGCCACGAGTGGGCGGGGGCGAGCGGCCCGGTGCTCACGCCCACGAGCGTGATGGTCTCGGCGCCGGCGTCGGCGAGCCGGGTCAGCTCGGCCGACAGCGACGGGTCGGCGAGCTGGAGGAAGGCGACGGTCGCGCCGAGCCCGGCCGCCTGCGCGAGCAGGTCGTCGCGGCGGTCGGCGTCGTCGACCGACATCCCGACGAGCACGGTGCTCATCGGCGGGCTCACCGGCGGCTCCCGGCGTACGCAGCGACGAGGACCGCGCCGACCCCGACCCGGCGGGCGAGCGCCGTCGCCCGGGCGATGTCGTCGGTCCGGGGAGCGCGGCCGTCGCCGAGGACGACGCGCTGCTCGACCCGGCCCCCGTAGTCGTTGGTGCCGCCGAGCCGGACGCCGAGGGCGCCGGCGAACGCCGCCTCGACGACCCCGGCGTTGGGGCTCGGGTGCCGGGCCGCGTCGCGCTGCCACCCGGCCCAGGCGCGCGCGGCGCCGGCCGGCGCGGCGACGAGGGTGAGCAGCCCGGTGAGCCGGGAGCCGGGCAGGTTCAGGAGGTCGTCGAGCCGCGCCGAGGCCCAGCCGAACCGCTCGTAGCGCGCGGACCGGTGGCCCACCATCGCGTCGAGGGTGTTCACAGCGCGGTAGCCGAGCAGTCCCGGAACCCCGGCCACGGCGCCCCAGACCAGCGGGGCGACCACGGCGTCGGAGGTGTTCTCGGCGACCGACTCCACAGCCGCGCGGCACACCTCGGACTCGTCCAGACTGCTCGTCTCGCGCCCCACGAGGTGGGTGAGCCGCTGCCGGGCGGCCGGCAGGTCGCCGGCCGCGAGGTGGGCGTGCACGGCCATCGCCTCGCGCTCCAGGGTCCGGCCGCCGAGCACCGCCCACGTCGCGACCGCGGTCCCCGCGGTCCGGGCCGGCAGCCGCTCGGCCACGACCCCGAGCGCGACCGCGGAGCCGGCGAGGACCGCGACGTGCGCGACCCCGCGCCACCGCGAGTCGGCGTACAGCCTCCGCTCGAGGCGGCCGGCGAGCGTGCCGAAGCCCGCGACCGGGTGGTACGCCGCCGGGTCGCCCAGCAGCCGGTCCGCGGCGAAGCCGAGGAGCAGGCCGAGGGCGCGTGCGTTCACAGCTCGGAGAGCAGCGCGACGTCGCGGAGCACGGCGACCGCGCTGCGGACCACCGGCACCGCGGCGACCGCACCGGAGCCCTCGCCGAGCCGCAGGTCGAGGTCGAGCACCGGCGTGAGCCCCATCTTCGACAGCGCGAGCGACTGGGCGGGCTCGGTGGAGCGGTGGCCGGCGGCGAACCACTGCGCGGCGCCGGGCTCGATCCGGTCGGCGGTCAGCGCGCACGCGACGCTCATCAGCCCGTCGAGCAGGACCGGGACGCCGTCCTGGGCCGCGGCGAGCAGGTAGCCGGTGGCGGCCGCGAGGTCCGCGCTCCCGAGCGCAGCCAGCGTCTCGACCGGGTCGTCGGCCCGGGCACCGGCGCGCTTCAGCGCCGCGTCGACGACGGCGGCCTTGTGGGTGAGCGTGGTGTCGTCGATGCCGGTGCCGCGCCCGACCACCTCGCTGGCCGGGAGCCCGAGGCCGGCGGCCACGATCGCGGCGGCGGGCGTCGTGTTGCCGATGCCCATGTCGCCGCTGAGCAGCAGCTGCCCGCCGGCCGCGATCTCCTCGCGCGCGACCTGCGCGCCGGCGGCCAGGGCTGCCTCGGTCTCGGCCGCGGTCAGGGCGTCCTCGAGGTGGATGGCCCCGCTCGCCCGGCAGACCTTGTGCGCGGTCAGCCGGGCTCGCACGTCGTCGGGCAGGTCCGCGAAGTCGTCGTCCACACCGAGGTCGAGCACGCGCACCCGCACGCCGTGGGCGGCGGCGAGCGCGGAGACGCCGGCGCGGCCGGCGAGGAACGTGCGCACCATCGCGCCCGTGATCGCCGGCGGGAACGCCGAGACGCCGTGGCCGGCGACCCCGTGGTCGCCGGCGAAGATCACCAGCCGCACCTCGTCGAGCGGCACCGGCGGCACCTGTCCCTGGCAGGCCGCGACCCAGACGCCGAGCTCGCCGAGCCGGCCGAGCGCGCCCGGCGGGGTGGCCAGGGCGGCGAGGCGCTTGGCGGCGTGGCCACGGGCGATGTCGGACGGTGCGGAGACGGATCGGGACGGGGAGGGCATCAGCGGACTTCCTTCAGGGCGGCGAGCAGGCGGGCGGTGGTCTCGGGCGGACGGACGGCGATCCGGACCCAGGTGGCGTCGAGGCCGGGGAACGTGTCGGCACGGCGTACGGCGATGCCGCGCTCGCGCAGGGCGGCGTGCCCGCCCGGGCCGATGCGGGCGAGGACGAACGAGGCGGCCGACGGGACGTGCTCGATCCCCAGCCCGCGCAGGCCGGCCTGGAGCCACTCGCGCCAGGTCGCCAGCGCGGCCGCGCGCTGCTCGGACTCGGGAAGCGCCTCCGGCGACAGGCACGCGACGGTCGCCGCGACCGCCGCCGTCGACACCGACCACGGCACCTGCTCCCGTGCCAGCGCGGCGACGACGTCGCGGTCGCCGACGACGTACCCGGCCCGGACCCCGGGGATCGACCAGTGCTTGGTGAGGCTGCGGGTCACGAGGACGCCCGGCTCGCCGGCGAGCGACTCCACCTCGCCGGGCACGGCGTCCATGAAGGCCTCGTCGACGACCACCAGCCGTCCGTCGCGGCAGAGCTTGCGGATCGCGGTGGCCGGGTGCAGCACGCCGGTCGGGTTCGTGGGGTTGCCGACCACCACGAGGTCGGCGTCGTCGGGCACCGCGGCCGGGTCGAGCGCGAAGCCGTCCTCGGGCCGGCACGCGACGGTGGTGACCGCGTGGCCGGCCTGCACGAGCGCGGCGTGCGGCTCGGTGAACTGCGGGTGCACCACGACCGGTCGCTGCCACGGGCGCAGCCGCGCGACCAGCGAGAACGCCTCGGCCGCTCCGGCGGTCGGCAGCACCTGCGGCACGCCGACGCCGTGCCGGCGCGCGATCGCCTCGGCCGCCGGGCGGGCGTCGGGGTAGGAGCTCGCGCCGTCGACCGCGGCGTGCAGGGCCTCGTCGAGCCAGGCCGGTCGTGGGCCCTCGTAGACGTTGACCGCGAAGTCCAGGAGTCCGGGTGTCGCCTCGGCGTCGCCGTGGTGGCGCAGGGGGTCGGCGTGGACCGCGTCCGCGAAGCGCTGCGCGAGATGAGGGTGCCCGGCCCAGTGCACGTGGAGGTACGACGCGTGCAGGGTCGGGCCGGTGACGTCGCCCTCCGGCGTGGTCCGGGTGCGGTGGAACTCGTGCCCGGTGATCTCCTCGCCGGCCCGGAGCAGCAGCGAGTCCGCGGCGGCGGTGACGGCCGGGTAGCGCAGCGTGAGCCGCTCGGTCATCTCGGCGGCGACCGGCACCGCCCCGGCCATGGGGACGCCGTCGAGGGTCTCGGCGAGGTAGAGCAGGCCGGCGCACTCGGCGACGGTCGGGACCCCGCGGGCGACGGCCTCGCGGACGTCCGCGAGCAGCGCGGTGTTGGCAGCGAGCTCACCGGCGTACATCTCGGGGAAGCCGCCACCGAGGTAGAGGCCGCGGGTGCCCGCCGGGAGCGCCCGGTCGGTGAGCGGGTCGAAGGTGACCACGCGGCAGCCGGCGGCCTCGAGCAGCTCCTCGGTCTCGGCGTAGCGGAACGTGAACGCCCGGCCGCCGGCCATCGCCACCACCGGGCGGGCGTCGCTCGGCGCGACGACCGGCGGTGTCCAGGGGGCCGCGTCCAGGTCGGGTGCCGACCGCGCGATGGCGAGGAGCGCGTCGAGGTCGAGGTGCCGGGCCACCTGCTCGCCGAGGTCGGCGATGGTCCGCTCCGACTCCGCGCGCTCGGCCGTGGGCACCAGCCCGAGGTGGCGCGAGGGCGCGGCGAGCCGCTCGTCGTGCGGCAGCACCCCGAGCACCGGGAGGTCGAGGGCGCGGACGATCTCGGCGGTGTTCCGCTCGGAGCCGGCGCGGTTCAGCACGACGCCGGCCACCCGCACGGCCGGGTCGAAGGCGACCATCCCGGCCGCGATCGCACCGACCGTGCGCGAGAGGCGCGCGACGTCGAGCACGAGCACCACCGGTGTCGACGTCAGCGTCGCGACGTGGGCGGTCGAGGCGAAGCCGTCGGTGCCGAGGCGGCCGTCGTACAGGCCCATCACGCCCTCGATCACGGCGACGTCCGCGCCGGCGGCGCCGTGGAGGAGCAGCGGGACGACCCGCTCCTCGCCGACGAGGTGCGGGTCGAGGTTGCGCCCGGGCCGGCCGGTCGCCAGGGCGTGGTAGCCCGGGTCGATGTAGTCCGGCCCGACCTTGTGGCCGCTGACCTGGTGGCCCGCCGCGGTGAGCGCCGCCATCAGCCCGGTGGCGACGGTGGTCTTGCCCTGCCCGGTGGACGGGGCGGCGACCACCAGCCGCGGGAGGGTTACCACTCGATGCCCCTCTGCCCCTTCTGGCCGGCGTCCATGGGGTGCTTCACCTTGGTCATCTCGGTGACCAGGTCGGCGGCGTCGACCAGCGCGGGCGGGGCGGAGCGGCCGGTGATCACGACGTGCTGGTGACCGGGCCGCGCGGTGAGGGTCGCGACGACGTCGTCGACGTCCACCCAGCCCCACTTCATCAGGTACGTGAACTCGTCGAGGACCAGCAGGTCGTGGCTCTCGTCGGCGAGCCGGCGCTTGATCTCCTGCCAGCCCTCGCGGGCGGCGGCCTCGTGGTCCTCGGTCTCACCCTGCTTGCGGCTCCACGACCAGCCGGAGCCCATCTTGTGCCACTCGACCGGCCCGCCCTCGCCGGTCTCCCGGTGCAGCTCGCCGAGGCGCTCGAGCACGGTCTGCTCGCCGATGCGCCACTTCGCCGACTTCACGAACTGGAACACCCCGATCCGCCAGCCCTGGTTCCACCCGCGCAGCGCGAGGCCGAACGCGGCGGTCGACTTCCCCTTGCCGTCGCCGGTGTGCACGACGAGCAGCGGACGGTTGCGGCGCTGCCGGGTCGTGAGGCCGTCCTCGGGTACGACGAGCGGCTGTCCCTGCGGCATCAGGCCACGCTCCTGACCGCGCCGGTGAGCGCGTCGGCGCTGACCTCGGCGACCGGCACGTGCTCGGCGCCGAGCAGCCCGGCCAGCCGGACGGCGAGCCCGAGCCGCAGCGGGCCGGTCTCCCCGTCGATCACGACCGTGGTCAGGCCGAGGGAGGCGAGGTGCTCGGCCGCCTGCTGCGAGCGGCCGACCGCGTCCGGGCCGCCGGTCGCCCGGCCGTCGGTGACGACGACGAGCAGCGGCCGCAGCCGCGGGTCGCGGATCCGCTCGCGGTCCAGCACCCGCGCCGCCTCGAGGAGGCCCTCGGCCAGCGGCGTGCGGCCGCCCGCCGGGATCTCGTCGAGCCGCGCGGCCGCGATGTCGACCGAGCGGGTCGGCGGCAGCACCAGGTCGGCCCGGTCGCCGCGGAACGTGACCAGCCCGACCTTGTCGCGGCGGCGGTACGCGTCGAGCAGGAGCGACAGGATCGCGGTCTTGACCTGCGTCATCCGCTTGCGCGCCGCCATCGAGCCGGACGCGTCCACGCAGAACAGCACCAGGTTCGCCTCCCGGCCCTCGCGCACCGCGGTCCGCAGGTCCTCGGCGTGCAGCGCCACCCGGCTGCCGGTGCGCTCGCGGCCCGCCTGCCGCGGCGCGGCCGCGAGCAGCGTCTCGACCAGGTGCAGCGAGCCCGAGCCGCGGCGGGCGCCGACGCGGCGGCCGCTGCTCGCGATCGCCCGGCTGCGGCGGCCGGCGTCGCCCTCGCCGAGGCCGTGGACGGTCAGCAGCTTGGGCCGGTACGGCGACGCCGCGGCGACCGTCGAGTCCGGCCCGGCGGGCCCGGCCGGCCCGCCCTCGCCTTCGCCTTCGCCGGGCGCGGCCGGGGCGTCCGGCCCGTCGGCGTCGCTGGAGGTGGCCTCCGGCTCCGGCTGCGGCGCCGGGCCCTCGGGCGGCTCGGGCGGCAGCTCGTCGTCGCCGAGCAGCTGGTCGAGCAGGTCCTCGTCGAGTCCCGGGGCGTCGAACGGGTTGCGCCGGCGCCGGTGCGGCAGCGCGAGCAGCGCGGCCTGGCGGATGTCCTCGCGGGTGACCTCGTCACGCCCGACCCACGCGGCGTGCGCGACCGCGGCGCGCGCGGTGACGATGTCGGCGCGCAGGCCGTCGACCTCGAACGCCGCGCACACCTCCGCGATCTTGAGCAGCGCGGGCTCCGAGAGCCGGACCTTCGCGACCCGCTCGCGGGCCGCCTCGACGCGGGCGGTGAGCTCCGCCTCGGCGTCGCGGTAGCGCTCGGCGAACCCGGCCGGGTCGGCGTCGTACGCCATCCGGCGGCGCACGACCTCGGCGCGCAGCTCCGGGTCACGCGGCGCGGCGACCTCGACGGTGAGCCCGAACCGGTCGAGCAGCTGCGGGCGCAGCTCGCCCTCCTCGGGGTTCATCGTGCCGATGAGGACGAAGCGGGCGGCGTGCTCGACCGAGACGCCGTCGCGCTCGATCGTCGCGCGGCCCATCGCGGCGGCGTCGAGCAGCAGGTCGACGAGGTGGTCGTGGAGCAGGTTGACCTCGTCGACGTACAGGACGCCGCGGTGCGCGCGGGCGAGCAGGCCGGGCTCGTACTCGACCCGGCCGTGCGACAGCGCGCGCTCGAGGTGCAGCGAGCCGAGGACCCGGTCCTCGGTCGCGCCGACCGGCAGCTCGACCAGGCGCACCGGCCGGGTCTCGACCTCGGCGTCCACGAACGGGCCGTCCGGGGAGGTGGCCGAGCTGTCCGCGGGGTCGACCGAGAACCGGTCGCCGGCGTACACGTCGATCGGCGGCATCACCGCGGCCAGCGCCCGCACGGTCGTCGACTTCGCGGTGCCCTTCTCGCCACGGACGAGCACGCCGCCGATCTCGGGCGAGATGGTCGTGAGG
Organism: Nocardioides caricicola; assembly: GCF_039541135.1. Taxonomy (NCBI): domain Bacteria; kingdom Bacillati; phylum Actinomycetota; class Actinomycetes; order Propionibacteriales; family Nocardioidaceae; genus Nocardioides; species Nocardioides caricicola. The sequence goes on along the minus strand of NZ_BAABFQ010000006.1, from coordinate 153,530 downwards.
ACCAGCGCGAGCGCCAGGTGGTCGCGGTCGTCGGAGGCGACGACGGCGGAGAAGGGGTACGGCAGTGGCATGTGAGGCTCCCGCTCGATTCGCCATGTGCTGATGTGCATGGTCGGGCGCGGGGCCGGTCTTCGGACTTGTCGGGTCCCCTCGTGCGAGGGGCTCGATTCACCGCAGCGGGCCTGTGCCGGAGTCTCACCGGCTTCCCAGATTCTCCCCGCCGGTCGGCACCACCGTTTCCGATGGCTGGACCGTTGGGGCACCTCGTGCCTGTGGCGTCACTGTAGCGTCTGGCGGCGTGATCACCGTGGTGGGTCTCGGGGCCGACGGCTGGGACGGAATGCCCGAGCGGCTGCGCGCGATCGTCCGTGACGCCGCCACCGTGCTCGGCGGCAGGCGCCACCTGGAGCTGCTCCCGGACGTGCCCGGCCAGCGCCGCGAGCCGTGGCCGTCGCCGCTGCGCGACGGCCTGCCGGGGCTGGTCGGCGACGGTCCCGTGGTGGCCCTGGCGTCGGGCGACCCGCTCCTGTCGGGAGTCGGGACGACCCTCCTGGAGCTGTTCGGACCGGACCGGGTCGTCATCGAGCCCGCGGTGTCGTCGGTCGCCCTCGCCCGGGCGCGGATGGGCTGGTCGGCGGAGACCTCGACGGTCGTCACCGTCGTCGGGCGCGACCCGAGCGCGGTGCTGCGCCAGCTCGCCCCCGGGCACCGGGTCCTGGTGCTGACCGCGGACCCGTCGGCGGTCACCGGGCTCCTCGTCGGCGCGGGCTACGGCCGCTCGCGGGTGACGGTCCTCGGCGACCTCGGCGCACCGGCGGAGTCGCGGCTCGAGACGACCGCGGCCGAGCTGCCGGGCGACCTGCCCGCCCTGCACGTCCTCGCCCTGGAGCTGGACGGGCCACCGCGGGGCGGCTGGGTCGCGGGCCTGCCCGACGAGCTCTTCGAGAACGACGGCCAGCTCACCAAGCGCGACCTGCGCGCCTCGGCGCTCGCGCGGCTCGAGCCGGCCCCGGGTGAGCACCTCTGGGACGTCGGCGCCGGTGCGGGGTCGGTCGGCATCGAGTGGCTGCGCGCGCACCCGACCTGCACGGCGACGGCGGTCGAGGGCGATCCCGAGCGGGCCGCGCGGATCGGGCGGAACGCCGCGGCGCTCGGCGTACCCGTCCTCGACGTCGTCGTCGGCCGGGCACCGGACGCTCTCGCCGGGCTGCCCGCACCCGACGCGGTGTTCGTCGGCGGCGGGGCGACGGTGCCCGGCGTGCTCGACGCGTGCCTCGCGGCGCTGCGCCCGGGCGGGCGGCTGGTGGTGCACGGGGTCACGCTCGAGACCGAGCAGGTCCTGGCGGCCGCCTACCGCGAGCACGGCGGCGAGCTCACCCGGATCTCGGTCGAGTCCTCGGCGCCGATCGGGTCCTTCACCGGCTGGACCCCGGCCCGCGCCGTCACTCAGTGGGCGGTGCGCTCGCGGCTCGGGTCGTAGAGGAACGACTCGCCGCCCGGCCGCGGGTCGAGCGCGCGGCCGACCACGATCACGGCGGCCTGCCGCAGCCCGGCCTCCTCGACCGCGTCGGCGATCGTCGCGACCGTGCCGCGCAGGACCTGCTCGTCCGGCTGGCTGGCGCGGTGGACGACCGCGACCGGGCAGTCGGCGCCGTACTCCGGCTCGAGCTCGGCCATCAGCGCGCGGGTCCGGGTGATCGCCAGGTGCAGCACCAGGGTGGCGCGGGTCGCGGCGAACGCGCTCAGCGACTCGGTCGCGGGCATCGCCGTCGAGCGCGCCTGGGTGCGGGTCAGCACCACCGACTGCGCGAGCAGCGGGACGGTGAGCTCGCGGCCGAGCAGGGCCGCGGCGGCGGCGTACGCCGGGACGCCGGGGGTGACGTCCCAGGCGACCCCGGCCTCGTCGAGGCGCCGGGTCTGCTCCGACAGCGCGGAGTAGACCGACGGGTCGCCGGACACCAGTCGCACCACGTCGCGACCGGACACCAGCCACTCGGTGATCTGGTCGAGGTCCAGGTGCTGGGTGTCGACGAGCTCCGCGTCCGGACTGACGTGGCTCAGGACCTCGGGGTCGAGGTAGGTGCCCGGGTAGAGCACCACCTCGGCCGCGCCGAGCAGCCGCGTGGCGCGCACGGTCAGCAGGTCGGCAGCGCCCGGCCCGGCGCCGACGAAGTGGACGGTCACTCGACGAACCTCGGCGTCCACACCCCGTGCGGGCCGACGCGGGTGCTCTCCGCGCCGACGATCAGCAGGCACTTCATGTCGATGCTGTCCGGGTCGAGCTCGGCCAGCGTCGTGACGGTCAGCGACTCCTCGGCACGGCCGACGTCGCGCCCGACCACGACGACGGTGTCCGGCTTGCGGTGCTCGAGCAGCACCCGCTGCGCCGTACCGATCTGCTCGGTGCGCGTCCTCGAGGCCGGGTTGTAGATCGCGAGCACCAGGTCGGCCTCGGCGATCGCGCGCAGCCGCCGCTCGACGACCGACCAGGGCTTGAGCCGGTCCGACAGGGAGACGACGGCGAAGTCCGCGCCGATCGGGGCGCCGGCCCGGGCCGCGACCGCCTGCACCGCGCTGACACCGGGCAGCACGCGGACCGACACGTCGGCGTACGCCGGGTCCTCGGCGGCCTCGAACACCGCGGCCGCCATGCCGAAGACCCCGGCGTCGCCGCCGGAGACGACCGCGACCCGCTCGCCGGCCTTGGCCAGGTCGAGGGCGTGCCGCGCGCGGTCGACCTCGACGGTGTTGCCGCTGCTGTGCCGGGTCAGCCCCTGGCGCTCGGGCACCCGGTCGACGTACGGCCCGTACCCGACGACGTGGTCGACCTGGGCGAGCGCCGCCGACACCTCGGGCGTGACCCAGCCGTGCGGGCCGGGACCGAGGCCGACGACGAGCAGCTCCGCGGGCGCCCGGCGGCGCCGGCGCGTGTCGCCGGTGACCACGACGAGCGAGAAGTACGGCACCGAGTCGGCCTCGACCTCGGCGACCGGGAGCCAGCGCTCCTCGGCCATCGACGCGCGCTCGACGTACACCGCGTCGTCCAGCCGGCCGGCGGCCTCGAGCGCGCGGCGGACGGCGGGGAAGGTGCGGCCGAGCTTCATCACGATCGCGGCGTCGGTGTCGGCGAGCCGGCGGGCGAGCTCGGCTTCGGGCATCGTGCCGGGCAGGACGGTGAGGACGTCGGTCTGGCGGGCCAGCGGACTGGCCGCGGCCGCGGTCGCGGCGGCGAACGCGGGGACGCCCGGCACGATCTCGGTCTCGTAGCGGTCCGCGAGCCGGTCGTGCATGTACATGTACGACCCGTAGAACAGCGGGTCGCCCTCGGCGAGCACGACGACGTCGCGACCAGCGTCGAGGTGGTGCGCGAGCCGGGCGGCCGACTCCTCGTAGAACGCGGCCATCGCGCCGGCGTACCCGCCCGGGTGCGCGGTGGTGCCGGTCGTGACCGGGTAGGTCAGCTGCTCCTCGACGACCCCGTCGGGGAACAGCTCGGCGGCGATCCGACGGGCGTTGGACGCCTTGCCGACGCCCGCGTGGTAGGCGATCACGTCCGCCGACGCGATCAGCCGGGCGGCCTTGCGGGTGATCAGCTCGGGGTCGCCGGGGCCGACCCCGACGCCGTACAGACGGCCTGTCATTCCTGCTCCTGGGCGAGGGCGTTGAGCGCGGACGACGTCATCGCGGAGCCGCCGCGGCGGCCGAGCACGGTGACGTAGGGGATGTCGAGCTCGGCCGAGAACTGGACCAGCGCCTGCTTCGACTCGGCGGCGCCGATGAACCCGACCGGACAGCCCACGATCGCCGCCGGGCGGGGCGCGCCGTCGAGCAGCATCTCGAGCAGGTGGAACAGGGCGGTCGGGGCGTTGCCGATGGCGACGACGGCGCCCTCGAGCCGGTCCTCCCAGAGCGAGACCGCGGCCGCGGTGCGGGTCGTCGCCCACTCCCTCGCCAGCGCGGGCACCCGCGGGTCGTTGAGGAAGCAGAGCACCTCGTTGTCGCGGGGCAGCCGGCTTCGCGTCACGCCGGTGGCGACCATCGTCGCGTCGCACAGGATGGGGCGACCGTCCTCGAGGGCGGTGCGGGCGGCCCTCACCAGGTCGGGGTGGACGCGGACGTCGCGGGCGAGGTCGACCTGGCCGCTGCCGTGGATCATCCGGACGACCAGCTTCTCGGCGTCCGCGGGGACGGTGCTCAGGTCGGCCTCGCGGCGGATCGTCGCGAACGAGTCGACGTAGATCGCCGGACCGTTGTCGACGTAGTCGTAGTGCCGGGTGGGTCGCTTCACGGGACCAGCACCCCCCGCCACGGCGTGACGACCAGGCCGCCGTCGGGCAGCCGGCCCAGCAGGGCGCGGTCGATGCCGTCGGGAGCCGCGACGTGGCGGTCGCCGGGCTCGATCGGAGGCAACGGGTCCGGCATCCGTGGGTCCGGCGTCCGCGGCTCCGCCAGGGGTTCGGGCAGCTCGGCCACGTGCCACTCGGTGGTGCGCCGGTCGAGGAACGCGTTCGCCAGCGCGACGATCTCGGCGGCGCCATCAGCGAGGGGGACCACCTCGCCCCAGCCGCCGCCGACGCGCAGCTGCGCGGTCGTGGCGTCCAGGGCGACCAGGCCCAGGTCGCACTCGCGGTCCGGGAGATCGAGCACGAAGAGGAACCGCCCCGGGAGGTCAGCCAGCCGCTCGTCGGCGCAGAGCAGCCGGTCGAGCTCGTCGGCGACCGGCCAGAGCACCTCGGCGCGCGGGTCCACCATGATGTTGCGGACCAGCTCGTGGGTCGGCACCGGCAGCAGCCCCGTCGCCTGCAGGGCGGCCACCGCCTCCGGTGCGACGGCCCCGTCCCGCCCGGGGAGGCCGCGCAGCTGGAGGTTGGCCCGCCCGGTGAGGTGCACCCGGCCGTCGCCGTACTCCTCCGCGACGGCGACCAGCGCGGCCAGCTCGGTCCGGGTGATCCGGCCGCCGACCAGGCGCAGCCGCACCAGCAGCCCGTCCTCGGCGGGCCAGGGTCGCCAGACCCCGGGGCAACGGTCGGCTCGGGTCCGCATCGCCTGCACCTGCTTCTCGGCCAGGGAGCCCGTCCGCGGGGCCCACGTGTGACCTGGCGGCGGTCGCCACCAGCACCAGCAGGTCTTCGGACTCGGGGTCAACCGGTACGGCGCGCCTTCCCAGGCCCAGGAGCAGGCCCAGTGGCAGTTGCGCCGCCCGTCACCCTCACCGCTGCGCGTCAGTCCCGGATTCGCACCGGGTTCCCTGACTCCACCTCGTGGAGCACGACTGGCGGGCTCAGCCTAGCGGTGGGTGGCGTCGTCTCGACACGCCGACCAGGACCGGCTGCCGGGCTACCACGGTTCGTCAAGGCTACCTTGTCGTTTGTCAAGGCTTAACTGACAGGAGCGAGCAATGAACCGCATCAAGTACCTCGTCGCCCGGACCATCCAGCGCTCGCAGCGCCGCAGCCTTCCCGGGAGCTACATCTGGGGTGCCTGACGGCGCGCCGACAGCACCATTCCTGGCTGACCGGTGGGCGCCAGACTCCCCGGTCCCCGCGGCCGGTGGCTCTCGGGGAACCTCGAGGCGTTCGACCAGGACCGGCTCGGGTTCCTCTCCCGAGCCCGCGAGGAGTTCGGCGACCTGGTTCGCTTCGACTCGCGGACGACGATCGTCAACGACGTCGACCTCGCCGGCATCGTCCTGCGCGGGCCCGACTCCCGGTTCCAGATCACCGAGGACTTCGTGCAGCGCAAGCTGACCGCCGCCGAGATCGACTCGATCCTCCGCGGACGCGTCCTCCTCAACCCGGGGCTGCGTCGATCCGTGGTCGCGGGCATGCGGCCCGTGGTCGAACGCCTGACCGGCGAGGCCCTCGCCGCCACCTCGACAGAAGCGGTCGACCCCGTGCCGGTGCTCGAGCAGGTGACCTCGAGGGCGGTGGCCGCCTACTACTTCGGCAGCGACGGGGCCGCGCTGCCCGCGATGTGCTCTGCGCTGCTCGATGCCCTGTCCGAGGTGATCGGCAACCCGTTCGCACTCCCGGCGACCTGGCGGACCTCGGCGCGCCGGCGCATCGCCGAACGTCACCGCGCCCTGGTGTGCCTGGTCATCGAGCTCCTGCAGGCTCGGATCAGGGACGCCCACGGGTACGACGACGGAGCCGCCCTGGTCGTCCGGTCGGCCGCCAAGAGCACGGCCTCGGTCACGACCGAACGTCTGGCCAACCTGGTGATCGGGGCGATGCTGGCCGGCCACCGGGTACCGGCTGCCGCGGCGTCGTGGTTGCTGATGTCCCTGGCGGACCACCCGCACGAGCTGGAGGCCGTCCGCTCCGAGCTCGACGCCGGACGCGACCCGAGCGCGCCCGCGCACGAGGCACGGCACCCGCACCCCTCGCCGCACCTCCTCGCCTGCATCAGGGAGACGCTACGGCTCTACCCTCCGACCTGGCTCCTGGCCCGGCGGTCGGCGTGCGAGGTCGAGCTGGGTGGCCGGCGCTTCGCGTCCGGTCACCACTTCATCATCAGTCCCTACGTGCTGGGCAGGGACGAGCGACGGGTGCCGCAACCGACCTCGTTCCGGCCGGCCCGGTGGCAGGAGCTTCCGGCGCCGGCGGCGTCCCTGCCGTTCGGCTCGGGCCCGCACGGCTGCCCGGGGAGCGATCTCGCCACCGTCATGCTCGCGACCATCGCCTCGGTGGCGCTCGATCGCTTCGACCTCGAGCGGGGCGAGGGAGACGTCGTACCCGATCCCCGCACCACGCTGCTTCCCCACGGGCTGCGCCTCAGGTTCCTCCTCCGGAGGACGGAGACAGCCCCCGGCCCGAGCGGGGACCTGCCCGCGCTCACGACCGCGCTGCCCCGACCCGGAGCCGGGAGCGCGGCGTGAGATCAGGCGGTGGCGCCCTTGGTGTCCGGGGCCATGTGCGCGAACCGCTGCCAGGCGGCCTGGCGCGTGACGCCGAGCGCGTTCCCGATCTCGGCCCAGGACAGCTTCCTACCTCGCGCCATCGCCACCCACTCGCCCAGGAAGTCGTTCACCTGGGTCGAGGCCTTCTCGATGAGAGGGAGCGTGGCCAGGACCTCCGCATCGGACATGTCGTTCCACGGCGGTCTGGTGATCGCCTTGGAGCGCGCCTCGGACGCGAAGATCTCGGCGTAGTGCAGGACGCAGTCGGCGCACATCATCGCGCCGAGGCCACCGGCGAACCGCGTCTCGCTCGTGCCCTGGATGCCGCAGAACGAGCACGACTTGTTGGCGGGATCGAAATCCATTGCGCTCCTCACTGACCACCGGGCCCCGGTGGCCGCAACTCCTGGCACCCGGCCGTGGCCATCATGGTAGGGCTGGCGCTCGACCTGCGGGGGCGTGCGCCCTCCTCGAGTCCTTCAGGTGCATGTCAGGGACATCTTGACACCAACCCGGTCCTCGCAACACTGTTCGCCCTACGTCAGTGCTCCTGGTCCCGCGGGCCCGCTGAGGTGCGGATGCGTGCGCCATCCCGCCGGGTCGTGTGCCTGAGGCCGCGGCATAGCGCGTTGTCAGGCACACGACCCAACTGCCTGGTGCTGCATGGCACCCGGTCATCGGCAGATCCGGTAGCCGCGCGTCCGATTTCAGCGCGGGCATCCGGTGGGGACAACACCCCAATGAACATCGCAACGTGGCGGCCCGCGCTACCAGAACTGCTGACAAAGTCGAGCCGCTACTGACGTTCTAACTAGCGTTACTGACCAATGGGAGCGGCACCGTCATCGACATCTGTCGAGATGCAGCGAAGATTGACGAACCTCCCGCGGGCCACGTTGACGAAGTCGGCCGCCCGGCGGTCGCTCGTCAAGGTACGGCGGGAACGGATCGCGGACACCGGGACGTCTGATCTGGAGCTCATCGACTTGATGGGCGAAGCCGGCGCGCGGGCTCGAGTCCCCTACTGCTGGTCCCGGCGGCCGTCGCTGTTGGCGCGGAGAGGGCGGGCCGCCGGCGTGGGGTAGCCACGCCGGACGGCCCGCTCGAGGAGTCCCAAGGATGCTCGCAGCGCCTTCTCGTCGATCACCGGGAAGATGGGCTTCCACTCCTCGGCCGCGCCGGACCAGTCGCAGTAGGAGGTGACGGTGGTGCCGTCGGGATGGGGAGCCAGCTCGTAGCCGTACACATGCCCGATCGGGGGTTTGACGGTTCCCTCGATCGTCCACTCGATGTGCTCGGGCGCCCGGATGCGGGTGATGACCACGCGGACGTCGTAGGTGCCCAGCGGCACGTCGCCGAGGGCCTCGCGGTCCATGTGGACGACGAACGCGTCACCCACTCGTGCTACGGGGGCGCCGGACGCTCCTTGCAGCATGCCGCTGGAGTCGATGGCGACGTGGCCGTCGGGGTCGGCAAGGACGTCGAAGATCGCCTGCGGTGAGGCGGGCAGGGTTCGGTGCGCTGAGATCCGCTCGGCCATGGTGGTGTCCTTCCCCGTCTTCATTGCCCTGTCTTCATCGGCGGCCGGTGGCCGAGGCGAACCCCAGCCAGGTGTGCCGGTTCCGCCACCAGCACCAGCCGACCTTCGGAGCGTCTCTGCGTGCCGGTCCATCGTGTCCGGTGCCGCCGCTGATCCACAGCGCCGGCGTGCGGGCGTCGTAGCCCTTGGGCTTCGGCTTCCGCGAGCCGATGCACATGAAGCACCGGTTCGGCACGAGGACCTCTGGCTCCTGGAGCAGCCAGCTGATGCCTTCGCTGATCGTCAGCGGCGTGCGCCCTCGCTGAGCGATCGCGGGAGCCGCCTCCTCAGGGCTCCAGTTCAGCATGTCGTCGCCTCGGTCGATCCCGGTCACCACGTACAGCGGCCGGTCCGGGATCACCAGGTCCGGAGTGGGGCGGAACTCGTCGAGGTCGGTCATGTCGTGGACGACGAAGCCCTGCTTGCCCTGCCTGCTGAGCAGGGGTGCGAGCGTGCTGGGGGGCGCCAGCGCCGGGTGCACGGCCAGCACGCCGTCGGGGTGGCCGTCCACCTCGGCCACCCACCCGGCGAGGTCGGCCGGCGTGACGTCGGCGATGGCGGGCAGGTCGAGGTCGATCAGGTGCTGGAGCTGATCTGTCAGGGTCATCGGTCTCCTTTGACGTCGGATGAGGCCAGGACTTGCCTCAGGGTGGAGGGGGTCTGTCGAGGCGTGGGTTCCTATGGCCGAAGTCCTCCTCGGGAGCGGGTGACGGTCGCACGGCTGGGCGACGGCGGTGTCGAGGTCGCGGTGAACCGGCCCAGCGCCATCTCGACGTACCGGGTGAGGTGGAGCCGCCGCAGGAACGCCTCGTCGTGGCTGGCGACGAGCAGCGCGCCACGGAAGTTTTCCAGCGCGCTGACGAGCTGGTCGATGCTGGCGAGATCGAGGTTGTTGGTCGGTTCGTCGAGCATCAGCAGCTGCGGGGCCGGCTCGGCCAGAAGCAGTGCGGCCATCGCGGCACGGAACCGCTCGCCACCCGAGAGGGTCGAGGCCTGCTGGTCCGCGGCGCGTCCTTGGAAGTGGAACCGGGCCAGGCGTGCCCGGCGCCGGTTCTCGTCCGAGGCCGGGGCAAAGCGTGCGACGTTCTCGACGACCGACAGGCCGTTGTCAACGATGTCGATCCGCTGCGGCAGCAGCCGGGCCGGCACGCGTAGCTCGCACACGCCGGCCGGCTCCAGCTCGCCCGCGATGGTGTGCAACAAGGTGCTCTTGCCAGAGCCGTTGGCGCCTACCAGGGCGATCCGCTCCGGGCCGCGCACCTCCAGACTGCCACGCACGCCGTTGCGCAGCTCGACGTCCTGCAGCCGCAGCACCACGCGACCTTCCGGCAGCTCGGTGCCGGGCAGGTCGATCCGGATCGGGGCATCGTCCCGGACTCCGTCCTCGGCCTCCGCGAGTCGTTCTCGCGCCGAGGTCAGGCGCTCCTCGTGCATGATGCGGTGCTTGCCCGCAGACACCTGGGCCTCGCGCTTGCGGGCGCCCATGACGATCTTCGGCTCACGCTTGGTGTCCCACATCTTCTGGCCATACCGCCTGCGCCGGTCGAGCTTGATGTGGGCCGCCGCGAGCTCGCGCCGCTGACGTCGGACATCGGCCTCGGCGACGCGGACCGTCCGTTCCGCGGCTTCCTGCTCCAGCGCCAGCGCCTCCCGATAGGCCGCGAAGTTGCCTCCGTACCAGTCGATCTCGCCGTCGCGCAGGTCGCCGACCTGGTCGACGTGTTCGAGCAGCTGCTCATCGTGGCTGACCACAACGAGCGCGCCGCGGAAGGACCGCACCGCCTCGACGAGCCGGGCCCGCCCGGACCGATCGAGGTTGTTCGTCGGTTCGTCGAGCAGAAGGACATCTGGCTCGTGCAGCAGCTCGGCCACCAGCCCGAGCAGGACGGCTTCGCCGCCGGAGAGCTCACCGATCCGCTGATCAAGCCCGCACTCCAGTCCGAGGCGCTCGAGCAGCGCGTGCGCCCGGTCCTCGATGTCCCAGGCGTCGCCGATCGTCTCCAGGACCGGTTCCGAGACGTCGCCGGCCTCGACGGCGACCAGGGCTCGGCGTACGTCGGCGATGCCCAGGAGCTCGTCGACACGCGCATCGACGCGCAGGGGCAGGTCCTGGCGCAGGTAGCCGAGCGAGCCGGCACGCCGGATCGAACCCCGGTCTGGGCGAAGTTGGCCGCTCAGGAGTCGGAGCAGGGTCGACTTGCCAGAGCCGTTGCGACCGACGATGCCGACGCGGCCGGCGTCCACGGCGAAGGACAGACCGGCGAAGACGGGCGTCCCGTCGGGCCAGGCGAAGTGGAGGTCGGAGACGGAGACGGCGGACAATCTAGTGGACATGGCTGCTCCTGAGACGCGTGAGGACGGGCACGACGGCGATCGGGGCGGCGTCTCAGAGGAGCAAGGGCGTTCTCCGTTCGGGCGATCAGGGAGTCGGGGCGCGCAGGCCGGTGCTTCGGCGTCGGCCGACCCGCACGACAGCATTATACGTCGTACACTGTACGTTGTAAACCGTAATTGTGCGAGAATGTCCCAGTGACCTCCAACAGCACAGGAACCGGGCAGCCCAGCCGCACCCTGGCGCTGCTGTGGGGCGAGCCGTCGACGGCGAGGCGGCGCAAGGGCCCGGCGCGGTCGGTCGACGTCACTCAGGTGGTCGACGCTGCGCTGGTGCTGGCCGACGAGCACGGCCTGGCCGCAGTCACGATGCGGGCCGTGGCCGAGCGCGTGGGGGTTTCGGCGATGTCGGTGTACACCTATGTGCCCGGCAAGCCGGAGCTCCTAGACCTGATGGTCGACGCCACCTACCACCGGATGGCCCGCCCGACCTGGGGCGGCCAGTTGTGGCAGGACCGGCTGACCCTCGTCGCGGAGTCGAACCGCGATCTCCTGACCACCCATCCGTGGCTCACCGAGGTGGCCGGTCTGAGCCGCCCGCCGGTGGGGCCGGGGGTGATGGCGAAGTACGAGCACGAGCTCGCGGCCTTCGACGACACCGGCCTCTCCGACGTGGACACCGACGCGGCGCTGACCTACCTCCTCGGCTTCGTGCAGGCGCACTGCCGCGCGGCACACGACGCCGCCCGGGTCACCACCGACACGGCGATGAGCGATGCGGAGTGGTGGGCCACCAACCAGCCCATTCTGGCCCGCGTCCTCGACCCCAGCGCCTACCCGCGCGCCGTGCGCATCGGTGCGGCTGCCGGCGAGGCGCAGGGCAGCGCGTGGAACGCCGACCGGGCCTGGCGGTTCGGGCTTGCCCGCACGCTGGACGGCCTGGCCGCCCTGATCCGCGACGGCACGTGAGGCACGCGCTCATCTGTCGAGGGGTGGAGCGTGTGGAGCGTGACGAGCCACGAAGTCCTGCGCGATCGGTGATCCTCGGCGCTCACCCTCGGCCGGCGCCACCGAATCTCCACTGGCCAGTAGATCGTGACCTTGACAGCGAGTTGTCGATGTTCGCTGCATCTCGACAACATCAGGTGTGGTCAGTTGTCACACGTCATGTTTTTGTCAGTGCTGGCGTCATGAACTGTCACTACTGACATCCTCGTGTCGTTCTTCCACAGCCTACTGACCTGAAGTATCGCGGCCTGACGCTGAGTGCCGCCGCCTCACGACGGCCGTGTCTGGTCGTCTAGGTGGGCGGCGACGTTCCGAGTGAGTCAGCGGTTCGGTATGGCTCCAGCGCTGAGCCGTCGGTAGGTGTCGAGGACTGCGGCGTGGGCTGCGGTTAGGTCTGCGAGCGCGCCTTGTAGGTCCTGGTTCTCGGCTTCGAGTTGGCGAAGGCGCGTTTCGGTCTGATCTGGGGTTGGTTCCGTGCTGGACTGGGTGACGCCCATCTGACGGAGCATCTCGGCTTGGACGGCTTCGACGGATGCGCGGGTGATGAGGAGCGGTTTGGCTCCGTCAACTGCCACAAGATCGCCATCTGACCCGATCCGCCGTCGGATGGACGCTTCGCTGCAGAGCAGGCGCGTTGCAGCGTCCCGCACGCTCCACCCGTCGCTGCTCATTCGTGCTCCGACACCCTCAGATAACCGTCTTTTGATTCAGTGTGGCCGATATATTGGCTAATGACAGTCATGTGATTCATTGGGGGTGGGCAGGTGGAGGCTGTGGGCGTGACCGAGACTCGCCTGTGCCAGGTGCCCACCGCGCGGCAGACGTGGTCCCTTGCCGACGCGATGGCGGATGTCCTGAGCGACGTTCTGTGCGGCGCGTCCGCGCGGCCGGGTGATGTGGTTGGTGCGCTTGGTTGGCGCTACCGCGAGGGGGTTATCGGGTCGGCCGATTCGACCGTTGAGTCTCTGCTGGTGCCCCTTCTGGGTGGCGGGTTCAGCGTGGTCGTCAACGCGCAGCGGTCTCCCTCGCCCGCGCGTGCGCTCTGGTTGACCGCGCACGAGATCGGCCATTCGTTCTTCTATGTCCCGGGGACTCCGCCTCGACGAATCATCGCGGTGACACCGGAAGAGGAGCGGTTCTGCGACGAGTTCGCAGACCGGTTGACGGCTGCCAACCGAGGTTTCGCGGCTCCAGTCGCGCGGGTCGCCTAGCAACGTCACCTGCCCCAATGCGCATACGGGGTGTCATGTCGACGGATACGGTGTGTCGACTTGACAAGGGAGTTGGGTATGCCGAACTGGGGACTGACGACCACGCAGCGCGAGACCAGTCCGTGGGGTCTGGAGCCGCGACTCTTGATGCCTCACAAGACCGTGACCGACCCGGTCCACGGCGACGTCTACCTCAACCTGCTCGAATCGCTCATCGTCGACAGCCCGCCCATGCAGCGGCTGCGGCGCGTTCGTCAGTTGGGCACTACGCACCTCGTCTATCCGGGGGCCACCCACAGTCGTCTCTCGCACGTGCTCGGGACTCAGAGGTCGGCTCAGAATCTGCTCGACGCCGTGTGGAACAGTCAGACGAACCCGCAAGCGAAGGACCTCAGTAAGAACCTGCTGTCCGAATGGAACGACAGTGGTGATCTCGACGCTGAGTTCGCGAAGGCCACTGTTCTCGCTCGTCTCGGCGGCCTCATGCACGACCTCTGCCACATTCCCTTGGGTCACACCATCGAAGACGACCTACAGGTTCTCGACCCCCACGACGAGAACGTGGACCGGTTCAACCTGCTGTGGTCCCAGATCGACGATGAGGCCCGGACCGCAATCGAGAACGCTGACGGGCTCTTCGAGGAACTTCGAGTCCTAATCATCAGCAAGGACGAGCACGCGGAGACGTTCAAGAGCGATTATCCGTTCGTGGGCGACATCGTCGGCAACACGATCTGTGCTGACCTCATCGACTACATCCAACGAGACCACCACAACACCGGTCTCCCCTTGGCCCTCGGGCACCGCTTCCTGGACAGTTTCTTCGTTGTCCCCAGCGACCATCCTCACTTCGCGAAGCGAATGGTCATCAACGTTGACCGCGAGGGACGCCACCGCGAGGACATCATCACCGAACTGGTGAAGTACCTGCGGTACCGCTACGAACTCACCGAACGAGTCCTCACGCACCACGCCAAGACCGCCGCAGACGCGATGCTCGGCAAGATGCTCGAACTGTGGCACGACGACCTCTGGATGGCTGAAGCCGTCAAGCGCCACCCCGACCTCGGCCTGGAACTAACCGACCCCCTCGTCACCGCAAAGGACAAGGTCGCCGCCACGTCATCGGGCGAAGCGACCGAAGGTCCCGCCGGAACCGACGCCGACGAGACGCAGCCCGAGGACGCCGACCCGACCGACGCGATCACGGTCGAGGTGAAGAAGCGCATCGAGCACGAGTTCCTCACCCGTTCCGACGACGGCATGCTCGAATACCTCG
>NZ_BAABFQ010000006.1:98085-139161 GCF_039541135.1 Nocardioides caricicola | reverse complement strand
AACCGAAACCTGTACAAGATCCTCGGGCACGCAGGCGACCCTGCCGACCAGGCCATCGCCAAGGAAACCTGGGAGAAGTTCGCACAGGACCCTCAAGAGCGACTGAAGTTGGAACGCGCCGCCGCCGACTTCGCAGGAGTACCGCACGGATGGCAGGTCGTCATCTGGCTTCCCAACCACAAGATGCGTCTCAAGGTCGCCGACGTACTCGTATATCGCGACCGCGCCATCGCACCACTCAGCCGAGTCGAGCCCACCAGCCGCGCCATCGTTGAACAACACGAACGCCTCTGGGCCGTCACCGTCTATGCCCCCGCCGATGTACGAGACGACCGCGAACAGGCCGACGCCGTCCTCGCCTACATCGGCGAAAAGACCGCACTGACCTTCCACCGACGCGACGGATCAGTCGTGCCCAGCCGCTGGGAACTCGTCGTCGACAAACTGCTCGCCGAGATCAACGAAGAATCCCAGACGACACGAGACACCCTGCTCGGGCTGATGGCGAGCACCAAGACCACCAGCGGGTCCACCCCGTCCTTCAACGAACTAGTCGAGACGTTGAGGGCAACGGCACAGGAAAACCACCTCCCCGGCTTCGGGAGCCACTAACAGGGCAGCGTCCGTCCGGCATCAGTTGATGGCGACACGAACCCCACAATGCCGCGATGCCGCGAGGTCTCCGTGGTCAGGTCAGGGACCTGCAGGCACGGTGAGGGCTGCTGTGAAAGGGCTCCTCTTGGCAGTAGTCGGGGTCATCGAGCGGCGGGCAGATGCTCACTGCCAACGCCTCCGGGCTGCCATCCAGTCTCACGTCCAGGTCGGCGATCTCCATGACGCTCAGCAGGTCGTGGGGGTCGACGACACGGTCTCCGTAAACGAGTTCGGTGGTTAGCGCGATGTATTGAGCGATGGTCTCGGCCGCAGTCAGGCATCTCGCGGTGTGGGCGATCACGGCTTTGCCGATCGCCTCGCAGTGGAGGTGGGAGCGGATGAGGCCGTCTCGCCGGGCAGTGACGTCCTGCTTCTCCTGGGGAACTGCGCAGGAGTCTTCATGCACCCACCGTTCGAGGCACTCACTGCACCACTCGCTGCGGGCGACATCGAGGTCTCGGACGGACTGGCGTTCACGCAGCCTCGGCCGAAGGCGGTCAAGGACCTGCTCGGCGCTGACATACAGGTCGCCGTACTCACCGGCGTAGAGGTCGGTGAATACGTAGTCGCGTGCTTGAACGATGCCTGCGAGTACGTCGTCGCGTTCGGCGATGAGGTCGGTGATGACGGTGTGGCAGTCCTGGTGTGCCCGCAGGGCGGCGAGCGCATCGGCGTGCCAGTTGCCGTGTTGGCTGTCGTGCGGTTGTGCGGCGTATGGCAGCAGCATGGTTAGCGATTCGATCTGCTGGCTGGTGAGTAGGACGGCAGATTCAGAGCCGTCCTCTACGAGGTCGGACCACTCTTCGATGGAGTCCTCTTCGAGGAGAGTTCCTTCGGCTGCGTGGAGGGCGTCTCTGACGCGTTCTCCGAGGAAGCGGTACTCCGGCGTGTCAGTCATCTGTGGTGTCTCTCGAACGTAGGCGTAGACGTTGAGGAGGTCGCCGCCGTCACGGTTGCACGGAGTTGTAGTTGTCGAGGATCCGGTCGCGAGTTACGAAGGTTCCGAACTCCCGGATGTCGCGCCGCTCCAGTGTCGGGAAGGTGTCAAGGATTGAAGCCATCTGGTCCTTCGTGATCGCGTACATGTCCCTTGCGACGAGCACATCTAGTTCCGTACGCAACTGGGTGCGCCTTTCGGTGCTGGTCTCCCCCGGAATCGCGGTCGGACCAAGGTCCGTTACCCACCCTTCTGCGGACAGCATTTCCCAGTAGTCGCGCATTTCTGGGCCAGCACACGCGAGCGCGGCCGCCCGGCGTAGCAGTGGGCGGACGAGCGGGTGCTCGGCACTGAGGCGCGGGATGGGAAGGCTGTCCAGCACCGTGTAGGACATGTGGATGCTTGTCAGACGTTGGCGCGCAAGGAAGTCAACGCACAGAGCGTTCGCCGCGGCAAGGAAGGGCATGTAGGCCCACTCCTGGCCCTCCTCGAATGTGAATGTCGGCACGGTGTGGCCGCAGATGTTGCCTGGGGCGATGAGGGTGGCGGTGAGGCTGCGCGCGTTTCTCGGGTTGGCGACATCGGCGAACCCGATGCGGTAGCGGTCTACCCGTGACCCCACCTTTGATGGGACTTCTTGGCGAGGGACGCGCCACTGCGGATGAATTCCCTTCTGGGGATCCCCAAAGGGTGTTTCGAGCCACTTGGAGTTGTTGCCGTGTCCGCTCAGGTACTTCTTGGCGCGATAGTCGAAGTGGTCCACCATGCGCCCCTCGTATACCGGAAGGCCCGTCGAGTGGTGGTCGACGAACAGGTGGGTGTCGGTCCCCATGTCGATCTCGCGCTGGTACTCCCGAAGTACGACGCCGTCGATCTCGGCACCAAAGGCCGGAGTCTGCGAGACCATCTGGAAGAGGATCTGCGCATGCACCGGGTCGCGGACGTCGGGTACGGCGAACGTTTCCGGGTTGTTGTTCCCGATCGACGCGGTAGGCACCGCGATGCGACGGCTTTCAATGTCCTGGCGGACTGATTGCGGAGAGTCGAGACCGAAGGCGACCTTGAGGTCGTCGCCGGGGGCCGCGTTCCGGGTGGCGTAGGCGCAGAAGCGGTCGATGTCGACTTCCTTGAACCACTTGCCGCCGGTGTTGATGCAGCCGAGAAGCACTTGCCAGTGCATGTTGGTGACCATGTGGCGTCGGATTGCAGAGGCGTTCGCTCCTCCGTACAGACCGCCGGGTACCACCTGGGCTGCGTAGCCGCCAGGCCGGACCGTGCGGAGGGCGTGTTCGACGAAGTTGCGGTAGACGTTGAAGTCTCCCTTGCCGAGGTTGCCGGGGGCGTAGAGCGTGTATCGGCCGCTGTTCTTGAGGAAGTGGACTGTCGCGAGCAGGTCTCGTTCGTAGGTCTCCCAGGCAGTTGCCATCGCGGGCTCCTGCATGAGTTCGTCGATCTGCTGGTCCTGCTCTGCCTTGGGGAGACCTCGGATACCTTCGACGAACTGTCCGAAGAACTCGCGACGATCGGGGCTCAGGGTGTCCCACGGAGGGTTCCCCAGCATGAGGGAGAAGCCGCCGTTCCATCCTTGCGGGGTCTCGGCTGCGCCTGCGCGGGTGGGTACTTCGAAGATCTGCGGGAACTCTAGGTGCCAGTGGAAGAAGCGGTAGCGCCTCGCGAGGGCCCCGAGTGCGTCGCGACGCTGCCGTAGCGGTACCAGGTCTGGGCTGTTCTGAAGCGTGAGCAGGGTGCGGTGGGTGATGGGCTCGGTGTAGCCGGGTTCGCTGTTGTTGAGGGGCCATACGAATGCGGCGCACCAGGCGTCAGCGACGAGGCGTGCTCGCTGCAGACCGGGGTCGGCCTCAGCGCGTCGCCATGCGTCTGCTTGCTTGCGGAGGGTCTCGATGTCGGTTGCAGCGCCGGTTGCTTCGACTTCGGCGAGCGCTCGTCCGAAGTCGCGGTTGGTGATGAAGACTTCGTGGAGGTCTTGCCCCTCCCAGAGTTCTCCTTGGTCGGGGGCGATGCGTTCACGCTCGCGTTTGTTGTGCTTCTTGACGGTTGATGCGAAAGCCTTGTCGTCACCCTTGATGGCGGTGAAGGCCACGTCTGGGATGTTGTCGGCGAGGAGCGCGGGGGTCGCGCCGATGAGCCCGTTGCCGACCTTGATGTGCGCGTCGAGGAACGCGAGCGGTCGCCCGGGTGTGAGTGCTTCGAGCCAGAGGCTGATCTTGGCGAGTTCGGCGGCGAGGTCATTGAGGTCGACGCCGTAGATGCAGTGGGCGACTACCTCGCGCATGGCGTCGCGGAGGTTTTCAACGGTGGGTTCGGGGTCTCCGCTGCGAACCATTGCGAGTCGTCGGGCGATGCGGCGAGCAGCGGCTACGAGGAAGTGTCCGGACCCACAGGCGGGGTCACAGACGGTGATGGCGAGGATTGCGGCTTCCGGGTCAGGTTCCCCCACGGCTTCGTCCAGGAGCGGGTTGAGTGATTGGTCAAGGACGACTTCGACGAGTTCGGTCGGCGTGTAGTACGAACCCGTTGTCTTGCGGGCGTTTCCTGCCTTGACCGTCAGAGTGAACGTGGTGTGGTCGTCTTGAACGTTGGGGACGTATTCGAGCAGGGCCTCGTAGACGCTTCCGAGTTCCTCGGATCCGAGGTTCTTGTAGTCGACGGGCCGCAGGGTGCCGGTGGCGGTATCGGGCAACTGGGAGAGGTAGGAGATCGCTCGCAGGAGGTTCTGATTGCTGATCTTGGCTCGGTTGAGCGCTTCGAGACTGTCGGGGTTGAACAGGATTGAGCCGTACGCGGGCAGGCCCAGGCTCTCCTCGCCATTGACACCGAGAGCGTTGAAGACCATCAGGAGCGATTGCCACTTGTCACCGTGCCGTCCGGCCCGTCGCTTGTCGGCGTCTGCACGTAGTCGGGCGGTGGAGAAGTGGTCGGCATACCTGAGGCGAACGTTGGTCGGTACACCGTCGGCGTGGAGGAGGTCTCGATCTTCGGCAACGAACAGGAAGATGAGGCGGTAGACGAGACGCAGGAGCCAGCGGTAGTAGTCGTCTGTGGCTCCGTGGTTCGCGGCGATGAGGTCGCGTAGTTCACGGTTGTCGGGGTGTTCGAGGAATCCGGTACCAAGAGTTCGGAGTGCTTCGACGACGCCGTCGCGGAGGTGTTCGAGTGCTCGGGTGCCGTCGTTGATGGCGGTGGTGCGCCATTGTTCGAGGATGCAGTCGGCTGGCTCGTCAGAGCGGAGTCGGGTGGCGTGAGCGAGCGCGTAGAGGATGGCGAAGTCGGCGAACTGTTCGCCGGTGAACATGCCTTCGAGGTCGAACTCGATGTAGGCGGGCCTGCCCATGACGATGTTGTCGCGGAGCAGCCGCAGTCGCTTGCCGTTGGTGAGGATGGCCCACAGGTGGGCTTCGGAGCGGTTGAGGAGTTCCTGGATGAGCGAGTGGGGTGCGGTGCGGGATGCGCCTCGGATGTTGGTGGCGGCTCGCTTGTCGAGGTCGACGTTCCATCCGAGCATGTGGACCGGGACGTGTCCGTCGATGTGGACCACGTCAAAGGTGTCGTCTTCGATTGTGATGTTCGGGATGGGTTCGAGGTCGTAGCCGAGTTCGCGGAGCAGGACGGTGGTCCAGCGGTCGCGGGTGATGGTGGTGGCGGGGTCGCCTTCGGGGAGTGCGTCGAGTCGGGTTTCGAGCGACCGGTAGGTCGGCAGGAGTAGTTCCCAGGCGCGGGCTGCTGCCTGTCGGAGGGTGAAGGTTTCGGGGAGGCCGTAGGTGCCGGGTGCGAGGTGGTCGAGTTCGCCGTTGGCGAGTCGTGTGAGCAGGTCGGGTGGGAGGAGCGCTCCGACGGTGTTGATCGTCGGGTAGGTCGCGCCGGTGGCGGTGCGACTCATGCGTTTCCTCCTGGGATGAACTGGTAGACGCCGAGGATGTCGACGGGCTTCTGGGCGGTGACGCGGAGGCCACGGATGGCGGTGCCTGCTGCTTGACGGACTCGGCGGTGTGAGTCGTCGAGGTTCTGGGCCTTGGTATCGGCTGCTTCGGCCAGATGTGCGAGCAGGTGACCTTGTTCGAGGGCGTCGATGGTGGGTTTGATGAATGCCTTGCCCATGGACTCGGGCATGTTCCCAGCGGGTGTTGCCTTGAGAAGGTCGGCTACTGCTTCGTCGCTGAGCCAGGTCGGGTTGTCGGGGGTTCCGGTGAAGGCGGCGAGGTGGGCTTCTTCGACGACCATGGGGACGTCGCGGTCGCGGCCGGGGAGGGTGGCGTGGAACCGCATCCGGGTGACCAGGAGGGTGGTGGTGTCGGTGACGGCGCTGGTGCGCATGACGCCGGAGCGTCGAGCGGGTCGGAACTCGGGTGCGAGTAGCGGGTCCAGTGCTGCGTCGAGGGCGTAGGAGGCCAGTGCTTCGACGGCGTTGTTGGTGCGGGTGAGCACGTGGGCACCGGCCGGGGCGGGCAGGTCGCGGACGAACGTGATGGTTGCGTCGCCGGGGGCGACGGGAAGCATGTCGCGTAGTGCCCGGGGCAGGGAACCGAGGGTGCCGGTGAACCCTTCGCTGGTTTGTACGAGGGTTGCGCCGAGCCGGATGAGGACGTTGCGGGCGAAGTGCTCCACGTCGGCTGGTCCGCCGAGGGCGGCGCGGACTTCCTTGAGTTCTTCGTCGACGGCAGCCGGGGACAGGGCGTGCTGGGCGAACCGTGAGCGGGAGCGCTTCTCGCGTTCGGCGGTGGTTTGCCAGGTGTCGAAGAGTGCCTCTTCGCTGTCGAAGCCGGGCAGGTCGAAGAGGGCTTCCTGCGTGTCTTCGCCGCGTCGCAGGATGAGGCCCTCGAAAACGGCCTGCATGACCAGTGCGGAGTCGGCAGGCAGGGAAACGGAAACACCGGTGGACTTCCGGATGGCTTCGTGCTTGCGGATGAGGACGTTGAGGACGACACCGTCGACGGGGTTGTCGATGCCGTAGTAGGTGATAGCGCGGACGGTCTCGGCGCGCTGCCCGAAGCGGTCGATACGCCCTTCCCGCTGTTCGTGTCGGGTGGGATTCCACGCAAGGTCGTAGTGGACGACGGCGGTGAAGTAGTCCTGCAGGTTGACGCCCTCAGAGAGGCAGTCGGTGGCGACGAGGACGCGATTGCCGTCGTGCGTGCCGAGGTCAGCGACGGCGGCTTCGCGTGCCTCCGGCGGCATGGTGCCGGTGACGGCCTCGACACGGACGCTCTTGCCGAGTGCCTTGCGGAGGTGTTCGCCAACGTACTCGGCGGTGGGGATGTAACGGCAGAACACGATCGGCTGGTAGCCGTCCTTGATGAGCCGCTTCACCATGTCGGTGAGCCGGGCAAGTTTGAGGTCCTTCTCCGGGCCGACGAGCGCGTCGGCCTGTCGGGCGAACTCCAATAGTTTGCGACGGGTGGAGGAGGACTGGTCGCCGCGTGGGGTGTCGTCGGCTCCGGGGGCGATGTCATCGGCATCGGTCGAGGCGTCGTCGTCCTCATCGAGGATGAGGTTGCGGCCGATTTCGTCGGCTTCCTCGTCGGTGGCGGCTTCTGCGGTCGCGGCGCGGTTGCGCAACGTGGTCGCGGCTGCCGCCGGACTGGACGCAAGGGACCGGAGCAGGGCGACCATGGACCACCAGCGGACCCGTTGCCGGACGGTGCCTGCGATGGCGTCGTCGGTGACGGTCTCGCGGGCGTAGTCGAGGACGCGGTCGAGGAGTGCCCGGTACTCGGGGTGGAGTTTGTAGGTCTCTTCGGTGGTGGCGCGGTCAGGGAAGACGGTGTCTTCGATGAAGTCGGCGATGTCGCCGCGCTGCCGTTGCACGAAGTAGCGGGCCAAGAGGCGTCGGGCTTCGTCGTGCTGGGCTCCGGACAGGTCCGGCGGCAGGTGCTCCAACTCCGGGTCGAGGAGCGCCAGCAGGCCCCTCCAACCGTCGTCGTCACCCTGGTGTGGGGTGGCGGTGAGGAACAGCATGTGTCGCTGGGGGTCGGCGGCGAGGCGCTGTAGGAGATGGTGACGCAGGGTTGCGCCACTGCGGGAGTTCGCACCTCCGGCGGTCACGGATGTGTGGGCCTCGTCGACGATGACGAGGTCGGGACAAGTGCGGGCGAAGTCGTCGCGGTAGTTGCGCTGCTTGATGAGGTCAGTGGACACCACGACGTAGGGGTGCCGGTCGAACAGGGACTCCCCCATCCGCAGGCCCTTGTTGAGCCGGTTCACCGTGGAGGGCAGGACGAGGGTGGCGTCGATGTTGAACTTGACGCGGAGTTCTTCTCGCCACTGTGGGGCGAGGGCCGGGCTGCACAGGACGGCGAGGCCCTTCGCTTCTCCCTGTGCGAGGAGTTCGGCGGCAACGAGTCCGGCCTCGACGGTCTTGCCGATGCCGACACCGTCGGCGATGAGGAGCCGGACGGCTTCGCCGCCCTGCCGAAGTGCCATCAGCAATGGTACGTACTGGTAGGCACGCGGAGTGACAGCGAGCCCGGCAAGGCTTCGGAACGGACCGCCGGAGGCACGGAACCCGATCCGGAGGCCGTCGCGGAGGAGCCTGGCGGCGGTGCCATCTCCCAGGTCGTCGACGGTCGGCGGAGGGAAAGTGGCCTCCGTGACCTCTTCGAGGGCTGGCATGAGGGCGGAGATGTCCTCGTCTGCCCCGGCGAGAGGACGGACCAGGAGGAAGGTCGGATCGGAGGCGTCGACGACCACCCATTCCCGGTCGCGGGCAGCCACGAGGGTGCCTTCGGTGAACCGGGATGCCACCGGGGTGGATGTCACAGAGTGTCTCCTTCTCCGAACACGTCGACCAGTTCCTTGCACTGTTGGTCCCACGTGCTGTCGTTCTTGATGTCGAACCGGACCACGAACCATCCCTTGGACAGCAGCCGTGACTCCACCTGTGCGTCGCGTGCTGCCACGTCGGTGTACTCGTGGACAGGGCCGTCAACATAGATGGCGGTTCGGACATCTCTATCGGCGTACACGAAGTCCGGCAGGGCCTCCGCGTCGGAGACCCTGTATTGGGCGTGCGTGGGGAGCCGGTAGCCGCGTCCGTATAGCCAGTTAAGGAACTTTGTCTCCGCGCTGGTGGTGGACTCGCCGAGCAGGGTTTGGTATTGCTCTTGCCGCGACTGCCCGCCCGCACCCACGTCTAGGGTGGCTTCGCGCAGTTCCATGAGGACGTCCTTGGCCTTGTGTCGGTCGAGGGCGAGGTGGTCGGGCTGGTTGCTGTAGGACAGCAGGCAGTCGTAGCACGCCCGTTCGCAGCGTTCCGGCTCGGCTGAGCCGATGCGGATGGCGTGCTTGGCGTGGTTCAGGTCCTCGCCGGTTTCGGGGTTGAAGTGGCACACGTCGAGCGCTTCGGCGACGGCCTCGCGGAACGCCTTGGTGTCCATCGCGAAACGGCGTAGCGCGCCCGCGCCTCCTTCGCTGTTTTCGTAGAACAGCAGCAGTCGGCGGTCGTCCTTGCTGGGGAGCGGTTCGACGGCGAGTTCGTTGTCCTCCAACTGGAACGCGATCGCGATTCCGCGCTTGAGTGCGTACTGCAGGGCGATCTTCTGCTCGTCTGACAGGTGGTCGGTGAACTCGACGAGGAGGGCGTTGCAGCGGTCCTCCACGTACGGAATAACGAGGGCAGTGGCCTTGCCGGAGGAGACGGATTCGCCTCCGGCGTCGATGTCCTTGGCCTGCTGCTCGGGAGTGTCGGCGTTCTTGCCCCACTGTCCGCTCTGCAAGTTCAGTGGGAACCCGTTCTTGACCTTCTGTCGGCGGTAGCCGGTGTTCATCCGTCGGATGAGGGCGGTGTCGCCGTAGGTGATGGTGGCCAGGACCGCACCGGCGTTGTCCTTGACCTGCACGACTGTGTGGCTGGAACGCTCGCCGTGCGGTTCGAACCGGACAGCCGTTTCGATGTCGAACCCGGACCGGTGACGTTCCTCCTCGTCGGCCGAGATGCGGTCGCGCCGACGGGTGATGACGGTCTGCATGCGCAGCAGGTTCCCGACGTGACCGGCTCCCAGGTCTGCGCCGCAACCGGGGCGCTGGCAGATTTCGAGGCCGTCACCCTCGCCCGAGGGCTTGTGCAGGTAGCCGCAGGCCGTGCACCGCTTGGCAGACTCCAGCAGCGGTCCGCCCGAGGCAGGGTCGGAGCCCACGGGAATCTGAACTCGGTGGACGGCGTACCGAGCGCCCTCGTGGTAGATGAAGGAGCCGGGGCCGAACTCACTGATGGCGAGGAATCGTGGGCGTTGCACATAGTCGCCCTCCCCTGCCTTGGTCTTGCGACCGGCCGGGATGAACGCCGCCAACGGCAGGCGCGGGAACGAGTAGCCGGGCAGGAATCCCTCAGAGGCGAGGTACCGGTAGGGATAGAAGTCGGACTGGTTTCGGTCTTCGCCGCCACCACGGAGCAACTCGATCTGCGCCTCGGCCTCGCGTCGGCGGGCCTTGGCCGCGTTCCGGTCGCCGGGCGTCACGGACAGGTTGTTCGCAATTTCGGTCTGCTTTAGCGCTTCGCTCTGGGCGTTCTTGTACAGGCCGCGCCACCGGTTGATGGACCGGTCGAACTGGGTGGGCGATTGGCGCACAACGTCGTCGAGCCAACCGGGCTTCCACCACGCAGCAGAGGTGACCTCGCTGGTGCCGGAAAGGACCGCCTGTGCGGCGGCCACGGCACGCTTCTTCGCGCCAGCGTCGGCAAGTGCGGCGGCAATGGAGGGCAACAGCGGCAGGGTGTCGTCGTCGAGGTCGACGATGTCTTGCATCGCGCCGTGTAGGTCTTGACCGGTTTCGGCGAGCCAGATGGCATGCACGT
This sequence comes from Nocardioides caricicola, assembly GCF_039541135.1. Classification (NCBI taxonomy): domain Bacteria; kingdom Bacillati; phylum Actinomycetota; class Actinomycetes; order Propionibacteriales; family Nocardioidaceae; genus Nocardioides; species Nocardioides caricicola. Next base: position 128,761 of record NZ_BAABFQ010000006.1, on the reverse strand, counting down.
GGGCACGGATGAGGTCCTCGTTGGACAGGTCGAGCCGAGGCGGAGCGACTTGTCCGGAGACCATGAGGTCGGAGCGGCGGAAGTAGAACTGGTCATGTCCGGATCCGGTCGCGCAGTAGGTGACCACGAGCGCCGGAGATCCGGCGCGGCCGGCGCGGCCGGACCGTTGGGCGTAGTTCGCCGGGGTCGGGGGCACGTTGCGCATGCCGACGGCGTTGAGGGTGGAGATGTCGACGCCGAGTTCCATCGTGGGCGAGCAGTACAGGACCCGTAGGTCTCCGCTGCGGAACGCGTTCTCGCGTCCCTCGCGGACGTCGGCGGGCACCTGTGCGGTGTGTTCGGCGGCGGAGAGTCCGCCGAGGCTGGTGGCGAGGGTGCGGTAGAAGTCGCGGAAGTAGGGGTTGACCCGGCCTCCGGTCTCGGTGGTGACCCGTAGTCGGTCGATGGCGCGTTGCTCACCGTCGCCCGGCAACCACAACAGGGCGGCCTCGTCGACCTGGAAGCCGGGGACGCCGTCCTTCGGTTCGACGACCTTCTCCAGAAGTCCTTCCTTCGCGAGGACCTCCAGCAGGGCGCGGATGATGTCTTCGCTGTCGGCGACAGCAAGCGCAGCACCGTTGATGCCCTTGAGCCCCGACCGCTTCCGCACCCACCGTCCGAACGCGGAGAGACCCGACAGGTAGTGCCCGCTGCCCGTTCGCTCGCCCTTGGTTTTGGAGCGGGGGTAGGTGATGAGGGCCCGGGTGGGTCGGTCGTCGGAGATGGCCCACGGTGCGATCAGTTGGGAGTCGGATTGGCTCTTGATGCGCTCATGTCCCTCTTCGGTGAGGTACTCGGTGCGCACGCACAGGTTGCGCCGCATCTCGTCGAGCAGGGTGACCAGGAGGCGCTCTCGAATTTCGGCACTGGCAGCGGTCAGGGTGGCTGGCATGTGCGCCCACGTGCTGGTTCCCCAGAGGTCGTCACTTGCGGCGATGTCGGGGAGGTAGGCGTAGGTGACCTTGAGCAGCCCAGTTTCTTCGAGGTTGGGCATGGTGATGCGCCAGCCTCGTGCGAGGTCGGCATAGACGCGCGCGGCGACCGCGCCACGGAGTGCCTTGGTGGCGCGTTCGATGTTGAACTTGGAGTCGGGAGCCTTGGCGTATTCGACCGGTTCAAGCCCAAGTGCCTGCACGACTCTGGAGGCCAGGTCCTCGTGCGCCAGCGGCTCTCCGGTGGCTTCGAGGTGGTCGGTGACTGCCCGATAGAGCGCGGCTCGAATTTGTCCGACGAGGACAAAGTCGTTGAAGTGACCGGCCTGCAGGCTGGCATCCTGGCGGTTGTCAGTGAACGTAAGCACCTTGCGGGCGGCGTCGGCGATGGACTCTTCGCGTTGCTGGGCGCGGACGATGGACGCGGAGAGCACCGTCGTGGCCGAGGAACGGCCTTCAGAGCCAAGGGAGGCCAATTTGGCGAAGTCGTTGCCGCGCGCAGACTCGTAGACCGTGGAGCAGTTGAGACAGAACCGGAACTTGTCGAGGTAGGCGACCTGGACGCCTCCGGTTTCGACGATCGTGCCGCTGGAGTTGACGGACATGACCTCGGGGAGGAAGTCGCGGCGGTCCTGCGACACCTGCCGTTCGTCGCCGGTGCCGACGACCCAGTCCTCGGGTACCCGGTCGACGAGCGCGTCGGTGTCGGTCTTGTCGGGCCACGGTTCGGCGCTGGACAGGTACAGGTAGCCGGTCTTCTTCTCGCCGGACTGGTCGCGTTCCTCGCGGGGGACGAACTGGGGATACCCGGCGGAGTCATCAAGGGCTGCGAGCAGGTACTCCTGCCCGCACTCACGACAGAACGCGAGCGGGTAGAGCAGGCTGCCAGGGTCGCCGGGCTTGAACATCTGCTTCTTAGTGGTCAGCCACCGGTCATCGCCGACCGCAAGGGTTTGGTACACCGTGTCGCCACGGCTGATGAATTGGTGGAGTTTGAACGCGAAGAGCCGCTTGCCGGTCGATGGGTCAACGGCTGCGTCTCCGGCACCTGCCAGGAGGGTCTCGCGGATAGCGGCGGCGCAGTCGGCCGGGTCGGTGCCGGTGAGTTCGGCGAGTTCTCGGCTGGCGTGTTCGAGCGTTCGCGGCTGTGCGCGCACGAGCCGCTCTTCCTTGACGGTGATGCCGAAGGTGTCTTCGACCCAAACTGCGAGCGGGTCCGCGTGGAGGTCGGCGAAGGTGGTGGGCGGGGGCGTGTGGATGCGGTCCCTCAAAGCGTCGACGTCGACGTCACCGGCGGTGGCTCGCCGCAGGGTCTCACCGATGACCGAGGTCGGCTTGACGGTGACACCGAAGTCGCGGGAGGCGACGGCGGCGACTTCGGCCTGCTGCTCGGACAGCGTTCCTGGACCCGCGAGGGTGGCTGACGTGCCGATGCATTGGATGTTGGAGGCGCCGGTGGCCTGCCGGAGCCGCCGGACGAGCATGGCGACGTCGGAGCCCTGTCGGCCTCGGTAGGTGTGCAGTTCGTCGAGGACGAGGTAGGAGAGGTCTTTGGATGCGGTGATGAGTTTCCGCTCCTGTGGGCGGACCAGCATCAGTTCCAGCATCATGTAGTTGGTCAGGATGATGTCGGGCGGGTTCTTGAGAATCTCGTCGCGCTTCTCGCGACTCTCTTGCCCGGTGTACCGCTCGACGGTGACGGGTGGTTTGCCTCCGAAGCCCCAGCGCAGGAACCGGTGGAGTTCCTGCAACTGGCTGTTCGCGAGTGCGTTCATCGGGTAGACGATGATGGCGCGTACGCCCTTGCCGGAACCGTCTCGAAGAATGCGATCGACGATGGGGATGTCATAGGTCAGCGACTTCCCGGAGCCGGTTCCGGTAGTGACCACGAGGGATTCGCCCGCCGCCGCCATCTCGATGGCGTCGCGCTGATGCCGGTGCAGCGTGATGGGTCGCGCGCCTGGGTCCTGCTCGTGCTCCTTGATGCGAAAGACCTTGGCCGTGGTCGGATGCAGCACACCCTGGTCCGCGAGTTCGTCGACCGAGCCGCCGGACTCGAAGGCGGGGTTCAGGGCAAGCCACGGCTCGGGCCACAGGAGGCCGGAGTCGATGTCCGACTCAACCTTCTCGCGAATTTCGGGGTCCTTGATCGTCAAGAAGCCCTGCGTGAATGCCCGGTAGTCGTCGATGACCTCGTTGCGAACCTTGAAAACATCCACCGCTAGCGCACCCCTCGACTCTCCTGACCTCCTGGACCGTCGACGGTTATCGGCACCATGTTCAGGTTGCCGAAGTCGTTGTCCGTGCGTGCCATGAAGGGTCTCCGTGTCGTGTTGCTACTCCCGGCCCACCCTAGGGCGCATTCGGGACACGTCGAGGCGGATTCGAGCGCGGACGGGTCCCACAGTTCCTAGACCGGGGCCGCTCGCGCGCGCTGCGTTCTGCCCAGTCGCCGATTCGGACCGCAACCGGCGACCGCGAAGGCTGCTCAGCGTCGGCGACCGGAGCCGGGAGGCCCTTGGAGAATCTCTCTGGGGTTGCGGTTCTCGTTGACGGCGTGTCCGGTGTGGCGGCTGCCGGTGCACTTGCAGACGCTGAACTGGCGCAGTCGTCGGGCCTGTGCGTACGGCATCTTGTCTGAGAGGTACGACTCGACTGGCGAGCCCTTCAGTTGAGCCTTCGCTCGACGTGCCTCGACAGCCCGTTCGGCACAGGAACGGTCGGCGTGGAGTCGTTGGCTGTGTACCTCGCCCGTGGCGGGGTTCCAAGCGACGTGGACCCACCCTTCCGAGGGTTGATAGGCCACGTCACTCCTTCCGTCCTGACCTGTCCGCGAGATCCAACCGCGCCGAACAGACGTCCGAAGTTGATGATGTGGGACGTCGACGGACGACGTGAGGCGGACAGGAAATCTGCTATCTGAGCCGCGAGCAGCGTAACTGTCTGGGATGGTGAATCGTCGGGTCATCGCACGGAGAAGGGCCGAGGACGGTGGGAAAGCAAGGGAAGAAGGGGAAGGGCCCGAAGGTCGGAGGGGTCTCCTCAGGCGGATTCTCGATGGCGCAGAGGGACGCCGATGAGAAGTGGCTCAAGTCAGGTGGTCTGACGAGACCGCACACGAAGGAGGGGGTCGCTGCCGCAAGGCGGTTGATCACCATCAACTCCGTTCACCGAGACTCGCTTCGCCGCTACCTCGCTACCGCTCCGACCGGCCTGTCCCGCAAGACCTCCGGCGCAGGGAAACAGGTGCCATTGGGACCTGACGGGTGGCCACTCTCTTCGAGCGTGCGTACCGTTGGCGGCGGTCTCCCTGGTTTGGGCAAGCGTCGGTGACATTGACTGACTTTGCCAGTGAGCACAGGCGGTCTCGACCGTCGTGCCGCCAGGCTGCGCTCGGTCGTGACAGCCAAATGGCCTCGATTGCGGGTATCAATCAGGAGCCTCGTGGGCGAGTGTCGTCGTCTTCGCAGCCGGGCGCGGAGAGTCTGGGTTTCGGCACCGGCAACACTGTCCCGGTGACCTTCCGCCACGCGGTCACCGTCAGGCGTGCGGCGTGGTCGGGGTCGTCGATGAGGCGCTCATGGAGATGGCGGAGCCTGTCGGTCATGATCCGTTGCTTCGATGGGCTGAGCGCCGGGACTGCATTGATGGCGTCCTCCAGTTGGCTCATTGCGCGCGTCATGGGGTCGTTCGGGCCGCCGTCGGCGACTCGTTCGGCGAGCAGTGCCATGACGCGGCTGGCTGCTTCGAGCATGCGGTCGTGCACGGTTTCTGGGCTGGGGCTGCCGGGCCGGTGTCGTTCCTTCCTCACGGCGTCTCGGGTGCGGTGAGGCTGATGAGGAGGTCGATGGCGGGGTCGACGTCTTCGCCTGCGGTCCGGCGGGCTTCGAGGTCGAGGGCCTCTCGCGGCCCAAATCCTGCGCGTAGGTAGCGGAGGACTCGCCACCAGGCGACGGGCGAGGCGATCCAGTTGTCTGCTTCCTCCATGTGCGGTGCTTGCTGGAAGCAGTAGGCGAGGAGGGTGCTGTAGGCGTGGGGGTTCCAGCCGTGCTGGCGGATGCGGACGGCGTCGGTGGCGCTGACGGAGCGGCTCGACCAAGCGAAGGCTTCGTCGTTGGGGATGCCGGTGTCCCGGTAGGCCAGCGCGATGGCGACCGCTTCGTCGCACAGGAAGTTTTCGGCCTCGTCGTCGAGCGAGTCGTCTATGCGGGTGAGCGCTTTGTACCAGTTGCGGTAGGCCCATTCCTCAGCATCGTCAAGACTGAACCGCTCGCCGAGGAGCCGCTCGCGGATGTGGTCTTGGAGTCCGCGGTGCCGGTCAGTTTCGGCGACGTAGAGGTCCTGTTCGCGGTGCAGCAGCATCGCGCCGTAGACGCGCCGGACCCGGACACTCGCCAGTGCTGACTGCACCCGCTCATCGGCGGCGAGATCGTCGTACGTTTCGATCACGTTCAGCGATATAGCCGTGGTGCGCTTCGATGGGTTCCGGTGATCGGTCATGGCCTGTTCCAGCCGTGGCTGCGGATGACGGGCCGGGTGAGGTCGATCCAGTTGGCGGTGCTCTCACCCTTCTCGGCCTCGGACGACGGTGACTTTCCGGCCTCAGTGTCTACTCGCTGCCACGGTCGCGGGCAGTCGTGGATGCGCACCCAGGTCTCGTTGGCGGCATCGACTACAACGGCCCCGATCCCGAACGGCTCACCCGGGTCCCTCGGCGGGCTGGGCATCGTCGACGGCTCGGGTGGAACCCATCCGGGGCTCTGCACCAGCAACGGCCGGGGTAGATCCTCGAACGTGTACCAGTCGCCGGTGGTCGGGTCTTCCCATTGCTGCGGGGACGCCTCCGCCGGGACGTGCCACGGCAGCCGAGGATGTGCCGAGCGCACCCACAGACCGAAGCCGCTGCCGTTGTCGATGAACGGGTTCATCACCACGGCGCCAACCCCGTCCGGCTCCTCGATGGTTCCGTAGAAGAGTTCGAGAACCTCGCGCACTTGCGGTTCCTGGTTGCGGCACGCGCAACCCGGGCCGTCGAGCCAGATGCCCTCGTAGCCGTGGTCGCTGACGGCGTGCAGCGCCTTGACGACCGTCTCGGCGTCCGGAATGGGCTGGGAAGGTGTTGCTGCCATCAGGGGTCGGGCCTCTCGTTCAGGTGGATACCTGGGTGAGCCGCTCGACCCCTTGCTTTCGGCTCGGGACGGGACGTTAAACGTCGGGTCCGACAGTCGTCGCTTCAGGTCCAGACGTCCAGGTGCCCGCTGTCACCGCCCGAGCGGCCGAGAGGCTACGGAACCGGTGGTCGCCGACCCGGTGGACGCAACCTCCTACGAAGCGGGCTGGCGGGGTACCCGTCGTTGGGCCGCCTCTTCGACAGTGGTGGTACCGAAACGGGCTCGCATGACTTCGGGGCGAATCTCGCGGGAGAGGTATCCGGCCAGTTGCTTGGTTTCAATCATGAGTTCGTCGATTGCTCCACCGGACATGGTTTCCCGGTCGAACTCGATGGTGGCTAGCCCGATGCGGTCGATGACCGCTTCGGAGCGCCGGACCAGTTCGACGAGAACGTCGAGCGGGAACTCCACCTTTGCGGAGCGTCCTGCCTCTTGTGCGCGGCTCGCACGGCGAGCGGCAGCGTTGCGTTCGTTGTCGCACGACCGGCACCAGGAGCGTGTCTTGGTTTGGACGGCGGTTTCGCACGACCGACACCAGTAGGTCTTCTGGTCTCGGCCCATACGCGCCCCTGGGCCTGGCCGACCGTTCGGTCCCTTCGGGTACAAGGACAGGTTCCTGGCGGTGGCAACGGGGCGAACGTCGATGGGGATGTCGAGCAGGGACTCGTAGCGGAATCCGAGCGGAATCCCACTCTCGTTGAGGTCGTACTCATCAGCGAGATCCACTGCATGTTCCTGTCTGGACGTTGGAACCGTCCGGATGTGACGCGGCAGGTGTCATGGCTGCGCTGGCCCGGACGGAAGGGTCGAGATGCCTCTGACCTGCGAATATGCGGACTTTGGCGTCCGAATCTTGTCATGCCGTATGCGCCGGTGTCATGGCTTGTCACGGCTTGCTCATTGCGACTTCGGATTCGCGATCTTCTTCTCCCCGTCAGCAACACAATCACGAAGGAGATCTCGATGCAGAACGTCGCCAACACCCAGCCCGCCCAGTCCCTGACCTCGGACAGTGACGCCCGCAACCGCATCACCTCCGGCGTGCGGAACGTCGACCTCACTGCGGGTAACAGCGGCAATGCCGCTGGCTCTCCGGCCCGCACACTCGCCGACGTCGCGGCGGTTGCCGTCCGAGAACGTTCCCAGTTCTATGCCGAGGTTCGCGCCGACATCTCCGCCGACGAAACCCTTGGCGTCGCACGCATCGCACTAGCCTGCGCCCGCGACTTCATCGCGACCGTCAGCCCCAGGCTTCTCGCCCTGAACCACGCTGCCCGGAGCGCGGCGCTTCACCGACTCGGAGAAGACGACAACGAGACGGAATCCGACCCGTTCTGGGCGATTCTGCGGGCAATGGTTTTCAGTTATTTCGGACCGTCCTTCGAAGAGCCAGACTGGGTTCCCCAGCGCGGCGTCCTTACCGAGCAAGGGCCGGATATGGCGGTATGGATGCTGCCCAACGGCGACTACGTATGCGACCTGCTGGTCTTCATGACGCCGTGGGACTGCGACAACGGCATCTGGGAGCACGCCGCTGAGGCACTCCACGCCGCAGCGCCAGCGCTCGGCGAGCAACTGGCGGGGGTTCGCGTCATCGCTCCGCTGGCTGGATACCAGTCGCGCTACTACACGTGGGACGGCACCTGGGAGTACCTCGACGACAGTTGGCTGTCACTGCCCGACGGCGTCGCGCGATGAGCGGCCGACCCGGCAAGTCGACCAGACACAGACCTACGGGGTAGCCCAACCCCTCTCCGCGCCTGCGCGGCGGCTTGCCTCACGGGCGTGTGCGCCGCAGCCCTCAACCTCTAGACCCCATTCGAAGGAATCACCATGCCCGCGACAACGGGTGGGCTCGCCATGCCCACATCCGGTACGGACTCCGGCTCGGACCATCCCAGCCGCAATCTGCAGACATCGACGCACGCTTCCGCTCGGGACCTTGACGCCGACCCGGGCGTCGACGCTACTGTCCCTGACATCGAACATCTGTTCGATGCTGGTGGCGCGACAGTGCTGCCCTTCCAGAAGGACAACCGCACGGCACCGAAGGGGGCGGCATGGCACGGCGAGACAGATTCCAACCGCTTCCGGTCCCCTGCCCGCCCTTCGACGGGCATCACCAGCCCGGCTGCTGTCGCCAGCCCTAACACCGAGCGCAGCGCCGGGCGTGGCTCCCTGGGAGTTCTCATGCCAACGCTGCTGTCAACCAACGCTGTCTTCACCGGTCGCCGCGCTAGCGACCTTGGGTCCCTGACCCACTTGCTGGTCGGGTCTCACGTCCAGTTCATCTCCTTGTCCCTCGACGGGACCGGTGTGCCCGTCGACCTCCTCGACCGCATGTACGCAGTCGCGTACGCAGTCATCGACGCCAACCCGAACGCACGACGGGTACTTGCCACCGAGGCAGCAAGCCTCGCGCTGCGCTACCTCACCGAGTTTCCGCCCGCAGCACCGTGGCGACTGCTGGGAGTCGAGTACGACACCGGCAACGGTCGGGTCGACCTCGCCTGGTGGAACGGCGATACCTGCGAGGTGTTCTTCGACGAGGTGAAGACCAGCCGCGTCAGTGGACGGCAGGTCTCGCCCGCGTGGCTCGACCAGTCACGCAGGTACTCGGCCGCCGGGGCAGCGCGGTTCGGTGAATCGTTCCTCGGGACGCGACTGGTGCCGCTGACGACGTCCGGCACCGTGCATCTGGTCCGAGAAGGCGAGCCGATCGTCGCCCTCTCCCCCATCCACTCGGCCCCGCTACAGTGCACGGCCCCGGTCGGGAGTGGCTGCTGATGGCGAGCGAGTTTGTGGCGACACCGGAGTTGAAGGACGCCGTCCTCGCGACGCTGCTTCGCACCAAGGAGGAGCACGGCGAGGTTCGTGCCGCCGACGTCCGCGACGCAGTCAAGGTGCTCGGCTGCTCGGAGCGGACCATGTGGCGGTGGCTGCAACGCGGCTGCGCGCCCACCCGGCACCGCAAGCGATGGGAGCCGAACCCGGAGTACAGCAAGTTGCTGATTCGGCACGGCGGTTCCATCGCTGAACTGCGCGAGGCACTGGTCGCCGACGGCAAGGAAACAGTGACCGCGCGGACGATGCAGCGTGCGTTCGCTCGCGAGTACCCGACCGCGCTTCTCACCTTCGCCCGTGAGGGCTACCAGTCCGCTCAGGCGCAGTTGCCGACCAGCGCCATGCCAGACCTGGCGCTCAACGAGGAATGGTCCATGGACGACACCCAACTGCCGGTGTGGTGCCTCTTGCCCTCCGGTGAGGTCGGCAAGGCCCAGATGCAGGGCATCATCGACGGCTGCAGCCGCTACATCCTCTCGTTGAACCTCTCGCCCTTTACGTTCAACACCGAGGACGCCGTCGAGAACCTCGCCACCGCGATGGCGGGACACCACACCGAGAACGGTGTGTTCATCGGCGGGAAGCCGAGGGCGCTGCGCACCGACCGGGGCAGCATCTTCGTCGCCCGCGCGACCTCGATGGGTCTGGTCACCGAGAAAATCGAGCGCCGCTACAGCGAGCCGTACACGCCTCAACAGAACGGCAAGATTGAGCGCTGGCACCGCTACAAGCAGGAGTTCCGGAAGTTGCCTGGCTTCGACTGGACCTCGTTCAAACAGGGAGACCCGCGCAAGGCGGCCGTGCCGCCTCCAGCGGACGCACTGCTCACGTTCGAGGAACTCGTGGTCGAGGTCGCACACGCAGTTCGGCGCTACAACACAGAACGTGAGCACAGTGCGCACGGCATGACGCCGGTGGCGTGCTGGGAGCGCGAGGTTGCTGCCAGTCCGGACCTCGTCCAGCCCGTCGACGGGATCGTGATTCGAGCGGCGATGCGTCAGCAGGATGAGCGCAAGTTGCTTCGGCGTCGCGTGAAGTGGGACAAGCGCCACTACAACCTGCACCCGCAGTCAGTGATGGACACCGACGAGCACGATGAGGTCATCGAACGTCGTCGCAGGCTCATCGACGCTGCTGAGGGCCGCGACGTGACGTTCCGGTACCTGCCGGGCCGCATCGAGTACGTGTCGGTTTACAACTCCCGAAACGAGTACCTCGGCGACGCCGTGTGGGACAAGATTCAGACCGTCGCGCAGGCCGGTGAGACCGCCCAGGCCCGCCGCAGGCACATCAAGACCATGGTCCTGGACCTCGAAGCCATCGCCAAGGCTGACGCGGAAGCCGTGGCTGCCCGACGGCAACGAGTCCTCGATGAACTCGTCGCCGAAGGCTTGGACTACAGCCAATACGACGAGGATTCGGCTGCTGCTGTCCCCGGCGGACCTGGCGACCCCCAGGCGGGCAGGTCGTCGCGGACTGCGAAGACCAAGTCCGCCAAGAAGACCAAGGAGAAGGCAGGGAAGCCTGCCGCCGCTCCCACTGCTCGACAGCGAGCCGAAGCCCAGCGCAGGCAAGACGCCGTCGACGCCTCCACCTGGACCCGCAACGCGAGCGCGTAGCCGCCGTCTACATCACCCGAACGTCCGGTTCCGGCACCCGCCGGAACCGGCAACCAACCCACCCTGAAAGGCATACCGCCATGAGCACAACCGCCCCGCAGCCCCCGTCCAAGAACCCGCTCAAGCAGCAGATTCCGGTCCCGCCTACGGCCGGGATGTTTCCGACGCTGCCCACCACGGTCGCCAACCTGCTCGCCGTGACTCAGTCAGAAACCGTGGCCCGGATGACCGTCGACTTCCGCGACATCGCCTGCTTCAACGGCGCGCCCGGCACCGGGAAAACCACTGCCGTCACCCTCGCCACCCAGAAGGTCGGCGGCGTGACCTGGAAATACTGCATCCCGCCCCAGCGAGCGAGCACCAAGGGCGCGATGCTCGCCCTGTACGAATCGGTGTTCGGTTGGTGCGGTCCACTCAGCGAGCGCGAAGCCACTGATGCGTTGGCCCGTCGGCTCTCCGAAGGCGACCTCGGTGTCGTCATCGACGAGGTCCACCACGTCGGACTGCTCGGCATGCAGCAATACCGGCACCTGTGGGATCGCACCTGTATCTACGACGAGCGGTTCCCCATGATCTTCGTCGGCTGCAACGTCCGCGAGACCCTCGCCCGCGCGGACGAGGTCCGCACCCGCATCGCACGGTGGGTCCTCTTCGACCACATCCAGCACCCCGACGACCTCGTCACCCTCGCCCATGAACTTCACCCACGACTGGCCGTGACCTCCGAGTCGGTGCTGGAGCGCATCAACGAGAACATCACCGACGGCAACATCCGTGCCTGGTACCAGTTCGCCAAGCACATCGACTACCTGCCCACCACGACCGGCAAGGGCAAGCCCAAGCCCATCAAGGGCGAAGACATCCGTCGTCTGCAGAACCTGCTCGGAGCCCGATGATGGACGTCTACATCAGCGAACCGCCCGCCCCGAATCCACCTGCGCTGCTGCGGGGAAGGTTCTCACCTGACCAGGGAACGTTCGCGTTGCTGATCGGAGCCGCCGAGAAGGTACGCGGCAAACGCACCCGCAAGACCGTCTCCATCCCGTTCTTCCACTGCCTGGGCAAGAACCTCGGAACCGTCGGGTCCTACACCGGGCAGACCAGCGAGTTCCGTGCCCAGATCCGGCACTGGTTCGCTGCCTACGACGCAAGACACTTGGTCGTGTTCAACGGCGAGGTCCTGTTTCCCGCGACCATGGAAGCGGTCTTCCAGTACGCCGCAACCGTCCCCGAGGTGACGTTTGTGTGCGAGCCCGGCGGCTACGAGCGGACCCGTGGCGCCGTACATGCCGCCGGAATCGACACGACCCGGCTGCCGTGGGACGACCTGCTGGCTCGGCTCCCGCTCGTCCCCGACCCGGATCCGCTACCGGACCCGGCCTACGAGATGGAACACCTGCCCACGGTCGACTTCCTGCTATTCCGTCACTACGCCAGGACTTTGAACACGGCCGACCGGTTCGCCGCTATCGACGATGACTACCGCAGCGCCTACCAAGCAGCGCTCACAGTCGAGCCAGACCTCGACACCGTCGTCGCGATGCTCGCCGAGACGACGTGGAACGCGACCACCACCGCACCCATCATGGTCGCGCTCCGCGCTGCACAGGTCGCGCTGCTGACGCGGGGCTGGCATCTCGACGCTCATCAGGACAAGGCCATCGGGACCCTGTGCTCGGTCCGCTCCCCCAACCCGACCGACGCCCACTGGCGTGCGCTCCACGGCTACGTCCGAACCCAGCGCGTCGCCGGAGTCGCCCTCTACCTGCTCGACGTGCCGCCCGACGACCTCAACACCGTCACCGTCGGCCAAGTTGAAGGGTTCCTGCGCGACGGGCGCCTCCGCGGACGACCCATCCCGGATTTGGCCCGCCCGCTGCTCAAGGCGCACCTGTCATTGCGACGGAGCGAGGGCGCTGCCGACAGCGACGCCTTCCTGAACCAGAAGGGAGAACGCCGCCACCTCGACGACCTCATCGACGCTCGGCGACACCTCGGCATCCCAATCGACGCTCGGTTCCTCCGTGGCGGCTCCCTATCCCACACCCAGCGCCCCCTGTGGCGCTTCGGCCTAAAACTGCGAGACCTCACATGACCATGCCCGACCAGCAGCCCGTGTTCGACCACCAGTACGTCGCCCACGTCTTCAACCAGCGCGGCTACCACGTCAACGAGTTCGCTACCCGACTCGACATGTCGAACGGCATCGTCGAGGCATTCCTGCGCGGCAACGTGGAGCCCGGCGAACTGCGCATCGCGACCCTCGCGAACATGGCGAACCTGCTCGGCATTCCCCTGCACGCCATGTTCGCCCGCCCTGCCCCGCCACCCGACCCGGACGACCTCGACGGGCCCGCAGCCGACGACCTGACCGCCGATGCCGAACAACTCCTCGCCTGCGTCTACGACATCGGCCGGGCTACCCCGACCCTTGTCAGCGACATCGCCAAGGCATTCGACTGGACCCTCGACCGCACCTACGCCGCCGCGACAGAAGCGAATCGCCGCCTCCAACCCGCCGGACTCGCAGTCAACACCAGCCACGGTGAACTTTTCGTCGCGCCCGTAAACGACCACCTCGACGCGCACAAGGCGTTGACCAGCCGCAAGGTCTACGAACGCGGCCTCTCACTGACCCACTACAAGGCAGCCCATCAGATCCTCACCGGACAGGCAGTCACCGTCACCAACTCCGGCCGCCAACGCCTTCGCACACTCGGCGGCATGGTCAACCTCGGAATTCTTACTCAAGCCAAGCAGCCAGCCTTCACCGGCGCTGCGCTCGAAGCGTTCCTATAGGCGGTGCTATCAGCGCCAAGCCCGCACGCCCTCACCGAGACCGACGCCAGGCTCTTGCACGACCGATGCCACCACGTCGAACAAGCCGACACGGACTCGCGCCCTCCTCCCACCGCTACGTGCGAAGACCAGAAAGGTCAAGCAATGACCACCCTCACCCACCGTCCTTGGCTCCGACCCACCGACAGGGCAGATATTGTCGCCATGCTCCTCGACGCGTGCTTTCCACGCGCGGACGCCGAAGCGTGGGCCGACGCCTCGACCTGGACGGCTGGCTCGTCCATCGTCACGGCCGAAGCCATCGCCTACGACGACCACGGCATTCCACTTGACCAAGCCATCGCCTGGCACGCAGAAGGGTTCGAGGCCGCCGAAGCCATCTGCTTCTACGACCGCCGCTACACCCCCGAACAGGCGGTGACGGTCATCGAACTCACGAACCACGAGGAGGACCGCGAATGGCTTGCCACCGGCCTCCCCGCCGACCGGGTCATCGCATACTTGCGTGCCGGGGTCACCCTCGACGAATACGACGACTGGGAAAACAACGACGACTCATCTGACGAAGCGCTCACCATGCTGGCGGGTTTCCTCCAAGCCCCGTGAGCGCGCGTGAGCAGCCGACCAGCCCGCCGTCACCGACGAAGCACTCGAAACGTTCCTACGAGCAGCGGTCCAGACGGAAAGAGGCGGGGCCGAAGACATTCGTCATGCGGCCCCGCCTCGTGAAACCAACCTAGGCCGCGTCGGCGTCCTCACCCTTCACGACGGCCGCAATCTCCTCAGCCATCTCCTCGACCGACATCGACGCGGTGTTCAGGGCCACCTTGTCGGCGAGCGACGGACTGTGGCCCCGCACCTGAACATCTGTCAGGTTGTGCCAGATGGGCAGCATGGTCTGCTCGCCCGCGACCGTCCGGGTGACCAGACCGTCGAGTTCGTGGTTGGTCCAGCCCTTTGCGAAGAACTGCTCCGACAACACGACAACCCCGAAGCGGCTCGACCGGATGCCCTGGTCAATCTTCCGGCGAAGGCTGTCCCCGACGCGCAGTTCGGTCTTGTCCAACCACACGGTCACCCCGAGCGCCACGAGAGCGTCACGGAGCGGCAGCGCCACCTCGGCCTTGTCCTCTGACGCGTGCGAGATGAACACATCCCAGGTCTGGCCCCCGAGCACGTCACCGACCGGCTCCTCCGGTTCGCGGACCTGAATGTCACGCAGCGGGCGCTCCGAAGCAGACCGCGCGGTCGGCAGGAAACCCGGCGGCGGACCCTCGACACGCACCGAAGACTGCACCCGGCCCGAGTAGCCGCCCAGATCGACGGCCACGAACCAGCGCCCCGTGCTGGGCACCACTCCGGACCACGGCGAGCGAGTCACCCGACCACCGATGTAGCGGTGCGCTCCGCCCCGCTTGTACTTGTTGAACTCGCTCTGAGTCATGAGCCGGACGTTGGCCTGGTTCTTCAACGTCACGATGACCCGTGAGCCCTTCTTGACGTTGCCCAGGTCGTACTGCTGGAACTGCACGTCATCCTCCTCGGATGCTCTCCGAGGTGGAGGGACCACGCCTACTGCGCGGCCCAGGGTGCTCCGTTATGCTCATCAACAGCCTGTTCCACATGGCTTGCCGATGGTCATAGACCTCGGGTATAGGGGCGGTTCCGTTGCAGCGGAGCCGCCCCTTCTTTGATGTGTCCATCATCCCATGAGCCGCCGACGCCACGAGTTGTCCACACACGCGAATCGACGCATCTGCGGACCCACTCGCAGCGAAATGTCGCCGCGCGACGGATCCGCCGCGCGCGCCTGTGGACAAACGACGCCCCGATGTCACTACTGACACGCCATGTCGTTTGTCCACAGGGGGTACTGACATGAAATGTCGCGCCACTGACACTGAGATGTCGCACTTCTACTGACATTTCGTGTCGTCCTACTGACATCAAGGTGTCGGGTCAGATCAGTGCGCCATGTCGACGAAGCGGGAGTAGTGGCCCTGGAAGGCGACGGTGATGTCGCGGGTGGGGCCGTTACGGTGCTTGGCCACGATCAGGTCGGCCTCGCCGGGGCGGGTCGACTCCTTCTCGTAGACGTCGTCGCGGTGCAGGAGCACGACCATGTCGGCGTCCTGCTCGATCGAGCCGGACTCACGCAGGTCGCTGACCATGGGGCGCTTGTCGGCGCGCTGCTCGGGGCCACGGTTCAGCTGCGAGAGCGCGATGACCGGGACCTCCAGCTCCTTGGCGAGCAGCTTGATCTGGCGGGAGAACTCCGAGACCTCGAGCTGACGGGACTCGACCTTCTTGCCCGACGTCATCAGCTGGAGGTAGTCGATGACGATCAGGCGCAGGTCGTGGCGCTGGCGCAGCCGGCGGGCCTTGGCCCGGATCTCCATCATCGTCATGTTCGGCGAGTCGTCGATGAACATCGGCGCCGAGGACACCTCGCCCATCTTGCGGGCGAGCTTGGCCCAGTCGTCGTCGTTCATGTTGCCGTTGCGGATGTGGTTGAGCGGCACCTTCGCCTCGGCCGAGAGCAGCCGCATGGTGATCTCGGAGCGCGTCATCTCGAGGCTGAAGAAGACGCTGGTGAGGTTGTTGTGGATCGACGCCGCGCGGCAGAAGTCGAGGGCCAGCGTCGACTTCCCCATCGCGGGACGCGCGGCGACGATGATCATCTGGCCACCGTGGAAGCCGTTGGTCAGGTCGTCGAAGTCGGCGAAGCCGGTCGGGACGCCGTAGATGCCCGCCTCGCGGTTGGAGATCGCCTCGATCTCGTCGAGGACACCGTCCATGATGTCGCTCAGCGGGGCATAGTCCTCGGCCGCGCGCTTGTCGGTCACCTTGTAGACCTCGGCCTGCGCCTCGTCGACGATGTCGTCGACCTGGCCCTCGCCGGCGTACCCGATCTGGACGATCTTCGTGCCGGCGTTGACCAGCCGGCGCAGGATCGCCTTCTCCCGCACGATCTCGGCGTAGTAGCCGGCGTTCGCCGCGATCGGCACGTTGGCCGACAGCGTGTGGAGGTACGGCGCCCCGCCCACGCGCGGCAGCTCGCCGCGGCGCTGGAGCTCGGCGGCGACGGTGACCATGTCGACCGGCTCGCCGCGACCGTAGAGGTCGATGATCGCGTCGAAGATCGTCTCGTGCGAGGGCCGGTAGAAGTCGGTCCCGCGCAGGGCCTCGGTGACGTCGGCGATCGCGTCCTTGGAGATCAGCATCGCGCCGAGCACCGACTGCTCGGCGGCCATGTCCTGCGGGGGCGTGCGGTCGCCGGGCGTCGTGGGCCGCTCGCCGGGCTCGTACGGCGCGGGCCCGTCGCCCCAGTCCTCCATCGGCGGCTCGGGGATCCCCCGTGCATCCTGTTCGACGCTCACACTCGCCCTCTCGACCGGCCCGTCTCGATCATCTGTTCGAACACTAGGAGGCGGCGCCGACAACGAGCATCCGTCGTCTGCGCCGCCTCTACGATTCGGCCTGGTGCGGGGTTTCCCCCGGACCACCGCGTGCGACGCTATGCCGCCCGGCCCGGTCTCGGATAGTCCCCTATCCACAGGCCATGTGGATAACCGGGACGAGGCCGTGGACGACACGCGGCGACGTGTGCACCGACCTGGGGACAACATGTGGACGGAGCGGTCCCACCGCCGAGAAAGCATGCTCTGACCTGCGGGAACGACTTTTCACAGCTGTGAGGGGAAATTAGTTCGTGACGAAGCGTGGTTCATCTGCAGGCCACCTCCCGGCCACCGGACGCTTTGTCGACATAGCGTCCGATGCACGGTTTCCCCATTCTCATCCACAGGTGTTGATGACTAGTCACGTAGGAGTCAGATGCGATCGATGTCTCTTACCATGACTAGGCTGCTCCCGTGAGGGACCGCCGGGACCGGGAGATCCTGCGGCTCGCCGTCCCGGCCTTCCTGGCCCTGGTCGCCGAGCCGCTGTTCCTGCTGACCGACGCGGCGATCGTCGGGCACCTCGGCACCGCCGAGCTGGCGGCCGTCGGCCTGGCCGCGGTGGTCCTCCAGACGCTGGTCGGGCTCTGTGTCTTCCTGGCCTACGGCACCACCGGCAGCGTGGCCCGCCACCTCGGGGCCGGTGACCTGCGCGGGGCCCTGGCCCAGGGCGTCGACGGGCTGTGGCTGGCGGTCGCCATCGGTGCCGTCGCCACCGTGCTCGGCGTGCTCCTGGCCGAGCCGCTGGTCGGCCTGTTCGGTGTCTCCGCCGACGTCACCGACCTGGCCGCGACCTACCTGCGGATCGCGTTCCTCGGCACCGCCCCGCTGCTCGTCATGCTGGCCGCCACCGGAGTGCTCCGCGGCCTGCAGGACACCCGCACCCCGCTCGTCGTGGCGGTCGCGGGCAACGCACTCAACGTCGCGCTCAACCTGCTCCTCGTCTATCCCGTCGGCCTCGGCCTGGCCGGCTCCGCGCTCGGCTCGGTGCTCGCCCAGGCGGCCAGCGCCACGGCGTTCGTCGTGGTCGTGGTGCGCGCCGCCCGCCGGCACGGCGCCTCGCTGCGGCCCGACCTGCCCGGCATCCGCGCCGCCGGCCGCGCCGGCGTCCCGCTGGTCATCCGCACCCTGACCCTGCGGGCGGCGCTGCTGGTCACGACGTACGCCGTCACGCTGGCCGCGGCCGGCGCCCGGGACCAGGAGGTCGACCTCGCGACCCACCAGCTGGCGATGACCGTCTGGGTCTTCCTCGCGTTCGTCCTGGACGCGATCGCGATCGCGGCCCAGGCGATCACCGGCCGGGCGCTCGGCGCGGGCGACGTCGTCGGCACCCGCGAGCTCACGTCCCGGATGGTGCGCTGGGGAGTGTGGAGCGGGGTGGTGACCGGGGTGCTGCTGGCGCTGGTCAGCCCCGTCCTGGGGCAGCTGTTCACCGGGGACGCCGCCGTGCTCGACCTGCTCACGCCGGTGCTGCTGGTCGCGGCGCTCGGCCAGCCCGTGTGCGGCGTCGTGTTCGTCCTCGACGGGGTGCTGATCGGCGCCGGCGACGGCCGCTACCTCGCCTGGGCCGGCCTGCTCACCCTGGTCGTGTACGCGCCGGTCGTGCTGGCGTTCGCCGCGGCGTCCGCGGGGCTGGTCGCGCTGTGGGCGGTGTTCACCGTGGTCTTCATGGGTGCCCGGCTGGCGGTGCTGCTGGTCCGGGCTCGCGGCGACGCGTGGATGGTGGTCGGGACCCCGGATCTCTCGTCGAGAGACGTGAAACGGTCCTGATCCAAGGCCCGGAGCGGCCATTTCGCGTCACTCGACGGTCTCCGCGCAGCGGAGGACACCAGCAACGCAGCAGGGGCCGCCCTCCCGAAGGAGGACGGCCCCTGCTGGTGGAACGTTGCCGCTGCGCTTGATCAGGCCGGGATGACGTTGAGGGCCACCGTGGCGGACACCTCGTCGTGCAGCTTGACCGACACCTCGTGGGAGCCGAGCGACTTGATCGGGTTCGTGACCACGATCGTGCGCTTGTCGACCTGCTCGCCCGACGCCTCGGTCAGCGCGCCGGCGATCTCGCCGACCGTGACCGCGCCGAACAGCCGGCCGCCGGCACCCGAGCGGACCTTGACGCTGACCGCCGAGGCCTCGAGCTTGGCCTTGATCTGGGCGGCGTGGTCGTGGTCGCGGACGGCACGCGAGGCGCGCGCCGACTTGATGGACTCGACGGTCTTCTCGCCACCCTTGGTCCAGCGCAGCGCGAGGCCACGCGGAACCAGGTAGTTGCGGCCGTAGCCGTCCTTCACCTCGACGACGTCGCCGGGGGCACCGAGACCGGTGACTTCCTGAGTCAGGATGAGCTTCATGTTCTCGGCTCCTCTCAGCGACCGGTGGAGGTGTAGGGCAGCAGGGCGACCTCGCGAGCGTTCTTGACCGCGATGGCGACGTCCCGCTGGTGCTGGACGCAGTTGCCGGTCACGCGACGCGCGCGGATCTTGCCGCGGTCGGAGATGAACTTGCGGAGCAGGGTGGTGTCCTTGTAGTCGACACCGGTCGCCTTCTCCTTGCAGAACTGGCAAACCTTCTTCTTCGGCTTGCGAATCACTGCCTTGGCCATTGTGGTGCTTCCTTTCTAGAAGCCCGGCCGAAGCCGGAATGGTTGAGGGTGAACGGGATGGATGGTGCTGGGATCAGAACGGGGGCTCGTCGGAGCCGACACCCGGGGCACCCCAGGGGTCGTTCGCGGGGGCGGACTGGCCGCCGCCCTGCTGCGGAGCCGGGGTCGCCCACGGGTCGTCGCCGCCGGCCTGCTGCTGCGGCCGGGACTGTCCGCCCTGGCCGCCGCCCTGGCCGCCGCCGTACCCGCCGCCACCACCCGAGCGCGAGGCCCGGGTGACCTTGGCGGTGGCGAACGCGAGCGCGGGGCCGACCTCGTCGACCTCGAGCTCCACGACGGTGCGCTTCTCGCCCTCGCGGGTCTCGTAGGAGCGCTGCTTCAGGCGACCCTGCACGATCACGCGCATGCCGCGCTGCAGGGACTCGGCGACGTTCTCCGCGGCCTGGCGCCACACCGAGCAGGAGAGGAACAGCGCGTCGCCGTCCTTCCACTCGTTGGTCTGGCGGTCGAAGGTGCGCGGCGTCGACGCGATCCGGAAGTTCGCCACGGCCGCACCCGACGGGGTGAAGCGCAGCTCCGGGTCGTCGACGAGGTTGCCGACCACCGTGATGACGGTCTCGCCTGCCATGAATGCTCCCTAGCGTTGGTTCTGATCAGAGTCGTCCGACCACGTGCGCACATCGTTGCCGCTGGCACCGACAAGCGGAAGTGGTCTTCCACAGGTCAATCAGTGAGCGTCGGGACGCATGACCTTCGTGCGGAGGATGGACTCGTTGAGGGTGAGCTGGCGGTCGAACTCCTTGACCGTGGCCGGCTCGGCGTTCAGCGTGATGACGGCGTAGATGCCCTCGGCGTTCTTCTTGACCTCGTAGGCCAGCCGGCGGCGTCCCCACACGTCGACGGACTCGACAGAGCCGCCGTCCTTGCGGATCACGTTGAGGTACTTGTCGAGCGAACTTTCGACGGTTCGCTCCTCGATGCTCGGGTCAAGAATGACCATCACTTCGTAGGCACGCATGTCGTTCTCCACCTCCTGTGGGCTAGGCGGCCACGGACTCTCCGTGGCAGGAGGGAAATGCGTCTGCTCCTGGGCCCGACCGTCGGTGGACGGACACAGAGAACGCCCAAGGCTAGCAGCGGGCCGACGCACCCATGAATTCGCCGCGAACGGGGTAGGAGGCCGCCGATGCCCGCCCGCACGACACCCCCGCCGATCGCCGGCCGCTACGACCTCCTCGACCAGGTCGGCGCCGGCGCGATGGGCTCGGTCTGGCGGGCCCGCGACCTGCGCGCCGCCCCCGGTCAGCCGAGCCTGGTCGCGGTCAAGGTGCTGGGCGCCCACGACAGCAGCATGCTGCTGCGGTTCGTCCGCGAGCAGTCGGTGCGGATCGCCCACCCGCACGTCGTCGCGCCCACCGGCTGGGCGGCCGAGGACCACCGCGTGGTGTTCACGATGGACCTGGTCCGCGGCGGCTCGCTGGAGACGCTGCGCGCCGAGCACGGGCCGCTGCCCGCGTCGTACGTCGCCGTCCTGCTCGACCAGCTGCTCCAGGCGCTGGAGGCGGTGCACGCCGCCGGGGTCGTGCACCGCGACGTGAAGCCCGCGAACCTGCTGCTCGAGCCGGGCGGACCGCACCTGCGCCTCGGCGACTTCGGCGTCGCGGTCGTGCTCGACGACGTCCGCCTGACCCGGGGACCGGGGGTGGTCGGGACCGACCGCTACATGCCGCCCGAGCAGGCCGCCGGGGCGCCGCCGGACCCGCGCCAGGACCTGTACGCCGCCGGCGTCGTCGCGACCGAGCTCCTCGGCGGCCGGACCGGTCCGCTGCGGCCGCTCCTCGGCGCGCTCACCGACCCCGACCCGGAGCTGCGGCCGCCCACGGCCACCGAGGCGCTGGTCCGGCTGCGCCGGGTCGACGTACCTCTCGACGGGCCGTGGCCCGAGGTACCCGACCGGTTGGGCGACCCGCCCGCCACGCGCGGTCACCGGTGGGCGAACGCGGTCATCGCGGCGTCGCTGCTCGTGATCGCGGCCTGCGTGGTCGCGAACGTCCTCATGCTGTTGTGAGTCGCGGCTAGCGTGACGGCGTGGACCTCGCCGACCTCGCCGCCGCCCGGGAACGGGTCGCCGAGCACGTGCCCCCGACGCCCGCCCGCCGCTGGCCGCTGCTCGAGCGCACGACCGGCACCGAGACGTGGGTGAAGCACGAGAACCACAACCCCACCGGCGCGTTCAAGGTCCGCGGCGGCGTGAACCTCTGCGCCCGGCTGGACGACACCCCTGGCCTGATCTCCGCGAGCCGCGGCAACCACAGCCAGAGCCTGGCCTTCGCCGGGAGCCGGTACGGCGTCCCGGTCACGATCGTGGTGCCGGAGGGCAACTCCCCCGACAAGAACGCCGCGACCGAGGCGTTCGGCGCGGAGCTCCTCATCCACGGGCGCGACTTCCAGGAGGCGCTCGAGCACGCAGGCAAGCTGGCGGAGCAGCGCGGCCTGACCGTCGTGCCGCCGTTCCACCCGTGGCTGGTCGAGGGCGTGGCGACGTACGCCGCCGAGCTGCACGAGGCCGTGCCCGACCTCGACGTCGTATACGTCCCGGTCGGCATGGGCTCGGGGATCTGCGCGAACATCGCGGTCCGTGACCTGCTCGGCCGCGACACCGAGATCGTGGGCGTGGTCTCCGAGCGAGCGCCGGCGTACGCCCTGTCCTTCGAGGCCGGCGAGGTGGTGCCGACGCCGTCGGCGGACACGTTCGTCGACGGCGTCGCGTGCCGGACGCCCGACGCCGAGGCGGTACGCCGGATCGTCGCCGGCGCGGCGCGCATCGTGCGGGTGTCGGAGGAGGCGGCCGCTGCGGCGATGGCGCTGATGTACCGCAGCACCCACAACCTGCCCGAGCCGGCCGGGTCGCTGGCGCTGGCGGGGCTGCTCGCCGAGCAGGACCGGGTGGCCGGCAAGAAGGTGGCGGTGATCCACACCGGCGGGAACGCCGACTTCGACGTGTTCGCGCGGGCGCTCAGCTGACGACCTCGACCCCAGCCGCCCGCAGCTCCGCGACGCCGCGCGGGTCGGCGCCGGAGTCGGTGATCACCGCGGTCACCGCCGCCAGCGGGACCACCTCGAACGCCGACGCGGCGCCGATCTTCTCGCCGCTGCCGAGCACGTAGGTCTCCGCCGAGCGCTCCGACCAGGCGCGCTTGATCGCGGCCTCGTCGGCGTCGCCCGTGGTGAGGCCGGCCGTCGGGTGGATGCCGGTGACGCCGAGGTAGAAGACGTCGGCGCTGACCCGGCCGATCGCCTCGTGCGCGACCGCGCCGGCCGCGACGACGGAGTGCTTGAACAGCCGTCCCCCGACGATGATCACCTCGACGGTCGGGTGGGTGGCGAGCTCCACCGCGATCGTCGGGCTGTGCGTGATCACGGTGGCCCGGAGGTCCGGGGGCAGCTGACGGGCGAGCTCGCGCGCCGTCGTACCTCCGTCGAGGACGACCGTCTGGCCGGGCCGGATCAGCGCGGCCGCCGTCCGTGCGACCTCGGCCTTGGCGCCGGTGCCGATGGCGGTGCGGGCGGTGAAGTCGGCGACCGCCGGGGAGGCCGGCAGCGCGCCGCCGTGCACCCGATGCAGGAGGCCGTCGGCGGCGAGCTCGCGCAGGTCGCGCCGGATGGTGTCCTCCGACAGCCCGAGCTCGGCGGCCAGGTCCTTGGCCACCACGCGGCCGTCGGTCCGGAGCGTGGTGAGGATCAGGGTCTTGCGCTGGGCGGCGAGCACGGGGCACACCCTATCCTGCACGTTCGTACTTGTTTCTGCACGTTTCTGCACGTTAATGTCGGGGCATGACGAAACCCCTGATGATCCTGATCGCCGGCCCCTACCGCTCCGGGACCGGTGACGACCCCGACCTGATGGCCGCCAACCTGGCCGCGCTGGAGTCCGCCGCGTGGCCGCTGTTCCGGGCCGGGCACGTCCCGATGATCGGCGAGTGGGTGGCGCTGCCGGTGCTGAGCAGCGCGGGCGCCTCCGGTCCGCTCGACCCGCTGGCCGAGCAGGTGATGTACCCGACCGCGCACCGGCTCCTCCAGCACTGCGACGGCGTGCTCCGCCTGCCCGGCGAGTCGAAGGGAGCCGACCAGGACGTCGCGATCGCCCGCGAGCGCGGCATCCCGGTCTGGCACCGGGTCGAGGACGTGCCGGGGTACGTCGGAGGCGCCGCCTAGGGTTGGTCCCATGAGCATCGCGATCGGCGCCCACGTCGACCAGACCGACCCGATCGCCGAGGCGAAGGCCCGCAACGCCCCGCACGTGCAGTTCTTCCTCGGCGACCCGCAGAGCTACAAGGGACCGGTCTTCTCCTACGACGGGGGCGCCGACGCGCTCAAGGCCGACGCCGAGGCCGCGGGCGTCGGGCTGTACGTGCACGCGCCGTACCTCATCAACGTCGCCACCACGAACAACCGCCAGCGGATCCCGAGCCGCAAGCTGCTCCAGCAGCACATGGACGCCGCGGCGTCGATCGGCGCACTGGGCCTGATCGTGCACGGCGGCCACGTGCAGGACGACGACGACCCCGCGAAGGGGTTCGACAACTGGCGCAAGGCGATCGAGGCGACCGAGATCAAGGTGCCGCTGCTGATCGAGAACACCGCCGGCGGCACCAACGCGATGACCCGCTACCTCGACCGGATCGCCGGGGTGTGGGACGCGATCGCGAGCACCGAGCAGTTCGACCGGGTCGGCTTCTGCCTCGACACCTGCCACGCGCACGCCGGCGGCAACCCGCTGGAGACGATCGTGGACGACGTCCTCAAGATCACCGGCCGGATCGACCTGGTGCACTGCAACGACAGCCGCGACGAGTTCGACACCGGCGCCGACCGGCACGCGAACCTCGGCGCCGGGAAAGTCGACCCCGACCTGCTGGCCGCGGTGGTCCGCGACGCCGGTGCGCCAGTGGTGCTGGAGACCCCGGGCGGCGCGACCGAGCACACCGCCGACGGCGACTGGCTCCGCGAGCGGCTCTGACCTAACCGACGCGCACGACGAGGTCGCGGACCTCGTCGGACCCGGCACGGTCGACGCGGCGTCGCGCCAGCCGCAGCGGCTGCTCGCCGGTGTGCTCGCCGCCGAAGACGAGGAACAGGAACCCGTGGTCGCCCTCCTCGAGGGGGACCAGGTGCGGGGGCCGGTCGACGACCTGCCAGCGGCTCAGCCCGAGTCCGCGGCGACGGAACTTGACCTCGAGGCGGGTGCCGGGCTGGACGGTGAGCACGTGTCCGGGCTGCGGGTCCTGGAGCGTGTGGCTGATGAAGCGGTGCGGGATCGACATGGGAAGGCTCCTCTGGTGGCTTCGGGGGTGAGGAGCGCGCCCGAGCGCGCCTGATACCTGGATCAGCCGAAGCACACCAACGGCACCGGGGCGGTGTCGGCCGAGACGGCCGGCACCGCCTCCGCCAGCGCGGCGGCCGGCTCGAGCCCGGCGGCCAGCCGCTGGTGGACGGCGACCAGGACGTCGTACGCCGCCCGGTCGTTGACCGCGGCGGGCGAGGCGATCACGCAGCGGGCGCCGGCATGCAACCAGGCGGTCGTCATGCCGAGCAGCTCCTCGCCCCAGCGCACGTTCGAGCGCCCGACCTCGCAGGCCGAGAGCAGCACGACGTCGGGCGCGCGCCGGAGCCGGTCGATGTCGTAGCCGAACCACGGGCCGTCGGCGAGCTGGAGACCCGAGAAGAGCGGGTTCTCCGCCGAGTGCCGCCCGTGAGCGGCGACGTGCAGGACGTCCACGCTCTCGGCGAGCTCACAGGCGGCAGCCGCACCGGCCGCGCCGCCGGTCAGCACCAGGGCGTTCGGCCACTCCTTCGCGGCCGCCGTGACCTCGTCCTCGGCGCGCGCGACGCGCGGCCCGGCCACGAACCCGGCCGATGCCGACCGGAGCGGCGTCGTACGTCGCGCCAGCCACGAGGTCGCGCTCTGCGCGACCGTCACCGGACGGCCGGTGAACCCGGGCAGCAGGGTCCACGGCACACCGGCGAGCACGCCGGAGGGGGTCAGCACCACGCTCCGCCCACCGACCGCGTCCAGGACGGGCGCCACCAACCGCGCGGCGATCGCCTCGAGCCGCACCGCCAGCTCTTGGCGGACGAAGCGGCCCATCGCGTCCGGCATCTCCGCGGCCGCGACGTCGAGGTCGGGCAGCAAGCCACCCAGCAGGTCGGTGATCGGGCCGCGGTCGCCGAGGTCGACCCACGTGGTCGACTCCGCCGTCACGACGAGGGCGACCAGGCAGTCGGCGGTCGCGACGTAGGCGACCAGCGCCGTGGTGGGGTCGAGGCCCTCGCGGAGCTCGTCGAGCGTCACCGGGTCGGCGACCTCGCCGGACCCGCGGTGCTGCCACGCCCGCTCACGGACTCGCCGCCGCAGCTCGGCCTCGCGCTCGGTGTCACGGTTGCCGGTCCCGGCGGCCATCTCGCGCAGCTCGGCGAGGTCCGCGACGATCTGCTCGTCCTCGGGCGCCCGCACGGGCTGAACGCGGCTGGCCAGCATCCGCGCCCGTTCGGACCACTCGAACAGCACGTCCGGCTTCCCGGAGTCGACGGCCAACGTCAGCCCGCGCCACGCGAGGCGGATCCCGTGTCCGGCGACGCCGGTCTGGAGGTCCAGCGAGCCGAACGAGCTCTGCCAGGCGTGCAGGTCCGACAGTCCGGCGCGCACGTGGCCGAGCGCATGCGCGCGCCGCCCGTCCAGCTCCGCGAGGTCGGCTCGGACCTCCCGGTCGAGCAGTCGCACGGCGATCGGGGCACGCTCCACGGAGCCGACGGCGTGCAGCGCGTCGCGCGCCGGCCCGAGCTCGTTGCGCCGGAGGCTCACGCGTGCCGCGTCGATCCTGGCCGCGGCCGCCTCCCAACGGAGTCCTTGGCGCTCGAGCGCGTGCGCGAGCGTGAGGCCGCGTCCGGCGAGGGCGAGCGTCCTGCCCCCGGCCTCGATCCGTGCCGTCAACAGGGTCGCCTCGGCCCGCGCCTCCCACGCGTTCGCTCCGGTACGACGGAACCGTCGTACGGCGTCCCGCGCCGCCACGCTCGCCCGGTTCGGATCACTCAGGACGAGGCTCCGCGCCAGGGCGAGCTCGGCCTCGCCGCGCCGCTGGTACAGCCGGCGGCGTCCGTACGCGATCGCCGCGGCCGCGAGTGCGGTGGCCCCTTCCTCGTGGAGCCCGGCCGCCATCAGGACCTCGGCGCGGTCCTGCTCGACCATCGCGGTCATCACCGGCCCCTCCGCGGCGACCGTCGGATAGGCGTTGGCCATGTCGCGCAGCGCGGCGACGAGGTCTCCGGCAAGGAAGTGGGCGTAGCCCAGGTTGTGCAGCGCCTTGGCCGCGCCGTACTCGTCCCCGGCCTGGCGGAACGCCGAGAAGGACTGCTCGAAGTCGAGCCTCGCCGCGGTGAGCTCCTTGCGCTGGAGGTGCACGTTGCCGCGGTTGAGGTGCGCGATCGCGATCCGCCGCGGGTCGTCGAGCATCTCGAGGGCCTGGTCGAACTCCGCCATCGCCAGGCCGGTCTCGCCCTGGAGCATGTGGAGCAGCGCCACCTGCGAGTGCAGGACACCCCGCGTGCTCTCGACGATCGCGTCGTAGGTCAGGACCGCGCGGCACAGCTCCATGGCGAGCCGGTGCTCGCCGGTCTCCGAGAGCACGTAGGCGAGGCTCGTGGCGATGCGTCCGTCGAGGTCGGAGCGCTCGCCGCCCGCGCGTGCGACCTCGCTGCGGGCGCGCTCGAACAGGCGACGTGCCTCCGTGTGGCGTCCGCGGTTCATCGCGCGAACGCCGCGGTCGTGCAGCTCCTGCGGCGTGGTCACTGCCTCATGATCGCGCGAGACCGGTGGTTGCGGACACTGCCTTCCATGCCGTGTCGACCGCATCCGGGCCGGCGGCCGGTTGACCGGCCGGCTCCAGCGTGCCCACGAGGGCGGCGGCGATGTCTCCGGCCATGATCGGCGCGCTGAACGACGTGCCGCTCCAGACCGCGAACCCACCCCGGAAGTCGTCGGGGTCGATCGCCTCGCGGATCCGGCCGAAGGCGCGGGTCCGGGCCACGGGCTCGTAACCGCCGCGGAACGCAGGAATGGTGCTGACCACAGCCGCGCCCGGCACGTAGGTCCGCACCCAAGGCCCGGCGTTGCTGAAGAGCGCGTCGGTGCCGTTGGGGTTGAGCGCGCCGACCGACACGATCGGGGCGATCGACGAGTCGAATGCGATCGGGCCCTCGTCGTCGGCCCACCGCGCGAAAGCCGCGGGGAACGACGGCCGGCTCGTGGCGTCGTTCCCGGCCGACGCGACCACGACGACGCCGTTGCGCATCATGTCCTCGAGGATCGCGTACATCGTCGGATCGAAGAGCTCGTCCTCGGGCGTCTCGTGGTAGTAGCCCAGCGACAGGCTCAGGACGTCGATCGGGTGCCCACCCTGCTCCCCGGCCCGGTGGCGGCGAGCCAGCTCGGCGATCTGGGCGAGCGTGGCCACGAGGTCGGACTCCACGATCGGGCCGTCGGACGGCATCACGCGCCAGGCGATGATGTCGGCGTCGGGGCAGCGCTGGCGGATCAGGCCGGCGATGAACGTGCCGTGCCCGGAGACCGGGTCGATCGAGCCGTCCATCGGTCCCGACTGGTCGCCGTCGAGCTCGGGCGAGATCGAGGTGGCGTCGGCGTAGCCGATCGGCACGCCGTCGAGGGTCACCCCCGTGTCGACGACGCTGTCGAGCCACGGGTGCGAACCGCACCCGGTGTCGAGGATCGCCACCACCGGCCGGCGGCCCTCGATGGCATCGCCGGCGCGACGGCTGGGCGCGGGCCCGACGTACGAGACCGGCTGACGACCACCGAAGCCGATCTGGAAGTACGACGCGATCGCGCGCGAGCTGCGGGCGTCGGCGAGCGGGTTCCCCTCGTGCAGCGGGTTCCCCTCGTGCAGCGGATTCCCCTCGTGCAGCGGATTCCCCTCGTGCAGCGGATTCCCCTCGTGCAGCGGATTCCCCTCGTGCAGCGGATTCCCCTCGTGCAGCGGGTTCCCCTCGATCGCCGGCACCACCAGGTGGTCGAGGCTGACGCCCTTGACCATGTCGACGCCGAACTGCGCCCGGGTCTGCTGCAGCAGCGTCCAGGCGTCAGGGGCGATGGTGGCGCGGTTGGAGGCGACGATGAGTCGCAGCGGGATGTACCCGAACTTCAGGTTCGCGGTGCGCGGGTCCTCCGGCTCGCGGACGACGTCCCAGCCGAGAGGCTCGGCGACCAGGCGGAGCACCTCGATCGCGCCATCGATGGCGACCGACTTGGAGACCAGGAGCCGCGGGCCGACGTACACGGTCGGACGCGGGACGACGCCGTTCACCACCAGGGCGGTGGCCGGGTCGAGCAAGCGCCCCTGCGCCGGGGCGATCACCGTCGGGTGCGGCGGCCGCGGGTCGCGGTCCAGCGGGCGGCGTGGCTTGCGCGCAGCAGCAGACGACTTCTTCTCGGGGTCCACGGATTCCTCAGATCTCGAAGGTGGGGGTGGCGAAGGCGGGGCGGCTGGTGTCGTGGGGCTCGATGCGCAGCCGCAGCATCCCGAGAGGTAGGTCCGTGAGCTCGAAGCGACCCGAGTCGCTGACGACGGCGTCGTGGCTGGCGGGCTCGGTGCCGGCGATCGCGCGGACGGTCATCGGCTCGGGCGGGACGATCCAGCCGTCGACGCGCGAGCGGGGGCCGTCGACCGCGACCCGCAGCAGCAGGTCGGTGTCGCCGTGCACGAAGCGGAGGGTGTACGCCGTGGAGCCGCGTACGCCGGCCAGCTCGGTGGACCGCTCGACCAGCTCCATCAGCTCGACGTCGAGGTCGGAGGCCGCCATCGCGGCGACCGCCTGCATGGAGTGCACCAGGTGCTCCGGGGGCGGGTCGTGCTTCTCCCACACGTCCCGGACGATGGCCAACAGGGCGTCCCTGCTCAGCTCGCTCATCACACACCCCCTGCCTGCATCAGCGCCACGCGCAGCTTCGCCAGGCACCGGCCCCGGGTGGGGCCGATGCTGCCGACCGGCATGCCCAGCTCGCTGGCCAGCTCCCGGTAGTCCGGCCGGTTCTCGAACGCCACGATCCGCAGAAGTCTCCGGCACCGCTCCGGGAGGCCGTCGACCGCCGCCCAGATCCGGTTGCCCTCGTCCTCCTGCACGACACTCTCCTCCGCGGAGCGCTGCCGCGGAAGCATCGGCGCGAGCTCCTCGTCCTCGACCGGAGTCGCGCCGGCCGACCCGTTGCTGACCCGCCACGCCTCGCGGCGGGCCGTGGTGGTCAGCCAGCCGCCGACGGCGACCGGGTCGACGATGGCGGCGCGGCGGCGCACCAGCGCCAGCCACGTCGTCTGGATGACGTCCTCGGCCGCCTGCTCGGAGAGCCGGTAGGCGCGCACGACGTGCCACAGGACCGGTGTCATCACCGACACCAGGTCGTCCAGGCCTGCGGGGTCTCCGGCGACCCAGCGGTTGAAGCCGTCGGTCGCCTGGCCCCAGACCGCACCGGGGCGCGCCGAGTCGTACGGCGCACCCGCTCCGATCCTGGCCATGGGACGACCCGCTCCCCGCTGTCGCTCGATCATGATCACGGTCTCGAGGAGGCTCGCGACCGCACCCTGATACATCCTCCACCTACATATTCGGGCGCAACCCGTCCTTCGTTCCTCGCCCGGACCGGGTGAGGAATGGCGCTCACCCCCGCTTCGGTAGCCTCTGACGGTGCTGACCGTCCGGGAGATCACGGCGAGCGACCACGTCGAGTTCATCCGTGGCCGCCGTTCGGCGAGCTTCCTGCAGACCCCCGCCTGGGGCCGCGTGAAGTCCGAGTGGCGCCGCGAGTCCGTCGGCTGGTTCCGCGACGGCGAGCTCGTCGGCGCGGGGCTGGTGCTCTACCGGCAGCTGCCGAAGGTGCGCCGCTACCTCGCCTACCTGCCCGAGGGCCCGGTCCTCGACTGGTCCGACGAGGACCTCGCCGCCTGGCTGACCCCGATGGCCGCGCACCTGAAGGCCCAGGGCGCGTTCGGTATCCGGATGGGACCGCCCGTGGTGACCCGGCGATGGGACACCGCCACGGTCAAGGAGGGCATCGCCGATCCCGCCGTACGCCGCCTCGGCGACCTGCCGCCCACCGAGCGCAGCCCCGAGGGCGCCCGCGTCGTCGCCCAGCTCACCGAGCTCG
>NZ_BAABFQ010000006.1:57511-98031 GCF_039541135.1 Nocardioides caricicola | reverse complement strand
TCCAGGTCCCGCTCGCAGGCCGGTCGGAGGACGACGTCCTCGCGGGCATGAACCAGCTGTGGCGCCGCAACATCAAGAAGGCCGCGAAGGAGGGCGTCGAGGTCTCGACCGGAACCGACCTGGAGGCCTTCCACGAGCTGTACGTCCACACCGCCCAGCGCGACCACTTCACCCCGCGGCCGCTGTCGTACTTCCGCACGATGGTCGACGCGCTCGGCGCCGAGGACCCCGACCGGATCCGGCTCTGGTTCGCCCACCACGAGGGCACGCTGGTCGCCTCCACCATCGCGATCCGCGTCGGCACGCACGCGTGGTACTCCTACGGCGCGTCCTCGACCGAGAAGCGCGAGGTCCGCGGCTCCAACGCGATCCAGTGGCAGATGATCCGCGACGCGATCGCCGCCGGCGCCGACGTCTACGACCTGCGCGGCATCACCGAGACCCTCGACTCCGACGACCCGCACGTCGGGCTGATCCAGTTCAAGGTCGGCACCGGCGGCGAGGCCGTCGAGTACGTCGGCGAGTGGGACCTGCCGCTCAACCGGGCGCTCTACGCTGCGTTCGACATGTACATGCGGCGGCGCGCATGACACTCACCCTCACGGTCGATGGCGACCGCTGGCGCGCCCACCTGCGCGCCGTCGCCGACAGCACGCCCGGCCTCGTCCCGGTCGCCAAGGGCAACGGCTACGGCTTCACCAACGGCCGGCTCGCCCGCAAGGCCGCGTGGCTGGGCGTCGACACCCTGGCGGTCGGCACGTACGACGAGCTGCCCCAGGTCGCGTCCCGCTACGACGGACGCCTGCTCGTGCTGACGCCGTGGCGGCCGTTCGGCGCCGCGCTCGAGGTGGACCCGAGCCTCGACCGCCGGGTGATCCACACGGTCAGCCGGCTCGACGACCTCACCGACCTGCTGACCCGCAAGCCGGACGCCCGGTTCGTGCTCGAGCGGGCCACCAGCATGCTGCGCCACGGCATGACCGCGCGCGAGCTGTGGGCGGTCCCCCGGGTGCTGGCCGACCTGCCCACGTCCGGCCTCCAGGGCGTCGCGCTGCACCTGCCGCTCGCCCACGGCGCTCACCTGACCGAGGTGCAGCGGCTGGTCAACGACATCGTCGCGGCCGGGCTGCCGCTCGACACCATCTGGGTCAGCCACCTCAGCGCCGCCGAGCTGGCCACGCTGCGGGCGACGTACCCCGACTACACCTTCCGCCCGCGCATCGGCACCGACCTCTGGCTCGGGGACCGCAGCGTGCTGCGCGTGACCGCGACCGTGCTCGACGTGCACGAGGTCGAGCGCGGCGACGCGTTCGGCTACCGGCACCGGACGGCGCCCAAGGCCGGCCACATCCTCGTGGTGAGCGGCGGCACCGCCCACGGCATCGGGCTCGAGGCGCCGACCGGCGACGCGTCGATCAGGTCGCGCGCGGCGACCCTCGCGCGCGGCGGCATGGACGCGGCCGGATTCGTGCGCTCGCCGTTCTCGATCGACGGCAAGCAGCGGCTGTTCGCCGAGCCACCGCACATGCAGGCCTCGATGCTGTTCCTGCCGCACGGCGCGCGCGTGCCCGCCGTGGGCGACGAGGTGGACGTGCGGGTGCGCTACACCGCGACGGCGTTCGACCGCGTCGTGGTCTCGTAGGCGGCGCTGCGCACCGGGTCGTGCCGCGGGTACCAGATGTCACGCACGACCATCGCGACCAGGTACAGCTCGGCCGCCACGCGGACCAGCGTCGCCGCCCAGTAGAAGCCCGCGTCGCCGCCGCCCGCGGGGGCGAGGAAGCCGCCGAGGTACCACCACACCGCGGCGAAGTAGACGAGCTCGCCGGCCTGCCACACCAGCAGGTCGCGCCAGCGCGGCCGGGCGATCACCGCGAGCGGCAGCAGCCAGAGGACGTACTGCGGGGAGTAGACCTTGTTGACGATCAGGAACCCGGCCACGATCAGGAACCCCAGCTGGGCGAGCCGCGGCGCCGACGGTGACGTCAGGCCGAGCGCCAGCACCCCGACGCACCACGCGCCGAAGAACACCCACGAGCCGACGTTGATCGTGTGCGGGTCGAACGCGAACAGGTGCCCGGTGCGGTCCATCGCCTGCTGCGCCACCAGCCACAGCGACCCGAGGTCGGCCCCGCGCTCGGAGTTGAACGTCCAGAAGACCTTCCACTGCTCCGGGCCCGAGACGTACGCCGGCAGGTTCGCCAGCAGCCACGCCCCGGCGGCTCCCAGGGTGGCCAGGGCGAAGTCGCGGAGCCGTTTGTTGCGCAGGCAGATCACCAGGACGCCGCCGAGCAGGAACAGCGGGTACAGCTTCACCGCCGTGCCCAGCCCGATCAGCACACCGGTCAGCACCGGGCGCTCCCGCGCCCAGGCCCACAGCGCGCCGGCCACCAGCACGACCGCGAGCAGGTCCCAGTTGACCAGGCCGGTGAGCAGCAGCATCGGCGAGACCGCGAAGGCGGCCGCGTCCCAGGGCCGACGTGGGTTCACGCCCGCGAGCAACCAGGTCGTGAGCAGCGCCAGGATCGCGAACCCGACCGCGTTGACCGCGACGAAGAGGCGCTTCTCGCGCTGGACGTCGGTCGCCGCCGCGACGTCGCCGGTCGACTGCTGGTAGCGCTCCTCGACGTCCGGCGACCCGTTCAGCCAGTGCGTGACCCAGGCGGTGCCCCACGCCCAGTAGGAGATGCCGACGGGGTACTCCATGACCTCGAAGCGCGCCCGCGTCCCCGGGTCGTCGCTGTAGGGCCAGCTGAGCTCCGCGAAGCCGCGACCGGTGTAGAGGTACGGCAGGTCGGAGTAGCACATGTGCGTGTAGCGGGCCTGCCCGTCACCCCAGGTGTCCTGGAAGCAGTTGTTCTTCTGGAACATGCCGAGGGCCATGCAGACCGCGGTCAGGGCCAGCAGGACCCGCACCGGCGTCCACCACGGGTGCCGGTTGGCACGCGGGCCGACCGGCCCGCCGACACCGTCGCTCAGCGCGGTGACGACGGGGTCGTCGACGGACGGGTGAACCCAGTCACCCCGCCCCGTCGACGTCGGCATCAGCCGCGCCTGCCTCGCGGCCGCGGCGTCCTGGTGGCGCCGCCCGAAGGCGTGGCGGTGTCGCTCGGCGTCGGGCTCTCGGTCGGCGTCTCACAGCCCAGCAGCCCACAGCTCGACGAGGGCGACTCCGTCGGCGACTCCGTCGGGGTCTCGCTCGGCGTCGGGGTGTCGCTCGGCGTCGGGGTGTCGCTCGGGGTGTCCGACGGCTTCGGGGTCTTCGTCGGCTTCGGCGGTGCCGTGGTCGGCGAGTGACCCGGCGACGGCGCCTCGCCGTCGACGTACGCCGGCTCCGGGAACTCCTCGATCTCGAGGCCCTCCATGTCGCGCTTCATGACCGCGGTCCAGGTCTGCGCCGGGTAGGTGCCGCCGAAGAACGGCTCGAGGTAGCCGTCGAGCGGCTCCGCGCCCTTGCCGCGGACGTAGACGACCGACGTCGCCAGCTGCGGGGTGAAGCCGGAGAACCACGACGACACGACGTCGCCGTCGCTGTTGGTCGAGGTGCCGGTCTTGCCGGCCGCCGGCCGGCCGAGCTCC
The DNA here is from genome assembly GCF_039541135.1 of Nocardioides caricicola. Lineage (NCBI taxonomy): Bacteria > Bacillati > Actinomycetota > Actinomycetes > Propionibacteriales > Nocardioidaceae > Nocardioides > Nocardioides caricicola. Next base: position 94,452 of record NZ_BAABFQ010000006.1, on the reverse strand, counting down.
TGCGCGGCGTAGCCCGAACCGTTCTCGACGACCTGCTGCAGGGCGTAGGTGACGTCGGCGGCGATGTCGGGCTCGACGGCGTCGCGGCTGTCGACCTTGTGCCGGTAGCGGACCTCGCCGTCGGCGTCGGTGACCTTCTCGATGATGTACGGCTGGGCCGCCTCGCCGTTCGCGGCCAGGGTGGCGTAGGCGTTGGCCATGTTGATCGGGCTGACGGTGGCGCTGCCGAGCGCGACGCCGGTGACCGGCTCGAGGCCGGGCGTGGCCATCGGGAAGCCGTGCAGGTCCTGGTTGGCCTCCTTGCCCGGCAGGCCCATGTCGTTCATCGCCTTGATGATCTTGTCGGGGCCGTTCTCCATGCCCAGCGTCATGTCGATGAACGCCGTGTTGATGGAGTCCTCGGTCGCCTTGATCATGCTGACCGCGGAGCCGAAGCTCTCGTTGCCCTGGTTCTCGACGTCGCCGCCGTCGGGGAGGATGTACGGCGAGTTGCCGTCGAAGGTGTCCTTGAGCGAGAAGCCCTCGCGGATCGCCGCGACCAGCGCGAACGGCTTGAGCGTCGAGCCGGCCTGACCGCCCGACACCGCCCAGTTGAGCTGCGACTGGAGGTAGTCCTGGCCGCCGAAGATGCCGCGCACGGCACCGGTGCCCGGCTCCACGCTGGCGACGCCGACGTGCAGCTCCTTGTCGCTGAGCCCCTCGGGCCGCGCCTCCTTCACACCCTCCTCGGCCGCCTGCATGGCCTTCTCGGTGAACGTGGTGGTGACCCGCAGGCCGCCGCCCTCGATCTCGTCGGGGTCGAAGCCGAGGCGCACCAGCTCCTTGCGGACCATCGCGAGCACGTGGCCCTTCTGGCCCGCGTACCGGCTCTCGACCTCCTGCTCCGGCAGCTTCGGGAGCCTCTTCGCGGCCTTCTCGGCCTCGTCCTCGGTGATGTTGCCGGCCTCGGCCATGCCGTCGAGGACGTACTCGTAGCGCAGCTTGAGAGCGGCCCGGGAGTCCTTGCCGTTGGCGGGGTCGAACTTCGACGGGTTGTTGATGACGCTCGCGAGCACGGCGGACTCGCGCAGCGAGAGGTCCTTGGCGTCCTTGGCGAAGTAGGCCTCGGAGGCCGCCTGGACGCCGTACGCGCCGCGGCCGAAGTAGATGGTGTTGAGGTAGGCCTGGAGGATCTCGGTCTTGCTCATCGAGCGCTGGATCTTGAGCGAGAGGATCGCTTCCTTGACCTTGCGCTTGTACGTGCGCTCCTGGCTGAGGTAGAGGATCTTCACGTACTGCTGCGTGATGGTCGACGCGCCCTGGGTGGTCTCGCTGGTCGAGTTGTTGAGGAACGCGCGGAGCATGCCCTTGGGGTCGAGGCCCTTGTCGGTCCAGAACGAGCGGTTCTCCGCGGCGACGACGGCGTTCTGCAGGTCCTCCGGCATCTCCTTGATGCCGATGACCTCGCGGTTCTGCACCGCGAAGCTGCCGATCTCGTCCTTGCCGTCGGCGTAGAAGACCTTGGTGGTCTGGGTCTCGAAGTCCTTGTTCGGGTCCGGGATGTCGATCGAGCGGTACAGGAACACGAAGCCCGCGGCCGCGATCAGCGCCATCACCAGACCGGTGATGCCGACCCACTTCAGGACCCGCAGCGTCTTCTGCTTGCGGGTGCGGGGAGGCTTCTTGCCGGGCTTCTTCTTCACAGCGGGGCCGGCGGCCCTGCGCGTACCACTCACGTCGTAGGCTCCGCGGGTCGGGGTCGAGTGCCTCGTCAGCGTACGGGCCCCGGTTGCGCGGGCCCAACACGACGCGTCGAGGCCGGCGCGCACGCAGGCGGCGCCTCGTGAGGCAGTTCACAAGATCACGTACTCCCGCTCGGCACCGTCTCAGGAATCGTTCATCCTCCGCTCAGCGTTGGGAGCGCCATGACCGACTACGGGCACGAGCTGCAGTTCGGCACGTTCATCACGCCGGACGCCGCCCAGGCCGACCGGGTGGTCGAGCTGGCGCTGCTCACCGAGGCGGTCGGCCTCGAGGTCGCGACGTTCCAGGACCACCCGTACCAGCGGCGCTTCCTCGACGCGTGGGCCGTGATCGCGACCGTGCTGGCGCGGACCTCCTCCCTGCGCGTGACCGCGAACGTCACGAACCTGCCGCTGCGCCCGCCGCACGTGCTCGCCACGACGGTCGCCAGCCTGGACGTGCTCAGCCACGGCCGGGTCGAGCTCGGCCTCGGCGCGGGCGCCTTCTGGGACGGCATCGTGCAGATGGGCGGTCCCCGTCGTACCCCGGGCGAGGCGCTGCGTGCGCTCGAGGAGGGCGTCGACGTCGTACGCCGCACCTGGGAGCGCGGCCCCGCCCCGGTGCACGACGTCCAGGTCTGGATCGGCGCGATCGGGCCGCGGATGCTCGAGCTGACCGGCCGGGTCGCGGACGGCTGGCTGCCCAGCCAGTCCTACGTGCCGCCGGAGACGCTCACCGAGCGCAACGCGCGCATCGACGACGCCGCCGTGGCCGCGGGACGCTCCCCGGCCGACGTGCGCCGCCTCTACAACGTGACCCCGTCCGACGACCCGGCCTGGGCCGAGCTGCTCGCCGACCTCGCGCTCACGCACGGGATGAGCACGTTCATCGTCGGCAGCGACGACCCCCGCGTCATCCAGCGGTACGGCGCCGAGGTCGCGCCCGCGGTCCGGGAGCTGGTCGCCGCCGCCCGCGCCGGTGCCCCCACGCCCGAGCGGCCCGAGCCGGTGGTGCCGGGCGTCGGCAGCCACCTGGTCGACGTCCACGACCACCTGCGCGCCGAGCTGGCCCAGGTGCTCGACCTGGTCGGCCAGGTCGAGCAGGGCACCCTCGATGCGGGGCGCGCCCGCGGCGTGATCAACGAGATGACCCTGCGCCAGAACGAGTGGACGCTCGGCGCGTACTGCCAGTCGTACTGCCGGCTGGTCGCCACCCACCACACCATCGAGGACACCTCGGTGTTCCCGCACCTGCGCCGCCGCGACCCCGGCCTCGGACCGGTGCTCGACCGGCTCGAGCGGGAGCACCACGTCATCCACGGGGCGCTGGAGGACGTCGACCGGGCGCTCGTGTCCGTGGTGTCCGGCCCCGACGGGCCCGGCGATGGGCTGGCCGAGCTGCGGGCGACCGTCGACCGGCTGGCGGCGACGCTGACCGAGCACCTGTCGTACGAGGAGTCGCAGCTGGTGGGCCCGCTGGACCGCTACGGGTTCGGCTGAGCGCGCAGGTCCGAGAGGCTCATCGGCCGGTCCGCGAGGAACCTGAGGTGCCGCTGTACCCATCTTCCTGATGTATCGCTACGATATGTCGCATGGCACGTCGTGCAGAGACCATCGAGCTGGCAGTCCTCGGACTGCTGCACGAGGGACCCATGCACGGCTACGAGCTGCGCAAGCGGCTCAACCTGATGCTCGGCTGGGGCCGGGTCCTGTCGTACGGGTCGCTCTACCCCACGCTGAAGAAGATGCTCCGCGCCTCCCTCATCGAGGAGACGATGGCCACCAAGACGCCGGGCACCCCGGTCTCGAAGCGGCCGCGCATCACCTATCAGGTCACCGAGGCGGGCACGCGTGAGTTCGAGCGCCTGATGTCGGAGGTCGGTCCCACCGCGTGGGAGGACGACAACTTCGACATCCGGTTCGCCTTCTTCTCCTCCACCGACATGGAGATCCGGTTGCGCGTGCTCGAGGGCCGCCGCACCCGCCTCCAGGAGCGGCTGGACCGGGTCCAGAGCCAGCTCTCGATGACCCAGAAGGAGGTCGACCGCTACGCCGCCGAGCTGCAACGCCACGGTGTCGAGTCGGTCGAGCGCGAGGTCCGCTGGCTGTCCGACCTGATCAACGCCGAGCGCAGCGGCGAGCAGCACCCCGCACCACCACCCGAGGTCAGCGGCCAGAAGTAGCCGGCTCGCCCTCAGACGTCAGATTCATTCAAGGAAGGAAACCCCGATGGGTTCGGTTCGAGTAGCAATCGTGGGGGTCGGCAACTGCGCCACCTCCCTGATCCAGGGCGTGCACTACTACAAGGACGCCGACCCCGCGGGCACCGTCCCGGGTCTCATGCACGTGACCTTCGGCGATTACCACGTGTCCGACGTGCAGTTCGTCGCGGCGTTCGACGTCGACGACAAGAAGGTCGGCAAGGACCTCTCCGAGGCGATCAACGCCTCCGAGAACAACACCATCAAGATCTGCGACGTCCCGACCATGGGCGTCGAGGTGCAGCGCGGCCCGACGCTCGACGGTCTGGGCAAGTACTACCGCGCGACGATCGAGGAGTCGGCGGCCGAGCCGGTCGACGTCGTCTCGGTCCTCAAGGAGCGCAACGTCGACGTGCTCGTGTCCTACCTCCCGGTGGGCTCCGAGGAGGCCGACAAGTTCTACGCCCAGTGCGCGATCGACGCCGGCGTGGCCTTCGTCAACGCGCTCCCGGTGTTCATCGCCTCCGACCCCGAGTGGGCCGCCAAGTTCGAGGCCGCCGGCGTTCCGATCATCGGCGACGACATCAAGTCGCAGGTCGGCGCCACCATCACCCACCGCGTGATGGCGAAGCTGTTCGAGGACCGCGGCGTCCGGCTGGACCGCACCTACCAGCTCAACGTCGGCGGCAACATGGACTTCAAGAACATGCTCGAGCGCGAGCGCCTGGAGTCGAAGAAGATCTCCAAGACCCAGGCCGTCACGTCCAACCTGACCGGCCCGCTGGCCGGCCTCAAGGACGACCGCAACGTGCACATCGGCCCGTCGGACTACGTCGCCTGGCTCGACGACCGCAAGTGGGCCTACGTCCGCCTCGAGGGCACCACGTTCGGTGACGTCCCGCTGAACCTCGAGTACAAGCTCGAGGTCTGGGACTCCCCGAACTCCGCCGGCATCATCATCGACGCGATCCGCGCCGCGAAGATCGCCAAGGACCGCGGCGTCGGTGGCCCGATCATCTCGGCGTCGTCGTACCTCATGAAGAGCCCGCCGGTGCAGCTGCCCGACGACGAGGGCCGCCGCCGCGTCGAGGCCTTCATCCGCGGCGAGGAGTGACCCTCTTCTCTGCTTGATGTGTTCCTCGGCTCGCGCCGAGACCGTCGAGAGACGTGAAACGGCCCCTGGGACCTGGTCCTGGGGGCCGTTTCGCGTCTCTCGACGCGCCATCCACAGGCCGCCGGACGCCCGGATTGCTCCACAGGCACGCCCGGGCAGGCGACCTGCATGCCGCACCGCTGGGATCCGATCGCCCCTCCCGTTCCTCCGCTCGTGGCGCCCGTGCGCGTGGGGCCGGGCGGACCGACGCCCAAGCAGTCCCGGGGACCGCGATGGCGGACCACCTCGCCGGGCCTGTTCGTGCCGGCCGAGGTGAGCGACGACCTGGTCGAGCAGCGCATCCTCGAGGTGTCGGCCCGCGGAGGGGTGGTCACGGGATGGGCCGCCCTCCGGCTCCACCGCGGTGGCTTCTTCGACGGCTTGGACCGCGACGGGTCCACCCGCCTTCCGGTGCCCGTCGCCGCCTGCGGCGAGCGGCTCGGCTCCAGGAGTGGCACCGAGGTGGTCAGGGATCGGATCCCTCCCGACGACATCACGGTCGTGCACGGCATCCGGTGCGCCACCGTCGAGCGCGCCCTGTTCGACGAGATGCGCAGGATCGGGGAGGTCCGCGAGGCCGCGATCGCGATCGGCGCCGCCTGTGCTGCCAAGCTCACGACCGTCCACCGGATGCGGATCTACACCTCGACCCGGCGCTGGTACCGCGACGTCCGGATGTGCCGCGAGGCGGTGGAGATGGCGGTCGCGGGCTGCCGGTCGCCGCAGGAGGACCGGTTCAGGCTGATCTGGGAGTACGACGCCCGATGGGGTCGCCCGCTCATCAACCAGACCATCGTCGACCTCGAGGGCCGGTTCGTCGCCATGCCCGACCTGCTCGACGTGAAGCGCGGCGTGATCGGTGAGTACTCCGGTGCCGGCCACCGCGACCTCGACCACCACGAGTCCGACCTGATCCGCTGGGACGACGTACGCCGCGTCGGTCTGGAGGTGGTGGAGGTCGTCGGTCGCGACCTGGGCAGCCGGGAGCGCGTCATCCGCCGGATGGAGGAGGCCGCGGCCCGCGTGGTCGGCGTCGAGCGCAGGTGGCGGGTCGTCGAGTGACGTGAAACGGCCGTCAGATCACCCTTCCGAGGGCCGTTTCACGTCACTCGACGGTCTGGGCGTCAGCCCAGGGGGTACCAGCCCCGGACGACCTTGCGGTTGCCCGCCAGGTCGAGCGCCACCGCGCGGTAGCGCACCCGGTCGCCGACTACGCGGGTCCTGATCGTGCAGGTGTCGACCCCGGACAGCTTGTCGCGGGCGACGCACCGGAGCTTCCCGGGCTCGTCGGTGCGGATGGCTCGCTTGATGCCGCGGACCTTGACCGCCGGCTTCCGCTTGTCGATCCGCACGGTCACGTCGACCTCCGCCGCACCGCCGTCCTCGGCCACGATCCCGAACGAGAGCGGGCTGTTGCCGCGCCGGTTCTTGTTCAACGTGATCGGGTCGAGGCAGCCACCGACGAGCGGGGCGGTCCCGATCTGGCAGGTGAAGGAGATCGTCACCGGCGTGCGGTACCAGCCGGCCTTGCTGACCGGCTTCCGGCTGGTGAGCTCCGCCGTGATCGCGGGGTCGGCGCGGGAGACGGCCGGCGACGACGAGCCGAGGTGGTCGTCGGAGCCGGCGTACGTCGCCGTCACGGAGTGGCTCTCGCCGGTGGCCAACGCCCCGGTCAGCGTCGCGACGACGTCACCGGCGCCGTCGACGACGAGCTCGCCGGTGCCGATCTCCACGCCGTGGTCGCTGAACACCACCTGGCCCGTCGGGGTCCCGCCGCCGGGCGCCACCACCGAGACGGTCGCGATGATCACGTCGCGCTCGACCACGACGCCGAGCGCGGTCGCGGCTCGCTGCACCACGACGGTCTGGGTCGCGGTCGCCGCGCCGTACCCACCGCCGCCGGTGGACTGGGCCTGGACGACGCAGCTGCCGGTGTGCAGGAACGTCACGGTCGCGCCCGTGACCGAGCAGACGCCGGGCGTGCCCTGGAACGTGACCGGCCCACCGCCGGCCGCCGTCGCGGTGACGGTGTAGGTGGCGCCGACGACCGGCTGGCTCGGCGGCGTGCTCGTGAAGGCGAGCGAGCCGTCCCGCGCGCCGACGACGATCGTCTGGGTGACGGTCGGGGCGGCGCGGTGGCTCGGCGTGCCGGGCTGGTCGGCGCGCACGATGCACGAGCCCGGCTGGTCGAGGTGGACCACGCCGGCGACCAGCGAGCAGACCCCGGACGACGCGGGCGCGATCGAGAACGACACGGCCCCACCCGAGGTCGCGGTCGCCGAGACCGGGTAGGTGTCGCCCGGCCGCGCCGCGCTGGGCGGCGTCGACGTGAACGAGATCGACTGGGCCGGGAGCAGGACCGTGATCGACTGCGTGATCTGGCTGTTCACGAAGTCGGGGTCCCCCCAGGTGTCCGCGCGGAGGACGCACGTGCCGGGCAGGAGGAACGTGACGTGTCCGGTCAGGTCGTCGTCGACGGTGCAGACCCCGGGCTCGGTGCTCGGGTCGAGGTCGAAGTACGCGAACGGAGCGTTGATCGTCGGCTGGTAGGTGGCACCGATCTCGCCGGGGTCCGGCGCGTCGGAGGTGAAGGCGAACGTCGCTGGGCCGACCGTGACGGTCTGCGTCCTCCAGCCGGCCGCCCAGTAGGTCGAGTCGCCGGGCTGCTTGGCGATGAACATGCAGCTCCCGACGTGCTCGAACGTGATCAGCCCGTCCCCGTCGACCGAGCACACGCTGGCCGACAGACCGCCGATCTCGAACACGACCGGGAGTCCGCTGGTCGCGGTCGCGACCGGTGCGTAGGTGTCTCCCACGACAGCGTCGACCGGCGCCGAGCTGGTGATCGTGAGCGACTGCGAGACCTTGTCGACCATGATCGTGTGCTCGACCGACGCGGCCGGCTCGTAGGTGGCGTTCCCGGCCTGGTCGGCGACGATCGTGCAGAGCGCGTTGCGGGTCTGGAACGTGACGAGGCCGGTGCCGGCGCTGTACGTGCACACCCCGGTCGAGTCCGCGCGGATGGAGAACGTGACCGGGTTGCCCGACCCGCCTCCGGTGCCGGTCGGGCTGTAGGTGTCCCCGAGCTGCACCATCGACGGCGCACCGGCGAAGGCATCGATCGTCTGGATCCGCTTGCCGATCGTGATCGTGATCGGGTCGGACACGATCGCGCGACCGGGGTTGGCCGCCTGCACGCGGAACGGGTACGCGCCCGCGGTCGTGGGCTCGCCGGTCAGCTCACCGGTGTCCTCGTCCAGTGTCAGGCCGGGCGGCAGGGTGCCGTCGTACACCGTGAGCTCGACCCCCAGCCCGCCCGGGTCGGTGGCCGTGAACGTGTAGCCGTCGTACGCCGCGCCGACGTTGCCGGTCACGGGCGGCGCGGCGGCGGTGAAGGCCGGGCGCGGGACGTACGTCGCGATCTCGGTGACGGGCGAGCCGCTGATCGTGTCCCAGGCACCGGGCACGGTGGCGGACTCGCGGTCGATGCGGTCGGCACTGACATAGATCCGGCCGACCGCGTCGACGGCCACGGCCTCGATCGAGTCGTTCTGGCCGATCACGCCCGAGACCCCACCGGTGGAGGGGTCGACCGCGAGCAGGTCGTGGCTCTCGGCGGCCAACAGCCCCCGCGTGGGGTCCCAGGCGAGGGCGCGAGCGGTCAGGGCGGCCACGCTCGGGGAGGCGCCGGCATCGAGGCGGCGCACCGCATTCGTGTCGGCGAAGTAGACGGCCCCGTCGGGGCCGACCGCGATCGCGCGGGCCGCGCCGAAGGCACCCAGCTCGGTGACGCCGCCCCCGGGGGCGACCTCGTACAGCCGTCCGTCCGACCGGCCGACGTAGATCTCGTCCCCGGCGCCGATCGCGATCGCCGTCAGCGCGCCCAGGCCGGTGGCGATCGTCGTCCGCCTGCCCGAGCCGTCCCCGGCCAGCTCGATCACGTCACCGCCGTCGGTCGCGAGGAGCAGGTCACCGTCGCCGTCGACGGCCACGCCACCGATCGGGTCGAAGCCGGAGGCCACCAACGACTGCGACCCGTCCTCGTTGATCTCGTAGACCCTGCGATTCGCCGCACCGAAGACGTCCCCGACCTCGGTCGGCGGCACGGGTACGACGGCCAGGCCGCCCGGGTTCAGCAGCGGTGCGTCGGTCACCACCAACAGGGTCGAGGTCCGGTCGGCGCTCACCTTGTGGACCGTGTCGGCGCCGGCAGCGGCCACGTACACCACGCCGGAGGCGTCGTCCTCGACGACGACGGTCGCGGGGAAGCCCGGCCAGGACGTCGCGCCGCCGACTCCGTCGCTCTCCCACACGACACCCGACCACGTGTCACCGAGAAGCACCCGGCCGTCGGGCGTGACGTCGAGTCCTCGTACGCCACGGGGCTTGGGCACGGCCGGCGCGGCCGGGTCGTAGCTCAGCTCGGGGATGACCGTGCGGCCGGTGCCGTCGCTGTCGAACCGGACGACCCGGTCGGAGTCGGCTTCGACGCCCGTCTCCGCGGCGACGATGCTGCCGTCCGACGCGACGTCCAGCCCCAGGTACCAGCGCGGGACACCACTGTCGTAGACGAAGTTCTCCACCGCACCACCGCTCAGCGACACCCTGCCGATGCCGCCCCAGGTGTTCCCGCCGAACAGGATGTTGCCGTGGCCGTCGAGTGCCAGCGTGGTCGCGGGCGCCCTGGTCGTGTTGAGGACCTCGGGGGCCGAGCCGTCGGCGGGGATCCGCACGATGTCCTCGGCATCGGGCAGCGCGACGACGACGTCCCCGGCGGGCGTCACGACCACGGCACCCGGGTTGTCGAGACCGTCCGCCAACACCCGGTCCGGCCCGCCGTCGGCGGGCACCACGACCACCTGGTCGTGACCGGTGTCGGCGATCACGAGGTCGCCGGGCTCCAGACCGAGCGGGTCACCGGGAGCAGCGGACGCAGCAACGGTGCTCAGCCCGATCAGGGCGAAGGTCTGCACGAGCAGGGCCAGGACGACGGCGGGCATCAGTACGAGTCGACGCAACACCCGTCCGAAGTTAGGGGAGCCGACCGTCCGGTACTCCGGAGTCCCGGCCAACGACCGTGGCGGTCTGGACCACGCGTCGTAACCGTCTCGGGCGGGCACTCGTTGGGGAGCCACCGCGTCGCCACCGGCGACCCTCCCGAGATTGCGTCCGCCCATGAGCAAGCACCTCGCGGTCACCACCGCACTCGTCCTCGGTCTCGCCGCCCTCACCGTCCCGGCCACCGCCCCGACGGCGACCGCCACCCCCGCGAGAGCCGCCGCAGTCCCGACCTCCGGCCCCGCCGTCAGCACCGTCACCGTCGGCGGCCTCGAGGTCGAGAACAGCTTCGTGTCCTCGGTCGGCTGGGTGAAGCCCGGCGAGAGCTACCCGTCCCGGATCATCGTCACCAACACAGGCGCGGCCCCGGTCACCGGCGCCGCCGTCACGGTGACCGCGCCCGAGGGCTCGACGATCACCGGCGCCGGGTCCGGCGCCGCGATCTCGGGCGGCGGCACCACGGTGACCTGGGCCGTGCCGGTCGTGGCCGCCGGGCAGACCCGGACGCTGGTGCTCGAGAGTGTCGCCGACACGACGGCGCAGAACCCCGAGATCGTCTGGCGCGACATCTCGACCACGGCCGAGGTGACCGTCGGCACCACCACCAAGAAGGCGACCAGCCACGGCCCGAAGGTGATCCCGCCGTCGGACGTCTACGACACCGCCCGGTACGGCGACCGGCCGTTCCCGGTCGTGCCGGTGCAGTTCCGCGACCGGGCCTACCAGGAGGGCCACGACGGCGACTCGCTCGAGTCGGTGATCAACGACCCGGCGAACCCGGGTTCGACGTACAACCTGTTCCAGGAGATGTCGCTCGGCCAGCTGTTCCCGGAGGGCACGGTCCCCTCCGCCGGGATCGACACCGCCGACTTCACCTACGGGCCCGGCTTCGACTTCACCCAGATCGAGCCGGGCCAGACCTGCCTCGGCCTGACCCGGACCGCGGGCATCCCCGCTCCCGGCACGGTCGGCGGCCCGACGTACACCGAGCGGATCACCGACGGGGTCTACAACCTGCCCGGCAACACCGGCTACTACGGCTCCGACGCCAACGGCTCCGCGCTGATCGGTGCACTGGCCGGCGTCGGTGCACTGCAGAACATCGACTCGGGCTGTGGCGCTGCCGGCAAGCTCGTGTACGACGCGGCGGCGATCGCGGACCCGGAGATCGACTACTCCGACTACGACACCGACAAGGACGGGCTCGTCGACTTCTTCATGGCGGTCTTCGCCGGGTGCGGCGGCAACGGCTCCTCGCAGCTGTCGGTCGCCGGCTGCGACTACACCGACCTGCCGTACGACAACGTGTGGCCGCACTCGTCGTCGCTCGAGTACTACTACACCGATCCCGCGACGGGGCTGCCCGGCTACACCACCGACGACCAGCTGAAGGACCTCGAGGGCCGTCCGCTCTGGTACACCGACGCCGACCGCCGGGAGATGACGACGACCGACAAGGGCGCCGACCTCAAGGTGCTCGTCCGGGTCGGCCCGTACAACGTGAACCCCGAGACGGCGATCGACAAGGCATCGGTGATCTCGCACGAGTACGGCCACTCGCTCGGCCTGCCCGACTTCTACTCCACCGGCGGCCGCGAGACGTACGGCGACTGGAACCTGATGGCGACCGACAAGTCGCAGCACATGGACGCCTTCTCCCGCCAGGAGCTGGGCTGGGTCGTCCCGACCGTCCTCGACGAGACCACCACGGTCTCGGGCATGACCGACTCCAAGCAGGACACCGGCACGATCACCTGGCAGCGACCCGACGGGACGCCGTACACCCTGGTCAACGGGGAGGACGGCATCGTGCACAACTCCCAGATGTTCGTGGCCAAGCTCCCCGGGCGGCAGCTGCTCGATCCGGCGACGTTCGACACCGGCGACAAGGCCAGCAAGACCCACGCCTGGTGGTCCGGCTCCGGCAACGACTTCGGCTGCGCACCGAGCGGCGGGCACAACCTCGACCTGGCGCTCCCGCAGCTCGCGAGCCTGCCCGAGGGCAGCACGGTGAAGCTGACGTTCAAGTCCAACTGGGACATCGAGTGGGACTTCGACTACGGCTACGTGCTGACCACCACCGACGGCGGCAAGACCTACACCTCGCACCCGTCGGAGAACGGCTACACGACGTCCAACACCGACCCGCTGGCCGGCAACCCGAACCAGAACACCTGCCAGGCGACGTACGACAACGGCCTGACGGGCACGAGTGGTTCGTACGCCGCCGGCAGCGAGGTCACCGACCGCAAGCTGGGCAACACCCCGGCCGGCGTCTTCCTCGCCGACAGCTACGACATCAGCGACCTGGCCGGGGAGGCCAACGCCGCACTGCGGTTCAGCTACGCCACCGACCCGGGGCTGGCCAGGCCGGGCTGGTTCATCGACGACGTGAAGGTCACCGCCACCACACCGTCGGGCGAGCAGGTGCTGCTGGAGACCGACTTCGAGGACGACGGCGGTCCGGACGACCCCCGCATCTTCAACGGCGGCTGCAAGGAGGACCTCACGACCGCGCAGCAGTGCACGCAGGGCTGGAAGTACCTCCAGGCCGGTGCCGAGTCACCGCAGGACCACGCCTACTACCTCGAGCTGCGCGACCGCTCCGGCTTCGACCTCGACGGCAAGGGCCAGATCGACCGCGACCCGATCGGCTTCCAGGCGGGGCTGTACCTCTCCTACACCGACGAGGCGCACGGCTACGGCAACGCCGGCACCGACGACCCGCCGGCGCAGTCTCCGCTCGACTCGACGCCGGAGCCGGGATCGGCGACGCCGGACCTGAACGACGCCGCGTTCACGGCGGCGAGCGGACGCTCGACGTACTCCGACAGCTCGGCGAACCCGCACGTCGACAACTACACCGACCCGTCGTCGGCGTCGGGGAACTGGGAGTTCGGGTTCGGCTGCCTGGGCTTCGACGTCCAGTCGATGAGCGGCAACGCCGACGGCCCGGCGACCGCCGACGGAGACCTGACCGGCAGCGTGAGGTTCACGATCGGCTCGGGCTGCGGTGAGTTCGACTACGGCTACACGCCGGTGACGGCACCGGAGAACACCGCGCCCAGCGCGCGGGCGGACGGCCCGGGGAAGGCGGCGAAGAGGAAGCGGGTCACGTTCTCCGGCGCCGGCAGCACGGACGCGCAGACGCCCCGCGACCTCGACTACAGCTGGGACTTCGGCGACGGCGGCAGCACCAAGGACGCCACCGGACCCGTCGTGAGGCACGCGTTCAAGGAGGCCGGGAGGTACGACGTCACGCTGCTGGTGACCGACCCGTCGGGCGCCACGGACACCGACACGCTGAGGGTGACCGTGGCCGGCTCGACGTCGCCCGGCACCACGACGGTCCGATGTGGCGAGAAGTTGGTCGTGCGCACCGGCAGCTGGCGGCAGGTCGGCTCCTACTGCGACAACCTCGGCCGCGGGAAGGGTCGCGACACGATGACCCTCACCACGCAGGGGACCGACCTGCAGGTGCTCCTCGGCCGGGCCCGGCACGGCGGCCGCGCGAAGCTCCTCGTCGACGGCGAGCGCCTGACCACGCTCAGCTTCCGAGGCCGAACGGCGAAGCCGGCGTGGCGGCACCTGGTGTTCGACGAGCTCGGCGCCGGCCCCCACGAGGTTCGGCTGGTCGTGACGAAGGGACGCGCGTACGTGAAGAGCTTCGGCTACTGACGCGCGGACCACCAGGCGAGGAGGGCGCTGCGCGCGTCCTCCTCGCTCATCGGGCCGTTCTCGATGCGCAGCTCGAGCAGGTGCTTGTAGGCCTCGCCGACCTCACGGCCCGGGCCGATCCCGAGGATCTCCATGATCTGGTTCCCGTCGAGGTCGGGGCGGATGGACTTGAGCTCCTCCTGCTCCGACAGCCGGGCGATCCGCTCCTCGAGGTCGTCGTACGTCCGCTGCAGCCGGTCCGCCTTGCGCTTGTTGCGCGTGGTGGAGTCGGCGCGGGTGAGGATGTGCAGCCGCTCGAGCTGGTCGCCGGCGTCGCGGACGTAGCGGCGTACGGCGGAGTCGGTCCACTCCCCCGTGCCGTAGCCGTGGAAGCGCAGGTGCTGCTCGACGAGCTGGCTGACCGCCTCGATCTCGTCGTTGGAGAAGCGCAGCGCCTTCATCCGCTTGCGGGTGAGCTTGGCGCCGACCACGTCATGGTGGTGGAACGTCACGGTGCCGTCGTCGAGGAAGCGGCGGGTGCGCGGCTTGCCGACGTCGTGCATCAGCGCCGCGAAGCGCGCGACGAAGTCCGGCCCGCCGCCCGGGAGCCGCGACTCCAGGTCGATCGCCTGCTCGAGCACGGTCAGGGTGTGCTCGTAGACGTCCTTGTGCCGGTGGTGCTCGTCGCGCTCCAGCTTCAGCGCCGGGAGCTCGGGCAGCACCAGCTCCGCCAGCCCGGTCTCGACGAGCAGGGACAGGCCGAGCCGGGGGTACGGCGCGCAGATGAGCTTGACCAGCTCGTCACGGACCCGCTCGGCGGAGATGATCTCGATCCGAGACGCCATCGCGGTCATCGCGGCGACGACCTCCGGCGCGACCGAGAAGCCGAGCTGGGCGGCGAACCGGGCCGCGCGCATCATCCGCAGCGGGTCGTCGGAGAACGAGTCCTCCGGGCGGCCGGGCGTGCGCAGCACCTGGCCGGCCAGGTCGACGATCCCGCCGTACGGGTCCTCCACCACGCGCCCCGGCACCCGCACCGCCATCGCGTTCACGGTGAAGTCCCGGCGTCCGAGGTCGCCCTCGAGCGTGTCGCCGAAGTCGACGTCGGGCTTGCGGGAGTCGGGGTCGTAGGACTCCGAGCGGTACGTCGTGATCTCGACCTGCCACTCGTCCTTGCGGCAGCCGATCGTGCCGAACGCGCGCCCCATGTCCCAGATCGCGTCCGACCACCCCTTGAGCAGCTTCTCGGTCTGCTCGGGACGGGCCGAGGTCGTGAAGTCGAGGTCGTTGTGGTGCCGGCCGAGCATCGCGTCGCGCACCGGCCCGCCGACCAGGGCCAGCTCGTGCCCGGCGTCGGCGAAGCGGCGACCGAGATCGTCGATCACCGGGGCGATCCGGTCCAGCTCCGCGGTCACGGCGCGCTGGACGTCGGCCATCTGGAGCGGCGGGGGCGGGGCGTCAGGCACGGGAGTCAACTCTAGTGGCCAGTAGAGTCACTGCGTGCTTCGCCCGGTGTCGCTGCTGCCTGCCCTCGTGGCGGTCGCGACCCTCGCCACGGGTCTGCTCGTCACGGCCCCCGCGACGGCCGCCCCGCGCGCCACGGCCGAGGAGACCGCACCGCTGTCGGTCACGATCGACACGATGACCCCGTCGGCCCTGCCGAAGAAGGGCGCGATCCGGCTCACCGGCGAGGTCACCAACGACGACGACGTGACCTGGTCCTCGATCGCGGTCTACGCCTTCATGGGCGACCAGGGACCGATGACGACCGGCCAGCAGCTCGCAGACGCGGCGACCGTGCCGGAGGACGCGCTGCTCGGCCAGCGGATCACCACCGAGGGCACGTACGACGAGATCGACGAGCTGGCCCCCGGCGAGAGCGCGCCGTACTCCATCAAGGTCCCGCGGGCCGAGCTCGAGCCGTACCTGCTCGGCGACGGGGTCTACTGGTTCGGCGCGCACGCGCTCGGCTCGACCGAGGAGGCCGGCGGCGACCTGTTCGCCGACGGCCGCGCCCGGACCTTCCTGCCGCTGGTCAGCAACGACGCCCGCCCCGTCGACACCGCGCTGGTGGTCCCGATCCGCCGCCAGATCCTGTTCGCCCCCGACGGCAGCATCGACGACATCGAGTCGTGGACCGCGTCGTTCTCACCCGGCGGCGCGCTGCGCTCCCTGGTCGACCTCGGCGTCGCAGCGGGCTCGCAGCCGGTGACCTGGCTCGTCGACCCGGCCGTGGTCGACACCGCGCGCCGGCTCGCCGCCGGCAACCCGCCCCGCTCGCTCGCCCCGACCATCACCGACGACCCCGACGACCCCGACGGCGACGAGGGCGACCAGGGCGACCAGGGGGACCAGGGGGACGGGGACGCCTCCGAGTCGCCGTCGCCCTCGGCCACCCCGACCGAGGGTGAGGACGGCGAGGAGGTCCCCGAGCCGGAGCTGAGCCCCCGGGTCGCCGCGGCGGCCGACGCTGCCGCGAGCTGGCTGGAGCGGCTGCACGAGGGGCTCGAGGGCAACCAGGTCCTCACGCTGCCGTACGGCGACGTCGACGTCTCGGCCGCCGCCGAGAACGACCCGGCGGCGTACCGCGCGGCGCGCAAGCGCGCGAGCGGCGAGCTCCAGCCGTGGGGGCTGGCCACGACGCCCGCGGTGTCCGCGCCCACGGGCTACCTCAGCCTCGACGCGGTCCGGCTCACCGAACCCGGCGCGACCGTGCTGGTCACCGACAAGATGCTCGGCGGCGCCGACGCACCGCCGGTCGCGCACACCGCCGGGCACACGCTCGGCGTCACCTCCTCCGGCGCGGTCAGCGGCGGGCCGGGGCCCAACGACACGCACACGCCGCTGGCGATCCGGCAGCGGATCGTGAGCGAGGCCGCGGTCCGGGCGCTGACCAAGGCACGCAAGCCGCTGCTGGTGATGCTCCCGTCGACCTGGCGGCCGAACCCGGTCGACGGGTTCTTCTCCGGACTCGACCTCGACTGGATGGACCTCACGTCGGTCTCGGGGGTCATGCAGCGCGAGGGGAGCGCGGTCGCCGAGGCGGACCTCGACTACCCCGAGAGCCAGGCACGTCTCCAGCTCGACCCGGCGGCGTTCGCGGCCGCGAACGCCCTCGTGGACGCCGGCGACTCCCTGCAGAACCTGCTGACCGCGAACGACGAGGTCGGGAGCGAGGTGCTCGACGAGTCGCTCACGACCACGTCGTACTCCGACCGGCTGCGCCCGGACTCGGCCCGCGTCGCGGCGTACCGCTCGCGCGCGTGGATCTCGGCCCGGCTGGGCTCGGTGCACATCGACGCGCCGCGCGCGGTGATCCTGTCCAGCGGCAGCGGCCGGTTCGCCACCACGATCACCAACGACCTCGACCAGCCGGTCACGGTGCGCATCCAGGCCGAGGCGGACCCGCCGCTGCAGGTCTCGGTGCCCGCCGACAACATCGAGCTCGGCCCCAACGAACGCCGGACCGTGCTCCTCAACGCGTCGTCGTCGGGGCTCGGCGTCCGCACGGTCACGCTGCGGCTGACCGACACCGACGACCTGGCCCTCGGCTCGTCCGACACGCTCCCGATCCGCTCCAACCGGGTGAGCAGCGTGATCTGGCTGATCATCGGCACCGGCGTCGCGCTGCTGTTCGGCGCGATCCTGGTCCGGCTGTTCCGCAGGATCCGGGCGGCGCGGTCATGAGCGAGAGAGAGACCGAGCAGCAGCGGGTCCTCGGCAACGCCGCCGTGATGGCGGCGGGCACGCTCGTCTCGCGGATGAGCGGCTTCGTGCGGTCGGCCCTGCTCGCCGCGGCGCTGGGCAACCAGCTGCACGCCGACCTGTTCACGATCGCGAACACGATCCCGAACATGCTCTACATCCTGCTCGCCGGCGGCGTGGTCAACGCCGTGCTCGTCCCACAGCTCGTGCGCTCGATGCGCAACGACAGCGACGGCGGCGAGGCGTACACGAGCCGGATCATCACGCTCGCCGGCCTGTTCCTCGGCGTGGTCACCGTGGCGCTGGTCGCCGCCGCGCCGTACGTCATGGACGTGTTCCTCGACAGCAAGTACGACGACCCCGCGATGGCCGAGCAGCGCGAGTCGATCGTCGCGTTCGCCCGGTTCTGCCTGCCGCAGGTGTTCTTCTACGGGATGTTCGTGCTGGTCGGGCAGATCCTGAACGCCCGCGGCCGGTTCGGCCCGATGATGTGGGCGCCGATCGCGAACAACGTGATCTCGGTCGGCGTGCTGGTCGTCTACCTCTTCGTGTTCGGGCCCGCGAAGGGTGCCGAGGTCTTCGGCCCGTTCACGCCGGGCCAGCAGGCCCTGCTCGGCATCGGCGCGACCGCCGGCATCGTGGTCCAGTTCCTGGTGCTGGTGCCGTACCTCCGCGCCTCCGGCTACCGCTTCCGCCCGCGGTTCGACTTCCGCAACACCGGGCTCGGTCACACCTTCCGCCTGGCCGTGTGGACCGTGCTGTTCGTGATCGTCAACCAGGTCGCGTACACCGTGGTGGTGCGGCTCGCGGGTGGTGGCTCCGTCGAGGGCGGCACCGGCTACACGATCTACTCGTCGACGTTCCTGATCATGATGGTCCCGCACGCGATCGTGACGGTCTCGCTCGCGACCGCGATCCTCCCTCGCCTGGCGGCCCGCGCGAACGCCGATGACGACGACGGCCTCTCCCGCTCGCTGGCGGAGACGCTGCGGACCGCGCTGGCGGTGGTCATCCCGTTCGCGCTGCTGCTGCCGGTGATCTCGGTCGACCTGTCCCACGTGATCTGGGGCTTCGGCGCGGCCGCCGACACCTTCGAGCTGTACGCGCCCTCGCTCGCGCTGTTCGGCGGCGGGCTCGTGTTCTTCACCGTGCACTACCTGGTGCTGCGCGGCTTCTACGCGCTCGAGCTCAACCGGACCGTGTTCTGGATCCAGTGCGCGGTGGCGGCCACCAACATCGCGGTCGCGATCTGGCTGGTCAGCGACGCCGACGCCGAGCACACCTCGCCGGCGCTCGTGGTCGCCTACTCCGCGTCGTACCTCGTCGGCTCGGTCGTGTCGTACGCCGTCCTGCGCCGCCGGCTCGGTGGCCTGCGCACGCCGACCCTCGTGCGCTTCCTGGTGCGGCTGGCGATCGCGGTCGCCGTCTCGACCGCGGCGGCGGCCGCGGCGGCGTACCTCCTCCACCGCGTGCAGGACGATCCCAGCTGGGGCGTGGCCGCGCTCTGGGTGCTGCTGGTCGGCACCGTCGACGCCCTCGTGCTGATCGCGATGGCCCGCGTTATGCGCCTGCGCGAGGTGACCAGCGTGGTCGACACGCTCACCAGTCGCGTACCCCTGCTGCGCCGGCCCTGAACCGCCCTACGATGGGGATGTCCGGACTCGACGAGGGGAGCTGTGTGCCGAGCTCGATCCGGCCCGGCGACGTGCTCGCCGACCGGTACCGCCTGGTCGACCTGCTCACCGAGAGCGGGGGCGGCCGGTTCTGGCGAGCCCACGACCGGGTGCTGGAGCGGCACGTCGCGCTGCACGTGATCCCCGCCGACGACGAGCGCGCCGACGCGCTGCTCGACGCCGCGCGCCGCTCCGCGACCGTCCACGACCGGCGGCTGCTGCGCGTGCTGGACGCCGACAAGGCCGACGGGCTCTGCTACGTCGTCAACGAGTGGGGGTCGGGCGACTCCCTCGACATCATGCTCGCGAGCAGCGGTCCGCTCAGCCCGCGCCGGGCCGCGTGGTTGGTCTCCGAGGTAGCCGCGTCGATCGCGGTCGGCCACGAGGCCGGGGTGGCGCACGGTCGCCTGATCCCCGAGAACGTGCTGGTCGACCACGCCGGCTCGGTCCGGCTGATCGGGTTCGCCGTCGACGCCGCGATGCACGGGCTGGCCCCGGGCCGGGTCTCCACGGACGTGGCCGACCTGGGAGGGCTGCTCTACTGCGCGCTCACCGGCAAGTGGCCCGGGACCTCGCAGTCGGCGGTGCCGGCGGCCCCGATCGAGGCCGGCCAGGTGCTCCGGCCGCGCCGGGTCCGCGCCGGGATCCCCCGCTCGCTCGACGCGCTGTGCGACGAGGTCGTGAACCCGTACGCCGGCGCCTGGGGCGACCGGCTCCGCGAGACCCACGACCTGGCCACCGCGCAGGGCATCGGCGACTACCTCTGCGCGTTCGTCGGCGATCCGACCGGCCTGGCCGCCGCCGAGGCCGCGGCCGGCCACCGGGACCCGGACACCATCACCCTCCCGGCGGTCGCCGACCCCCCGGTCCGCGAGCCCTCGCCGGCCCCCGAACCCGAGCCCGAACCCGAGCCCGAGCCGGCCGCTGCCCCGCCGTCGTCGACCGACCTGCCCACCCAGGCGGGCCTGCCGATCTTCGACGACGACAACGACGACGTCTCCTGGATCGCGGCCCGCACGGAGGCCGCGCCGCCGCCACCGCCGTTCGAGGAGCCCCCCGAGCGGCCGCTGTTCGCGCCGGAGTCGGAGACCCGCACGCCGCGCAACCCCGCCCCGGTCGCGACGGGCGCGGAGTACTGGCCGTTCGGTGACGCCAGCACCGGCACCACGGCCGTCACCGGCGCCACCCGCCCCGCCCCCGCTCCCAGCGCGCCCGAGGAGGAGGTGCCCGGCCGGAGCTGGCTGCGCCTCGCCGCGCTGATCGCCGCCTGCCTGCTGCTGCTGGTCGCGATCGTGGTCGCCTACAACCTGGGTCGCGGCCGGACCCCGCTCGGCGCGGTGCCGGACGACGATCCGTCGCCCACCCCCTCCTCGCCCGCGACCAGCGCGGCCGCGACCCCGGAGCCGATCGAGGGCCTCACCGCCACCGACTTCGACCCCCAGGGCGACCCGTCGGACGAGAACCCGGAGCTCACCCCGCTGGCCGTCGACGGCGACCCCAGCACGTCCTGGCGGACCTCGACGTACGAGCAGGACCTGGGGCCGCAAGGCCTGAAGACCGGCGTCGGGCTGGTGATCGACCTCGGTGGCACCCACGACGTGGCGGCGGTCGACCTGACGTTCGTGGGTGAGCCGACGAGCTTCTCGCTGTACGTCACCGACGCGGCGCCGACCGCGGTCGAGGACCTTGAGCCGGCGGCTGCCGACACGGCCGACGGCACGCGGACCCGGGTGGAGCTGGACGAGCCGGTCACCGGACGCTTCGTCACCGTCTGGCTGACGTCACTGCCCGCGGTCCCGGACGGTTTCCGTGGCGAGGTCGCCGAGGTCGCGGTCCGCGGATGAGCACCGAGCGCACCGACCACGAGCTGCTCCGCGCCCACGTCGACGGCGACCCCGAGGCGTTCGGCATCCTCTTCCACCGCCATCGCGACCGGCTCTGGGCGGTGGCGCTGCGCACGATGGGCAACCGCGAGGACGCGGCCGACGGGCTCCAGGACGGGCTGGTGGCGGCGTACCGCCGCGCCGCCACGTTCCGCGGCGACGCCGCGGTGACCACCTGGCTGCACCGCGTGGTCGTGAACGCCTGCCTGGACCGGATCCGCGCCGCGAAGGTGCGCCGTACCGAGACGCTGCCCGACGACCTCGAGGAGTACCGCGACCGCGGCTCGCTCGCGGCCGCGGCCCCCGCCGCCGATGACCCGGCCGACCTGTCGGTGCGCGAGGAGCGGCGCCGGCTGGTGCTCGGCGCGCTGGCCGAGCTGCCTGCCGAGCAGCGCGCGGCGCTGGTCCTGGTCGACATGGAGGGCTACCCGGTCGCCGACGCCGCGGCGATGCTCGACTGCGCGGTCGGCACCGTGAAGTCACGCTGCTCACGCGGCCGCGCCCGCCTCGCCGAGCTGCTCGCGCCCCTGCTCGACGACGGGTCGAGTGAGCCGGACCACGCCCTGCCGCGGAACCCGGTCTGCCCCGGGCCCGTCGAATCCGACGATGCCCCGCGCGGCCCACCGACGCCCGCGTGACCACCCGACCCACGATCCCCGAGGAGGTGACCCCATGTCCGACGACGACCAGGTACGCCGGCTGCTGGCCGACGCACGGCACGACGAACCGATGCCCGACGACGTCGCAGCGCGCCTCGACGGGGTGCTCGCCGACCTCCGGGACGAGAAGCGGCCCACCCCGACCAGCGACCTGGCCGCCGCGCACCAGCGCCGGCGGCGCGTCCGCGCCTGGGTCCTGGCCGCCGCCGCGGTCGTCGTGGTCGGTGTCGGGGCCAACCAGGTGGACTGGTCGGGCATCAGCATGTCCGGGGCGGACTCCGCCGACGCCGGCGCCGGCTCCGCCACCTCCGCGCAGGAGGAGTCGGCGGACCGCGACGACGCGGCCTCCGTGGCCCCGGAGGCGGCCTCGGCACCCGCCGACGGCGGCGCCGCCTGGCGGTGGGCTCGGCTCCGGCTGAGCTCCGAGGGCTTCGGCGACGAGGTCGCGGACTTCCGTGCCGGCAACCAGCTGCATCCGCTGCGCTCCCAGGACAAGTTCGAGACCACCGACGGCGAGCTGGCGTCCGACGGGGCGGCGTTCGCCGCGGTCTGCGGCCTCGGGCGGGTCGGCCCGGGCCGCCGGGTGCCGGTGCGCTACGACGGCGACCGCGCGTGGCTGGTGTTCCGCCCGGTCCAGGGCGACACCCAGGTGGTCGACCTCTACCTCTGCGGTCTCGAGGCACCCACCCGCTCGATCACGCTTCCCGCCCGCTAGGCCAGCGCCGCCCGGGGAAGATTCCTCACCTACGATCGGTTCTACTGACTGCTCAGCAGCACCGACTCCGAGGAGACCCGCTCTCTATGACCGACGTCCGCGACGTGATCGTCATCGGCTCCGGCCCGTCCGGCTACACCGCCGCGCTCTACACGGCCCGCGCCAACCTGCACCCGCTCGTGTTCGAGGGCTCGGTCACCGCCGGTGGCGCGCTGATGAACACCACCGAGGTCGAGAACTTCCCCGGCTTCCGCGACGGCATCATGGGTCCGGCGCTGATGGACGAGATGCGCGCCCAGGCCGAGCGCTTCGGCGCCGAGCTCGTCGCCGACGACGTCGTCGAGGTCGACCTCACGGGCGACGTCAAGGTCGTGAAGACCGCCACCGACACCTTCCAGGCCCGCGCGGTGATCCTCGCGATGGGTTCCGGCTACCGCAAGCTCGGCCTGCCCCGCGAGGAGGAGCTCTCCGGGCGCGGAGTCTCGTGGTGCGCGACGTGCGACGGCTTCTTCTTCCGCGACCAGCACATCGCGGTCGTGGGCGGCGGCGACTCCGCCATCGAGGAGGCGACGTTCCTCACCCGCTTCGGCTCGAAGGTCTCCCTGATCGTGCGCCGCGACGAGCTGCGCGCCTCGAAGATCATGCAGGAGCGCGCGTTCGCCGACCCCAAGCTCGAGATCATCTGGAACTCCAAGGTCGCCGAGATCAACGGCGCGGACCGCCTGGAGTCCCTCACGCTCGAGGACACCGTCACCGGCGAGAAGAGCGAGCTCCCCGCGACCGGGCTGTTCATCGCGATCGGCCACGACCCGCGCTCGGAGCTGCTGCCGGGGCAGGTCGACCTCGACGAGAACGGCTACGTCGTGGTCACGCACCCCTCGACCGGCACGAACCTGCCGGGCGTGTTCGCGGCCGGCGACCTCGTCGACCACCACTACCGCCAGGCGATCACCGCGGCCGGCACGGGCTGCGCCGCGGCCCTCGACGCCGAGCGCTACCTCGCCGAGCTGGACCACGCGGCGTCCGGTCCCCGGGACGCCCAGGCACGGGCCGACGCCGAGCTGGTCAGCGAGACCGTCCAGACCGCCGGCGCCTGATCACCCCGCGTGCCGGGGAACAACCGTCCCCGGGCTGCTGTTGACTGTGATCAGACCTCAGAGTTCACCGAAGAAGGGAATCATCCGTGGGCAACATCAACGCTGTGACCGACGCCGAGTTCGACGCGCAGGTCCTCAAGTCCGACAAGCCGGTCCTCGTGGACTTCTGGGCGGAGTGGTGCGGTCCGTGCCGCCAGGTCGCCCCGATCCTCGACGAGATCGCCTCCACCCACGGTGACAAGATCACGTTCCTCAAGATGAACGTGGACGAGAACCCCGTCACCCCGTCGACCTACCGGGTCACCGGCATCCCGACGATCAACGTCTACCAGGGCGGCGAGGTCGTGAAGACCATCGTCGGTGCTCGCCCGAAGGCCGCGCTCCTCAAGGAGCTCGAGGACCTGGTCTGAGCTAGTTCTCCACACGTGAGGCCCGCGTCGACTTCGGCGCGGGCCTCAGTGCTCCCATGAGCTTCTCGAGCGCCGCGTCCACCTCGTCGCGCCAGGTGACCGCCGTGCGCAGCTCCATCCGCATCCGCGGGCTGGTCGGGTGCGGGCGGTGGGTCTTGAAGCCCACGCTCCCGAGGAAGTCGACCGGCACCACGCACCGCCCGGGCCGTCCCGCAGGGTCGCCGAAGGCCTCGACCGCGCCGACGTCGCCGCGCTTGATCAGGTCGCGCGCCATGCCCTGGACGAGCATCCGGCCGAGCCCGCCGCCCTGCGCCGCCGGGTCGACGTACGCCATGGTGAGCAGGACCGCGTCCGGCGACACCGGCGCGGTCGGGAAGCTCGCGGCCCCGGGCACGAACGCCTCGGGGGCGTAGACCAGGTAGCCGACCGGCACGTCGTCGACGAGCGCCACCCGCCCGCACGAGCCCCACTCGCGCAGCACCTCCGAGACCCAGGCGTCCTTCTCGGCGCGCGGGTCGCTGACCCGGTCACGACGCACGGGGTCCAGCTCCCAGAACAGGCAGGACCGGCACGGCGTCTCGAAGGCGGCGAGGTGGTCCAGGGTGAGCCGGACGATCTTGCGTGACATCTCACCTCCCGCGGGTCGGATCCCACGAGCCATCGTAGGCCCGCGCCTGTCAGGATGGCCGGGTGCGCAAGATCCGACAGAGCAAGAAGCTGCAGAACGTCCGCTACGACGTACGTGGGCCGATCCTCGTCGAGGCACAGCGTCTCGAGGCCGAGGGTCACCACATCCTGAAGCTCAACATCGGCAACACCGCACCGTTCGGGTTCGACGCACCCGAGGCCATCGTGGCCGACATCGTCCACCACCTGCCGGACTCCCAGGGCTACAGCGACAGCCAGGGGATCTACCCCGCGCGGACGGCGGTCGCGCAGTACTACCAGAGCCGCGGCCTGCGCGACGTCTCCGTGGAGGACGTCTTCATCGGCAACGGCGTCTCCGAGCTCATCACGATGGTCCTGCAGACCTTCCTCGACGACGGCAACGAGATCCTGGTGCCGGCGCCCGACTACCCGTTGTGGACCGGGGCGGTCACGCTCTCGGGCGGCACCGCCGTCCACTACGTCTGCGACGAGAGCAACGGGTGGAACCCCGACCTCGCCGACATCGAGGCCAAGATCACCGAGAACACCCACGGTCTGGTGATCATCAACCCCAACAACCCGACCGGTGCCGTGTACAGCGAGGCGACCGTCAAGGGACTCATCGACATCGCCCGGCGCCACGAGCTGGTCGTCTTCGCCGACGAGATCTACGAGAAGATCATCTTCGACGACGCGGTCCACCACCACGCCGCGACGTACGCCGGCAACGACGTGCTCTGCCTGACGTTCAGCGGGCTCTCGAAGGCCTACCGCGTCTGCGGCTACCGCGCCGGCTGGGTGATGATCTCGGGGCCCAAGGAGGTCGCGGAGGACTTCCTCGAGGGCCTCACCCTGATGGCCAACATGCGGATGTGCGCCAACGTGCCCGCCCAGCATGCGATCCAGACCGCGCTGGGCGGCTACCAGTCCGTCGAGGAGCTGATCGTCCGAGGCGGCCGGTTCTACGAGCAGAGCATGCTGGCCAGCCGGCTGCTCAACGAGATCCCGGGCGTCTCGAACGTAGCGCCGCGCGGTGCCCTCTACTGCTTCCCGCGGTTGGACCCCGAGGTCTACCCGATCGAGAACGACGAGACGTTCGTCATCGACCTGCTGCGCGCGAAGAAGATCCTCGTCACCCACGGCACCGGCTTCAACTGGCCGCGACCCGACCACTTCCGGCTGGTGACGCTCCCGGACGTGCACGTCCTCGAGGAAGCCATCGGCCGGATCGCCGAGTTCCTGGCGACGCGGCGCTGACGTCATGCGCGACTACACCTACCCACCGGTGATCCTCACCGCGAAGACCGCGTTCCGGCTGCTCGGCCAGAAGTTCGAGATGACCGGCACCGAGCATGTCCCCCGGGAGGGCGGCGTGCTGCTCGCCTGCAACCACATCGGGTACGTCGACTTCGTCTACGGCGGGCTCGCGGCGAACCCCTCGCGCCGCTTGGTGCGCTTCATGGCGAAGAAGGAGATCTTCGCCCACCCCGTCGCCGGCCGCCTCATGCGCTCGCTGCACCACATCGAGGTGGACCGGGGCTCCGGCGAGGCCTCGGCACGGACCGCCGTCGAGTACCTCCGGTCCGGCGAGGCCGTCGGCATCTTCCCGGAGGCGACCATCTCCCGCTCCTTCGAGCTCAAGGAGTTCAAGACCGGCGCGGTGCGGATCGCGGCCGAGGCCGGGGTGCCGCTGGTCCCGGTCATCCTGTGGGGCACCCAGCGGATGATGACCAAGGACCACCCCCGCGACTTCTCCCGCGGCAAGACCATCGCGATCCGCGTCGGTGAGCCGATGCACCCGACCGGCGCCGACCCGGTCGCCGAGACCGCCGCGCTGCACGCGGTCATGAGCGACCTGCTCGACGCGACGATCCGCTCCTACCCTGCGGCGGAGCAGCCGCCGGGGTCGTGGTGGCTGCCCGCGTCGTACGGCGGGAGCGCGCCGACCTTGGAGGAGGCGGCGCGGCTCGACCTCGAGGAGCAGCGCCGGCGCGCCGAGAGGCGTGCCAACAAAGAGACTGGCCGATAAGTCGACAAACCGACTTATCGCTAGATCTACTCAGATCGGGCGATCGGAGCGGTTGCGTGGATCCATGATGTCCACGATCCGCTGCAGGTCGTCGAGCGTCGCGAACTCGACCGTGATCTTGCCCTTGGCCCGGCCGAGGTCGACCTTCACCCGGGTCTCGAACCGGTCGGAGAGCCGCTCCGCGAGGTCCGACAGGCCTGGGGCGACGGGCTTGGCGCGGGAGGCGCGTGGTGCGGGCGCCTCAGGGTCCCGCACCGCGACGATCTCCTCGAGACCGCGCACGCTGATGCCCTCGGCGATCACCCGCTGGGCCAGGCGGTCCTGCAGGTCGGAGTCGTCGATGGCGAGCAGCGCACGGGCGTGACCCGCGGACAGCACGCCCGCGGCGACGCGGCGCTGGACGGCCGGGGTCAGCTTGAGCAGCCGGAGCGTGTTGCTGATCTGGGGGCGGGACCGGCCGATGCGCCCGGCGAGCTCCTCGTGGGTGCACCCGAAGTCGTCGAGCATCTGCTGGTAGGCCGCGGCCTCTTCCAGCGGGTTGAGCTGGGAGCGGTGCAGGTTCTCGAGCAGCGCGTCGCGGAGCATGTCGACGTCGTCGGTCTCCCGCACGATCGCCGGGACCGCCTCGAGGCCGGCCTGCTGGGACGCGCGCCAGCGGCGCTCGCCCATGACCAGCTCGAACTCCTCGGGCCCGTGCTTGCGCACCACGATCGGCTGGAGGACGCCGATCTCGCGGATCGAGTGCACGAGCTCGGCCATCGCGTCCTCGTCGAAGACCTGGCGCGGCTGCACGCGGTTGGGCGTGATCTGGCCGACCGGCACCTCGGCGAAGTACGCGCCGGCCACCGGCGCGAGGCCGTCCGGCTCGGGCGCGGTGTCGACGGGCGTCTCGCCGTCCTCGGCGGTCGGCCCGGTCGGGATCAGGGAGCCCAGGCCACGGCCGAGCCCGCGACGCTGCGGCGGGCGGTTGGCGTTCATCTGGTCGGTGCTCCCTTGGTCGCGATCTCGCGCGCCGCCTCGAGGTAGGACAGCGCACCCGGCGATCCGGGATCGTAGGTCATCACGGTCTGCCCGTACGACGGGGCCTCCGAGACCCGCACCGAGCGCGGGATGAACGTCTTCAGCACCTGGTCGCCGAAGTGCTCGCGCACCTCGTCGGCGACGCCGGCCGCGAGCCGGGTCCGCGCGTCGTACATCGTCACCAGGATGGTGGAGACCTCCAGCCCCTGGTTCAGGTGGGCGCGGACCATCTCCACGGTCTCCAGCAGCTGGCCGAGGCCCTCCAGGGCGTAGTACTCCGCCTGGATCGGGATCATCATCTCGTTGCCGGCGACCAGGGCGTTCAGCGTGAGCAGGCCCAGCGAGGGCGGGCAGTCCACGAGGACGTAGTCGAAGCGGTCCTCCCCCACCTCGTCGGCCGAGCCGACCAGGGGATGGCCGTGGATCGCCTTGCGCAGCCGGCTCTCGCGCGCCACCACCGAGACCAGCTCGATCTCGGCGCCGGCCAGGTCGATGGTCGCCGGCACCACGAACAGGTTCTCCGACTCCGGGCTGGGGCTGGAGACCTCCTCGAGCGGCGCCCCCTCGACCAGGGCGTCGTACGTCGACGGCACCCCGCGTCGGTGGTCGACGCCGAGCGCGGTGGAGGCGTTGCCCTGAGGATCGAGGTCGACGACCAGGACCCGTTGCCCGAGCTGGGCCAGCGCCGCGGCGACGTTCACCGTCGAGGTGGTCTTGCCGACACCACCCTTCTGATTGGCGACCACGAAGATCCGGGTCGCCCCCGGACGGTCCAGCGGAGGCCGCATCCGGGCGCCGTGCCGGGCCAGGACCGTGTGCTCGGCGGCCTGCGCCAGCGGCGTTCCCGGGTCGTGGTCGAAGTCCGGCGCGGCGACCGCGATGTCCGCCGCCGTACGCACCCGGAAGCCGGTTTCACGTGAAACGTCGGCGTCGGGGTCGTTATCCCCCGCCTGTGGATGAACAGGGTCGGTCTGTGGAGAACCACGCTCAGGCGACCAGCCTTCACCAGTGGAAAACTCGGTCACGCCTCTCGCCTCCGGTTCGATCTGCGGCCCTTGCGGCTCGCTGACTTCGATGCACCGCCACCCCGCGTGGGCGGAAGCGGCCAAGATACCTGGGCGGGATCGGCCCAGGCCACTCGCAGGGCGACGGTCGGGGATATCTCCCCGCCTACACCCAGCTCCACGACCTCCGGCTCGGCGCACCGCCACCGGGCCAGCTCCTCACGAGCCGCCTCGATCTCGTCGACCACCGAGCTCCCCTTCATCGCGACCAGCGCCCCGTCGGGGGCCACCAGCGGCATCGACCACCCCAGCAGCCGCTCCAGGGGGGCAACGGCGCGCGAGGTCACGACGTCGAAGCGTCGCGACCCGTGCACCGAGTCCGCCCGGCCCCGGACCACCTCGACGCCCTCGAGCTGCAGCGCCTCGGCGACCTCCTCGAGGAACGTGGTGCGTCGCAGGAGCGGCTCGACCAGCGTGACCCGCAGGTCCGGACGCGCGATCGCGAGGACCAGACCGGGCAGGCCCGCCCCGGAACCGATGTCGCAGACGGTGGCGCCGGCCGGGATCAGGTCGGCGAGCAGCGCGCAGTTCACCAGGTGCCGGTCCCACAGGCGCGGCGCTTCCCGCGGGCCGATCAGCCCGCGCACGACCCCATCGGTCGCCAGCAGCTCGGCGTAGCGCTCGGCCAGCGGAAGTCGCTCAGACGAAAACACCCTCCGAGCCACCTCGGGCGCGGAGGGCGTTTCACGTGAAACATCGCTCATGCGATCACGACACGGTGCTCATGCGGGGAGGACGACCACGTAGCGGTGGGGCTCCACGCCCTCGGACTCAGACACGAGGCCGGCGGCCGCGACGGCGTCGTGCACGACCTTGCGCTCAAACGGCGACATCGGCGTGAGCGACACCTGCTCGCCGGTCTCCTTCACCTGGGCGACGGTCTCCTCGGCCAGCTTCACCAGCTCCGCACGCTTCTCCGCGCGGTAGCCGGAGATGTCCAGCATCAGCCGGGACCGCTCACCGGTCTCGCGGTAGACGGCGAGCCGGGTCAGCTCCTGCAGGGCGTCCAGCACCTCGCCCTTCGCGCCCACCAGCTGGGAGAGGTCGGCTCCGACGATCGACACCGCGGCGCGGTCACCCTCGACGTCCATGTCCAGGTCGCCGTCCAGGTCGGCGATGTCGAGGAGCTCCTCGAGGTAGTCCGCCGCGATGTCGCCCTCCTGCTCGAGCTGCTGCACCCGCGAGGAGGACTCGCCCACCTCGGACTCCTGCTGCTCGACGGCCTCGTCGGTCACTGCGTCGTCACTCACTGCTGCTCCCCCTCGGGACTCGGATCCGCGGCGGGACGCTGCCCACCGGACTTCTTGCGCTGCTCTCGGGACTGCTTCTTCGGCTGCTGGCGCTGCTGGGGGCGGGGGGCCGGAGCCTCATCGACGACCGGAGCCACCTCGTCGGCAGGGACCTCCCCGCGCTTGGCCGCCTTCCGCGCCGCCTTCTCACGGTCGCGCTCGAGCTTGGCCTTCTCGGCCGCGGTGCCCGGAGCCGGGTTGTTCCGGATCACGTAGAACTGCTGGCACATCGTCCACAGGTTGGAGGTGGTCCAGTAGAAGAGCACGGCGATCGGGAAGGCGATGCCACCGACGGCGAACACGACCGGGAGTACGTAGAGCAGCAGCTTCTGCTGCTGCGCATACGGTCCGGTCAGCGCGTCGGGCGGCATGTTCTTGCTCATCAGCTGGCGCTGGGTGGTGAACGTGGTGGCGGTCATCGCGGCCACCAGGATCAGCGCGAGCACCTGGACGGCGATGTCGCCGCCGGAGTTCAGGAACGTCGCCTTGATCGGGATGCCCCACAGCTCGGCGTTGATGAAGCTGTCGGCGAGGTCCTCGGTGAGGAAGGCGATGCCGCCTTCCTCCGCGTGGTGGTCCAGCAGGCGGAAGAGCGCCAGGAAGATCGGCATCTGGATCAGGATCGGCAAGCACGAGGCGAACGGGTTCGTCCCGCTCTCCTTGTACAGCTTCATCGTCTCCTGGGCGAGACGCTCCCGGTCGTGGCCGTACTTCTTCTGCAGCTCCTTGACCTTGGGCTGGATCAGCTGCATGTTCCGGCTGGACTTGATCTGCTTCACGAAGAGCGGGATCAGCGCAGCGCGGACCGTCACCGTCAGACCGATGATCGACAGGATCCAGGTTCCGCCGCCGTCGAACGGCATCTGCAGAACCTCGGTGAAGAAGGTGTGCCAAGCCACCATGATGAAGGAGATGGCGTAGTACAGCGGCGTCATGATCAGGCCGCCGATGTCGCCGAGGATTCCCACGGATCAGGCTCCTTGCTGGGGTGAGGGAGATGAGCCCGCGCGCGGGCGGGAAGATCGATCGGGCACCGGGTCGTAGCCACCGGCGGCCCAGGGGTGGCAGCGGGTCAGTCGCCGGCCGGCCAGCCACGACCCGCGCACGCTACCGTGCTCGGTCACCGCCTGCAGCGCGTACGCCGAGCAGGACGGGTGGTAGCGGCAGACCTGACCGTAGAGCGGGCTGATCAGCAGGCGGTAGGCGCGCAGGAACCCGATCAACAGGTACCGCAGCGGGTCGTACCTCATCCACTCACCTCCGGCAGCACCCGATCGAGGCAACGCTCGAGGTCAGCGCCGAGTTCCGCGGAGGACGCGGTGGCGGCGGCGGGGAGGGCGCGGACCACGAGCACAGCAGAGCCCGGGAGCGACGCGAGGTGCTCCCGGGCGAGGTGTCGCAGGCGGCGTTTCACGCGGTTGCGGGTGACGGCGTTCCCGACGGCCTTGCTGACCACGAAGCCCACCCGCGGGGTCTCGGTGAGCGACGCGTCGCTCGCCAGATGCACCACGACGGTGCGCGCTCCACTGCGGCGACCCTTGCGGGTCGCCTCACGGAACGAGGCACCGTCGGTCAGGCGGTGAGCCGGGGACAGCACGGGGCTGACCTGGGTCCGGCCGGCGGGGCCGTCAGACGGCGAGGCTCTTGCGGCCCTTGCGGCGACGCGAGGACAGGATCGCGCGGCCCGCACGGGTGCGCATGCGCAGACGGAAACCGTGCACCTTGTGCCGGCGGCGGTTGTTCGGCTGGTACGTACGCTTGCTCATGGGCTTCTCTCCATGGTGTTGTCAGGGCAGTCACGCCGGGCCGGAGCGGCACGATGCTGAACTTCTGGGCTGAACTTCGAGGCCTTTCGGCTGGCACCGCGCACCCACGAACGACCCGCACGAAATGTGCTCGCGCAGCTGCTCTGTCGTGGACATGCGGCACCGGTCGACACCGGGTGACCGAGCAACGGTACGCGCTGGGATTCCACAGGGTCAAACCGGCGTCGCGAGGGTCTGGCCCGGCCTGTGGATGACGGGTTGCCCGAGCCCTCCACCAGTTGTTACGTTCGCCGCTACCGAGGTTCCCCGCCGCCCCTCGGACCGTATCGGATCAACCGTCTGTGTGACCCCCACCTCGTCGGTGGTCAAGGCCCGCTGACCAGCGAAAACAGCTTCCCGATTCGTCCGTTACGCGGTCTCGGTAGGACGCTGTCCACAAGGACAGCGTCGGGTTCACAACCTGTGGACAAAGTTGTGGAAGCGACAGGCCGCGAGAGGCTGACCGGTTCTCCTGCACGACGCGGAGCGACCGGTGACGATGGGGCCTCTCGAACGACCGGGACAACCTAGGAAGTGGGAACGGTGGAGCAGAGCACCTCGGACCTCAGCGTCGCGTGGCGGGGCGTGGTGGACGACCTCCAACCGAACCAGCGGGCCTGGCTGCGCGCCAGCGAGCCGGTCACGCTCCACGAGAGCACCGCCATCGTGGCGGTGCCCAACGACTTCACGCGCAACCAGCTCGAGGGCCGGCTGCGCGCCCAGCTCGAGGACGCCCTCACCGTCCGGTTCGGGCGCGAGATCCGGATCGCGGTGACGGTGAACCCGCAGCTCGAGGAGCTCGTGACCGCGCCGGCGCCGCCCGAGCTCCCCGAGCAGTCGACAAGTCAAGACATCGACATGTCGACAATTTCTCCGGAGGCCGATCTCCCGGCGCCCGTGCAGGCGACCGGTCCCACCGGCGACGCAGGGGCCCGCCCCGCGAACGCCCTCGAGACCCGCCTCAACCCCAAGTACACGTTCGAGACGTTCGTCATCGGATCGTCCAACCGCTTCCCCCACGCCGCCGCGGTCGCCGTCGCCGAGGCCCCGGGCAAGGCCTACAACCCGCTGCTCGTGTACGGCGACTCCGGGCTCGGCAAGACCCACCTCCTGCATGCGATCGGCCACTACGTGCGGTCGCTCTACACCGGCGCCAAGGTGCGCTACGTGTCGAGCGAGGAGTTCACCAACGAGTTCATCAACGCCATCCGCGACGACCGTCAGGACCGGTTCAAGCGCCGCTACCGCGACGTCGACGTGCTCCTGATCGACGACATCCAGTTCCTGGAGGGGAAGACCCAGACCCAGGAGGAGTTCTTCCACACGTTCAACACCCTCCACAACGCCAACAAGCAGATCGTGCTGACCTCCGACCGCGCACCCAAGCGGCTCGAGGCGCTCGAGGACCGGCTGCGCAACCGGTTCGAGTGGGGGCTGATCACCGACGTCCAGCCGCCGGACCTCGAGACCCGCATCGCGATCCTGCGCAAGAAGGCCGCCATGGACCGGCTCACCGCACCGCCGGACGTGCTCGAGTTCATCGCCTCGAAGATCCAGACCAACATCCGTGAGCTCGAGGGTGCCCTCATCCGCGTCACGGCCTTCGCGAACCTCAACCGCCAGGAGGTCGACATGACCCTGGCCGAGATCGTCCTCAAGGACCTGATCCCCGAGGGCGGGGAGCCCGAGATCACCGCCGCGCTGATCATCGCCCAGACCGCGGCGTACTTCGGCCTGTCGATCGAGGAGCTCACCGGGCCCAGCCGCGGCCGGCACCTCGTGATGGCCCGGCAGATCGCGATGTACCTCTGCCGCGAGCTCACCGACCTGTCGCTGCCCAAGATCGGTGCCCAGTTCGGCAACCGCGACCACACGACGGTCATGTACGCCGACCGGAAGATCAACCAGCTCCTCGCCGAGCGTCGCGCCGTCTTCAACCAGGTCAGCGAGCTCACCAACCGCGTCAAGCTGCAGGCGCGGCAGGCCTGACCACCGGCCCGTCGATGTCGTTCCCCAGCTGTGGACGACATGTGGGCGGGCACCGAGGGATCCGGGAGAACCTGTGGACGAACAGCCGACTCCCCCATCGACGGTGCTCGCGATCCACACGACGACCGAGTCGTTCATTTGTCGTTCCACAGCCACTGTGCACCGGCCACACCCCGGCTGACCTGCACAAACCCGACTTCTCCACAGATTCCACCGCACCTATTACTCCGACCTACCTCCAGACATCCCGATCGACCGTGAACATCCACCCGGCCCCCTTCCTGGGGACAACTCCCGGACGTCCCCGGTGCATGGCAGGATGCGCATCCCGAGATTTCCCACCAGCAGACCCGAAGGAACCATCGTGAAGTTCCGCGTCGAGCGCGACGTCCTGGCCGATGCCGTCGCGTGGGCTGCCCGCAGCCTCCCGGTCCGACCCAGCGTCCCCGTCCTCGCCGGCCTGCTCATCGAGGCGACCGACGAGGGCCTGGTGCTCTCCACCTTCGACTACGAGACCTCCGCCCGCGCCACGCTCACCGCCGAGGTCAGCGACGAGGGCCGGGCCCTGGTCAGCGGCCGCTTGCTCGCCGACATCTGCCGCAGCCTGCCCGCCAAGCCGGTCGATATGGTGCTCGACGGCGCCCGCGTCTCGCTGACCTGCGGTTCGGCGCGCTTCAGCCTGCAGACGATGCCGGTCGAGGACTACCCCAGCCTTCCGGACATGCCGGCAGCGACTGGCACGGTCGCCAGCGAGGCGTTCGCCCACGCTGTCGCGCAGGCGGTCACCGCCGCCGGCCGCGACGACATGCTCCCGGTGCTGACCGGCGTGCGCATCGAGATCGACGGCTCGACCATCTCCCTGCTCGCCACGGACCGCTTCCGGCTCTCGCACCGCGAGCTCGACTGGAACCCGCGCACGCCCGACGAGTCCGCGGCCGCGCTGGTCCCGGCTCGGGTGCTCGGCGACACCGCGAAGTCGCTGACCGCCGGCGGCGAGGTCACGATCGCCCTCGCCAGCACCGGCAGCGGCGAGGGCATCATCGGCTTCGAGGGTCAGGCCCCCGGCGGGCTGCGCCGGACGACGACCCGGCTCCTCGACGGCGAGTTCCCGAAGGTCCGCAGCCTGTTCCCCAGCGAGCACCAGACCACCGCCCTGGTCGACCGGACCGCACTGATCGAGTCGGTCAAGCGCGTCTCCCTGGTCGCCGAGCGGAACACCGCCGTCCAGCTCGCGTTCAGCGACGGCGTGCTGACCCTCGACGCCGGCTCGGGCGACGAGGCCCAGGCGTCGGAGTCCATCGAGGCGACCATCCAGGGCGAGGACATCACCACCGGGTTCAACCCGCAGTTCCTCCTCGACGGCCTCACCGCCATCGAGCAGCCGGTCGTCGAGCTCGCGTTCACGCAGGCGTCCAAGCCCGTCGTCATCAGCGGTTCGGTCGCGGACGGCGAGCGGGACACGGCGTTCCGGTACCTCCTCATGCCGCGCCGTCTGCTCTCCTGAGACCCGCGGCCTAGGCTGAGCCCATGGATCTTGGACTCGTCGGCCTGGGAAAGATGGGCGGCAACATGCGCACCCGGTTGCGCAACGCCGGCCACACCGTCATCGGCTACGACCGCAACCCCGACCTCGCGGACGCCGCGAGCCTCGCGGCGATGGTCGAGCAGCTGCCCTCCCCCAAGGTGGTGTGGGTGATGGTGCCGGCGGGTGACCCCACGCGGCAGACCATCCGGGAGCTGGCCGACCTCCTCGGCGAGGGCGACCTCGTCGTCGACGGGGGCAACTCGAAGTGGACCGACGACCAGGTGAACGCCGAGATGCTGGCGCAGAAGGGCATCGGGTTCGTCGACTGCGGTGTCTCCGGTGGTGTCTGGGGCCTCGAGAACGGCTACGCGCTGATGTGCGGCGGCTCGGACGCCGACGTCGCGAAGATCCAGCCGGCGTTCGACGCCCTCAAGCCCGACGAGGGCGGCTTCGTCCACGCCGGCAAGAAGCCCGGCGCTGGGCACTTCGCCAAGATGGTCCACAACGGCATCGAGTACGCCATCATGCAGAGCTACGCCGAGGGCTGGGAGCTGCTCGAGAAGGTCGACCTCGTCGACAACGTCACCGAAGTGTTCGACTCGTGGCGATCCGGCACGGTCATCCGCTCGTGGCTGCTCGACCTGCTGGTCGCCGCGCTCGAGGACGACCAGCACCTCGAGAAGATCGCCGGCTACGCCGAGGACTCCGGCGAGGGCCGCTGGACGGTCGAGGCGGCGATCGACAACGCCGTCCCGATGAACGTCATCGCCGCTTCGCTGTTCGCCCGCTTCGTCTCGCGTCAGGACGACAGCCCGGC
This sequence comes from Nocardioides caricicola, assembly GCF_039541135.1. Classification (NCBI taxonomy): domain Bacteria; kingdom Bacillati; phylum Actinomycetota; class Actinomycetes; order Propionibacteriales; family Nocardioidaceae; genus Nocardioides; species Nocardioides caricicola. Next base: position 58,334 of record NZ_BAABFQ010000006.1, on the reverse strand, counting down.
GATGAAGGCGATCGCAGCGATGCGCAACCAGTTCGGCGGGCACGCCGTCCACACCGAGCCGCCGGTCGGCGCCGACGCCCACCCCGCGCCCTGACCGTGTCGTGTACGTCTCGCACCTGACCCTGCACAACTTCCGCTCGTACGTCACGGCGGACGTCGAGCTGTCGCCGGGCGTCACCGCGTTCATCGGCCGCAACGGGCAGGGCAAGACCAACCTCGTCGAGGCGATCGACTACCTGTCCCGGCTCGCCTCGCACCGGGTCGCGTCCGACGCGCCGCTGGTGCGCGCCGGCAGCGACCAGGCCGTGGTGCGGGCGGCGGTGGTGCGCGACGGCCGCACCGCGGTGCTCGAGGTCGAGCTCAACCCGGGGAAGTCGAACCGCGCGCGGATCAACCGCTCGCCGCTGCCGCGGGCGCGCGAGCTGGTCGGCCTGGTGCGGACGGTGGTCTTCTCCCCCGAGGACCTGACCCTGGTCAAGGGCGACCCGTCGGACCGGCGCAAGCTCCTCGACGACCTGCTCGTGCTGCGTGCACCCCGGCTCGCGGGCGTGCGCGCCGATTACGACCGGGTGCTCAAGCAGCGCAACTCGCTGCTCAAGACCGCTCGGATCAGCCGCGGGGCCCTGGACACGCTCGGCGTGTGGGACGACCACCTCGCCCGGACCGGCGCCGAGCTCCTCGCGGAGCGGCTGGCGCTGGTCGACGCGCTCCGGCCGTACGTCGGCAAGGCGTACGAGACCGTGGCGCGGGGCGCGACCCGGGACGACGCGGACATCGAGTACAAGCCGTCCTTCGACCTCGAGGGCCGCACCAGCGCCGCCGA
>NZ_BAABFQ010000006.1:0-57443 GCF_039541135.1 Nocardioides caricicola | reverse complement strand
TGGGTCCGCACCGTGACGAGCTGCTGCTGCGGCTCGGGGACCTGCCGGTGAAGGGCTACGCCTCGCACGGCGAGTCGTGGTCGTTCGCGCTGGCGCTGCGCCTGGCGTCGTACGACCTGCTCCGCGCCGACGGGGACGACCCGATCCTGATCCTCGACGACGTGTTCGCCGAGCTCGACACCGAGCGGCGCGCCCAGCTCGCGGACCTGGTCGCGGGCGCTGAGCAGGTCCTGGTCACCGCGGCGGTGGGCGCCGACGTGCCCGAGGCGCTGGCCGGGGTGCGCTACCGCGTCGCGGGCGGGGAGGTCACCCGTGAGTGACGACGCGAGCGAGGAGGAGGTCGAGCGGTCCGACGACGGCCTCGACCTCGCCCGCGCGATCACCCGCGCCACCGCGAAGTCGACCCCGGCCGCGCGGGCCCGGCGGCGCACGCGGGACAAGCCGACGCGCGGCCGGGTGACCGGCGCCCACCCCGACGATCGGGACCCGCAGCTGCTGGACAGCACGCTCGGGCGGCTGGTCGCCGACCACGGGTGGGAGCTCGACCTGCGCGTCCACGGGGTCTTCGGCCGCTGGGCCGAGCTGGTCGGCGACGACGTCGCGGCGCACTGCACGCCGGAGTCGTTCGCGGACGGCAAGCTCGTGGTCCGCACCGACTCCACCGCATGGGCCACCCAGCTGCGGCTGCTCGCCCCCACCGTCGTACGCCGCCTCAACGAGGAGCTCGGGCACGGCACCGTGACCGTGATCGACGTACTCGGACCCCACCTGCCGACGTGGAAGAAGGGCCCCCGGTCGGTGCGCGACGGGCGCGGGCCGCGCGACACCTACGGCTGATCCGCGCCGGGCAGCCTGAGGCGTCCTGGCGGGTGCACAGCCATACCGGGACCTGTCCGCACCCCTGTTCGGGCCCCGGAGGCGCGCTCACGGGACGCCTGTGGCCCGATTTCGTCCCCAGATGTCCCTCCTGTGGAGGTGGACACGTGGAACACGGCCCTCAGAGGGCTATCATGGGGCTTGGCCGTCCAGCCCTCGCGCTGCGGCCATCTCCATGTCACGACTCCTTGTCACGACCCCGTGTCACGACCAGGTCCACAGCCGCAGAAGAGGTACGCGTGAGCGACGTCAGCCCCGTCGAGCCGGACGAGTCCCCCACTCCCACGCCCGCCCCCTCGGCCCTGACACCCACCAAGCGGGTGGAGACCGAGTACGACGCCTCCGCGATCCAGGTCCTCGAGGGCCTCGAGGCGGTGCGCAAGCGCCCCGGCATGTACATCGGTTCGACCGGTGAGCGCGGGCTGCACCACCTGATCTGGGAGATCGTGGACAACGCGGTCGACGAGGCCCTCGCCGGTCACTGCGACCGGATCGTCCTCACGCTCCAGGCCGACGGCGGCGTCCGGGTCGAGGACAACGGCCGCGGCATCCCGACCGACACCGCGCCCGGCCAGGAGCTCCCGGCACTGACCCTCGCCCTGACCGTCCTGCACGCGGGCGGCAAGTTCGGCGGCGGCGGCTACAAGGTCTCCGGCGGTCTGCACGGCGTCGGCGTCTCGGTCGTGAACGCGCTGTCGAGCCGGGTGCTGGCCGAGGTGAAGAACCGCGGCCACCTATGGCGCCAGACCTTCACCGTCGGCGTCCCCGACGGTGAGCTCGAGAAGGTCCGCCCGATGGAGCCGGGCGAGAGCACCGGCACCGCGGTCACGTTCTGGGCCTCCCCCGACATCTTCGAGACCACGTCGTACTCCCTCGAGACGATCACCTCGCGGATCCGCGAGATGGCGTTCCTCAACAAGGGCCTGGAGATCGTCGTCCGCGACGAGCGCCCGGCCGCCGACGAGATCGTCGACGCCGTCGAGGACGACACGGTGGCCGGCGACGTGGACTCCGACCGCGCCGACGGGATCAAGCGCGGCGAGGGCGGCGGCATCGAGCAGGTCTTCAAGTACGACCGCGGCCTGGTCGACTACGTCGAGCACATCAACCGCAAGAAGCAGCCGGCGAACCCGTCGGTCATCTCGTTCGAGGCCGAGACGCCCGACAACGTCGAGAACCACATGAGCCTCGAGGTGGCCATGCAGTGGAACGTCTCGTTCAACGAGTCGGTCCACACGTTCGCGAACACCATCAACACCCACGAGGGCGGCACCCACGAGGAGGGCTTCCGCGCGGCTCTCACCTCCCTGGTCAACAACTGGGGCTTCGAGTGGGGCCTGATGAAGAAGCAGGAGGACCGGCTCACCGGCGACGACATCCGCGAGGGCCTGACCGCGATCATCTCGGTCAAGCTCGGGGAGCCGCAGTTCGAGGGCCAGACCAAGACCAAGCTCGGCAACACCGAGGCCAAGGGCTTCGTGCAGCGCGTCGTCAACGACCAGCTCGGCGCCTGGCTCGAGCAGAACCCGGCCGAGGGCAAGGAGATCATCCGCAAGGCCCAGGCCGCCGCGACCGCCCGCATCGCCGCCCGCAAGGCGCGCGACCTCGCGCGCAACCGCAAGGGCCTGCTCGGTGGCGGCGGGCTTCCCGGCAAGCTGTCGGACTGCCAGTCGACCAACCCCGCCGAGTGCGAGGTCTTCATCGTCGAGGGTGACTCCGCCGGCGGCTCGGCCCGCCAGGGTCGCGACCCCCGGATCCAGGCGATCCTCCCGATCCGCGGCAAGATCCTGAACGTCGAGAAGGCCCGCATCGACAAGGTGCTGGCCAACACCGAGGTGCAGTCGATCATCTCCGCGCTCGGCACCGGCATCCAGGACGAGTTCGACATCGACAAGCTGCGCTACCACAAGGTCGTGCTGATGGCCGACGCCGACGTCGACGGCCACCACATCAACACCCTGCTGCTCACGCTGCTGTTCCGCTTCATGCGGCCGCTCATCGAGGGCGGCTACGTCTACATGGCTCAGCCGCCGTTGTACCGGCTGCGGTGGAACAAGCCGCACGAGCACGAGTTCGTCTACTCCGACTCCGAGCGCGACGCGCTGCTGCGCGACGGCCAGGAAGCCGGCAAGAAGCTCCCCAAGGAGAACCCGGTCCAGCGCTACAAGGGTCTCGGCGAGATGAACGCCAAGGAGCTGTGGGAGACCACGATGGATCCCGAGCAGCGCCTGATGCTGCAGGTGACGCTCGACGACGCCGCCCACGCGGACGAGATCTTCTCGATCCTGATGGGCGAGGACGTCGAGCAGCGCCGCTCCTTCATCCAGCGCAACGCCAAGGACGTCCGATTCCTCGATATCTAGATCTCTAGCAAGAGAACTAGATACGGGAAGAGACGACGAGAGAGAGCAAGACCTTGACTGAGACCCCCACCGGCGGCGGCCGGATCGAGCCCGTCGAGCTGCAGACCTCGATGCAGCGGGCCTACATCGACTACGCGATGGCGGTCATCGTCGGCCGCGCGCTGCCCGACGTCCGCGACGGCCTGAAGCCGGTGCACCGCCGGGTGCTCTACGCGATGTACGACGGCGGCTACCGCCCCGACCGTGGCTTCTCGAAGTGCTCGCGCGTCGTCGGTGACGTGATGGGTCAGTACCACCCGCACGGCGACACCGCGATCTACGACACCCTGGTCCGCCTCGCGCAGCCGTGGGTCATGCGCGCGCCGCTGGTCAACGGGCAGGGCAACTTCGGCTCGCCGGGCAACGACTCCGCCGCTGCGATGCGGTACACCGAGTGCCGGATGGCGCCGCTGGCCATGGAGATGGTCCGCGACATCAACGAGGACACCGTCGACTTCCAGCCCAACTACGACGGCCGCTCCGAGGAGCCCGTCGTGCTCCCCTCGCGGTTCCCGAACCTGCTGGTCAACGGCTCGGCCGGCATCGCGGTCGGCATGGCCACGAGCATCCCGCCGCACAACCTGGGCGAGGTCGCCGAGGGCGCCAAGTGGGCGCTCGAGAACCCCGACGCCACCCGCGAGGAGCTCCAGGAGGCGCTGCTCGAGCGGATCAAGGGCCCGGACTTCCCGAACGGCGCGCTGATCGTCGGTCACCAGGGCATCGAGCAGGCCTACCGCACCGGCCGCGGCTCCATCACCCAGCGCGCGGTGATCGAGGTCGACGAGGACGCCAAGGGCCGTACCTGCCTGGTGATCACCGAGCTGCCGTACATGGTGAACCCGGACAACCTGGCGCTGAAGATCGCCGAGCTCGCCGACACCGGCAAGGTCCAGGGGATCTCCGACGTCCGCGACGACACCTCCGACCGCACCGGCCAGCGGCTGGTCGTCGTGCTCAAGCGCGACGCGGTCGCCCGGGTGGTGCTCAACAACCTGCTCAAGCACACCGAGCTGCAGACCAACTTCAGCGCGAACATGCTGGCCCTGGTCGACGGCGTGCCCCGCACGCTGTCGATCGACCAGTTCATCAGCAACTGGGTCACCCACCAGATCGAGGTCATCCGCAGGCGTACCGAGTTCCGCCTCCGTGAGGCCGAGAAGCGCGCCCACGTGCTGCGCGGCCTGGTCAAGGCGCTCGACCAGCTCGACGAGGTCATCGCGCTGATCCGGCGCTCGCCCGACGTCGCCGAGGCGCGCGAGGGCCTCATCGCGCTGCTGGAGATCGACGAGATCCAGGCGACCGCGATCCTCGACATGCAGCTGCGCCAGCTGGCCGCGCTGCAGCGCCAGAAGATCATCGACAACCTGGCCGAGATCGAGCTCGAGATCGCCGACCTCGAGGACATCCTCGCCAACGTCTCCCGGCAGCGGCAGATCGTCGCCGACGAGCTCGGCGAGATCGTCGAGAAGTACGGCAACGACCGGCGTACCCAGATCATCGCGGCCGACGGCGACCTCTCGATGGAGGACCTGATCCCCGACGAGGACCTGGTCGTCTCCATCACCCGCGGCGGCTACGCCAAGCGCACCCGCGCCGACCAGTACCGCACCCAGAAGCGGGGCGGCAAGGGCGTGCGCGGCGCGACGCTCCGCGGCGACGACGTGGTCGAGCACTTCATCGCGACCACCAACCACCACTGGCTGCTGTTCTTCACCACGGCCGGCCGGGTCTACCGCACGAAGGCGTACAACCTCCCCGAGGCGTCGCGCGACGCCAAGGGCGGTCACGTCGCCGGGCTGCTGTCGTTCCAGCCCGACGAGAACATCGCGCAGGTGCTGGCGATCCGTGACTACGAGCAGGCGCCGTACCTCGTCCTCGCGACCCGCAAGGGCCTGATCAAGAAGACCCGTCTCGGCGACTACAACAGCCCCCGCCAGGCCGGCGTCATCGCGATCAACTTCCGCGACGAGGACGACGAGCTGATCGGCGCCGAGCTGGTCAACGCCGAGGACGAGATCCTGCTCGTGTCGCGTCGCGGCCAGGCCGTGCGCTTCAAGGCCGACGACGCCCAGCTGCGGCCGATGGGCCGGGCGACCTCCGGCGTCCGCGGCATGGACATCGCCGCCGAGGACAACGTGCTCTCGATGTCGGTGATCCGGGCCGCGCAGGCCGCGACCGAGGAGTCCGAGGAGAACATCCAGTACGTCTTCACGATGACCGACGGCGGCTACGCCAAGCGCAGCCGGATCAGCGAGTACCGCCTCACCAACCGCGGCACCAAGGGCGTCAAGGCGATGACCCTGACCAACGAGGACCGCGGCGGCCTGGTCGGCGCGTTCATCGTCGAGGACGGCGACGAGATCCTCTCGATCACGCAGGGCGGCCAGGTCGTGCGCAGCCCGATCAACGCCGACTTCCGCCCGACCGGGCGCTCGACGCAGGGCGTGAAGTTCGTGACGCCCAAGTCGGGCGACGCGGTCGCCGTCGTCGCCCGCTCGGTCGAGGCGCGCGAGGAGGACGAGGAAGGCGTCGAGGCAACCGATCAGGCTGCCGAGTCGTCCGATGAGGGTACGGATGCAACAATCGACGCGTCCGCCGGTGCGGAGACCGAGCCCGGGTCGGACACCGACGGAGAGAGTGAGAGCTGATGACCGACGGCCAGGACACTGCCGTCCGCCCGCCTCTGAGTGAGCGGATCTCGGCGAAGTTGTCGAACGCCGCGGACGAGCACCGCGCGAACGCCACTCCCGAGTCCGCCAAGCAGGCGAAGAAGGCCGCCGCCGGCCGCAAGCCACCGCGGCGGGCCCGGCTCCGGCTGACCCGGATCGACCCCTGGTCGGTGATGAAGACCTCGTTCCTGCTGGCCATCGCGTTCGCCGTGGTCACCGTGGTCTCGGTCTTCATCATCTGGTCGGTCCTCGCGGCCGCCGGGGTCTGGGACTCGATCAACGACACCGTCCAGGACGTGGTCGGCGGCGAGGAGGCGGCCGGCTGGGACGTCGAGAAGTACGTCGGCCTGTCCCGCGTCATGGGCTTCACGATGCTCGTGGCCGTGGTCGACGTCATCCTGATCACCGCGATCGCCACCCTCGGTGCGTTCCTCTACAACATGTCGGCGGCGCTGCTCGGCGGTGTGGAGCTGACGCTCGCGGAGGACGAGCGCTGACCTGCCGGTCCTGAGGACTCCCCCGTTTTGTCGGTCGTTCGGCCGCTGGGGTAGTGTTCAGCCTCGGTTCGGGGCCTATAGCTCAGACGGTTAGAGCGCTTCCCTGATAAGGAAGAGGTCACAGGTTCAAGTCCTGTTAGGCCCACCACCCGGCCCGGTCACCGGGCGAAGCCCGATCCTCTGGGAGTCACCATGAAGAAGATCCTGCTGCTGGTCCTCCTCGTGGGTGTCGGCCTCGTCGTGAAGCGCAAGATCGACGAGGGCAAGAAGGAGCAGGCGCTCTGGGCCGAGGCCACCGACTCGGTCTCCCGCGGCTGACGCCGCTTCTCCTCGGGCCCGATCGGGTCCACCCGGGGCCTTGGCGCAATTGGTAGCGCACCTGCTTTGCAAGCAGGGGGTTAGGGGTTCGAGTCCCCTAGGCTCCACCACTGCTCGACCTTCGGCCGCTCTCCGCCGAGACCCCGGAGACGTTCCGCCCGCGTGTCAGCCCCGCGCGTGCAGGTCGCGGACCGTCGGCGAGGTCTCCACGGTGCTCGGGTCCGGGTAGGTGCCGAGCAGCCGGTCCGCCGTACCCGCCGTGGTGACCGTGAACCAGTAGTGCTCGTTCTTGTAGTGGTGCAGCCGGTGGTTGCGCCACACCGAGCGGAACCAGCGCGAGCGCGGCCGGTAGTCGCTGTGCACGAGGTAGTGGGTCCACTCGTAGCCGAGCTTGATGCCGTAGACCGACACGAGCAGCGTGAGCATGCTCGTCGTCGTCGGCGTGACCAGCCACGCGACCACGACGTACGCCGGGAGCAGCCACAGCAGTGCTCGCCAGGGGATGAACACCAGTGGGAGGTCGCGCGGGTCGGCGTGGTGGGCGCGGTGCTCGCGGGCCAGCAGGGAGTCGATCTCGAGCGGACCGAGGCGGCGCGGGCGCCAGTGCAGGATGCACACGTGGATCACCCACTCGATGAGCGGGAAGGCGGCGACGAGCGCGACCGGGATCAGCGGCTCCCACCGGGCGCCGCCGCCGACCGCGACCCGGCCGGCGACCGCCGCGACCAGGAAGGTCGAGATCATCCACGGGCTCGGCGCCCGCCAGAACGCCCGCCAGGCGCCGCCGAGCGAGACGTTGGTGCGCCGGGACCCGGTGATCCGGGCCTCGTCGGCGGCGAGCCGCTGCGCGGCCAGCCGGTCGATGTCGGTCATGACTCCTCCAGTGCCTCCAGGGCGGACAGGATCGAGGTGGTCGCCGGGCGGAGCACGCGGTCCGCGGCGGCGCGTGCGGTCTCGGGGTCGCCCGCGCCGATCGCGGCGGCGAGCAGCCGGTAGGCACCGGGCTGCCCGACCTCGGCGGCCATCAGCGGCGCGAGCGCCTCGAGGGCGGGCTCGTACGCCGCGCGCAGGCTGTTGAACATCAGGCGGAAGACCATCGAGTCGGCCGCGTCGACCACGTGGTCCCAGAACGCGAGCGCGTGCTGCTGCTGCTCGACGCCGTCGTCGGTGGCGGCCAACGCGTCGACGGACGCGGCGAGCAGCGCCTCGAGCGGGGGACCCCCACGCTCGGCGGCCAGCACCGCGACGCCGGGGCCGACCACGAGGCGCGCCTCCAGGATGCTGCGCGCGACCGCCGCGTCGACCCGCCCGCCGCGCACCAGCAGCAGCGGCAGCAGGTCGAGGCCGCCGTACCTGCGGAAGTCGCGCACCGTGGTCGCGCCGCCGTGCCGGACGTCGAGCAGCCGGGTCTGTGTCATCCGCTGCAGGGCCTCGCGCACCGCCGGCCGGGAGACGCCGAGGACCTCGGCGAGGCGGCGCTCGCTGGGCAGGGCCTCGCCGGCGCCGATGCCGCCGTCGACGACCTCGGCGAGCACCTGGTCGAAGACCTCGTCGGGGACGGAGCGGCGGGTCACGGGCGTCAACGGCATCCCCCGACCGTACCGGAGGTCAAGTGGTCTGACCAGTAGGGTCGGGCGTACGCTGGGACCGTGTCCGGCAAGCTCGCTCCGCGGTACTGGGGCGCGCATCTCGTCGCGCTGGTCTGTGTCGGCACCGCGATCGGCCTGGGCCTGTGGCAGTACGCCGCCTGGCAGGCGCACCGCGAGGCGGAGGCGACCGACCTGACCGGTGCGCGCGCCGTCGCGATCACCGACGTGCTGGGCCCCGACGACCCGTTCCCCGGCGACCAGGTCGGACAGCCGGTACTGCTGGACGGCGACTGGGTGCCCGAGGGCACGGTGTTCGTCTCCGGACGCGAGCACGACGGCAGCGCCGGCTACTGGGTCGTGACCCCCGTGTCGGTGACCGGGACCGACGCCGCCATCCCGGTCGTGCGCGGCTGGGCGCCGACGGTCGAGCAGGCGCCCGCGCCCCCGACGGGACCCGCCACGGTCGAGGGCTGGCTCCAGCCGGGCGAGGGCACCGGTGAGATGGACGACGACCCCGGCGACGACGTACTGCCGCAGCTGCGCCTGGCCGACGTCATCCAGCACGTCGACCAGGACCTGTACGGCGGGTACGTCGTCGCGACCGAGCCCGGCGACGGCCTCGAGGCCGCCACGCTCGAGCAGCTCCCCGAGGTGGGCGCGACCACGGGCCTGAAGAACTTCCTCTATGCCGTCGAGTGGTGGATCTTCGGGCTCTTCGCGGCGTTCATGTGGTGGCGCTGGGTGCGCGAGGTCACGGAGCCGGCACCGTCGGTGGAGGCCGGGGACGAGGCACCGCAGGACCACCCGGTACCGTCGGGATCGTGAGCCAGAAGCCCCCCGTCGACCCCGAGCTCCGGCGCCCGCTGCTGGCCTACCGCGTGATGGCCACGATCGTCGGTGTGCTGCTCGTGGTGCTCGTGCTGATCGGCGTGCCGCTCGCCAACTTCGACGGCACCGGCATGTGGGGCATCTTCTCCAGCACCCCCGAGATCTGGGAGGCCGGCTCCGGCGCCCACGACCTGGGTGAGGGGATCACCGAGTACCTCGGCGTCGCCCACGGCTGGCTCTACATGATCTTCCTCGTCAGCGCGTTCATCCTCTCGCGCAAGGCGCGCTGGCCGATCGGGTTCACTCTCGTGACGCTCGTGTGCGGGACCATCCCGATCCTCAGCTTCTGGGCCGAGCACCGCGCGACGGCGCGGGTCCGCGCCGAGCACCCGGCGCAGGTGGAACACTCCCCGGTGTGACGACTGCGTTCGTGCTCGGCGGCGGCGGGGTCCTCGGCGCCGTCGAGGTCGGGATGCTGCGTGCGTTGTTCGAGCGCGGCATCCGCCCCGACCTGGTCCTCGGCACGAGCGTCGGCGCCCTCAACGGCGCCCTGGTCGCACGGCAGCCGGACCTGTCGGTGATCGACAAGCTCGGCGCGCTGTGGCAGTCCGCGGCCGGCTCGGGCCCCGACGTGTACGGCGACTCCCCGCTGCGCACCGTGCGCCGGGCCGTGAAGACCGGCACCCACCTGTGGTCCTCCAAGCCGTTGCAGCAGGCGCTGGAGGAGGAGTTCGGCGACGTCACCATCGAGGAGCTCCCGGTCCGGTTCCAGGTCTGCGCGGCCAGCATCGAGCGCGCCGCCGAGCACTGGTTCGAGTCCGGCCGGCTCGTCGACGCGGTGGTCGCCAGCGCCGCCGTACCGGGCCTGCTGCCGCCGGCGAAGGTCGGCGACGAGCACTACCTCGACGGCGGCATCGTGAACTCCATCCCGCTGGGCCGCGCCGTCCACCTCGGGGCGTCGCAGGTGTTCGTGCTCCAGGTCGGGCGCATCGACCGCCCGCTGAGCGTGCCGAAGCGGCCGTGGGAGGTCGCCCGGGTGTCGTTCGAGATCGCGCGGCGGCACCGGTTCAACCGCGAGCTCGAGGAGCTGCCGGCCAGCGTGACCGCGCACGTCCTGCCCGCGCGGGGCACGTCGAGCCGGGACGACTCCCTGTTCGGCAGCCGGGACTTCGCGGGGGTGCAGGACCGGATCGACGAGACCTACCAGGCGTGCGTCGACTACCTGGACGAGCACCTGCCGTGACCTGGGTCGTCCGGCGGATGGTGATCGCGCCGCTCCTCGTCGTCGGGATGGTGCTGCTGTGGATCACGCTGCCGCTGTGGCTCATCGCCGCCTCGGCCGCGTCGCCGATCCTGCCCGGCCGGCTCCGCCCGCTGCGCATCATGTGGGTCGCGATCGTCTACCTGAGCTGCGAGGCGCTGCTGCTGGTCGTGCTCTTCGGGCTGTGGATCGCGTCCGGCTTCGGGTGGAAGCTGCGCTCGCCGTACTTCGAGGGCATCCACTACGACCTGGTGCAGGGCACGATGTGGGTGTTCTTCCGGGAGGCCCGGCGGGTGCTGCGGCTGCGGATCGAGACCGAGGGCCCGGCGCCGGACGCACACCCGGGCCGGCCGATCCTGGTGTGCTGCCGCCACGCCGGCCCCGGCGACTCGTTCGTGCTGATCCACACCCTGATGGCGTGGTACGACCGCGAGCCGCGGGTCGTGCTCAAGGACACCCTCGCGTGGGACCCCGCGATCGACGTGCTGCTGAACCGGATCCCGGCGCGCTTCATCACCCCGAACCCGGCCGAGGGCGCCCGTCTGGAGGACCAGATCGCGATGCTCGCGACCGACCTCGACGCGAACGACGCGTTCGTGATCTTCCCGGAGGGCGGGAACTTCACCCCGGGCCGGCGGCAGCGGGCGATCGACCGGCTGCGCAAGCTCGGGATGGAGCGGATGGCGCAGCGCGCGGAGCAGATGATCCACGTCCTCGCCCCGCGGCCCGGTGGGTTCCTCGCGGCGCTCGACGCGGCGCCGGAGGCGGACGTGGTGCTGGTGGCGCACACCGGGCTCGACCACCTGGTCACCGTCGGCGACATCTGGCGCGAGCTGCCGATGGACAAGCGGATCGTGATGCGGTGGTGGCAGGTGCCCCGCGAGGAGATCCCGGAGAGCCGGGAGGAGCGGATCGACTGGCTGTTCGCCCGGTGGGAGCAGATCGACGCCTGGATCGAGCAGAACCGGCCGGTCGATCTGACCGGCCGGTCCTGACTACCGACTGCTACTTCTTGTCGAGGTCGACGACGTCGGCGGGGTTGTCGGGGGTCGTCGCCGGGTGCGGCGCCTCCGCCTGGTCGGCGATCGCCTCCGTCGGCGTGGCCCCACCCTCGTCGTTCGGCGTCACCGGGCGGGCCGGCGGTGCCGGGGTCGGCGTGTAGGAGGACTGCCAGTTCTGGCTCTCGGATCCGCTGCGCAGCTTGTTGGCGACGAAGGCGGCGCCTGCGGCGACCCCGGTGACCAGCAGGAGCTTGCGGAAGCGGTGCTTCTTCTTCGTCGGGGTCGCGGCCTGCTCGGCCTTGGCCGCGACGTCGTCGGCGGCCTGGGCTGCCTTGTTCGCAGCCTCCGCGACCTTCTCCGCCGCGAGCGCGGCGCCCGTCGCGATGACCGGGGCGGCCTTCGCCCGGGCATCGGCGATCGCGGGGCCGGCCTTGGCCTTGGCGTCGGCGAGCGCGGGCCCGGCCTTGTCCTTCGCGGAGGCCACGGCCGTCTCGAGCTGGGGCTTCACCTGGTCGACGTACTGCGTGACGGTGTCGCTCGCCTGGTCGAGGAGGGACTTGTTCTTGCGCAGACCCATCTGGCACTTCCTCTCGTCGTGTCCTGTCTTCTTCGATCATGGCACCCCGTCTCGAACCGGAGGCCCGAGGCGAGCGGCTGGACCCTCGTGCAAGGATCGGACGGCACAACCAGATCGAGGTACGCCTAGTGGTGTACCCCTTTGACGTGAGAGGCACTCATGGCTGACCTGCAGGCCGTACTCAAGACCAACCGGGGCGACATCACGCTGAACCTGTTCCCGGACCACGCCCCCGAGACGGTCGCGAACTTCACCGGCCTCGCGGACGGTTCCAAGTCCTACGACGCCGGCAACGGCCGCTCGGGCCCGTTCTACGACGGCCTCGGCTTCCACCGGGTCATCGAGGGCTTCATGATCCAGGGCGGCTGCCCGCTCGGCACCGGCACCGGCGGTCCCGGCTACACGTTCAAGGACGAGCCGCACCCCGAGCTGGTCTTCGACAAGCCGTACCTGCTCGCGATGGCGAACGCCGGCCCGGGCACCAACGGCTCGCAGTTCTTCATCACCGTCGGCGCGACCACGTGGCTGAACTTCAAGCACACGATCTTCGGCGAGGTCGCCGACCAGGCCTCGCGCGACGTCGTCGACGCGATCGCCACCACCGCGACCGGTCCGGGCGACCGCCCGGTCGACCCGGTCGTCATCGAGACCGTCGAGATCGTCCGCGGCTGACCTTGACCGACGTTCCACCTCCCGAGACCGGGGTGCCGACCTGCTACCGGCACCCCGGCCGGGAGTCGCACATCCGCTGCCAGCGCTGCGACCGGCCGATCTGCCCGGACTGCATGCGGGACGCGGCGGTGGGCTTCCAGTGCCCGTCCTGCGTCGACGAGGGGATCAAGGCCACGCGCAGCGCCCGAACGGCGTACGGCGGGCTGCGGCCCACCAACGCCTCGGTCACCTCGATGGTGCTCGTCGCGATCAACGCCGCGGTGTGGTTCGCGATCTTCGTCACCGGCGGCTCCGGCAGCCGCCTCGTCGACCTGCTCGGGCTGCGGCCCAACGGCCTGTGCCGGCTCGGACCGGGCGCGTTCGACGTCACCGAGGCGATGTGCACCGCGCAGGGCGGCGAGTGGCTGCCCGGGTTCGCCGACGGCGCCTACTGGCAGGTGCTCACGTCGGGGTTCACCCACGTCGCGATCACGCACATCCTGTTCAACATGCTCGCCCTCTGGGTGATCGGCCCCCAGCTCGAGCTCGCGCTCGGCCGGGCCCGGTTCCTGGCGCTGTACGTGCTCTCGCTGCTGGCCGGCTCCGCCGTCGTCCTGTGGGCCGCGCCGGAGTTCCAGGTCACGCTCGGCGCGTCGGGGGCCATCTACGGCCTCTTCGCCGCCCTGATCGTCGTGGCCCGCAAGGTCGGCGCGGACATGCGCTCGCTGTGGGCGCTGATCGCGGTCAACGTGTTCATCACGTTCGCGGTCCCCAACATCTCCTGGCAGGGCCACCTCGGTGGCTTCGTCGGCGGCGCGATCGTCGCCGCCCTGCTCGTCTACGCCCCGCGCGGCCCCCGGCGTACGACGTTCCAGGTCTGTGGACTCGTCGCGGTCTCCGGCTTCCTCGCGCTGGCGATGGTCCTGCGCGCCGCCGCCCTCGCCTGAGCCGATCCCGCTTGTAACGCGGGGTTACGCCCTCTGGGCACCCTGATATTTCGGGGTGACCAGTGGTCCTAACCCCGCGTTACCTGCGGCGGTTTGACCGGCTCGCGACCGGGGGAGATTCCTCCACACCTGTGCACACACCTGTGGAGAACTACATCGGTGTAGTTCTGTCCACATGCTTGTCCCCAGATGTGCAGAAAGCCGGCCGGTCCGCGTGGGACCGACCGGCTCCTGGGGAGAGACGAGGGGCTGGGGCTACTCCCAGCGGGTGGCGAACGTGAAGCCGATCGCCATGAACCCGATGCCGACGAACAGGTTCTTCTGGCCCAAGTCGTTGAAGACCGGGATGCTCGAGATGTCGTCGCTGAAGACGTAGTAGGTGCAGATCCAGATCAGGCCGACCAGGAAGCAGCCGAGCATCCCGACGACGACACCTCGGCCGCGGCCGAGCGGCGTGGAGGGGTGCGCCGAGACGACCAGGCCGAGGAAGATCAGGCCGAAGCCGATCAAATAGTTCCAGTTGCCGAGGTCGGCCATGAACTTCGGGGACCCGGCGTCCGGCACGGGGAACGCGGTCGGGTCGACCCGGACCGCGACGTAGTAGTACGTCATCCACGCGATGCCCAGCACGATCGCCACCAGCGCGACGATGAACCGCACGGTGAAGATGGGGCCCCGCACGGGGGCGAGAGGGTCGAGCTTGGCCTTGGCCACGGGTGCTCCTGGGGTCGTTCGTGTGCCTGACAGTTCGTCGCCGGTGCGGAGATCGCACGGGTTCCGGGCTACCTTAGTCGTCGTGACCGGCGGATCCCACGCGAGGCCCCCGGAGCCGTCCGGCTCCGAGGACGCCCCGTCGCGCCTGTTCCGGCGTACGCCGCACCGCCCGCGCGGCCGGTGGCGTCTCGGGACGCCGCTGGTGATCGCCCTGTGCGGTGCGCTGTTCGTCGTGAGCGCCGCGAACAGCGGCGGCACCGACCTGCGCCCGGGCCGCTACACCGACCTCGCGGCGCTGGTGAAGGACGAGGCCGACGAGACCGCCGAGCTGAAGGAGCGAGTCGCCGACCTGAACGCCGAGGTCGACTCGCTGAGCCGCTCCATCAGCGACCGGGACGTGAAGCGGTACCAGCACAAGGTCGCCGAGCTCGAGGACCCGGCCGGCATGGTCGAGCGGATCGGGCCCGGCGTCACGGTGACCCTCTCGGACGCGCCCGAGGACGTCATCAACTCCACCACCGGCGACATCGACCCGCTGCTGGTGCACCAGCAGGACATCCAGGCGGTCGTCAACGCGCTGTGGACGGGCGGGGCCACCGCGGTCACCATCGCCGGCCAGCGGATCGTGTCGACCACCGGCATCCGGTGCGAGGGCAACTCGGTCCAGCTCCAGGGCGTGCCCTACCCGCAGCCGTACGTCATCCAGGCCGTCGGCCCCCAGTCCGGCCTCCTCATGGCGCTCGAGGAGGACGGCTACGTCTCGGCGTACCGCGAGGACGCCGAGGACCCGGAGATCTCGGTCGGCTGGGAGCTCGAGCTCGAGGACGAGGTCAGGGCGCCGGGGTTCGACGGCCTCCGGGACCTGAACTACGCCGTCCCGCTCGCCGCGCAGGGGAGCTGACCGGCGGCAGTCCCCGCTCGGTGATCGGCGGGATCGTCTCGGTCGGGGTCTCCGACGGCGTCTCGCTCGGCGTCTCGGACGGCTCGACGAACGACGACACCTCGATGGTGACCGTCGAGCCCTCGGTCGGGGTGTCCCCAGCGCCGGGGCTCTGCTTGATCACGGTGCCGGCCGGCTCGGTCGTGTTGGCGTTCTCGATGACCCGCGGGACGAAGCCGGCGTTGCGGATCTCCTCCTTCGCCTGCGCCTGCGGCAGCCCGACGACGTTCGGCACCTCCTCGCGACCGTCGGAGAAGTACACGATCACCGTCGTCCCCTCGGCGACGACCGCGCCCTGCGACGGGTCGGTGCGGACCACGACGTCCTTGAGCTCGTCGGACTCCTCCTCCTCGAGCGTGACGTCGAAGCCCATCGCCTGCAGCCGGTCCTGGGCGTCCAGCTTGTCCTGGCCGATCACGAACGGCACCTCGACCTCGGGCTTGCCGAGCGAGATCACGTAGCTCACCGGCGTCTCCGGGTCGACGAACTGGTCGGCCGACGGCGTCTGGGTGATGACCCGGCCGGCCTTGACCGTGTCGCTGTTCTCGCGCTCGGTCGGCCCGACCGCGAGGCCGGCCTCCCCGATCGCGGCGCGCGCCTGCTTGTCGGTCAGGCCGGTCACGTTCGGCACCGGCACCTGCTCGGGCGCCGACTCGAACAGCTTCGGCAGCAGGAAGTACGCCGCCGCGACCAGCACGACGACCAGCAGACCGAGCGCGATCCACAGCCTGGCCCGGCTGCCGGAGTCGTCGTCCTCGGGCGGGTACGCCGCGATCGCGGCGGTCTGCCCGGTGTACGCCGGCTGCTCCACCGGGACCGCCGGCGGGATCGGCGCCTGCACCGGCAGGCCGGAGAGGTAGCGCTCGATGTCGGTGCGCATCGCGGCCGCCGACTGGTACCGGTCCTCGACCCGCTTGGCCAGCGCCTTCATCACGATCGCGTCGATCTCGGGCGCCAGCTCGGTGTCGTGGTCCGACGGGGGCACGGCGGGCTCGCGCACGTGCTGGTAGGCGACCGCGACCGGGCTGTCGCCCACGAACGGCGGCCGCCCGGTCAGCAGCTCGTAGAGCAGGCAGCCGGCGGAGTAGACGTCCGAGCGCGAGTCGACGGTCTCGCCGCGGGCCTGCTCGGGGGAGAGGTACTGCGCGGTGCCGACCACGGCTGCGGTCTGAGTCATCGTCGACGACGCGTCGCTGATCGCGCGGGCGATGCCGAAGTCCATGACCTTCACGTCGCCGCTGGGCGTGAGCATCACGTTGCCGGGCTTGATGTCGCGGTGGATGATCCCCGCGCGGTGGCTGTAGTCCAGCGCCGACAGCACGCCGCTGGTGATCTCGAGCGCCCGCTCGGGCAGGATCTTGCGGCCCTCGCGCAGGATGTCGCGCAGCGTGCGGCCGGCGACGTACTCCATGACGATGTAGGGCTGGGAGACGCCGGACCCGTCGCTGGCCGGCTCCTCGCCGGTGTCGTAGACCGCCACGATCGCCGGGTGGTTGAGCGAGGCCGCCGACTGCGCCTCGCGGCGGAACCGCGCCTGGAACGTCGCGTCGCTGGCGAGGTCCGTGCGCAGCCGCTTGACCGCGACCACGCGACCGAGCCGGCTGTCGGTGCCCTTGCGGACCTCGGCCATGCCGCCGCGGCCCAGGAGCTCGCCGAGCTCGTAGCGACCGCCGATCAGGGGCGGGTCTTGGTTGTTCATCCAGGTGCCTTAGTTGCTCGGGGACGTGCTGTCGTCGGGAGTCGGGCTGGCGGTGTCGGTCGGGGTCGGCGTCGGCGTCGGGGTGTCCGACGGCGTCGGCTGCGGTCCCCAGTAGTTCACGGTGATCGTGTCGCCCTGCTCGACCCTTCCCGTCGGGTTCAGCGCCGAGACGTCGCCCTCGATCTCGTCGCCGGGGTTGTCGACCTGGACGCTGTTCACCCGCAGCCCCAGCTGGCCGAGCTCGCGCTCGACGTCGCCGAGCGGGCGGCCGACGTAGTCGCCGGCGTTCAGCGTCACCGAGGTGTCCTCGGTGGTCGCCTCCGACGTCGGCTCGCTCGGCGAGGACGGCGCCGTGGACGACTGCGTCGGGCCCTGGCTGGTCTCGTCGTCGGAGGGCGCGCCGTCGTCGGCGGGCTCGGTGATCAGCAGGACCACGAGGATCGCCACCACGGCGAGCGCGATCACCCCGAGCACCGGCCACAGCCAGTTGCGGCGTCGCTCGTCGACCGTGGGCAGCGTGGTGGTCGTCGGGACCGGCCCGGGCAGGGGCGGCGCCGCGGCGGAGGGCACCACCGCGGTCGCGGCGGTCGCGGGGTTGCGCAGCGCGTCGGCCAGCGCGTCGCCGTCGGGATAGCGCTCCTGCGGCAGCTTCGCCATCGAGCGTCGTACGACGGCCGAGAGGTCCGCCGGGACGGACGGGGGCAGGTCCGGCACGGGCTCGCGCAGGTGCGCCAGGGCGGTCGCCACCGCGGTCTCGGCGACGAACGGGCGCTCTCCGGCCAGGCACTCGAAGGCCACGACCCCCAGCGAGTACACGTCCGAGGCCGGGGTGGAGGTCTGGCCCTGAGCCTGCTCGGGGGAGAGGTACTGCGGCGTGCCCATCACCTCGCCGGTGCCGGTGAGGCCGATGCCCTCGGCCGCGCGCGCGATCCCGAAGTCGGTGACCTTCACCCGGCGGTCCGGCGTGACGAGGAGGTTCGCGGGCTTCACGTCGCGGTGCACGATGCCGGCGGCGTGGGCGGCCCCCAGCCCGTCGGCGGCCTGGGCGAGCAGCTCCCGCACGGCGGCCGGCGCCATCGGTCGCCCGCCCTGGATCAGCGACGACAGCGGCTGGCCGTCGACCAGCTCCATGACCAGGTAGGGCCGGTGCTCGGTCTCGCCGAAGTCGTAGACGCTCGCGATGTTCGGGTGGTGGAGCGACGCGGCGTGGCGGGCCTCGGTCTCGAAGCGAGCGCGGAACGTCGGGTCGTCGGCGTACTCCTGCTTGAGCAGCTTGACCGCCACCTCGCGGCCCAGCGTCGTGTCGGTCGCCCGCCACACCTCGCCCATGCCGCCGGTCGCGATCCGCGCGTCGAGGCGGTACCGCTGCTCCTGGTCTGCGAACTGCTCGCTCATCGGATCACCGCTTCCATCACTGCCTTCGCGATCGGGCCACCGTAGACACCGCCGGCGATCTCACCGCGGGGGATGTCGGCCTTCTGGATCATCACGGCGACCGCGACCTCCGGGTTGTCCGCCGGCGCGTACGAGATGAACCACGCATACGGCGGCACCGCGTCGATGCCGCTCTGGGCGGTCCCGGTCTTGCCCGCCACCTGGATCCCGTCGATCGCGCCCGGCGAGGCGGTGCCGTCGTCGACCGTCGCGACCATGAGCTTCGTGACCTCGCGGGCGGTCGTCGACGAGACCGCCTGGGAGAGCTCCTCGGGGTCGGTCTTGCTGAGCACGTCGAGGTCGGCCGACTGCTGCTCGTCGACGACGTACGGCTTCATCACCGTGCCGCCGTTGGCGAGCCCGGCGGCGACCATCGCCATCTGCAGCGGGGTCGCGGCGACCTCGAACTGGCCGAAGCCGGTCTGCCCGAGCTCGGCGTCGTCGAGCCCCTCCGGGAACAGCGACTCCACCTGCGGGAAGAGGTCGTCGAGGTAGCCGCGGTTGAAGCCGAACGCCTCGGCGGTCTTCTTCATGTCCTCGGCGCCGACCTCACCGGCGAGCTGGGCGAACGTCGTGTTGCAGGACTGCTCCATGGCCTGGGTGAACGGGATCTTGGTGCCGTTCGCACCGCACGAGCGGCCCTCGTTGTCGATCAGGCCGGTCTCGCCCGAGGTCAGCGGCAGCTGGTAGGTGTCGCCGCCCGGGACCATCGAGTCGGCGTCGTACAGACCCTCCTCGATCGCGGCCGCGGCGGTGACGACCTTGAACGTCGAGCCGGGTGGCAGGCGGGTCTGGATGGCGCGGTTCAGCAGCGGCTCGGTCGGGTCCTCGTTGAGCTTCTCGTACGTCCGGGCGACGGCGCCGAAGTCGTGGGAGGCCATGTCGTTCGGGTCGTAGGTCGGCAGCGACACCATCGCCAGCACGGCCCCGGTGTTGGGGTCGAGCGCGACGACCGAGCCCTGGGTCTCCGGGCCGAGCGCCGCGAGCCCGTCGTACGCCGCCTGCTGGGCGTCCGGGTCGAGGGTCAGCAGCACGTTGCCGCCCTTGGTCGGCTTGTTGCTGACCAGGTCGACCAGCCGGGTGACGAACAGCTGCTCGTCCTCGCCGGACAGGATGTCGTTCTGGGTGCGCTCCACGCCGGTCTGGCTGAAGTAGGAGAACCAGCCGGTCACCGGGGCGTAGACCTCGGGCTTGGGGTACGTGCGCTGGAACTTGTACTCGTCGTCGGACGGCACGCTCTTGGCGACCGCGGTGTTGCGGCCGACGACGATCGCACCGCGCTCCGCCGAGAACGACTCGTTGATCGCGCGCCGGTTGCGGCCGTCGTCGTTCAGCGCGCCGGCGCGCCAGTACTGCAGGTACGTCGCGTTCACCAGCAGCGCCAGGAACAGCACCAGGCAGAAGATCGAGATGGTGCGGATCGGCTTGTTCATCGGATCGTCTTCACCACCTGGGTGGCATCGGTGTCGATGGCCGCGGTGTCGTCGGACAGCTGCGGCACGGGCCGGCGGGCCTGGTCGGAGATGCGGAGGAGCAGCGCGAGGATCACCCAGTTCGCGATCAGCGAGGAGCCGCCGTACGACAGGAACGGCGTGGTCAGGCCGGTCAGCGGGATCAGGCCGGTGACACCGCCGATGACGACGAACACCTGCAGCGCGATCACGCTGCCGAGGCCGGTCGCGAGCAGCTTGCCGAACCCGTCGCGGCAGATCAGCGCGGTGCGCAGCGCCCGCTCCACGATCAGGCCGTACATCACGATCACCGCCATCACCGCGGTGAGCCCGAGCTCCTCGCCGATCGCGGCGACGATGAAGTCGGAGTTGGCGAACGGCACCCGCAGCGGGTCACCGTCACCGAAGCCGCGGCCGATCAGGCCGCCCCAGCCCATGCCGAACATCGCCTCGACCGGCTGGAAGCTCTGCCCGCCCTGCTCCTCGGTGTAGAAGTCGAAGGGGTTGAGCCAGATCTGGAAGCGCTCGCGGACATGGCCGAACAGCACGTACGCCGCGAGCGCGCCGCCCGCGAACAGCAGGCCGCCGACGACCAGCCAGCCGGGCCGTTCGGTGGCGACGTACAGCATGATCAGGAACACGCCGAAGAACAGCAGGCTGGAGCCGAGGTCGCGCTGGAACACCAGGATGCCGAGGCTGACCAGCCACATCACCAGGATCGGGCCGAGGTCGCGACCGCGGGGCAGGTCGACGAACAGCACCCGGCGCCCGGCCAGGGCGAGGGCGTCGCGGTGCAGCACGAGGTAGCCCGCGAACGCGACGACGATCAGGACCTTGGCGACCTCACCGGGCTGGAAGTTGAACGGCCCGACCTGGATCCAGATCCGCGCGCCGAAGACCTCCTTGCCGAGGCCGGGGACCATCGGCAGCAGCAGCAGGAGGATCGCGGCCAGGGCGCTGGTGTAGGTGAACCGCTGCAGCACGCGGTGGTCGCGGATGGCGACCAGCGTGGCCACGAAGAGGATCACGCCGAGCGTCATCCAGATGAGCTGCTGCTGGGCGTAGTCGTTCTTGCGGTCGACCGCCTCCGCGGCCAGGTCGAGGCGGTAGATGACCGCGAGTCCGAGCCCGTTGAGGGCCGCGACCACCGGTAGCAGCACCGGGTCGGCGTACGGCGCGACCACGCGGATCACGACGTGCGCGCCGATCACCAGGGCCGCCAGCCAGCCGCCGTACCCGATGATGTCGGCGGGGACCTCGCCCTCGACGCCGAGGCCGACGGCGGCGTACGCCCCGATGCCGACCGCGAGCGCGAGGACCAGCAGGAACAGCTCCGCGCCCCGGCGGCGCCGGTGCACGAACCCCATCAGGCTGCTGCTTTGGGCTGACTTCTGGGCGGCCACGTCACTCATCCGTGCTCTCGACGGGCTCCTGCCGGGCCGCGAGGTCCTGCACCTTGGCCTCGGCGTCGACGGGGTTGTCGTAGACGATGCCCTCGCGGACCCGCTCCGCCTCGATCTCGCTGAGCCGGTCGATCTCGACGTCGGAGCGCTGGTAGGGCTCGGAGAGGTCGAAGCCGGCGACCTCGGAGTTCAGGCCGCGGTAGATGATGACGTAGCCGTCCTCCTCGCCCACGTAGTACTGGTCCTGGCTCCACGACCAGGCCACGGCGAGCACGATCCACGCCAGCCCGACGACGACCAGCCCGGCCAGCAGCCGCTTGAGCCAGACGAACCGGCGCGGCGGTCGTGGCGCGTAGCGCGCCTGCTCCGGGTCGATCGGGTCGCTGGTGATCGCGAACGGGACGCCGGGGGGAGGGTCGAGGATCTCGGCCTGGATCGGCTCGAGCTCGCCGGTGTCCCCCGCGCGGTGGCCGCGGAACAGGCTGGTCATGCCGCTCATCGCGCCGCGCGGCCGGATCGGTCTCGGGTCGGCGGCGGCGCCCACCACGAGCGGGTCGGTGCCGACCTCGGTGCTGGCGTCGACGACGTCGGCGACCAGGCAGGTGACGTTGTCGGAGCTGCCGGCCTCGAGGCTGGCGCGCACGAGCTCGACGGTCGCGAAGTCCGGGCTTCCGGTGCTCAGGATGTCGGCCAGCCGGCCGTCGTCGAGCACTCCGCTCGCGCCGTCGCTGCAGAGCAGCAGCCGGTCGCCGAGCGCGAGCTCGATCACGAACAGGTCCGGCTCGGCCTCGTGGACGCCGTCGAGGGCCTTGAGGATGAGGTTGCGGTGCGGGTGGACGCGGGCGTCCTCCTCGGTGATGCGGCCCTCGTCGATCAGGCTCTGCACGAACGTGTGGTCAGCGGTCAGCTGGGTGATCTCGCCGCTGCGGTACAGGTAGGCCCGGCTGTCGCCGACGTGGCCGATGCCGACGCGGGAGCCGTCGAAGAGCGCGACGGTCGCGGTCGTGCTGGTGCCGTCCAGCGCCGGGTCCTCGTCGACCAGCTCGCCGATCCGGTCGTGCGCGCGGTGCAGCGCCCCGGCGACCCGGGCCAGCAGGTCGTGGTCGGGGTCGTCGGACGGCGGTCCGTCGATCTTGCGCACCTGCTGGATCGCGGTCGCCGACGCGACGTCGCCGCGGGCGGCGCCACCGACGCCGTCGCAGACCGCGATCAACCAGGGTCCGGCGTACCCGGAGTCCTGGTTGTCCTTGCGGACGCGGCCGACGTCGGACGTGGCGGCGTACCGCAGGCGCAGGTCGGTCATCGGCTACTTCCTGAGCTCCAGGATCGTCTTGCCGATCCGGACCTGGGTGCCGAGCGTGATCGTCGTGGGCTGGGTGATCCGCACGGTGCCGACGAACGTGCCGTTGGTCGAGCCGAGGTCCTCGACGAACCACTGGTCGCCCGAGGCCGCGATCCGGGCGTGCCGCGTGGAGACGTAGTCGTCGTCGAGGCGGATCGCCGCGTCCGTGCCACGACCGATCAGGACCGGGGCGTGGGACAGCTCGGCGCGGGCGCCGACGTTCGACCCGGCGGTCACGATCACGTGGGTCGGGGCGCCGCGGCCCTTCTTGGGCGCCTTCGCGGGCTTGGGCGCCTTGCCGCCGGTGCCGCGGGCGGCCTCGGGGACGCGCGCGCCGAACATGTCGGAGCGGATCACCGAGATCGCGGACAGCACGAAGATCCAGAGGATCGCCAGGTAGGCGACCCGGATGAGGAACAGCGTCAGCTCGGACACTCAGCCTCCCTCGACGACCCGGACGGTCATGGTGGTGTTGCCGATCTTGACCTGCGAGCCGTCGCGCAGGCCGGTGCGCGAGATCCGGTGGCCGTCGACCAGCATGCCGTTGGTCGAGCCCAGGTCGTGCACCTCGATGACCGGGCCGCCGTCGGCGCCGGCGCGCACCGTGAACTCCACGTGGCGGCGGCTCACGCCGGGGTCGTTGATGCGGACGTCGGCCTCGGTGCCGCGACCGACGACCAGACCCGGCGCCTGCAGCGGGTGCCGGGTGCCGTTGACCTCGAGCACGGCGCGCGCCCGGCCGACCTGCGTGTGGGTGGCGTTGCCGGTCACCTTGGCGTGCGCCTGGCTGCGGATCCGGAACCGGCCGGTGGTGAGGTCCTCGGCCGGTTCGAAGGCGATGCTGACCGGGCCGGGGAACACGTAGCTCTGCTGGTCCGCGTGCTGGCGCACCTGCTTGCCGAGCTCGTCGGCCAGCGCGGTGTCGTACGGCGCCAGCCGGGCCAGGTCGGTCTCGGACAGCTCCACGTGGAAGTCGTTGGGCACCAGCCGGCGGTCGCGGGAGAGGATCTGTGCGTTGTTGTCGCACTCGCGCTGCAGGGCAGCGGCGATCTCGACCGGCTGGACCGCCGAGCGGAAGGCCCGTGCGAACGCGCCCGAGATCATCTGCTCGAGCCTGTGCTCCAGTCTCTGGAGACCGCCCACGCTGCCCTCCTTCCGTCACCTGTCATCGGTGGTCGTGTCCGGACCGGTGTCCGGGCACGAGTGCCACCCCGACCGGTGGCCGGGTGCCCCGATGCTATCGGGGTCGCCGTACCCGCCCGGGGACCCTCCATGGCCTGCCCGCCCCGGTTTGGGGCAAACCCCCGCGCTGGGATAGCCTTGCTCCGCTTCACGCGCGAGTGGCGGAACGGCAGACGCGCTGGCTTCAGGTGCCAGTGTCCGAAAGGGCGTGGGGGTTCAAATCCCCCCTCGCGCACGTGAAGAAGAGCCTCACCACGACGCGTGGTGGGGCTCTTCGCATCTCACCGCCTGCCCGGGTGCCGGCGCGGTGTATCTGGCGCCCCGTTCCCGGCTCCTCCGGGCATGCCCCATGAACCGTCCGACCACGTCGACCTCGACTTCTGGTTCTACAACCTCGACAACGGGCGTCCCGACCGGGTGGTGCAGCGGGAGCTCGAGGCGATCGCGAGCACCGGGCCGGCGTTCATCGGCAGCTGCGAGGCCACCGGGTACGACTTCGACCCGCTGCCCGGTCTCGAGCAGGCGCGCGATCGGTCCCGGCCGGGGCGGGCGAACATCGCGACCTGGGTCCGCACCGACCTGGCCGGCAGGGGCGAGCAGCGCTGGGTGGACCTGGCGACCACGTGGCCGAACACCGACCGGCCGGGCACGCACCCGCCGCGCAGCTTCCAGGGCGTGCTGGTCGGCCGGATCCCGGTGTTCACCGCGCACCAGCCCCCGCCGCACCTCGGCAGGCTCACCGACCTCGGCCAGGAGGAGGGGGTCGAGGCCCTCTGCCGGGCGATCGCGCCATGGCACCGCCCGGACTGGACTCGGCGCGCGCCGGAGGAGCAGGAGCGCGCTCGCGCGCGGCCACGGGTGCTGCTGTGGGACGCCAACCGCCGGCCCGGCGACGCCGGTCCGGGCCCGACCCTGCTGGCCCGCCGGGTCCACGGACGCTCGGTGGGCCACCGCATCGACGGCGCCGTGGTGAGCGGGGTCGCCCACGCCTCCCGGGTCGACTACCCCGAGCGGGTCGCCGGCCTACGCCTGGGCTCGGACCACCACCACGCGTTCCGCTTCAGGCTGACCGTACGCCGGCACTGGGTCGAGCCGGCCTGAGCGCCGGCGCCGCCGTCAGCCGGCGAGGGTCCCGGCGAACACTTGCCAGGCCAGCGCCGACTTCGCGACCAGGCTCAGCCCGATGTAGACCCGCTCGCCGAAGAGGTAGTCGGCCCACCTGCCGCGGGCGCGGTACTGCAGCCACTGGTTGAGCGCGAACGAGTTGAAGAACACGAACAGCGACACGAAGATCGCGTAGACGAACCCGGGTGCCTCCGCCGACGACACCGAACCGGGGGAGAACAGGTAGACGCCGATCGCCAGCCACGGCACGACGCCGGCCACGCACCCGAAGACGAACGGCAGCCAGCCGCCACCGCCCGGCTGCTCGTAGTGCTCCTGCAGCCAGCCGAAGAGGATCATCGAGGCGTTGACCCCGAACAGCGCGAGCAGGGCGGCGACGTCGGAGATCCCGGTCAGCTGGGCGATCAGGACGATCATCAGCGATGCCGAGAACGCGTACTCGACCCAGCGGGCGGGGTTCCGGCCGCGGCCGAGGTCGGAGGTGTAACGCCCCCACCACACGGTGCAGACGAGCGCGTGCGCGAGCGCGGACAGGAAGAGGAACCCGGCGACGGCGACGCCGGTGGGGATCTCGAACAGCTCCGTCGGGTCCTGCGGGACCGTTCCCGGCGGCCCCTCGAGGTAGGTCGCGGTCACCGGCAGGGCGAACGACGTCGCCAGCACCAGCACGGCGATCGCCTGGGCGAGGTGGATCGCCCCCGCCACCGCGTTCACCCCGCGCAGCCGGCTCGCTCGAGCCTCGACCTGGGTCTGCGTGCTCATCGGACCTCCGATTGACATGCGAAGTTGTCTTCGCGAATAATGTAGCGCACGAGGGGAGTACCCCACCCACGACACATCGTCAGTTCGGCCGGCCCAGCCCGGTCCGGTGTGCCGGCCACCCGCAGGCGGTGGCGGGGGAGACCTCCGGAGTCCCGCCGCGGCGGGAGCACTGGAGGTACGTGATGGATGTTCCGCTCTGGGCCTGGGCCGCGGTGCTCGGGCTGATCCTGCTGATGCTCGCGATCGACCTGTTCGCGCACCGCGACGCCCACGTCGTCTCGGTCCGGGAGGCCGCCATCTGGTCGGCCGTGTGGGTCTCGACCGGCCTCGCCTTCGGCGGCGTGGTGTGGTGGGCGTACGGCGCCGAGGCGGGCGGGGAGTACTACGCCGGCTACCTGATCGAGAAGTCGCTCGCGGTCGACAACGTCTTCGTCTTCGCCCTGATCTTCACGTACTTCGCGGTGCCCCGGGAGTACCAGCACCGGGTGCTCTTCTACGGCGTCCTGGGCGCCCTGGTGTTCCGGGCGGTCTTCATCGCGGGCGGGTCGGTCCTGATCAGCAGCTTCGCCTGGATCCTCTACGTCTTCGGGGCGTTCCTGGTCTACACGGGCTGGAAGATGTTCAGCCACCGCAACGACGAGATGGACCTGTCCCGCAACCGGCTCCTGGCCTGGGTCAAGCGGCGGGTCCCCTCGACGGAGGAGTACCACGGGCAGAAGTTCTGGGTGCGGCAGGCGGGCCGGTGGGTCGCCACCCCGCTGTTCTTCGTCCTGGTCATGGTCGAGACCACCGACATCATCTTCGCCGTCGACTCCATCCCCGCGATCTTCGCCGTCACCCAGGACCCCTTCCTGGTGTTCACGAGCAACGCCTTCGCGATCTTGGGCCTGCGCGCGATGTACTTCCTGCTCGCCGACCTCATGCACCGCTTCGTGCACCTCAAGGCGGGACTGGCCGCGATCCTGGTCTTCGTGGGCGTCAAGATGCTGCTCCTCGACGTCTACAAGATCCCGATCTGGCTGTCGCTCTCGGTGATCGCCACCTGCCTCACCGTCGCGGTCGTGGCCAGCCTCCGCGCGACCGCGGAGGCCTCGCGCGACGACGCCGAGGAAGCCGTCGAGAAGGTGGGCTGACGAGTCAGGGCGCCAGCGGGACGACGAGGTCCAGGAAGGCGCCGACGGTGAGCCGCGACTCGAGCTGGTGCCGGAAGTGTGCCGCGCGGTCGACGGCGTACCGGTTGCGGCGGCCCACCTTGGACTTGTGGAGGTAGCCGTGCTCGACGAGGTCGCGCACGATCTGCTGCACCGCCCGCTCGGTGATGCCGACCAGCTCCGCCACATCGCGCATCCGCGCGTCGGGGTCGCGACTGAGCGCCACGAGGACGTGCCCGTGGTTGGAGAGGAAGGTCCACTCGCCGGAACTCACAGGATCCACACTACGCGAGACAGACTTCGTGTATCGGGCTGTCCTACGGGTGGAGGCCGCGCTGCGCCAGCGCGGTGTACGGGTCGATCGGAGCGTCGCCGGAACGGATTTCGAAGTGCAGGTGCGGGCCGGTGACGTTGCCCGTGGCGCCGACGGCGCCGACGACGGTGCCGGTGGCGACCGCGGTGCCCTCGTCGACGTACAGCTGAGACAGGTGGGCGTACCAGGTCTCGGTGCCGTCGGGGTGGCGGATCTCGAGCTTGTTGCCGTAGGAGCCGTCCCAGCCGGCGAACGTCACGGTGCCGCCCGTCGCGGCGCGCACCGGGGTGCCGGTGGAGGTCGCGAAGTCGAGACCGGTGTGGGTGGTCGACCAGTGGCTGCCGGACTCGCCGAAGCGCGCGGTGAGGTGGTAGCCGGTGGTCGGGAGCACCCAGGTCGCACCGCCGGTGAACCAGCTCATCGGCGACGGCGGCATCGTGCGGAGCATCGCGGCGATCTGCCGGTCCGCCCACCGGGCGCGCTGGATCGACGTGGGCTGCTTGCGCTCCGCGACGGGGGCGCGGTCGGCCTTGCCCGTCGCGCGCGGCTTCACGTCCGGCGACGCCGCGGTCGAGGGCCGTCCGGAGGGCTTCGCCTCCGGCTTCTCCGTCCGCTTCTCGCTGCGGGAGGGTTCCGCGGCGGCGGTCGGCGACGGCTCGGGGCTCGGTGCGGCGGCGACGGGGGGCGCGGGCAGCGGCGGGGGGTCCGCGACCGCGACCGCGCTCGGGGTGTCCGGCATGACCAGGTGGGCCAGCTGGGCCCCGGTGAAGCCGACGTACGTGACCGCGCCGACGGCCAGGGCCGTGAACAGGGTGTGCAGGCCGAACCAGGAGCCGGCAGCCACGGCGTCCGTGCTGGGGTCGGGCACTACTACCTCAAGTCGGTCGGGGTCATGACTCAGCAGGTCCCATCGGCCCTGGATGCGCGATGCTGAGCGATGTGACGAAGAACTGGGCCGGCAACCACGAGTACGCCGCGAGGCGGGTGCTCACCCCCACCTCGGTCGAGGAGCTCCAGGACGTCGTCGGGAGCGCCGAGCGGGTGCGCGCGCTCGGCACCCGGCACTCGTTCACCGACGTCGCCGACACGGTCGGCGACCTCGTCTCGACCGTCGGCCTCCCCGCCGAGATCGAGGTCGACGGCGACCGGCGGGTGGTCCGCGTCTCCGGAGGCGTCCGGTACGGCGACCTCGCGGCGACCCTGCAGGAGCGTGGCTGGGCGCTCGCCACGATGGCCTCCCTGCCGCACATCTCGGTCGCGGGGGCGATCGCGACCGGCACCCACGGCTCGGGCGACCGCACCGGCTCGCTGGCAGCCGCCGTCGCGGGCCTCGACCTGGTCGGCGCCGACGGAGCCCGCCGTTCGGTGGCACGCGGGGAGGAGGACTTCGCCGGCCACGTGGTCGCGCTCGGCGCCCTCGGGGTGACCACGCACGTGACCCTGGACGTGGAGCCGACCTACGACGTGCGCCAGGACCTCTACACCGACCTGCCGTGGGACGACGCGCTCGCGAACTTCGACGCGCTCACGAGCAGCGCCTACAGCGTCAGCCTGTTCACCGACTGGTCCAGCGGCCGGGTAGGCCAGGTCTGGCTGAAGGGACGTGGCGACACCGCGCCGCCCGACCTCTTCGGCGCGCCCGCCGCGGCCAGGACCCTGCACATGCTCGCCGGCGCCGACACCGCCGCGGTGACGCGTCAGGGCGGGGTCGCGGGCCCGTGGAACCGGCGGTTGCCGCACTTCCGCATGGAGTTCACGCCGAGCCGCGGGGAGGAGCTGCAGAGCGAGTACCTCGTCCCGCGCCCGCGCGCCGTGGAGGCGATCGGGCGGCTCCGCGACCTCGCGTCGCTGTTCGACGGGCTGCTCCAGGTCACCGAGGTGCGCACGATCGCCGCCGACGACCTCTGGCTCAGCGGGGCGTACGGCGGCGACGCGGTCGGGCTGCACTTCACCTGGGTCCGCGACGTGCCGGGCGTGTACGCCGTGCTGCCCCGCATCGAGGAGGCGCTGCTGCCGCTCGGCGCCCGTCCCCACTGGGGCAAGTGCTTCCTGGCGACCGCGGAGCAGCTGCGGCCGGCGTACCCCCGGATGGACGACTTCCACGCGCTCGCCGCGCGGCACGACCCGGGCGGCAAGTTCGGCAACTCATTCCTTGAGCGGCACCTCGGGCTGGCCCGCCGTGCCGTGTAGGAAGGTGCCGTGACGGTGTTCGTCCCGGGAGGGACCACGACGATCGGCAGCGACCGCTTCTACCCCGAGGAGCGGCCGGTGCGCACGATCACGGTCGGCGACCTGCACTGGGACCGCTGCCCGGTGACCAACGCCGAGTTCGCGCGCTTCGTCGAGGAGACCGGGCACGTCACCGTCCCCGAGATCGCGCCCGACCCCGCCGACTTCCCCGGCGCCGACCCGGCGCTGTTGGTCCCCGGCTCGCAGGTCTTCATGATGACCGCCGGCCCCGTGCACCTCGGCGACTGGACGCAGTGGTGGCGCTGGCAGCCCGGCGCGTCCTGGCGCGCGCCGCTCGGCCCCGGCAGCTCGTGGGAGGACGTCGCGGACCACCCCGTCGTGCACGTGGGCTGGGAGGACGCGATCGCGTACGCCGAGTGGGCCGGCAAGGACCTGCCGTACGAGGATGAGTGGGAGTACGCCGCCCGAGGTGGGCTGGTCGGCCGCGACTTCGCGTGGGGCGACGAGCTCTCGCCGGGCGGGGCGGTGCTGGCCAACACGTTCCGCGGCCCGTTCCCGTGGCGGAGCGACGACCCGGACGGGTTCGACCGCACGTCACCGGTCGGGCACTACCCGGCCAACGGCTACGGCCTGCACGACATGATCGGCAACGTCTGGGAGTGGACCCGGACCCGGTGGACCCCGACGCGGGAGGCCGAGCAGCCGGCGCCGTGCTGCGGCGGCTCGGCCCGACCGGCCGACCAGCTGGCCGAGACCGACCGGATGGTCACCAAGGGTGGGTCACACCTGTGCTCGCCGGAGTACTGCCAGCGCTACCGCCCGGCCGCGCGCCAGGGTCAGGGTGTGCGGGACTCCACGTCTCACGTCGGCTTCCGCTGCGTGTCCAGGTCCTGACGCCGCGACTCCGCGCGGGTCCGGATGTGGTGCGTCAGCGTCGTGGTCGCCGTCGTCAGGATGGCGACGTTGAACACCATCTGCACGAGCACCAGCGCGCGGGCGCCCTGCCCGGTCGCGTGGATGTCGCCGTAGCCGATCGTCAGCAGCGTGGTCATCGTGAAGTAGAGCGAGTCCAGCCGCGTGTTCAGCCCCTCGATCTGCGTGGGGTCGCGCTGCGCCATCACGTAGAAGCCGAGCGCGAAGCCCATCACCGCGACGGCCATGGCCAGCGCCAGCCGGTCGATGGTGCGGTTGTCGTCGATGAGCTGCTGGCGCACCTCCCAGACGACCATGAAGCCGAGCAGCCCGAGCGCGACGAACCCCAAGGCGATCTGGGCGACCTCGCCGCGGCCGATGTCGCGGGTCAACGGGACCGTGAAGTACACGAGGCAGAGCAACGTCACCGCTGCCGCCAGCCGCACCACGCGCCTCCACGGGGACATCGCGGCCTCCTCTTCTCGGTTTCACCCGCTACGGGTGAGCGGGGAGATCGCCGTTCCACCCACGCTGGTGCTCATCCTGCCGGATCGACCGGCCACAGCACGGGAGGCCAGCACGCCGATGGACGTCGCCGCGTGGCGTGAGCGGGCGACCGCGACGTTCGAGCTCCGCCGGGACCAGGCCAAGGACCTGGTCGACCGGATCCCGATCCTCGGACGCCTGCTCAACGAGGTCGTCCGGGTCGAGTTCATCGACCGGTGCATGCTGATCGCGGCGCAGGGGCTGCTCGCGCTGATCCCGATGCTCGTGGTGCTCGCGGCGTTCCTGCCGGACCTCACCTCCGCCGGCATCGAGTCCTTCTCGAACGCGGCCGGTCTCGGGGAGCGGGGCGAAGGCCAAGTGACCGCGCAGGTCACGCCCGACCAGGTCCGCGCCCAGACCGGCCTGATCGGCATCGCGATCACGCTGTTCTCGGCGACCAGCTTCGCGCGCGCGGTCCAGCGCATGTACGAGCGGATCTGGGACGTCACCCACGTGGGTGGCGTCAGCGGCACCCGCCGGTGCTTCCTGTGGCTGCTCGGTTGGCTGATGACGCTGCAGCTGGTCGGCGCGCTGCGCACGCTGATGAACGGAGTGGACGGACTGGTCGCGGACGGACTCCGGCTCGCGATCCAGGCCCTGCTGCTCAGCGCGCTGTGGTGGGTGACGTCGTGGGTCCTGCTCTTCGGCCGGGTCCCGTGGCACCGGCTCGCCCTCGGCGCGGTGCTGACCGGCACCCTCGGGTTGCTCTACAACCGCGGGTCCTCGCTGGTGATGCCGGTGTACGTCGACGCGAACGCCGACCAGTTCGGGACGCTCGGCGTGATCCTCGCCGTCTCCACCTGGCTGATCGGCTTCGCCGCCGTGATGGTGGGCTCGGCCGTCGTCGGCCGCGTGGTGTCGGAGGACCCGACGGTGCGCCGCCTGGTCAGCTCGGCCCTGGAGCTGGCGGCGGAGGTACGCCGTCAGCTGGCTCGGCTGCGTCCGCGGCCGGACGAGCCAGCAGCTCGATGATCAGCAGCAGCACCGCGGCGACCAGCAGCAGGGTGATCGTGAACCCGCCGGTCGGGTGGTCCGCCATCGCGTAGAGCAGCAGCGCGAGACCGAGCACCACGACCCGGATCATGGTCCGGTTGGCGTCGAGGAAGACACCGAACCGGCCGGTGTTCAGCCCGACCCGGGCGCCGCCCCCGCGGCCCCAGTCGATCGCCCGGGAGGTCCCGCGGCGCAGCGCGAGCGCGTTGCTTCCCGGCCCGGAGACCCAGGCCACGAACGCGATCGTGAGCGTGAGGACCAGGATCGCGCGCAGGTTGAGCCGGATGAACCACACCATGTTGTCGTAGAACGCCGCTGCGGCGTCGGTCGGCAACGTCTCCACCGGGATCGCGTCGAGGTAGACGACGCGGAACGCGTTGAGCGCGACGCCGAGCAGCAGCATGGAGGCCGCGCTGACGAGCATCGCGGTGATCAGCGCGCGCCGGCGCGACCGGGCGACCGCGACCGCACCCGCGACCAGCAGCAGCAGGACGATCGGCAGTGCGGTGTTGAGCCCGTTGAGCACCCGGAAGGCGCTCTGCGCCGTGGCGATGTCGTCGGACTGGAACACGGTCAGCTGGAGGTCGATCGCCGGCAGCTGGCCGGCCAGGTCGAAGCCCGAGTCCACGAGGCGCAGCTTCACCTCGTCGATCACCGGCCCGAGGTTGATCGCCACGGTGTTGTCCGAGACGTCGACGAGCTCGCTGCCCTCGCCGGTCAGCACCGCGACCAGCTGGGCGTGCGCCTGCCGGTTCGCCTCCAGCCAGGCGGTCTGGAAGCGGTCCGACTCGACGATCTCGCGGACCTTGTCCTCCACGAACCCGCTGATCGCGTTCGAGAGCGGCGTGGACAGGGCGTTGAGGCTGGTCGCCGCGAGCGGCGGGAGCCCGAGCTCGGCCAGCGCGTCCACGGCCTCCTGCGTGACCGCCTCCACCTGGAGCCGGGTCATGATCTCGGTGGTCACCTTGCTGACCACGGCGTCCTGGATCGCCGGGTCCTGCGCCAGCGGCTCGATGGACTCGACGTACCGGTCGGTGTCGGCGACCTCGTTGTGCACCCACCGCGCGACCACGCCGAGCGGCAGCAGCACCGCGAGCAGCAGGATCAGCACCCCGCTGACCACCGGGCGCCACCAGCCGGTACGGCGACCCTGCCCCTCGGCCTGGAGCCGGGCGACCTCGGCGCGCAGCGCCTCCAGCTCGGCCGCGGTCGCGGGGTCGGGCGTGCTCGTCACGACGCGACCCGCTGGGAGCGCAGCCGGAACGCCGTCAGCGTGGCGAACACCCCGGCGAGCACGAGCCAGATCGCGACGAACCAGATCAGCAGCGTCAGCGACAGGTCGGTGTACACGATCAGGAACCCACCCGCCAGCATGCTGACGACGCCGATCGCGACCTCCCAGCCCCGGCCCCCCGTGCCGGGGCTGACGATCGCGCCGATGACGTCGATCAGGCCGGAGATCAGCCACCAGACGCCGAGGATCATCCCGAGCACCAGCACGGACTGCAGCGGCTCGCGGAGCACCAGCAGGCCGACCACGAGGGCGACGCCGCCGGTGAGGCCGAAGATGGCCCGCATCCCGACGTCGAACGTGCTCATCCCGAGCGCCTGGACGATGCGGAAGATCCCGCCGATGATCAGCTGGATCGCGATCAGCACGGCGAAGACGGCGATGGTCTGGTCGGGCCAGACCATCATCGCGACGCCGAGCCCGAGGGTGACCAGCCCGTAGGCGAGCACCAGCCCCCAGTGCTCGGCGAGCCGGTTGAGGCTCGTGATGACGTAGACGTCGGAGCTGTCGGGTTCGACGGCGTGGCTCATGGGAGCGATCTTTCGCTGCCCGGCTCCCGGCTCCATCGCCCGAATCGGGTGGACTACAGCAGGTGCAGGCTCCGCGCGACCGCGAGTGCGGCGCTGCGGCGGTTCACCGAGAGCTTGCTGTACAGGCTCGAGACGTGGGTCTTCACGGTGTTCTCGGAGACGAACAGCGTGGCCGCGATGTCGGCGTACGTCGACCCGCGGGCGAGCTCGTTGAGCACGTCGCGCTCGCGCGGGCTCAGTGTCGGTGCGAGGGCGCCGGCAGGCAGCTGGGCCCGCTCGTGCGGCAGCGCGGTCGTCGGTGAGAAGAACGTCGAGATGCCCGGCATCCCGGCCGTGTGGGTGACCAGCTCGCGCACCCACGGTGACGGGTGGCCGGCGGCGTAGTGGGCGAACAGGTCGCCGACCGAGCTTCCGTGCCGGCTCCAGCCGAGGAAGGGAACAGCGTTGCGGCGCACCTCGGTCGCGACGATGCCCTCGAAGAGCAGAGCGCGCGCGGCGTCCTCGTCGTGCAGCCCGTCGCGCAGCTGCGCCGCGGTGATCAGGGCCAGCGCGCGCACCGGCGGCTGCAGGCAGGTGGTGCCCTCGGCCGCCGTCTCGAAGCGGGCCGCGGCGATCCGCCGGTCACCGGCGAGGTCGGCGCGCAGTCCCGTCACCAGGTCGCCCTCCGCGACCGCGCCCCGGCTCGTGAGGACCTGGGCGAGCCGGGACAGCGTGGGCTGGTCGCCGGACAGCGCGGCGAGGAACGCGCGCTCGAGGTCGAGGGCGACGGCGAGGTGGTCGGGGAGCTCCGGGGTCTCCAGTGGCACGTCGAGCGCGCGCTCGGCCGCCGACACCGACCCGGCGGCCAGCGCGAGCCGGGAGCGGCGCATCCGCGCCCAGAACTTCGTGGTGGGGTCGCCGGGGTGGAGCGGGAAGTCCGGCATCGGGGTCTCGAGCCCGGCCACCGCCGACGGCAGACCGACGAACGACGCGAGCTCGCGGACCAGCCGCGCCCGGTTCGCGGAGTACGGCGTGAGCACGGGGAGCTGGTCGAGCATCGCGATCAGCTCGTCGGCCACCTCGAGGGCAGCGGCCTCTCGGCCCTGCATGAACTCGGTGAACGCCAGGTGCGAGAGCGCGATCGCGGTCAGCCCGGGCAGGTCGCGCGAGCGGCTCAGCTGGAGCGCGCGCACCAGCGTGGCGCCGGCGCCGTCGAGGTCACCGAGCCAGTTCTGGGTGACCGCGAGCTCGGCGAGCAGGATCGGCAGCACGGGGGAGGCCTGGTCGGGCGGGTCGTCGGCGAGCACGCGCTTCGCGTGCCCCACCGCGGCCGGGATCGACTCCAGGCCGAGCCGGGCCCGCATCAGCTGGGCGGTCGCGACCTGGAGCGTCGACGTCGTGGTGTCCGGGAGCGGGTCGCTGACGACCCGGTCGAGCCAGTGCCGCGCGCAGCTGATCGACCCGGACACCCAGCGCTCCAGGGCGATCGCGAACCACGAGGCGGGGTTCACGTCGACCGCCGAGGGGTGCTGCAGGGCGAAGGCGTTCATGCCCTCCCCGTGGCCGCGCAGCAGCAGGGTCGGGCCGTGCTCGGCCAGCAGGGCCGCGGTCGCTGCGTGGTCGCCCACCGCGACCAGCCGCCGGAAGGCGCTGTCGGTCTCGCCGCGCGCGACGTCGAGCTGGACGGCGCGGGCGACCGTCGCGGCCGCGCGCATCACGTCGACGCCGCCGGCCGCCGTACGCCGGCGCACCACCTCGGTGAGCAGCGGGTGGATGGCGTAGCGGACCTCGTCGCCCTCGTCCGGCATCCGGGTGACCAGCAGCCCGGTCGACTCGAGCTCGGCGAGCACCTCGCCGGCCTGGGCGTCGTGCGCGAGGTGCGCGGCGGTGGCCGGGGTGACGGAGGGCTCGTTGGCGACGCAGAGCAGCACGTGCCGCTGCCGGGGGAGCAGGCTCGCGAACACCTCGCTGGCGACCCGGTCCGCGACCGAGACGCCGCCCTCGGCGTACCGCCGCGCCACCTCGAGCGGGTCGGGCGCCGCCGCCACCGCCCGGGCGGTCAGCACGACCGCGGCGCACCAGCCGCGGGTGCGCGGTGCGATCGCGCGGGCGACCTCGACGGCGTCGGTGTGCACGTGCGCCGCGACCAGCGCCGCCTCCTCACCCTCGTCGAGGCGGAGCAGCTCGCCGCGCAGGGCGGTGAACTGGCCGAGCAGCTCGGGCGCAAGCCGGGTGAACGGCAGGTCCCAGCGTGCGAGCAGCAGCATCCGCATCGACTCGGGGTCGGTGTCGAGCAGGCCGTCCAGGGCGCGCACGGTGGCGAGGGGCAGGTGGTGGGCGTCGTCCACCACGATGAGGCCGGGCTGCGACGCGACGAGGGCGAGCAGCTGGTCCGCCGTCCAGGACGCGTCGGCGCGCACCCACGTCGCCTGCGCCTGGGTGCTGGAGCGGTGCAGCCACCCGCTGACGCCGAGCGTCTTGCCCGAGCCGGCCGGCCCGACGAGGACGGTCATCGACCCCTCGGTCGCCTCGTCGAGGTGCGACCAGAGCCGGGGGCGGGGCACGAAGG
Organism: Nocardioides caricicola; assembly: GCF_039541135.1. Taxonomy (NCBI): domain Bacteria; kingdom Bacillati; phylum Actinomycetota; class Actinomycetes; order Propionibacteriales; family Nocardioidaceae; genus Nocardioides; species Nocardioides caricicola. The sequence goes on along the minus strand of NZ_BAABFQ010000006.1, from coordinate 21,301 downwards.
CGCGGGGAAGACGCGGAAGGTGCTCCGGCACCCTCGTGCGCGCCCGTCCTTGCCCAGCCATTCGCCCTCCCGCCGAGTCGAGCGATGACGGCACGCTACACCCGCGGGGGTGGAAATCGCGCCGGTCGCGGTCGGAAATATATGTGGCGGCAGGACTGGTGGGGCTCACCCTCGGAGGGTGAGGCCCGGGTGATCTTGGGTGTGCTCAGGTGTTGCGCAGCAGCGACGTCAGCGCCCAGATCGCCGCGACGTCGATGGCGATCACGACGATCGCCCAGAGCGGGTAGTAGGGAACGAACGCGAAGTTGGCGACCGCCGAGAGGATCGCGACCAGGATGCCGGTCGCGAGGGCCCAGGTCTGGCCGTAGAGGACCGCGATGCCCACCGCGACCGCTGCGGCACCGAGGAGCATGTGGATCCAGCCCCAGCCGGTGAGGTCGATCGAGTACACGTAGTCAGGCGAGGCCACGAACACCGTGTCCTTGAACACGGCCGAGAGACCCTGGAGGAACTGGAACAGACCGACCATCGCCAGGAGCACACCCGCGAAGGCCGCGATGCCGTAGGCCCAGGCGCCCCTCGTGCTGTGCTCGTAGTCGCTCGGTGCGCTCATCTCGGGTCGTCCTCCGTCGGTCGGGGTGCGGTCGCGACGACCGTAGGCGTCGTCCGGGGCGAGACGGCTCACCCGGAACGGACGAATGCGGTCACAGCAGGTCGCGCGACCGCGCGACGCGCAGCGCGTCGACGCGGCGGTCGACGCCGAGCTTGCGGTAGATGGAGGCCAGGTGGGTCTTCACGGTGTTCTCGCTGACGAACAGCGACCGGGCGAGCTCGGCGTTGCCGCCGCCCAGCGCGAGCTGGCCGAGGACCTCCTGCTCGCGCGGCGTGAGCAGGGCCGGCTCGTCGGCCGTCGACCCCGGGCTCGACGGACGGTGCGGGGTCAGGTCGGGGTAGGGGCGCGGGTGGTCGCGCAGGGCCGCGGCGGCTTCGGCCGCGAACGGGTGGCAGCCCGGCGTCTCGGCATGGGTGGCGACCAGGTCGACGAAGCCCGGGCTGATCATCGAACCGATCGTGAGCATCCACAGCATCCGCTGGGGGGTGGCCCGGCTGAGCAGGTCGGGCACCAGTCCGAGCGCGGCCTCGGTGCTGCTGACGGAGCCGATCCGGTCGAGGAACGCGATGCGCGCGACGGCCGCGCCGACCGCGACGGTGACCGCCATCGTCGCCGGTTCGCGCAGCAGGGCGTCGAGCATCCGCACCGCGCGCCGCTCGTCTCCGCCCAGCCCGACGACCAGCGCCTCGCTCAGCACCGCCTCGGCGGTCAGGTTGGCGGCTCGGAAGTCGTGCACGACGACCTCGAGCCCGGCCAGGTCACCCATCGCGACCTGGGTCAGCAGCTGCACCAGGCCCTCGACGCGCTGGAGCTGGCGCGGCAGCAGCTCGGGGACCTCGCCGCGCCCGGCCAGCAGCCTGCGGGCCTCCTCGACGTCGCCGTGCGAGGTCAGCACGCAGGCGCGCAGCAACCGGCCGTACACCAGCAGCAGCGGGTCCAGCTGCTCGCGGGGCGTCGCGGCGAAGTCGCGCAGCGCCGACTCGGCGTCGGCGAGCCGGAGGGCCTGGAGGCTGCTCCAGCCGACCACGACGTGCGCCCGCGCCGCACTCATGTCGCCCTCGGCCCCGACCGCCCGGCCGACGGCGAGCGACTGCACCGCGGTCGCCCGCGCGGTCTGGTAGGCCTCGGTGAGCATCTCGATCATCGCGCGGTTCGAGAGCACGGCGCGCTCGAGGATCGGCAGGTCGACCTGCCCGGAGTACATCGCGACGTCCTGGACGTGGATCGCGGCGAGCCCGAGCTCGCCGAGCCAGGTCTCGAAGGACGCCAGCTCGAGGGTCAGCCAGGCCGCGCGCAGGGGCGCGATGCCGGCCAGCTCGTGGGCGCTGACCTCGCCGTCGTGGCGACAGCCGAGCACCCCGCGCGCCCGGTCCAGGGCCGGGCCGGCCGCACGCCAGCCGAACCTCGCCTGCCAGAGCTCCAGGGCCGCGAGCTCCGCGTCGACGTCGCGGTGCCGGCCACCGGCCAGGCTGCGGGCGTCGGCGGCGAGCGCGCGGTCGGTCGCGGTCTTCGCCGCGTCGATGCGGCTCTGCGAGCGCAGCACGGCCGCGTGCAGCACCAGCAGCTCCTGGTGCCGCGAGCGGATGTCGACGGGGATCGCGGCCAGCGCGTCGGCCACGACCTGCGTGCGCCGGCGGGTCAGGAGGTCGACGGAGAACTCGCGCAGCACCCGCAGCTGGAGGTCGAGGTCGCCGGTGAACCGGGCATGGTGCACCGCCCGCTCGGCGTCGCGGCGGTCGACGTACTCCGCCGTGGCGCGGTGGTGCGCCTCGATGGCATGGGTCCAGTCCGGCCCGCCGGGAGAGGTACGCCGGCGCAGCAGGTCGAGCAGCAGCGGGTGGCGGACCCAGCACACCTCACCGTCCGGCCCGGCGCGGCGCGCGGTGACCAGCAGCCCGGTCCCGGCGGCCAGGTCGAGCAGCTCGCCGGCCCGCGGGACGCCGGAGAGGAGGGCGGCCTCGTCAGCGGTCAGCTCGGGCTCCTGGCAGGTCGCGACCAGCACCCGGTCCAGGTCGGCCGGCAGCGCGTCGAGGACCTCCCGCTGGAGGTAGTCCAGCAGCGGCTGACGTGTGGCGGCCAGCGCCGAGCGGGGGTCCGCGCCGGCACCGTGGGCCTGCAGGCTGCGTGCGCCGAACACCAGCGCGGCGGCCCACCCGCGGCTCTGGCACAGGACCGACGTGACCTCCTCCGGGGCAGCCTGGGGATGGTGGGCGCGGACCAGCTCCGTGGCCTCAGCGTCGGTGAAGTCCAGCTCGGCGTGCGGCAGCCCCCGCACCTGCCCGGCCAGCGTGGCGGCGACGGGGAGGAACTCGACCTCGCGGCGACTCAGCAGCAGCACCCGGACCGATGCCGCGTCCTCGGTGAGCACCGCGGCGAGCGGCGCGACGGCGTCGCTCCCGAGGAGGTGCGCGTCGTCGATCACGAGGACCGCCGAGCTGGCGAGGTGGCCGGACAGGTCGTCCGCGAACCCGTCGGCCTGGTTCCCGCGCAGCCAGGTCACCGGACGTCCCGCGCACGCCATCTGCTCGGCCCAGGCGGCGGCCGCCGCGGTCTTGCCGGTCCCGGCGGGCGCCACGACCACGCTGACCGGTGTCTGCGGAACCGCGTCGAAGAACGTGTCGAGCCGGGGCCGGGCGACGTGCAGCAGCGGCGGCCCGGGCGCGTCCGTGGACCGGTGAACGCTCTCATCCACCGCCGCGGTCCGCCTTGCGACTGCCATCCGCCCTCCCCGCTCCGGGCACGAGTCTCGGGGACCGGGTGCGGTCTGGACAACCATGTCCGCATGGCGGCGTCGCCCGAGCCGTCCCGTCAGTCGGCGAAGACCTCCCGCAGCGCGGCCTCCTGCTGCTCGGTGAGGTTCGTGAAGATCAGCTCGCCCTGTGGTCCTGCGGCGAAGGCGTCGTGGATCTGGTCGAGCGCGGCGTCCGAGGTGAGGACGAACAGCGCCGAGGTGCCCGGGGTCACGGTGTCTCGCACCCGGTTGATGAACGTGTCGTCGATCCCGACGTCGGTGAGCGCACCGGCCAGGGCGCCCGTCGCGGCGCCGATCGCGGCGCCGAGCAGCGGCATGAAGAAGATCAGCCCGAACAGCAGCCCCCAGAACCCGCCGCCGAGCGTCCCCGACACCGTCGTGCTCGGGCGCAGCTGGTGGGTCCGCGGCTTGCTCTGGCCGGGCTCCCACACGACGGTCGCGGCGTCGTGCAGGACGAGCCCGTCCTGGCGTGCGAGGTCCTTCAGCAGCTGCGCGGCCCGACCGGCGCCGTCGACGGTGTCGTACCTCCACACGGTCAACGTGGCCATCGGTGTGCGTCTCCTCGATCGTGATCGGTGCTCGGACCACGGTCGCCGGAGTACGCCGGGTGGCGCCTCGCCCGATTCCGGTGAGGCGTCTTGGCGCGGGTCCGGCTTAGCGTCGGGACCCAGGCTGCCGGGTGGGCGGCCGGATCCAGGGGACACCGGGCGGGCGTGCGATGACGAAGATGCTGATCCGAGTGGATGCGGAGCTGACCGACGAGCTGTCGGGCGCGTTCCCGCACCTGGTGGCGCGCACGCAACGGGCGACAACGCTCACCGGCGAGATGGCCGACCAGCAGGAGCTGCAGGGCGTGCTGAACCTGCTGAGCTCCCTGGGGATCTCGGTGATCGAGGTCGTCGCCTTCCCCGACTGAACCGCTCGGGTGGTCTAGCCCTCGGTGACCGGCTCGTCCTTGTTGGAGATCAGCGGTCTCAGCCATCGCGTGTCGGGATCGGCGTCGACCAGCAGCGCCTTGGCGAACAGCGTCAGCGGGATCGCGAGCAGCGCGCCGAGCGGGCCGATCACCCAGGTCCAGAACACCAGCGAGAAGAAGCTCAGCGTCGTCGACAGCCCGACCGCGTCGCCGACGACCTTCGGCTGGATGACCGACTGGATCACGACGTTGAGCACGCAGTAGACGGCGACCACCGCGATCATCAGGCTCGGCCCGCCCTCGAGCAGGGCGAGGATCGCCGGCGGGATCAGCCCGATCACGAAGCCGATGTTCGGGATGTAGTTGGTGATGAACGCGAGCAGGCCCCACGTCAGCGCGAGTGGCACCCCGAGGATCACCAGGGCGATCGAGTCGAGCACCGCGACGATGAGGCCGAAGACGGTGGCGACGCCGAGGTAGCGGCGGGTGCCGTGCGCGAAGTCCTCGATGGCGGCCACGATCGCCGGCTTCGCGGCGCGGGCGCGCTCGAGCTGGCGCGGGAAGCTGCTGCCGTCGACGGTCATGAACAGCACCAGCGACAGGATGAAGAAGAGGTTCGACACCAGGCCCATCAGCTCCGAGAGCAGGTCACCGATGAACCCGCCGAGCGCGCCGAGGTCGAACGACGACCCGATCTTGTCGATCTGCTCCTGGTCGACCCCGACGTCGGAGAGCCAGGCGGTGAAGTCGTCGAGGCGCTGGGTGAACTCGTCGGTGTACGACGGCAGCAGCGTCGCGAACCGCGCGACCGAGACGAGCACCGCCAGCGCGAACAGCACGATGCCGACGTACACGACCGCGATGCAGACCGCCGACGCCATCCACGACGGCATCTTCCTGTCGAGCCAGCGGCGCAGCGGGTGCGCGAGCACGGTGAGCACGAGCGCGAGGAAGGCGGGCGCGAGCAGGTCGGCGATGCCGCGCATCCCGGCGATGACCACGACCGCCGCCGCGAGCCCGATCAGGACGAGGACTCCCCTCGGCAGGCCGGTCCTCGGTTCGGCGGGCGTGGTCGACACGCCCACATCGTGCGGGTGACGACCCACTCGCGGGCTCACCCGAGTCGGGTGACCTCCACGGCGGTGCCGGTCCCTAGCGTTGCCGCATGTTCGAATGGGGGCCCACCGCGGGCGCGATCGTCGCTGCGGTCGTCCTGGCCGTCGAGATCGTCATCATCCTCGCCGCGCTGCTCGTGCTGCCGGGGGGCCGGCGGCCGCAGACCGCGATGGCGTGGCTGCTGCTGATCATCGCGATCCCCTTCTTCGGCTTCCTGCTCTTCCTCCTCTTCGGGCGCACGACGGTCGGCAAGAAGCGCCGCGCGCTGCAGGAGGAGGTGAACGCCGCCGTGCTCGCGGCCGCGCACCTCGAGGACATCGAGGACGAGGCCCGCCGGCTCGAGCTGCCGCCGCTGGTGCAGACCTTCGCGAAGCTCAACCGGCGGCTCGGGGTCCTCCCGCTCAGCTTCGGCAACACCGTCGAGCTGATCGAGGACTACCAGGCCCAGATCGACGCGATGACCGCGGAGGTCGCGACGGCCACCGACTACGTCCACGTGCAGTTCTACATCTCGTCGTGGGACCACGTGACCGGTCCGTTCTTCGAGGAGCTGGTGCGCGCGACCGAGCGGGGCGTCACCGTCCGCTTCCTGTTCGACCACCTCGGTTCCAAGGGCATCCCCGGCTACAAGGACTTCCTGAAGAAGCTCGACACCACGTCGATCCAGTACGCCCCGATGCTGCCGATCCGGCCGTTCAAGGGCGAGTTCCGCCGGCCGGACCTGCGCAACCACCGCAAGATCCTGGTCGTCGACGGCCGGGTCGCGTTCAGCGGCTCCCAGAACCTCATCGAGGCCTGTTACGACAAGCCGAAGAACCAGAAGCTCGGCCGAGCCTGGGTCGAGCTGATCGCCCGGCTCGAAGGCCCCGCCGTCCAGGAGCTGAACGTCGTCTTCGCGACGGACTGGTTCACCGAGACCGGGGAGAACCTCGGCTCCGTCGTTCAGTCCACCCCGCCACCGCCGTCCGAGCGTCCGGGCGCGCTCACCGGCGTCGGGGTGCAGGTGGTCCCGAGCGGCCCGGGGTTCGTCACCGAGAACAACCTGCGGCTGTTCAACGCGATGATCTACTCCGCCGAGCGCCGGTTGTCGCTCACCAGCCCGTACTTCGTGCCGGACGACTCCCTGCTGTACGCCGTCACCACCGCCGCGCAGCGCGGCGTCGACGTCGAGCTGTTCGTCGGCGCGACGGCCGACCAGTTCATGGTCGCCCACGCGCAGCGGTCCTACTACGAGGCGCTGCTCACCGCCGGCGTCCGGATCTGGCTCTACCCGGAGCCGTTCGTGCTGCACGCGAAGCACTTCTCGGTCGACGACCAGGTCGCGGTGGTCGGCTCCAGCAACATGGACATGCGCTCGTTCGTCCTCAACTACGAGGTCGTGATGATGATGACCGGACCCGAGGTCGTCGCCCGCCTCGCCGAGGTGCAGGACACCTACCGTGCCCTCTCGACCGAGCTGACCCTCGACGAGTGGCGGCAGCGCAGCCGGGGCCAGCGCTACCTCGACAACCTGATGCGGCTGACCGCCACCCTGCAGTAGCCCGCGATACTGGCCGCATGGCGAGCCAGATGAACCGCGGCAAACGCAACTCCCTGCTGCTGCTGGTCCTGCTCGGTGTCGTGATCAACCTCCCGCTCCTGCACAGCACCTGGACCGACTCCCGCATCCAGGCCGACGGCGTCGACGTGACCGCGACCGTCGTCGACGAGTCGACCCGCGACGGCAACTGGCTGTCGTTCACGTTCCCCGAGGACGTCGACCCCGACCAGGAGACCTGGCACGTCGAGGTCGACCAGGCGACGTACGACGAGGCGCAGCGCACCGGCCAGCTCGAGGTGCGGGTGATCGAGGACGACCCCGGGTCCTTCCAGGCCGACGGCGAGGTGGAGAGCAACGTCGTGCTGGTCTTCACCGCGGTCGCCGACGTGATCCTGCTGCTGCTGTTCCTGCTGATGTGGCGCTCCAGCGGCCGGCTGCGCGGCCAGCTCCGGGCGATCGCCCTGGAGGACGTCGAGCGCGGCGGCGCCGGCGTCGTCCTGGAGCGGCTGCAGGGCGAGGAGTACCTCATCCGGGGCGACGTGCTCGAGCTCGAGCCCGGCCGGGTCGTGATCGACCTCGGCAACCGAAGCGTCGTCGTGCTGCTCGACGGCCACGCCAACCCGGTCGGCTACCAGCAGTCGGCGCAGGTGCGCGCGCGGCTGCTCTGAGCCTCGTCCTCAGGCGGTCCTGCGGCGGTACGTCGCCATCGCGAGCGCGTGGGCGAGCACCAGGATGCCCGCGCACCAGGCGAGGGCGACCCAGCCGTCGGTGCCGACCGGCTGCTGCTCGAACAGGTTGCGGAGGGTGTTCACGATCGGCGTCACCGGCTGGTGCTCGGCGAACGCCTGCACCGGGGCGGGCATCGTCTCGGTGGGGACGAACGCGGAGCTGACGAACGGCAGGAACATCAGCGGGTAGGCGAACGCGCTCGCGCCGTCCACGCTCTTCGCCGACAGCCCGGCGTTCACCGCGAGCCAGGTGAGGCCGAGGGTGAACAGCGCCAGCAGGCCGGTGATCGCCAGCCAGGCCACGACGCCCGCCCCGGACCGGAAGCCCATGAGCAGGGCCACGGCCACGACGATCACCAGCGACACGGCGTTCGCGAACAGGGAGGTCAGCACGTGCGACCACAGCGCGGCCGACCTGGCGATCGGCATCGACTGGAAGCGCTCGAAGATCCCGCTCTGCATGTCGGTGAACAGCCGGACCGCGGTGTAGGTCACCCCCGACGCGATCGTGATCAGCAGGATGCCCGGGAGCATGTAGCTCACCGACGAGACGTCGCCGGTGTCGATGGCACCGCCGAAGACGTAGACGAACAGCACCATGATCGCCACCGGCATGACCGCCGTGGTGATGATCGTGTCCAGGCTGCGGGTGATGTGGCGGACCGAGCGGCCGGTGAGGACGGTGGTGTCCGCGATCAGGTGGGTGCTCATGCTGCGTCGTCCTCTCCGACGATCGCGAGGAAGATCTCCTCGAGGGTGGGCTGCTTCTCGACGTACTCCACGCTCGCGGGTGGGAAGAGCCGGGTGAGCTCGGCCAGCGTCCCGTCGGCGATGATCCGGCCGCCGTGCAGGATCGCGATCCGGTCGGCGAGGCGCTCGGCCTCGTCGAGGTACTGCGTGGTGAGCAGGATCGTGGTGCCCCGCTCGGCGAGCGCCTCCACGGTGCTCCACACCTCCTGGCGCGACTGCGGGTCGAGCCCGGTGGTCGGCTCGTCGAGGAAGATCACCGGTGGGTCGCCGATGAGGCTCATCGCGATGTCGAGGCGGCGGCGCATCCCTCCGGAGTACGTCGAGACCCGGCGTCCGCCCGCGTCGGTGAGCTGGAACCGTGCCAGCAGGTCGTCGGCGATGGCGCCGGCGTCCTTCAGGTGCCGCAGCCGGGCGATCAGCACGAGGTTCTCGCGCCCGCTGAGGCTCTCGTCCACGGCGGCGAACTGCCCCGTCAGGCTGGTCGACTCCCGCACCTGGGCCGGCTGGGTGGCGACGTCGACACCACCGATGGTGGCGGTCCCGGCGTCGGCCTTCAGCAACGTGGTGAGGATCTTGATCAGGGTGGTCTTGCCGGCGCCGTTGGAGCCCAGCAGGGCGACGATGCTGCCCGGCGCCACGTCGAGGTCGACGCCGCGCAGCACGGCCAGGTCGCCGTACGACTTCTCGAGGTCGCGTACGCGGATCATGAGCCGGCCGCCTTGTCGATGGCGTCGTTCAGCCGCGCGCGCTCCTTGTCGATCCAGTGCTTGCCGCTGTACGCCGCGGCGAAGGCCTCGGCGAACTCGACCGGGTCGTCTCCGACGATCGCGCGCACCGAGGTGCCGTCCACGGCCGCGCGCTCCCACAGGTCGGCGAGGTCGACGAACATCGCGACGCTCGTCTCCCCGTCGACGACGCCTCCGTAGTACATGAGGTAGCGGTGCAGGGCCTTGGCGGTCGCGCCGTACGGTTCGGGAAGCGCGTCGATGCGGGCCTTGGCCGCCTTGTACTGCTTCTTCTGCTTCATCCATGTGGCCATGTCAGCCGTCTCCCTTTCGGAGCTGTTCCAGTCGTTCCGCGAGGAAGCTCCAGTTCCTCCAGAACTCGTCGAGGTACGCCCGGCCCTGGGCGTTGAGGGTGTAGACCTTGCGCGGCGGGCCCTTCTCGGACGGGACCTTCTCCACGTCCACGTAGCCGCGCTGCTCGATCCGGATCAGGAGGGCGTAGATCGTGCCCTCGGCGATCTCGGTGAAGCCCTTGTCGCGCAGCCAGGACGTGATCTCGTACCCGTACGCCGGCCGGCCGGCGAGGATCGCGAGCACGATCCCCTCCAGGGTTCCCTTGAGCATCTCGGTGACCTGCTTGCCCACGGGTCGCTCCCCACTACTCCAACTACTCAGTGATGTTGACTACCGGTAGATAGTGACACTGAATAGTGGCCGGGCGCAAGTGGCTCAGCGGGTGAGCATCGTCCTCAGGTGCGAGACCAGGTCCTCGACGACGACGCCGGGCGCGCGGTCCCGGCCGGCGTCGACCCAGTCGGCGAGCCAGACCTGGAGCGCGGAGACCACGAGCCCGGCCGCGACCCGCGGACGCAGGTCCGCCAGCTCCCCGGCCTCCCGGGCGGCGTCCACGCCGGCGGCGATCGTGGCGAGACCGGAGCTCCACACGGTCTGCTGGACGCCGTGCCCGGAGCTCGCGGTCAGCCAGCCCGCGCTCGCGTGCAGGCTGAGCTCGAGGTAGGCGTCGTGCTCGGTGAGGAACTCCGCCACCGCGCCGATGCCGGCGAGCAGCCGCTCCAGCGGTGACCCGATCCCGGCGACCCGCTCGTCGACGCGGGCGAGCAGCGCGGCCATCCGCTCGGCGTGCAGGTCGTTCCAGATCTCGGTCTTGCCGGGGAAGGTCTTGTAGACGGTGGCCAGGGAGACGTCGGCGGCCCGGGCGATCGCGGCCACCTTCGTCTCGGCGAACCCGACCCGGGCGAACTCCCGCTCCGCGGCCGCCAGGACCCGGTCGCGGTAGAGCGAGCGGCGCTCGTCGGCGACCGACACCGGGCCCTCCTCTTGACGGTCTGTCAGAACCGTGGTTCTGTTTCGCAGAATCGCGATTCTACCCTGGAGGTCGCCGGATGAAGCCGACCCTTCCGATGAACCCGACCGGCTGGTTCCAGGTCGCCTGGTCGCACGAGGTCCAGGTCGGGCAGGTGCACCGGATGCGCTACTTCGGTCGCGACCTGGTCGCCTGGCGGGGCGCCTCCGGCGCGGTCACGGTGATGGACGCGTACTGCGAGCACCTCGGCGCGCACCTCGGGTACGGCGGCACCGTGGTCGAGGACCGGATCCGGTGCCCGTTCCACGGGTGGGAGTGGAACGACCAGGGCCGCAACGTGTGCATCCCCTACGAGGACCGGCCCAACATCGGCAAGCGGATCAAGACGATGCCGGTCGTCGAGCGCAACGAGTCGATCTACGCCTGGCACGACGTCGAGGGCCGGGCGCCGTACTTCGACGTCCCCGACATCTTCACCGGCTTCGGCGACGGCGCGACCGCCGACGACTACTACCCGCTGTGCGAGCATGCCCGGCTGTTCGAGACCCGCCTCGAGCTGCACCCGCAGTACGTGCTCGAGAACGGCGTCGACTTCGCGCACTTCAAGTACGTCCACCAGGTCCCGATCGTGCCGCTGTTCACCAAGCAGGAGTTCGAGGACCCGATCGCGCTGGTCGACTTCACGATCACGTTCGACGCCGAGGACGAGGGCGGGAGCATCGAGGACGTCAACAGCGGGGTGAACGCCTTCAACTGCGGCCTCGGCCTCGCGGTCACCAAGAGCTGGGGGATGATCGACAACCGCACGGCGTCGGCCGTGACCCCCGTCGACGACTCGACGTGCGACGTGCGGTTCAGCGTCTGGATCGGCCGCAAGCCGGGCGACGACCGGGACCACTCGGAGTCCGCCGACCGGCACGCCCGGGGCGTGATCGAGCAGTTCGAGGCCGACATCGAGATCTGGTCGCACCAGAAGTACGCGAGCCCCGCCGCCCTGTCGCGCGGCGAGTACCCGGGCTTCACCGCGCTGCGCACATGGGCGCAGCAGTTCTACCCAGAGACGAGGACCCCCGCATGACCTCTCCCAGGATCCGCGTGTTCCAGGTGGCGACCGGCAACGTCGGGTCGGAGATGATCAAGCGGCTCGGCCCGCACCCGGACCTCGAGCTGGTCGGCGTGCACTGCTACTCGCCGGACAAGATCGGGCGCGACGTCGGCGAGCTCGCCGGCATCGGCCCGGTCGGCGTCGTCGCGACCGGGACGATCGAGGAGATCATCGCCGCGACGCCCGACGTCGTGACGTTCCACGGCGTCTTCCCCGACGAGGACCTCTACGTGCGCGTGCTCGAGGCCGGGATCGACGTCGTCACGACGGCCGACTGGATCACCGGGTACCACCGCGACACCAACCACCCGCACCCGTCGGGCCGGCGTACCTCCGAGGTGCTGCAGGAGGCCTGCGAGCGCGGGGGCTCGACGTTCTACGGCACCGGCATGAACCCCGGGCTGAACCAGATCCTCGCGGTCGTCTGCTCGGCCGACGTCGCCGACATCGAGAACGTCACCACGATCGAGTCGGTCGACGTGTCCTGCCACCACTCCGCCGACACGTGGCGCGAGGTGGGCTATGGCCTGCCGGTCGACCACCCGGACCTGCCCGCGATGCTGCACAAGTACACCGCGGTGTTCGCCGACTCGGTGTACCTGAAGGCCGACTGCTTCGGCCTCGAGCTCGACGAGGTCACGTTCTCCTACGAGCTGGGCGCGTGCACCAAGGACGTCGACCTGGGTTGGTACCAGCTGCCGGCGGGGTCGCTCGGCGGCAGCTACGTGAAGTACCAGGGCCTCGTCGACGGCGTACCGCGCGTGGAGACCCACCTCGAGTGGCAGATGACGCCGCACACCGATCCCAGCTGGGAGATCAAGGGCTGCTACATCACTCAGATCAAGGGCGATCCGCAGGTCTACAACAAGCACATGATCTTCCCGGCTCCCGGGATGGACCTCTCCGACCCGGCCCAGTTCGCCTCGATCGGGATGACCGTGACCGGGATGCCGGCGCTGCACGCGATCCGGTCGGTGGTGGCGGCACCACCGGGGATCGTGACCAGCGCCGACCTCCCGCTCCGGTCCTTCGCGGGGCGCTTCCGGCTCTAGCGCTGCACCTCGTTGCTCTCCGCGGTCAGGTCGTCGAGTTCGTCCTCGATCGACCGGCCCTTGAGGTGCGGCCGGTCGAGGCTCTCACCCTCGACGTCGACGTTCGGCAGCAGCCGGTCGAGCCACGTCGGCAGCCACCAGGCGCGGTCGCCCATCAGGTAGAGCACGGCCGGGATCAGCGCCATCCGGACGATGAACGCGTCGAACACGACGGCCACCGCGAGAGCGAAGCCCATCGACTTCACGATCGGCTCGTCCTGGAGCATGAACGCCGCGAAGACGGCGGTCATGATCGCGGCCGCGGCGCTCACGACCCGGGCACTGTTGCGGAACCCGTCGACGACCGCCTCCTTCATCGGGTAGCCGTGCACGTGCGCCTCGCGGATCCGGGTCACCAGGAAGACCTGGTAGTCCATGGCGAGACCGAACACGACACCGATCAGGAAGATCGGCATGAAGCTGACGATCGGCTGGCCCTCCATCAGGCCGAACGCGCCCTCCTGGAAGACCGCGACGGTCGCGCCGAGCGTGGCGAGCACGGACAGCAGGAAGCCGAGGGTCGCGGTCAGCGGCACGAGGATCGAGCGGAACACGACCATCAGCAGCAGGAACGCGAGCCCGATGACCACCGCGAGGTAGACCGGCAGCGCGTCGCTGAGCCGCTCGGACACGTCGGTCGTGATCGCGGTCAGACCGGTCACGCCGGTCGTCGTACCGGTCTCGGCCTCGATGCCGGCCTGGCCGTCGCGCAGGTCGGCGAGCAGGTCCTCGGTGGCGGTCTCGTCCGGGCCCGAGGTGGGCGTGATCATGATCTGCGCGCCGGTGCCGGCGTCGTTCATCGCGACCACCTGGGCGTTCGCGACACCCTGCTGGTCGGCGGCCCACGCCGTGACCTCGCCGATCGCGGCCGACCGGTCGGCCTCGGCGACGTCGGTCGCGTCGACGACGACCAGCAGCGGGCCCTCGCGGCCGGGGCCGAACGCCTCGGCCATCAGGTCGGAGGCCTGACGCTGGGTGGTCTCGACCGACGCGGTGCTGTCGGTCGGGAACGCGAGGTGCAGGTCCTTGAGCGGTACGGCGAGGGCGCCGAGGCCGACGACGACGAGCAGCGCGACCGCGAGCGGGCGGCGGCCGACGAAGCGCGCCCACCGGACGCCGTTGTTGACGATGTGGCCGTCGGGCTCCCGGCGGGGGCGGTACTTGCGGACCTGGCCGCCGAACGCCTTCGACTTGAGCATGCCCAGCAGCGCGGGCAGCAGGGTCAGCGCGACCAGCACCGCGATGAGCACGGTGGCGGCGGCCGCGAGGCCCATGGCGGTGAGGAACGGGATGCCGACGACGGCCAGCGCGCACAGCGCGATGAGGACGGTCAGGCCGGCGAACACGACCGCCGAGCCGGCGGTGCCGACGGAGACGCCGATGGCCTCCTCGCGGTCGTCGGTGTGCTGCAGCTCGGTGCGGTAGCGCGCCAGGATGAACAGCGTGTAGTCGATGCCGACCGCGAGGCCGATCATCGTGGCCAGCATCGGGGTGCTGGAGCCGATGTCCATGAACGCGGTCATGGCCGTGATGCCGGACAGGCCGAGCGCGACACCGATCATCGCGGTGATGATCGGCAGGCCGGCGGCGACCAGCGAGCCGAAGGTGAGCAGCAGGACGACGAGCGCGACGGCGATGCCGATCAGCTCCGAGGAGGCGCCGGGCTCGCTCATCGCCGACGTACCGGCGCCGTTGGCCTCGGCGGTGAGGCCGTTGTCGCGAGCGGCCTCGAGGACGTCGAGCAGCGCCTCCTGGGTGGCGGGCTCGACGTCAGCGACCGTCTCCACGTCGTACTGGAAGGAGATGATGCCGACCCGGGCGTCCGGGGTCAGCGGGCTGAGGGCGGCGGCGTTGGCCTTCGCGACGTCCGGCGGCGTGCCGCTCTGCCGGGCGGACTCGAGCATCGCCTGGCGCTGGGACTGGGCGGCGTCGACCGGGTTCGTGATCGGCGCGTCCGGCGCGACCTGGGGCAACGCGCGGAGGTCGGCGACGAGGGAGTCGACGGCCTTCGTGTACGACGGCTCGTCGAGCGAGTGACCCTCCGGCGCGGCCACCACGACGTTGACCGAGGCCTCGTCGAAGGCGTCGGTGACGTTCGGGAACAGCTCGGCCTGGAGGTCGGCGGCCTTCTCGGACGGGATGCCCGGGATCGAGAAGGAGTCGGTCATCGGCTTCGACATGGTCGCGGCGACGGTGCCGACGGCGACCAGCGCGACCAGCCAGGCCGCGATGAAGAACGGCCAGCGCCGGTAGGCGCTCTTGCCGAGTCGGTAGAACAGGGTGGCCATGGTGGCGGTCTCCTGGGTTCGGGTGGTGCAGGGGAGGTCAGGTGAACAGGGCGCGGGCTGCGCCCAGGTGCTCGTCGAAGACGTCGACGAGTGCGCGGCTCTCGTCCTCCTGGGCGAAGGCCTCGAGCGCGGAGTCGAACAGGGTGAGGACCAGCCGGAGCAGCAGGCGGGCGCGGAAGGGCTCGAAGCCGTCGCCCTCGCGCTCGAGCACCAGGGCGGCGAACTCCTCGGAGATGAGCTCGAACCGCTGGTGGGCGGCGGCGAGCATCCGGGGGTCGCGCGTGAGGACCCGCCGGCCGAGCTCGATCGACTCCCGCTCGGGCTGCTTGGCCGAGAGCACCAGGTGGGCGAGCTCGGTCAGGTCGTCGACGAGGCTGCCGTGGGGACCGCCGGCGCGGAACGTCTCCACCGCCGCCTCGGGGATCTCCGGGATCTCGCCGAGGACCGCGTCGGTCTTGCTGGGGAAGTAGTTGAACAGCGTCCGTCGCGAGACACCGGCCGAGGCGGCCAGGTCGTCCATGGTGAACCCGTCGAGGCCGTGCTGGTCGGTGAGCCGCTGGGCGCACTGCGTGATGCGGCGGCTGGTGTCCCACCGCTTCTGCTCACGCAGGTTCATTGCACTCTCGGTCATGAAGTGCATTCTTGCACTTTCAAGGATCAAGTGCAAACTTGTGGCGGTCGTCACACGATGCCTGGCATCGCCGATCGCGACTTGCCGGTAACCGAGGCGGGGGGAGAGGGTCGGGGCATGGCAGCCACCGCCTCGTCGTACTCGATCACCATGCGCCTGCACACCGACCCCGACCACGGCGTGGTCGGCGCGGTGGCGACCGCGATCGCCCAGGCCGGTGGCGTGGTCACCGCCATCGACGTCACCGACTCCAGCCACCAGCGCCTCGTCGTGGACGTGACCTGCTCGGCGGCCGACGCCGCGCATGCCCAGCTGCTGCCGGAGGCGGCCGCCGCGGTCGACGGCGTCGAGGTCTACCGGGTCAGCGACCGGACGTTCCTGCTGCACATCGGCGGCAAGATCGAGGTGACGTCGAAGGTGCCGCTGCGCACCCGTGACGACCTGTCGATGGCGTACACCCCCGGTGTCGGCCGGGTGAGCATGGCGCTCGCCGAGAACCCCGACGACATCCCGCGCCTGACCATCAAGGGCAACTCGGTCGCCGTCGTCACCGACGGCTCGGCGGTGCTCGGGCTCGGCAACATCGGGCCCGGCGCGGCGTTGCCGGTGATGGAGGGCAAGGCCGCGCTGTTCAAGCGGTTCGCCGACATCGACGCCTGGCCGATCTGCCTCGCGTCGCAGGACACCGACGAGATCGTGCGGGCCGTCGAGATGATCGCCCCGGGCTTCGGCGGCATCAACCTCGAGGACATCGCCGCCCCGCGCTGCTTCGAGATCGAGCGGCGGCTGCGCGCCTCCCTGGACATCCCGGTCTTCCACGACGACCAGCACGGGACCGCCATCGTCGTACTCGCCGCACTGACGAACGCGCTGCGCGTCGTGAAGAAGTCGCTCGACTCGGTGCGCGTCGTGGTGTCCGGGGGCGGCGCCGCCGGCACGGCGATCGTGACGCTGCTGATCGCGGCCGGCGTCACCGACGTCGTGGTCGTGGACCGCGCCGGCGCCCTGTCCGCCGACGACGAGAGCCTGCCGCCGGCGCACCGCGAGCTGGCAGCGGTGACGAACCCGCGCCGGGTCACCGGGGACCTGCGCACCGTGCTCGCCGGCGCCGACGTCTTCATCGGCGTGAGCGCCCCCGGCGTGCTCAAGGCCGAGTGGATCTCGGAGATGGCGCCGGACGCCGTCGTGTTCGCGCTGGCCAACCCCGACCCGGAGGTCGACCCCGCCGAGGCGGACAAGTACGCCGCCGTCGTCGCCAGCGGCCGCTCGGACTACCCGAACCAGATCAACAACGTGCTCGCCTTCCCCGGCGTCTTCCGCGGCCTCCTCGACGCCCGGGCCAGCGAGGTCACCATCGACATGCTGCTCCGCGCCGCCGAGGCCATCGCCCTGGTGGTCAAGGACGACGAGCTCAACCCGAACTTCATCATCCCGACCGTCTTCCACCCCGACGTCCCCAAGGCGGTCGCTGCGGCCATCCGTGGCGAGGGGTGAGGTGGGCGTTCGTCGGTCTCACTGGCTCGCACCGGTGAGTCCGGCACCGCGCCGTCACACCCGCCGCGGCCACCAGAACCGGTCCCCCAGCAGCACCGCGACGGCCGGGACGAGCATGGTGCGGACGACGAGCGTGTCGAGCAGCACGCCGACGCAGATGATCGTGCCGAGCTGGGCGAGGGCGACCAGGGGCAGCACGCCGAGGACGGCGAAGACCGCGGCGAGCAGGATGCCGGCGCTGGTGATCACGCCACCGGTGACGGTGAGGGCGCGGAGCATGCCCTCGCGCGAGCCGTGCTCGCGCGCCTCCTCGCGCGCCCGGGTGACGAGGAACAGGTTGTAGTCGACGCCGAGCGCGACGAGGAAGAGGAACGCGAAGAGCGGGATCTTCACGTCCACGGCCTCGAAGCCGAACACGCCGGTGAAGATCCACCACGAGGCGCCGAGCGCGGCCACGTAGGTCGCGACGACCGAGAGCACGAGCAGCACCGGCCCGAGCAGCGATCGCAGGATGATGGCCAGGCCGAGCAGCACCATGCCGAGGATGAGCGGCAGGATCAGCAGCATGTCGCGGCTGGCCGCGTCGCGCGCGTCGAGCGACTCGGCCTCGGTCCCGCCGACGTACGTCGACGGCAGGTCGCCGAGCGCGTCGCGGATGTCCTCGACGGTCGCGCGGGCGTCCTCGCTCCCCGGCTCCGCGGTGAGCACCACGTCGACCTGGGTGACGCCGCCGCCGGACGCGCTGACCCGCGCGGACTCGACCCCGTCGACCTCGGAGACCACCGGCAGCACCTCGTCCTCCGAGGCGCGGGTGACCACCTGGGTGGGCTCCACGGTGCCGGCGGGGTACGACTCGGCGAGCCGCTCGCCCGTGGTGACGGCCTCCGGCCGGTCGAGGAGCTGGTCGGACTCGTCGAGGCCGAACCGGACGCCGGCGAGCCCGCTGGCCAGCACGGCGAGCAGCAGCAGGGTGCTGACCACGACGGTCCGCGGTCGCCGCGCGACCACCTGGCCGACCTTGTGGAAGACCGAGTCGGTGTCGACCGCAGCCTGGTCGCCGTGCCGCGGGACCTTGGGCCAGAAGACCCAGCGCCCGAACAGCACGAGGGCCGCCGGCAGCACCACGAGTGCGAACGTCGCCGCGACCACGATGCCCACCGCGCACGCGACGCCCAGGGCGCGGGTCGACGGCACCACCGACAGCACGAGGGCGAGCACCGCGAGGAACACCGTGAGCGCGCTGCCGATGACCGCCTCCGACGTACGACGCAGCGCGTGCGCCATCGCCTCGTGGCGGGACTCGGTCGAGCGGAGCTCGTCGCGGTAGCGGGAGATCAGCAGCAGCGCGTAGTCGGTGCCGGCGCCGAAGACGAGCACCGAGAGGACGCCGGTGGTGGTGCCGTCCCACGGGAGGCCGACGCCGTCGAGGACCTGGGTCGCGGCCACGACCGCGAACCGGTCGGCGACGCCGACGACGACGAGGGGGATCACCCAGAGGATCGGGCTGCGATAGGTCACCACCAGCAGGACCGCGACGATCAGCATCGTCGCGAGCAGCAGCCGCATGTCGGCGCCGTCGAACACCTTGCTGAGGTCGGCCCGGATGCCGGCCGGACCGGTGACGCCGACGGTGACGCCGTCCGGGGCCCCGGCGCGCAGGTCCTCGCGCAGCGCGTCGACCTTCTCGCCGATCTCGTCGGCGTTGCCGCCCTCGACGGGGATCACGGTGAACACCGCCGTCCCGTCCTCCGACGGCACGAGCTCGCCCTCGGACTGCGACTCGATCTCTCCGAGCGCGGACTCGGAGAGCTTCCCGGAGTCCGCGGTCCACAGCACGATCGCGGCCTCGGTCGCCTCGTCGGGCAGCTCGTCGAGCAGGAAGGCCGCGGCCGTGCTGTCGGCGTTGTCGGGCAGGTTGTCGCGTGAGTCGGTCCGGTGCTCGGCCTCGCCCACGCCGCCGATGAGGACGACGGCGAGGAGGATCGGCAGCAGGGCGAACACCCAGGCGGTACGGCGACCGGCGATGATCGGCGCGAGGGCCACGAGAACTCCTGACGGATGGCGTACGATACCTAAGTAACTTAGCAACTAAGTGGGTGAGTGAAAATGTCGGGTCCCGCCAGTGCGTTCACCGAGCGGTGGAAGCAGACCGGCAGCCTGACGGCCCTG
This sequence comes from Nocardioides caricicola, assembly GCF_039541135.1. Classification (NCBI taxonomy): domain Bacteria; kingdom Bacillati; phylum Actinomycetota; class Actinomycetes; order Propionibacteriales; family Nocardioidaceae; genus Nocardioides; species Nocardioides caricicola. The sequence continues at coordinate 2,059 of NZ_BAABFQ010000006.1, read as the reverse complement.
CGGGAGGCGATCGAGCGCGGCGGACGCCTGCGACACGTCATCGCCCGGCGCGCCGGGCTCTCCGAGAGCGACCTGGTCGCGATGGAGCACCTGATGCGCGAGCCGCTCGGCCCTGGGGACCTGGCCAGGATCCTCGACGTCAGCACCGCCGCCTCCACGGGCCTGGTCGACCGGCTCGCCCAGCGCGGACACGTCCGACGGCACCCGCACGCTCTCGACCGTCGCCGTACCCAGGTCGAGGTCACCGCATCCGGGCGCGAGGAGGTGCTGGCGCACCTGCTGCCGATGTTCGTGTCCCTCGACCGGCTCGACCGGTCCTTCACCGAGGAGGAGCGCGCGGTCGTCGAGCGCTACCTGCGCGGCGTCGTCGCGACCTTCGACGAGCTCGAGGCTCAGCCGCCGCCCTCGGACGCGTAGAGCGCGGCGCCGACGACGCCGGCCCTGTTCCGCAACGTCGCCGGCACGATCTCGGTGTCGAGGTCGAGCAGCGGGAGGAACTCGGCGGAGTCCTTGCTGACCCCGCCGCCGACCACGAACAGCTCGGGCGAGAACAGCATCTCCAGGGTCCGGTAGTAGCGGGTCAGGCGCTCGGCCCACTGCTCCCAGGACAGCTCCTCGCGGGTGCGGGCGCTGTTCGCCGCGCGCGACTCCGCGTCGTGCCCGTCGATCTCGAGGTGCCCGAGCTCGGAGTTCGGCACCAGCATCCCGTCGTTGACCATCGCGGAGCCGATCCCGGTGCCGAGCGTGGTCACGATGACCAGGCCGCTGCGACCGCGGGCGGCGCCGTAGCGCACCTCCGCGAGGCCGGCGGCGTCGGCGTCGTTCACGACGTGCACCTCACGGCCGGTCGCCTCGGTGAACAGCCGGTCGGCGTCGGTCCCGATCCAGGACTTGTCGATGTTCGCCGCGGAGAGCACGACACCGTGGCGTACGACGCCGGGCACGGTCACGCCGACCGCGCCGGTGCAGTCGGGGAACTTCGCGAGGAGCTCGACGAAGATCTCGGCGATGTTCTCGGGCGTCGAGGCCTCCGGGGTGCGGATCCGCTCCCGCTCGGCGGCGAAGTCGCCGGCGTCGAGGTCGACCGGCGCCCCCTTGATGCCGGTGCCTCCGAAGTCGATGCCGAAGGGCTGCTCCGTGGTCGCCATGCGGCCAAACCTAAACCGTTGGGCCGATCGCGGTGACACCTGTCACGCTCATCGGGTGCCCACCGAGCTTCCCCTGACCCGGCACCTGGAGGGTCTCCGTGCCGCGATGGTCGCGTTCGTGCGGTACGCCGACCGCGCCGGGATGCGCGCGCCGGTGCCCACCTGTCCGGAGTGGACGGTGCGCGACCTGGTCGTTCACCAGGGGATGGTGCACCGCTGGGCCGCCGCCCTGGTGCGTGGTGAGAACGGCACCGACCCGGATGCCGTGGAGGCCGAGGGTCGGGCCGAGGTCGACCCGCTCGAGTGGCTGCGCGACGGCGTCATCGAGCTGGCGGAGACCCTCACCCGGGCGCCGGCCGACGCGACGGCGCTGGTGTTCTTGAACGACGCGCCCGCACCCCGGGAGTTCTGGGCACGACGGCAGTGCCACGAGACCACCATCCATGCCGTCGACGCGCTGGCCGCGGCCCTGGGCCGGCACCCCCTCCCGGCCGACACCTGGATCGAGCCCGACGTCGCGGTCGACGGCATCGACGAGCTCCTCGGCGGGTTCCTGACCCGCCCGCGGTCGCAGCTGCGCTGCGAGGAGCGGGGCCAGCTCGTCGTCGCTCCCGACGACGTGCCCGACTGGTGGCTGGTCGAGGTCGGCCCCGGGCCGGCGGCCACCTCCCGGCGGGCCGGGCCGCGCGCGGACGGCGACTGGGTCCTCGCCGGCACGGCCGTCGACCTCTACCTGTCGCTGTGGAACCGCACCGCGCGCGCCTCCCTCGAGGGCACCTGGCGCGAGCGCGCCGCGGTCACCTGGACCTGATCGATGTGGGCCAGCGTGTTCACGGTGCCGGGGTGACGGTGATGTTCACCGTGCCGACCGCTGTGGCGCCGTGGCCGTCGTGGACGCCGTAGACGAACGA